>CAVTJA010000013.1:0-82131 GCA_963735005.1 uncultured Actinomycetota bacterium | reverse complement strand
CGGGTTCAATATCTTGTGGCTCCAGAGGGCCGTCGAGCCCAAGGCTCTTGGCGAATCCGACCCGCTGAAGCGTGCTCTCAATAGAGGTGCGCGGCCAAGATCGCCTTCGCGATCTCGAGGCGTCGTTCCTGCGAGTCCTCCTTGTTCGTCGAGATCGACTTGGCTTCCGTCGATCAGCTCCGCGAGGGAGTCGTCGACGCGACCGGCGTGGTCGACATAGTTCGCGACGTTCCCAAGCGTTGCGGGGAAGCGCTTGAGATCGCACAACGCTCGCCACGCTGTGCGCGGGACTTCAGCAAGGTTCGGCACAACGCAGTTGGGATCCGACCGCCACAAGTTCTGTGATGTTGTCCGCCCGATTTCGCCTACTTCGTTGAGCGCTCGCAACAGCATGTCTGGGGTCCGGACGAGGTGCTCGCCCGGTTGCTGAGTCTGATGTGTCGCCCAGGCGCTCAATTGACTTCGAAAGCCGCGCTGCTCACGTGCGCGAGCGCGTCGAGGGAGATATCGTCACTCCCAGTGATGGCGCGCATATTCGCCAAAGTGGTCTCGTACGCCCCAGCCTCGATCGCCGCATTTCTAACTGCGGGCGAGAGTTGTCCCAGGTCAGCGAACACCAGCCCTGCGCGCGCAACTATCGAAACCTTCACCTTCGCCGAACCGAGGGCTGCGGGGTCGGTGAACGCGCCCGATGTCTCGACGACTTGTGCGAGCAGCGTTCTGGCTTCGGCTTCTAGGTCGTACTGTTGGCCCTCAGCCGTACCGCTCAGCGCTGCGTTGATTAGTTCGGCGCGGGCGTCAACGTCGAGCTGACTCTGGCCAGCGACGAAGTCGAGAATGCCGTCCCACTCGGCGGCGAGGAGGCGAATGAGTTCAGTTCGCTGGTCTCCCTCTGCCACGTACGTAGATATGAACTCACGTTCGCGGTCTGCGAGCTCCCGTCAGCTGGTTGACGGCCACGACCACGAGCTCGCGATCTCCGCTCGCCAGAACAAAGTCAAGTATCGACACGTTGTACGCCGAAGGATCGCGAAGTATTGAGTCGCCACGTTCGTCAAGTAGCGACGCGACATCATCGGCGTTGAGCTTGTACCTGTAGTCAGGTTCGCCGGGGTCCACATGCCGCATCAGGAATTCGTTGGCGCTCGGGCGTAGATGCTCTCCGTAGAAATGGGACACAAACTGTGCAAAGTATCGGTTGAGATGTCCGGACCGGATGAGGTCGCGCCCGACCCGCAACTCCACAAGTTTCCCCAGGAGTTGCGCGAATGACTGTTCAGGGCCATCGAGCTGCGGGGCTTTGAAGTCGCTGCGCGACAATAGTTGGTGCCAGTCATGGTGTTGCAGGAAGTAGATGTCCGCGTCAATGCGGTGGAGTTGCTTTCGTGCTTCCTCGTCGCTCGTGCGGATCCACTTAGCGGGCGAGAGTTGGGCTCCGGCGTAGCGCTCGAGCTTGGATGTCTCGAACTCGAAACGAGCATTGCCAATCACGACAGAGATTGACGCCTGCGACTCGGCAACTCCTTGCCAGAACTCCAACTCAACGAGGCGCGCGACGTCAACGTTTGCCCCGCCGACTTCGATTCTCAAATTTGTGGGCCGGTTGGTTGCGGCGGCGAGCTCTTGTAGGAAGCCTGTAACCTTTTCTCCCGCTTCACGCGCCCGAGCTTCCGCCCCGGCGCCCCCAGATACCTGCGACGCCAGTGAACGTCGTGCCGCGTTAAGTCGGGCGAGGTTCTCGTCAACGAGGCTGCGCCACGCGCGGTACAACCCGTCTAAGTCGCTCCCCTGCGTCTGGAGCTTCTCGAAGTCGGAAATCTCGAGGTTCTTGTAGACGATTAGCGCAAATAAGGCATCGTCAGAGAGCCCGGGGACACTTGCCTCCACGTCGACAAGCTGATCACGGTATATGAGGAACTCGTTGCGGATGTTTTTCAGCAATCTCATGTCCGTCAACCTCGGTGCTACGACCTCTACAAGTTCTCGGGTGATTGTGGTCGTGTCTGTGGACATGACTTTGGATACCAAGTCGCGAGCATTGATGTGGGTCATGAAGGGCACGACGGGGACGATTACGTCGAAGAACTTGGTGCGAGCAGATGGTTCAAGGCGAGCGCGGCTAGGCCCTGCGAACACACTGTCGCGGAATGCGTAGACAAACCTGATTGGGCGGCGCCTAAGTTGCTTCGCGTTGTTCAAGAGAGTGTTCAGCGCACGCAGATTGTCGAAGACTTCAGCGTTCCCGAATCGGTCGATGTCCTCGAGGATTACGATGTCCGCGTTGCTGCGTTGGAAGAAGTAGACAATCTCGTCGAGGTAGTCGTCGAAGTAGGTTCTTGATGGCTCCGACAGGGATATCTTCGCGGGGCCTGCAGACAACTCGCGCAGGGCGGGTCGACTGTGCGCGGCCCAAACGACAGCGAGTGCTGCGGCCGACAGCAGTATCCACCACGCCACATAGGCGCCCACGGCGGGTAGCGGGGCATTACCTTCCAGGGCTCCCAGCGTTGCGGAATGCGCAAGGCGAGTGCGGCCGCCAGTGCGACACCGCCAGCGACTGCAGCTTTGCTGAGGTCCACCCAGGTCCGCGGTGTCGCTGCGCGTGGGTAACGCGACTCCTTCATGTTGTGGGGCGGCTCCCGGTAGAGGAGCTGCTTCACAATTTCCTTCTGCAGTTGGTTAGTGTCCTGATCTGCGACCAACCCGCCAAGGGATGACAGCGAAATCTCCACTACTTGGTCACCATAGCGTTTTGCTACTTGTTTCAGAATGCTGCTCTTGCCACTCCCGTAAGGCCCGCTGAGCGCGATATTTCTCGTGTTCGAGTTTTCGAGCGCGGCTTCGATCGCGTCGAAGTACCCGCCGTGGAGTGTGCCGTCATATTCCGCAGAGAGGGGGTCGAGTTTGGGCGCAGTTACCCGAGAGTCCTTCTCTCCGCTACTTCTCCGCCATGCCCAATTGCCCATGGCCCGATTCTAGGTGCGCGTTGCGACCCAGGCGCGGGCTAGAGTGCCAGTTGCCCGACGATTTCGGGCATCAGCGGCACACTCGCGCGGATCGACGCGCTCGACGCCGCCGTCAGCGAATGGCGCGACGCCCCGACCCTGCCCGAGGCGAAGGCGGCGGCGGAAGCGGTGCGCAACCTCGTCGTCGGCCCGGCTGGGTATTTGTATGGGGACGCGGACGGTGACGGGACGGTTGGTGGTGCGTCGGACGTGGGGTTGCTGCCGGGGGTGCGCGGGGAGCGTGGGCTCGCGCAGGCGGCGCCGGTGAATGCGTGCGTCGAGGCCGACGTGCTTGGCGGGTCGTGGGACGAGCCGATCGAGCGCTGGGACGAGGCCGCCGCCGTGTACGACGAGTGGACGCGCACGAACAACACGATGCCCAGGCTCGCGAGCCACCCGCAGCGGGTGGTGGGTTGGGCTGGGCTGGCGCTCGGCGCCGAGAGTGTGGATGAGGCGCGCGAGTACGCCGGGCACGCGCAGCTGCACGTGGATGTGACGCGTTGGGCTGTTGAGGGGTGTGGGGGTTGAGACGGTGGCGGATGTGGCACGCCGCGGGCCCCGATGCTCCACATAAACTTGGAGTCGACTCGTCGCAAGGCGCGAGCCCGCGAGCTTAGGGGTGAAAATGCAGTCGTCTCAACCGGATGCGGTTGGTTCACGTGCAGCTGCTTCTGCGCGCATTGATTCCATCATGCAGTGGGGCGTAATCGCCGCGGGCGTCGTCGGCTTCTCGGCCCATCTCATGCAGACATCGGATACAACGCCCACCCTCGCGTACTTCTCCGAGGACGTAGTTCTGTTCCTGGCTATCTTGACGGGCCTCGCAAGGGTTCCGTGGCGCCGACCGAGGGTGCTCCGCGCCACGCTCGTGCTACGAGACGCCGCGACAACGGGGACTGTCGTGTCCGCGTTGGTCTACCTACTCGTGCTCGTTCCGGTAAATGGGCTCACGCCAACGAGCGATCCAGCAGGATTCGTCGCGGCCGCGATTATTCACGTTTTCGCGCCGGCATGTGCCATCCCAGTGCTGCTCCGCTCGGAATTCCGCCCGCGAAGCAGGGCCGCGGGCATTGTCGCGGCTTGTTCACTTCCGGTCGCCTACCTCATCATTCTTGTTGTTGTTCGACTGTTTGTTGAGATCGTAATCCCTTACCAATTCCTCGACCCGGCTCTCATGGGCATGCCACTAGTGGTGATTTTCGGGGTTGTCTCGCTCGGCGTGTTTGCAGCCGTTGAAGAGGCGCTTTCCGCTGCCCGCGCGCGGCAGATCTCTCCGCGATAGGCTCCGGAAGGGTCGACGGCGCTGGGCTCGCGATCCGTGGTCCGAGTGATGGGGCAGCGACGTGGCGAAAGACAAGGTACGTAGACTCAAGACAGGGGCGCTCACGACGAGTGCAGATGCGCGCGTAGACGCACTGGCGCGGCTTCATCAGTCGGACATTGATTACAACGTCTCGGGCGCGGGAATGGCCGGAAACCTCATTGCCGCCGTCGCGACGTACATCGCGCTCCTCGCCGTGATCTTCAATCGCACTTTGGTGCTTCCTGCGGAGATTCTCGCCTTAGTCGCGTTGCCATTGCTCCTGATTTTGAGTTATCAGATGACGCTCGCGGCCTCGATCATTCGGCGCTCGGACTCCGCGAAGGCGCTTGAGAATGAATTATTTCGCGAGTCTGGATTGGACGATAGTGTTCGTGACAAGATCGGGACCGCCCAGTCAGACCAGGTAATGGACATCCGGACCCTGACTGACCCCAAGGTCCGCCCTGCGCGTTGGCTACCGAAGTTCATTGTCGCCGCCCTTCCATACGTGGGGTGGTACGTAATCGGAATTGCCCTCACCGGATACCTCGCGACCGACGTCCACAGCACTCTTGACAGCGACTTCGGGGCCAGCGGGTGGCCTGGATGGGTACGGTCACTATTCGCTCTTGGCCTTACGGGGTACGTGGTGCTGTGGGCTCTCTTCGCGCTCGCGGGCTTCTATTACTTCTTTCCAGGTGTCGTGAACTGGGCCAAAACGGTTGGCCGAAACACGAGAGCAGCGCTTCCCGAGGCGGACAACGCCCCACGGTTTCACGCGGCAGGCGCAGCGGCAAAGTCCACTCCCGAATCCCAAGTGGCGGCGCTCGCGCAACTGCATTGGTCCGACATCCAGGGCAACCTTGGCTCGAGCACGTTGAGCATCACGCTCGTGGGGACTACCGCTGCCTACGTGACAATTCTCGCGACTTCCTACAGGAGCGAAGTGATCGTGCCCATGTGGCTGTACTGCTTGCTCGTGCTCCCGATTCTCCTGATGCAGTCCTATCAAATGATCCTCACCGCGGCCGTCATGCGCCGCGCCGACTCCGCTGAGCGAATTGAGAAAGTACTCGCGGCGCGAGCAGGACTCCAGAAACAGTCGCGCCCTCTGATTGGGACGGCGACGTCCGACTCGGTGATGAATGTGTTCAACGTCCGCAAGCAGCTGGAGCCGGGCGAAGGCAGAATTGTAAACGCGGCGCGAGGGGCGGTGGCCAGCATGCCATTCGCGGGTTGGTACATCACGGGCTTCCTCCTGACGGGCTACACGATGTGGTCCGCGTGGCAGTTGTACATGTACGACGAAGGGGGCGCGTTCCGCGGATGGTCCGCAGTTTGGATCGGCGCTCTCGTGCTGTACGCGGGGTTCTGGCTGTCATTCGTGCTAGCGACCGGCGAGTACTTCCTCGGATGGTTTTCGCCCGCTTCCGCTAGGAGTCGCCGCAAGCTCAAGAAACTGAGGCGACGCAAGAAGGCAAGAGCTTCGCCGAACCCCGAGCGGGGGTGACGCGTGCGTGCGCGACCCAGCCCGGGTGTCGTCCCTTGACCGTAGCGATCAGCAGTTCCGCACGATGTGATCGGCTGCTCGGTGGGAGACTCTCAGCCACGCGCATTAGGCGACGCGCCGCCACAACTCCCAGATGCCGTGTTGGCCTGAGGCGGTCGCGTGAAGCCCCGGCTATCTCTGTTCCCGGCCCGCTCGAACCACTGTCGGATGGCGCGGCTAGCGTGTAAAGCATGAACCTGCGAACTTTATGGCGAGACCGGCACGGGCTGAACGAGCGAACGCGGATAGCGGGAGATCTCAATACTCAGCCGTTCTCGTGGGCGCTACGGCTCCCGTCGGGCGCCGAAGTCGCAAAGTTCCTTGCTGTCTACCTCGGTCTGGGGTCGGTGGTCGCGGTGCTTATCTTGCTGATTCAAGCCGGCGGTGACGATCAGGTCTTCAAGTTGTTGCTAGGCAATGCCAGTCCGGTGCAGATTCTCGGTGTCGTTGGCCTGCAGTTACTTCGCATTGCGCTCATCGCTGGCGCAATTGTTCTCGCCGGGGATGACGAGTGGCGCTTGCGCTTTGCTGCTTCGGTCCAGGAGTCCCGGACGCTAAGAGTCGTGCTCGAGGTAGTCGCGACCGTGTTCATGGCAACGACACCGGTCGCTTGGATACTGGTCGGTGGTTTGGCTGTCTTATTGACGTGCGTGGGAGGCTACCGGCGGTCGCGACGATATGGACGCGCCTTTCGCTTTTTTGGCCGATCTGGATTGCGAAGTCGATTGCGGGGCAATTCAAGCACAGCGCTCGCCGCTTACGGAGGCGCAATCGTCGTGGTGGCGACGGCAACTGGTTGGGCCCTCGTCGTCGGACATTCTTCCGAGCCCCCGTATGTCCTTGTCGCGACGTTTCTAGCGGTGCACGTAATCGTCGGCCTGACGTTGGCGGCGCATGGACCGGGGTCTCACGTCTACCGTTCCACGACGGCACTTGCGCGACGGAACGTCGTACGGGGAATGGCTCGGGACACTGCGTGGGTGCACTTGTTGACCCCAATCGCGGTCGTAATTCTCGCGTGGCCCGGGTTCGCGCTGCCTGTGGAGCAGTTTGAACTCGCTGACGGGCGAACGATAGTTGGAGCCATCGTTTCCGAGTCGGCGTCTTGGATTTTGATCCTCGACAATGAGAAGTCCGTTGTGGAAGTCCCATCTGCCCAGATTGAGTCACGGGTCTTATGCGGTGCCGGGTCTGAATTGACGCTTCTTCGTGTCGGGAGCGATCAGAACCCGCCGCCTCCATGCTGAACTTCACGGCGCATGAGTTCGTCGAGCCTTTCGCGAGTGGCGCGACGCCGCGACCCTGCCCGAGGCGAAGGCGGCGGCTGAAGCGGTGCGCAACCTCGTCGTCGGCCCGGCTGGTCCTTTGTATGGGGACGCGGACGGTGATGGGACGGTGGCGGGTGCGTCGGACGTGGGGTTGCTGCCGGGGCTGGGCGGGGAGCGTGGGCTGGCGCAGGCGGGGCCGGTGAATGCGTGCGTCGAGGCCGACGTGCTTGGCGGGTCGTGGGACGAGCCGATCGAGCGCTGGGACGAGGCCGCCGCCGTGTACGACGAGTGGACGCGCACGAACAACACGATGCCCAGGTTGGCGAGTCACCCGCAGCGGGTGGTGGGGTGGGCTGGGTTGGCGCTTGGTGCTGAGAGCTTGGATGAGGCGCGCGAGTACGCCGGGCACGCGCAACTGCACGTTGACGTGACGCGGCGGGCCGTTGAGGAGTGCGGGGCATGAATCGGAGACTCGGGCCGCCGCCGCATCGTCCCGTGGTGTTGCGCGCCCCGCGCGCCGGGGCCATGATCGAAACATGACCTCGAACGACGTGTGGAACCGGGCGGCGATGAAGGCTGGCGGCGCGGAGCTCGGCCCTGGCGACGTGGCGCTCGCGGACGTGCTGCGGGTGCACAGCCTCGCCATGAACGGTGGGCTGCTGCAGGCCCTCGAGATGTGCTCGGCGGAGGAGGTCGAGGCCGCCGTGAAGGGCTACGAATACTTGGGGATGGACGACGCTGCGGCCGCCGTGCTCTGGCTCGCGGGCGGGCTCGCGGGGGTGGTCGCGGACGACTACGACAAGCTTGGCGTGCTAGAGGTTGGCGCGGACGAGCGCTACGCCGCCGCGGTGCCGACGGACGCGACGATCGTTGAGGCTTTTGAGGCGCACTTTGCGGTGAATCCGGGGGAGTACGCGGGGGCGTAGTAGGCGTCCGTGACCGGGCCCGGGATCGCCTCGACGCCTGCGCCCGTGCCCTGTGCCTCGGGTCCTCGGCCGCGCCCGGCGCCTCGACCCCTGCGCCCGCCGCGACTGATGTCCCCAGGTCGCGCGCGCCCGAGGACTGTGCACAAATGCGATATTCACGACATCCAATGTCAGACGTCGCTGGTTGACTTGAGTCATGAGCTTGAGCACCGGACACCTCGCCGCGGCCACCGCCGCGGTGTGCGCGCGCGACGGTGCGGACGTCTCCGGGCTGCCCGCGCGCGAGCTGCTCGCGCTCGCGGACCAGGTGGCGCAGGTGCGCCGGCATGCCGACGTCCTGATGGCGCAGGTCGCCGGCGAGGTCCAGCGACGCTCAAGCGACGACGACGGGGCTGGGTTGGCCGCGACGCGCGGGTTTCGATCCGCGCGGGAACTGGTCGCGAGTACGACGGGCGGCTCGCTTGCTGAGGCGCAACGGCTGGTCACCGCAGGCGGCGTGCTCATGGAGGCTGGCTCGGCGCGCGCGGTCGATGCGGAGAGTGGGGGCGGCGAAGGCGCCGAGGCCAACGCGGGACCGCTGGCGCGTTTCCGCGCAGAACTCGCGCAGCGCAGTGGCCGGAGGACAGGTGAGCGTCGAGGTGGCGGCGGTATTCGCGTCGGCGATTGGGGACCTTCCGGACGTCGAGCGCACGCGGGACCTGTTTATGCGCGCGCTGGCGAAGGCGCCGGGGCTGCCGCTTCACCAGGTGCGCAAGCTCGTGTGGCAGGCGCAGGCGTTCGCGGACCCTGGCGCGTGGGCGGAGCGCGAGCAGCGCCAGCACGACCAGCGCTCGGTCGTGGTCCATGATGCCCCCGACGGCATGGTGACACTCACCGCGAAGCTCACGCCGCTGGACGCCGCCCCCGTGCGTGCGGTGCTGGACGCCGGCGTGCGGTGGGCGATGCAGCAACGGCGGGAGGATCCCGGGTCGGACGAACGCACTCCGTGGCAGATGCGCGCGGACATCCTCGTGGACCTGTGCAAGCACGCCCTCGACTGCACGCAGGCGACCAGCGGCGTGAAGACCACCGTCGTGGTGCGCATGACGCGTGCGGAGCTCGAAGCGGGCGTCGGCTTGGGCGAGGTCGACGGCGTGGCCCAACCCATCAGCGTGGAGGCGTTGCGGCGCACCGCGGCCGACGCCCAGGTGGTGCCCGCGGTGCTCGGCGGGCCGTCCGACGTTCTCGATTGGGGCCGCGCGCGGCGGCTGTTCACGCCGGCGCAGCGCCTCGCGCTCGTCGAACGCGACGGCGGTTGCGCGTGGTGCAATGCGCCGCCCTCGTGGTGCGAGGCCCACCACATTCGTTGGTGGGACAGACATCGCGGAAAATCTGATCTCGCGAACGGGGTGCTGCTGTGCAGCCGATGTCACCATCGCGTCCATCGCGACGGCTGGGACATCGAGGTACGCGACAACGTGGTGAGCTTCGTGCCGCCGCGCGCCGTCGACCCCGAACGCACGCCGCGAGTCGGAGGGCGCGCACGGTTCGAGTTGGGTTCCCGCGAACGGTTCGAGTTGGGTGCGCGCGAGCCGCTCGGAGCCGCCGCATAGGACGCCCGAGCGGCCCGCGAGCCACGGGCAGAAAGACCTGCGTCAGTCCTCCGGCAATTCCGCGAAGGCTCGCTTGGTCCCGTTGTACCAATCCATCGACTTCTTGGGGTGCTTCCAGCGGCCCTTCATCGCGTTGTGCGCCTCCACGTGCGAGGCGTCGCCCGACTTCACGGCCTCCGCCAGGTGCTTGTCCTGGGCCTTAATGACGTCGTCCGCGGTCTCGCCGTGGTGGGCAAGGTCGCAGGGGCCGCCTAGAGCGCTTACAGGTCATGGTCTTCATGGTGTGTGTTCCTTTCGGGTTGATGAGTATTCAATGAGTGAATCTGGCCGGCGCACCTGCGCAAGCACGTCGGGGTCGGCGCGGAAGTCGATGCGGGCCACACGGCCACCCGACGATCGTGAAATCGAACGCAACCTTCGCCTCACCCCTGAGGAACCACGCCGCGCCCGGGCGGTCCCCAATGAGCACCGACAGCGCCGTCTTCGCCGCCCCGTTGAAGAACGTCGCCACCGCCTCGCCGCCCTCGATGCGCGTCGGGGTGCCTATCAGTACGGCAGCCTGGTCGCCCGCGATCACCGCGTCCGGCGCCAAGAGCTGCAGCAGCCGCGCCAAGTCTCCGCCGCGCGCCGCCGTGAGGAAGGCGTCGACAATCTCCCAGTCCGCCAGCGCATCGTCCGGGCGGGGCTGCGAGATCTTGGCGCGCGCCCGGGAGGCGAGCTTGCGCGCCGCGACGGGGGTGGTGTCCAGGACGGTAGCGATCACAGGGAACTCGAAGCCAAAGGTGTCGTGAAGCACGAACGCCACGCGCTCGCTGGGCGTGAGCCGGTCGAGGACGACGTGAAGTGCCGCGCCGACGGCGTCCGCGAGTTCGGCGTGCTCGGCCGGGTCGGCGCTGGGGTGGGCGGCGAGATCGGCGCCGGGGCCCGCGGCGGAGGAGGCGGGTTTGCGCTGTGCGCCGAGGCCGTGGGGACTGTCGAGGTCTGCGAGGTCTGCGAGGTCTGCGAGGTCGGCGACGGGCCGACGCGCGCGGAGGCGGTCAAGGCAGAGCCGCGCCGTGACGGTGGTGAGCCAGGCGGGGAGATTCGCGATTGCCGGCGGCGCCTCGGCAGTGGCGGGCGTGGCGCCATGGAGCCGAAGCCACGCGTCCTGGACCACGTCTTCGGCCGCGGAAGCGTCGCCAAGGATCCGCGTCGCCATTGCGACCAGGCGCGGGCGTTCGGCCTGGAACGCGTCGGTCTGCTCGTCGCCCATCGCCCGCTCCTCTCTGGCTGCACGCCTTGACTCACTACATTGACGCATGAGACGCGCGAAGTGTGACGGCGGCGGCGCCGGGTGCGACCCGTCGGCCCGGCGACTATCCCCGACCCGCACGTCGCTGGTAGCCTGCTTCCGGGCACCGTGACCGGCGGAGCCGCCAACAGCGAGGGAACCGGCCATGACGCTCACGAACAGAACCTTCTTGACCCGCGGTCTCGCGGCAGTCGCAACGCTCGCACTCGCCGCCGCGTGGCTTGTCGCCGGCCCGCTCGCTCTCCGCGCATCGGCCGCTCCGTTCAACGTCTCCTCCGCGGCCGAATTGCGCGCGGCCCTTGCTGTGGCCGCCGTCAATGACCAAGACGACGTCATCACCCTCGTGAGCAACTTCACGTGGACCGGCGCCGGCGACGCGACCTACGTCGACGACGGCTACTCGCTCGAGATCGACGGTAACGGCCACAAGATCACTGGCGGCTCCGGTACCGTCGGTCTGATGGTGAATTACTATGGCGGTGGCACCGGCAGTTTCGACATGCACGACATCACGATTTCCGGGCTCAAGACCCTGCAGGCGGTCAGTGCAGACGCCGCAGTATCCGCCACGCTCGAGAACGTGACCGTCAAGGGCACCGTCGGTGATGCCGCCGCTGTGTACCTCGCGGGCGACACCGTGACCGTCACGGACAGCACTTTCAAGAACAACGAAACTACTGTCGAGTACGGAGGCGCCCTCTATCTGTACCCCAACAGCGGTGCGGCAACCATCACGGGCTCGACCTTCACCAACAACTCCTCCGCCGACGACGGCGGCGCCGTCTACGTCCACGGGAGCGTCGACTCGCTTGACTCGACCTACACGGGCAACTCCACGACGGTCGCGGGCATCAATGGCGGCGCGATCACAGCGACGGAAACGGTCACGGTCGACGGCGGCACCTTCACTGACAATGTCACGACTGACTACGGCGGCGCCATCTACGGCGGCTACGCTGTCGTCGTCGATGACGCCACGTTCACCGGTAATTCCGCGACACAAGGCGGCGCGATTTGGTCGGCGACTTTCGTGACCATCGGCGACACGGCAGGCTCGACCTTCACGGACAACGTCGCTGCGGGCGACGGCGGCGCCATCTACTCCAACAGCATCACTGACATCTACGACTCAAGCTTCACCGGCAATTCGTCGACTTCCGGCGAGGGTGGCGCTGTCTACTCGGATGACAACCTCGACATCGAATACACGACCTTCGACGACAACACAGCGACCTACACGGGCCGGTCCGGCGGCGCGGTCTTCACGTACGCGGACGCGACCGTGCTCGGCAGCGAATTTACCAACAACCAAGCGATCTACGGCGGCGCGTTGTACGTGTACGACGTGGCGACCATCAACGACTCGACCTTCGCGAACAACTTCGCATCGACGAACGGCGGCGCGGTGTACGACGGCGACGGTTCGGTAGACGTCACTAACTCGACGTTCGACTCGAATACCGCAGGCTACACGGGCGGTGCCGTGTGGTCGTACTCGACGGTGACCTCGACGTTTAGCACGTTTGTCGAGAACAATTCGGTTGCCGAGGGAGGCGCGATCTCGGTCTCGTCCGGCAACCTCGTGTCCGAGGGCTCTGTGTTTTACACGTACACGCCGTCGTTCATCATCCTGTGCGACGTAGGGGGTTCGGCAACCTCCAGCGGGTACAACTATGTCAGCGACTCGGGATGCCTCGGAACCCCCACCACCGGCGACGTCGTCACCGCGGCAGATCCGCAGGTGGGCGCGCTCGCAGACAACGGCGGCCCCGCACAAACCATGGAGCCGTTGACCGGTAGCCCGCTTATTGACGCGGCGGGCGCGTGCTCGGTCAGCGATGACCAGCGTGGCGCGGCGCGCCCCGAGGCGGGTGGCACGTTGTGCGACATCGGCGCCGTCGAGGCCATTGCGGACACGACGTTCGACATCGTGACCTCCAGCGGCACGATTCACGTGACCGCCACCAACCTGACCTGCGTCAACAGCTTCGCCGCGATTGACGAGGTGGACCTCACGACGGCGCCTCCGTCGAAGTTGCTGCTGCCGTTCGGAGGCTTCACATTCGACGTGTGCGTGCCGGACGACGGCTGGACCACCACCGTTACGCTCGACCTGCCGAGCCCGGTCAAGCAGCTGTGGAAGCTCAACGGCACCACGTGGTCAAAGGTGCCGGGCGTGACGATCAGCGGCTCCACGCTGACCTACCAGATCACTGACGGCGGCCCGCTGGACGACGACGGTAGCGCCGACGGCCAGATTGTGGACCCGGGCGCACCCGCGATCGTCCTCAGCCTGACGGGCTAGCAAGCGCCACCCGCCCCGGCTTCGTGGCGTGGTCGTTGGCGGCGTAGTTCCGGTTGCAGGCTGCGTCAGTAGATGCGCGGGATGATGCGCCACGGCACGCGGGCCGTGTACTCGTCCCACAGCGCGCCGTACTTGGCGCGGCACACCACATCGTCGTCCAGCTGGCGCGAGACCAGCAGGCCCACGTAGTACGCGGGATAGAGCCATACCTGCCAGACGCCGTAGTATCCTGCGGCGGCAGCGATCGCCACGGCCTGGAGGATCTCGCCCAGGTAGTTGACGTGGCGGCTCACTCCCCAGAAGCCGTTCGCAAGCAAGGTGCGTTTGCCGTCCGTCAGCGCGACCGGCTTGATGCCGAGGAACGCGCGGTCGGGCGCCGTCTTGAAGAAGTACTTCTGCATGTTCGCGCCGCGAGTCAGCACCCAGCCGCCGAGGAACAACGCACCCGTCGCGACCAGCGCCCACACGGGCCGGTGCGGGTTGGGCAGGTCCGCGGTGAACCACAACGCCACCGCGTAGAAGTACGGGTAGAACGCCAGGCAGCCCCACCCCAGCTTGAACCCGACGCGCTCCGCGATGAAGTCGTACGTCCAGAGGTGGATTTTCTCGAAGATCAGGTACTCGTTGCAGAACCACGTGAGCATCGCGCACGCGAGCAGGAAACCCGGGTTCACCGCCTGGCCGCTGGTGAGGTGGTGCGCCGCGAACGACAGCACGTTGAGCTGCAGCATCGCCGCGCCCACAAGGTAGAACCACAGCTTCGCGTCGACGTAGCCGTTGGCGAGCTGCGGGTCCTGCGC
The DNA here is from genome assembly GCA_963735005.1 of uncultured Actinomycetota bacterium. Lineage (GTDB taxonomy): Bacteria > Actinomycetota > Actinomycetes > Actinomycetales > Demequinaceae > WTKG01. The sequence continues at coordinate 68,092 of CAVTJA010000013.1, read as the reverse complement.
GCGCCCGAACCAGAAGTCCGCCAGAAAGCGCTTCCCGGTAGGGGGGTAGCGCAGCACCACCGCGAACGAGTACACGAGGCCGATCGCCACGGCGCCCGCCAGGCCAAGCCAACGCGTGTCGTAGAGCCAGGTGTACGGCACCACGCCCGTGTACCCAAGCGCCGCCCACGCCAGCACGCTCGCCCACAAGACGTAGCGTCCGTTGATCCGGTACTGCATCGGCCGCCCGGTGTGCTCGTCCGCGACGTATCCAGGGATGCGGCGCGCCGGAATCGCGAGGTGAAGGCCCGTGATCGCGGCGTAGGCCACGAGCGGGGTCAGCAGGCCGAGCGCGGTTCTCATAGGGCGCCTTTCGCGGGGGTTGCGCGGGGGATGCGAGCGGCGGGCGTCGCGCGCAGCAGGCGTGTGGCGTGAGGCGCGCGGGCGGTGCGAGTCATGTCAGGCACCTCAGTTCAGGCCCTTAGTGTTGCGCGCCATGAGGGCGATGGCTGCCCGGCGCGGGAGGAGGCGGGTCATCACCGCGCGGCCGAGCTTGTTGGTTGCCCCCGGGACGACGACGGGGCCGCGCCCGCGCGCGAGGGCGTCCAGGGCGGTGGCGGCGACGGTGGCGGCCGGGAGGGTGCCGGGTGCTTGCTTGTGCTGGCCGCCGGGCGCGGACTGCGATGCCTGCTCGTAGCCAGGAGTGGCGATCGCGCCCGCGACGCACGCGAGCACGTCCACGCCGCGCGGCCGCAGCTCGTGCCACAGGCCCTCCGCGAGCGTCGTGTTGAAGGCCTTGGTCGCGGCGTAGGTAGCGATGTTCGGGCTGCCCTGCAACCCCGACAGCGAGGACATGAAGACGATGCCGCCGCGGCCGCGCGCGACCATGGCGGGGGCGAGGTGGCGGGCGAGCAGCGCGGGGGCGGTGACGTTGACGGCGGTGGCCTTCGCGAGATCCTCCGGCGCCGCGTCCGCGAACGGGCCGATGGGGGCGTAGGCGGCGTCGTAAATGAGCAGCCCGACGTCCCGGCCGAGCGCGTCGACTCGCCGGGCGACCGCGCCGTGGTCGGCGATGTCCGCCGCGATGGTGTCCACCGCGGTCCCGTGGGCCTCGCGGAGCCGGGCCGCGGTCGCGTCCAGGCGCTCGGCGTCGCGCGCGATCAGGATCAGGTTGAGGCCGCGCTCGGCGAGGGCTTCGGCGAACGCCGCACCCAGCCCGTACGAGCCGCCTGCGACAACCGCACAGGGACCGTACTTGTCGCGGAAGTGCGCGGGCGTCGGTGAGGGCACGAATGCATCGTTGCATAAGGAACGGGTGCCGTGCGTGGTGCGGGGCGCGTCCTGGCGGGTCTCGCGCCTGGCGCCGTCGCGGCGCGCCTTGGCTGCCCGCGCGGGCGCGTCACGCATCATCAAGGGAATCCGGCGAGAGGAGGACGCGTGAACGTCAGCGGATGGCGCGCCTTCGCGCGGCGCCTCGCAAGGCAGATCTGGTTCCGCCTCGCACTGTTCGCGGCGGTGGCAGTGGCGCTCGCGCTAGTGGCGCGGTGGATTGGGCCATTACTTCCGGACTCGTTCACGCCGGAGCTCGGCCAGGATTCCGTCAAGGCCCTCCTGCAGATCCTGGCGTCGTCCATGCTGGTCGTGACGACGTTCTCGCTCACCGCGATGGTCTCGGCGTACGCGTCCGCCGCCGCCGTGGGCACGCCGCGTGCCACTCAGCTGCTGATCCGCGACCGGACCTCGCAGAACGCGCTGTCGAGCTTCCTCGGTTCGTTCGTGTTCGCCATCGTCGGCATCGCCGCGCTGTCCACCGGGTATTACAGCGAGCAGGGCCGCATCATTCTGTACTTCGGCACCGTTGCGGTGATGGCGATCGTCGTGATCACGCTGCTCAGCTGGATCCATCACCTGACGAACTTTGGCCGCATGTCGAACGTGATCGACACCGTCGAGGCCGCGGCCACCAAGGCTGCGCTGCAGTTCGCGCGCAGGCCGTACCTGGGGGGCGCGCCCGAAGTCGAGGCGACCGGGGCCAAGGCGACCGGCGACCTCACGACCGTCGCAGCCGACCGCGCCGGGGTGCTCACCGGGATCGGCACCGCGGAGCTGTCGAACATCGCCGCCGAGCACGGCCTGCGCATTCACGTTCGCGTGCACTCTGGCGCCGTCGTCAATCTTGGAACGACGCTCGCTGAGTTTGAGGCTGATGGCCCGAGTGAGGTTCCAGACGGCGCGGTGGATCGGATGCGGCGCGCGTTCCGCCTGGAGCATCACCGCACGTTCGACCAGGACCCGCGGCTCGGGTTCGTGGCGCTGTCCGAGATCGCCAGCCGCGCGCTGTCGCCCGCCGTCAACGACCCCGGCACGGCCATCGAGGTGCTCAACGCCGCGCAGCGCGTGATGACCGCCATGCTCACCACGCCGGAGGACGACGACGTTGACTACCCCCAGGTGCACGTGCCGCGCGTGCCGCTCGGCCACATGCTGGAGGACGGCTTCCGCCCGATCGCCCGCGACGGCGCGACGTTGATCGAGGTGGCGGTGCGGCTCCAAGGCGTGTTCGGGGCGCTCGCCCCCATCGTCAAGGATCGGGACGCCGATGCGCTGGCCGCGGCATCCGAGGAGGCGGAGCGGCGCGCGGTCGCGGCGCTGACGGAGCCGCGCGACCTCGCGCAGATCGCGGAAGCTGGGAGCGCGGCGCGGGCGTAGTGCGGCGCGGGCGTAGTGCGGCGCGCGGCATGATGGTCGCATGCGCATCGTGGCAATCGGGGACAGCTTCACCGAGGGCGTGGGGGACAACGGGCCGGACGGCGTGCCCATCGGCTGGGCCGACCGCGTGGCCGTGGGCCTCGCCGCAGCACACCCCCACGAGGAGGTCCTGTACGCGAACCTCGCCGTGCGCGGGCGCCTCATCGCCGCCATCGCGGGCGAGCAACTGGACGCCGCCCTCGCGCTCGACCCGCCACCCACGCATCTGACCTTCAACGGCGGCGGCAACGACATGCTCCGCCCCGGCTACTCCGACGAGAAGATGATCGCGCTCTTCAACCGGGTGCTCGACAACTGCGCGGCCGCCGGGGTGCACGTGATCCTGCTGAGCGGCCCCGACCCGTCGGAGCGGCTGCCCGCGGGCCGGCGCATGCACCGCCTGAGCATCCGCCTCACGGACATCGTGGAACGCGAGATCGCGGGGCGCGACGGCATCACGGTCGTGGACAACTTCCGCGACCTCGAGGCGCGGCGTCGGCCCTATTGGTCGGCCGACCGGCTGCACCTCAACTCCCTCGGCCACCAGCGCGTCGCCAGCCGGGTGCTCACCGCGATGGGCGTGCCGACCGCGCCGCCAGTAGTGCCGGGGGCCGATGCGGGGGACGGCACCGCCCGCGCCGGACTTGCGCGCAGGCTGGGCCGGGCAGTCGGCAAGGTCGCCGGCGAGGTGGCGTACTACGCGGTGTTCGTGGTGCCGTGGCTCGCGCGGCGGGCACTGGGAAAGTCGTCAGGCGACAGGCGCAAGCCCAAACTCGCGGAATGGGTGAGGGTGGATCCGCGCGATTAGGAGCCCGAGAACGTGTGCGTCCAGATCAGCGTGCCGTCGGCGTCGAAGTACGAGAACGTGACCTTGGGGTCATCCGTGATGCCTGCGCCAACGAGCGCCGGCAGCACCGACTCATCCACGGACTGCTGGAGCGTCTCGATCGAGTCGTCAAGGTTGGCCGTCAGCGTTTCCCGGTCCTGCGTGGCGGCGTAGTAGTACTCGTAGATGAGCGTGTCGACGTGGTCGGAAAGCACCTTGATGTCCGTGTAGGTGTCGCCGTACGAGTTGATGATGTCGGGGATCGTGGACTGCGAGGCCTCGACGACGGCGTCCAGCAACGCGCCCTGCGCGGAGGTCGGGGAGTCCGTGGTGGGCGCAGGCTCGGTGGTCTGAGTCGCGGTCGTCTCAGTTTCGGTAGCCGCGGGAGTCTTGGTGGCCGTGGGCCCGCACGCGGCTAGTGCGAGGGCGAGCGTGGCAGCCGCAAGTGAACCGACGATGCGGTGGCGAGCGATCATGGCGGCGGTTCCCCTCGTGAATGGTTGGCGCAAGCCTAGCCCCTGTGAGGGCGCCGACGCACCGCGCGCGTGCGCAGGGCCTCCCAGCGCGAAACTAGACTCGGCTGGTGACCCCCGCCGACCCCGCCCCGGAGGCCGAGCCGGGCGACGCATCGGCCCCCGCCTCGCCCGACGCCGGCGGCGCGCCCGCGCGCAAACGCCGCCTGGTTGACCTGGCGCCGCTGCGCGAGAACCGGACGTTCGCGCGGCTGTGGATCGGCAACTCGATCGGCGCCGTCGGGGCGTGGATGACGAACGTCGCGGTCGGCATCCAGATCTACGCCATCACCGAGTCCACCTTTGCCGTGGGGCTGGTGGGCGGCATCTCGCTGGCGCCGATGATCGTGGCCGGGTTGTGGGGAGGGATGCTTGCCGACGTCTTCGACCGCCGCCGCGTGCTCATGATCGCGGCGCTCGCGGGCTGGGGCGCGACGCTGTCGCTCGTCGCGCTCTCGACGGCAGACGCGATCTCGAGCCGCGGCGGCGGCGACCACATTTCCGTGTGGCCGTTCTACATCGCGACGACGCTCACTGCGGTCGCGGCGACGGTGCGGCACGCGGCAGGCTCCTCGGTCGTGGCGCGCATCCTGCCGCCTCGCCTCGTGTCGCGCGCCGTGGCCCTCAACGGCATCTCCTTCGGAATCGCCCTGACGCTGGGGCCCGCGTTCGCGGGAGTACTCGCCGCGAGCGTCGGCCTGCCGTGGACCTTCGCGACAGATGCGTTGCTCTTCACCGCCGCGTTCGTGGGCATCTGGGGTTTGCCGCGGCTGCCGCGCCTGGGCGAGCCGGTCGTGGCCGGGTGGGCCGTGCTGCGCGAGGGGTTGAGCTTCCTCAAGCGCGCGCCGAACATCCGCATGAGCTTCATCGTCGACATCGTGGCGATGACCTTTGGCCGCACTTACGCGCTGTTCCCGGCGCTCGGCGCGCTGGTGGTGGGTGGCGGCGCGTTGACCGTTGGCGCGCTCACGGCCGCCGGCGCCGCGGGCACCATCCTTACCAGCGTGTTCTCTGGCGGGATCGCGCGCGTGCATCGGCAGGGGGTCGCGATCACCCGAGCGATCACCGTGTTTGGCGGCTTCGCGGCGGCGTTCGGCGCTATCGCGCTGTGGGCCGAGCGGTCGGGGCACGATGCGGCGCCCGGCTGGGGCGGCATCCACTGGCCGTTCCTCGTCGCGCTCGCGGTTGCCATGGCGGGCATGGGCGCGTCCGACGAGGTGAGCGCGATCTTCCGGCAGACGATCATCATCCAGGGCGCGCCCGACCACATGCGCGGCCGCCTGCAAGGCGTGTTCATCGTGGTCGTCACGGGCGGGCCGCGGGTCGGTGACATGTACGTGGGCGTGCTCGCGGTGGCCGTGGGGCTGTGGTTCCCGCCGCTACTGGGCGGGCTGGCGATCATCGGGCTGATTGCTGTCCTCGCGCGCGTGCGGTTCGCGGTCGCGGGCGGCGGCGGCGCTCTTCCAGACACTGCACCGCGGGCGAGCTTCCGCGACTACGACGACCGCGCCCCCACGCCGTAGTTGCGCACGGCGCCCGCCGCGGCATGGACCCGTAGGTCGGCCCTCATTTTCGCCGCGACGGCGCGCGTCGCGCGTGGTAAGTTCGGCGCGACGGTGCAGGGCCGTACGGCGTAGCGATGCGCTGGGCGCTTAGCCGTCGGTGATGAGGGTCGCCCGGAGGCCCTCCGCGACAGACGGGTTGGATCATGGGCTTCATCAGGATTCTCGCAAGCGCAGCAGGCGACGCATTGTCGTCGACATTCGGCGACCAGTGGCTCGAGTTTCTCGTCCCGCCCGCGGGCGTCGCGGACACCGCCGTTACCTTCCCCGCGGTGCTCCAGCGCACCAACGCGGGCCGTGGCGAGAATGTGCGCGGCTCCCAGAACATCATCACCAACGGCTCGGTCGTGGTGGTTCCCGAGGGCTACGGCCTGCTGACCTTCCAGGACGGCAAGGTCACCGGCGTGATCGGCGAATCCGGCGCGTACCGGTGGGACACCGCGGACCAGAACGCCAAGTCTGTGTTCTCCGGCGGCGGCATCTTCAGCTCGACCTTCAAGACCTCGTGGGAACGCTTCAAGTTCGGCGGCCAGCCCGGCAGCCAGCAGGTCGCGATCTACGTGAACCTCAAGGAGATCCCGGACAACAAGTTCGGCACCCAGAGCGCCATCTATTGGGACGACGCCTACCTGAACGCCCAGGCCGGCGCGCTCACCCGCGGCACCTACGTGCTTAAGGTCGTGGACCCGATCCTTTTCGTGAAGTCGCTCGTGCCCGCGTCATACATCGGCGCCGGCGCTCCCCAGTTCGACATCACCGAGACGTCCAACCCCGTCTCCGAGCAGCTGTTCAACGAGGTCGTCGGCTCGCTCGCAGGTGCGTTCTCGCGCTACGTGAACGACGGCGACAAGGAGCACCGCATCACCCGCATCCAGGGCGACTCCGTGGGCTTCGCTCAGTCGCTCACGGGCGAGGTTGAGGCGAACTACAAGTGGACGTCCGAGCGCGGCCTCACCATCGCCAAGGCGACCATCGTCTCGATCGAGTACGACGAGGACACCACGGCGCTGCTGTCCGACGTGCGGAAGGCCGATGCCCTCAGCGGCGGCCGCTCCGACACCTTCCTCAAGCAGTCCGTCGCGCGCGGCGTCGAGGCTGCCGGCGACACCGGCGGCGGCACCGGCCTGGCGATGATGGGCGTGGGCATGGGCGCGATTGGCGGGCTCGTCCCGCAGACGCCCGGCGGCATCGTGGGAGTCGCGGCGAACCAGACGGGCGGCGCCTCAGCCCCCGTCGACCCGGCGACGGAGCTTGCGAAGTACAAGCAGATGCTCGACGACGGACTGATCACGCAGGACGACTACGACGCCCTGAAGAAGAAGACGCTGGGGCTCTAGGGCCCGAGCGTGGCGACCACCGGTAAGGCGGGCGAGCCGGCGTCGAAGCCGGCCGCCGCCAACAAGAAGAAGGCAGTGCAGGCCGCGGGGGCGACGGCGGACACTCGTCAGGACGCCGCGGCGGCCCTCGCCGCAGCGCTCGATGGTGGCGCGGTTGCGCCCGCCACGAGCACTGAGCCCGTTGCGAACGCCGCGCCCGTTGCGAACGCCGCGCCCGGGACGGAAACGGCCGCGAGTGCCCCGCCGGAGGGCGAGCCCGCCGTCACCATCCTCGAGACCCCCGAGGGCGCCGGCGTCGGCGTTGTGCGTTGCGAGAAGTGTGGCGCGAGCGAGGTCTCGACCGACCCCGCGACGGGCATGTTTGTGTGTGCGTTTTGCCGCCACACGTGGACCCCGCCCAGGCTCGACGACCTGATGGGGCTCAGCCGCGGCATCGGCGACCTTCACGGCACCACAATGACGTCGGCCGCGATCGACATCACCGACGACAGCGCGCTCGTGACCATGAAGTGCTCCGGGTGCGGCGCCGAGGTCGTGGTGGATACCGACCACACTCTCAACGCTCGCTGCCACTGGTGCAAGCACGTGCTGTCACTCAACGACCGCATCCCCAACGGGGCTGTCCCGGACGGCATCCTCCCGTTCGCCGTCTCGCGCGAGCGCGCGATGCAGAAGATCGCCGCGTTCGTCACCGAGCGCAAGGCGTTCGCGCTACCCGCCTTCAGCGAGGGCTTCCGCCTTGAAAACATCATGGGCGTGTACTTGCCGTACATGACGGTGGACGGCAACATGATGATCCGGCTCGACGGCGTTGGCGAGGTGCTCAGGCACCGCATCCCGATGGGCAAGTCCCAGACGATGTACAAGTCCGACGCCTTCACCGTCACGCGCCACGTCGCGATCGAGGTGGACGACGTCGTGGTCGAGACTGCGTCGGACAAGGTCAATATCAGGTCCGAGATCAGCACCAACAACATCATCAACGCGGTGCTGCCGTTCGACGTCAAGGACATCCAGCGCTTTGACGCGAGCTTCCTTGGCGACGCGTACACCTCGGAACGGCGCGACATGGACGTGGACGACGCCACCGGCTACGCGTCGAAGCACTTCCTGACCATTTGCCGCAGCGCCGTCGCGGACTCGATCCGCGGCTACAACCGCGGCGTGCGGTGGGAGGCCGAGCAGGTGCATATTAAGGGCAGCCGCTGGACCGCCGTGCTGCTCCCGGTGTGGCTGTACGGCTTCGTTGAGAACCGCGACGGCCAGCAGATCACCCACTACATTGCCGTGAATGGCCGCACGGGCGCCACGATGGGCAGCGTGCCGGTGAACCGCGGCAAGGCCGCGCTGGCTGCGTGGGCTACGGCGATCGGTGTGTCGATCATCACCTGGCCGATCGCCGCCGCGCTGATGTTCGGAGGCTGACGTGTGTGACAGGAGCGAGCAATGAGTGACTCAGGCGGCGAGGTCGTCATCGGCCTGCTCTCCGCGGGCCCGGCGGCGGGGTGGTTCGTGTACGCCCGAATCAAGGCCAAGTACCGCAATGCAAACGCGCGCTATATGCCTGAGCGGGTCGTCGCCTACAAGGTAGACGACCTCAAGGTCGAAGACGCCTTTAAGGCCCACGTCACCAGCTACCGGCGGGAGATCGACGGACGCAACGACAACAAGCCGGAAGTGCGCGCGCCGTACGTCAACGTGACGAAGGAGTGACGGCCGAGTAGATTGTGGCCGTCGCGTCCCGGCCCTGCAAGGGGTTGGGGAATGTGATGACCTCGGCCGCGACGTCCGCGAACACCTTGTCGAGGGTCGCTAGGTAAGTGCGGTCCGGCGGGTCGTTCGACCACATCGCGTACACGCCGCCGGGGCGCAGATGCCGGGCGAGGGCCGCCATGCCGTCGGCGCCGTAGAAGCCCGCGCTGCCGTCGTCGAGCACGTGGACGGGGGAGTGGTCGATGTCCAGGATCACGGCGTCCCACAGGCGCCCAGGGCGAGAAGGGTCGTAGCCCTCGCCGTACGACATCGCGAAGAAGTCGCCTTGCACCAGGCGGCAGCGGTCGTCACCCGTGAGTGCGGGGCCCACGGGCACCAGGCCCTCGCGGTGCCAGTCGATCACCGGCTGGAGCAGCTCCACGACCGCGACCTCGCGCACCCGCGGGTCCTCGAGCGCGCGCTCCGCCGTGTAGCCAAGGCCAAGCCCGCCGACGACGGCATCGAACGGGCCGTCGCCCGTTAGCCGCGCGAGCGCGATGCGGGACAGCGCGATCTCGGCCACGTTGAACTGGCTGGACATGAGCCACTCGTCGTTGAGCTTGACCTCGAAGACGTCCTGCTTGGTCACGGGGTCAAGGCGGCGGCGCAGCGCGACCTCGCCGATGGGGGTCTTTGCCCAGCCGAGCTCCTCGAACCTGGCACTCACGGCGGCTCCCATCGGTCGACGCGGCGGGCGCCGCTCACGTCACCCTAGCCGCCGTGACGCGTGGCGCGTGGCGCGAGCGGGAGGACGAGGGGCGTGGTCCTGGTGCCGGAGCCGCCCAGAATCTAGCGGGCCCACTTCACCTCGAGTCGGTTGATCCGCCAGATGTTGCCGAAGCGCAGCATCTCGATCGCTACCTTGACGCGCTGCGCGTTGAAGTCCTCGCTGGTGCCGTCTCCGGAGTAGTCCGTCGACTCGTCCACGCGGAACACCAGCACGACGACAGGCAGCCCGTACTCCGTGCTCGTGCCGAAGCGCGTCTTGTTCTTTTCGAAGTGGACGTCGCCGCCGGTGCGGTAGCCGCCAGCCTCGACGAACGACAGAATCTCGTCGAACTCGTCCTGGCAGAACGTGCAGTTGTCCGTCGACAACTCCTTCCAGACATCGAAGCCTTCGCCGTCGTAGAGGTCGCCGCGCAGCTTGATGAAGAACTTCGCGGTGGCGATAGCGCCTTCGCGCTCGGCGGATGCGGCTTCGCTCGGCAGCAATTCCCGCAGTTCAGCGGTCGTCAGCGGCGTCGGCGTTCTCTGCGGAGTCTGCGCACTCGGAGGCGCCGACGTGACCGGCGCCGGGACGGTGGGCGGAGGCGAGGAGATCGCCCCCGGCGCGCCCGGCGCCTGGCCGGTACAAGCCGCCAGCGCCGCCACCGAGACAAGCCCGACGAAGGCGACGAATCGCACTACATATGTGTTGCTGTCCATGCTCGGACCATATCGATCGACACAACGAGTTCGCAGGCGCTCGCGGCGATCTGTGGAAACGCGTTAGCCGGCAGCGCCCGGGTAGCCAAGCTGCCGCCACGCCTCGTAAATCGCAACCGACGCGCTCGACGTGATGTTGAGCGAGCGTCGTCCCTTGAGCATGGGGATGCGCACGCGGTCCGTGACGCGCGGGTGCGCGAGCGCGTCGTCGGGCAGGCCGGTGGGCTCCGGGCCGAAGAGCAGAATGTCGTCAGAGGCGTACGCAACGTCGCTGTGGACGGTGGTCGCGCCGGTCGTGAATGCGAACACGCGCGACTCCGGCTGCGTGGCAAGCAGCGCCTCGAGGTCCGGGTGCACGGTTACGGTGGCGAGGTCGTGATAGTCGAGGCCTGCGCGCTTGAGGCGGGGCTCGTCCATCTCGAAGCCGAGCGGCTCGACCAGGTGCAGGTGGGCGCCGGTGGCGGCGGAGAGCCGGATGGCGTTCCCGGTGTTCTGGGGGATGCGCGGCTCGTAGAACGCGATCGACGGTACGGGGGGCATGCCGCAAGTGTGGCATGCCCCCCGTACGTCCCTGCAGAGTGTTCGAACCGTTAGTCGCAGAGGTGGCCCACCTGCGCCATGCGGTTGTACCGGAACACGTGCGGAGCACGGTTGTGAAACGTGCTGGAGCTTGCCACGCAGAGGCCGAACCGACCGTTCTTGATGGCCCTGAGTCGAATGCCGTCACCAGCAGACCCCGCGGTGAAGGCGAACCCGCTCTTGCGGTTCTTGTTCGCGGTGACGTGCTCCAACGAAACGATTGCGCCCGACGTGACCCAAACGCCGTCGCCGCTGTTGGCCGACAAGCTGCCGTCCGCCACGCGAACCGTGCCCGACGAAACCGCGAGTCCATGACTACCGTTCGCGCGCGACGCGAGCCCTGACACCACAATCGAAGTCCCGGGGCCGGACCCGAGGTCCATGCCGTCGTGAGCGTTCTTGACAGCCGTGTCGTCGGAGGACGATCCCTGCGCGCCCTCGTCCCAGGCATACCCGGAGTTGCCGTTGCGCTGTGCGGAGTTCCCGGCAGACGTCATCTGGCTGCCGTCGCCGCTGACGTAGAACCCGTTGAAAGCGTTCCGGCTCGCGCCGTTGCGCGTCAGTGTCCAGTTGCCCGCGCCGACCAAGGTGAATCCGTCTTGCCCGTTGTCGTCTGCCTCCGAGTCGGTGATCGTGGCTAAGTAGGGGAGGTAATTCGGGCCGTACGGCTCGGTCGCGGAATTGAGCCAGATTCCGGCGCCGCCATTGGCGGGCGCGGTCACGCGAGTGAGGATGGAGCGCCCAACGCCGGAGAGTTCCACGCCGTGGCGGCGATTGTTGGCGGCGGTGACGTCGGTGAGTCGAAGCAGCCCCGACCTGTCGTGATCGGTGATCGCCACGCCAATCTCGTTGCGGGCGAAGGAGGACGTCCCAATGGTGGTATTGCCGGTCGTGTTCCGCGTGGCCAGGCCATTGCCTGAGTTGTCGGCAATGGCGACGCCCGAGAGGACCAGACCATCTTGGCGTTCGGAGTGGATGCCGTCTCCGTCGAAGCCGCGGACCGTGGTGTTGAGCACGGCCGTGTTCTGCGAGCGATCCAGAGAAATGCCGTGAGCATACGTGACGTCGCCGGCGGGGGGGTAGGCGGGATCGAGAACCCACGGTCCGGTGAGCACCGACCGTTCGACCCGGAGGCCCCGGGTGTTGAACGACCACATTCCGAAGTGAGCCGGCGCATCGATTGCAACATCGGTGACCAGAACCGCGGATGCGGCGCTCGTCACGATTCCGATGTCGAAGCCGTAGATGCTCCCGCCGGTCACCCGAACGTTGGTCGCCGTGAAGATGCGCACGCCAACGTTCGCGGTGCCGGTCGGGTCCACCGGCTCCCACGGGTCGTCCGATCGTCGAGAACCCTTGATGAGGTGCCCGGCGAGATCGACCGAGACGTTGTTTGCCCATACGGTGATTGCGCTGCCGTCGCAATAGAGGTCGTGCGTCAATGTGACGACCGTGCCGGGCACGGTGACCGTCATGCCGCATTCCGCGTACGCTTGCGCTGCGGCGGCGGGGATCATGAATGCCGTGGTTGCGGTGAGAATGAGGGTAAGGCGGGCTAGCTTCTTCATGGCTGCTCCTTTGAGCGTCTGTTGCCCATAAGACGCGCGGGAGGTGCCGAATGGTTGACAAGGTGGCGAGGCGATTTGACACCTAGCGCAAGCGTGATAACTTGTTAGTTGGCTAACGAATGAACGTTGGCCGGCTCGCGAGAGCCTAGTTCAGTAGCACCAAGGAGTAGCCCATGGCTACCAACAGCAACACCCCAGACGACACCGAGGGCGCCAGCCCTCAGCCCGGCCAGGACAACATTGTTCGATCCATGGCCCGCACGGCGCACGCGATGCGCCGCTACTTAGAGACCAACGTGGGCGAGGTTCCCGGTGGCATGAGCTCCTGGCACGTCCTGCGCATGCTGCACAAGTGCGGCCCCACCACGCAGGCCCAACTCGCCCGGTGGGCTGGCGTCGCCGGCTCTACCCTCACGCGCAGGCTTGAACAGATGGAAGACGACGGGCTCATCACCCGCGCCGACGATCCCGACGACGGCCGCCGCATCATCGTCACCATGACCGACAAGGCCGCCGCCCTGATCGCCGAGCAGCACACCCGCATGGACGGCGAAATCGACAAGCTCACCGCAGGCGCTAGCCCCGCCGACATCGAGGCCGTCAACCGCGTCCTTGCGACCATCGACGCCAACCTCACCGAGCTCGGAGTGGACCTCGAGGCACGACGCGGCGGACGGGGTCGCGGCTTCGGCTCCGGCTCCGGCCCCGGCGGACCACGCGGCGGCCGGGGTCGCGGACGCGGACGCGGCCACGGGCCGGGCGGTCGTGGCGATCACGGCGATCACTCGGATCACGCCGAACGCGGCCCGCGCGGTGCACGCGGCCGCCGCGGCCGGGGACGCCGGGGTGACAGCGAGTGAGTTTCCACGGCCCCGTGGGCCGCGCCGGAAGTGCGCGCGGCCGAGACGCCGCCGCAGTCAAGGCCGAGAACGCCGCGGCGCCAGAGATCCCGCATCTGTGGCGTCGCGTCGTCGGCCTGTTCTCGGCGTACCGCCCCAAGCTGATTGCGACCGCCATCCTGGTGGTCGCGACGTCGGCGCTCACGGTGGTTCCGCCTCTCATCGTGCGGCGCATCTTCGACGACGCCCTGTTCCCCGCGGCCGCGGACGGCTCCCCGCTCGCGCCCCACATCGCGCTGCTTGGCGAGCTCGTGGCGCTCATGGTGGGCGTGCACTTCGCCAACGCCGGCCTTGGCGTGTGGCAGACGTGGTTCACCTCGAACATCGGCAACCGGGTCGCTGGCGACATGCGCGTCGGCCTATTCACCAAGCTTCAGTCGATGGACCTCGCGTTCTTCACGCGCACCAAGACCGGCGTGATCCAGTCGCGCCTTCAGAACGACGTCGGCGGCGTCTCCGGCGTCCTCACGGATACCTTCACGAGCATCGTCGGCAACACCGTCACCGTCGCCGCGAGCGTCACCGCGATGCTCGTCCTCGACTGGCGCCTCACGCTCATCGCCGTAGTCGTGATGCCGGGGCTCGTCGTCGTGCAAAGGCGCGTGGGCCAGATCCGAGCGCGCATCGCATCGGCCACCCAGGAGAGCCTGAGCGAGCTGACTGCCATCACCCAGGAGACGCTGAGTGTGTCCGGGATACTGCTTTCGAAATCCTTTAACCGCCAGGGCCTCGAGACTGACCGCTACGCCAAGGAGAACGCGAACCAGATTCGCCTCCAGGTGCGCCAGGCGATGTCCGGCCAGTGGTTCTTCGCGCTGGTGATGACGATCATGTCCTCGGTCCCCGCAGTCATCTACCTCGCCGCCGGGTACTTCCTCACTGGCGACCTCACCGGCGACTCGACGGGCGTCGGCACCAGCGTCGTGGTCGCGGGCGGCATCACGGCCGGAACCATCGTCGCGTTCACGGCAATTCAGGGCCGTCTGCTATTCCCGCTCATGGGGCTGATGCGCGTGGCGCTCGACGTGCAGACCTCGCGCGCCCTGTTCGCGCGCATCTTCGAGTACATGGACCTCACCCCGCGGGTGGCCGACGCGCCGGACGCGACCGACGTCGCGGGCGCGCCCGGCCCCATCGGTCGCGTCGAGTTCAGGGACGTCACCTTCCGTTATCCCGACGCGTCTGAGACGGGCACGCCCACCCTCGCGGGCGTCAGCTTCGTGGCCGAGCCTGGCCAGCACGTGGCGTTCGTCGGCCCGTCTGGCGCGGGCAAGACCACCATCCTTTACCTCGCGCCGCGCATGCACGACGCCACGGGCGGCCAGGTGCTGTTCGCGGGCGCCGACGTGCGCGGGCTCACCCACGAGAGCGTGATCGACCACGTCGGCATCGTCAGCCAAGAGACGTACCTGTTCCACGCGACCATCCGTGAAAACCTTCGCTACGCCAAGCCAGACGCCACCGACGCCGAGCTTGAGGCCGCGTGCCGCGGCGCCAACATCCACGACGCGATCGTGAAGTTTGAGGACGGCTACGACACCGTGGTTGGGGAGCGTGGCTACCGGCTGTCCGGCGGGGAGAAGCAGCGCATCGCGATCGCGCGCGTGCTGCTCAAGGACCCGCCGGTGTTGCTGCTCGACGAGGCCACCAGTTCGCTCGACACGGTCAGTGAGAAGGTGGTCCAGGCGGCGCTCGACCGCGCGGCGGCGGGGCGCACCACCATCACGGTGGCGCACCGGCTGTCCACGATCGCCGACGCCGACGTGATCCACGTGGTGGATGCCGGGCGCATCGTCGAATCCGGCACCCACGCGGCGCTGCTGCGCAAGGGCGGCGTGTACTCAGAGCTGGCCAAGCAGCAGGTCGACTCCGCACGCTGACGCGCGTTGCGGCGCATTTCACAGCGCCAAAGGTCGCGAACGGTGTAATGCTGGGTGTCATGACCGACAACGATGTCACTGCCGCTGACCGGCACATCACGGGTACCTACGCCATGGTGGTTCCGGTCGCGGAGTCGCGGGTGATCTCCGAGGACGTGTACCTTTCCCAGCTCATCGAGGGCGCAGCCAAGGAACTCGGCCGCGTAGGGAAGCACCTGACCGTTCTCCTCGCCGCTACCGACGAGGTCTACGCGCGCACCCTGGACTACTTGACGAGCGGGCACGTCGACGGCGTGATCATCACGTCGCTGCACTCCGGCGATCCGCTCCCGCAAGAGCTCAAGGCCGCGGGCGTTCCCGTGGTCACGAGCGGGCGCTCCGTCGAGGACTTCGGGATCCCGTTTGTGGACGTCGATCACAAGGGCGCCTCGCGCAACGCCGTGCTCTACCTCTTTGGCACTGGGCGCTTCAACGTGGCGACGATCGCGGGGCCGAACGACGTCGTGGACGGCATCGATCGCCTTGAAGGCTACCTGTCGGCAATGAGCGAAAGGGACGTGGAGCCCATCGTCGCGCAGGGCGACTTCACGCGCGCGGCGGGCGTCAGTGGGATGAAAGAGATCCTCGAACGGGGAGGAAAGGTGGATGCGGTGTTCTGCGGGTCCGACCTCATCGCGGCCGGAGCGATCGACGCCATCGGGCTCGCGGGCCTGCGCGTCCCAGAAGACATCGCGGTGGTCGGATTCGACGACATCACGTCCGCCAAGCACATGAACCCGCCGCTGACGACGGTGCGGCAGCCCATTCACGAGTTGGGCTCCGCTCTCGCGCACCAGGTCTACGGGTTGGCCACGGGCGCCCAAGTCAACGAGGGAGTTGTGCTCCCGACCGAGCTGATCGTTCGGGCGAGCGCCTAGCCCGCAAAGGCCCGCTTCGCGCGCGCGCCGATCGCGATAGGTTCGTGTTCATGGACCTAGGAGTCGCAGTGCTACCCGAAGAGCGAGCCCAGCTCGAGGCGGTTCGCGTGTCGAAGCGATTGTCTATGTGGGTGTTCGCCGCGTTGGCGGTCGCGGCCTTTGTCGCGGCGGCCGTCGTGGGAGGTCTCGTGGGCAAGCTCTTGCTCTACGCGGGCGCAATATCCGCCGCATGGTTGCTCATCACCTTTGTCACCCACGATCGCTCTCGCCGAATGGTCTCGGGCCGCGTGGCGGTGCTCAGGGTCGTGACGTCGGGAAAGAAACTGCGCGTTGGCGCGGGCGACGACGTCCACCAGCGGCAGGGTGTCACGTTCGTGCCGGGGGACCGCGTTACCGTCGAGGTGACCCGCACGAAAGAGCGCGACGGCAAATACGGCTCCGTGTGGAGGCTGTCCGGCCCGAGCGACACCCGCGGTTTTGAGCTGAGCTTTTACCCGCCCCCCGCCATGATCGTTCGGGTCGTGGAGATGCTCGAAGCAGCTGGGGCAACGCCCGACGTGCTCGACACCGGTTCCAAGGTGCCATCGGCGGGTCCCGCGCGGGCCGACGCTACCGTGGCCACCGTGGGCGGCACGCGTAAACCGCTCATCTCAAGCCGAGTGGGCCGACGAGTGATGGGTGCCGCGTACTACGACTACGTCGGCGGGCTCTTGGCGATCGCCGTGAGCGTCGTGTTCGCCGGTCCGTTTGGAGTGGGTGAAACCTTGGCCGGAGGAGTTTTATTGCAGGTGTGGCTGGGCGTGGTGGTGTTCATAATGGGTGTCCGGGCACTCTGGACCGCAGCCAAGCACGTGGGGTTGGTGGGCTACGCGTACGTGAAATCCGAGGGCGTGACGGTGCGCGTCGGGTCGCTGACGGAGGTCCTCCGCGGGCGCGGGCTGGTCGCGGAGTCTGGCGACACTGTGCAGCTTCGCGTCGAGCGCATCGCCGTCAAGTCTCTACCGAGCCGGGTGGTCTGGCGGCTCGAAGGGCCCGCTGGCCGCACTGGATTCCGTGTCGACCTCGCACCGGATCGGGCCGACGTAGAACGCGCCGTGCGCGAGCTTGGGCACTTTGGGGTGCTAGTGAGCGTGGAACAGTTTCCCGAGCCGAAGCGGCCGTGAGCGCCTAGCCCTGCGTCACGGTGAGGAGCCACTTGTGGACCGCCGTCAGCTGCTCGAAGTTCGCGACCATCCACTCGGCCATCTCGGGCGAGCGCGCGGGCGGCTCCGTGGCCGCGATGAAGCGCACCTGGAACGTCTTGTGCTTGAGGAGCTCGCGCACGGGGGAGTCCTGGGGCACGGCCACGGCGGGGTTCTTGAGCTTGGGCTCCGCGAGCGACATCTCGACGCGGTTGCCGAGCGCCGCGAGGGCGTCCGCGAATTCGACGCCGCGCGGGGTCAGCAGCGCGGCGCGGTAGCGTTCGAGCGCGGCGGCGTCAAAGCTTGCCCCCGTGGAGAAACCCACGCCGTTGTTCGAGATGCGTGCGCGCAGCGTCGGCGCGGTCTTGCGGTCGAGCCCATCCCAGAAGCTCAGCATCAGGTGATCCTTGTACGGCGGCGTCCCCGGCGGCGCGAAGCGCAGGTCGCGGTGGATGGGCGAGATGGAGCCCGGTGCGCGCGACACATACTTGATCTTGCGCGAAATCCGCTTGCCAATCATCGGCCCGATGGTGTCCACGAGATCCCGCGTCGGGCGCAGCAAGTCCTTCTCCCAGTCCGCCTGCAGGCCGCGGAAGCTGTCCTGAGTGGCGCGGCCGATGTCGTCGAGCAGGCCGAGGCCGTGCGGGTATCCGGTGAAGGTCATGTGGCCATTGTGTCGTGCGCCGCTCGCGGCCGCGTACGTGGCGGCACAAACCGAGTGCTTGCCAGTATTGTGAAATCCATGCGAGCGATCCTCACACTGGCGCCCCCTACCCAGATCCGAGACGTGGGGCGGTGGACTTACATCCTGGGCGAGTTCTTCGTGGTTTTCGCGTTGTTGCTCTCGACCGCGGTGTGGGTTCTGAACTCGACCGGACCGTACGACGCAGGCATTAACGGAGCCGGTGTGGCGGGGCTCGTCGTCGTCGCGATGGTGCTCGTCATCACGTGCTGGCACCTCGCAATGACCTTCGGGTGGCTACCGTGGCTGTACCTCGCCGATCGCGACGGTGCCGCGCGCGTAGGTACCTTTCGGGGGCTCTTCTTCCGGCGAGGGCTGACCATCGCCGCCGCCGACGAAGTGACCGTGCGAGTAGATCCGTCTGTGCAGTGGCCCTTTTCCAGCTACAGCGGCGCGTGGACGTTCACGCGCTGGGTGGTCGCGACCCCCGCGCACACGCGCACGTTCCGCACAGTCGGCCGGGCCGACGCGCGCAACACCGAGGCGCTGCGCGTTGCGTTGGCGGCGGTAGCGCGCGACGTCACGTTGAGCGTGACCGGCACGCCCGACTTGGGGGCCACGCGCTAGACGGTTGAGAAGCTGACGCTCACCGAGAAGTCGATGACGAGCAGCACACCCACCGCCATCAGCGCGAAGCCGAGCAACCCGAGCTTGCTGTCGCCGGGCCCACGCGTGCCAAGGATGTCGCTGACGACCGCGAGCACCTTGTCGCGCCCGGATGGGTCGTCCTCCGCCTTGGCCGCGCTCTTGGCGGTCGCTGACTTGGCTGCGTCCGCCTTTGCGACCACCTTGGCGGCCTTGGCGGTGGTGACGGGGCGGCCGTTGGAATAAGACACGAGGGCCTGCATCAGGATGCACAGCGAACCGGTGCCCATCAGGAAGAAGATGACGACGGATTGCATGGGGGTGCCTTTCGGTAGGGAGCGGGATTACCAGATGCCGACGCGCTTGTCGGGGTCGAGCCACAGGGCGTCGTCCGGGCCCACGTTGAAGGCCTCGTACCACGCGTTCATGTTGCGCACGATGCCGTTGATGCGGAACTCCTCTGGCGAGTGCGGGTCCGTGTTGATCTGGGTGATGACGGCCTCGTCGCGCCGCTTGGTCTGCTCGGTCAGCGCGTAGCCGATGAAGTAGCGCTGGAGGGCGGTGAGGCCCTCAAGCTCCGGCGCGCCCTCCCAGGTGTCGCCAAGCGAGATCTTGTACGCCTTGAGCGCGATCTCGACGCCCGCGAGGTCGCCGATGTTCTCGCCGACCGTGAGCGCGCCGTTCACCTTGTGCGGGCCGTCCTCGCGGCCTGCTAGCTGGGCGGGCACGTACTCGTTGTACTGGGCGATGAGCGCGTTGGCGCGCTCCATGAACGCCTTGCGGTCCGCCTCCGTCCACCAGTCGGTGAGCCGGCCGTGGCCGTCGAACTTGCTGCCCTGGTCGTCAAAGCCGTGCCCGATCTCGTGCCCGATCACCGAGCCGATCGCGCCGTAGTTGACAGCGTCGTCGGCGTCGACGTCGAAGAACGGCGGCTGCAGGATCGCGGCGGGGAAGACGATCTCGTTGGCAACCGGCAGGTAGTAGGCGTTGACCGTCTGCGGCGTCATGAGCCACTCGGTGCGGTCTACGGGCTTGCCGATCTTGGACCAGCCCCAGTCCTCGTCGAACGCGCAGGACGCGCGCAGGTTGCCCACGAGGTCGTCCGCCGACACCACCAGGCCTGAATAGTCGCGCCACTTGTCGGGGTACCCGATCTTGGGCGTGAACTGCGACAGCTTCTCGAGCGCCTTCGCGCGGGTGTCCTCGGTCATCCAGTCGAGCGACTCGATCGAGCGCCGGTAGGCCTCCACCAGGTTGGCGACCAGCCGGTCCATCTCCTGCTTGTGGGTGGGCGGGAAGTGGCGTTCGACGTAGGCCTTTCCGACCTCCTCGCCCATGACGCCCTCGACGAACGCGACTGCGCGCTTCCAGCGGTCGCGCTGCTCCGTCGCGCCCGACAGCGCCGTCCCGTAGAAGTCGAAATTCGCGCGCGAAATCTCCTCGGTCAGGTACGGGGCGCGGCCGTTCACCGTGCGCCACCGCAGCCACTGGCGCCACGCGTCGAGCGACGGACGGGAGTCGTCGCCGTCGGCCGGCCACAATTCGCCCAGCGCCACAAAGAACGACGGCTGCGACGCCACCAGCAGGTCGTATGCGGCCTCGGGCATGTGGATCGCGTCGGCCCACGTGCGCCACGGGAAGCCTGGCGCGTCGGCCTCGAGCTTCGTCAGCGTGGTGGGGTTGTGCGTGAGGTCTGCCTCGCGCGACTTCACGATGTCCCAGTGGTGCTTCGCGATCTGCGTCTCGAGCTCCAGGATGCCCGCACCCGTGAACCCGCGCACGCCGCCGAAGATGTCCGCCGTGAGCTCCGCCATGCGGTCAACGTGCGCCACGTACTTCGCGCGCGTGTCCGCGTGGGCGTCCTCCCGGTAGAAGGCCTCGTCCGGCAGCCCGATGCCGGACTGGAACAGGTACACGACGTTGCGGTCAGGGCCGTCCGCGTCGGCAAACACCTCATAGCCGACGGCGCCGACGACTCCGAGGCGCTGGTTCGCGCCCATCGCGGCGGCCAGCTCGTCGCCGGTGCCGGCCGCGTCGACGCGGTTGAGGTCCGCTGCGAGCGGGCGGGTGCCAAGCTCGTTCACGCGCGCCGTGTCCATGAAGCTCGCGTAGAGGCGCCCGTAGGGGGTATCTGCGCCGGCCTCCGTGATGATCTGGCGCACGTGCGCCTCGGCGTCGTCCCTGAGCTTGTGGAACGAGCCGTCGGCCGCTCGATCCGCGGGGATCTCATGGGAGTCGAGCCACGGGCCGTTGACGTACCTGAAGAAGTCGTCGGCAGCCCGGACGTTGGGGGAAAAGGTGGACGCGTCGATCCCGCTACGGGGGGAAGTGGCAGACATGGACCCCAGCCTAGACGTGGCGCGCACCCCCTGACTCGAGTAGCGCTACGAGCGAATCTAGGTCGCCCTGGAGGGCCGAGGAGATGTCGCCCATCTCGAAGGCGTGTTCCTCCTCCTCTGGCCCGGCGACCCACGCCTGGATGGTGAGCCGCGAACCCTCGCCGTCCGGCTCCGCGACGTGCCGCACCACGAGCTCGGCGTCTTCCAGAATGGTGGCGTCGGCGTACACGCGGCCCGGCTCCACCTCGATGACGCGGAACGGGTGCTCGACGCCGTCGCGGTTGCGTGACGTGCCGGTGGCGCCCACGCCAAACTCGCTGTCGAGTTTGAGCCACTCCATGCTCGACGCCCACTCGCCGTGCGTCTCGACGTCGCACCAGCGCGCGTGGAACTGCGCGGGCGGCACGGACGATGTGGCGGAGGCGCTACCGATGACAACCATGCGCGGAATGCTAACAGGCGCGTGCGCGCGCGGGTTGCCCCGTGACGATGCAGGTGCGGGCTAGAAGTCCCAGTTGGCGAGGGGTGCGATCGGCGAGGTCATCGCGACGGAGAGCTCGCGCGCGGCGCCCGCCCGGTGCTCGAGCGTCAGCCCGGCGTCCTTGTACGCCTCGACGGACGTGCCGCCAAGGTAGACCGAGCCCAGGTGCGAGATGTCCATTGACAGGTCTGGTGCCGCGCCGTCGTCGGCCCGGGTGACCGTGGCGTCGCCGCCGGAAGCGCGCAGCCGCCACGCGCCCGCGTTGCCCTTCACGTGCTTGTCAGCGAGCTCAATGGTGACGTCGACGTCCGCGAAGTACTCGCGGGCCTCGAGCGCGCGCGGCACGTCGAGCAGCCGTACCCACAGATTGTCAATCACCCGTGACCGTGCCGAGCGCGCGTCCTTGAGCTGGAACAGCAGCGGGTCGTCCGTGGCGAGGTTCGCGGTGGTGGTGGTGCCCACAAGATCGAAGTCCGTCAGCACCTGCCACATTCGCTGCGACGCGGCGGGGGTCAGCGAGCCGTGCTCAGCGACCTGGGCGATGCCGTCGTGAATCCCCACCGAGCTGTCGGCCTTGCGGCGGAAGAACGCGTAGCCGACGGGGGTGCCAGCGTCCTCGACGAGCAGCAGGCGCCACTTCTCCATGCCCTTGCGGTTGCCCACCGGGTCGGTGAAGCGGGCGTTGCGTCCCGAGCCCACCGGGTTGAGCACGGTGCCGGGGCGCGTCAGCTGCGCCTGGAGGTCGGAGACGATTTGGTCGTGCTTGTCGAAGTCCGCGCGCTCAAGGCGCACCGTCAGCTCGTCGACGCCGTCGACCTTCCACATGCGGGGGCCGCGCGGGATCTCGGCGCGAACCGTCTGCGATCCCATGCCGTAGCCAAACCTCGAATAGATCTCGGACTCCATCGCGTACAGCACGCTGACGTGCTCGCCGCGGGCGAGGCTGCGCTCGAAGTGGTCGTGGATCATGGTGGTCATGAGGCCCCGGCGACGATGCGCGGGGTGCACACCCAGCCACGACAGTCCCGCGGTACGGACCCGTCGGCCACCCGGCACCACCATGTCTGTGCCGAAGCTCGCGTGGACGCCAGCCAGCGTGCCAACTTCGCCTCGCGATGGGTCGGTGACGGCCACGGCGCGGGCCCGATCAGTGGGCAGCGCGGCCACGTAGGCATGGCGATCCTCGCGCCACCATTCGCCCACGAAAGCCCACTGAACCACCTCGAAGAAGTCGTCAAGGCGGTCTTCGGGGACGGAAACGGACTCGTATCCAGCTGATTTCTTCATACGTTTAGGGTGTCAGCATTTTCCGCGAAACCCCAATCCGGCCCGGCAGACGCCGCGAGCGGGGCTGCGGCGGCGGGTGCCGTGGGCCCTTGCCCGGCCTGGCACAATGGACACCATGCGCATCCACATCGCCGCGGACCACGCTGGCTTCGAGCTCAAGCAGCTGCTCATCGAGCGGCTTGGCAACGAGGGTCACGACGTCACCGATCACGGCGCGTTTGAGTATGACCCGCTCGACGACTACCCGGCGTTCTGCTTCGCCGCCGGCGAGGCCGTCGTCGCGGACGAGGGCTCGCTTGGCATCGTGCTTGGCGGCTCCGGGAACGGCGAGCAGATCGCCGCCAACAAGGTGGCAGGGATTCGCGCCGCGCTGGCGTGGAACGAAGAGACGGCTCGGCTCGCGCGCGCACATAACAACGCGAATGTGATTTCCGTGGGTTGGCGCCAGCACGCGCTCGAGGAGTCGATCAAGATCATTGAGGCGTTCCTTGACGAGCCCTTCAGCGGGGATGAGCGCCACGCGCGCCGGATTCAGCAGCTTGTCGACTACGAGACTCGCGGTATCGGCTAGAACATGAAGTTGCTGGTCGGCGCCATGTCGCTCAGCATCGCCCGACTGAGTACGGACGCCGCGCCTTCCGTGTGTTCCTCGATCAAGCCGGCGCGCAGCATCGCGACCAGAGACATTCCACCCAAGTAGGCCGCACCCAACTCCTGCACGGCGAGCGAGAGATCGGGCTGCGCGGCGTCGGACCGCGACACGGCGGCCTCGCCGCCTGAGATGGCCACTCGCCAGAGGCCACCGTTCGCGGGAAGGCGCCCGTCAGTCACCTGAATCACCAGATCGGCGTCCGCCGCGTACCCGCGCGCCTCGAGAGCTGCCTTGATGTCGAGGATGCGCACCCAGACGCCGTCCTTCAGCTTCGCTTGCACGCCGCGCATGTCCGACAACTGGTGCAGCAGCGGGTCATCGACTGGCATCAGCCACGCCTCGGTCTTGGTCATGAGGTCTAGATCGGTGAGTACCGACCATAAGCGGTGCGAGGCGGCGGCAGTCGCGGCGGCGTAGACGGCGATGCGAGTTTTGCCGTCGGGCCCCGAATCTCCCCAGTCAAGTTTTCGCCTGAAGAGCGCATACGCCACGACCGTGCCACCGTCGCGCACGATCGCTACGCGTTGCGGCTCCGCACCGTCGCGGGCTTCGATGGGGTCCTCGAATAACGGCCTGAGAATTGGCTCAAGGTTGAGGTTGGTGCCAGGGCGCATCAAGGTGCGCTGAAAGTCGGCAAGGACTTGCCCGTGACGCTCGCGGTCCGCGGTGTCGAGCTCCACGTGCAGTGCCTCCGCGCCAGCGAGCGGGCGCAATTTCGTCCCCCGGCCCAGGGTCATTCGCAGATCGTGAGAGGCCAAGCCATAGCCGAAGCGCTGGTAGATCTCGGTCTCCGCCGCGAACAATGTTGAGACCGCCTCACCGCGCGCAAGCGAGCGGGCGAAGTGTTCCCCGATCATCGCGGACAGCAGTCCACGCCGCCGGTGACCCTGATGCACTCCTACCCACGTCAGTCCCGAGGTCTTGAGCGCTGGGCCGCCAGGAAGTCGCATTTGCCACGGAAACGACGTGCGCGTCGCAACGATCTGACCTAGCGTCCCGCGGTTGGCGTCCGCGATCTCCACCCCGCGCGCGCGGTCCCACTGGAAGGACTCCGCGACAGGAGCGATGTCGCTGTCACGCAGGCTAAAGGCGAACGCCCACGAGTCGACGTCAAGTAGCTCGACGACTCGGTCCTTGTGAATGTCGACAAGGCGGTATCCGGACGGCACTGTCATGAATCGATCTTGGTGGATTGCGCGTGGGTGCGCCACAGTGCGGGATTACGGTGTGGTCACAATGCGCGAGCAGACCCGCGACGGCGACTAGCGGGCGCCGGATCGCAGCGCGATGATTTGCTCGCGCAGGCGCCGGTATTCGACCTTGAGGCAACGGTTCTGGATGACGTCGAGCCCCGCCTCGCGCGCGGTGCGCGCGGCGTCGTCGTTGACGATGCCAAGTTGCATCCACAGGGTCTCTGCGCCGATCTCGACTGACTCTTGCGCCACGGGCGGCACCAGCTCGGGCCGCCGGAACACGTCCACGAGGTCCGGAACCGTGGGGAGCTCGGACAGAGACGAGTAGAACTGCTGGCCAAGCGCGGTCTCGCCCTTCGCTACGGGGTTCACAAAGAACATCTGGAAGTGCGCGTTCTCGTGGAGCCACTCCGCCACGCCGTGCGACGTGCGCTGCGGGTTGGGCGACATTCCCACGACCGCGACGGTGCGCGTGCGCGCCAAGAGCTGCGCAAGCTCGGGGTCCGACGGCGCGTGGTCGGCCCCTGCGGGCGACGTGATGCACGCGTCTTCTGGCGCCGTCGCCTCACCGGGAAAGCCGACCAGGCCGTCCACGGGCGTACGCCGCGGGTCCCGACCGGGGAGGGCGTCGCGGTGGGCAGCCTGGTCGCTGTGCGTGTCCATGGTCCCTACAACAGTACGCGCGTCGGTGGAATTCCGCCGGTTTGCGAATTCTGGAGCCGGTGCAAGGCGGCCTAGATGTAGTACATCGCGGGCTCGCGGTCTTCGAGCGGCGCGCTCGGCACAGCATCGGCGTCCGTACGCGTGGGGTGCTTGTGCGAGTCGCCCGAGTCCACGGAGGACGCCGCGGTTCCGGCCTCGACGGGCTTGGGGTGCTCGCGCACCACGGCGGGCACGCCCACGGCAGTCGCACCCTCCGGCACGTCCTTGACGACGACGGCGTTGGCGCCCACGCGGGCGTCGTTGCCGACGCGCACGGGCCCCAGCACCTTGGCGCCCGCGCCGATGACCACGCGGTCGCCGACGGACGGGTGGCGCTTGCCGGGCGACATGGTGGTCCCTCCAAGGGTGACGCCGTGGAAGATCAGCACGTCATTGCCCACGACCGCCGTCTCGCCGATCACGACGCCCATGCCGTGGTCAATGAAGACGCGGCGGCCAAGAGTGGCGCCGGGGTGGATCTCGATGCCGGTCTGCATGCGCGCGTGTTGGCTCAGCAAGCGGGCGGGCCACGTCAACTTGTGCGCCCACAACCAGTGCGCCACGCGGTGATACCACACCGCGTGGACGCCCTGGTAGGAGGCCACGATGATGAACGTCGATCGCGCCGCAGGGTCGCGCTCGTGCGCTGCGCGGACGTCCTCGCGGATCCGCTTCAGCACTCCTACTCGTTCAGCCATGTCACTCCTTGGTTATTGTGTGGAACGTTGACGAGGGTCGAACTAATCCATCAGGTCCGAATACAGGACCGAGGACAGGTAGCGCTCGCCGAACGACGGGATGATCGCGACGATCGTCTTGCCCTTGTTCTCCGGGCGCTTGCCCACCTCGATGGCGGCGTGGATCGCCGCGCCGGAGGAGATGCCCACCAGAAGGCCTTCCTGGCGGGCGGCCGCGCGGGCGGTCGCGATGGCGGTCTCGGCGTCGACGTCGAAGATCTCGTCGTAGATCTCGGTGTTGAGGATCTCCGGGATGAAGTTCGGGCCGATGCCCTGGATCTTGTGCGGGCCGGGCTCGCCGCCGTTGAGGATCGGGGCCTCGGCGGGCTCGACGCCGATCACCTGGATGTCCTTGTTGTGTGCCTTCAGGACCTCGCCGACGCCCGTGATGGTGCCGCCGGTGCCGATGCCGGCAATGAAGATGTCCACCTTGCCGTCAGTGTCCGCCCAGATCTCCTTGGCCGTGGTCTGGCGGTGAATCTCGGGGTTTGCCTCGTTCGCGAACTGGCGCGCGAGCACCGATCCGGGACGCTCCGCGGCGAGCGCCTCCGCGGCCTCGACGGCGCCCTTCATGCCCGCTGGCCCAGGCGTGAGGATCAGCTCCGCGCCGAACGCGCGCAGCAGAGCGCGGCGCTCCTTGGACATCGTCTCGGGCATCGCGAGCACCACGTTGTAGCCGCGCTCGGCGCCCAGCATCGCGAGCGCGATGCCGGTGTTGCCGGACGTCGCCTCGACAATGGTGCCGCCCGGCTTCAGCTCGCCGGACTTCTCGGCCGCGTTGATGATGCCGAGGCCCAGGCGATCCTTGACGGAGTTCGCGGGGTTGTAAAACTCGAGCTTGCCGAGGATCGTCGCGTCGACGCCCTCGGTGAGCTTGTTGAGCCTGACGAGAGGGGTGTTGCCGATCAGGTCGCTGACCGAGTTGTAGATCTTAGCCATCAGATTTTCCTTGCGTGGTGGTTGCGGTGAGTGGACAAGCTGCTCCATGAGGAGCAGGGGTGTATCTGTGTGGATACCGGGGCGAGCGCTGGCGTCGGCATGCCACGGCCGTGGCCGGGGGCGGGTGCCAGCGCTCTACAGACAGCAGGCAGCGCAGGTGCAGCAAGTAGCGCACATGTACGAGCACATGCAGGCCGAAGCGGACGCAGGGGAGGACACGGTCGCGGTTGCGACGCGGAGCGTGGAGGTGCTCATTCCCTGCCTTTCTGGTGCTTGGCTGGGTTCAGGGTAGCGCGCCCCGCTGCGGAACGGCAACAAGGCGCCGCGAAGGCCGCCCGTGTGCACCCTTCCGCTATGACCAGCGCCGCGGATACAGTTGGTGGGTTGTCCGACGACGATGTCGGCTGAGGAGAAGCCCATGGCAAATTCCGTGACGGTGACGAGAGAGATCATCGCCGAGCCCGAGCAGGTCTGGCGCGTGCTGACAGACCTGGACAATAGCGCCCGGGTGCTGGGAAGCGTTGAGAAGATCGAACGCGTGTCCGGCGAGGGTTACGGCCCTGGCGTGCGCTGGCTCGAGACCCGCAAGGTATTCGGCAAGTTCACCACCGAGGAAATGTGGGTTGAGGAGACGGAGCCGCCGTTCAGGACCGTCGTGAAATCCGAGGCGCAGGGCACAGTTTTCACCACCGTCTTTGCCTGCAAGCCAAGTTCGCTCGGCACCACGCTCGAGGCGACCTTCAGCGCGCAGCCCGGCAACCAGTCCGCGGGCCAGAAGTTGCTTTCCGCGGTGTTCTCGAACGCGGGCCTCAAGGCCACCAAGAGCGTGCTTGAGGGCGACCTCAGCGACATCGCGGCCGTGCTCCGCTAGCCGCGACCGCCACACAACGATGCGCGGGGCACCCCGCGCCCGACCCACACACACGAGAGGGCATGGCGCATGAATCTTGACTGGCTGACCTTTGACGGGTTCCCCTGGTTAGGGGTGGGCATCGCTTTCGTCGCGACGTTCGTGTTCGGGTGGTTCTGGTATTCGCCGAAGGGCTTCTACAAGCCGTGGCAGCGGGCTATCGGGTTTACCGACGACCAGATGAAGCGCGCGAACATGGGGTTCGCATTCGGCGGGACCGTCGTGGGCAACCTGTTGGGCCTGTTCGTGCTGGCGATGCTGCTCGTCGGGCTGGGCGTTGACACGTGGGGTGCGGCTGCGATCACCGGTGCCGTGGTTGGCTTCGCGTTCAGGGGCGGCGCACACCTGATCCACGACGGATTTGCGACGCGCAAGCCGGTCGCTACCGTTATCGACACCGCGCACGACACGCTCGCGCTCGCGCTCGCAGGCGCGATCATTGGAGCTTTCCTGTAGGGGGGTACCCCTCGCCAATCTGAGCGTGCGGGGTTAACCTCAAAGTGTTCCGACCGTCCCCGTTATCCCCCCTCTGGGTGCGGCCGGACAGAGAAACGAGGCGGGGCCTTTGCGGGCCCCGCCTCGTGCTGTCTCTGTCGCCCCAGGCGGCCATTCCGCCCGACGCGGCTATTCCGTTGGGCGCGGCTGCAGCCGGTTGAGGGCCCTGACGGAGAGCGCCGCCGCGCCGATCACGGTCACGGCCAGGAGGATAGCGCCGGCCAGCGGCTTGACGTCGGACTGCACGTCCCACAGCGTGGCGTTGCCGGACAGGATCTTTTCGGCCCACGCCAGCGACCACTGGCGGATGCTGAGGTTACGCACGCCTGGGACCGCAGTGCCAAGCGTGGTCTCCCACACCAGCGCGTACATCAGCCCGATCACCACGGCGTTACGTGCCACGATGGCCAGCAAGAAAAACAGTGTCACGTAGCCGAGCACCGCGAGGGTTGATGCCACGATCATGGCGGACGCTAGCTGGCCGTCCTTGTCTCCAGCGATGAGGGTCGCGATGCCAGTGGGCACTACGGCGAACAGGAACGCGGCCGAGTACGCGACGAGCAACTTCGAAATCGCAATCACGCGGCGCGGGACGTTCTTGCTGAGCAGGTACACAATCGAACCGTCGGCAATCTCGGAGCCGATCGCCCCGGTGCCGATCAGCAGGCACGTCAGCGGCGTGCCAAGGCCAAGCGCCAAGTAGTTGATCATGTTCGCGGTTGTGGCGGGGTCTGCGCCCGCCTGCCAGCGAGTGAGCCCCGCTATGGCGAACAGGAGGAGCGGCAGGATCAACAGCAACTTGCCGCGCCAGCCGCCCACGATCGCCCGGGCGGCGAGCCTCATCACGACCAGGTTCATCGGTTTACTCCTTCAGTCAGGGGGCACGCGATCGCGGGGTTCATCGCTTCACCAGGTATTCGAAGACGCTCTCGAGCGACTCGTCGGCGGGGGTGACGTCGGTCAGGCTGATCTTCGCCTTCACGGCCAGGCGCGGGAGCGCGTGCTGGAAGGCGTGGGCGTCCGACGCCTGCACCTCAAGCACGTCGCCCACGAGCTGCGCGCCGTTGGTGGAGCCCTCGGACAGCAAGGCCGCCGCAAGCTCCCGGTTGTCGCTGGACGTGATCGTGTACTTGTGGGGGCGTTCGGTCATCAGCCGGCGGATCTGGCGGAAGTCGCCCGACGCCGCGTGCCTGCCGGCGACCACCACCTCGATGGTCTGCGCAATCTCCTCGACCTCCTCAAGGATGTGCGAGGAGAACAGCACCGTCCGGCCCTCTGAGCCGAGCTGCCGCAGCAGGTCCATCAAGTGCAGGCGCTGGCGCGGGTCCATGCCGTTGAACGGTTCGTCAAGCAGCAGCACCTGCGGGTCGTGGACAAGCGCGGTGGCCATCTTGATGCGCTGCTTCATGCCCTTGGAGTACGTGCCTACGGGGCGGTCCTGCGCCGCAACCATGTCCACGGTTTCGATGGCGCGCGTCGTCGCGCGGCCTGGCGCGTCAAGGCCGTGAAGCTGCGCGTTGGTGAGCACGAACTCGCGGCCGGTGAGGGAGTCGAACATCGCCTCGGCCTCCGGGACGATGCCGATGGTCCGGTAGGCCTCGGGGTTGCCCCAGATCGTCTTGCTATCGAGCGTGACGGTTCCGGTTGAGGGGTTGGAGAATCCGCTCATCATGGCGATCAGGGTGGACTTGCCCGCGCCGTTGGGGCCAAGCAGCCCGGTGACGCCGGGGCCGATCGTCATGGTGACGTTGTTCACGGCGACGACGTTGCCGAACCAGCGCGAAACGCCCGCTATCTCGATGGTGCTCATTTCGCCCCCAACTTCCGGTAGCGCAGATGGATGAGCAGTATGGGAAGCGCAAGGAACAGCGCGAGCCCGGCGAGGCTCACCGCCGCGCCGAAGACCCCGGTGGGCAGCACGTTCGCGCCGACGTCGGCTCCCAGGAAGCGGGCGGCGAAGGCGGCGACGGTGTCGTACGGGTCGAGCAGCCGCACTGCGGACGCACGCTCCGTCGCGCCGCCGTTGAAGCCGAAGATATTGAAAGTGAATTCGCTAAATCCATTGCCGAGCACGTAGGCCGTCACAATGACGGCGGTGCCCCACCCGCGCTGCGAGGCGAGGGACGCGAGCAGCATCGTGATCGCCGCGATCACCAGGGACATGACCGCCACCAGGCCGACACCCTGCACGTAGTCGAGCACCTGCGGCCACTTGGCGAGGTCGCTCAGCAACGCGCCGATGAACATGATCGTCATGGGGATGCCGATCACGATGGCGCCCGCACCCGCGAGCCCCAGCAGGCGGGCCCACACGTAATCGCCGCGGGCGAGCGGCCTGGAGAAGTACAGCGGAAGCACGCGCGAGCGGATGTCGCGGGACACCACGATCGGCGCGCGCGTCGCGAAGAACACGGTGAAGAAGAAGCCCGCACTCACCGCGAATTCTGCGTACGTTTGTGGGTCCTGGCCCGTGAAGTCCGGCACGAGGAACAGCTGGACCAGGAAGAACACGGCGGGGAAGCTCAGGAACACCAGCACGACGACGGGGATGACTTTTGCGCTGGCGCCGCGACCAAGGCCGAACGAGCCCCGGATGGTGTCGATCATGAGCGAGCGAAAGACCCAGCCCCGGCCCAACCGCGGGCCCTCGTAGCGGCGGAAGCCGATGTCGTGAATCGCACCGGCGGGAGTGTCGGTCATGCCGCTTCCCCTTCCTTGTCGAAGATTTCCGCCAAGCGGTGGCGCCCCCGCTGGAGCCGCACCAGGCCAACCTTGTGGGCCGCGACAGTCGCGACGGCGGCGTCCACCTGCTCGGGTCGCGGTGTGGCGAGGATGAAGGTGTTGGCGTCCTTGCCATCTGTGACGGACAGGCCCGCCTTGCGCATTGCCTCAGCGACGGCCGCGCCCTTGTCCGACACCTCGATTTCGAAGTCCGCGAGCTGGCGCGTGGCGTCGGCTATGCGAGCCGAACGCTGCAGTGTTCCGTACTCGATGGCGACGATGTGCTCCGCGATGCGCTCGAGCTCGCCCAACAGGTGGGACGTGACTACGACGGAGATGCCGAAGTCCGTGCCGATGCGCTGGATGAGTTCGAGCATCTCGTCGCGGCCGGCGGGGTCGAGGCCGTTGGTGGGCTCGTCGAGCAGCACCAGCTTGGGGTCGTGGACGAGCGCCTGCGCCAGCTTGACCCGCTGCTTCATGCCGGTGGAGTACTCGCCGATGGGGCGGTAGCGCTCCTCGTACAGGCCCACGTGGCGCAGCGTGTCGGCGGCGCGCTCGCGGGCGGCTACGTAGGGGAGGCCGGACATGCGGGCCATGTGCACCACGAACTCGGTGCCCGACATGTCCAGCGGGAGGCACTCGGACTCCGGCATGTAGCCCACGAGTTCGCGAACCTTGAGGCCCTCGGTCGCGGCGTCGAAACCGAGCACGGTGGCGGTGCCACTGGTCGCGGGGAGGAGTCCTAGCAGGATCTTGATGAGAGTGGACTTGCCGGCGCCGTTCGCGCCCACCAGCCCGACGATGCCCGTGGGGACTTCGACTGTGAGGTCCTTGAGGGCGGTGACGCTGCCGAACGTCTTGGTGACGTCCTGAATGTCAATTACGGTCATGTCGCCACACTAAGCCAGCGAACACCCTGACGCGCGTCGGCCGCGATGATGAGTGTCGCCCCTGACGTCACCCTGGGGTGGTCGGTCGAGCGGAGATGGAGCGGGTGACGGGAATCGAACCCGCGTAATCAGTTTGGAAGACTGGAGCTCTACCATTGAGCTACACCCGCATGCCGCGTGGGCGGCGCGTACTAGAGTAGCCGAGCCTGCGGGATCGCGGGTATCGCGGGTCTTCCCGCAACGGGGTGTAGCGCAGCTTGGTAGCGCATCTGCTTTGGGAGCAGAGGGTCGCAGGTTCAAATCCTGTCACCCCGACTGAACGAGGCGGAGATCGAGCTAGCTCGAATCTCCGCCGAGAGAGGGAGGGGTCGGAGGCAAAACGCGGAGCGTTTTGCCGAACACCCCGACTGGGCGGCCGAGCGAGGAGGGGTCGGAGGCAAAACGCGCAGCGTTTTGCCGAACACCCCGACGGTGGTGAGTGTCGCGCACGGGTGAGTCTCGCGAGGGGTCGGAGGCAAAACGCGGAGCGCGCCCGTGCACCCTTGCGCTCGCCCGATTCGGGCGTATATTTGCAAGCATCCGGAGGGAGCTTCCTATGGCACGCGCGCACACTGAATCGGCCTCGGCGCCGAGGGACACGGCTCTTGGTCGGGCCCGGGCGAAGGGTCTGTCAGCCATTGGGGTGCTGGTGCTCACCATCGGCCTTGCGGTCGGGCTGAGCGGCCCCGCTACCGCGTCGCCGTCGAGCACCTCGTCGTTCCCTACGACCGTCGCCGAGTGTCGGCACGGTGGCTGGAAACACTTCGACGACGTCTCGTTCCACAATCGACACCAGTGTGTGCGCTGGATTCGCAGCCTGTTGCGGCACGAGCACTGCCTACCAGCCGCCCTCGAGGACTTCGCCGACACAGGCGCGATCTACGCCCGCGAGGTCGGTATGCGCCTTCACAAGTTCCTCAAGACCGTCTGCCACGGCCAGGACTTTCCGGTCAGCAACGCATCGTTCGCCGTCAACGATCCTGCTGGAACTGACCTGCTGAGCCTCGATTCCGGCAACACCGCGCCCTTCGTGACGAAGCGGCACCACATTTACTGGATTGAGGTGCAGGGCGACTGGGACGACGGCACGGCGCACAAAGTCGACGCGAGCTACACAACTACCGACGACTGGACCACGTGGGACGAGGGCCCCTCGCCAGACGCGCGCAACCTGGAGACGCAAATCAACGACAGGTTCGTGGAGTGGGGGCCGTACAACAGTGGGCACAACTACAGCTACTGGATCGTCGGCGACGGCAACCCGATAAACATGCGCGTGTTCGAAGGCGTCCCGGCGACAAATACGCCCTACACGGCAGGTTACGCCGACAACACCGGCTGGGTAGCTCCTGGCTCGGGCGCGGATGAAGGCCTGCCCGCGATCGTGTTTGAGTACTCCGTCCACAGGCACTAGTTGAGCTCGCGCGCGTTTCGCCGTGCAGTTTTGTGGGTGGCGATCCTCAACGTCGCGTACTTTGGCGTCGAGTTCGTCGCGGCCCGCTTGCTGGGCTCGGTGTCGCTGTTCGCCGACTCTGTCGACTTCCTTGAGGACGGCCTGATCAACTTCCTGATCTTCGGCTCGGTGGCAATGTCGCTCGTGGCGCGATCGCGCATCGGCAGCGTTCTCGCCTTCGTGATCCTGGTGCCGGCCGTCGCGACCATCTGGACGGCCATCGTCAAGATCGCCGACCCGCTGCCTCCCGAGACGGTGCCGCTGTCCCTCACCGCCCTGGGCGCGCTCATCGTGAACCTCGCGTGCGCGATCATCCTGCTGCGCCATCGCAAGCGGCAGGGGAGCATGGCCAAGGCCGCGTGGCTGTCGGCGCGCAACGATGCGTTCGCGAACCTCGCGATTATCGCCGCCGCGGGCGTGACCATCGTGTGGGTCTCGGGCTGGCCGGACATCATCGTCGGCGTGGCTATCGGCGTGCTCAACGCCGGCGCCGCACACGACGTGTGGGTGGCCGCGCGTGCCGAGCGGCTCGAGGCGGGAAGGGCCCAGCCGTAGGTTCTGGCCCATCAGGAAGCGAGGCCCGCGCGAACCGGTAGACTCCTTGAGTCTTGCGCGGTCCCGGCCGCGCCAGCGGGCCACCTTCAAGCAAGCTTCCAGGAGTAGCAGTGACCAGCGCCATCGAAACCATTGACGCCACCACGGTGAAGCTCACCGTCAACCTCACTCAAGAGGACATGGCGCCCATGATCACGCACGCCTTTGAACACATCGGCGAGACCGTGAACATCCCCGGCTTCCGCAAGGGCAAGGTCCCCGCGAAGATCCTCGAGCAGCGCATCGGCAAGGGTGCCGCGCTTGAGCACGCGATCAACGACGGCCTGGCGGAGTGGTACTCCGACGCCGTCATGGAGCACGACATCCGCCCCTTCGGCCAGCCCGAGATCGAGCTGACCAAGGTCCCCGAGCCCGACGGCGAGGATCAGGGCCTCGAGTTCACCGCCGTGGTGGAGATCCGCCCCACGGTCAAGCTCCCCAAGATTGACGGCTTGACCCTGACGGTTGCGCCGACCGAGGTCTCCGAGGCCGACGTCGACGCGCGCCTCGACACGTTGCGCGAGCGCTTCGCGACGCTCAAGTCCACTGACCGACCAGCGGCGGACGGCGACTTTGTGACGCTTGACCTCGCGGCCTCGATCGATGGCGCCGAGGTGGACAACGTTCAGGGCACGTCCTACCAGGTGGGCTCGGGCAACATGCTCGACGGCCTGGACGAGGCGGTCGTCGGCCTCACCGGCGGCGAAGAGACGAGCTACGAGGGCCCGCTCGCGGCTGGCGAGCACGCGGGCGAAACCGCGTTGATCAAGGTGAAGGTGACCGCGGTCAAGGAGCGCGAACTCCCCGAGGCCGACGACGACTTCGCCCAGCTCGCAAGCGAGTTCGACACCATCGCCGAGCTGCGCGAGGACCTCCGCGAGCAGGCGGGGCGCATTCAGGGCAACAACCAGGCGGTCGAGGCACGCGAGAAGCTGCTGGAGCACCTGCGCGACAACACGGACTTCGAGCTGCCCAAGAAGGTCATCGAGCAGGAGGTGCACAGCCACCTCGAGAACGAGAACCGCCTCGAGGACGACGTCCACCGCGCCGAGGTGCTTGAGGAGGCGCAACAGGCGCTGCGGGCCCAGATTCTCCTTGACACGCTCGCGGATGACCTCGAGATCGAGGTGGAGCAGAACGAGCTGCTCGACTACATGCTCAACGCGTCCCGGCAGTACGGCATGGACCCGAACACCTTCATCGAGCAAGTGCAGAAGGCCGGCCAGGTGCCTGCCATGGTTGCCGAGGTCGCGCGCTCAAAGGCGACCGCGATCGCGCTGCGCCGCGTGACCGTCAAGGACACCGCTGGCAAGGTGGTTGACCTGTCCGCCGTGATCGGCACGGACGAGGACGACGCGAAGAAGAAGGCCGCGGCCGAGTAGCCCTGCGTTCGACTGCCCGGCGGCAGCTCAGAACGCGATGAAGGCGAAGATATACATCAGACCTATCGCGGTGAACACGTAGCTCACGATGAGTCCGGCGAGCGCGAGGCCGCGGTTGTTCGCCTCACCTCGCTCGTACGCGGCGAGGGCAAGGTGTCCAAAGATGATTCCCGCGATTCCGCCGCCGGGGATGATGCATCCCGCGAACGGCGCGATCAGCGCGACGATTCCCATCCAGTTCTTGGGGTACGTGGGATACGCCCCGTATCCCGGCGCTGGGGGAATGCCTGGCGCCCCCGGCGGCGTGGCGTGGAACCCAGGCGGCGGCGGGATGATGTCCGACGGCTGCGGCGTGACGTTGCCCGCGAGCGGGGGTTGGGGAATCTGCGGCGGTGGGGGAACCTGCGGGGGAGTGAAGCCCCGTGGGGTCTCGGGCTCGCCGCTGGGCGAACCCCAGGAGTCCGATGCGTTGGCCATAGCTCCGTGCCTTCGTGTGCGTGCGCCGCCTTTGCGACGTCCCGACACTATCGCGCGAGGGCGACGCGCGCCCGGTGAAGGCCGTGGCGCCGCGAATGGAGTGCGAACCTCTGTCGCATCTGCCCGACGCGTTGTGGTTGCGTCAGTCGCGAAGGACGATGACGATCAACACGACGTAGAGGATGGTCGCGAGCACGCCGACCCCCGTGAAGATGTAGCTCACGATGAGGCCCGCCCTGGTAAGCCCCTCGTTGTTGGCCTCGCCGCGCACGTTGGCGGCCATTCCCAGGTGGCCGAAGACAATTCCCGCGATCGCAAGGCCCACAAACGGCGCGATCAGCGCCACGATGCCCATCCAGTCCTTGGGGTAGGATCCAGGTGCGGCCGCGGGCGTGGGCTGAGAACTGAATCCAGGCACGTCGCCGGACACGGGCTGAGAACTGAATCCAGGCACGGCCCCAGGCGGTGTGGGGGAGTTGGTCCAGCCGTCGGTTGGCGTCGCCATCGGTAGACCTCGCATCTCAGCGCAAACAGGGCCACAATTGCGCCTCAATGCTATCGCGGGCCATGTTCACCCCGTAGCGAAAACGGCCCGGATTGGGCATGGGTGGTGCGCCGTGTCGCGTTACTGTCATCGCATACGTCATCAGGAGGAAGCGTGACCAATTCGACCACCGGGCCGGCGACGCCGAGCCTCGACGGCCCGCAGGGAATGGGTATGGGTCTACAGGACTCGATCTTCAACCGACTCTTGCGGGAACGCATCATCTGGCTGGGCTCTGAGGTGCGCGACGACAACTCGAACGCCATCTGTGCCCAGATGATGCTGCTCGCCGCCGAGAACCCCGACGAGGACATCTACCTGTACATCAACTCGCCCGGCGGCTCGATCACCGCGGGCATGGCGATCTACGACACGATGCAGTACATCAAGCCCGACGTCGCGACCGTCGCCGTGGGCATGGCCGCATCCATGGGGCAGTTCCTGCTGTCGTCCGGCGCGAAGGGCAAGCGATTCGCGACGCCCCACGCCCGCGTGATGATGCACCAGCCGTCCGGCGGCATCGGGGGTACGACGACGGACGTCCGTATTCACGCCGAACTCATCATGCACATGAAAGCCCAGCTCGCCGAGCTAACAGCGGAGCAGACCGGCAAGAGCGTCGAGCAGGTCATCAAGGATGGCGACCGCGACCGCTGGTTCACTGCGGCCGACGCTCTCGAGTATGGGCTCATCGACAAGGTTGTGACCCACGCAGGCGAGGCCGGCGACAAGTCCCAGGGAGGCAAGGCGTGAGTAGCGAAGAGTATCGGGCGCTCCGGGCGGCCGCCATCACGGCCGGGCCGATGATGAACGGCAACTACCAGATTCCGCAGTTCACGGAGCGGACCGCCGAGGGTTACCGCACGACCAACCCCTACTCGAAACTGTTCGAGGACCGCATCGTCTTCCTCGGCATCGGGCTGTACGACGACATCGCCGATGCCGTCATGGCGCAGCTGCTTGTGCTCGAGTCCCAGGACCCGGACCGCGACATCACCATGTACATCAACTCGCCCGGCGGCTCGCAGACTGCGCTGACGGCGATCTACGACACCATGCGGTACATCAAGCCGCAGGTGCAGACGGTGTGCTTGGGGCAGGCGGCGTCGGCCGCGGCCGTGATCCTCGCCGCTGGCGACAAGGGCAAGCGCTTGGCGCTCCCGAACGCCCGCGTCATGATTCACCAGCCGCGCATTGAAGGTGGCTCGCGTGCCCAGGCGTCGGACATCGAGATCTACGCCGAGGAAATGATCCGCATGCGCGAGTGGCTCGAAGAGACGCTTTCCCACCACACTGGCCAGAAGGCCGAGAAGGTGCGCGCGGACATCGAGCGCGACACGTTCCTCAGCGCCAAGCAGGCGCTCGAGTACGGCATCGTCGACCAGGTCTTGGCCTCCCGCAAGGGCGACCCGGAGGTGGCGAAGCCCGCCTAGCGAGTGGCGCGAGCGCGCACTGGGTGAATTCGCCACGCGGAGTGTTGACCCAGCGCGCGATGCCACCTCGCGGTTAGGCTTGACTCTGTTGCGGGGTTCTCGCCGCGCACAACCGACGGAAGGAGCGCGGCATGTCACGACCCGCTGACAGTGGCGACCTGCTCAAGTGCTCCTTCTGCGGCAAGACGCAGAAGCAGGTCAAGAAGCTGATCGCCGGCCCCGGCGTCTACATCTGCGACGAGTGCATCGAGCTCTGCAACGAGATCATCGAAGAGGAGTTCGCCGAGGCCGTGGAGCAGGAGCTCACCGAGCTCCCCAAGCCGCGCGAGATCTTCGACTTCCTCGAGCAGTACATCGTTGGCCAGGAGCAAGCCAAGCGCGCCCTGTCGGTCGCCGTCTACAACCACTACAAGCGCATCCGTTCCGCAGACGTGAAGCCGCGCGCCGACAAGGGCGGCCTGTCCGCCGAGGAGACCGTCGCGGCCGCGTCCCGCCCCGTGGTCCCTGGCGCGAGCCGGGAGGACGCCCCCGCAGCCAAGGGCGCCAAGCAGGTCGACGAGGAGCAGGTCGACATCTCGAAGTCGAACGTGCTGTTCATCGGACCCACGGGCTGCGGGAAGACGTACCTCGCCCAGACGCTCGCGCGCATGCTCAACGTGCCGTTCGCCATCGCGGACGCGACCGCGCTTACCGAGGCCGGCTACGTGGGCGAGGACGTCGAGAACATCCTGCTGAAGCTGCTGCAGGCCGCCGACTACGACGTCGAGAAGGCTCAGCGAGGCATCATCTACATCGACGAGATCGACAAGGTGGCCCGCAAGGCCGAGAACCCCTCGATCACGCGCGACGTGTCGGGGGAGGGCGTGCAGCAGGCGCTGCTCAAGATCCTCGAGGGCACGGTGGCCTCGGTGCCGCCGCAGGGCGGGCGCAAGCACCCGCACCAGGAGTTCATCCAGATCGACACCACGAATGTGCTGTTCATCCTTGGCGGCGCCTTCGCTGGCCTCGAAGAGATCATCAGCCACCGCGTGGGCCGCAAGGGCATCGGCTTCGGCTCGCAGCTCAAGGAGGCCGACAACACCGACCTCTTTGCCGAGGTGCAGCCGGGCGACCTCCACAAGTTTGGGCTCATCCCTGAGTTCATTGGCCGCATGCCGGTGGTGGCCACCGTGTCGCCGCTCGACATCCCGTCCATGGTCAAGATTCTCACCGAGCCCAAGAACGCGCTCGTGAAGCAGTACCAGCGCATGTTCGAGATCGACGGCGCCGAGCTCGTGTTCGAGGAGTCCGCGATTCAGGCGATCGCCGAGCAGGCGCTCAAGCGCGGCACCGGCGCCCGCGGTCTTCGCTCCATCCTTGAGGAAGTCCTCCAGGAGACGATGTTCGAGGTCCCCGGCCGCGAGGACGTCGGCCAGGTAGTCATCACGCGCGAGACGGTCATGGACCGGGTGGCCCCGTCCATCGTGTCGAAGGCGCAGACGCTCAAGCGCGAGCGCACCGGCGGCGACGGCACGGGTGACGACGGCCCCGCCGCCGCTCCCGCCGCCAAGTCCGCCTAGGGCGCCGTAGCCGGCGCGCGCGCCCGCTCAGAAGGCCCGCGCGCGGCCGCCGTCACGCAATTGTTACGCTGCCGCAT
Organism: uncultured Actinomycetota bacterium; assembly: GCA_963735005.1. Classification (GTDB taxonomy): domain Bacteria; phylum Actinomycetota; class Actinomycetes; order Actinomycetales; family Demequinaceae; genus WTKG01. The sequence goes on along the minus strand of CAVTJA010000013.1, from coordinate 28,696 downwards.
CTTGACATCGAAATCGTTTGCGATAACGTTTTCGCAAGCGGCTCCCGAAGGCCCGTGGGTGCCGCCCGCCCGGCATCGTTGCTTGGCCGCTGAGTCTCGACGAGGAGAGTCCCCGTGACCCGTGTCAGTCGCAAAGTCATAGCCGCCGCGGCCATCGTCGCCGTCGTCGGCGCGGGTACGGCCGCCGTCCTGTCGCGTGGCGGAGACGACGCTCCGGCGCCGCAGGTCTCGCCCTCCGTCGCGGACGACGCAGTACTGCGGTCGGGCTTCGAGGACGGGCTTGACGGCTGGGGGCCTCGCGACAACGGCACGGGCGCGCCCACGGTGGCGGCGACGGACGCCGACGCAGCGTCCGGCGTGCAGTCCGCGCTCGTGAGCGACAGGACCTCACAGGGCTCGGGCATCGGCCGCGACGTCACCGGCGACCTCGCCCCTGGCGTGACCTACAACCTCTCGGCTTCCCTCAAGTTCGCGGCGGGGGAGACGCCCGGCGATCTCTGGCTCACGCTGCGGCGCACGACCGACGGCGCGGACTCCTACGACACTCTCGCGCAGTTCAGCGGCATGTCCGCGGACGGCTGGGTTGACGTGACCGCGAGCTTCACGCCCGCCGCGTACGAGCAGGCGTACATCTACTTCGAGACGGCGTACTCCGGCACGAACACGTCGTCGTTCATGGTGGACGACATCGTGATCACCGCACCCAACGCGGGCACCTTCGAGTCCGACCTGACCCCCATCAAGGACACCGTCGACTTCCCCGTGGGCGTCGCGATCGACAGCCGCGAGACCGCCGGCTCGCCGTCCCAGCTGTTGCTCCACCACTTCAACCAGGTGACGCCCGAGAACCACATGAAGCCCGAGGCCTGGTACGACGCGGACCACAACTTCCGCCCGTCGCCAGACGTCGACGCGATCATGACCTTCGCCCAAAACAACAACATCGGCGTCTATGGGCACGTCCTGGTGTGGCACGACCAGACGCCGGACTGGTTCTTCCAGGACGCGGACGGCAACCCGCTCACGACGTCGAAGAAGGACAAGGAGATCCTGCGCCAGCGCATGGAGGACCACATCTATGGCGTCGCGAACTACCTCGCCTCCGAGTACGGGCTGTTCGGCTCGAGCACCAACCCGCTCGTCGCGTTTGACGTCGTCAACGAGGTGATCTCGGACGGGAGCACGGACCCGGGCGGGCTGCGTGCGTCCGAGTGGAACCGCATCCTCGGGGAGGACTTCATCGACCTCGCCTTCGAGTACGCGAACGATGCCTTCAACGACACCTACGCCGACCCGAACGCGGACCACCCCATTGCGCTGTTCATCAACGACTACAACACCGAGCAGTCGGGAAAGCGCGACCGCTACAAGGCGCTGATCTCCCGGCTGCTCGACCGCGGGGTGCCGATCGACGGCATCGGCCACCAGTTCCACGTCAGCATGACGATGCCCGTGGCGAACCTCGATGCCGCGCTTGCCGACATGCACGAGTTCGGGCTCAAGCAGGCGGTGACGGAGTTCGACGTCACCACCGGCACTCCAGAGTCGGAGGCAAAGTTCATCAACCAGGGCTACTACTACCGCGACGCGTTCCGGGTGTTCAGGGATTACTCCGACCAGATGTTCTCGGTGACGATGTGGGGCCTCACGGACGGGCGCAGTTGGCGAAGTGCCGACGGCGGGCCGCTCGTCTTCACGGACGACCTTGAGCCCAAGCAGGCCTACTTCGGGATAGTCGACGGCGCCGAGCCTGGGCTTCTCGATCCCGTCGAGGACCCAGACTCAGAGGTGGTGACCGCCGAGTCCGACGTAACCGAGGCGTCGGCCGCACCCAAGATCGACGGTGTGCGCGAGGCCGCGTGGGACAGCGCGACCGCGTTTGGCACGCCGCAACCGGTCCAGGGTGACGCAGGCGCCGAGGCGCAGGCGGAGGTCATGTGGCGCGGCGACAAGCTTTACGTCCTGATGCACGTCGTGGACGACGAGATTGACCTCACGGGCGCCGACCCCTGGACTCGGGACTCGGTCGAGATCTATGTTGACGCCGGCAACGCGAAGGCGGGCGCGTACCGCCCGGAGGACATGCAGCTGCGCATATCTGCCGACAACGTGCTGTCCTTCGGGTCGGGTGACGAGGCGGCGCAGAAGGCGCGCGTGACGTCGGCGACCAAGAAAGTCGACGACGGCTACGTCGTCGAGGTCGCGATCGACATGCTTGGGCTTGGCGGCGCGGGCACCACGCATGGCTTTGACTTGCAGGTGAACGATGCGTCGAACGGCGAACGCGACTCGGTGCGGAACTGGAGCGACACCAGCGGCACCGGGTATCAGGCCACGGCGGTGTGGGGAGTGATCCACCTCATCGCCGGGTAGCCCTCCTCCTTGGGCTCAGGACGCGTCGCCGCGACTATCGGGCGGCGCGTCCTGCTGTGTGCCCGCTTCGGCGCCGCAGTTTGCGGACGGTGACGACGAGGGCGAACGCCACGGCGGTGGCAGCCATGCTCGCCACCGGCAGCCACGAGGCTCCCGGCCCACCCAAGATAAACGAGCCCGCGAACGAGCCCACGGCGTTGCCAGCGTTGAACGTCGCGGCGTACAGCGCGACCCCCAGGTCGCTCGACCACGGCGAGTGGCGCATCGCCCACACGACCATCGCCGCCACGAATACGGACCACGCGACGCCCTGCACCACGAGCCCGCCGATCAGCACGCCCTTGTTGGCGCCGAACAGCGCAAGCCCCGCCCACAGCGCCAGCAGCGAACCGATCGCCGCGACCACGGACTTGACCGGCGCGAGGTCGGTGACGATTCCCGCAAGCCACATGCCCGCCAGGCCCACGGCGCCCGCGAAGAGCAGCAGCGTCGGCACGGTCTCGGCGTGGAAGCCGGTGACCCCCTCGAAGAACGGCTTGATGTACGTCCAGGTTGCCGCCATGGCGGCCGTGGTGAGGCCGGTGGCGACAAGGATGCGCGCGTAACGGCGCCCGGACGGTAGCTCCCCGCGCGGCGCCGAGCCCTCGGCGGTCTTGTAGTTGGGCATGACGATCGCGATCGCGATGGCGACCAGCACGCCGGCGACGCCGATCACGAGGAATGGCGTCTGCCACGAGGTGCGTTGCGCGAGCCACGTCGCGGCGGGCAGGCCAAGGACGCCAGCGGCCGATGCGCCCAACAGTAGCCGCGACACTGACTTGCCGCGCACGGCGGCGGGGAACATGCCGGCAGCGGCGGGAGTGACGACGCCCCAGAAGAGCGCGTGCGCCATGGCCGTCAATGCGCGCCCCGCGACTAGCTGCTCGTAGCTGTGCGCGGTTCCCTCGATGGTCACGCCGATCGCGAGGGCCACCGCGACTCCCACCAGCACCGGGCGGCGAGGCAGGCGGGTGGTCAGGAGCGCGAGCGGGACGGACGCGAGCATGACGACGCCGGCGAATACCGTGCTGATGAACCCGATCTCGGACGGCGTGCGCCCCAGGCCGTCGGCCATCAGGGTGATGAGCCCCACGGGGCTGATCTCGTTCGTGACGAAGAGGAACGCGGCGGTGGCGAGTACGGTCAGCGCGGCCCAGGCGCGCCGCACGGAGACGCCCTTGGGCGGCTTGGCGGTGACGACGCTCGGGTCGGCTGGCCACGGTTCGTACGGTGTGGCGGATGGGTGGTCGGGAGTCACGTTGCCTCGTCTAGGGGGGTGGGGGTACACGAGCGACGACGGCGTCGAATCGTTTCGACACTATTGTTGCATGCTCACACATATTCGCGCGCGCGCGAGTGTGAGGTGTGACAAACCCGGCGCGGCCGCCGGCGTCGGCCCTAGCCCGTGAAGGAAAGGCCGATGCCGGGGGCGGCCGGGTCCACGATTTGGGAGTTAGCCGTGAGGTCGTCGTCGCCTGCCCCACCATCGGTGAGGTCATAGGTGACGGTGTGACCGCTGAAGGTGACGCCCGTCATCTTGGCCCACGTGGAATTGTTGAACTTCCACAGCTGGTTGACGTGCGAGGGCAACTCAAGCTGGACGGTGACGGTCCAGCCATCGGCGGGCACGTCGACCGTGAACGTGAGTGCTCCGTACGGGAACACCGCAGTGGACGGTGGGGTGCCAAGCGTGCCCGGGTCAACGTACGCGTTGGCGCTCACCCCTGTGCCGTTGATGACGGTGCCGTAAATGATGCCGTGGCCGGTGTCGATCGTGAACGTGAGGTCCGCCAGCGTTTCAACGGCGCCGATGTCGCACGTCGCGCCCGGGCGGGCGATGCCCCGCTGGTCGGTGTCGGGGGTGAAGCCCGCGTCGCTCGCGTGGCCCGCGACGCACTCGCCGTCGGTGGCGGCGTCGATGAGCGGGCTGCCGGTCGCGGGGAGCATGGTCTTGGTGGGGCCGCCGTTGTCCTTGAGCTTGCCAAGCTTCGGGTTTACGCCGTCTCCGAAGTCTGTGCCGGAGGTCGGGAAGCACGTGCCGTCGTCGTCAAAGTTGTACCCATAGCTCGTGGCGGACGTGCCCGAGTAGCAGTTGCCGTCGCCGATCGCTCCGACGATCGCCGAGCCGTAGCTCGTGATCTCCGCGGAGTCGATATTTCCTCCGTTACTCGCGGTGTTGCCGGCGATCGTCGAGCTGTACGCGAAGACGCCATACGCGACGATCGCGCCGCCGTAGGTGTTGCCTGCGGTGGCGCTCGTCGTCGTGTTGGCGGTGAGGGTGCTCGCGTACACGGACGCAGCCGTGTTCCCGAAGATCGCCCCAGCAACCGCGTAGCCGCCCGCGGCAGTGTGCTGAGCGCTGTTCTTGTTGAACGTCGAGAATGACGATGCTACGGAGTCGGCGTAAATGGCGCCGCCATACGCGTAGCCGGACAGACCGCTTCCGTTCGCGCTGTTGCTGGTAAACGTCGACGAACTTGCCAACGCCAGGCTGGACGTCCAGATTGCGCCGCCCTGCGCAGCCGACGTGCCGTCGCCCCACACAGCGTTGCCGGTAAACGTGGAATTGGCTGCGGCGCTGTTGTGAGTCGCCATCACCGCGCCACCGGAGATCGTTCCCGACGCCGATGAGCTCGCGGAGTTGTCCGTAAACGTCGACGTTGTCGTGATCACGTCGTAGCCGTAGATCGCGCCGCCGCCGCTGATCCAGTTGCCACCCTGGACCGTGTTGTCGGTGAATGTAGAGTTGTCGAAGTTGGACGTACCGCCCGTGTAGATGGCGCCGCCCATGCCCTCGCGGCCGGGCGCAGTCGCGGAGTTCGAGTCGAAGCTGCTGCCGTCGACGGTCAGGTCAGAGTTGAGATGCACCGCGCCGCCATGCGAGTAACCGTCCGTCGCCGATGCCGCGCTGTTTCCAGAGAAGGTCGAATCGGTGATGTAGGACGGGGTCCCGCCGCCCTGAACGGCGCCGCCCTCGGCAGTGCCGTACTGGCCGTACGCGCTTGCGAAGTTTCCCGTGAAGGTGGCGTCAGTGATGTCGAATGCGCCGTTGATCCAGACTGCACCGCCGACGGCGGACGAGCCATTTCCGGAGTTAGCTGTGACGTAGTTGTTGGTGAAGGAACTGTCGGAATCTGCGCTTGCTTGGATCGTCAATGAGCCGACGGCGGCGATTGCGCCGCCCTGCGCCCCGGAGTCACCGCCGGTGAGGCTGAGGTGGTTGTTGCTGAACGTTGATCCAGAGACCACCACGGGGCCGCCAGCCCAAATCGCGCCGCCATAGCGGAACGCCGCGTAACTCGTGGTGGTCTGCTCGAAGTTGGTGACGGTGAGGTCGGCGATCGTGATGGTGCCAGTCGCGGTGCCCGCGTTGAGAAGCCGACTGTTGGACCTCGACGCTCCGTCGAGCGTGAAGTGGTTGCCCGCGGCGCTGGTGATCGTGAGGTCATCGGCGCACGCGTACGACGGGTCCGGAGAATTGGAGAACGTGATGTCGTTCGCGATCTCGAGGACGTCGGGCGAGCCGTCGCACGGAAAGCCGGCCAAAGCGGCGCGAAACTCGGTCTCATCAGTCACGGAGCTCGTGGTCGCGCTCGCGGGGGCGGCGCTCAGCGTTAGCGTGACCGCGGCGAGCGCGGCGGTCGACAGTGCCGCGGCGATGGATCGGGCGCGTCCATGGCGGCGCAATGCGCCAGCGGGAACGGGGCGCTGCACGGACATGGTGCTCCTCAGTTCAATGCAGGAGACCGCCGTAGCGGCGAGCCCCCAGTCTGACGGCGCACCATGCGGGCCACGCCTTGATGCTCAAAGGTACCGTGTGCGGTCCCTGCGGCTCAACTCCTTCCGTGCGCGCGAACAACCGCGCGAACACGTCGCGGCGATCCTGTGGACCGTCGGGAACGCCTTCGGGCACCGCCATCTGACGGACGTCGAGCATTGGGACACCGTTACCTACCGCGAGTGGGTCGGTTCAACCTTGTCGGCGGCGCTGCTCGCTGATGAGGCCTCGCCGGGCGCAACCGGCCGCCCGTCGCGGTGTGGACTGCGGTACCTTGGCCGTACCCGCTCGCCACTGTGACGATGCGGGCTGAAGCAATTCCGGGAGGGGAAGTGTCTACGGTCGCGTGGCTCACCCGAACGGTGGGCATGCCACTTGCGGTCATCGCTGGGTTCGGGGCGGGCACAACCTATTACGGGTTTGCCTACGACTCCACGCGCTTCGGCGTCATTGCCGTGGCGCATCGTCGGCACCGTGGTCGCGCTAGTTCTTACGGGGCCGCTATGGCGGCTCGCGCGTGCCCGCAAGGTGGCGGCTCACTTGGGGATGCGCTTCTCGGTGGGTGGCCCCCACGCTCAATCCTTCGGGCTATCGACGTTTCCGTTCATCACCATGGGGCGGCTCGGCGGCAGACCCACGGCGCTGTTCGCGCAGGGTGCGATCGATGGACATCCGCTTTCGAGCTTTCTGGTTCAGCACCGAAGCGGAGTTACCGTCCATGGCTACTGGGTCACGATGATCGAACTGCCGTGGGTGCTTCCCACCGTGGAGTTGGTCCCGCGGCCCATGGCGGGGCTCCATGCGAGCAGGCGCGACGTGCAGGTCGAGTCGGCTGAATTCAACCGACGCTGGTCGGTCGCGTCGGCCGACTTCCGGTACGCACACGCGATGCTGTCGCCGAAGATGATGGAGACGCTCCTCGCGCCCGGCATGGACGTGGGATCAATCGTCATTTCAGGTAGGTGGCTGTATTCGGTCGAGGTGGCGTTCGGGCCACGTTCTTTCGCGCATACGGTTCGCAGCGCAACGCTGCTCGCGGACATGGTGCAGCAGGTGTCGCCGAACGTTGTGAGGTCGTACGCCCCCGAGGCCGCGCCCATGGACCCGGAGGTGGCAGCGCCCTTTCGTGAGCAAGTAGCGCGCCACGAACAGCGAGACGCGATCTTCGCCACACGCGCTACGCGCGATGAGGACTGGAAGGCGCGGTGGGGACTCGCGACCCTGCTGCTCTCAGGCGGAGCGCTGTCGTTGGTCGCGCTAATCCTCGGAGTGCTGGGGGTTCGCGCCAACCGTCGGGGTACGGCGCTGAATCGCGTCGAGGCTTGGGTCGTCGTCGTGCTGTCGACGCACCGTCCTTCCCCATCGCCGTGAGCATCTGGGTGTTGATGGGCGGCGCTAACCGGGGAAGCTGACGACTCCGGGCTAGCCCTCGTCGGGAACGAGCTCCGCGCCGCGCGTCGTGACCGAGGCGGGCTCGCCGTCGTCGCCCGCATCGGGGACCGCCACGATGGTCATTGACCGCACGCGGCCGGCGACCTCGAGGTCGGTGCGCGCGGCCTCGACGGCAACGAGCCTGGACTCCGGGACCAGCAGCTCGACGGACGCGATCTCCGCGCGCTGCTTGACCTTCGCCTCCGACTTCACCTTGCGCAGCGCGCTGAACGCCTGGCCCGCCGAGGCGAGCATGGCGCGCCCTCCGGCGGAGCCAGACCCGGCGGCGTCCCGCAACGGGGCGGCGTCCGGCCAGGCCGCGTGGTGCACGGAGCCCTCGCGCCACCACGACCACACGTCCTCCGTGGCGTACGGGAGCACGGGCGCGAAGAGGCGCAGGAAGGTGTCGAGCGCGGTAGTAAGCGCGGAGCGGGCCGATGCGGCGCCGGGCGAGCAGGGTGCGTCGACGTCCACGGCCTCGCCGGGTGCGACGCCGTCGTACGCGCGCGTCTTGACAAGCTCCAGGTAGTCGTCGCAGAACTCCCAGAAGAAGCTCTCCGTGACCTCGAGGGCCTTGGTGTGGTCGTACGCCTCGAACGCGGCGGTCGCGGCGTCCACGACCTCGGCCAGGGCGTCGAGCATCGCGCGGTCGATCGCCTCGGTGACGGGCGCCGACGTGACCTTCGCGGCCGCGGCGATGCCGTCCTCAAGCGAACGGTTCGCGGCGCCCTCGACGCCCGTGGCGCCCAGCACGAACTTGGACGCGTTGAGCACCTTCATGGCCAGGCGGCGGCCGATCTTCATCATGCCGGTGTCGAACGCGGCGTCAGTGCCGAGCCGCGCGCTCGCGGCCCAGTAGCGGACGGCGTCCGAGCCGTGCTCCTCGAGCAGGCCCATGGGCGTCACGACGTTGCCCTTCGACTTGGACATCTTCTTGCGGTCCGGGTCAAGGATCCAGCCGGAGATGGCCGCGTGCTTCCACGGCAGGGTGTCGCTCTCAAGGTGCGCGCGCACGACGGTAGAGAACAGCCACGTGCGGATGATGTCCTGGCCCTGGGGGCGCAGGTCCATGGGGAAGGTGCGGGCGTACAGGTCAGGGTTGTCGCGCCAGCCGGTGACGATTTGCGGCGTGAGGGAGGACGTCGCCCACGTGTCCATGATGTCGGGCTCGCCCATGAAGCCGCCCGGCTGGTCCCGCTGGGACTCGTCGAAGCCTGGGGCGGGCTCGGACGCCGGGTCGACGGGCAGCGCGTCCTCGGCGGGGAGGATGGGGTTGTCGTAGGCAGGGTTTCCGTCCGCGTCGAGGGCGTACCAGACGGGGATGGGGACGCCAAAGAAGCGCTGGCGCGAGATCAGCCAGTCGCCGGTGAGGCCAGTCACCCAGTTCTCGTAGCGCTTGCCCATGTGGGCGGGCACGAAGTCGAGCGCCTCGCCGCGCGCGAGCAGGGCCTTGTTGAGCGCCTCGTCCTTGCCGCCGTTGGAGATGTACCACTGGCGGCTGGTGACGATCTCGAGCGGCTTGTCGCCCTTCTCGAAGAACTTCACGGGGTGCTCGATCTTCTTGGGCTCGCCCTCCATCGCGCCCGACTCCGCAAGCAGCTCGACGATGCGCTGCTGGGCGCTGAAGACAGTCTTGCCTGCGAGCTCCGCGTAGGCGGCGAGCCCCGCGTCGGTCACGATGCCGGCGGGCGGCTCGGCCACCAGGCGGCCGTCACGGCCGAGGATGGGCCGCATCTCGAGCTGGAGCTCGCGCCACCACGTGACGTCCGTGGTGTCGCCGAACGTGCAGATCATGGCGATGCCGGAGCCCTTGTCGGGTGCCGCGAGGTGGTGCGCGACCACCGGCACCTCGACGTCGAACAGCGGGGTGCGCACGGACTTGCCGAACAGCGGTTGGTAGCGCTCGTCGTCCGGGTGCGCCACGAGCGCGACGCACGCGGGCAGGAGCTCGGGGCGGGTGGTCTCGATGTGGACGGGGCCGTCCGGGCCGGCGAACGCGAGGCGGTGGTACGCGCCCGGCATGTCGCGGTCCTCAAGCTCGGCCTGCGCGACCGCGGTGCGGAACGTGACGTCCCACAGCGTGGGGGCCTCGGCCTGGTAGGCCTCGCCACGCGCGAGGTTGCGCAGGAACGCCTGCTGGGCCACCGCCTGCGCCTCGGGGGAGATGGTCTGGTACGTGCGCGACCAGTCGACGGACAGGCCCAGGTAGCGCCACAGCGCCTCGAACTGCTTCTCGTCTTCCTCGGTCAGGCGCTCGCACAGCTCGACGAAGTTCTTGCGCGAGATCGGGAGCTGGTCGGCGGCCTTGACGGACTTGCCCTCGCCGCCCACCTGCGGCGGTTCGAATCCCTCAACATAGTGAAGCGTCGGGTCGCAGCGCACGCCGTAGTAGTTCTGGACGCGCCGCTCGGTTGGCAGGCCGTTGTCGTCCCAGCCCATCGGGTAGAAGACCTCGAGGCCGCACATCCGCTTGTAGCGAGCGACGACGTCGGTGTGGGTGTAGCTGAAGACGTGGCCAACGTGCAGGGAGCCGGAGACGGTGGGCGGCGGCGTGTCGATCGAGTAGACCTGCTCGCGGGTCTTGGACGCGTCGAAGCGGTAGGTGCCGCGCTCCTCCCATTCGAGGTCCCAGCGGCGCTCGAGGCCGTCAACGGTCACGCGGTCGGGGATGCGCTGAGTCATGCGGGCCATTCTTCCAGGTTCGCGCGGGAGCGCGGGCCAGTCGCGCAGGGACGACGGCGTGGCTGGCCCCTGAAGGCGTCGAGGCCGGCCCCTCGCGGGAGCCGGCCTCGACGGACGTGCGGGTGGTGCTACTCGCCAGCCGTCGGCGACGGCGAAGCCTCGGGGGACGCCTCGGGCGATGCCTCGGGCGAAGCCTCGGGCGATGCCGCCGGGGACGTGGAGACAGTGACCTCGACCGCGGGGGTCGTGGTCGTGTCGGTGGGCTCCGGGTCGTCCGAGCCACATGCCGAGAGGGTCAGAGCCGCAGCGGCAACGAGGGTCGTGGCTGCAATGAGGGTGCGCTTGTTCACAGAGTTCTCCTAATGGTGTTGTGTGAGGACATGGAAACGCCGCTGGATGTCCGGCGGCGTAGGCCGCAACGCCGGGACCTAGGAGTATGTCTACCTGCCGTATGTCTCCGAAATGCCACATTTGTGCAACGGGTCGGCCACGGAATCTCGGGTTCGGTCACGATTGTGCAACGCGCACGTTCACACGGGTGCGAAGCGCTCGCACGGCGGTAGGCGCAAACGCCAGCGGCGCCCGAGCCGGGTGGCCACGGGCGCCGCTAGCGCGTACGTGTGGGGCTAGCCCTCGTCGCCCATCATGGTGTCGTCGGACATGGTGTCGTCCGTCATGGTGTCGTCCGTCATGGTGTCGTCCGTCATGGTGTCGTCCGTCATCGTGTCGTCCGTCATCGTGTCGTCCGTCATCGTGTCGTCGTGCGTCATCTCGTCGGTCGAGGTGGTGGTGGGCTTCGTCTCGTCGCCGGTGTGGCCGCACCCGCCGAGGGTGAGGGTGGCCGCCGCGGCAATCGCGACGATCGCGGGCATTCGCATTCGGTTCCGCATATTTCTCTCCTTGCGTGAGGCGCCGCCCCCGTCGAGCGGCGCTATGGGTGATTCGGTCGCGCGGGGTGCGCGGATTGGTGGTCACCCGAACGTGAACGCGTAGGCCTCGACGCCGTCGGTGAAGGACAGCCGTAGGGTGTCGTCAGTCGCGTCGCCCGAGTACAGCGTGTAGAGGGTCGGGGCGCCGGTCACGTCCACGACCTTCGAGTAGCCCGGGTCGCCGTCGCGGGTCACCGTCACCGTGCCCTCGCCGCCTAGCACCAGGAACACGTCGCTCGCGTAGAAGTGATACGCGAGCTGGCCGTCGGACTCGGCGCGCGCGAACTCCTCGGCGACTGTCCACGTGCCGCCAAGGGAGTAGCGGTCGCGGTCAACCGGGTCAGCCAACGTGAACGCGGTGGGAGCGTCGGCCGCCGGCTCCTGGGCATTCTGGCGGTACATGGCGCGCTTCGAGCCAAGGTACGACTCCGGTGAGCGTCCAGCGGTGTTGTCGCCTGGGTCTGCCTGGACCACCTCGGTGGCTGGGGCATCGAGCAGCGCCTGGATGAGCAGCTCGGTGCTGTCGTACGCGCCCTCGCCGTAGTGGACCTGGCGAACCGTGCCCTGCTGATCGATCAGGTAGTGCGCGGGCCAGAATCGCTGGTCCCAGGTGCGCCACGTCTTGAAGTCGTTGTCGAGCGCGATCGGGTAGGTGACGCCGTACCTCGCCGCAGCGTCGGCAACGTTCGCCTCGACGTGCTCGAAAGCGAACTCCGGGGAGTGGACGCCAATGATGACCAGCCCGTCGTCCTTGTAGCGGTCGTTCCAGGCGGTGATGTACGGCAGCGTGCGCTGGCAGTTGATGCAGGAGTACGTCCAGAAGTCGACCAGCACCACCTTGCCGCGCAGCTCCTCAAGGGTGAGCGGCGCGTTGCCGGGCGTGTTCAGCCACGAGGTGATGCCCACGATGTCGCGCGCAGGGCCGCAGTCGTGAAGCACGGTGGGGTCTTGCGCGCACTCGTCGAAGCTGAACTGGCCGGGGACGCTAGCAACCTCAGGGCGGCCGGCGAGCGAATCGAGCTCGTCGCGGACCTTGGAGTTGTCCTCGATCGATGTCTGGATGTCGGCGAGTACGCCGGGCACTAGACGCTGCAATGGCTCAAGCACGTTGGTCGCGATGACCACGGCGGTGACTACCAGCACGGCGCCTGAGACGCGGCGGATGGTCGCCAGGCGCGTGCGCACCGTCTTGATGCGCGCGGCGATCGCCTGACCTGCGACCGCGAACCCCAGCAGCGGCCCGGCGATTCCGGCGCTGAAGCTTAGCGTCAGCGCCACAAGCCCCCACGACAGCCCGTTGGTCGCGGCGAGCACCGTGATGGACGCGAGGATGGGGCCGGCGCACGGCACAAACACCAGGCCGAGCGCGACGCCCATCAGGAACGGGTTGCCGTTGCGGTTGAGCTTGGGCATCTTTGTGTACGTGAACGGCGCCTCGAGCAGGTGCCCCACCGCGGGGATCAGCAGGCCAAGGCCCACGATCGCGAGCACCACTATCCCGACCCACCGCAACACGTCCTGCGGCAGGTGAAGCAGGCCCAGCAGCGAGCCGCCAAGCAGGGTGAACACCGCGAAGCTGGTCACGAGGCCGGCGACCACGATGACGGGCCGCCGCTTGGATTCCGCGCCCTCTTGCACGCTCGAGGTGAGGATCGCGGGGAGGACGGGGAGCACGCACGGGCTGATGGCCGTGATGATGCCGGACACGAGCCCGACGAGGATGAGTGTCAACATACCCGTCATTCGGCCCGCGCCCGGCGGCGGATTGGTGCGGGGCGCTACAGGTTCGCGGCGCCGAGCACGTCACCCGTTGGCGCGGGTGAGCCGCCGTGCGGCTCTGAGGTGATCGCCAGGGCCGCAACGTGCGACATGTCCCCGGTGACAACCGCCATCGCCTTGCCATCGGCGTCGGGCATGAAGGTGGACGACGGCACCGCCGTGCCGTCGGCAAGCACCATCCACACCTGGTACTCGTTGCCGTCCGCGGGCATGGCGATCTCGTGCATCATCACGATCGCCCCGCGCCGGGAGTCGCTCACGACCACATACGAGCCGTCGCCCCATGGCATGTCCATGGTCTTGGCGTCCGGCGCGCTGAGAATGCTCATCATTTGCGCCTCGGCGGGTCCGGGCGTGCCGTTGTCCGCGGCGCGCAGGAAGGCGCCGACGCCCGCGACCGCGATCACGGCGACGGCCGCGGCGGACGCGACCCAGGTGAGTAGCCGGCGGCGCGGGCGTTGCGACGGCGGCTTCGCGTCGCCCACCTGCGGGGTTGCGCCAGCGGCGGCAAGGGTGGCGCCGCGCATCGAGTCGGGCGCGCGGTGGCGCGGGTCGCTGGCAAGCGCCGACGCTGCATCGGCGAGGCTCGCGACCTCGGCTTGGCAGTCGGCGCACGAGCGCAGGTGGCGTTCGAAGGCCGCGCGCTCGACGTCGTCAAGGGCGTTGAGCGCGTAGGCGCCCGTGAGGGAGTGCAGGTTCGTGGTCATAGCGCGTCCCCCAGCGAGTCGCGAAGGCGGATGAGGCCGTCGCGTAGGCGGGTCTTGGCGGTACCGAGCGGGATGCCGAGCCGTTCACTCACCTGCACGTGGGTGAGGCCGCCGTAGTAGGCGAGGTCGATGGCTTCGCGCTGAAGGTCGGTCAACTCGTCGAGAGCGGAGCGCACGCGCTCCGCCTCCCAGTGTGCCTGGAGCGCGTCCACGACCACGTCTTGCGGCGCGTCGGGCTGCTGCGGCTGGTTCTTGGTGGATTCGATGCGGTCCGTCTGCGACTGCTCGCGGCGCACCTTGTCGACGGCGCGGCGGTGCGCGATGGTCATGATCCAGCCGCGGGCGCTGCCCTTTGAAGGCTTGAATCGGGACGCGGTGCGCCACACCTCGACGAGCGCGTCCTGCGCGACTTCCTCGGCGAGCGCGGGGGAGCGCACCACCCGCAATGCGAGTGAGTAGACGCTGTCGGCGGTGGCGTCGTAGAGCAGCTGGAACGCGACGGCCGAGCCGCGGGCGCACCGGCCCAGGAGCGCGTCGAGGTCGGCGGCGAGGCGCGGGTCGGCGTCGTCGATCGAGGCGCGCGCCTGAGCGGTGTCCTCGGCGGCGGTGCCGTGGACGAGCCGCAAACGTCGTTCCGCTGTCACGCCGACTCCTTCCCGTGTGCCTTGACCATCTCTGCTATGTGAACGCCTGTGGAGACCACAGGCCGCTATTACCCAAACGTGAATGCATACAGCTGTAATCCCGGACTCAGCGTCAGCCGCAGAGTGTCGTCGACCGCGCCGTCGTCGTACAGCGTGTACAACTGTGGCTCGCCGGAGACGTTGACGGTGTGGCTGACGCCCGGTTCGCCGTCGCGCGTGACCGTGACGGTGCCCTCGCCGGCGATCACCAGGTGGACGTCGCTCGCGAAGAAGTGCAGGGCCAGCTGGGAGTCCTTGACCGTCTTAGCGAACTCGTCCTCCACCCGCCACGTGCCGCCGAACGAGAAGTAGTTGGGCGGCGGGTCTGCGACGAGGTCGAACGGGTAGTCCTCGTACGCCTTGCCGTGCTCGTTCCACAGGTTCTTGAGCCGCGCGGCGCCGATGTAGGACTCGGGGGTGCGGCCGATCGTGGTGCCCTCTGCGGGGTACAGGATGGGGTCCTGGCGCTTGGCGCCCAGCAGATCCTGGATCCGCAGCTCCGTCTCGGGGTAGGCGCCCTCGCCGTAGTGGACCTCGCGCACGATGCCGTCGCGGTCGATCAGGTAGTGGGCGGGCCAGAAGCTCTGGTCCCACTCGGTCCAGGTAGCGAAGTCGTTGTCCATCGCGACCGGGTAGTTGATCCCAAAGCGGTCGATCGCAGCGCGCACGTTGTCTTCGGACTTCTCGAACGTGAACTCGGGGGTGTGGACGCCGATGATCACCAGGCCGTCGTCCTTGTAGCGGTCGTACCAGGTGGTGAGGTACGGGAACGTGCGCTGGCAGTTGATGCAGCTGTACGTCCAGAAGTCGATGAGCACCACCTTGCCCTTGAGCGATTCGAGCGTGAGCGGCTGTTCGCCGTCGGTGTTGAGCCACTTGGTGATGCCGGGCAAGTCGCGCGCAGGACCGCAGTTCCACAGGTAGCCGCCGCCGCGCTTGTCGCAGTCGTCAAACGAGTAGGCGTCGCCGACCGCCTGGGACTCGCGCCCCGTGAGGGAGTCGAGCTGGGCCTTCACCGAGTCGTTCTCCTCGATGCTTGATTGCACCTCGGTCAGGAATGACGGCACCCACCGCTGGGCCGACTCGAACCAGTTGAGCGCCGTGCCCGCAGCGGTGATCAGCAAGATTCCGCCCGCGACGGCGCGGATGAGTTGCAGGCGCCGCGTGGTGGCGCGCACGCGCTCGGCGATGGCGCGGCCGCCGTAGGCGAATCCGAGCAGCGGGATGGACACGCCGATGGCGAATGACAGGCTCAGGATCACGAGGCCCCACGACAGCTTGCTGCCCGCGGCGAGCACGGTGATCACCGTGAGCACGGGGCCCGCGCATGGCACGAACACGAGGCCGAGGCCGGCGCCGAGCAGCACGGCGTTGCCGTCCGCGTTGAGGGTGGGAAGGCGCGAGAACGTGAACGGCTTCTCGGCTAGGTGGCCAACCGCGGGGATCAGTAGCGCGAGCCCCAGCAGCGCGATGACCGCGACGCCGATCCACCTCAACAGCGTGTCCGGCAGGTGGAGGTAGCTGAGCAGCGTGCCGCCCACGAGCGTGAAAAGCGCGAAGCTCGCGGCTAGCGACGCGACGATGATGGCCGGGCGCCACCGGGAGGGGTCGCGCGGGGCCGGGGTGGGGGCGGTGGTCGCGAGGGTCGCGACGGCGCGCGACTTGGCGGAACCCGCTTTGGCCACAGGCTTCTTGGCGGGGCTCGCCTTGTCGGCGGACGCGGCAGCGGGCCTCTTGCCGACGTCGACGAGGCCGACGGCGCTCGGCACTCTGACGGTGGCCGCCGCGTTGGCGAGGATGGCCGGTAGCACCGGCAGGACGCACGGGCTGATGGCCGTGATGATGCCGGAAACGATGCCGACGATGATGAGGATGCCCACGTGACTACTTTCGCATGCCGTGCCCGTGTGGATTGGTCCGCGTGGAGATGAGACCAATCTGACACGAATACGTGTTGAGGCCGTCACGTGTGTGCCCCTAGGTTGGGGGGCAAGGTGATCGGCGTTCACTAGCTGACATCTTGAGGCTTCCCGTCGCCGGCGGCACCACCCTCTACGCCTAGGGATCCGGTGTGCAGCGCACCCGCCCCATTCGAACGGCGCGCCGCCGGTGGCGGGGACTCCTCAGTCCCGCCGGGCAGGGCGCGCGAGCGCTAGGTTTCCGCGGCGTCGGCGCTTGGATTCCTGATGCCGACGAACGACAACACGCCGCCTGCGACCAGCATCCCGGCCGCGACGATCGCGCCGCGATGGAAGCCGTCAAGGTCGAGCTGGCCGCCCACGATCATTCCGATCATCGCCACGACGAGCAGCCCCGCGATGCGCGCCACCGCGTTGTTGATCGCGGACGCGATCCCGGACTGCGCGGGGCCGATCGCCCCCAGGATGGCCGACGTCAGGGGCGACACCGTGAGGGCGACGCCAAGGCCCACCAGCACCACGCCGGGTAGCACCTGCGTCCAGTAGTTGAAGTCCGCGCGCACGTTGAGCGTGAGCGCGATCCCTGCCGCCGCCACGAGCGGCCCTGCGGTCATGAACAGGCGCGGGCCGAGCCTGCCCGCGAGGCCACCGATCTGCGCGCTGAGCGCGATGAGGATCAGGATGATCGGTAGCGAGGCGGCCCCGGCGGCCGTCGCCTTGAGCCCGGCGCCCTCTTGGAGGTAGACGCCGAGCGAGAAGCTGATGAGTGCCAGCGCGCCGTAGATCATGAAGGTCGCGGCGTTGCCCCACCCGAAGTTGCGGACGCGGAACAGGCCGAGCGGCATCATCGGCGCGGCTGCCGTGGCTTGGCGCCACAGGAAGCACGCGAGCAGCACCCCGCCGGCGGCGCAAGTGGCCCACACCGCCGGGGAGTCCCAGCCGAGCACGGGCGCCTCAATGAGCGCGTAGACGGCGCCGCCCAGCCCGGCTGCACCTAGCGCGGCGCCCAGGAAGTCGATGCGGATGCCGGCCGCGTGTGTGTCCTTCTGCTCGAGGCGGGTGAGAAGCGCGAGCACGGCGGCGATGGGGAGCACGTTGATCGCGAACGCCCACCGCCACGACGCGACGTCCACGAATACTCCGCCGAGGATGGGGCCGATGACCATCGCTGCGGACGTCGCGGCCGTCCACACCCCCACCGCCTTTGACTGCGCCGCGCCAGTGAAGTTGGACATGATCAGCGCCAGCGAACTCGGCACGAGCAGCGCGCCCGCCGCGCCCTGGACCAGGCGGGCGGCGATCAGCACCGCGGCCGTGGGCGCGACCGCGACCGCGAGGGACGTGATGCCGAACCCGATGATGCCCACGCGCAACACGCGGATGCGGCCGTACAGGTCGCTGACCGAGCCTGCGACCAGGATGAGCGCGCCCAGCGTGATGAGGTACGCGTTGACCATCCACTGCTGGGTGGCGAGGCCGCCCCCGAACTCGTCGCGGATGGCGGGAAGGGCCACGTTTGCGACTGTGCCGTCGAGGAACGACACGAAGGATCCGATGATCGCGATCCATAGCACGAGCGTCTGCTCGCGGGACGCGGCGGGAGGGCCGCTGGGCGCGGGTGCGGCGGCGCCGGGCGACGAGGACATGCGCTCAGGGTACGACCCCGTGGCTGGCGGGGATAGCGCGCTAGGCCGGGCGGCTAGCCCTGCGAGTACGGCGGTGGCGGCGGTGGCGGGGGCGGCGGCTGATCGGCCTCGGGGACAGGCGCTGGCTCCATGGGCTGGAAGGTGGTGCCAGGACTCGTGAGGTTGCTGGCGCGCACGGGGTAGGTGGGCTGCGCGGGCTGCTGCGGGTAGCCCTGTTGCGGGTAGCCCTGCTGGGCCGGCTGCTGCTGGCCCTCCGGCTGTGGCTGGTAGCCCTGCTGCGGCGGGTACGAAGGCTGAGGCTGGAAGTTTGGCTGCGCGGGTGCGGCGGGCATCGGCGTGATGCTCGGCTGCGCGGGTGCGGCGGGCATCGGCGTGATGCTTGGCTGTCCGTATTGGCCGATCATCCCGGTTGCCGCGGCACCCATGCCCGCGACACCCGTACTGCCTCCGCCGAACCCTGGGCCCGCCGGAGTGATCATGCCCGGTTGGCCGCCGATGGTGCTCCCGGGGCCAGCGTTTCCAAAGCGCTCGGAAGCGACTCTGCCCAGCCTCGCGTCGTAGTCCGCGCGGGTCAGTGACGGTCCGTCGGGGTGATACCCGAAGCGGTTGCCGCCCGCGTTACTTGGCATGACCAGCAGCACCGTGACGATCAGGCCGCCGATGCTCGGGATCAGGTTGAGGAAAATGAGGGCACCCGAGAATCCGGCGTCGTGGAGGCGCCTGACGGTCACCGCGAGCCCGGGGATGAACAGGAAGATGTTGCTGATCACGAGCACCCACAGGCACAGGTTGCCGAACGGGCCAAAGTCGATCGACAGGAAGTTGGTCGGATCGACGGGCTCCGTGAGGTCGACGCCGCTGAACATCCCAAAGAAGCACGCCGTGAACAGGATGGTCTCGGCGAGGCTGAACCACCAGTATTCGGCGCGCGAGGCGCGTCCCGAAAAGTCAAAGTACTTTCTGAGCACTGAGCGGACGGCCTCGGCCATGTTCATGACTGCCTCCACTCCTGCGTCGCCCGGGGTCGGGCGCGACGCATTCCCTACAACAAAAGTAGCGGATCGGTCCTGTGAACGCGTGCGCGCGTAGGCTCGGGTGTACCCGGGGTGCGATCTCCCGGCCAACAGGAGGAGCAATTCATGTCTCGAAACACCATGCTGGGAGTGATCGGCGGTGTGCTGATCGCTATCTCCGTCTTCTTTAGCGGTAATTCCGCGAACTTCAACCTTGACAAGCTGTCCGGCGGCCAGAACATTGTGCTGTTCGCCGCGGGCGTGCTGGTGGTGATCTTTATGGTCATCGGCAACCGGACCTGGGCGGGGTTTGCGACCATCGCCGCCACGACCATCCTGCTCGTCCACGTGCTCGACGGCGGGTTCAAGCTTGACCTCGCGTTCGTCTTGCTGACGGTGGGCGTGATCCTGGGGCTGATCGCCTCGGTCTTCGGCAAGAAGTAGCCGGCAGCCTGGCTCCGGGGCGACGACGCCTTGGGGCCGGGGTCGCGCGGATGCGCGCGACGGCGTGGGTGCCAGCGTCGTGAGTGTTCGGCGTCGTGAGTGTTCGGCGTCGTGAACGCGACGCGCCGTGCGCGTTAGGCGTCGCGGCGCAGCGGGGCCGTCATGCAGTGCGTACCGCCGCGGCCGCGCCCGAGCTCACCGCCGGGCACCTCGATCACCGCGACGCCCGCGGCGCGCAGGGCCGCGTTCGAGTGCACGTTGCGGTCGTACGCGAGCACCACGCCGGGTTCAAGCGCGACGACGTTGTTGCCGGCGTCCCATTGCTCGCGCGCGGACGTCGCGGCGTCCCCGGCCGTCGGGACGATGCGCAGGCTGCGCAACCCCAGCGCGGCGGCGACGACCTGGGGCAGCGAGCCGGCTTCGGGGGTTTCCTCGACGCCGCCGCCGTCCGTGGGGCGCAGGGAGAACGGCTTGATGCCGTCGACGATCGCGGGGTACATGGTGGCGAGGTCGCGGTCCGCGAGCGTGAACACCATGTCGAGGTGCATCGCGGAGCGCAGCTTGGGCAGGGGAGCGACGATCACGCGGTCGGCAGCGCCGCCCTCGAAGAGGGCGGCGGCGAGGGCGTCTACGCCCTCGCGGTTGGTGCGCTCGGACATGCCCACCAGGACCGTGGCGTTGCCAAGGATCTGGACGTCGCCGCCCTCGACGGTAGGGGGCTCCGCACCGCGTTGCTCCGCCTCGACCTCCTGGGCGCCCCACCAGATGCGGGTCGCTGCTGCGTCGCCACCGCCAGCGAACCGCGGCGCGAACCTGTACACGGCCGCCATCAGGATGGACTCCCGACGTCGAGCCTCGAAGTGGAACCGGTTGACGGACACGCCACCATAGACCCAGCTCGAGGAGTCGCGCGTGAACAGCGCGTTCGGCAGCGGGGGCACCAGGTACTCACCGCGGACAGCGGCCCGCAGCTCCGGGGGCAGGTCGGCCGGGGCGATGCCGCCCAGCAGGTGGGTCGCCAGGAACGCGGCTGGGGCGGCGTCCAGGAAGGACCGCAGCTCGGGTTCGGTGTCCGGCTCGAGCAGGCGGTCGAGCACCCACGCCCGGCCGGCCTGCACGGACAGCGCGTCGCGCAGCACGTCCTCAAGCTCGATGGCTTCGATGCCGCGGCTGGTGATTGCGTCGCGTAGCACGTCGTGGTCCTGCTGAGCGCGCTCCACCCACACCACGTCGTCAAATAGCAGGGCATCGCAGTTGGTCGGCGTGAGGCGCTCGTGCGCGAGTCCTGGCCGGCTCACCAGCACGGAGCGCAGCGCGCCAACCTCGCTGTGAACACCCATCTGCATCGCCTGCTCCTCACCGTCGGCGCTACCCCCGAATCTACCGGGGCGCGCCCGCGCTAGGCGGGGACGGGCGTCATCGCGTCGAGCAGCGGCTCGACCTCCACGGACGCGACCCGGATGCGGTCGTCACCCACGCCGTGGGGCACCCACAGGCGGCCGTCGTGGATCAGCCCTCCGCATGAGTACACGACGTTTGGCACGTAGCCCTCGCGGTCGCCGTCGGTCTCGATCAGTGGCCGGTTGAGCGTAGCCAGCACTCGCGTCGGGTCGTCAAGGTCAAGGAGGATTGCCCCGATGCTGTACCGCCGCATCGGCCCGACGCCGTGGGTCAGCACCAGCCAGCCGCGCTCGGTTTCGAGCGGGGAGCCACAGTTGCCGGTCTGGACGATTTCCCACACCTGCGTGGGCGTGTGGAGGGGGCGCGGCTTCTCCCACACGCGGCCATGGCCAGAGGTGGCAATGCCGAGCGTCTCGCCGTCCGTCCGCGTGAGCGCGTACAGCACGCCGCCCACGTGACGCGGGAACAGCGCCATGCCCTTGTTCTTGGCGGCAGGCCCGGACAGCCGGTGGATCTCGAAGTCGCGCAGGTCCCGCGAGATGATCAGCCGCGGCGCTATCGCGTGGCCGTCGTACGCCGTGTAGGTGGCGCGGTACGCGGTGGTGCCGTCGGGGTAGGTGCACAGCACGAACCGCGCGTCCTCCATTCCGTTCGACTCGTCGGGCGTGACCGGCATGAGGATGCGCTGCGACAAGTCGGAGCCGCCTGGGAACGTGGCGCGGTAGGCGCTGTCGACAATGGTCCGCAGGTGGTCAAGATGCTGGACTGCCTCTGGCCGGCTGAGCAGCACGCGTGGCAGCCCGTGCAGCGCGGTGTCGAAGTCCGCGGGCGAGAACTCTTCGGGGAGCGCGCCGGCCACGGCGCGGGTGAGTTCAATGCCGCGGCCGCCCATCTCGTGGTCGAGGGTGGACACGAAGTGGTCGCGGATCCACTGCGGCGGTGACAGCCCGGCCTGCACCAGCGGCATGCGGCGCTCGCCGAACTCCCACGCGACGCCCGGCCCGATCACGGCGGACACGAACTCGATGGACGAGATGTGGCCCTCGCCGATGGCGCGCAGGGCGACGGCGACGCGCAGCTGGCCGGGCTCCAGCCCGTCCTGGTCCGGGTGCGGCACGACGCTCGGGTTGCACAGCGCGGCGCCCTCCACCGAGTACTCCGCGGTGAACGCCGCGCCCATAATGATCCGCCGGTCCTTGGTGAGCTTGCCTGCCTCGTCGTGCGTGAAGGACACGGAATCGGCGTGATCCTGCAGCACCTCGGTCAGGTGGTCAACGCCGCCGGTGAAAGTGGTGACGATGCGCGCAGCCTCCGCGGCAACCTGGTCGTCCGGGATGTCGAGCACGCGGTGGGCGATCTCGCGCACGCGCGACTGCTCCTCGTGGGTGTCGGCGCCCGGTAGGAACAGCTTGAGCGCCATCCGGGAGAGGTCGGGGTCGAGCTGGACGCCCGCATCCTGCACCAAGAACGGGGCTGCCGGGGCGGGGCGTTCGGTCATGGCTTTGCCGCGTCGGCGCTCCAGGACGTCGCCACGCCGACGCGCCTCGCCGCCTGCAGCGCCGCGTGTACGGCGAGGGTGGACTCGGCGCCGCAGTTGATGCTGCGCCCGGCGGGGCTGATGCCGTCGTAACCGGCGCCGGTGGCGGGGTCGAACATGACCTCGTCGGCGTCGTTGTCGCCAAGGAACCAGCCCCAGGCGAGCGCGACGGCATCCCGCCAGCGGTCGTCGCCAGTGGCACGATACGCGAACGCGCACGCACCCGCGAGCGAGGACGCCTCGAGCGGCTGCTGGTCGTACTGCGGGCTTGGGTCGCCCGGGCCACGGCCTGCGGTGCCCGTGGGCGACAGGTGGCCCCCGTGCGTCTCGGTGTCGACTAGCCAGCCGAGCAGCTGCAGGCCGTGCTGCACCATCGGCTTCTCGTGTACGGCCATGCCGGCCACGATCAGCGCCGCCGGGATGGACGCGTTCGAGTACGCGAGGCGTGGCTCGGGCCACGGCCAGGCGGGGTCGGTCGGCGGGCGGGACCAGCTCCGCGAAGCGGGCGATCACGCGGCGCGCGGCGGAGGCGAGGCGCGGGACGTCGGCCTCGATGACCTCGGCGGCGCCGATGGCCGCGAAGGCGTTGGCGCGCAGGTCCGGGCTGGCCCACTTTGCGGCGCGGGCGAAGGCGCGCGCCGCGGTCGTGGCCGCCTCCGGGTCGGGCGAGCGGGCTGCCGTGACGCCGAGCGCGCGCACCGCGCGGCCCCACCAGTCGCCGCCCGCCGCGACGTCCGTCCACGCGCCCGCGGCCGAGCGCCGGTTGTGGCACGAGCCGTCGTCCTGCACGGCGTCGTTCACCAGCGACAGGTAGACGCGCGCCAGCCGCTGGAGGGTGTCGGCCCGCTTGGCCTGGTCCTCCGCGCCCGGCTCGCCGCGTCCCGGTGCCGCGGCCTCCCGGACTGCGAATTCGAGGGCGCGCGCGGCGTCGTCCGTGCAGTAGCCGTGCTCGACGCGCGGTTCGACGCCGTTGGTGTGCTCGAGGATGCCGCGCTCGTCGGAGAGTAGCTCCAGGTGTGCGAGCGGAAGTTGGGTGGCCGCGAGGATCGCGGCCGGCGGACGGTTGCTCATGCGGCGACCCTTGCTGAGAGTGTGTGGGCGATGGCGCGGTATCTCGCGCCCACCGCTCCCCACGTGGCGTGACGGCCCCAGGCGAGGCCGACTTGTGACATGCGGCGGGCCGCGGTGGGGTTGGTCAGGATGGCGCGCACGGCGGCCGCCATGGAGGCTGGGTCGCGTTGCGGGACGACGGTTCCCGCGCCAAGCCCCAGCAGCTCGATCGCGTGCGGGAACGACGTGGCGACAACGGGCTTGCCGGCGGTCACGGCCTCGGCCAGCACGCCCGACGTGATCTGCGTCGCGTTGTCGTACGGGAGCACCACCATCGTCGCCCCGTCCACGAGCCGCATGATGGTGTCGCGGTCGTGATACGTCGCGTCGAACCGGACGTCGCGCTCCAGGCCAAGGCTGCGGGTGACGTGCTCGAGGCTGGTGCGGTAGGACTCGCCCTCGCGCTCGCGGACCTTGGGGTGGGTCTCGCCCACGATCAGGTAGAGCGGGCGCACGGCCATGTCCTTGAGGTGCGCCATGGCGCGGATCGCCCACTCGATTCCCTTGCCGGGGCCGATCAAGCCCCAGGTCAGGATCACGGGGCGGTCCTGCATACCCGGCCGGAACTCGTCGGCGCGCGGCGAGGTGGGGCGGCGCCGAGTGCGCGGCGACGCCGTGGGGGATGACGCTCACCGGCGTCGGCCCGATGTTGTATTCCGCGGCGAGCAGCTTGCGCGCGGCGTCGGTCATGACCACCACGGCGCTTGCCTGGCGCGCCACCTCGTTGAGCACGCGGCGCTGGCCGTCGGTGGGGGACGCGAGCACGGTGTGGAGCACGGCGATGGTGGGGACGGTGAGCGCGCGCATGACGTCCAGGACCTCGTTGCCGTCGGGCCCGCCGTAAATGCCGTACTCGTGCTGGATGACGGCGATGTCCGTGCCGTTGAGCGCCGCAGCAGCCTTGGTGCGGCTCCACTGGTCGCCGGCGATGAGGTTGACGGCCACCTGCATGTGGGTGGTGGTGGCGAGATCGAGCGTGGGCTCGTGGAGCGCACGCACGCCGATGGCGGTGTCCCCGGGCTGGAGCATGGCGCCCGCGAGCGCGTCAGCGAATGTCGCCAGACCGCATTTGGTGGGCGGGAGGGAACTCATGAACCCGAAGGTTGCCATCGCATCTGCCTCGCACTGCAGCGAAGCGCACCCCGCGGACCGCGAAGTGCGTTCCTCGGGCTACTTTACTCCTTCTTGGGGCTAGGCGATAGCGGCAGCCTGGAGTCGCCCTCCGGGAGCCACACCTGCCGCGGCTCAGCAGTCTCGAGGGGCGCGATCGCGCGCGTGGCTGGGCCCCAGGCGTCGTCGCGGGGGGTGCCGTATTGCGCGTAGACGTGCTCGGGCACCCGGCCCGCAAGCTCGGCAAGCGCGCGGAGCCGCGGTTCGATGCCGCCCAGCTCCACCAGCCCGGGCGTCCAGCAGTAGATGCTGCCGGCGTCGATCACAAAGTTGAAGCCCTCAATGTCCGGATCGAGCAGGCGCTCGAT
Organism: uncultured Actinomycetota bacterium; assembly: GCA_963735005.1. GTDB lineage: Bacteria > Actinomycetota > Actinomycetes > Actinomycetales > Demequinaceae > WTKG01. The sequence continues at coordinate 3,747 of CAVTJA010000013.1, read as the reverse complement.
GTTGGTGGGATTGAGGAACGCCGACGCGAAGGCCGGGTTGGTGGTCTGCACTCGCCAGCGCTCGTTGAAGGCCGCGCTCTCGGTGTCGTAGTCCTGCCCGCCGACCAAGTTGGCAAGGGCATCGGTGAGGCCGGCGTTCGTGAAGGCGAGCGCGGGGGTGGCGCCAACGAGCTCGATGGACTCGATGCTGTAGCGGTACTTGTCGGTGGGCCACGCCGTGTACGCGGACGCGGTGAGGCCGTTGATGGTGCCCCACGCGTAGTCGGTGGTGTGCAGCGCGTCGGTGGTGTGAAGCGGGAACGCCTGGTAGCGGCCCCCGGCCCACATGGGGGCGCCCTTAATGTAGTTCCAGCCGTCCAGCCCGAGGTTCTCACGGCGGACGCGCGGTTGATTCGTGTAGACGAAGAGCGCGACGATCACGAAGCCGAAGAAGAAGAACCCAGAGACGCCCAGTCCCAGGTCCCCCGAGTAGACAGTGTCGCCCGTCGTGTTGCCGGTGAATTTGTAGAGCACGGCCATGATTTGCACCACGGCGATGATGATGGGCACGAGGAACGCGAGGATCAGGAACAGCCACCAAGGCGCGCGCCGCGCTCGCGCCCGCGACATGGGGTCAAAGCGGTTCACTGGTTCCTCCTGCAGTGGCGGTGCCGGTGGTTCTATGGTGGCAGGTATCAGGCGCGTGTGCGCGCTAGCGAGAGGGGAGCGGCAGTGAGCCTAACTGGCGGTGGCGCGATGCCGCCCGGCGTCGCGCCGCGCGGGACCCGCACCTCCCTGCAGACTGTGCGGGGCAGGCGCAACGTCTGGATGTGGCTTGGGCCCGTGATCGGGTTGGCCATGGTGCTCGTGGTCGTTGCCGTGTGGTGGGTGGGCGTGGTCATGTTCCGCGGGGCCAGCCAGGAATACTCGGGGCTGCCGGCGTCCGCGGATGTGCCCGCGCGCGACGGCTTCGTGTGGCGCTCCGATAGCGGTCACCTGGCTGCCGTCGAGATTCCGGAGAGTTGGACCTACGCGACCGCATATGTCCCCGGCGCCGACGAGCCCACAAAGTTGGGCGGAGGCACCGAGCGCGCTGGCGTGTGGCTGGTGCCGCCGGCTGCTGATGCGCCACCCGGCGCCTACACGACTGTGGAGGTGGACGCGGGGAAGGTGTGGATCGCTCCCCAGGCGCCGCAGTTGCTCTCTGACGAATACTTGGCGTACCTGAGGGACGAATACGGCTACAACATCACGCGGCATGGCGGGGATGCGGCGTTCGAGACCAGCACTCACCTCGAGGGCTACCGCACGTGGGTCGACTACGTGTTTCCAGACGAGAAGGTGCGCGCCTACGTGCTGTGGTTCTCGCGCGGCAAGGACGTGTGCATGATCGAGATTCGCGCGCACGGCGAGGAGCTGCGGCCCGAGATCGCCGATGCGATGGCTGAGACGCTGCGGTTGGGCTAGTCGCGCTTGGGGCTGTCCTTGGGGTCCGGTCCGGGGGCGACTGGCGTGCCCTCCGGGGGCGTCGGCACGTGCTCAAAGAAGTGAGTGGCGGGCGCCGTCGTGGGGTCCACGGTGTCGAGATCGTGTAGCCATTCGGGCTCGACCGTGGCGGGCTGGGGTGGCGCCACCGGGCCCTTGCGGACCTCGCTGAGGTTGAACGGGATGGTCGCGGCGACCGCGGCGAGCGTGAGGACGCGCGCCACAGCCTGACTGGCGCCGGCCGTGAGCGCAATGGCGGCCACTCCGGCCGCGGCAAGGCCAGCGGCCCCTGCCCACACGATTGCGGCCCTGCCGCGCCCTTGCGGGATCCCGCCACCGATCGCGGCCGCGAACAGCAGCAGTATCACGGGGAACGCGATCACCGCCGACTGCAGCAGCGCCGGGTGCGCGGGGTTGGCCTCGGGGATCGGGGACAACTGGTTGTGCGCCGTCGCGACCACGAGCGCGGCGATTCCGACGGCGGCGAACGCCCAGCCAACTGCGGCGCGCGCGAGCCCACGGTCGCGGGTCCATCGCAGCTCGCCCGCGGCCACCAAGGTGAGCGCGAACGCGACCAGCGCCCACACCAACGGGAGCGGCAGGGCGAGTGGCCCGGCGACGTGGTCGCTCGCGAGCGGTAGGGCGGCGCGGCCGCCGGGGATGCCGACGCGTTCCCACGTGCCGTCGACGTGGCGCACCACCAGGCCGTCGATGCCGTCTGCGCCCACCACCACGTAGCCGCCGGGCTCCTCGGCGACGGCGACGGCGCGGGTGTAGAGCTCGGGTGCGGCGTCCCCGGGGGCGGTGAGCGCGGCGAACCGTGCGGTGAGCACGGCGGTGTCCGCGTCGGACACCTCCCAGGCCGTGTTCCAGGTGCCGCCGCCGTCGGTCGACTCCTGGATGCCGAGCGCGCCGGGCAGGGCGCGGTAGCACAGGGTGAGCTCGCTTGGGCGGCAGTACATGGCCTTGGATGCGGCGGTGTTGATGGCGCCTTGCGAGGCGTAGCCGGTGGAGAAGGTGTTGGTCGCGGGGTCGTAGAGGTCGTAGCCGTCGGTTTGGACGTAGAGGCCGCCGTCCTCTGTGACGACGTTGTGGGCGACCAGCTGGTCGGGCGCGGGTGCGGGCTCCACGTTGAGGGCGATGGCGGCGAGCGGCGCGGCGACGAGCGCCCCCAGGCCGGAGGCGATTGCGGCGGGCGTGAACCATGTGCGCACGGAACTCATACCCACGAGTGTGCCAGGAGTGTGTTTCGGTTGGGCTACCGGCGCGCGGCGAGCGGCGAGCGCGGGGCGAGCGCGGGGTGTCGGGCGCGCGGCGAGCGTGGGGTGTCGGGCGCGCGGCGAGCATGTGTGTTGCGAAGCCTCCATACCACTGCGAATCCCAAAGTGGTATGGAGCGTACGGAGTCTCCATACCAGTCTGAATCCCGAAGTGGTATGGAGAGTGCGGAACACACATGGCTGGGGCGCGGGGGTGCGGGGGCGGGGGAGCGGGCGGCGGGGTCGGGTGGGTCGGGGCGCGCGGGCGAGCTAGGGGGCCGACGCGAGGTGCGCCAGGATCAGCGCCGCAGCGTCGGGGTGGTCGTGGGGGCGGTGGTCGTAGCCCGTGAGGACGGCGTGGGTCGCGCCGGCGTCGGCGAGCGCCTGGCCACCTTCCTCGAACGTGTCGTTCCAGCCGCCCGTGAGGATGAGCGTGGGCACGGCGGCGATCACGGCCGGGTCGATCGTGTGCAGCCACGGAGGGCCCCACGTGCGCATGCGGGCGCCCATGGGCGCGAGGACCGGGTCGGTCGGGTCGGGCGCCGGGCCGCCATATGCGGCCGCGAAAATCTCCGACGCAACCTCGCCGTCGGTGAACGGGCGCGCGTGGGTGCGCTCGGCGTCGTACGTCTTGGCCTGGGTGAGGATTTGCGCGGACGTCGCGGGGAGGTGGCGGGCGAGCGACACGAGCGGCGGCTCGATGACGGTGAGGGTGCGGACGCGGTCGGGCGCGTCCTCGGCGCAGCGGTAGGCCGCGAAGCAGCCGTACGAGTGCGCGACGGCGTGGACGGCGTCGTGGCCGGCGTCCTGCGCGCGGGCGAGCGCGGCGCGCGCCTGGTCCAGCGGGGTGCCGTCGCTTGGCTGCGGGTCCTCGTACTGGGCGGTGTGGCCGGCGGATTCGATGGCGGCGCCGAGCGTGCGCCACTCGTCGCGGGTGCCGCCGCCGATGCCGGGGAAGAAGATGACGTGCATGGGGTCAGTCTGGCAGGCGGTGGCTAGGACCACGCCTGGAGCGCGGGGTCCCA
>CAVTJA010000012.1:0-8872 GCA_963735005.1 uncultured Actinomycetota bacterium | reverse complement strand
GGTTCAGAGAAGGAGTCACGTTGTCACCCTATCCGCGCGGGTGGTACGGGTAAGTCACGTCGCACACGTGCACGTCCGGATTCGCTACCAGGACGTCGTCGACGTAGACCTCGCGGCACGGCATGTCCTCGCGGATCTCGCCGTGATCGCGCACCCAGCCGGCGACGGCGTGGTACGGCTCGAGGACTTCTGGGTACTCGAGCATCCGCTTGGGGATCTCGAGGTAGGCCTCGTCGTGGGCGGGATCCGTCCGCACCTGGATGTCGCCTTCCGGGATCGCGTCACCCGCGACCACAATGCACGCCTCGACGAGGGAACCCTTCTCGGCCGAGACCTCGCCGTGGTAGATGCAGTAGGTGGGCCATTCCGGGGTCGTGTCGAGCGGGCGCAAGTGGGGATTCCTTGACACGTACTCAAACAACTCCACAAAGCTGTCCACGATGAACTGGACGAGTTCGGACTGGCGCACCACTTTGCCGATGAGGGCGAGCTGACGCTCCGGAACCGAGCGCGACTTGACGTCCATTCCCCTCCTGCATGATCGCGAAACCGCGAGAGCCTCCAACACTCATCACACTAGTGGTGCGCGTTGTGTGGAAACCAGTTCCCGCGACGCCTAAGCGTCCGCGAGCACACCTCGTTCGATCCGCGCATCAATAACTCGCGGGAAGTTGTGGCGCGGCCGCAGCGTTGCGAGGGCATGACTACCGCCTATTACATCGCCGCGGGCTTCCTCGCCGTGGGTACCCTCGGGCCCGCCATTTTGAAATTCGCCCGCCCGAAGGCCAGGCTCTTCGAGTCCGGGCAGAAGTGGACGGAGGACTTCTCCCAGCGCGCGATTTATGGCATCGCCGCGGCTGAGGCCGCCGCCGCCATCGGACTGTTCGTGCCTCCGCTCACGGGGATCGCGCCCATCGTCGCGCCTGTCGCCGCTCTCGGAGTAGTGGTCCTTCAGACGCTCGCTGCGCGCGCGCATGCTCGACGCCACGAACAGATCACGCCGAACCTGGTGCTCGCCGTCCTCGCGGTCGCCGTCGCCACGCTCGGGTTTCTCGCCTTCGCGTAGGCGCCCTCGCGGCTATGAAGCCGCGAGGATGTCCACCACGAACACGAGCGTGGATCCCCGGGGAATGCCGTCGGTGCCTGCGTCGCCGTAGCCGAGCTCCGGCGGGACCACCAGGAGCACCTGGCTACCGACCGGCACGCCAGCGAGGCCCTGCGTCCAGCCGTCGATCAGCTTTCCAGGACCGAACGAGAAACTGGCGGGCGCGCCGCGGTCCCAGGACGAGTCGAACTGGGTGCCGTCCCACAGGATGCCCGTGTAGTTCACGGTCAGGGTCTGGCCATCCGCGACCGGCTTGCCGTCGCCCTTGATGAGCAGCTGAGACACGAGTTCCGTCGGCTTCTCCACCCCGGTGAGGTCGATGGTCGGCTTGCCGGTGTCGTCGAGCGTCACCTTCGGCAGGCCCTCGACGGGCGGAACCGGCGTGCCCTGGGCGCGGTCCCCGACGGTGTAGGCGTCGGAGACCGTCGTAGCAAGCAAAATCGTGGGGTAGACGCCGTTCTCGTCCGGGTCCGAGCTGAAGTCGAGCGTCGCGAAGATCACCTGCGCACCTACGTGCGTGCCCTGGAGAATCGAAAACAGCGTCGGCGTTGCCTGCTCCTTGACGAAGTCAACCGTCTCCGGCGTGCCGAACTCGTACGTCGAGCCAAGGCGCATAGCGTCGCTGCCGCTGTAGATGACATAGTCGAGCGCGACCTTCTGGCCTTCCTCGAGTGCCGCGCCGTCGCCGTCCTTCACGAGCCGCGCGCCGTCGCTCGTCACCGCGATCGATCCGTCCCACGTCAGGGTCGGGCGACCGTCGGCGTCCATGCCCCAGGTGACGCCGTCGAGCGAGGCCGCGTCGAGACCCGCAGTGGGGGACACGTCGGGAACCACGGGCGCAGGGTCCGAGGAGCAGGCGGCAAGGGCAAGTACAGCGGCGGCCGCGATGGCGGCGAGGCGAGTCTTCAGCACGGGATTTCCTAAACGTCAGTGAGGGTGTCAAGTGTGTCACGGCGCGGGGGGTATGCGCGCAACCAGGACACGAGACAAACGAGCCCGGGGCCGCAATCGTGCCCGAAACGGCCTCGATTTGCAGACTGGTCGCTTGTTCAGTAACCTGAACGCATGGTCAGCCCTCAGGATCAAACAGCGCGAGCGAAGATTCGCGACTGCGCGCTCACGCTCTTCGCCGAGCGCGGGCCCGACGTCGTGACGGTCCGCGACATCGCGGCGTGCGCCGGCATCTCGCCTGCGCTCGTGCTCCACCACTTCGGCTCGAAGCAAGGCCTGCGGGAAGAGGTCGACGCCTACGTGGCAGGCATCTTCGACGGCATGCTCGACGCGACGTTCGGCGAGGTCCCGGTATGCAGGAGGGCGCCGGCCAGGCGGCGAGCAGCTTCGCCGAACTGCTGCTGATGCACCTTCCGCCGGACTCGCCCGTGCCGTCGTACGTCCGCCGGCTCATCCTCAACGGAGACCCCGTCGGCCACAAGCTGTTCAGGCAATGGTTCGAGATGAGCAAGCAAATGTCGGCCCAAATGGTCGCCGCCGGAATCATGCGCGAAAGCGCCGACCCCGACGTGCGCGCCGCCTTCCTGATGATCAACGACCTCGCCATGGTCCTGCTTCACGAACACCTCGCCGAGGTACTCGGCGTTGACCCCCTCAGCCCCGAAGGTATCCAGCGCTGGACGATCGACGTCGTCACCGCGTACGCCCGGGGCATCCTGCGATTGGAGTCCGAATGACCACCACGATTACCGACGGTAGCGTGACGCTCAAGGACGTCACCAAGACGTTCGGCACGGGCGCCGCGGCCGTGCACGCCCTCAAGGGCGTCGACCTACACATCGACGCCGGCGAGCTTGTCGTCATCCTGGGCCCGTCTGGCTCCGGCAAGACCACCCTGTGCAACATCATCGGCGGCATCGACTCCGCCACCAGCGGCAGCGTCAACGTCGCCGGCAACGAGATCTCGGGGCGCAACCCGGGTGACCTCAGCGACTTCCGGCGCGAGAACGTGGGCTTCGTCTTCCAGTTCTTCAACCTGATCCCGACGCTCACCGCCAAGGAGAACGTCGACGTCATCATCGAACTCACCGACCGGGGCAACAAGACCAAGGTCAAGTCCCTGCTGGAGGACGTGGGCCTCGGCGACCGCGCCAACAACTTCCCCGCCCAACTGTCCGGCGGCCAGCAGCAGCGGGTCGCGCTGGCTAGGGCCCTCGCGACTGAGCCCAACATCCTGCTGGCGGACGAGCCCACCGGCGCGCTCGACCTCGCTACGGGCCGCCAGATCCTCGAGCTCATGCAGCGCCTGCACCGCGAGGGCAAGACGATTATCATCGTCACCCACAACGCGTCCGTCGCGCAGATCGCGGACCGCGTCGTCACCGTCGTCGACGGCAAGATTCGCAGCGTCGAGAAGAACGCCAAGCCGCTCCCGGCCGCGAAGGTGACGTGGTAATCACGATGCGAGCCACAACACTCAAGGGCATCCGCGACCTGCGCCGCCAGCGTGGACAGGTCATCGCGGTGGCCATCACGATCATGCTTGGCGTACTGCTGTACGTCGCGACCGCCGGGGCGTTCCTCAACCTGAAGGCCTCCTATCAAGGCACCTACGACCGGCTCCACTTCGCCGACCTCACCGCCACCGGCGGGGACGCGTCGCAGGTGGCCGACGCCGCGCTTGGCGCTGGCGCCGAGCGCGCCACCACGCGGGTCCAGAACGACCCGCCCCTGAAGATCGACGGCACCACGCTTGTCGGCCGAATCGTCGGCATGCCCGTGGGCGAGCGCCCCGCGGTGGGCGACATCGACGTGATCGACGGCGCGTACCTGGATTCCGCGTCGGGGCAGGCGCTCGTCGAGAAGCACGCGGCCGAGGCGTTCAACATCTCCGTCGGCGACTCCGTGAGCGTGTTCGCGGGCGGCCAGTGGAACGACGTCACGGTGGCCGGCGTCGCCGTGTCCGCCGAATACATCTGGCCTGCGCGCAACCGCCAGGACGTGCTGAGCGACTCGAAGTCGTTCGCAGTGCTGTTCGTCCCCGAAGCGCTCGCCGAACAGTGGGCGGGCACTGGCCCCAACCAGGCTCTTGTAACCCTGCCAAGCGACGCACCGTCCGGCACGGAAGCTGCGGTCACCGCGAAGATGCGCGGCGCGGGTGCGGCCGACGTCACCCCGTGGCAGGACCAGGCCTCGCAGGCCACCCTGCAGGAGGACCTCGACGGCTTCAACGAGATGTCCGTGGCCTTCCCGATGCTGTTCCTGACCGCCGCCGCCGTCGCGTCGTACGTGCTCCTCGCGCGCCGCATCCTCCAGGAGCGCCCGATCATCGGCACACTCATGGCATCGGGCGCTCGCCGCGGCCGCGTGCTGCGTCACTACCTTGGCCAGGGCCTTGCTGTCGGGTTGCTCGGATCGGTCGTCGGAGTCGCGCTGGGGCTGCTGGCGAACAGCGCGGTTACCAAGGCGTACACAGGCGCGCTCGGCATCCCCGACACGGTCGTGAACTTCCACCCCGCGCTGGTGCTGAACGGCCTGCTGTTCGGCGTGGTGGTGGGCGTGCTCGGCGCGCTCGCGCCCGCGATCACCGCGTCCCGCACCGCGCCCGCCGAGGCCATGAGGTCGGTGGCGCCGCCACCCAAGCCGGGCCCCTGGGCGCGGTTCGTCGCGCGCCTCGACCGCCTCCCCGCGACCGTCAGGATGGCGCTCCGCGACGTCGGCCGCAGCCGCCGCCGCACCCTCGCGACGATGCTCGGCTCCGTGCTTGCCATGGTGCTTGTGCTCGCCACCATCGGCCTCGTGACGAGCATGCTCGACGCGCTCCACGTGCAGTTCCACGAAATCAACAAGGAGGACGCGTCTGTCTCCGTTGACTCGACCGTCGCCGGCCAAGCGCCGCAGGTGCTCGCGGGCGTGCCTGGCGTCGCGATCGTCGAGCCCACGTCGCTCGGCTCAATCGTGGCATCGTCGGGTGACCTGACCTACGCGACGTCGCTACGCGGCTTCGAGCCTGGAACGACGCTGCACGGCTTCCGCAGCACTGACGGCTCGTACATTGATCTCCCCAAGGACGGCGTCCTCGCCGGCCAGGCGCTCGCCGACGCGCTCGACGTGAGCGTGGGCGACACCATCACCCTGGCGACGGACACCGACAGCCGCTCGGTAACCCTGGTGGGCCTGCTCAACGAGCCGCTCGGCACCACCGTCTATTCGTCGGAGGAGTTCGCGTCGAGCCTGCTCCCGGACACGGGCGTCACCACCTTCGTAGTCGGCTTCGACGACGGCGTAGACCGCGACGCCATGCGCAACACGATCACCGGCGAGTCCGGCGTGGTCGCGTATGTCGACGCGAAGGCGCTAGCCCAGACCGTAGACCAGTACCTGGGACTGTTCTGGGCCTTCGCGGGCGTCATGATCGCGCTCGGCGCAGTCCTGGCCCTCGCCGTCATCTACGTGACGATGGCCGTGAACATCGTCGAGCGCACGAACGAGCTCGCGACGCTTCGCGCCGCCGGAGTCCCGCTACGCAAGGTCGCGGGGACGATCGCCACCGAAAGCCTGGTCGCGACCGCGCTCGGGCTGCCGTTCGGGCTTGGGCTCGGGGTGCTCGCCGCCAAGGCGTTCCTCGCGAGCTTCTCGAGCGACCTGTTCTCGATCGACCTCGTGTGGCAGTGGTGGGTGTTGCCCGCGACTGCGCTTGGCGTCCTGGCCGCCGCGGCAATCTCGCAGTGGCCGGCGGCGCGCGCCATCAAGCAAGTCGACATCGCGAAGGTGGTGCGCGAACGCTCGGCCTAGCCGGCCGCGGCGGCGCTCCTAGACTGGGCTATCGCCTCACCGCCTAGGGGGCACCGTGGCCACAGCTGAACCCCGCGACGCCGTCGCGCGCATCGCCGCGCGGCTGCGCGCCGCGGGGAGCGTGTTCGCCGAGGACGAGGCCGAGATCTTGCTCGCGGAGGCCGCGCGCGGGGCGGCGCTGGAGGACCTCCTCTCGCGCCGCCTCGCCGGCGAGCCGCTCGAGTACGTGGTCGGGTGGGCGGACTTCGCGGGCGTCCGCTGCGCGATAGGGGCGGGGGTGTTCGTGCCCCGCGCGCGCAGCGCGCTGCTCGTGGACGAGGCCGTGCGCCTCGCCCCGCCGCGGGCGACCGCCGTCGAACTGTGTTGCGGCTCCGGGGCGATCAGCGCGGCCATCGCGGCGCGCCGGCCGGACGTGACCATGCACGCGGCCGACATCGACGACACCGCAGCCGCCTTCGCGCGCCGCAACCTCGCCGGCACCGGCGCTGCGGTGTACGTGGGCGACCTCGACGCGCCCTTGCCTACGGTCCTCGCGGGTGCGGTGGACGTGGTGGTCGCTTGCGCGCCTTACGTGCCCTCCGCCGAGATCACCTTCATGCCACGGGAAGCGCGGGACTTCGAGCCGAGCATCTCGCTCGACGGTGGCCCCGACGGCACCACCGTGCAGGCGGGCGTCGCGGCGGCCGCCGCGAGACTGCTCAAGCCCGGCGGCGCGCTGATCCTCGAGACCAGCGAGGCGCTTGCGGGCCGAACCGTCGCGGCGTGCGAGCGCGCTGGGCTCGCCGCGAGCATCGTCGAGCGGGAAGACATCGACGCCGTCGCTGTCGTCGCGCGCAGGGCGAGCCCCTAACCCTCGCGGACGTGATGTATAGAAAACTTGACACGATGTCAGCAAGGCCTTACATTCATCAATGTCAGAGTTTCTTTACATTGGAGTCATCATGGGTTTCGAAGAGAAGAACCAGTGGGCGTACGGCCTCGCCGCGCTGCTGGTAGGTGGCACGTACTTCACGTGGCTCTTCACCAAGGTCGCGAACGCGGACGCCGTCGCGGACATCTCGTACGTGCGCACCCTGCTGTGGGCGATCGGCGCCGGCATCGTCGCGAACATGGTCTTCGGGATGTTCGCCCGCGCCTCGAACCCCAAGGAGGCCGACAAGACCGACGAGCGCGACCGCAACGTCGGTCGGTTCGCCGACCAGATCACCTACATCATCTTCGCGTCCCTGATCGTGGGCCCGTTCGCACTGGCGCTCGTGGACGCAGAGACCTTCTGGATCGCCAACGCCATCTACGGCGCGTATGTGCTCGCCGCAATCACCGGCGTCGTCGCGCGGTCAATCATCTACCGGAAGGGCGCCTAGCCATGGCCAAGAATGACATCCCGGCCGACGAGATCGGCTTCGAGGAGAAGCACCACTACGCCGGGCTCGGCCTCTCCATCATCTCCATCGCCGCCTACCTCGCGATCGTGCTCACCCGCGTCTTCACGGACGACGTATCGGTCACCAAGGTAGCGTGGCAAGGGCCGATGCTGCTGGTCCTCGCGATCGGCGGCGGGCTCTACGGCATCGGCTACGGCATCGCGAGGGCCCGGCAGAAGGGCCAGGCCAAGGACGCGCGCGACGCCGAGATCGACCGCTACGGAGACGCCACCAGCGGCGGGCTCGTGAGCCTCACAGTGTTCGTGACGATCATCCTGCTGGCGCTGGGCGTCGACACCTTCTGGGTCGCGCACAACCTGTTCCTCGGCGCATGGTTCGCGTCCTTCATCGGCTCGGCGTCCAAAGCGGCCGCGTACCGTGAAGGGATCCCCTCATGACCGTCAGCCAGCGCGCCGTGTGGGCGCAGGTCATCGTGATGCCGCTCATCCTGGTCGCGTACTTCGCCGTGGTCCTCACGCGCGCAGCGGACCGCCCGATCGAGGACGTCAGCTGGATCGTCCCGATGATCTGGGCCATGGGCTCGGTCATCGTGGGCGTCATCATCGGCACCATCGCCTCGGCGATCGGCCACGGCGTCCGGGCGACGCGCCACGGCGAGGACCCGGACTTCGAGGACGGCGACATCCGCGACAAGGAGATCGAGAAGATCGGCAACCTCAAGGGCATGCGCTTCACGAGCCTCGGCACGGTCGCAGTGATCGTCCTGGCGATGCTACGCGTCGACCACTTCTGGATCGCCAACGCGATGTTCCTGGCCGGCATGCTCGGCGGCATCCGCGGCGGCGTCGCGAAGCTGCGCGCGTACCGGGAGGGCTTCTAGAGATGCCAAAGTCCACCAAGGTCACCAACTCGATCCGCGCGCTGCGGTTTGCCAAGGGTGAGATGACGCAGGCCGACCTGGCCGAAGCCGTCGGCGTCACTCGGCAGACCATCATCGCGATCGAGCAGGGACGGTACTCGCCGTCACTGGAGATGGCCTTCCAGATCGCGAAGGCGTTCGGGGTACCCCTCGACGACGTCTTCCAGTACCCGGACGAAGGGGGCGACTAATCACCACGACCGCCCTTCGGCGCCTCCGCTAGCCCCACAACGTCACACCACAAGACAAGCCCGACACCCGGGCTCTACGAACGACACCCAAAAACGGTGTGGAGACGTCATGACCAGCACCACCAACACCACCACGACCAAGGAGAAGACTCATGCAAGAGCTCAAGAAGTCGGCCCGCTGGGCCGGACTGTCGTACCTCGGAGTCGGAATCACCGGAATGATCGGATTCCTGCTCATTCGGCCAGAGCTGCTCGTCGAGGGCGACACCGTCGCCACCGCCGCCAATATCGTCAATCACGAAACACTCGCCCGCCTGGGCGTCGCCATGGAGATCGGCATCGTCGCCACGCAGGCGCTCGCGGCCCTGTGGTTCTTCCGCATGTTCCGTACGGTGGACTCGTTCCAGGCCAGCGCGCTCGCCGCATTCGCACTCATGAATTCCGTCGCCATCATGGCCAGCGCGGGGTTCCTCGCCACCTCCGTATCGACCGCCGTCGACGGCGGCTCGGCGGAGACCGTCGGCCT
>CAVTJA010000011.1:0-12305 GCA_963735005.1 uncultured Actinomycetota bacterium | reverse complement strand
GATTCAGTGATGGATTCACGCTGTTACCCTATCCGCGATCGACTCGATCCCCGGCCGCTGGCGCCGCGCGCCGCGCCACCACTTGACGAAACTTAACACTGTTAACTAAGGTGGTGTCATGACCCCAAGACAGAGCCGCGACGCGCGCGGCGCGATCGTCGAAGCCGCCACCGAGGTGTTCCTCGAGGCCGGCATCGACGGAGTCTCCATGCGCCAGATCGCAGGCAAGATCGGGGTATCGGCAACGGCGATCTACCACCACTTCCAGGACAAGAACGAGCTGATGGCCGCCGTCTGCGCGGCTGGCTTCGAGGAGTTCGGCGCGCAGCTAGGCCAAGCAGCCTCCGAGCCCACGCCGCTCGACGCGCTCCGCGCCGGCAGCCGGGCGTACGTCGACTTCGCGCTCAGCCACCCCATGCACTACGACGTCATGATGGTGCGCCCCCGCGCGTGGGCCCTCGGCCCCAACCCAGACCGCGACCCCGACAGTTTCACCGCCATGGTGCAGGTGATCTCCGCCGCACAACAGGCGGGCCAGCTTGCGCCTGGCGATGCACGCGAGGCCGCGCATCGGCTTTGGGCCGTCCTGCACGGCGCCGTCGCACCCGCGCTTGCCATGCCAGGGGACATCGCCGGCCTCGATCACGCCTCCGTGCGCACCCGCGCGGCCGCCCTCGTCGAGGCGGTGATTGCGTCGCTCCAGTAGGCCACAATTTTTTGTACCCAATACTTAACACTGTTAACTTTGGCGCCGCGCGCCACCCACGAAAGGAACCACCATGTCCACCCACGTCGTCCTTGGAACCGGCACCATCGGATCCACGCTCGCCAACTACCTCGCCACAGACGGCCACACCGTTCGCGCCGTCAATCGCTCCGGCGCCCGAGGCGCCCTCGACCCAGCCGTCTCGCTGACGTCGGGCGACATCACCAACCCTGTCTTCGCCGCGTCGGCGCTCGCTGGGGCTGACGTTGTCTACCAAGTCACCCAGCCCGCTTACCACCGGTGGGCCGGCGAGTTCCCGGCACTCCAAGACGCCGTCCTCAACGCCGCCGAGGCCGCGGGAGCGAGCGTCGTCCTTGCCGACAACCTGTACTGCTACGGCGATCCCGGAACCACCATCACGGAGGCCACCCCCGAGATCCCCGCGTCAACGAAGGGTGAGATCCGCAAGGCCATGTCAGACGACGCGCTCGCCCGCCACGCGGCCGGGCGCGTGCGCGTCGCACTCAGCCGGCCGTCGAACTACGTCGGCGCCGACTACGAGGTCTTCCGCGACCTCATCATCGCGCGGCTCCGCGGAGGCAAGCCCGCCCAGATCCTGGGCAGCGCAGACCAGCCTCACTCGTTCAGCTACGCCGACGACGTGGCCCGCGCGATGGCCGCAATAGGCACCAGCGACAAGGGTTGGGGCCGCGCCTGGGTCGCGCCGACCATGGAGCCGATCACCCAGCGCGATTTGCTCACCCGCCTGTGGGTAGCGGCGGGCCACGAGGGCGACCCGCGCTTCAGCGCGCTCAGCGGGCTGCCGATGCGCATGCTCGGGCTCTTCATGCCCGCGCTTGGCGCCAGCATCGAGATGATGTACGAGTGGGACAAGCCGTTCATCGCGGACTCGGCGCAGTTTGAGGCCACGTTTGGGTTCGGCGCGAGTAGCTGGGACGACGTCATCGCCGGCATGGCTGGCGCCCTGCGGGTCGCTTAGCCGCAACGGAGGCCGGCTACGCGTCCGCGAGCACCCCTCGCTCCAGCCGCGCGTAGCTGGTCTCCATGCCGTCTGTCATCCCGGTCGCGAGCACCTGGTCCCGCTGTTCCTTGCTCGCGTAGGTGATGACAATCGTGAGCAGCGTCCCGCCGTCGGCCTCGGTGAGTGTGAGGTCGTTCGTGGTCGCGGGGAAGTCCGTACCGGACATCTGCTCGGTCGTCACCCACCGCATCGGCGCCTCGACGTGGAGCGTCTCGCCCTCGAATCCAAACCCGGTCCCGGCGCCGTCGTCCCAAGCGAACCTGTAGGGTCGCCCGGCCTCCAACTCCAGCTCGCACACCGGCATCGTCCACCCGTCGGGCCCCAGCAGCCATTGCGTGATCAGTTCGGGAACGGTGTGGGCGCGCCACAGTGTTTCGCGAGGCGCGTCGAACCAGCGGCGGATGCGCACCATCGTGTCCGAGATCTCCTCGACGAGCACGCCCTTGCCGCGTGACATCTCGCGCAGGCCGGCAAGCACGGCGTCGATCTGCCCCATGGCGGTCCGCATGCCCTCTTCCATCCCCATCGCGGCGAGCTGCTCCATCGCGTCGATGCTCGGGAAGTGGGTGATGCTCGTGAAGCGCGACCCGGTCGGGGTCTCCTCGAAGATGAATTCCATCCGCATCGCGGGCATGTCGTCGTTGTTGGAGCCGTCATCGCCCGCGAAGCCGTCACGCAGTTCCATGCGCCGCGGCTCGTCGATGGCCAGGAATTCCCAGTAGCCGGACGCGCGCTCGCCGTTCGGGCCGGTCATCGTGTATTCGGACCGTCCGCCTTCCTTTACCTCGTGTCGCGTGAAGCGTGCGGGCCACGTGGGCGGCCCCCAAAACAACTCAAGCTGGCGCGGGTCGGCATACGCGTCCCACAGCCGCTGCACCGGCACGGGGTACTCGGCGACCGCGGTGAGCGTCAACGCCTCGGCGTCTTTCGAAACTGCGGTGATGGGCATGGCGGTCTCCTTGTTCAATCGTCTGCTGCGAGGATGGCGTCGAGCCGCTCGAGGCGGCTACGCCAGAGTTGTTCGAAGTGGTCGAGTAGCTGTTGGGCGCGGCGAATCGCGCGCAGGTTTCCGGACACGAGGCGCTCCCTTCCGCTCTGACGCTTGTGGACGAGCCCGGCGTCTTCGAGCACGCTCACGTGCTTTTGGACGGCGGCGAACGACATGTCGTACGTGGCTGCGAGCGCACTGACGGATTCCTCCCCCACCAACACCCGAGCGACGATGTCGCGGCGCGTCGAGTCGGCGAGGGCGCGGAAGATGCGGTCGACCTCGGAGTCGCTGAGTTTTGTATCTACAACCATTTGGTTGTACGTTAGCCGCGGCGCGCGCCCGCGTCAACAACGCGCGGGAAGTACTGGCGCGGCCGCAGCGTTGCCGGGGCATGACTACCGCCTACTACATCGCGGCCGGCTTCCTCGCCGTGGGTACCCTCGGGCCCGCCATTTTGAAATTCGCCCGCCCGAAGGCCAGGCTCTTCGAGTCCGGGCAGAAGTGGACGGAGGACTTCTCCCAGCGCGCGATTTATGGCATCGCCGCGGCTGAGGCCGCCGCCGCCATCGGACTGTTCGTGCCTCCGCTCACGGGGATCGCGCCCATCGTCGCGCCTGTCGCCGCTCTCGGAGTAGTGGTCCTTCAGACGCTCGCTGCGCGCGCGCATGCTCGACGCCACGAACAGATCACGCCGAACGTGGTGCTCGCCGTGCTCGCGGTCGCCGTCGCCACGCTCGGGTTTCTCGCCTTCGCGTAGGCGCCCCCGCGGCTAAGAAGCCGCGAGGATGTCCACCACGAACACGAGCGTGGATCCCGGGGGGATGCCGTCCTTGTCCTGGTCGCCATAGCCGAACTCCGGCGGGACCACCAAGAGCACCTGGCTGCCGACCGGCACGCCTGCGAGGCCCTGGGTCCAGCCGTCGATCAGCTTGCCCGGACCGAACGAGAAGCTGGCCGGCTTGCCACGATCCCACGACGAGTCGAACTGGGTGCCGTCCCACAGGACGCCCGTGTAGTTCACCGTCAGTGTCTGGCCGTCCGCGACCGGCTTGCCGTCGCCCTTGATGAGCAGCTGAGACACGAGTTCCGTCGGCTTCTCCACCCCGGTGAGGTCGATGGTCGGCTTGCCGGTGTCGTCGAGCGTCACCTTCGGCAGGCCCTCGACGGGCGGAACCGGCGTGCCCTGGGCGCGGTCCGCGACGGTGTAGGCGTCGGAGACCGTCGTAGCAAGCAGAATAGTGGGGTAGACGCCGTTCTCGTCTGGGTCCGAGCTGAAGTCGAGCGTCGCGAAGATCACCTGCGCGCCTACGTGCGTGCCCTGGAGAATCGAGAACAGCGTCGGCGTCGCCTGCTCCTTGACGAAGTCAACCGTCTCGGGCGTGCCGAGCTCGTACGTCGAGCCAAGGCGCATAGCGTCGCTGCCGCTGTAGATGACGTAGTCGAGCGCGACCTTCTGGCCTTCCTCGAGTGCCGCGCCGTCGCCGTCCTTCACGAGCCGCGCGCCGTCACTCGTCACCGCGATCGATCCGTCCCACGTCAGGGTCGGGCGACCGTCGGCGTCCGTGCCCCAGGTGACGCCGTCGAGCGCGGCCGCGTCGAGACCCGCAGTGGGGGACACGTCGGGGACGACGGGCGCAGGGTCCGAGGAGCAGGCGGCAAGGGCAAGTACAGCGGCGGCCGCGATGGCGGCGAGGCGAGTCTTCAGCACGTGATTTCCTAAACGTCAGTGAGGGTGTCAAGTGTGTCACGGCGCGGGGGGTATGCGCGCAACCAGGACACGAGACAAACGAGCCCGGGGCCGCAATCGTGCCCGAAACGGCCTCGATTTGCAGACTGGTCGCTTGTTCAGTAACCTGAACGCATGGTCAGCCCTCAAGATCAGACAGCGCGAGCGAAGATTCGCGACTGCGCGCTCACGCTCTTCGCCGAGCGCGGGCCCGACGTCGTGACGGTCCGCGACATCGCGGCGTGCGCCGGCATCTCGCCTGCGCTCGTGCTCCACCACTTCGGCTCGAAGCAAGGCCTGCGGGAAGAGGTCGACGCCTACGTGGCAGGCATCTTCGACGGCATGCTCGACGCAACGTTTGGCGAGGTCCCCGGTATGCAGGAGGGCGCCGGCCAGGCGGCGAGCAGCTTCGCCGAACTGCTGCTGATGCACCTTCCGCCGGACTCGCCCGTGCCGTCGTACGTCCGCCGGCTCATCCTCAACGGAGACCCCGTCGGCCACAAGCTGTTCAGGCAATGGTTCGAGATGAGCAAGCAAATGTCGGCCCAAATGGTCGCCGCCGGAATCATGCGCGAAAGCGCCGACCCCGACGTGCGCGCCGCCTTCCTGATGATCAACGACCTCGCCATGGTCCTGCTTCACGAACACCTCGCCGAGGTACTCGGCGTTGACCCCCTCAGCCCCGAAGGTATCCAGCGCTGGACGATCGACGTCGTCACCGCGTACGCCCGGGGCATCCTGCGATTGGAGTCCGAATGACCACCACGATTACCGACGGTAGCGTGACGCTCAAGGACGTCACCAAGACGTTCGGCACGGGCGCCGCGGCCGTGCACGCCCTCAAGGGCGTCGACCTACACATCGACGCCGGCGAGCTTGTCGTCATCCTGGGCCCGTCTGGCTCCGGCAAGACCACCCTGTGCAACATCATCGGCGGCATCGACTCCGCCACCAGCGGCAGCGTCAACGTCGCCGGCAACGAGATCTCGGGGCGCAACCCGGGTGACCTCAGCGACTTCCGGCGCGAGAACGTGGGCTTCGTCTTCCAGTTCTTCAACCTGATCCCGACGCTCACCGCCAAGGAGAACGTCGACGTCATCATCGAACTCACCGACCGGGGCAACAAAACGAAGGTCAAGTCCCTGCTGGAGGACGTGGGCCTCGGCGACCGCGCCAACAACTTCCCCGCCCAACTGTCCGGCGGCCAGCAGCAGCGGGTCGCGCTGGCTAGGGCCCTCGCTACTGAACCCAACATCCTGTTGGCCGACGAACCCACAGGAGCGCTCGACCTCGCTACGGGCCGCCAGATCCTCGAGCTCATGCAGCGCCTGCACCGCGAGGGCAAGACGATTATCATCGTCACCCACAACGCGTCAGTCGCGCAGATCGCGGACCGCGTCGTCACCGTCGTCGACGGCAAGATTCGCAGCGTCGAGAAGAACGCCAAGCCGCTCCCGGCCGCGAAGGTGACGTGGTAATCACGATGCGAGCCACAACACTCAAGGGCATCCGCGACCTGCGCCGCCAGCGTGGACAGGTCATCGCGGTGGCCATCACCATCATGCTTGGCGTGCTGCTGTACGTCGCGACCGCCGGGGCGTTCCTCAACCTGAAGGCCTCCTATCAAGGCACCTACGACCGGCTCCACTTCGCCGACCTCACCGCCACCGGCGGGAACGCGTCGCAGGTGGCCGACGCCGCGCTTGGCGCTGGCGCCGAGCGCGCCACCACGCGGGTCCAGAACGACCCGCCGCTGAAGATCGACGGCACCACGCTTGTCGGCCGAATCGTCGGCATGCCCGTGGGCGAGCGCCCCGCGGTGGGCGACATCGACGTGATCGACGGTGCGTACCTGGACTCCGCGTCGGGGCAGGCGCTCGTCGAGAAGCACGCGGCCGAGGCGTTCAACATCTCCGTCGGCGACACCGTGAGCGTGTTCGCGGGCGGCCAGTGGAACGACGTCACGGTGGCCGGCGTCGCCGTGTCCGCCGAATACATCTGGCCTGCGCGCAACCGCCAGGACGTGCTGAGCGACTCGAAGTCGTTCGCAGTGCTGTTCGTCCCCGAAGCGCTCGCCGAACAGTGGGCGGGCACTGGCCCCAACCAGGCTCTTGTAACCCTGCCAAGCGACGCACCGTCCGGCACGGAAGCTGCGGTCACCGCGAAGATGCGCGGCGCGGGTGCGGCCGACGTCACCCCGTGGCAGGACCAGGCCTCGCAGGCCACCCTGCAGGAGGACCTCGACGGCTTCAACGAGATGTCCGTGGCCTTCCCGATGCTGTTCCTGACCGCCGCCGCCGTCGCGTCGTACGTGCTCCTCGCGCGCCGCATCCTCCAGGAGCGCCCGATCATCGGCACACTCATGGCATCGGGCGCTCGCCGCGGCCGCGTGCTGCGTCACTACCTTGGCCAGGGCCTTGCCGTCGGGTTGCTCGGATCGGTCGTCGGAGTCGCGCTGGGGCTGCTGGCGAACAGCGCGGTTACCAAGGCGTACACAGGCGCGCTCGGCATCCCCGACACGGTCGTGAACTTTCACCCCGCGCTGGTGCTGAACGGCCTGCTGTTCGGCGTGGTGGTGGGCGTGCTCGGCGCGCTCGCGCCCGCGATCACCGCGTCCCGCACCGCGCCCGCCGAGGCCATGAGGTCGGTGGCGCCGCCACCCAAGCCGGGCCCCTGGGCGCGGTTCGTCGCGCGCCTCGACCGCCTCCCCGCGACCGTCAGGATGGCGCTCCGCGACGTCGGCCGCAGCCGCCGCCGCACCCTCGCGACGATGCTCGGCTCCGTGCTTGCCATGGTGCTTGTGCTCGCCACCATCGGCCTCGTGACGAGCATGCTCGACGCGCTCCACGTGCAGTTCCACGAAATCAACAAGGAGGACGCGTCTGTCTCCGTTGACTCGACCGTCGCCGGCCAAGCGCCGCAGGTGCTCGCGGGCGTGCCTGGCGTCGCGATCGTCGAGCCCACGTCGCTCGGCTCGATCGTGGCATCGTCGGGTGACCTGACCTACGCGACGTCGCTGCGCGGCTTCGAGCCTGGCACGACGCTGCACGGCTTCCGCAGCACTGACGGCTCGTACATTGATCTCCCCAAGGACGGCGTCCTCGCCGGCCAGGCGCTCGCCGACGCGCTCGACGTGAGCGTGGGCGACACCATCACCCTGGCGACGGACACCGACAGCCGCTCGGTAACCCTGGTGGGCCTGCTCAACGAGCCGCTCGGCACCACCGTCTATTCGTCGGAGGAGTTCGCGTCGACCCTGCTCCCGGACACGGGCGTCACCACCTTCGTAGTCGGCTTCGACGACGGCGTAGACCGCGACGCCATGCGCAACACGATCACCGGCGAGTCCGGCGTGGTCGCGTATGTCGACGCGAAGGCGCTAGCCCAGACCGTAGACCAGTACCTGGGACTGTTCTGGGCCTTCGCGGGCGTCATGATCGCGCTCGGCGCAGTCCTGGCCCTCGCCGTCATCTACGTGACGATGGCCGTGAACATCGTCGAGCGCACGAACGAGCTCGCGACGCTTCGCGCCGCCGGAGTCCCGCTACGCAAGGTCGCGGGGACGATCGCCACCGAAAGCCTGGTCGCGACCGCGCTCGGGCTGCCGTTCGGGCTTGGGCTGGGGGTGCTCGCCGCCAAGGCGTTCCTCGCGAGCTTCTCAAGCGACCTGTTCTCGATCGACCTCGTGTGGCAGTGGTGGGTCTTGCCCGCGACGGCGCTTGGCGTCCTGGCCGCCGCGGCAATCTCGCAGTGGCCGGCGGCCCGAGCGATCAAGCACGTCGACATCGCGAAGGTGGTGCGCGAACGCTCGGCCTAGCCGGCCGCGGCGGCGCTCCTAGACTGGGCTATCGCCTCACCGCCTAGGGGACTTCATGGCCGCAGCAACACCTCGCGACACCGTCGCGCGCATCGCCGCGCGGCTGCGCGCCGCGGGGAGCGTGTTCGCGGAGGACGAGGCCGAGATCCTGCTCGCGGAGGCCGCGCGCGGGGCGGCGCTGGAGGACCTCCTCTCGCGCCGCCTCGCCGGCGAGCCGCTGGAGTACGTGGTCGGGTGGGCGGACTTCGCGGGCGTCCGATGCGCGGTA
This sequence comes from uncultured Actinomycetota bacterium, assembly GCA_963735005.1. Lineage (GTDB taxonomy): Bacteria > Actinomycetota > Actinomycetes > Actinomycetales > Demequinaceae > WTKG01. The sequence continues at coordinate 3,755 of CAVTJA010000011.1, read as the reverse complement.
GGGCCCGGCGTGTTCGTGCCCCGCGCGCGCAGCGAGTTGCTGGTTGACCAGGCCGCACGTACTCGCCCCGCCGCGGCGCGACCGCCGTCGAACTGTGTTGCGGCTCCGGGGCGATCAGCGCGGCCATCGCGGCGCGCCGGCCGGACGTGATCTTGCACGCGGCCGACATCGACGACGCGGCGGCCGGCTTCGCACGACGCAACCTCGCCGACACCGGCGCAGAGGTGTACGTGGGCGACCTCGACGCGCCGCTGCCCCCGGGGCTCGCGGGCGCCGTGGACATGGTGGTCGCGTGCGCGCCGTACGTACCCACGGGCGAGATCGCCTTCATGCCCAGAGAAGCCCGCAAATTCGAGCCGAGCATCTCGCTCGACGGCGGCCCCGACGGCACCACCGTGCAGGCGGGCGTCGCGGCGGCCGCCGCGAGACTGCTCAAGCCCGCCGGCGCGCTGATCCTCGAGACCAGCGAGGCGCTTGCGGGCCGAACCGTCGCGGCGTGCGAGCGCGCTGGGCTCGCCGCGAGCATCGTCGAGCGGGAAGACATCGACGCCGTCGCTGTCGTCGCGCGCAGGGCGAGCCCCTAACCCTCGCGGACGTGATGTATAGAAAACTTGACACGATGTCAGCAAGGCCTTACATTCATCAATGTCAGAGTTTCTTTACATTGGAGTCATCATGGGTTTCGAAGAGAAGAACCAGTGGGCGTACGGCCTCGCCGCGCTGCTGGTAGGTGGCACGTATTTCGCGTGGCTCTTCACCAAGGTCGCGAACGCGGACGCCGTCGCGGACATCTCGTACGTGCGCACCCTGCTGTGGGCGATCGGCGCCGGCATCGTCGCGAACATGGTCTTCGGGATGTTCGCCCGCGCCTCGAACCCCAAGGAGGCCGACAAGACCGACGAGCGCGACCGCAACGTCGGTCGGTTCGCCGACCAGATCACCTACATCATCTTCGCGTCCCTGATCGTGGGCCCGTTCGCACTGGCGCTCGCGGACGCGGACACGTTCTGGATCGCCAACGCGATCTACGGCGCGTATGTGCTCGCCGCGGTCACCGGCGTCGTCGCGCGGTCAGTCATCTACCGGAAGGGCGCCTAGCCATGGCTAAGAACGACATCCCGGCCGACGAGATCGGCTTCGAGGAGAAGCACCACTACGCCGGGCTCGGCCTCTCCATCATCTCCATCGCCGCCTACCTCGCGATCGTGCTCACCCGCGTCTTCACGGACGACGTATCGGTCACCAAGGTAGCGTGGCAAGGGCCGATGCTGCTGGTCCTCGCGATCGGCGGCGGGCTCTACGGCATCGGCTACGGCATCGCGAGGGCCCGGCAGAAGGGCCAGGCCAAGGACGCGCGCGACGCCGAGATCGACCGCTACGGAGACGCCACCAGCGGCGGGCTCGTGAGCCTCACAGTGTTCGTGACGATCATCCTGCTGGCGCTGGGCGTCGACACCTTCTGGGTCGCGCACAACCTGTTCCTCGGCGCATGGTTCGCGTCCTTCATCGGCTCGGCGTCCAAAGCGGCCGCGTACCGTGAAGGGATCCCCTCATGACCGTCAGCCAGCGCGCCGTGTGGGCGCAGGTCATCGTGATGCCGCTCATCCTGGTCGCGTACTTCGCCGTGGTCCTCACGCGCGCAGCGGACCGCCCGATCGAGGACGTCAGCTGGATCGTCCCGATGATCTGGGCCATGGGCTCGGTCATCGTGGGCGTCATCATCGGCACCATCGCCTCGGCGATCGGCCACGGCGTCCGGGCGACGCGCCACGGCGAGGACCCGGACTTCGAGGACGGCGACATCCGCGACAAGGAGATCGAGAAGATCGGCAACCTCAAGGGCATGCGCTTCACGAGCCTCGGCACGGTCGCAGTGATCGTCCTGGCGATGCTACGCGTCGACCACTTCTGGATCGCCAACGCGATGTTCCTGGCCGGCATGCTCGGCGGCATCCGCGGCGGCGTCGCGAAGCTGCGCGCGTACCGGGAGGGCTTCTAGAGATGCCAAAGTCCACCAAGGTCACCAACTCGATCCGCGCGCTGCGGTTTGCCAAGGGTGAGATGACGCAGGCCGACCTGGCCGAAGCCGTCGGCGTCACTCGGCAGACCATCATCGCGATCGAGCAGGGACGGTACTCGCCGTCACTGGAGATGGCCTTCCAGATCGCGAAGGCGTTCGGGGTACCCCTCGACGACGTCTTCCAGTACCCCGACGAGGAGGACGCGGACTAGCAGCGCCGCACCCCCGACCCCGCGCAACCCACTCGCCCGGCACCCGGGCTTGGTCGAACGCACCCAAAAACGCGAAGGAGAAATGATGCCAGCCACACCCGCACCGCAACGCCACCAACGGCACCAGGCCCCACCCAAAACCATGACGGCCGTCGTGTGGAATCGCTATGGCGCTCCAGAAAAGGTCCTCAGCCTCACGGACGTCCCTGTCCCGATTGTCGCGGCGAACGAGGTTCTGGTGCGCGTACACGCCGCAGGGCTCAACCCCTACGACTGGCGCCACTATCGGGGAGACCCGATGCTGGTGCGCCTCGGTCGAGGGCTTCGCCGGCCCAAGTTTCGATCCCAACTGGGCTCCGACCTCGCAGGCGAGGTCGTGCGCGTCGGCGCCAACGTCGTGGACTTCGCGCCGGGCGACCTCGTGCATGGCGGGGTCGCGCTCGGGTCACTCGCACAATATGTCGCGGTCGACGTGGACCGGCTCGCGCTGATCCCGCGAGGAACCACGTTCGAGCAAGCGGCGGCCCTCCCCATGTGCCTTCAGACAGCGATGGCCTCACTGAAACTGGCGGAAGGACCACTGGAGGGAAAGTCCGTGCTCGTCAACGGCGCCTCCGGCGGAATCGGTCACCTTGCCGTTCAACTCGCAAAGTCGCTCGGGGCGAGCCGTGTGGTCGGAGTGTGCTCGCAGCGGAACGCCGACTGGGTCCAATCGATCGGCGCCGACCGCGTGGTCGACTACACCGCCGAGGACTATACGGAAATCGACGAGAAGTTTGACCTCTTCATCGAGACCCAGTACTCGCAGCCATGGCACCGGTCGCTACGTGTGCTTCGGCCGGGCGGCGTGTTTGCCTTCGCGGGCGGTGGTGGAGGCAAAATGCTCGGCCCCGCCGGGCCGATGCTGCGCGCGATCGTCGGCGCCAAGGTCACGCGCCGCAAGGTCCGGGTCGCTCGTGCAGGGACGTCAGGCGACGACCTCGCGCGGGTCGACGCCCACGTCGCAGCCGGTGCGATTCGCGCGGTGATCGACAAGTCCTACCCAATCGCACGGATCGTCGAGGCGGCCCAACACCTTGAATCCGGCCACGTGGCCGGCAAGGTCGTCGTGACCGTCCCCTAAAGACACTTCAACAACGGAGAACCACAGTGATTATTCACAAGAAGACAGCCCGCTGGACCGGAGCCTGGTACCTCGCGCTCGGCATCACCGGCTTCCTCGGCTTCCTCATCGTCCGCAACCAGATACTCGTGGACGGCGATGCCTCCGCGACCGCTGCCAACATCGTCGATCACGAGGGCCTCGCCCGCGTCGGAGTCGCCCTCGAGATCGGCGTCGTCGCTACCCAGGCGCTCGTCGCCGCGAACTTCTTCCGCCTGTTCCGGTCGGTCGACTCGTGGCTCGCCGGACTGATCGCAGCGTTCGGACTCATGAACGCGGCAGCCGTCATGGCGAGCGCCACGTTTCTCGCGACATCCGTGTCGACGGCGATCGCCGGTGGGTTGGATTCAACGGTGGGACT
>CAVTJA010000010.1:0-631503 GCA_963735005.1 uncultured Actinomycetota bacterium | reverse complement strand
AGTGCATGAGGGTCAGCAGGAGCCCGCGGTCGGCGACCAGGTCCGAATACGCGGCCGCGAGCGCGTACTTCCGGGCCGACAGCGTCGTCTCGGGCGTGAAGGTCGCGATCGCGGCGCGAAACCCCTCGAGGAGACGTTCGACGGCGCGGCTGCCGCGGCGATGAAGAGCTCCTCCTTGGAGCCGAACATCCGCACCACGTAGGCCTGCGAGATGCCGGCGGCCGAGGCGATCGCGTCGGTGGTGGCGCCGTGATACCCGCGCTCGCCGAAGACGACGGTCGCGGCCTCGAGGATCGATTCGCGTCGCTGGTCGGACGTGAGCCGTACGGGAGTTTCGGTGGTCATGTTGACATGTTATCAATTGATTACTATCGTCCTCAAGTGTAATCAGTTGATTACGATCGGAAGGATCCCTCGCATGACCTCCTCGCCCACTCGCACCGCCGTCGCCACCGCGGTCGCGGACGCGCCGAGCGTACGGCGCGCCCCCGTCTGGCTCATCATCCTCGCGGCGTCGCTGCCGATGTTCATGGCGACGCTCGACAACCTCGTCGTGACCAACGCCCTGCCCGTACTCCAGCGCGACCTCGGCGCGTCCATTGAGCAGCTTCAGTGGTTCATCAACGCGTACTCGCTGTCGTTCGCGACGTTCATCCTCATGGCCGTCGCCCTCGGCGACCGGTTCGGACGGCGGCGGGTCTTCGTGATCGGCATCGGCGTCTTCACCCTCGCCTCCGCCCTGTGCGCGCTGGCCACGTCGCCCGACCTGCTGATCGCCGCGCGCACCCTCCAGGGCATCGGCGCCGCGTCGCTCATGCCGCTGTCCCTCGCGATCCTCGCGGGCTCGGTGCCGCACAAGCTCCGCCCCCTCGCGATCGGCATCTGGGGCGGCGTCGCCGGCCTCGGCGTCGCGCTCGGCCCGCTCATCGGCGGCGCCGTGGTCGAGGGCTTCACGTGGCACGCGATCTTCTGGCTCAACGTGCCCGTCGGCCTCATCGCCATCCCGCTCATCTACCGGGCGCTGCTCGAGGCGAAGGGCGACCCGGTCAGGCTCGACATCGCCGGTCTCGTGCTCGCCGGCGCGGGCGTCTTCGGCCTCGTGTTCGGCATCGTGCGCGGCAACGACGCCGGTTGGGCCAGCGCCGAGGTGCTCACCGGCCTCCTGGGCGGGGCCGCACTCCTGGCCGCCTTCCTCTGGTGGGAGGGTCGTACCAAGGACCCGCTGCTGCCCCTGCGACTGTTCCGCGACCGAAGCTTCTCGGCCGCCAACGCGGTGGGCATCACCTTCACGCCTCGGCATGTTCGGCGCGGTGTTCATCCTGATCCAGTTCCTCCAGGTGGTTCAGGGGTACTCGCCGCTGCACGCCGGCGTGCTCACCATGCCGTGGACGATGGCGCCGCTCGTCGTCGCCCCGCTCAGCGGGCTCGTCGCGCCGCGGGTCGGCACGCGCGCGCTCATCGTCACGGGCCTGGCGTTCCAGGCGTCCGGGCTCGCGTGGATCGCGCTCACCATGTCGCCGACGGTCGAGTACTCGAGCATGGTTCCCGCCTTCGTCCTCGCGGGAGTGGGCATGGGCCTGGTGTTCGCGCCGTCGGCCACGGCCGTGCTTGCGAACATGCGCCCGGAGGACCAGGCCAAGGCGTCCGGGACCAACTCCACGCTCCGGGAGATCGGCGTGGCGCTCGGCATCGCGATCCTGACTGCGGTGTTCACCGCGTCCGGCGGGGAGTTCACGCCGACGGGCTACACCGACGCCGCCGTTCCGGCCGTGTGGACGGGGGCCGCGTTCCTTGCACTCGCGGCGTACTTCGGCACGCGCCTGCCCGCGGGGCGCGGCGGGACCGGAGTGGCCGCGGGCCACTAGCCGCCAAGCACCCCCGAACGGGGCGGTCGCCGGTCGAGAGATCCGCGGCCGCCCCATGCGCGTTCACCCGATCAGGCGCCTGAGCTCCGCGACGTGCGCCGCATACGCGTCGAAGCCTGATCCGGTCAGGGCGAGCCGCTTCCTCGCGCGCCCGCAATCCTTGAAGGCCGTCACCCGCACGTAGCCCTCGTCCGCCAGCACCTTGACGTGCTTGCTCATCACCGAGTCGCTGACCCCCAGGTCCTCCCGCGCCGCGGCGAAGTCCATCGCGTCCACCTCGGCCAGCATCGCGCACAGTTGCAGTCGGACGGCCGCGTGGATCGTCCGGTCGAATCGCGGTTCGGTCACAGCCACGTGTGCATCGGGGCCGTGGCCCGGCCAAGGGGTCGCCGCGACCCGACGTAGATGATCGCCGACGCGAGTAGCGAGGTCGCCACGGGCGCCAGGGGCCACCAATGGCGGAGTGCGATGCCGGTCGGGAAAAGCGCCAAGACCACGCCGAATCCGACGAGCTGGAACGGGGCGAGCGTGCGGCGGGTGTTCCCGACGGAGACGATGCCGGTGCTCCGTTGACGCGCGCGGCGGAGCGACTTGAACGCGACCACCCACGCGGGGATCACGGCCCCGGCCAACGCGCCCGAGAGGTACGAGAGAAGCGCCATATAGATCCCGAAGCTCGCAGCCATGCACGCGTCCCATGGCCACGAGCCGTACATCCGGCGGGCGACGGCGTCGCGCCCGGCCGCCGCGCTGGCGAGCGCTTCCTCGGGGCTCAGATCCCGGTCGTCATCACTTTCCATAGTGGAAAGTCAACCCGTGACTTTCCAACGTGTCAAGTCACCAACGAACCGGGACCGTCCCGAAGACCTACCAGGGCATCGCGCGGTCGTTGTCCCGCGTGCCGTCGTCCGGGAAGTGCGGGAGCTCGGAGCCGCCGGAGCGGATGCACAGCCAGCGGAGCTCGCCCGCGCTGTCCGGGTGCGCGCGCCAGGTGCGCCAGACCCCCTGCCCCACGCGGACCACGCTTCCCGCGCCCACGTCCACCACGTCGTCGTCGAGTCCCATCTGGCCCTTGCCCTCCAGGAAGACGTAGAGCTCCTCGATGCGGTCGTGGGTGTGCCAGTAGCCGGCCTGGTCGCCCGGGAGGAGGGCGTTCACGCTCATGCCGATGTACTGCATCGTCATCTCGTGGTCGACGATGCGCCGCCCGGCCCACGTGGACTCGGGGCGGAACCCCCCCACGTGGTCGTGCCACGAGTCGAGGGGCCCGATTTCGGAAATCTCGTAGTCGCTCATGACGCCATTGTGCCTCGGCGCGTCGACGGGTCCCTACGCCGCGAGCTCCCGCTCGAGCCGCGCGTAGGACGTCTCCATGCCGTCGGTCATTCCCGTCGCGAGCACCATGTCACGCACCTCCGCGCTCGGGTACGTGATGACGAGGCTCAGCAGCGTGCCCCCGTCGACGGGGGTGAGGGTGAGCTCGTTGGTGGTGCGCGGCTCCATGCCGATCATGTGCTCGGTGGTGACCACGCGCACGGGCGCGGTGGACTCCAGCAACTCCCCCTTGAAGCCGAACCCGCCCTCGCCCTCCACGGGCGCCCACTCGTAGCGGTACGTGTCGCCCACCTTCGACGCGACCTCGCACACCGGCATGGTCCACCCGTCGGGGCCCAGCAGCCAGCGCTTCATGAGCGCGGCCTCGTGGTGCGCCCGCCACACCTGCTCGGCCGTTCCGCGAATCACGCGGGAGACCCGCACCTGGGTATCGGAGAGGATCTGGGCGGTGACCGCGCGGTCGGCGGCGAACGACGCGAGGTCGGCGAGCACGTCGTCAATCTGGCCCATGGCGGACCGCATGCCCTCGTCCATGCCCATCTCGAGCATCTGCGCAAGGGTCTCGGCCGTTCCGAAATAGGTGGTGGTCGTCATCCGCGAACCCGTCTTCGTCGCCTCGAAGGGGAACATCATCCGCATCGTCGGCATGTCCGTGTTGGCGCTGCCGTCGGCATTCGCGAATCCGTCGATCACCTCGAAGCCGTGCGGCGCATCGACCGAGACGAACTCCCAGTAGCCCCGCGACTGCTCGCCGTCCGGGCCCGTCATCGCGTAGTCCGACCGGCCGCCGGCCGACATGTCGTGGCGGGTGAACGTCGCCGGCCACTCGGGCGGACCCCAGAAGCGTTCCAGTTTGCGCGGGTCCGCGTACGCGTCCCACAGCCGCTCCACGGGGACGCCGAAGTCGGCGACCACGGTCATGGTCGAGGCGTCGACGTCCTTCTCAACGGAGGTGATGGGCATGGGGTCTCCCTAGTTGATCGGGTCGTCCGCGAGGAGCGCGTCGAGGCGGCCGATGCGGCCACGCCAGATCTGCTCGTAGCGGTCGAGCAGGTGTTGGGCGCGCGCGATCGCGCGTGGGTTGCCGCGGACGATGCGCTCGCGGCCGTGAGGGTGCTTGGTCACCAGGCCGGCTCCTTCGAGGACGGACACGTGCTTCTGGACGGCGGCGAAGGACATGCGGTAGTCCGCCGCCAGCGACGAGACCGAGGCCTCCGCTCCCAGCGTGCGGCGCACGATGTCGCGGCGCGTCGCGTCGGCGAGGGCCCGGAAGATGCGGTCCACCTCGTCGTCGGTGAGTTCAAGTTCTACAACCATTTGGTTGTACGTTACGCGGATCCCGAGCGTCCCGCAACCCCCTCTGGTTCGCGAGGTCGGGCCGGAACGACGCGCGCTAGAAGTCCCAGTTCGCGTGCGGCGCGACCGGCGAGAACATCGCGACTGCCAGCTGCCGGACCGCGCCGGGCGCGCGCTCCTCGACCACCCCGGCCGCGGCCATCGATTCCACGGAGACGCCGCCGAGGTACGCGCTCGAGAGCTCCTCGATGTCCATGGCGAGGTCGGGCGACGTCGAGGCGTCCGCCCGAGTGACGGTCGCCCTGCCGCCCGTGACGACGACCCGCCAGGATCCGGCGTTGTCCGGCACGTCCCGGTCGCGAATCGACACGGTGAGGTCGACGTCGCCGTAGTACTCGCGGGCCTCGAGCGCCGCGGGCACGTCGAGGACGCGTACCCAGATGTTGTCCATGATCAGCGGATGGATCACCCGCGTGTCCGCCAGGAGGCGAATGAACGCGTCGTCCGTCGCGAGGTTCGCGGTTGTCGTGGTCTGGATGAGGTCGAAGTTCGACAGCACGCTCCACATGCGGTGCGCGGCCGCGGGAGTAAGCGCGCCCTGCTCGGCGACCTGCGCGACGCCCACCGCCAGGCCGTCGGACTTCTGCGCCTTGCGGCGGAAGAACGCGTACGCCACGGGATCGCCGGCATCCTCGACGATGAGGATGCGCCACTTCTCGAATCCCTTGCGGTTCCCGACCGGGTCGGTGAAGCGCGCGAGTCGCCCCGAGCCCTTGGGCGGACGAACGGTTCCCGGTCGCGTGATCCGGTCCTGGATGCCCTGGACGATCGCGTCGTGCGCCTCGTAGTCCGCGCGCTCGAGCCGCACCGTGAGTTCCTCGGAGCCCGCGACCTTGCGGAGCTTCGCGCCGAAGGGAATCTTGGCGCGGACGGTGTGCGACCCGAGCCCGTAGCCGAAGCGTGTGTAAATGGCGGCCTGGGTCGCGTAGAGGACGCTCACGTGCTCGCCGCGCCGACGGCAGCGGGCGAAGTGGTCACTCATCATCGCGCGCAGGATTCCCCGGCGCCGGTGCGCCGGGTGAACGCCGACCCAGCTGAGGCCCGCGATCGGCACGGTCCCTCCGGGGACCACCATCTGGGTCCCGAAGCTCGAGTGGACGCCGGCAAACTCGCCGACGGCACCCCGAGAGGCGTCGACCACCTCAACGGCGCGGCAACGATCGAGCGCGACCGCGTCCACGTAGTCCTGGCGATCCTCGGGGAGCCATTCGCCCACCATCGCCCACTGATCCACTTCGAAGAAGTCGTCGATGCGGTTCAAGGGCACGTCAGTGTGGGCATAGCCGTCGAGGGATTTCATCCTTCGATAGTCACAGACGCACGCCCGGAACCGAAATCCCTGGGGAGGGAGCCGACGGTGGTGCCGGTTCGTGTAAACAATTCTTGACATGATGTCGCGTGTGCCTTACATTCGTGCATGTAAGAGATTCTTGACATTGGAGCAGCCATGACGTTCGAAGAGAAGAGCCAGTGGGCCTACGGGTTCGCGTCGCTCGTCGTGCCCGCCGTGTACCTCGTGTGGCTCGCGCGACGGATCGCCGACGCCGGTGCCGTCGCGGACATCGACTACGTGCGCACCATGCTCTGGGCCATCGGCGCCGGCATCATCGTCAACGTCGTCGGCGGGATGTTCGTCCGCGCCTCCAACCCTGCCGAGGCCGACAAGCGCGACCCGCGCGACCGGGACATCCGCCGCCGCGGCGACGCGCTGGGGTTCATCGTCTTCTCCACCCTCGTCGTCGGGCCCTTTGTCCTCGCGATGCGCGACGCCGACACCTTCTGGATCGCCAACGCGATCTACGTCGCCTACGTCCTCACCGCCCTCATCACCGTCGCGGCCAAGGCCGTCGCCTACCGGAAGGGAATCTAGCCGTGACTGCCAACGCGCCGACCAAGGAGGACATCTCCTTCGCCGAAGGCGTCCTCTACGCGGGCCTCGCGCTCAGCGTCCTCTCGATGCTCGCCTACCTCGCGATCGTCCTCACCCGCGTCTTCACGGACGACGTCTCCGTCACCAAGGTCGCGTGGCAGGGGCCGATGCTGCTGGTAGTCGCCATCGGCGGCGGGCTCTACGGCATCGGCTACGGGATTGCGCGGCTCCGCCACCGCGGCCCCGTCGAGGACGTCCGGGACAAGGACATCCAGCGCTACGGCGAGTCGATCAACGGGGGACTCGCAGGCCTGACCGTCGCCGTGTCGATCATCCTTCTCGCCCTGAACGTCGAGCCCTTCTGGGTCGCCCACAACCTGTTCCTCGGCAGCTGGTTCGCGTCGTTCGTCTCCACCGCGGGCCGCGTGGCCGCCTACCGCGAAGGGATCCCGTCGTGACCGTTTCCGAGCGCTCAGTCTGGGTTCAGCTGCTGGTCATGCCCCTTGTCGCCATCGCCTACTTTTCGGTGGTCTTGAGCCGCGCAGCCCACACCCCCGTCGAGCATGTGAGCTGGGTGGTGCCGATGATCTGGTCGATGAGCGTGGTGGTCGCGGGGATCATCGCCGGGACCATCGCCTCCGCGATCGGCTCCGCTATCGCCGCCGCGGCCCGCGGCGACGAACCCGACCTCGAGGAGGGCGACGCGAGAGACAAAGAGATCGAGCGCCTCGGCAACCGTAAGGGTCAGTTCTTCACCGGCATCGGCACCTTCGCCGTCATCATCTTGTGCATGGTCCGCGTCGACCCCTTCTGGATCGCCAACACGATGTTCCTTGCGGGGATCCTCGCGGGAGTCCACGGCGGAATCGCCAAGCTCATCGCGTACCGGAGGGGCTTCTAGCCATGGGAGGCAAGCCCACCAAGGTCACCAACGCGATCCGGCAGCTCCGGTTCGCGGCGGGCGAGATGACGCAGGCGGAACTCGCCGAACGCATCGGCGTCACCCGCCAGACGGTGATCGCGATCGAGCAGGGGCGGTATTCGCCGACGCTCGAGATGGCCTTCCAGATCGCGCGGGCCTTCGGGGTTCCGCTCGATGACGTCTTCCAGTACCCCGAGGAGCCCTCGGACTAGCCCCCCATTCACCCGCGGTTCGCGAGCGCCACGCTCGCGGCCTCTACCGACTACACCCTGAAACGAAAGGCACCGCCATGAAGTCCTGGACCTACAACCGCTACGGGACGCCCGACGTCCTCCGCCTGGTCGACGCACCCATTCCCGCGCCCGGACCCGGCGAGGTCGTCGTCCGCGTGCGAGCCGCGTCCATCAACTCGAAAGACTGGCGCCTCCTCGTCGCCGACCCGGCGATCCTTCGCATGGCGCCCGGAGCCCTCCGCGGCCCGCGCGGCGGCCTCACGCCGGCCGGCGACTTCGCGGGCCTCGTGGAGGCCGTGGGCGAGGGAGTCATCGAGCACGCCGTCGGCGACGAGGTCTACGGGTACTCGATGGCCGGCGGCGCGCTCGCCGAGCGCATCGCCGTCGCCGCCGACCGCGTGGCGCCCAAGCCGGCGGGCATCACCTTCGACCAGGCGGCGGCGACGCCGCTGGCCGCCCTCACCGCGCTCGCGGCGGTGCGCGACGTCGGCCGGGTCGGATTCGGAGACCGCGTGCTCATCAACGGCGCCTCGGGCGGCGTCGGGACGTTCGCGGTGCAGATCGCGAAGGCTCGTGGCGCGAGCCACGTGACGGCCGTCTGTAGCGGGCGCAACGCCCCGCTGATTCGCGCGATCGGCGCCGACCGCACCGTCGACTACTCCCGGGAGGACGTCACCTCGCTCGGCGAGACGTTCGACGTCGTCATCGATTGCGCGGGCGGCTACTCGTTGAGGCGGATGCTTCGGATCCTTCCCCGCGGCGGTCGCGTCGCGATGGTTGGCGGCGGTGGGGGCAGGTGGCTCGGTCCGCTCGGGCAGATCGTCCGATGGCGGATCGCATCGCCCTTTGTGGGGCGGTCGCTGCGCGTAGTGACGCCCGACGTCTCGGGAGGAGCGCTCCGCGACGTCGGCGCGCTGATCGACGCCGGCGACGTCACCCCCGTCATCGACGAGACGTATCCGCTCTCCGCCGTTCCCGACGCCATGCGCTACTTCGGCACGGGCCACGTTCGGGCGAAGGTCGTCATCACCGTCTAGCTCGATGCGGCGACCCCTCGCCGCACCCACCCCTCAAGACAGGAGAAAGCAATGAACGACATGAAGAAGACCGCCCGTTGGACGGGCGTGTGGTACCTGGGCCTCGCGGTTGGAGGCATCGTCGGGCAGATCATCGTGCTCAACGCCCTCTACGTCGCTGGCGATGCCTCCGCCACCGCGACGAACCTCGTCGCGCACGAGACCCTCGCCCGGGTCGGACTCGTCGCCGACATGACCATCGTCGTGACCCAAGCGCTCGTCGCGCTCTGGTTCTTCCGGCTCTTTCGCGCGCACAACTCGTTCGCAGCAGGCTCTCTCGCGGCGTTTGGGTTCGTCAACGTCGTCGTCGGGCTCATCGGCGTCACCGTCACGGCGACCGCGCTCGACATTGCTCTCGCCGGCGGTGACGCCTCTAGCGTCGGGCTTTTGTACGACCTACGAGACTCCGCGTGGACCGTCGGGGCGCTCTTCTTCGGACTGTGGCTCATTCCCATGGGGTATGTGATCTACACCCACCACCTGATGCCGCGAGCGCTCGGCGCGATTCTCGTCGCCGGAGGCGCGACGTACCTCCTCAGCGCGTTCGTCGTGTACCTCTGGCCCAATGCCCCTGGCGCCGTGGCCGGCGCCCTGACCGCCCTTCCGTCCATCGGCGAGTTCTGGATCATCGGATACCTCCTCACCGTCGGGGTCCGCACCCCGAAGGACACCACCCAAGTTCGCGCGTAGGCCGCGATGCGGTCGCCGCTCCCGTGCCGGCGAAGCGGCGACCACCACCAACACATCAAGGAGAAATCATGCACAAGCTAGGACTCACCGGGCGCGTGGCCCGGGCATCCGCGCGACGGCCCTGGGTCACGCTCTCGGCGTGGACCGCTGTCCTGATCGCGGCGTTCTACCTCGCCGGCACCGTCAACGACTACACGACGGTCGAGTCGAAGAACCTCGTGACCACCGAGTCGGACTCGGCGTACGCGCTCGACGCGCAGTTCCGACCGGGAGCCGGGCGGCGACGCGTTCCACGAGACCGTCCTCGTCTCGTCAACGACGTCCCGGCTCGGCGACCCGGCGTTCGACGCCGCGGTCTCGGCCGTCGCGGAGATCCTCCGCACGACGGACGGCGTCACCTCGTCGGTGCTCCCGACGCCCGGCTCGCCCGCCGTGTCGAACTCCGGTTTCGCGGCGCTCGTCGCCTTCGAGACGGTGCCCGACCCGGAGGTGGTGCGCGCCGTCCTGACCGCGGTGAACGCCGTGGATGCCCCCGGGATTGACCTGTACGTGACCGGCCCCGAGTCGTGGACCCTCCAGTTCGCCGACCTCGCCGACGAGCAACTCGCCCGCGGCGAGTCGTTCGGACTGATCGCGGCGCTCGTCATCCTGGTGATCGTCTTCGGCGCGTTCGCCGCGGCGGGTCTCCCGCTCGGGGTCGCCTTCGTCTCCGTGATCACCACCACCGGCATCGTCGCGGCACTGGGCCGGATCGACGCCGTGTACGACGGCGCCCTCACCATTGCGGCGATGCTCGGCCTCGCGCTCGGCATCGACTACTCGCTCGTGTCCGTGCAGCGGTTCCGCGAGGAGCTCGCGAACGGCAGGAGCGTTGTCGACGCTGTCGCGGTCGCGGGGAACACCGCGAATCGGGCGGTCCTGCTCTCCGGTGCGACCGTCGTCATCTCGCTCGGGTCGATGTTCCTGATTCCGACGAACATGACGTTCTCGATGGGAATCGGCGCGGGCCTCGTGGCGCTCGTCTCCGTCGCCGCCGCGCTCACGCTGCTTCCCGCCGTCCTGCGGCTCCTGGGACACCGGGTCAACAAGGGGCGCGTCCCCACCGCCCACCCTGGCGAGGTTTCGGCGACGTGGGTCAGGATCGCGAGGGCCGTGATCGCGCGGCCCGCGGTGTCCGCAATCGTCGGCGTGACGGTGCTTCTCGCGCTCGCCGCGCCGGCATTCTCGATCCGACTGGCGAACGCGGGCCCCGACGCCATGCCCGAGGACTTTCCCGTGCGCCAGGCGAACACGGTCCTGGTGAACGAGTTCGGGTACGGCCAGTCGGCGACGTTCGTCGCGGTTTCCGGGGCGTCCGACGCCGGCCCGCAGATCGCGGCACTCGCCGACGCCATCGAGGCCGACCCGGCGTACGCCGGGACCACGGTCGACGTTCGGGGGGACGTGGCCTTCATCGACACGCACGACCTCTACGGCTCCGACGACCCGCGCTCCGACGCGGCGCTCGATCGGCTCCGCGACGACCTCGTGCCGACCGCGCTCGCGGGAACCTCGGCGACGGGCTTCGTCGCCGGCGATCAGGCCAAGGCGCACGACGAGATTGCGCTGTTCGGCGGGGGGATGTGGAAGGTCTTCGCCTCGGTTCTCGCGGTCACGTTCCTCGTGCTTCTCGTGATGTTCCGCTCCATCGTCATCGCCCTCAAGGCGATCACGCTCAACGTGCTCGGGGTCGGCGCCGCGTTCGGCGCGCTCGTCGCGGCCTACCAGTTCGGCTGGGGAGAGGCCATCGGTCTTCCGTCGGTCGCGGGCATCTCGCCGTACATGCCGGTGTTCATCTTCGCGCTCGTCTTCGGGCTGTCGATGGACTACCACGTGTTCCTGCTGAGCCGGGTCAAGGAGCGCTACGACGCCACGGGCGACAACACTCGCGCGATCGTCGAGGGCCTCGCGAGGACGGGCCCGCTCATCACGGGCGCGGCCGCGATCATGATCGCCGTGTTCGGCGGGTTTGCCGCATCGTCGATCCCCGAGATGTCCCAGTGGGGCTTCGGGCTCGGATTCGCGGTGCTCGTCGACGCGACCATCATCCGGGTCCTGCTCGTCCCCGCCGCGATGGCCTGGCTGGGCGACGCCAACTGGTACCTGCCCTCGTGGCTCAGTGGCTTCCCGACAGATGTCCATCGAGGCGGCGCCCGCGCCGTCCGCGGTGGCGAAGCAGGGACGAGGAGCGCGAGCCGGCACTCGTGTGAGCCTTATCCCTCTCGGCGGCCCGTCCCTTCAGGGGGGCGGGCCGTCGCGGTCACGGGTCCCACGCCGTCGGACGTACGGTAGGAGCATGACCGCGCGCTGGCGAGCGGGCGTCAGGATCGCCCGCGCATGAGGACAACCTTCGCGTCCCTCCGCTTTCACAACTACCGCCTCTGGTTCTTCGGGGCGATGATCTCCAACAGCGGCGCCTGGATGCAGCGCGTCGCGCAGGACTGGCTCGTCCTCACCGTGCTGACCAAGGACTCGGGCGTGGCGGTCGGAATCGTGACCGGGCTCCAGTTCTTGCCCGCGCTACTCCTCGGGCCGTGGGCGGGAGTGCTCGCGGATCGCGTCAATCAACGGAGGATGCTCCTCGCGACGCAGACGGCGGCCGCCCTCCTCGCGCTCGGGCTCGGCCTCCTCGTCGTCTTCGGCCACGTGGAGTTGTGGCACGTGTACGTGTTCGCCGGGCTGCTGGGGTGCGCGACCGCGCTCGACGCGCCCGTTCGTCAGACGTTCGTCGCGTCTCTCGTGCCGCCCGAGTCACCTCCCGAACGCGGTCGGGCTCAACAGCGCTTCCTTCCACTCCGCGCGCCTCATCGGCCCGGGGATCGCGGGTCTGATGATCGCGTGGGTCGGCACGGGCTGGGTCTTCCTCACGAACGGGCTCACGTTCGTGGCGACGATCGCGGCGCTGCTCGCGATGCGCCGGTCCGAGCTCGTCTCGCCGGCGAGGACTCGGCGCTCGCCCGGCCAGATCCGCGAGGCCCTGAAGTACGTTCGCGGACGCGCCGACATCGTCGTGATCATGGTCATCGTCTCCGTCGTCTCGGCGTTCGGCCTCAACTTCCAGCTGACGAGCGCGCTCATGGCTCGCATCGAATTCGGCAAGGGCCCGGGCGAGTACGGGATCCTCGGCTCGGTCATCGCCGTCGGTTCGCTCGCCGGGGCCCTCCTGGCCGCACGGCGCACCAACCCGAGCGTGAGGCTCGTCGTCGGAGCCGCGTTCGCCATGGCGGCCTCGACGACCCTCATGGCGCTTGCCCCCACCTACCTGATCTACGCGGTGACGTGCGTGCCCGTCGGGCTCGCCGCGCTCACGATGATGACGGCGGCGAACGCCACCATCCAGACGACCACCGAACCCGCGATGCGCGGGCGCGTCATGGCGCTGTACATGATGGTCTTCCTGGGCGCCGGACCGATCGGCTCGCCCATCGTCGGGTGGATCGGCGAGGCCTTCGGTCCACGGTGGTCGATCGGCATTGGCTCGATCACCACCCTGCTCGTCGCGGTCGGCGCGGCCTGGTGGTCGGTCCGCCACTGGGACGTGGGCGTGACCTACCACGTCCACCGTCCGCTCGTTCGGATTACGGAACCCGGTGCCCGACGGAGCACCGCCGCCGCGCGCGAGGCGCGCGAGGCGGCGACCCTTGCGGTCGGCGAACAGCAGATCGAGGACGACGCGAGCCGGGCCTAGCCCGGGCGGCCGCCGACGAGACTAGGCGTCAATCACCGGGGGGGCCCCGGTGGAGCCCTCGAGGGTTCGCGCGATGCACTCGAGGAATTCGTCGACATCCTCGGGGTTGAAGGCGCCGTAGCGCTTCTGGTTGGCGAATTCGTGTTGGCGAATGTCCCAGGCGGTCAGCGGCTGCGTGAAGCCCGCCATCGCCGCCGCCACCCCGTCGAGGAAGTCGTCGACCTCTTCGGGATCGTAGCCAACGGCAAGCCTGTGGACGCGGAATCGCTTGGCGAGGACGTCCTCGGGCATCAGCGGCCCGTGATCCGCACAGTCATGGCGACGCGGGCCCTTCAGACCGAACATCGCCATCGTCGCCCCTTGCGTCGTTCCTACTATGCTGGGTACCGCCCGGCACCGCCACTACGGTGCCGTCGCGCGGGTGTAGTTCAATGGTAGAACTTCAGCTTCCCAAGCTGATGGCGCGGGTTCGATTCCCGTCACCCGCTCCGCGGCCAGGTGCCTACAGCCCACTTCCCCTCAACGAACCGACGCTCGATTCGTCCACCTCTACCGCGACGCACACCATGTCGTGGTTGCCCGAGTTCCAGAAGTTGTCGTCCGGATACAGGACGTCGTAGAAGAGGCTCGACGCGTAGTAGTCCTCGACGCCGAAGTAGGTGGCGAAGTCCGGGCCCTCGCACACCTGGCTCGTGAGCGCGCTGAATGTCGCGTCGTTCACGGGGAGCTCCCCGCTCACGCGGCCGATGACGTAGACCTCACCGTAGTGGCTTGTTTCGCACGGGAGCGAGGTCGGCGCGATGAAGGTGCCGTCGTCATTCCAGAACTTGGAGACGCAGTCACCCACGTGGAGGTCGTACCAGTACGGAGCGGACTGGAGCGAGGTGTCGACCGTACGGCTGACGTCCACCTCGCCCGAGTCGGCAACCACGGGCGAATCGGTGGGCTCGATGAAGCCGGAGTTGGGGTACGTGTTGCTCGAGGAACCACTCGTCGGACTGACCGCACTCAGGATGCCGGCCATGATGACGAAGATCAGGCCGAGCCCCACGAGCGAGTAGTTCACAATCACCCCGGCGAGCGCGACGCCCCGGTTGTTCGCCTCGCCGCGCTTGCAGGCGGCGAGCCCCATGTGGCCGAAGATGATGCCGAGAAGCCCGCCAAAGCACAGAATCCCGAGGACGAGCGACACAATGCCCATCCAGTTCTTCGCGCTTGAGGCTCCCCACGTGCCCGACGGTGGGGGCGGCGGCGGGTACATGCCCTGCGGGCCCGCAGCGGGCGGGGGCGCCGAGGGCGGGTAGGGCGGGGTCACCTGCGGAGAGCCGGGCGATCCTGGGGGAAGCGGGGGTCCCGGGGGAGGAGGCTGCGCCGTACCGGACCATCCTGACCCCGACTTCGGATTCGCAAAGGGGTCGTCATCTCCCGGTCGCCGCGTGCTCATGCCATTCCCCTATCGTCCCGAACCTCGAAGCGAGCCCGTCGTCGACTCACCCTTTTCTACGAGCAGGCACACCATCTGGTGCGTCCCGTTGTCCCACGACCGCTCGGCGGGGTACAGGACGTCGTAGTACAACTCCGATGCCGCGAAGCCGTCGCCGCCGACGTAGGTCGTGAATAGCTGCCCGGTGCATACCTCGCGGCTTTGAAGCGCGAACGTCGCGTCGTCGGGGGCTGCATCCCCGGTGATCTCCGCGATCGCGTAGACCTCGCCATAGTGCGGGTCGGAGCAGGGCACAACCGTCGGCTGCTCGATGAGCAGATCCTGGGGATCCGTTCGCGAGTCGAAGGAGTCCACGCAGTCTCCGAGGCTGAGTCCGAACCATTGGTCGGCCGTAGTCAGGGTGGTGTCGAGCGTGTAGTCGGTGGACGCCGCGGGAGTCGTCACCGTCACGCTCGGGGAGACGGCCGACGGTCCGAACGGCTTGAAGCCCGGAATCGCTCCCATGACGACCAACACCCCCGCGAGCACGGCGACGCTCGCATACCCCACCACCGCACCGACCATCGCGGTGCCACGGTTCGACGCTTGGCCGCGGCGGGCGGCTCGCAGTCCCAGGTGACCCATCACGATCCCGACCGGCCCCAAGCCGATCACACTCATGATGATCGCGACGAGCCCCATCCAGTTCTTGCCCGTGCTCGGCGGCTGGTCGGCCGGAGGTTCATCGGTACCTCCCGGGCCCCCGAAGATCGCGGCGGTGGGCGGGGGATCGCTGGCGACCGACGGAGGTCCGCCTGTGACCGGCGGCGCTTCGGCCGCGACGTGCGGCTCCTGTTCGGGGCCCGGAGACTCGGCGACGACCGGGGCGGGCGACGGTGCGGCGCGGCGCCGACCCAGCTTCTTGCGCGACGCCTCGACGGGCGGAGCGGGCGATGCCGCCGTCGGCGCCGACGGCGGTCCCGCCGGGCCGGAAGCGGTAGCCGGATCCACCGAGACCTTCGCCCAGGGGGCGGCAGGGGCATCAGACGGCCCGGCGTCGGGCGCGCTTGGGGAGGGCGCCGGCGGCGGGGTCGAAACCTTGGCAACTGGACCCGTCGACAGCGGGGGCGGGGGTGTCGGGATCGCACCTGACGTCGGTGTGGGCGGCGGCGGCGAAACTGCGCCCGTCGACAGTGGGGGCGGGGGTGTCGGGGCCGCGCCCGTCGAACCGGGCCCGTCGTCAGCGGGGGCGGCGGAACGGCGGCGAACCGGGCCCGTCGTCGGCGGGGGAGGCGGAACGGCGGGAACCGGGCCCGTCGTCAGCGGGGGCGGGGGTGTCGGGGCCGCGCCCGTCGAACCTGGACCCGTCGTCAGCGGGGGCGGCGGAACGGCGGGAACCGGGCCCGTCGTCGGCGCGGGAGGCGGAACGGCGGGAACCGGGCCCGTCGTCGGCGCGGGAGGCGGAACGGCGGGAACCGGAGCCCGTTGTCGGCGGGGGCGGCGGCGGCGGGGAACTGGACCCGTCGTCGGCGAGGGCGGCGGAACCGCGGGAACCGGGCCCGACGTCGGCGCGGGCGGCGGTGAGTCGTCCGTGGAAGGCGTCGCGTTCACGGGCGCGAAGAACGAGTGCGGGGCAGGCGCGGTCTCCCCGTCAGCGGAACCCTCGGACGCGGGGTCGGGCGCGACGCGGTCGGCCCCGGACGTCGACGAACTCCGCAGCGGATCGTCGTCGCGCTCAGGCGGCGGATTGGTCATCCGAGCCTCCTCGTCGCATCTGTCTCGATGCTACCGGTGACCGTGCCTGGAGAGCGCGGCCAACGCCGTTTGCGTTCCGGCCAGGCCGAAGTCCCCGAGATGCACCGCGCCGGCGCCGTCCGTGGCGGCGTTCGCGACGGGAAGGACGAGGTTGATGAGGCCGTTGACCAGGGCGATCGGCCCGAGGTCGCTGTTGGCTCCGGTCGCGGCGACCAGCGTGTCGATGCTTCCCGCGAGCGGAGAGTCGACCTACCGTGGTGGTGTTCGGAGGCGAGGGCCGCCGGACACAAGGCGAAGGCCCCTCGGAGTAAGCGTCCGAGGGGCCTTGCCATGACCTCGAGTTCTCAACGCGACGGTTGCCCGACGCCCCGAAGGCCGCGATTGACGATGCGGCATTGCACCCGAAGGCGCAACCTCTCGGTCTGCTATCCGGGCCCGTCGGCCCCTGTGCCGTCACCCACAGTTCTTGACCCGGCCCCGAGGGACCAGACCGCGACGTGGACCGCCGTTGTCCGGATAACCCGAGATCTTCCTCGACCTTGAGGCCCCAGTTGCCTGGTTTCTCGCTGGTGCTGGCCGATCCCGATAGAGATAGGTCTAGTCCTCCCGCACCCCGGGCGCAAGTGGAATCATGAACCTTTTTTTGTCCACTCTTTCCCCACAGGTTTCTCCACCGACCGGCCCGTTTGGCGGAGAGTTCCTCACACACCTGTGGAGGAAATCTGTGGATAGACCCGCTAGCGATCGCCGTCGTCGAGGCCCGCGAGCATGGCGTTGTACCGCTCGAGTTCGGCGTCGTGATCGCGGTCGGCCTGACGGTCCGTTCTCTCCGCAACCCTCTCCTCCGACCTCCGCCAGGCCATCGCGACGCCAATGGCGAGGAGAACCACAGGAATCTCGCCGATTCCCCACGCAAGTTCGCCGCCCACCTGCTGGTCGAGCAGCGCATCCGCATTCCACATCCGTCCGGTGAGCCCAAACCATCGCGGTACGAGCAGGGCGGTGGAGCTCATGATCGCGATGCCGAAGAAGGCGTGAAAGGCCATGGTCGCGAAGAGCAGGACCATCCGGAGAGGGTACGGCGGGCGCGTCGGGCCCGGGTCGATTCCGACGAGTGCGTTGACGAAGAAGTAGCCGACGGCGACGAAGTGGAGCGCCATCCACACGTGTCCGACGTGGTTCTCGAGCACCCAGGCGAAGATGCCCGTGTAGTAGAAGACGAACATTGAGCCGGCGAAGTTGACCGCGGCGACGATCGGGTTTGCGAGGAGCTGAAGGAGGCGGGAGTCGATGAACGCCCGAAGCCACTCCCTGGGACCCCTCGACCCGTCGTCGCGGGGCGGAAGGGCCCGAAGCGCGAGGGTGACAGGCGCGCCAAGGGCGAGGGGAACGGGAACGACCATCACGAGGAACATGTGCTGCACCATGTGACCGGAGAAGCTGACGAGGCCGTAGACGGCGGGAGCGCCCTGGGTCACCCAGGCCAAGAATGGCGAGGCCCGCGCACCAGGAGAGCGTCCGCGACACCGGCCACTCGTCGCCCCGGCGGCGCAGGCGCCGGACCCACCTGAGATAGACCACGAACGCGACGGCAAGCGCGAACCCCGTGATCATCTCGAGCCGCCACTGCCCCATCCACTCGATCGCCGTCGGGGCGGGCGGCAGTTCGTATCCGGTGAGCGAAAACGCCGCCGACGGCACGCCGGTGGGGACGATGGGCACCGGTGGGGCCGTCCCGGCAAGCACGACTGCGATGCCGATGATGGCGACGAGGGCGCCAAGGTCGACGCTCAGCACGCGCCAGAATCGCGCGCGCACCTCCTCGTTCGACAGGCGCGGGAGGAACGCGTTGCGGTAGACGGCCGCGAGCGCGACGACGAGCCCGAAAAGAGCAATCTTGATCGCGAGGAGGCGTCCATACGCCGTCTCCCACAGATCCGACGGCGACGACAGCCGCAGCCAAGCGTTTCCGATTCCCGAGGCGAGGATCATGACGGCGGCCCAGCCCGCGATCCTTGAACCCCGGCGCACCGCGTCCTTGGTCGCGGCGCCAAGGGATCCCCTGACGAGGGCAAGGCACGCGATGACGCCGAACCATGCGGACGACCCGACGAGGTGAAGGAACATCGCGGAGATGGCCAGGTTGTGGTCGGTCGCACCGGCGGCGTGGCCCGCGAGCGCCTGCGCGCCGAGCGCCCACGCCACGGGCGCGAGGGCCCACGCGGCCTGCGTCGGGGTGCGGACGAACGCCGCGGCGATCGAGGTCAGCGCCGCCGCGATCGCGACCTGAAGGTACGTCTGACCGAGGGCGATCCCCGTGAGGAAAGCCCAAGCCTCGGAGCCGAACGACGGTTCGGCGACGGAGCGTCCGGCGATCGACGCGTACGACGCGAGGCAGAACACGACGGCCGAGAGGGCCCATACCGCGGAGGCCCAGCGCGCGACCGACGACGCTCGGGCGGCGGACGCGTGGTCCCTCGGCGCGACCATGGCGATGACGACGAAGCCGCCGGCGGTCAACGCGACCGCGAGGTCCCGGACGATCCCGGAGAGAGTGACGAGCGCCGCCGCGGTCATGGCCAAAGCCTATCCGCGCGTGTCGGAGCGGCGGCCTACACTGGGAATACCGCCCCGTCGCCCATCGTTGCGGTGGGTGTCTTCCGCAACCGGGCCCTCGCACGCCCGACACGACCAAGGACGCTTATGACTCAGGCATTCGTGGCGCCGAACAGGCGCCAAATCAATCTCATCGTGCTTGCCCTCATGGTCGGCATGTTTCTCGCGGCGCTCGACCAGATGGTGGTCTCCACGGCCATCCGCACCATCGGCGACGACCTCCACGGCCTGACCCTCCAGGCCTGGGTCACGACCGCCTACATGATCGCGGCGACGATCTCGACGCCTCTCTACGGCAAGCTCTCCGACATGTACGGGCGCAAGCCTCTCTACGTGATCGCGCTCAGCCTCTTCGTCCTCGGTTCGACGCTGTGCACCACGGCGACCTCCATGTACGAGCTCGCGGCGTTCCGCGGCCTGCAGGGTGCGGGAGCGGGCGGGTTGATGGCGCTCGCCATCATGATCCTCGGCGACCTCCTGTCGCCGCGCGAACGCACCAAGTACCAGGCCTCGTTCTTCGCGGTCTGGGGCATGGCGTCCGTGCTCGGCCCCGTCATTGGCGGATTCTTCGCCGGATCGGCGGAGTTCGCCGGCCTCGCCGGGTGGCGCTGGATCTTCCTCATCAACGTTCCCCTGGGCGCCGCCGCCCTCGTGCTCATCGCCCGCGTGCTTCACGTGCACCACATGGGTCGCGGGAACCTTCGCGTCGACTGGTGGGGGGTCCTCGCGCTCATCACGGGGATCGTTCCGCTGCTCATCGTGACCGAGCGCGGATTCGAGTGGGGCTGGACCTCGACCATTTCGATCAGCCTGTTCGTCGCGACGACGGTCGGATTCGTCTGGTTCTTCTTGGCGGAACGAGCCGCCGGGGACGACGCGTTGCTGCCGCTCCGGATGTTCAAGAACCGCACCGTGTCGATCTCGACGGTCGTCAACTTCATCATGGGGTTCGGAATGTTCGGCGGGCTCGCGGGACTCCCCCTCTACCTCCAGATCTCCCGCGGATTCACGCCGACGCAGGCGGGCCTCGCCATGCTGCCCTTCACCTTCGGCATCATGATCGTCGCCGTCACCTCGACCACGATCATCCGCAAGACGGGCCACTACAAGTGGATTCCCGTCGGCGGGGTGTTCCTCTTGCTCGTGGGCATCCTGCTGCTCGCGCGGATCCAGTACGACACCCCCTTGTGGAAGGTCTTCGGCGCCGCGGTGATCTTCGGCGCCGGGCTCGGTGGCCTCATGCAGCCGCTCATGCTCGCCGTCCAGAACGCCCTCTCCGCGCGCGATAACGGCGCGGGGACGGCCTCGGTCATGTTCTTCCGCCAGATCGGTGGGTCGATCGGCACCGCGGTGTTCATCTCGCTCATCTTCGGTCGCGTTCAGCAGCGGATCTCCGAAGCGTTCCAGGCCGCGGCCCAGACGGCGGGATTCCAGCAGGCGCTTCAGGACCCGGCCGTGCTCGCCAATCCCAAGAACGCGGCGGTCATCCAGGCCGTCACCTCGCAGGATCCCACCGCCCTCCAGTCGGCGGGAATCTCGCTCGATGACACGTCGTTCCTTCACGACCTCGCGCCCCAACTCGCGGCGCCCTTCCAGATCGGGTTCGCCGCAGGCGATCGCCGCGGTGATGATCGTCGCGGCGGTCTTCATCGCGATCGCCTTCGTCATCATCTTCTTCCTCCCGTCGATCCCCCTCAAGGAGAAGTCGGGACTGCAGACGATGGCGGACGAGGCGGACAGCCTGGTGGGAGTTGCGACGGAGGACGAGGTCGCCGACGACGGGATCGCCGCGACACTCGGCTAAGCCTGGGGTACTCCCCCGAAGAACACGGGCACGGCGTGGGCACTCGCCCACGCCGTGATCTGTTCACGGACCGATCGCAGAGAGGCCGACGGGGCTGCGGAACCTCAGGTCTCCTGACGAGCCGCTGAGCGTCCACCGGTACTTGCCGTAGTTCTTTCCGCCGCGGCGAGCCGGCGGAAGCTCGTCCACGACGATCGTCAACGTCTCGCCCGCGTCCACGTGCAGGCGGTGTCTGAGGACGAAGCCCCAACGCGGCCCAAACTCCCAGCCCGGAGTCGCCTCCCGTGCGTAGAGCGCTCCGAGCAACCCTTCGTACTGCAGGAGGAAGTGCCCGAATCCGACGAGGAGGCCAAGGAGGACGAGCGCGGTGAAGCCGATGATCGCCCATGCCTCGGCGGGAGACGGCGCGTCGCCCTGCGATGAACCGGCGACGATCGCAAACGTGACGAAGCCCAGGTAGGCGACGATCGCCCCGTCGATCAGGAAGATCTTCGCGAACGAGATGGGCGCCCGCGCGACCATCTCAACGCCGGAACGCGCGCCCATCGATCTGCGATCGCGCCTTCCGGTGCCGCCGTCTGGCGAGCCGAAGATGAACGGGTTGGGCGCGTCGGATGCCACCCTCCCAGGCTAGCGCGGCCCGCCTAGCTCCAGACCAGCGCCTTGGTGGGATCGCCGAGGACCGTCGCGACGTCGGAGAGCACGCGGGAACCGAGCTCGCCGTCGACGAGGCGGTGGTCGAAGCTCAGCGCGAGCTGCGTCACCCACCGCACCTTGATCTCGCCCTCGTGCACCCAGGGCTGCTCGCGCACCGCGCCGAAGGCGAGGATGGCGGCCTCGCCCGGGTTGAGGATCGGGGTGCCGGTGTCAATCCCGAAGACGCCGACGTTGGTGATCGTGATCGTCCCGTCTCGCATCGCGCCTGGAGACGTGGTGCCGTTGCGCGCCTCCGCGGTCAGGTCCTGGAGCTCCTGCGCGAGCGTGTGCAGGTCGTAGCGGTGCGCGTCCTTGATGTTGGGGACGATGAGGCCGCGGGGCGTCGCGGCCGCGATGCCGAGGTTGACGTAGTGCTTGTAGACGATCTCCTGGCGCTCCTCGTCCCACGAGGCGTTGATCTCGGGGTGGCGCCGGATGGCGAACAGCAGCGCCTTCGCGGCGATGAGCAGCGGCGTGACGCGGACGTCCGAGAACTCCTTGTCCGCCTTGAGCCTGGCGACCAGGTCCATCGTCGCCGTGACGTCGAGCGTGTGGAACACGGTCACGTGGGGGGCGCTGAAGGCCGAGCCGACCATGGCCTCGGCCGTCCGCTTGCGCACGGACTTCACCGGGACGCGCGTCATCCGGCCGTCGGCGCTGACGATCCCCGACTCGAGCCACGGCTGGTCGTCGCCCACGTAGGTGGCCAGGGTCCGGGGCTCGGTGGCCTTCGCGTGCTCGAGCACGTCCTCGCGGGTGACGATGCCCCCGGGTCCGGACGGGCTGACGGTCGTCAGGTCGATGCCGAGCTCCTTGGCGAGGCGACGCACGGGGGGCTTCGCGAAGATCGGGTGCTCGATCTCGGCGTCGGACTCCTCGCCGACGGGTGACATGACCTCGACGCGGCGCGGGCGGCGCTTGGCCTCGGACGCGCTCACGCCGTAGCCGACGAGGACGGCCTCCGATGCGGGCGCGGGCTCCTCGTGGTGCACGGGCTCGTGCGTCGGGGCGTACGTGCCCAGTGGCTCCGCGTGCTCGTGGGCGGGCGGCGCGGAGTGCACGGCAGGCGCAAGCCTTTCTTGCAGCCCCTCCCCAGCCGCATCGTTGCTGAGCGAGAACCCGGAACCGGCGGCGCCGGGAGAAGTATCCGTTCCGGCCGCATCGGCCCCGCCAGGGGCCGCCCTTAGGCCCGGGGCGGGTGCTTCTCCCGGCGCCGCCCCACCCGGGTCAACATCGAACACGACGATCGGCGCGCCCACCTCGACGGTGTCGCCCTCGCGGACCAGGAGCTCCGTCACGACGCCGTCGGTGGGGCACGGGAGCTCGACGAGCGACTTCGCGGTCTCGACCTCGAGGAGTGGCTGGTTGACCTCGACGGTGTCGCCCACGGCGACGAGCCACGTGACGATGTCGGCCTCGGTCAGGCCCTCGCCAGCGTCGGGAAGGTAGAACGTCTCAAAGGTTGCCATGGCGTTCCCCTCAGTGGACCATCACTCGGTCGATCGCGTCTAGGACGCGGTCGACGCTGGGCAGGTAGTCGTGTTCGAGCTTGGAGGCGGGATAGGGCGTGTGGAACGCGCCGACGCGCAGGACGGGCGCCTCGAGGACGAAGAACGCCTCCTCGGACACCTTTGCCGCGATCTCCGCGCCGACCCCGAATGGCGTCGGCGCCTCGTGGACGACGACGCAGCGGCCGGTCTTCTTGACGGAGCGGACGACGGCGGCGGTGTCGAGCGGGCTGATGGCGCGGAGGTCGATCACCTCGGCGGAGACCCCCTCGGCCTCGCAGACCTGGGCCGCCTGGAGCGCGACGCGCACCGTGGGGCCGTACGCGACGATGGTGACGTCCTCGCCGTGGCGCGCGACGCGGGCGTGCGACATCGCCGCGCTCGCGCCCGTCGGCGACGAAGGGGCCGTCGACGTCCACGTCGCCCTTGTCCCAGTAGCGGGCCTTGGGCTCCAGGAAGAGGACCGGGTCGGGCGAGGCGATCGCCTGCTGGATCATCGTGAAGCCGTCCTGGGGCGTCGCCGGCGTCACGATGCGGAGGCCCGCAGTGTGGGCGAAGAGCGCCTCGGGACTCTCGGAGTGGTGCTCGACCGCGCCAATGCCGCCGGCGAAGGGCACCCGAATGACGACGGGCAGGGTGATCGCGCCCTTCGACCGGTAGTGCATCTTCGCCAGCTGCGTGGTGATCTGGTCGAACGCCGGGAAGATGAAGCCGTCGAACTGGATCTCGCATACGGGGCGGTAGCCGCGCATCGACATGCCGATGGCGGTGCCGACGATGCCCGACTCGGCGAGCGGCGTGTCCATCACCCGCTCCGGCCCGAAGTCCTTGTGGAGGCCGTCGGTCACGCGGAAGACGCCGCCGAGCGAGCCGATGTCCTCGCCCATGAGGAGCACCTTGGGGTCGCGCTCCATCGCCTTGCGAAGCCCGGCGTTGATCGCCCCTGCGAGAGTGAGGGTTTCCATCAGTGGGCCCCCTCGGCGTCGATGAACGACTTCTCGTAGCGATCGAACCACGCCCGGTCGGCGTCGACCGTCGCGTGCGGCTCGGCGAACACGTGGTCGAACATCTCGTGCGTCGGCGGCTTGCCCGCTGCCTTGGTGCGCACGCGGACGTCCGCCGCGAGCGTCTTGGCGATCTCGTCCGTCTCCGAGCGGAACTCGGCGCTCAGGGCGCCGCGCCTCTCGAGGTAGCGCCTCGAGTCGCGCGATCGGGTCTCGCTCGGCCCAATACTCCTCGTCCGCCTTCGAGCGGTAGCGGGTCGGGTCGTCGGACGTCGTGTGGGCGCCCATGCGATACGTGAAGGCCTCGATGAAGCTCGGGCCCGCCGCCCGACCGGGCGCGGTCCATCGCCTCGCGCGTCACGGCGTACGACGCGAAGACGTCGTTTCCGTCGACGCGCACGTTGGGCATGCCGACGCCGTCGGCGCGCTGCGCGAACGGGACGCGCGACTGGCGGGTCGCGGGCTCGGAGATCGCCCACTGGTTGTTCTGGCAGAAGAAGACGATGGGCGCGTTGTTGACGCTCGCGAAGATCAGCGCCTCGTTCGTGTCGCCCTGGGAGGTGGCGCCGTCGCCGAAGTAGCAGACGACGCCGGCGTCGCGGTCCGGGTCGCCCGACGCGACGAGGCCGTCGCGATCCATCGCCATCGCGTACCCCGTCGCGTGGAGGGTGTGGGATCCGATGACGAGCGTGTAGAGGTGGAAGTTGTGCTCGTCCGCGACCCATGCGCCGTGCTCCAGGCCGCGGAAGATGCGCAGGAGGTTGCCGAGGTCCACGCCCCGCAGGTAGGCGACCGCGTGCTCGCGGTACGAGGGGAAGACCCAGTCCGCGGGCCGGAGCGCGTGGCCGGAGCCCACCTGCGCGGCCTCCTGGCCGAGCGAGGGGACCCAGAGGCCCAGCTCGCCCTGGCGCTGGAGCGAGGTGGCCTCGCGATCGAAGGCCCGGACGATGACCATCTCGCGCCACATCTGGCGCAGCGTCGCGTCGTCCAGTTCTTCGGCGTAGCGCGAGTACACGGGGTGTTCGGCGCGCTCGCCAGTGTGGGTCAGGAGACGAACGACTCCCTCGTCCGACAGTGGTCCGTGGGCGTCCACGCACACCTCCCCTTCGGCCCGGGAGGCCGCTCGATTTCTAACCTACGCAAGCGTAGGCTACGCAACCGTAGGTTCGCAAGTTACCGCATCCTCGAGGTCGTGCACGGCCCCTTCGACGGACGAATCCTCGGGCCGAGGCTCCCGCTCTCCGCCAACGCCACCTCGACGGCGCACGGAAGCCGTTCCCCGCATTCTAGGTGTAGTCAGCCGAGTTGTGGATGGCGTCGACGACTCGCTGCACCGACTCGTCAAGGGGCTCCTCCGAGGTGTCGATAACCAGATCCGCGTCCGTCGGAACCTCGTAGGGGTCCGAGATGCCCGTGAACTCGGGGATCTCCCCCGCGCGCGCCTTGGCGTACAGCCCCTTTCGATCCCGCGCCTCGCACACCTCGAGGGGCGTGGACACGTAGACGAGCACGAATCGACCGGACCGGAGGGCCATCTCGCGCACCTCCGCGCGCACCGACTCGTAGGGGGCGATCGGCGCGCACAAGGCGATGCCGCCGTGGGCGCTCAGGAGGGCGGCCACCCACCCGATTCGCCGAACGTTCAGCTCCCGGTCCTCCCGGGAGAAGCCAAGTCCACGCGAGAGCATCGCCCGTACCTCGTCGCCATCCAGCAGCGTCACGCGCTGCGTCGTCTCGCCGCGGAGGCGGTCGGTCAGCGCTCGCGCGACGGTCGACTTGCCCGAGCCCGAGAGTCCCGTGAACAGGACGACCACGCCGTCGCCGGTCGGCGACGGGGGCGCGTGGGTGAGATGAATCGAGGACGCGCAGACGACGCCCGCGAGGTGAACGAGTTGCGCGACCGCCGCATCGGCGTCGAGGTGTTCCGCCGCAGGGCGGGGAAGGACGCGAACCTCGTGCCCCTCGCGCTGCGCGCGTGTCACCGCCATCGAGAGCGCGTCGGCGTGGCCGTCGTCGACGAAGATCACCGTTTCCATCGTCAGCGGGGGCTCACCCGCGTTGCCGATGATCATCTGAGCCGCCTCTGGCAGGGTGGCGCTTGAGGCCGTCGGTCGCAACTCCGGGTGCGGCGGCTGGCTCGGCTCGCGCAGGTGGTGGACGATGCCGCCGACCCACACGCCCCTCTCGGCCGCGGCGATGCCTTCCACCTCGACCCGCGCGATGGGCGTCTCTTCCGTGTCGAGCAGCGTCGAATTCCCCGGGGGACTCGGCCGCCGGGACGCGGAGGGTCGCGATGAAGGGTCCCGCGCCGGGAAGGTGGTACCGCTGCTCGTCGCCGTAGGCGCCCGCTCTCATGAGCTCGAGCTCATTCAGTTGCGTGCGCGTCAATCGCAGGTCCATCAGCGGCTCGCCTCCCGATCCTTCCTGCGATCCTGCCAGGCGAAGAACGAGAATCCGTGCCGGTAGCGGACCACGCCCCACGCGACGGTGCCGCCGCACAGGGCCGCGGCGAGCGCCCAGAGGGTCACGACGCTGGAGGTCCCCAGCATCTTGAGCCCCGACGCCAGCAACACCAGGGCCAGCGCCCTCCGCACCACTCCTCCTGCAGCGCGACTCGACAGTTGCGCGCCGAGCCAGGCTCCCGGAATGGAGCCCACGATGATCGGCAGGGTCACCCCCAGTCCACCTTCGCCATGAGGAGATGCGCCAGGCCGGCGGCGACGACGAGGGGCACGGCCTGGGCCAGATCGGTCCCGACGAGTTGAGACGCCTTGAGCGCGGGGTAGAGCGCCATCAGCGCGATGATGATGAGCGAGCCGGAGCCCACCGACGTCATGCCGACCATGAGTCCTCCGACCGCGCCGACGACGATGGTGAGCGACCGGCCGCGCGACCACGCGCGGGCGTTCGCGCGGAAGCGGTGCCGCGCGTCCGTCACGCTGAACGGCATGCTCGCGAAGCCTCACGTACGCGCGCGCGAGGAGGCCAAGCGACGCGATGATGAGCACCACACCAAGGGCGAGCTTGACGAAGTGTTGGATCAGTCCTCGTGGCCGATCGAGCCGGATGGCGAAGACTCCCGCGAACGCCGCGGGCACGGACCCGTAGACGAGCAGCCACACGAGCCGCCAGTTCACCGTGCCGCGTCGGATGTGGACCCACGAGCCGGCGGGCTTCATGAACGCACTCGCCACGACGTCACTGGAGACGGCCGTAAGCGGGGGGATGCCGAAGAACAGGACGAGCACGGGCGTCATGAGAGCGCCCCCACCCATGCCCGTCAGCCCAACGACCACCCCGATGCCGGCGGCGACGAGAACGAGGATGGGATCCATCAGTGCTCGCGCACTACTCCCGCGCCGACGGTGCGATGGGTCGCCTCGTCGATCAAGATGAACGAACCCGTGGTGCGGTTGTCGGCGTAGTCGTCGACAAGCAGCGGCGTCGTGACGCGGAGCTTCACGCGGCCGATCGAGTTGAGGCCGAGCGACTCGGGGTTCTCGTCACGGTGGAGCGTGTTGACGTTCGATTCGTAGGGAACCTCCCGCACGACGGCGCGCGCCATCCTCGTCGTGTGGAGAATGGACAACTTGCGCCCAACGGTCAGGGGATCCGCGTCCATCCAACACACCATCGCGTCGATGTCCTGGGTGGGCTCGGGGTGGTTACCCACCCGGCACAGGATGTCGCCGCGCGAAATGTCGATCTCGTCCTCGAGACGCACCGCGACCGACATCGGCGGGAAGGCCTCGTCGAGCGGGCCGCTCGGCCCGTCGATCCCCTCAATGCGAGACCGAAGCCCGCTCGGGAGCACCATGACGTCGTCCCCGACCTTGAGGATGCCGGATGCGACCGTTCCCGCATAGCCGCGATAGTCGCGTGCCTTGCCGTGCTGAGGGCGGATCACGTACTGGACCGGGAAGCGCACGTCTCGGAGGTTGCGGTCGGAGCCAATGTGGACGTGCTCAAGGTGGTACAGCAGCGAGGCGCCCTCGTACCAGGCCATGTTCTCGGAGCGGTCGACGACGTTGTCTCCCGTAAGCGCGGAGAGGGGAATCGCCGTGAGATCCGGGACCGACAGCTTCGAGGCGAACTCGGAGAACTCCGCGTAGATTTCGCCAAAGCGGTCCTCGGACCAGTCGACGAGGTCCATCTTGTTCACGGCGAGCACCACGTGGGGAACGCGCAGCAGCGACGCAATGGTCGCGTGGCGACGGCTCTGCTCGGTCATGCCCTTGCGGGCGTCGACCAGGATGATCGCAAGGTCCGCCGTCGACGCCCCCGTCACCATGTTCCGGGTGTACTGCTGGTGCCCCGGCGTGTCCGCGATGATGAACTTGCGCTTGGGCGTCGCGAAGTATCGGTACGCGACATCGATGGTGATGCCCTGCTCGCGCTCGGCGCGGAGCCCATCGGTGAGGAGGGCGAGATCCGTCTGAGCGTTCCCTCGACTCCTCGAGGCGACCTCAATACTCTCCAACTGGTCTTCGAAAATCGACTTCGAGTCGTACAGGAGGCGCCCGATCAGGGTGCTCTTGCCGTCGTCGACGGAGCCAGCAGTGGCGAATCGCAACAGGTCCACTAGAAGTACCCTTCCTTCTTGCGATCCTCCATGGCCGCCTCGCTCACGCGGTCGTCGCCACGCGTGGCCCCGCGCTCGGTAAGACGTGTGGCGGCGGTCTCCTCGATGACCTTGTCCACCGTGTCCGCCTCGGAAGCCACCGCCGCGGTGAGGCTCGCGTCGCCGACGGTCCGGTAACGAACCATGCGCGTCTCCACCACCTCTCCCTCGCGCGGTTGGCAGAACTCGTTCGCCGCCATCAGCATGCCGTCGCGCTCGAAGACCTCGCGCTCGTGGGCGAGGTAGATGCTGGGGACGGCGACGTCGCGCGCGCGAATGTATCCCCAGACGTCGAGCTCCGTCCAGTTCGACAAGGGGAAGACGCGGATGGTCTCGCCGGAGTGAACCCGGCCGTTGTAGAGGCTCCACAGCTCTGGCCGCTGGTTGCGGGGATCCCACTGTCCGAACCCATCGCGGAAGGAAAACACACGCTCCTTCGCTCGAGCCTTTTCCTCGTCGCGTCGCGCGCCGCCCAGGCAGGCGTCAAACCGATTCGTCTCGATGGTCTCGAGCAGGACGGGGGTCTGGATGCGGTTGCGGGAGCCGTTGGGCTCGGCGCCGCACCACCCCGCGATCGATGGCGTCCTGCACCGAGCCGACCACGAGCGTCAGCCCGTACTTCGCGACCATCTGGTCTCGGAAGGCGATCACCTCTGGGAAGTTGTGGCCCGTGTCTATGTGAACCACGGGCATGGGAATCGGCGCTGGCGCGAACGCTCGCGCGGCCACCTCGAGCAGGCACGCCGAGTCCTTGCCGCCCGAAAACAGCAGAGCCGGGCCGCTCCATTTGGGCGACCACCTCGCGCACGATGTGGATCGCCTCGGCCTCGAGCGCTTCAAACTGGCTCAGGACATGCGGGCTACTCATGCGGGCCCTCCAGTGGCGGCGGCGGCGGCAATAAGGGCAAGGATCTGGTCGGCGAACTCGGGGCGACAGACGACGAGGTCGGGAAGATAGGGGTCGGGCATATTGTAGAGGAGAGGACTGCCGTCGATACGGCTCGCGTGGAGCCCTGCGGCGCGCGCAACGGCGACCGGCGCCGCGGAGTCCCACTCGTATTGCCCCCCCGCGTGGACATACGCATCGACCGTGCCGCGCGTGACGGCCGCGATCTTCACGCCGGCCGAGCCCATTTGCACCAGCTCCGCGCCCAAGCCTGATCGAACCGCCTCGGTGATTGCCGGGGGGCGGGAACGGCTCACGGCGAGACGCACCTGCCCGGGAACCCGCGCGCCGAGGGCGGGCGCCGTTTCCGTGCTCAGCACGATCCCCTCTGCGGGGATGGCGACGGCGCCAGCGCTGAGGTCGCCTTGCTCCCAAAGGGCCACATGCACGGCCCAATCGGCCCTGCCCTCGCCGTATTCGCGGGTTCCGTCGAGCGGATCGACGATCCACACGCGGTCCGCCCCAAGTCGCGCTGCGCTGTCCGTGGACTCCTCGCTGAGGACGGCATCGTTCGGGAAAGCTCGCGCGAGCGCCGTTGCGATGAGGTCCTGCGAAGCGACATCGCCGCGCCTGCCGCGCTCGACGTTGTCGATCCCGTCCTCCGTGTCGGCCCGGAGCGCAACGAGGGCTTCTCCGGCCTCGGCGGCGATGCGCGCGGCAGCCCGCGCGTCGCTCACGGTGCCCATGGATCCCCTTCGATTCGTGTGCTTCCGGGCGACCATATCAGGGCGCCGGGTGCCGACATGAGGCGTCAGCGCGACGAGCATCGGCCGCGTCGATCCGCACCCGCATAGGCCCAACCTATCCGCGCTCGGACCGCTCCTGGTCGAGGCGTGCCTGTCGCACCAGACCCAAGACGACGTGGGCGACCATCTCTCGATCGAAGCCTCTCTCGTCGGTGTGGCGACGGCGCCCTCGCCGCTTGCTCCCCCGGGACACCGCACTCAAGACGTCGAGGTTCCCGACGACGTTGATGCCGCTTCCCCTGACTTCCTCGGCGGCCGCCGCGCCCATCGAGGCGATCCGGCTCGCCCAGCGTCCATCGATTTCCGGTGGAAAGCTCGCACCCGGGTCGCGATGACGCTGCAACTGGGCAATGGCGCCGCGTTGCATCAGCCTAGAAGCGCTGCGGGCCGCCGAGGGGTCCAACTCCGCGCGCGCCAGCTCGTTGAACCAACGAACGAGTTCGATCTCGTCGTGAACCAGCCCGCGATTGATCGCGGCCCCGGACAGCGGTCCAGGTTCCAGCACGTCCTTGGGCAGGCTCAACAGCAAAGAGAAGGCCTCGAACAGCGCCGCGCGCCTTCCAGGGTCGGGCAGTACCAGCCAGGTGTTCTGCGGGCCAACCAACGAGCCCCAGCGTCGCGCGAGAGCGCCCGTGTCGTGCCTGCGAAGGAAGCGGCTCGCGCTGGGGTCCGTCGGCGCCCCCCCGACAACGCCCGCTACCCAGTCATCGAGCGTGGTCGAATCACCCTCCTTGACCCACTGTTGCCACGCCGAGATCACCATCTGTTCCACGGCGCGTGCCGTGATGACCACCGTGACCGGACCGCCGAGGGCGCCAACGACGCGCTCGGCCACCTCGTCGTCCGCCTGCACGAACTGTTCGTAGCTCAGCCAGCGAATCTTGTCCGGGTGATCGTCCATCTCCTCGCGAATGGCAGTCCAGTGATCCATCGAGGGCGGCGGCTGCGTGACGGTGCTTCGCGCCATGAGCGCGTTCGCCGCGACGCGATGATTGATGCGATCCCCGGGGTAGCAGACCCCATGGGCAAGCAACTGATCGCGGCGGCGAGAGGCGATGTGCTGAATCGCCGTTGTCCCCGTCTTGGGCATGCCGATGTGCACCACCACGGAACCCGGACGCGGAAGGCTGGAGGGGTCCGGCACGCCATCGCTCATGTCGTCACTGCCTTCATCCTTCGCTCGGGGAGTCGCCGCGTACCAGCCTATCCAAGGGGCCGTATTAGGCTCTCACCATGGCGAACTCCTCGTCGTCCCGGCTTCGGGTCTGCGAGCCGACGGCACAAAGTTCACGCATCCTCCATGTGGGGCTTCCCAAGACCGGAACGACCGCCATACAGGAGGCGCTTCGTTCGAGTCGGGAAACGCTCGCGCAGTACGGCGTGCTGTACCCGGGGACAGGCCGCAATCACAAGTCCGCCTTCGCGGCGATGTACGCCCACTCCGACGGCGCCCACAGTCGGCCACCGTCGAAGGACGACTGGCAGGCCGTCGTCGACGAGATCGCGACGAACAAACCGAAGCGAGCGCTCATCAGTTACGAACTGGTTGGCGGTGCGACGCCCGGAGAAATCGACGACATCGTTGGCTCCCTTCGCGCCACGGGACCCGTGCACGTGGTCATCACGGCGCGCGACGTGAGTCGCGTCTACGCGTCGGCCTGGCAGCAATACGTGAAGAGCCACTACGCGCGCTCCTTCGACGATTGGGTTGGCGAAGCCATCGTTCCGGGGCCAGGCGGAGACGCCCCGGTTTCGACGCCGAGCTTCCGACCACGGCACGATCTCGCGGACGTCATTGGCAGGTGGTCCGCCGTGGTCGGCGGCTCCAACCTGACTGTGGTGGCGCTCGATCCGGCACAGCCTTCAGCCCTGTTCGCCGCCTTCGAGGACCTGCTTGACGTGCCGCAGGGCGTCCTCCTCGACCGCGCCGCCTCCTCCGGAGACCGCCTGAATCGCACCCTTACCGCCATGGAAGCTGAGTTCGTTCGTCTGGTGAATGCTCGACTTCCCGAAGGCTCCGTACCGCCCCTCGCCTACTTGACGCTCGTCAACGGCGGAATGGTGGCAGCCGTTCAACGGGATCGGGAGGTGCCGACGGGCGAAGCCCACCTGCGCCTTTCGGGCAGCGCGAGGGAGGCGGCCATCCGAGACGCCGATCGGGCGCTTGAGGCGATTCGTCGCGGGGGAGTTCGACTCGTTGGTGACGAGAGTCTTCTCCGTCCGGTCGCCGACCCCAGCGGGTCGGACGTCGAGCGCGTCCACGACCTAGCCGAACTTCCCACCGATCTTGTCGTCCTGGCGGCTCGCGGGTTGCTGTCGAGCGCGATCAAGGCGGGTGTCAACTTCGACCGACCACGCCGCAAGCGAGGGGTTCCCCTGCCGGAACGGAGGGGCGAGGAAGCCGACGGCGACGGGGGCGACCGGGGCGACGGCTCGCAATCTTCCGTGGACGCGGAATTGCCGGTGCTCACGCCACCTCGGCGCGCTTTCTTCTTCGCTCCCCGACCATCCATCTGGCTTGCCCTGACGGATACCGGCACCGAGGCAGCTCATCACGCCTCAGGGCGTCGCCGCGCGACTAGCACAGTGCTTCGATGGAATCCGGACGACGACGCGGGTGCCGCGGCGCGCTTTGCTCATGGGCTTCCTTCTCGCGCCGTGATCAAGATTCCCGTCCCGCCCGTGCGCGACATCGTTGTTGCCGCGTGGCAAGAGGCTGTCTTGGCTGGCGAGACCCTGCCGCTTGTTCCCTGGGCAGAGCGGGCGCTCGACAAGGTGGAGCGCCACAGATTCATTGCCAAGGAGGAGGAAGCGCGGCGCGTTCCCGATGATGACGACGTCGCGCACCTCGCTCTTCGCGCGCTCATCCCGCCGCTCGCGACCTATGCGCGCGCCGCCCGTGCGTGGTCACTCGCCCTGGACTCTCGGCGTGTGCGCCTCGTCGGGGTCGGCGCCAACGCGACCACACGCCTCGGAGCCCAGGTCACCGCCATCGTCTCGGCGCTTGCCGTGAGTCTCGACGGCCTCTTCGTCGATCCGCGGGACTTCCGAGCCCTGGTCGCCGAGCCGGCCGTCGTGTCGGCGAGGCGGGCGCTCCGCGATGGCCACGATGACCGGGTACGCCTGCCCGACGAGTTGAGCGAGCGCATCACGCGACAGCGCGAACTGCTCGAAACCCTCCTGACGACGTGGGGTCTGCGCCACGACCAGCTGGTCGAAGGCGACGTTTCGCGTTCGTCTCCGGTGGTCACAATGGTGCGAGCCCCCTGCGGGGCGGACCTGCTCGCCGAGATGGTTCTCGCAGCAACGGGACCGGCGACCTCGTCGCCGGCAGGCCCCGTGGGAACGTGGGTCCTTCCCGTTCGCTGGAGCACCTGACCCGCGCATCGGCTACGCTGGCCGATGCAGCCACGGGTGTTCACCATGAGGACTTCTGGGGGGCCCATCGCGTCGACTCAGTCGATCGCCGCACTCGAAAGCCTGAGGAAAGGGCACGACGCATGACGACCGATCGCACGCCGCGCCACGGACGCCTTGCCTCGACTCTCCGTGGCGGGCTCCCCGCGATTGCGACGGCACTCGCGTGGCGCTGGCGCAAGGCGATCGCCCCCGTGCGACGTTCGGCGCGAAATGCTGCACGACTTGCGAGACGCGCCGCGCGGCGAATCAGGTTCGTGCTCAGGCATCGCGGGAGGTCGAACGACGGTTCCGAACGCGGCCGCTACTCGGCCCACGCCCTGTCACTCATGCACCGCCGCAAGACGAACAGCGCCCTCGGAGTCTCTGCCACCGGACCAGAGCGGGCGCTGTCGGCAATCCACGAGGGCCGCTACGTGCACGCCGTCTTCCGGGAAAGCGTCACGTACGAGCCTCCGCCGAAGGACGCCGTGTTCGTCGCGGTTTGCAACGACAAGTACGGTCCCGGCCTCGAAGCCCTCGTGCTCAGCATGCTCAAGGTCTACCCCGACTTCGCGAATCGCTTCGTCGTCTATCACGATGGCGGGCTGTCCGATCTGGCCCAAGCCCGACTCCTCGACCTCTACCCCCGCTTCGAGTTCCTTCGGGAATCCACCGAGAAGTACACCATCGCCTTCTCCGACGAGCACTACAACCACAGGAGGGTCGGCGCCCTCGGGTATCTCACGCTCGGGGCCTTGGGTTTCGCCGAGCCCTCGTGGGTGATCATCCTTGACTCCGACCTCATCATCCTGGGCGACATCTCTCCCCTGTGGTCGAACGATCGGATCAAGGTTGTTCCCGACATCGGTGAGCGGCCCTACGCGTCCATCTGCAGAACAACGAATCGACCCGTCATCAACTCGGGCGTGATCGCACTCCCGCGATCCGCGCGTGGACCGCAGGCGGTCGCGCGCGCCGAGCGGGTCCTCGCCACCGTCAACGAGTGCGACGATCCCGACATCGCCCACTTCGCCGACCAGAAGTTCTGGAATCTGTTCCTCGCGACCGAAGACGTCGAACTACTCCCGCAGAACTACAACTGCATCAAGACGTTGGTCGAACGTCACTACCCAGCGGAACTCGGCGCCGTGAAGATCCTGCACGTGACGGGCCCGAAGCCCTGGTACGCCTTCATCAACTCCGAGCTCCTCGACGACGAAGACCTCCGCAGGCTGAAGAAGGGGGAGAAGGAATACAGCGCCACCTGGGCGCTGTGGCAGAGCCTCTACCTTGGCGGAATCGCGCGCGCACGCATTTCGTCGTTCCGAGCGTCCGAGGGGAAGAATCTCGATGCCGTACGGGGAAAGCTCAGAGGCGGAACCGTGGCGCTCATCGGGAACGGACCCTCGCTCTCCGAGACCGACATGGGCGCCTTTGACGGCCTCGAGAAGGTCGCCTTCAACTGGTTCATCAACCATGACGACTTCGACGACATACGCCCCGATCACCTGGTGATTGCGTCGCACATGCTCTTCGGCGGTTGGCACATCCCTCGGCCCGAACTGCCGCGGGCGTATCTCGACGCGTTGCTCGCGAAGCGGCATCGCCCGCAACTGTGGATCTCCTACTACTTCAAGCCCTACATCGAGACTCTCTCCGAACTGCGTCCCTACTCCGTGAACTATTTCCTCTTCGAGAAGCCCCTCAAGCAGCGCCTCGACCACACGGGCGTTCCTGGACTCGACCTCTACGGACCGCTCGTCGACTCCCACACGGGGGTGCTCACGGTCGGCGTGCCTCTCGCGCTCCACCTCGGCGCGAACCGCATCGTTCTCGTCGGGTGCGATTCCAACTACACGAGTCCCCGCGGCTCATACTTCTACGCCGCGGAGAAGCACGCATCACTCACGACCAATCCCGACTCGCTGGATCGCACCTGGGCGCCCGACGGTCCGGGCCGATTTGGCTTCGAGGTGGTGAGGGACGCGCTCACAGAACGGGGAGTGGACCTGGTCGACGCGACGATCGGCGGAACGCTCTCCATGCTTCCCAAGGTCAGCCTGGATGAGGTTCGGAGATTCGGCGCGAAGGGCTCGGGTACCGAAGCTCTCGCTCGCTAGCGATTTCCCGTCAGTGCTTCGTCTCTGTGAAGAACTCGGGCGGAACGCGGTCGAGGAGCGGCTCGACGAGAGTAATCGCCCACGTCGCGCTGAGGTGCCCTCGCGCGTCCTGATAGATCAGCACACCGTTGACCACGGGGTAGCACGTCTCCGCGTCGACGTCCGCACTTTCGAGACACCCATGGACATGCCAATCGAGACCGGCAGTTCACCCCGCGTCGTCGTTAGGGCGCATCGGCGATCTGTCGCCACAAATAGGGCGCGAGGCTCTTGGAGTACGACGCCGTCATGTGGTGCCCGTCCCGATACACCACAGCATTGCCAATAACGGCAAGGCATTGCCCGTCCCTGCAGAAGAAGTCGGACAGATCGACGGAGGTGACCTTGGGGCCCGCACCTTCCGCGGCGATGGCCTCCGGATCGACGAGCAGGGCCTCGTCCGCCGGCTGCGCGCAGGCGCCGGGCGCAAGTTGCTGGCTCAGCGAGAGGCGCGCGAGGCAGTCGATGACGTCGGGCCGGGGGCGAGGGATGTCCCGAAGGACGTAGACGTGCTGAACGGTGGCCGGCAGAAGACTCCACGCGGCAAGATAGCCCTGCACACCGGCCTCCAGCCCGTCCTCATCGTTGGCATCGAGCCCGACGAACCCGTTCTTGCTGGAGGCGGACACGAACACGCGCGTGATGTCGGTCCGCGACCCCAGGTCCTCAACCACGCGCCGATTCCATTCCACGCAACTGTCGGAGTTCGTCGCGTTCGTGCGACGTACCGCCTGGGTGAAAGGGCACGAGCCCTTGAAGTAGGTCACGATGTGCCAGCGCTGCTCGTCCGCGATTCGCTCAATAGCGTCGAGCCAATGAACGGCATGAGAATCGCCCACAACGGCAATCGTCTCGGTCGCCTGCTCCGCCGGCACACCCGCCTCGCACACGTGAAGGTTCGCCGCCGCGTTGCCCACCATGCAGGCCTTCGCGCGGTCAAGCTGCGAACTGACGGGCGAGGGCACGAGGATGCCGACCTCGCTCTGCGGTCGGCACCCGGACCCCAGTGGGTCCATCGCCGACGCGCCATAACAGATCCCGTCCTCTCCCGCCAACAGGCGGTCGACAACGTCGGGGGACAGGCTCGCGTCACGCTCGGCGACGGCGCTCCCGATAAGCGGACCCGCCGCGACAGCAACCATCGCGAGCGCCGTGAGGCCAAGGGTGACCCGGGGACGTCGCTTGATCAACCAGGCAGAACGGCGAACCGGGTCCTCGATGAACCTCAACGACACTCCTGCGAGCGCGAAGGTAGCGAACAGAATCGCAACCTTGCCTGCGACGGAGGGAGGGCTGCCGACGGCGTAGGGCCACAGCGCTAGGAGCGGCCAGTGCCACAAGTAGATCGAGTACGAGGCGTCGCCGATCCATTGAATCGGCTTCGTGCCAAGCAGCCGGAGCCCGCCCGCGGACACGTCGGGCGCCGCGGCGAGCGCGACGAGCGTGGCCGCTACTGGGAGCGCGGCCCAGTAGCTCGGAAAGGGCGTCGACGTCGAGAAGGCGAAGGTGCACAGGAGAACGAGCGCCACCCCGACCCCGAACACGACTTTTCGCACGAGCGCGGAGATGGCAAGGGGCGACGCAAGAGCGAGAACGCCGCCCAATCCAAATTCCCAGGCACGCGCGGGGGTGGAGAAGTATGCGGCCGCGGGAGACACGTGGGTGAACCATACGGAGAAGACGAACGACGCGGCTGACAGGACGGCAAGGGGCACAGCGATCGCGCGGGCGGACGCGGCCTTTCGCCTGCGCATCAACAACCAGACCGTGATGCCGATCACGATCGGCCAGGCAAGGTAGAACTGTTCCTCGGTGCTCAGTGACCAGAAGTGTTGCACGGGAGTAGCAGCGTTCTCCGAGGCCGAGTAGTCCACCGCGTCGGCCGCTAGGAACCAGTTCTCGATGTAGAACGCCGAGCCTTGAATGCCCCGAAAGAAGCTCTGCCACTGGGTCTCCGGGGCCCACAGCACCACGGCGACGAAGGTGCACAGGAGGACGGTCAGCGATGCGGGAAGCAGGCGCCGGGCCCGGCGCGCCCAGAACTCGCCGAAGCGGACCCGACCGGACCTTGCCACGTCCCTCGCCAGGTGTCCGGTAATGAGGAAGCCAGAGATGACGAAGAAGACGTCGACGCCGACGTAACCGCCGGGCATCCGAGAAGGCGCAAGGTGGAATCCCACCACAATAAGGACGGCCAAGGCCCTGAGCGCCTGAATGTCGAGGCGACGATGTGCGTCGGATCCCGCAATGGCCGACGAAGCTTGCGACACCGGCGCCCCCGTCGGCAAGCGAGCCATCTCTCATCCTTCCTTGGCGCCGCGGTGATCGCGGGACCCGGGACCGCGCTCCCGCTAGCCCGCGCATAGTCTAGACGCTGCCGGTGCGAGGACCCGTGCGGCTAGTTCGCGTGGAGCCTCTCTTCCGCGAGGTCGAATTCGCGGCCCAAGACCCGTGACATGGATTCCGAGTAGGTGGCGGTCACGTGGTTGGAGTCGCGGTAGACCCTCAGTCCGCCGATCACGGTCGCGCAGTGCCCCTTGAGGCAGAAGTAGTCGGTCATGTCGAGGGCGATCGCGCCTTCGACCTGTTGAGCCGCGACGAATTGTCGATCGTCCGACGGCGTGGACGAGAGTTCGAAAGTGCACAGCCAGGGATCCAGCGGATGGTTGAGCAGGCAGCTTCGCGTCTCTCCCCCGGGAGTCGGCGTGTCACGAAGGACCACGACGGTGGTATCCCTGGCGGACTCCCGCGAGATCGGCCCGACGTACCCGGCGATCACCTCCGCCTGCGTAAGTCCGGTGAAGGTCTCGTGTTTGGGATCGCCCTCGTAGTGGCTCGTGAAGATGACGTCGAAGGCCTCGTGGGTCGCGAGGTACTCCCTCACGCCCGCGTTCCACTCCGTGCACCAGGTCGCGTCCTCGTCCGCGGCCATGACCGCGTCAGTCCACGGACACCCTGCACGCCAGATCGTGACGAGCGACCATCCACGGTCCACGGCAAGTGCCTCGAGCGCGGGAAACCATTGCGCCGCGTGGCTGTCGCCGATCAGTGCAACTCGAACGGCGCCGTCGGCGCGCCCGTACTGACACACGAGAGTGTCAACCCGCGAATTCTCGCTACGGCACTTCGGGTCGTAGATCACGGGACGGTCCACGAGCGAGTCGTCGAGGGACGGCACCGCGAACCCGTCGAACTTCGAGTCCTCGCACTGCGGACCCCTTGCGGGGTCGAGCACGGCGGCGCCGTAGCACGGGATCGAGTCAGGCACGTCGGCGGGGATGTCGGGAAGCCTCGGCGCCACCGGGGGCCGCGACGCGTAGAGAGCCGCAATGCCGACGCACACCACGAGGATGGTGGCACCAGCCGCGGCCAAGAGGATCTCGCGCGTGCGGCGCCTGACCCAGAAGTCACCGAAGCGGAATGGCCGCTCGATGAACCGGAGGGTCGCACCCGCGAGCACCAGAGTGGCCAGGGCGATGCCCACCTTGTCGAGCTTGTTCAGGTCCCTGTTCAGCGCGAAGGGAAGAAGGGCGATGAGCGGCCAGTGCCAGAGGTAGACCGAATAGGAAGCGTCACCGAGCCACTGGACCGGTCGGAAGCGCCCGACGAGCATGGGCGTGAACCGTGTCGAAGGGTTCCCGGACCAGATCACCAGCGCCGCACCTCCGACGGGCAGGGCCGCCATGGCACCAGGGAACTGCGTCGCGCTGGAAAACCGGAGCATGGCGAAGGCGATCAACGCGATTCCCGCCCACGAGGCCGCGACGCGCACGCGGACGAAGTTCATCGCGACCGGCATCAGCGCGAGCAGCCCACCCACGCCGAACTCCCACGCCCGCGTGGTGGTGACGAAGTACGCCGGACCCGGGCGCGCCGCGGTGAAGGTCACCGAGTAGGCAAACGACGCGGCAACCGTCGCGCCGAAGACCGCGGCCGCGAGGACGCCGGGACTCCATCGGCGCGCGCGGCGTGCGAACGCTGCGACGAGGAGGAGGAGCACCGGCCACACGAGGTAGAACTGCTCCTCGGCCGAGAGCGACCAGTAGTGGCGCGCCGGAGACGACACGTTGTCGCTAGCGAGGTAATCCACCGCCTGATGCGCCAGCGCCCAGTTCTCGACGTAGAGGCTTGCCGCCCGAATCTCTCCGAGGAACTGGCTCCACAGTGCCGTCGGCACCAGAACCAACACGGCGACGGTCGTGACAAGCGATACCGTCAGCGAAGCCGGCAACAGGCGTCGCGCCCGACGCGACCAGAAGCGCCCGAGCCGTACCCGGCCCGTGCGCCGGACTTCGCGGTAGAGGTGCGAGGTGATGAGGAACCCCGAGATGACGAAGAAGACGTCGACGCCGACGTATCCGCCGCCCAGCTTCTCGGGCGCGAGATGGTAGACGAGCACGCCCGCGACGGCGAGCGCGCGCAGGGCCTGCAGGTCCTTGCGAAAGTGGGGAGCGGAACGCTCGGGTGTCTGATCGCTTGCCGCGGGACCGGGCGGTGTCGCGTCGCGGGGTGCGCTAGCCGCGTCGACGCGGCCCAACGCTAGCCTCCCACGCGCCGGAGCTTGCTGAGCGGCGCCAACTCGCCCGGGAACACGCGCTTCACTCCGTCGCCCAGGGCGGTCTCGATGATCCGAATGTCCCGGACGAGATGAGTCAGACCCTGTGGCTCGAGCGAGGCCGCGTGATCACTTCCCCACATGGTGCGATCGAGCGTGACGTGCCTCTCGACAACGCGCGCGCCGAGGGCGACGGCCGCGAGGGAGATCTGCAGACCCGGCTCGTGCCCTGAATAGCCGACCGGCACGCCGAAGCGCTCCTTGAGGACGGGAATCATGAGGAGGTTCGCTTCCTCGGGAGGCAGGGGATACGTCGACGTCGCATGGAGGATGACGAGGCGATCCTTGCCGAGCGTCTCGACGGCGAGGTCAATCTGATCGAGGGTCGACATGCCGGTCGAGAGAATG
Source organism: uncultured Actinomycetota bacterium (assembly GCA_963735005.1). GTDB lineage: Bacteria > Actinomycetota > Actinomycetes > Actinomycetales > Demequinaceae > WTKG01. The sequence goes on along the minus strand of CAVTJA010000010.1, from coordinate 590,789 downwards.
ACGGGCTTGCCGGTCTCACGAATCTTGGTCAACATGCTCAGATCGGTCACCGAGGCGGACGCGATCTTGTACGCGCACACGTCCATGTCTTCGAGGAAGTCAACCGACGGCTCGTCCCACGGCGAGGCAAACCAGTCGAGCCCCGCGGCCGTAGCGTGCTCCGCAATTTCCGCATACTGACTCGCATCGAATTCCACGCGACGCCGGTACTCCAGGTACGTCATCGTGCCCCACGGGGTGTCGCGGGGGGTGTTCTTCATGTGCTCGGGGGTGGCGATCTCCGGGGTCCGCTTCTGGAACTTCACCGCCTGGGCCCCCGCGGACGCTGACACGTCGATCAGTTTCTTCGCAATGTCGACGTCGCCGTTGTGGTTGAGCCCGATCTCAGCGACCACGTAAACGGGGTCGGACGAACCGATGGTGTGGTGGCCGATTGCGATCGAGTCTGTCATGGCTTCCTGTGCTCTCTCGTGGCGACGATGATGTCTGCCAACTCGCGAACCGCCCCCCGGCCTCCCGGTTTCGCGAGTACGAGTCGAGCAGCCTCGGTGACCTGAGGTCGAGCATCGCGCACGGCAACGGGCCATCCCACGATCTCGAGGCACCCGAGGTCGTTCACATCATTGCCGACGTAGGCGACCCGTCGCAAATCGAGGCCCTCGCGGTCGCACCAGGCGGTGAGGTCCGCCACCTTGTCCTTGGACGCCTGAACGACCTCGACCCTGAGCTTCGCCGCCCGCGCCGCGACGACGGGATTTGTCTCGCTTGAGAGGATCAACATCTTCACACCGGAGCGAGCAAGGAGTGCGATTCCCATGCCGTCGCTCCTACTTACTGCCACCGACTCCCGTCCGTCCTCGGCAACCGCCACGAGATCGTCGGTGTGGACGCCATCGAAATCCATGACAAGCCCGTCGACGTCAACCTCAAGCCCCGGGTCGTCGACAAGCGGAAGCAAGGCCGCGGCGATGCGCAGGTCCTCCGGAACGTCAATCTCAAACGCCGTCGTCGCGGGAACCTCTTCGATGCCGACCCTTCCGAAGAAGCGGAACCCCGCCTCCTCCAGCCCCCTCGCACGCATCACGTAGAACCCTCCGGTCTCCTGAAACTGGGGGGAGAGATCCTGCCGACGCGGGCGCACACCGTCGTCGTGGTTGACGCCTACGGCCCGACCGTCCGACAGCTCCCAGAGAAATGCGTGCGTCTCCTTCGCGGAAAACACGACATCGCAGTCTCCCTTCGCCACGCGTTCGATCGCGCGATCCAACGCCGCGACATCGATGAACGGGGAGGTCGCCTGAAGGAAGGCGACGATGTCGACGTCGACCCCCGCGCCCCGAAGGGTCTCGAGCACGTGAAGGAGGGCCGCCTCTGACGAGGCGACATCGGACGCCAGGTCCGCCGGCCTTTCGATGACTTCCGCGCCGTGGGCGCGCGCGTCGTCGGCGATCTCGTCGTCGTCCGTTGAGACGACGACCCGGTCGACACCGCGCGCGCTCAGCGCGGCAGCGACCGCGCGCCCGACGAGAGAGACTCCCCCGACCCGGGCCAAGTTCTTGCGCGGGATGCCCTTGGAACCTCCTCGCGCGGGAATCACCGCAACGCACCCGAACTGATCGGTCGACATGCTAGTCACCTCGCCCTGCGACGTCATCGAGAGTTCGCCTGAACTCGGCGTCCGCGACGCCAGTCCACCACGCCCGCGGGATCTTCACTACCTCGAATGCAACCGTGCTCGGCGCGAGCGCCCTCAGTGTCGCGACCGCGCTCGAGGGCAGCGTGACGATGCGGGTGACGCCGTCGGCCGCTCCGACCAGGATCTCGACGGGAAGGCCGGACACCACGACGTCGAGTCCCGGAATGCCCTGGTAACCGTCGAGGCTTTCCGCGCGTTCCCGCCGGTGCGGGAGATAGGTCACCGAGCCTTCACGCTCGGCCACGGCGCGGAGCCAGTCCACGTAGGACTGCGCGCCGATCAGGCCGTCATCGGCGAGCGCGGAACCAAGAACCACGGTTCCCGCAGGCAGGCCAGGCGCGATCCCGAGCCCCAGACCTCGGAGCCATCCGTAGTCGTTGCTTCTCACCCGCGCCCCGAGCGCGCCGAGCGCACGGACCTCCTCGTTCGCCGAGTAGCCGGTGAAGACCTCAAGCGACTGTCGCGTCGCTGCCCGTCTCAACAGTCGAGAGGCCCGAGTCGCAAGAGCTCGGCCCAGAAGGCCCTCCTGATCGCCCGTTCGGCGGAGGGGCTCGCCGCGCGCTACCTGCCCCGCGAGCCGCATGGTACTCGTCCCGTCCCCGACGACGACGGCGTTGCGGACGCCCGTGGACGCGAGGACGGCCCTGACCTGACCAGAGTGGGCGTCGCCGATCGCGCGGCGAGACGACGAGACCAAGGGCGAAGCCAGGGCTGATTTCCGGAATCCCGCCAGGCGGACCGCTTCCGGAAGGAGCGGGGCCAATTCATGGCTCGTCTCGGCCAATTGGGGAATGCCCTTGCGCAGGTAGATCGACATCGTAATCCCGGTCGCGGCCGCGTACTCGATCGCGTTGATGAGTTGCAGGGGCGACTCCACCCAAGCGACCCACTTCACGCGAGAACCCCCATCACCAATGCCGCACTCTCACTTCGATGCCGTGTAGGCGCGCACGACATCCTTTGGCTTGCCGTCCATCCGGATCTGGCCCGCGTCAAGCCACAGCGCCCGAGTGCACGTGTCGAGGATGGACCCCATCGAGTGACTGACGAGGAAGATCGACCCCGCGTCCTCGCGCAGCTTGCGAATGCGCTCCTCGCTCTTCGCGCGAAAGGCCTTGTCCCCCACCGCGAGTGCCTCATCCACGAGAAGGATCTGGTGCTTCCGGGACATCGCGATCGCGAAGCGAAGTCTCGCCTGCATCCCCGACGAGTAGGTGTTCATCGGCAAGTCGATCACGTCCGCAAGGCCCGAGAACTCCACGATTCCGGGAAGCGTCGCGCGGGCCTGCTGGCGGCTGAGGCCAAGAGCGAGCGTCCCCAGGGCGACGTTCTTTTCGCCGGAGAGCTCTCCGATGAGGATCGCGTTCACCCCGAGCAGGGTCGCGGGGCTGGCCGTGTAGACCGCTCCGCTTGCCGCGGGGGTGAGTCCCGCGATCGCGCGCATCAGCGTTGACTTCCCGGAGCCGTTCGCGCCAATGATGCCGACGGTCTCTCCCTCCCGGACCGAGAACGAGACGCCGCGCAGGGCGTGGACCACTCGAATGCCCTTGCGGCGCCGGAGCAACGTCATTCCCGAGCCGGCGGCCTTTCCGGAGGCGTACGCGCGGTAGTCGACGTGCAAATTGTCGACGATGACGGTGGGTGAAGACGCGGCCCTAGTCATGTCCGTACCGTGACTCTGCGCTCCAGAAGAAGAGGACGCCTATGACGAGCATCCCGACCCCGGCGATCGCCGCGACGCGCCACTCCATCGCGTCCGCCGTTGAGTCGGACAACACCTGGGCGCGAACGAGCGTGATGTAGTCGTGGACGGGGTTGAGTTTCGCGATGGCCAAGAATCGCGGACGATTCGCAAGCACGAGGTCCAGCGAGTAGAAGATCCCGCTCATGTAGAACACGAGCCGCGTAATGAAGGGAATCACCTGCGTCACGTCTCGGATGTGAACCGTGAGACGTGCCGCGACCAGCGCGACGCCCATGTTGAACAGCGTCATCAACGCGTACACCGGAATGAGGAGGAACCACGTCCAGCTCAAGGGCTCGCCAAACACCAGGACGATCAATCCCATGACCAGCACCATCGGGACGAGTTCGAAGAGCTGCTGCAGAACCGAGGCGATCGGAAGGAGCATGCGCGGAAACCCGAGACTTCGGACGAGTTGGTTGTTGCCAGTGATGGACTTCGCGCCAGCGCTGAAGGACTTCCCAAAGTACTGGAACGTGAAGACCCCGACGACGAGAAAGGGAATGAAGCTGGGTGGGCGGCTGCTTCGCGGCATGATGATCCCGAAGACCAAGCCGTACACGCACGCGAAGAGGATGGGGCTGAGCACGGTCCAACCGAGCCCCAGACGATGCTCGCTTGTTCGAGCCTCGATGCGAAATCGCGCAAGCGCGGTGGCGAACGCCCGCCTCTTCCACAGTTCGACGAGGTAGGGGCCCAGGTGCGGTCGTTGGCCGACGCGAGTGAGACCGGCCTCTTTCGCCCATTCCACCGAGTCGCCAGACTGCATGGTGTCCATGGTAGGGCAGGCCTATCGCCCGGAGAGGCCACCCCTCGCCCGCACGCGGGTGAGCACCGTCACCAGCCAGCCGACGCCCCAGCAGACGTGGATGACCGGGAGAACGATCATGAGCCACAGGCGGCTGCGACGTCCGAGCTCGTGGGCGATGACGACGGACGAGACGATCCAAGCCAAGTAGACGACCGGTACGACCAATCCGAGTCCCACGTAGACCGGCGCGGGCCGCAGCCGCCAGATCCCTACGGCGAGCTCGAGCGCAGCGGACAGCGCGAGGAGAGCGACGAGGGTAGGGGGCACAAAGTAGCGGATAGGAATGCCTCCGCCGAGACGCCTGACCAATTCCCCGCGCCATCGCCCGGTCGCGTAGAACTGTCGAGCAAGCGCCCGGAAACTCGAACGCGGCCGGTAGGTGACCACAAGCTCCTTGTCGTACCAGACGAGGTAGTCGCTACTGCGCAGTCGGAAGTTGAGTTCCCAGTCTTCACCGCGCTGGAGCGTCTCGTCGTAACCGCCGACCGCGAGAACCGCGGCGCGATCAAAGACGCCGAGATACGCGGACTCCGCCGGGCCGCTCTCGCCCCCGGTGTGATAGACCGCTCCTCCCAAGCCGCGGCGCGAGTTGTAGCACCACGCCACCGCCTGTTCAAACGGGGTGCTTCCAGACGCGAGCATCCTTCCGCCGACGTTGGCGGCGCCGATCCTCGCCATCGTCTCGCACGCCCGGCGCGCGTAGTCGGGCTCGAGGACCGAATGCGCGTCGACCCTCATCACCGTCCGGTACCGGGCGGCGGCGAAGCCCATGTTCATCGCACGGGGAATGGCGTTGACGGGGTTCCTTAGGACGATGACTTGGGGATACGCCTCGACGATCCCGCTCACCACCTCGTCCGTGCGATCCTTCGACATTCCGACGACAAGAATGAGTTCGAACTCGGCCAGACCCGTCTGCCCGAACACGCTCTCGACCGCAGCCCGGAGGTGAGCCTCCTCGTCGAGGACGGGCATGATGAAGGAGGCGGACAGAGAAGGCTTGCGCGATGGCGCGGAACCCTTCATCTTGCTCGGCCCCCCAGACGTTCGTTAGAGCCACAATACCCAACGCCATGACATTGCACGCGGTGCATCCGATGGACCCGCGCCGCCCAAGTAGCGTCCCTCCTACGCCTCTGGCTTGGCCTCCGAGCCCGTCCCGTCGGCGGCGCTCTCCGTCGAAGCCTCCGTCAGACCGAGGCCGTGTTCCGCGAGGAGGGCCATCGCCTCGTCACGCTCCTTCAGGGCGGGCCACTTCGCGAAGGCGAAGATGAGGATGAAGATGGGGCCGGCGATCGGCACGGCGACGGCGATGACCCCGAGCCAGTGCGAATACCCCGCCTTGCGGGCGACGAGAATCGCGGCGACAAGGGCGATGACGATGTACAGGACGGTGGCGAGCATGATCCATCCGAGCCACGCCGAGACGACGTCGCCGAAGGTGAGATTGTCGTCCGCCGCTGTCGTGTCGGTAGCCGCGAAGAGCGCTGATGCAAACATGGTGTCCTCCTAGAAGCGGCCGGGGTAGTCCGCGAGCGCCGCGAGCACGTGATCGTCTTCCTGTGGCGAGCCTACGGTGATGCGCACGCCGTCGCCAGCGAACGGCCGCGCGAGGATCGGGGGCGACTGCGCCGCGAGGTATGCCCCGAGCTCCCCGGCGCCGTCCCCCGCGGCGATCCAGAAGAAGTTTCCCTGCGCCTCCGGGACCTGCCAGCCCGCAGCCTCGAGCGCTTGGAGGACCCTCGCGCGCTCCGCGACCACCGCGTCGACCCTCTCCAGGAGCTCAGGCTCCGCGTCGAGCGACGCGAGCGCAGCCGCCTGCGCGACGCCCGAAACCGAAAACGGCGTCACGCACGCCCGGATGGGCGCGATGAGCGCGGCGGGGCCGACGGCGTAACCCACCCGCAGGCCCGCGAGGCCGTAGGCCTTCGAGAAGGTGCGCGTCACGATGAGGTTCGGATGCGCCGCGAGGGCGGCGCGCGCGTCGACCGCGTCGTCGTCGCGCACGAACTCCGCGTACGCCTCGTCGAGGATGACGAGGACGCGGCGCGGCACGGAGGCCATGAACGCGTCGAACTCCTCGCCGCGGATGGCGGGCCCCGTGGGGTTGTTGGGTGTGCAGAGCACGATCACCCTGGTCCGATCCGTGACCGCGGAGGCCATCGCGACGAGGTCGTGGCGCGCGTCGGCATCGAGCGGCACCCTCACCGACGTCGCGCCCGAAATCTGCGCGAGGATGGGATACGCCTCGAACGATCGCCACGCGTACACCACCTCGTCGCCCGGCTCGCAGTAGGCCTGTAGCGCGTGGCCCAGCACCGCCACCGACCCTCCGCCGACGACGGCGCGATCCGGCCCCAGGCCCCACCGCGCCGCGACCGCCTCCGTGAGCTCGGTCGCCATCATGTCCGGGTATCGGTTCGCGCGGGCGCCAGCCGAGTCGATGGCCTCGCGCACCGACGGGAGAGGGTCGAACGCGACCTCATTCGAGGACACCTTGACCGGGGGAGAGTCGTCCGGCGCCTCGCGCGCCCCCGGCACGTACGCGGGGAGGGAGGCGATCGCGGCCCGGGGCTCGGGGTGCGTCATACGGAAAGCATGCCACCGGCGTGGAACAATCGAGGGCATGTTCTTCCTCTTCAGAGTTGTGGTCACGGCCGCTGCCGTGTGGATTGTGACGCTCCTTCCGCTCGATGTCGCCGTGACCGGCGGCAACGAGGCGTGGTGGAGCCGCGTGCTCGTCTACCTGGGGATCGCCGCGATCCTCGTGCTCGTGACGATGATCGTGAAGCCCATCGTCAACCTTCTGACCTTGCCCCTGCGCATCCTGACGCTCGGCCTGTTCTCGCTCATCATCAACTGGGCGATGCTCGAGCTGACCTCGTGGTTCACCGGCAAGCTGTCGTTCGGCACGCTCGAGCTCGGGGGCTTCTGGAAGACCCTGCTCGCCGCCTTCGCGATCGCGGTCATCTCCGTGCTGCTGGGTTCGGCGACCAAGAAGAAGCGCCACTAGCCGCGCGGCGGCCCTGCGGTCGCACTTCGCCGCCCTCGCTCAGCGGCGGTCGGCGACGGAGGCGATCGTCGCGTCGGCCGTGCCGCGGGAAATCTCGTATGTCGTGCGGACCGAGACCGAGTGGTCGTCGGCGAGGAACCCGGCGTTGACGGCACGCCACTGATGCGCCGACGTCGAAGTTGAGGCGTCGACGAGGGCGCCCGTCCGGCGGTAGGTCGCGGAATCGTGGCTTCCGACGATGGTCGCCGCGGCGGCCCGGTCGGCCGCGTTGCCGGAGGCCCGTAAGTCGTGGGTCGCGGTCACCCAGGACGGCCGATCCGGATTGGGGGCGCCGTCGAGCGCCGACACCACGTCCGTGGAGTTCTCGAGGCTCAGGACTGAGACCGCGGGATCGACGTCGAAACGCGCGACGGGCGAGCCCGCCGTCACGACGGACCGCACGTCGAACCGGGACACGACGTGCCTGTTGCTGGCGAGCGCCATGGCGGCGATGCCCCCGAGGCTGTGGCCGACGAGCATCACGGGCTCGCCCGGCGCAATGCCCGCCTGCCCCATCGCGTCGGCCGTCGCGACCATGACGTCGGAGACCCCGCCCGCCATCATCTGCAGGTCGGCGACGAGGTCGAACGGGTTGCTCCCGCCGCGCGGAAGGAAGTCCTGCGTGCCGGGAATCTCGACGATCCACGAACGCGAGCCGTCGGGCGAATCGACGCGCTCGACGGCGACGCGGGCGACGCCGGGGTCCTCTCCCGGACCCGGGTAGAGGTCGCCGACGCGCGCGACGAGGTCCGCGACGCCTTCGGGAGGACGGACGACGCCCCGGGCGGCTTCCATGACGGCGAGGCCGTGGGGATTGCCGAGCCGTTCGGCGAGATCCATTCCCTGGAGCGCGAGGATGGCGGTGAGGAATTGAGCCAAGGAGACCGACCAGGGCCCGAGCCCCATCGGCACGTCGTGCGCGGCGCCGAGGACCCCCTCAACCCCGGCCGAGTCGAGGAGCGCCGTCGGCTCGGGCGGCGGCAAGGGGTCGAGCGCGGCCGGGCCGCCCGCCGCGAGCAGCGCGATGGGAGAGAGGCTTTCAGACGCGACCACCGCCGCGCCCTCGACCGCGGCGACCTCGCGCCGCGCCCGCCCCGTGAAGGCGCCCCACAGGCGCGCCCAGATGCTCTGGGCCCCACGCTCCGCGTCCTCGAGCAAGCGCACGGTCTCCGCGAGCCCCCGCGCGATCGCGTCGATCTCGTCGGCGACCGCCCACGCCCCGCCCGGCCCGGCGTTGACCCAGGCGAGCGCGTCCTCGACGTGCGCGGCCACGACGGCCCGGTCGCCCACGAGCCAGGGGTCGGATCGCGTGGCCCCGAGGGCGGCGCGCGCCCATGCGGCGACGCCCGTCGATGTGGTCGGACGCCGCGCGCAGGATCTCGCTCGCATGCTGGAGGTCCTCCGTGCGCGCGCGGGTGCCCCCGATTCCCCCGTCGATGGAGACGCTCATGGCGCCGCCGCGAGGCGTCTCAGGGCACCCTCGGCACACTCGACCCTGTGGCCGACCGCGACGACGAGCCGCTCCGCGGCGTCGAGGCGCAGGCGGAACGCCGCGGCGAGGTCCGACGACCACGGAGTGGCGTCCGCGCTCCTGAGCGCGGCGAGGGCCGATTGAACGGCAAGGGTCGGGTGAGGCGCGGGCGACGTCACGCCGCCACGCTAGGGACGGGGCGTGGGAGCCGCGCCCACGCCGACCCTCCTGGGGACGGTCCCGGGGGGTTGCACGCCTCGGGACACTCGTGGGTTCGCCGTCGCGAGCGCGGACCGTGAAACAATGGTGCCGTGACCACGCCATGGCGCACCCTCGCTGACGTCAGCCCCGCCATAGCCCTCGGACCCCTCGATGGCCGCTACCGCCCCGTCGTCGCCCCGCTCGTCGACTTCCTGAGCGAGGCCGCGCTCAACCGGGCCCGCGTGCACGTCGAGGTCGAATGGCTCATCCACCTCGCCGCGACCGGCGCCGTTCCCGGCGTCTCGCCCCTTGCCGACGCGGACGCGTCCTACCTTCGCGGCGTCGTCGAGACGTTCGGCGCGGACGAGGTCGCCGAGCTTGGCGAGACGGAGAAGGTCACCGCCCACGACGTCAAGGCGGTCGAGTACTTCCTCAAGAAGCGGCTGGCCGACGCGCCGAAGGGCAGCGCCCTTCCCGGGCTCGCCGAGCTCGTCCACTTCGCCTGCACCTCGGAGGACGTCAACAACCTCGCGTACGCCGTGACGATCCGCGGCGCGATCACGGAGGTGTGGCTCCCGGCCGCCGCCGCGGTCGCCGACGACCTCGCGGGAATGGCCAAGGCCACCGCGGCCCAGCCGATGCTCGCCCGCACGCACGGCCAGCCGGCCACGCCGACGACGCTCGGCAAGGAGCTCGCCGTCCTCGCCCGCCGCCTCCGGAGACAGCTCGCGCGCATCGGGAGGCAGGAGTACCTCGGCAAGATCAACGGCGCGACCGGGACCTACGGCGCGCACCTCGCCGCGGTGCCGGACACGGACTGGGTCGCCACGAGCAAGGCCTTCGTCGAGCACCTCGGGCTCGCCTGGAACCCCCTGACCACGCAGATCGAGTCGCACGACTGGCAGGCCGAGCTCTACGCCGACGTCGCGCGCTTCAACCGCGTGCTCCACAACCTCGCGACCGACGCGTGGACCTACATCTCGCTCGGGTACTTCGCGCAGGTGCGCGGACAGGGAACCGTCGGCTCCTCGACCATGCCGCACAAGGTCAACCCGATCCGCTTCGAGAACGCCGAGGCGAACCTCGAGGTCTCGTGCGCGCTGCTCGACTCGCTCGCCTCGACGCTCGTGACCAGCCGTCTCCAGCGCGACCTCACCGACTCGACCACGCAGCGCAACATCGGCGTCGCCCTCGGGCACTCGCTGCTCGCGATCGACAACGTGCGCCGCGGCCTCGCGGGGCTCGACCCCGTGCCCGAGGCGATGGCCGCGGACCTCGAGGCGAACTGGGAGGTCCTCGGCGAGGCGATCCAGTCCGCGATGCGCGCGGCGGGCCTCGCGGGCACCCCCGGCATGGACGAGCCGTACGAGCGGCTCAAGGACCTGACGCGCGGGCGGCGGGTGACCGGGGAGGACATCCGGGCCTTCATCGCGGGGCTCGGGCTCCCCGCCGACGCCGAGGCGCGCCTCGCGGCCCTGACCCCCGCGACGTACACGGGCGCAGCGGAAGCGCTCGTCTCGTTCGTTGACGAAGCGTGACCCTCGCACTCGACACGCGCCCTCGGCTCCGCGCCGAGATTTGGCTCGTCCTGGCCCTGAGCCTCGGTCGCAGCGCCGTATACGCGGTCTACTCGATCATCAAGAGCTACCAGAGCGCCAAGCCCGTCGCACAGCAGACCACCACCCTCCACCCGTCGCTCAGCGGCGTCCCCGTGTGGGACCTGATCTACCAACTGACCGGGATCGTCTTCAGCGTCATCCCTGTTCTGCTCGCGCTGTACCTGCTCTCGGCGCACGGCGCGAGCGCCAGGGCGCGACTCGGGCTGCTCTGGGCGAGGGTCCGGGACGGCGCGCTGGACCTGGGAAGGGGCGCCGTCCTCGCGGCCGCGATCGGCATCCCGGGGATCGGCCTGTACGTCGTCGGGCGCCTCATCGGCCAGACGGTGAGGGTGGACACGAGCGGGCTTCCCGCCCAATGGTGGGCCGCCATGGTCCTCATCCTCTCCGCGCTCGCCGTCGCATTCCTGGAGGAGGTGATCGCCGTCGGCTTCCTCGTGACGCGGCTGCGGGACCTCGCCTGGAGCCCGTGGGCCGCGATCGTCGCCTCGGCGCTCCTGCGCGGGAGCTACCACCTCTACCAGGGCTGGCCGATGGCGCTCGGCAACGTCGTCATGGGCCTCGTGTTCGCCGGCTACTTCGTCCGCAAGGGCCGGCTCGCACCGCTGATCGCCGCCCACGTCGCGCTCGACCTCGTGTCCTTCCTCGGGCCGTCGCTCCTGCCCGATTCGTGGCTCACGGCCCTACAACTCGCCTAGGGGCCCGCGCCGCTCCTAGAGTGGGCACATGACCGTCGACGCCTCGAGCGCGCCCCTGGACGCGCCGGTCGACACCGAGTCGATCCAGATCATCGACGCGCCGCGCGAGCGCACGCGCAGGCCGAGCGACTTCATCAATCTGGCGGCCGCGCTCGTGGGAATCGCGCTCATCCTCCTCCTGGGCGCGTACGCGTCCGGAACGACCGAGGGCATCACGTCGGACGTCCGAGGTTTCGCCTCCGTGCTTCGACGCGTCCTCGTCGCTCCGGTCAACGTCCTCGAGGGCGTCCTGACGTTCGGGGTGCCCGCCGCCGTCGTCATCACGCTCTTCGTCAGGCGCGAGCCCCGCCGCATCGTCGAGTCCCTCGGCGCCCTCGCCTTCGGCATCGTCGCCGCGCTGATCTGCGCGGAGACCACGCGCCGGTGGGGATCGACGGACCTCATCCACAGCCTGTCGATCACGCGCGACGGGATGACGGACGTGACGATGCCCGCGTACCTCGCCGGGCTAGCCGCCATGCTGACGACGGCCGGGCGACGACGCTCCAACAGGGCGGTCGCGGGGTCGTGGGCCGCGCTATGGATCGGCTTGGCGATCGCGATCATCAGCGGCCTCGTGACGGTGTCGGCCGCGTTCGTCACCGTGCTGATCGGGCGCTCGTTCGGGCTCGTCGCCCGCTACATCCTTGGCTCGACGAACGACCGCGCCTACGGGTCGCTCCTCGTCGACGCGATTCGCCGCTCGGGTTTCGAGGTCAAGCGGCTGGTGCGCATCGACGCGGACGGCGGCTTCGTCCCGAGCGGCCTCGACCCCATCGCGAGCGCGCTCGGCCACACCAGGCAGGGGCGGGTCTACGACCTGACCACGCGTCACGGCCACCACCTCATCGTGGTCGCGCTCGACGGCGACCAACAGGTCGCCGACACCCTGACCAAGTTCTGGCGGACGGGCAGGCTTCGGGGCCTCGACTCGCGACCCGATCTCAGCCTCCGGCACGCCGCGGAGGGAACCTCACTCGTGTCCCACGCGGCGCGGACCGCGGGCGTCAGGACCCCGCGCCCCTTGGGGATGGCGCAGTCCCGCGACACCATGGTGCTGGTCTATCAGCGTCCGACGCGGTCGAGACCCTTCGCCGACTTCGCGCCGGACGACGTGTCGGACGAGATCCTCGACGCGATCTGGGCCGAGTTCCTGAAGGCCCACAAGGCGGGCATCACCCACCGGGCGGTGACATCGGAGACCGTCCTCGTCGGCGAGGACGAGCAGACGAACGTGCCGGAGGTATGGCTCACGAGCTGGGAGATGGGCGAGGTCGCGTCCGGCTCTCTTTCGCGCAGGATCGACTCCGTCCAGGTGATCGCCATGACGGCGGCGAAGGTCGGGCCGCAGCGCGCGGTCGATGCGGCGTTCCGGGCCCTGGGCGAGGCCGAGGTGTCCGCGGCCGCGCCGTTCCTCCAGGCGATCGTCCTTCCCCGCGCCACGCGGGTCGAGGCGAAGGCTAGGGGCTCCGTTCTGAAGGACGTGCGGTCGGAGATTCTTGCGCGCCTCCCGGACGCGCCGCCGGCCGCGGAGAACATCACGCGCTTCGGCATGCGCACCGTACTCACCATCGTGCTCGGGCTCGTCGCGGTCTGGCTCATCCTCTCGACGTTCGACGCGTCGAAGGTCGTAGCCGCGATCAGCGAGGCGTCGCCGATGGTGGGCGGCGAGCGTCTTCCTCTGGGCGCTCCTGAGCTTCGTGGGCGCCACCCTCGCGATGATCGCGTTCTCGCCGGTGAAGCTCCCGCCCGTTGCGCGTCTTCCTTGCGCAGGTGGCCGCGTCCTACGTCGCGCTCGTCGCGCCCGCTGGCGTGGGCCCCGCGGCCATCAACCTGCGCCTGCTGACCCGCCGCAACGTCCCGCGCCCGCTCGCCGTCGCGACCGTCGCGCTCGTCCAGGTCGCCGGGATCTTCGTCACCGTCGTCGGCCTCTTCATCGTCTCGCTCATCGCGGGCTCCGGCGACGCGCTCGCGGCTCTGCCGTCGGGCTCGGTCCTCATCGGCCTGGGGATCGTCGGCGCTCGTCGTCGCCCTCGCGATGGTGTTCCCCAAGGTGCGCGCGTGGCTGTTCTGCGAAGATCATGCCGACCTTCCGGCAGACCTGGCCTCGGCTCGTGCAGATCCTCGGCCAACCGTGGCGCCTCGCGCTCGGGCTCCTGGGCAACGTCATCCTCACCGGCTCGTACGTCGCCGCGTTCGACGCGGCGCTTCGGCTTTCGGCTATCAGATGAGGATCATCGACATCGCCGTGCTCTACCTGCTCGGAAACGCGGCTGGCGCCGATCGCCCCGACGCCCGGCGGGCTCGGCGCTATCGAGGGCGACGCTCGGATTCGCGGCTCGTCGGCGCGGGGCTCCCCAAGCACGTCGCGCCGTCGATCGTCGTCCTCGTTCCGCGCCCTGACCTACTGGGCGCGCATCCCGCTCGGCTACTTCGCGATGCGGTACATGCAGAACAAGAGCGAGATCTAGCCCTCGGCGTCCGCGTCCTCGACGGCACGCCCGCGCCGCGCCGCGAAGATCCAGACGGCGGCGATCGCCGCGAGGCCTGCGAGGACCGAGAGCACCGGCACTCCCCAGCTGTGGATCGCCCGCGTGAGGTCGCCCTGCCACGCGCCGGTGCGGTCCACGACGATGTCGAGCGCGGTGATCCCGTACCGCGGCAGGACCTCCGCGAGTCCATACAGCGCCGCGTAGAGGCCTGCGACGATCATGAGCCAGCCCGCCGCGCGCATGATGGCGGGGGTCCGGCGGCGAAGCGCGGCGACGAGGGTCGAGCCCGCGAGGGCCGCGGAGATCGAGACGATGAGGATCGACGTTCCCATCCCCACGGCGTACAGGATGAAGGGCAGGACCGTGGCGACCGGCCCCTTGGCGCGGACGGCGCCCGCGACGACGGCGAGGAAGGGGCCGATCGTGCAGGACATGGACGCGAGGGCGAAGGTCGCGCCGTAGGCGGTCTGGGAGCCGAACGTCGCGGACGGCGCGCGGCCCTTGACCCGAAGGCCGGGAAGGCCGACCTCGTGCCCGGCGGCCATGCGCACGCCGAGGGCGATCAGCCCGAGCCCCACCGCGATGGTGACGTAGGTCAGGTACGGCAGGATGCTTCCCTGGAGGCCGGACGTCGCGACGACGAACAGCAGCCCGAATCCCGTGAAGATCGCCGCGAAACCGAGCGTCATCCCCAGGGCGAAGCTCGTCGCGCGCCGAAGCGCCGCGAGTCGGCTCACGCCGTCCTCCGCGCTCCCCGTCACGATAAGCGTCACGTACGCGGGCAGGAGCGCGAACCCGCACGGGTTGAATGCCGCGAGCACGCCCGCGGTCAGCGCGAGCGCCGCGAATGCCCCTGATCCGAAGTCGATCACGGCCAGACACCTACGGGGCGATCTTCTGGGCGATCTGAAGGATCTCGTCCGTGGACAGCGAGCCCGGGATCGACGCCATGAAGCCGTCGGGGTAGATGACGGTCGAGGAGGGCAGGGCGGACGCGCCGAACGCGATGGCGAGGGAGCCGTCGACGTCCATGATGTTCGTCAGCCCGTTGACGTCGAGGGTGTCGGCGAACTGGTGCATGCTGTCCTCGTCGGCGAACGTCGGAACGCCGATGATCTGCACCCCGTCGGGAAGCTGCGGGATCGCGGCGAGCACGTACTTCGCGTCGGCGACGCAACTCCCGCACCATGGCGCCCAGAACCACAGGATGGTCGACTCGCCATACAGGCTCGTGCCGTCGAAGGTTCCCCCGGCGAGGGTCGGGGCCGAGAAGTTGAACTCCGCGGGCATCGTCGCGCTCGGCGACGCCGACGTCGATGCGCTCGCGCCTGCGGGTTCCGACACGGTCGCGGTGGAGCAGGCGGTCAGGCCGAGCGCGACCGAGGCCGCGAGCGCCGCAACGGTGAGGCGTGTGGATCGCATGGGGGTCCTTTCGTTGTGAACGCTAACAACGCGGTCGCGGCGGGCATTCCGTCCCGGCACTGCGTCGTAGGCAACCTGCGTCGTCGGCGACCTGCGTCGTCCGCGACCTAGGGCGCGATCGTCTCCGCCGCGGCGAGGAAGCCGCCCTTGCCGCTCGCCCCCGGAATGGTGGTGACGGTGCCGTCGGCCGCGATGAGCGCGATCGCGGGCTGCTCCGCGACGGAGAAGTTGGCCCACAGAGAGCCGTCGGAGTCCACGAGCTGGACCACGTCGCCGAGCCCATAGTCGTTGACGAACTTCTGCATGCCGGCGGCGTCGGAGTACCCGGGGATGCCGAGAACCTGCACGCCGTCCGGGAGCTCGTTGATCGCGGAGACGATCCCCGGTGCCTCTCCCTGGCAGATGGGGCACCACGAGGCCCAGAACCAGATGATCGTCGGCGTGCCGTAGAGGCTCGTCCCGTCGAAGGTCGCGCCGTCGAGGGTCGTGGCCGTGAATTGAAGCTGAGCCGGCGCGTCGGCGGGGTCAAGCGTGCTGGAGACGAGGGGATGCGGCATCGCGCCGCCGTCTCCCGCTCCGGTTGACGTCGAGGGCGACATCGCGGCCGACGGCGCCGGGCCCTGGTCGCTCGCGGCGGGCGCCGCCGGGGAGCACCCGGCGAGTGTGAGTATCGCCGCGGCGGCGGCGAGCGCGATTCGTGCGGACGTGTGACGTGACATGGGTGTTCCCTCCTCGTAGCCCATCCAGTATTCGCGGCCCGCAGGGCGGCGGATGGGTGGACGACCGCAGGCTTGGCGATTCGCCGCCCGAGCGCGCCGAAGCAAGCCCCGATACAGTTGTATACACCGCGCGGCGCGTACGCACGGTTCGGGTGGGGTGGTGGACACCAATGGCGGAAGTCTCTGGCAAGCCTGTTCCGGGCGGGGCGCTTGATCCCGCGTTCGCCGCGCTCGCGGACTCGCCCCTCGTCGGCCACGTCGTCGCGGACTCCCACGGAACGATCGTCTACGCCAACGCCTTCTTCGCCGATCTCCACGGCTACGAGCGCGAAGAGTTGCTGGGCAAGAACATCTCCCTCCTCCACAGCCCCGAACAACTGGCAGTCTCCCAGCGCATCATCGCGGAGTCCGTCGCGGCCGGCAGCACGGCGCCGCAGGAGCACTGGTACCGCCACCGCGACGGCTCGGACTTTCCGCTTCTCGTCTCGTGCGTCACCGCGCCTTCCCAGGACGGTGCCGAGACCTACACGGCGCTCGCCGCGATCGACCTCGAGCCTGTCCAGCGCGCCGAGATGGCGTACACGACGCTGTTCGACGAGATGCTCGACGGATTCGCCCACCACGAGATCATCTGCGACGACTCTGGCACGCCCGTCGACTACCGCTTCATCGCCGCGAATCCCGCATTCGAGCGCATGACCGGCCTGGCGGCCGACGACGATCGTCGGCAAGACCGTTCGCGAGGTGATTCCGGGCGTCGAGCAATCCTGGATCGACACCTACGGCCGCGTGGCGCTGACCGGGGAGCCCGCGCGGTTCGAGGACTACTCCGCTCCGCTCGATAAGGTCTTCGAAGTCACGGCGTTCCGCCCAGCGCCCGGGGAGTTCGCGACGATCTTCCAGGACGTCACGGACCGCAAGCGAGGGGAAGCCGAGCGCCGCGACCTCGAGGCGCGGCTCTCGCGTGCCGAGAGGCTCGAGTCCGTCGGCAGGCTCGCGGGAGGGGTCGCGCACGACTTCAACAACATGCTCACGATCATCCTCGGTGCTGCGGAGCGAAACCTCGCACGTTCCGAGCCCCTAGATCCGACGCTCCGCGCCGACCTGGAAGAGATTCGCGAAGCGGCGGAGAGGTCCGCGGGGCTGACGCGTCAATTGCTAGCCTTCGCCCGCAACCAGCCTGCCTCCCCCACGGTGATCGACCTGAACGTCACGGTTTCCGGCATGGCGGGCATGCTTCCCCAGGCTCATCGGCGAATCCGTCACCCTGTCCTTCGCGTCCGGTGCGGACATCGCGCCCGTCAGAATCGATCCGGTGCAGTTCGACCAGATCCTTGCGAACCTCTGCGTCAACGCGAGGGACGCCGTCGCCAACGTCGGTTCGAAATTACGATCGAGACGTCGAACGTGAGCTTCGACGCCGACTTCTGCGCCTAGCATCCCGACCACCTTCCAGGGCGACTTTGTGCGGCTCGCCGTCTCCGACAACGGACCGGGGATGGACCCGCAGACCCTTGAGCACGCTTTCGAACCGTTCTTCACGACGAAGGAACTGGGTCAGGGCACGGGGCTGGGCCTCGCGACGTGTCCTGGGCATCTCCCAGCAGAACGGCGGATTCGCGGTCGCCGAGGGCGGGGAGGGCAGGGGGACGACGATCTCCGTGCTCCTTCCCCAGCAGCAGGGCGACGTCCGCTCCACGCGCGGGGCTCGCCGCCGGGACAAGAGTCGGCTCCCTGCGGCCGTGCGAGCATAGCGTGCCGAGGATGCGCGGCGCCGAGACCATCCTGGTCGTCGACGACGAGCCCGCCATCCTCGCGATGATCACCTCCGCCCTCGAGCGGCGCGACTACACCGTGCTTCCGTCGAACGGACCGGACGAGGCCCTCGCCATCGCGCAGCCGAGCATCGCGGACCCGATCGACCTGTGCTGACCGACGTGTCCTGCCGGGCATGAACGGGCGCGAGCTCGCGGACGCGCTCGATGGCCGCCCGGCCCGGCATCCGACGTCTGTACATGTCGGGCTACACCGCCGACGTCGCCGTCGACGCGGGAGACGGTGCCCCGGCGACGGGCCGCCTTCATTTCCAAGCCGTTCCGTCCGCGCGACCTCGTCGCCAAGGTCCGAGAGTGCTCGACCTGTAGGCGCGGCGGAGCGCCGCCCCCCTATCGGAGCGCGACCTCAACGACCACGAGTCCTCCGCGGAATCGCCGAACGGCGCCTGGGCGATGACCTCGCCGTCGGCGCCCGACGACGAGCGACGCGCCGATGCACCGCCACCCGTCCCACTCGCCCCCGACGACCGGCCCGACGTTGCTCACGCCGACCACCGGCATCCCGTCTCCCGCGCGAGCGCGCCGTAGGACGTCACCCACTCGTCGCCGTAGGGGCGCGCGTCGTTGTCGAAGTCCGGGCGGGACGGCCCACGCGCACGGGGACAGGAGCACCTCCGCGCCCATGGCGGCGAGCGCTCTGCCGAGCGCGAGGGACGGGTACGCGTTGTCGGCGCAGATGTCGATTCCGACGACGCCGAGGGGCGTGGGGACCACCTGGAGGCTGCCGCCCTGCGCGTAGACGGCGCGCGCGAAGTCGAGCTCGTTGATCTTCCGGTGCTTGGCGAGAAGCGCGCCGTCCGGCCCGAGGAAGACGGCGCTGTTGAAGAGTCGATCGCCGTCGAGTTCGGTCACCCCCGCGACGACGTGGATCCCGGCGTCGCGCGCGGCGGCGGCCAGGCGATCCGTCGCGTCCCCCGGGATGGGCCCTGCCAGGCTCCGCGCGTCGGGCCACGTCCACCCGAGGTCGAGGCATTCCGGGAGGACGACGACGTCGCACCCCGCCGTCGCGGCCTCGCCGATCGCCGCGACGGCGCGGGAGAGGTTCGCGTCCAGCTCGCCCGGCACGACCAGGACTTGGCCCAGGCCGATGGACAGGGTCCGCGCCGCGGTCATGGCCCGGGCCTAGAGCCCGTACGGCAAGCTTCGTCGCGGCCTCGATCTCCATCAGGCGGTTGTACTTCGCGACGCGCTCGCCGCGCGCGGGCGCGCCCGACTTGAGCTGGCCGCACCCGGAGCCCACGGTGAGGTCCGCGATGAAGCTGTCCTCCGTCTCGCCGGAGCGGTGGGACACCATCTGCGTGTACCCGGCCTCGCGGCACAGCCGCATCGCCTCGAGCGTCTCGCTCACCGAGCCGATCTGGTTGAGCTTGATGAGCGACGAGTTGCCGACGCCCTTCGCGATGGCCTCGGTGATGATGGCGGGGTTGGTGACGAAGAGGTCGTCGCCCATGATCTGGGTGGTGTCGCCGAGCCGGTCGGTGAGCACCTTCCAGCCGTCCCAGTCGCCCTCGGCGAGGCCGTCCTCGATGGACCACACGGGGTAGTCCTTCACGATCGCCGCGTACCGCTCCACCATGTCGCCGCTCGTGAGCTTCTCGCCCGATCACGACGTAGGCGCCGTCCTTGTAGAACTCGCTCGCGGCCGGGTCGAGGGCGATCGCGACGCCCTCCTTGCCGGGCGCGTAGCCCGCCGCCTCGATCGCCTTCACGATGAGGGCGAGAACGTCCTCGGGGCGTTCGAGGTCCGGGGCGAAGCCGCCCTCGTCCCCCAGGCCCGTGGCGAAGCCCGCCTCCTTGAGGAGGCCGCGCAGCTTGCCGTAGACGGCGGCGCCGGCGCGGACGGCCTCGGTGATGGTCGGGGCGCCCATCGGCGCGATCATGAATTCCTGGAAGTCGAGCAGGTTCGGCGCGTGGGCGCCGCCGTTGAGGACGTTGAAGTGCGGGACGGGGAGCTTGGGCTCGACGCCCGTGGGGTTCAGCACCTCGTACAGCGGGACCGTCGCGGACAGGGCGCGGGCCACGGCCATCGAGACGCCGACGATGGCGTTGGCGCCCAGGCGGGCCTTGTTGGGAGTCCCGTCGAGGGCGATCATCGCGTGGTCGAGCTCGTCGAGCGACGCCCACTTCTTGGACAGGGCGAGCTCGCGCGAGCTCGCCGTTGACGTTGCGCGACGGCCGTGAGGCAGCCCTTGCCGCCGTACCGGGCCTTGTCGCCGTCGCGCAGTTCGACGGCCTCGCGGCTGCCGGTCGACGCGCCGGAGGGGACGCCCGCGCGGCCCGGGCGTGCCGTCGGCGAGGGTGAGGTCGACGCGCAGCGTGGGGTTGCCGCGGGAGTCGAGGATTTCGAGGGCCGAGAGGTCCTTCAGTGAGAATGCCGAGCCGTAGATGTCCATCGCTGATCGCCTCCGACAGCGCGTAACCGTAGTCGAGCCTTCTCGTTTTCGAGCGTACTCCCGCGGGCGCGCCGCGGGCGCACCGGAACGGTGCGTGCTCTGTACGCTGGAAACCTCAGAAGGCGCGCATTGCTACGGAGGTCGATCGTGACGGCAACACCTTGGGTCAAGCGAGGAAGAAGGTCGTGGACGCCGAGGATTGCGCGGCGATCGATCGGTGGTGGCGGGCCAGCAACTACCTCAGCGTCGGCCAGATCTACTTGCTCGACAACCCGCTCCTTCGCCAGCCGCTCACTCGCGACCATGTGAAGGCGCGGCTCGTGGGCCACTGGGGCACAACGCCCGGGCTCAACTTCCTGTACGCGCACCTCAACCGGATGATCCGCGAGCGTAGCCAGCCCACCATGTACATCATCGGCCCCGGCCACGGCGGACCGGCACTGGTGGCCGCGAGCTTCCTCGACGGGACCTACTCCGCAACGTACCCGGACATCTCCTACGACGAGGCGGGCATCCAGCGCCTATTCAAGCAGTTCTCGTTCCCCGGAGGGATCCCGTCGCACGTGGCGCCCGAAACCCCCGGATCCATTCACGAGGGCGGGAGAACTCGGCTACGCACTCAGCCACGCCTACGGCGCGGCCTTCGACAACCCGGACCTGCTGGTCGCGGCGATCGTCGGTGACGGAGAGGCCGAGACCGGCCCGCTCGCGACCAGCTGGCACTCCAACAAGTTCATCAACCCGGCGACCGACGGCGTCGTGCTTCCGATCCTGCACCTCAACGGCTACAAGATCGCGAACCCCACCGTCCTGGCGCGGATCAGCGACGACGAGCTCGACGCGCTCATGCGCGGTTACGGCCACAAGCCGCACGTCTTCGTCGCCGGCTTCGACGACGAGAGCCCCCTGGAGATTCACCGCCGGTTCGCCGCCGTGCTCGACGACGTGATGGACGAGATCGCCGAGATCAAGGCGGAGGCGAAGAGGAACCCCCAGATGGACCGGCCGATGTGGCCCATGATCGTGATGCGCACCCCCAAGGGGTGGACGTGCCCCAAGGAGATTGACGGCAACCAGACCGAGGGCTCGTGGCGTGCGCACCAGGTGCCGCTCGCGAGCGCACGCGACACCGACGCCCACCTCAAGGTGCTTGAGGGCTGGCTGAAGTCCTACCGCCCCGAGGAGCTGTTCGACGACGCGGGCGCGCCGCTCGCGTCGGTGACGGACCTCGCCCCCGCGGGCGACCTGCGGATGAGCGCGGCGCCGCAGGCCAACGGGGGCCTGCTGCTTCAGGACCTGCGCCTGCCCGACTTCCGCGACTTCGGCGTCGACGTCCCCGCCCCCGGCGCGCCCATCGCCGAGGCCACCCGGGTGCTCGGCACCTGGCTCGAGGCCGTGATGCGGGCCAACCCCGACAACTTCCGCATCTTCGCCCCCGACGAGCTCGCCTCCAACCGCCTCCAGGCCGTGCTGGACGTCACCGACAAGGTGTGGCAGGCACGCCGGGAGGACGACGGTACGCACACCGGCCCCGAGGGCCGCGTCATCGAGATGCTGTCCGAGCACCAGTGCCAGGGGTGGCTCGAGGGGTACCTGCTGACCGGCCGGCACGGCCTGTTCACGTCGTACGAGGCGTTCATCCACATCATTGATTCGATGTTCAACCAGCACGCGAAATGGCTGAAGGTCTCGCACGAGTTACCGTGGCGTCGCCCCGTGGCGTCGCTCAACTACCTGCTCTCGTCAGCCACGTGTGGCGCCAGGACCACAACGGCTTCTCGCATCAGGACCCCGGCTTCATCGACCACGTTGTCAACAAGAAGGCCGCGGTGGTGCGGGTGTACCTGCCGCCGGACGCCAACACCCTGCTCAGCACGTTCGACCACAACCTGCGCAGCCGCGACTACGTCAACGTGGTGGTGGCGGGCAAGCAGCCGCAGGCGTCGTGGCTGACGATGGACCAGGCCATCGACCACTGCACCCGCGGCCTGGGGATCTGGGAGTTCGCGTCCAACGTGCCGCTCGGCGAGGAGCCAGACGTGGTGATGGCCGCCGCCGGCGACGTGCCGACGCTCGAGGTGCTCGCCGCGATCGACATCATCCGCACGGAGCTGCCGGACGTGAAGGTGCGGATGATCAACGTCGTCGACCTCATGAAGCTGCAGCCCGAGAGCGAACACCCGCACGGCATGCCGGACCGCGAGTTCGACCAGCTGTTCACCACGGACCGGCCGATCATCTTCAACTATCACGGGTACCCGTGGCTCATCCATCGCCTCGCGTACCGCCGCACGGGCCACCCGAACCTGCATGTGCGCGGCTACAAGGAGGAAGGGACCACCACCACACCGTTCGACATGGCGATGGTCAACGACATCGACCGGTATCACTTGGTCATGGACGTCATCGACCGGGTTCCCGGGCTGGGTACGCGCGCAGCGGCGTTGCGGCAGCGCCTCTTCGACAAGCGACTGGAGGCGCAACGCTACACGCGGGAGTTCGGGGTGGACCTGCCCGAGGTCGACGACTGGGTGTGGCCCGACGCCCGAGGGCTGGCGGACACCAAGGTGGACGCCGCTGCGGCGACCGGCGGGGACAACGCTTAGGTCACCAGGTTCGGCGTCTTCTCAGCTGTGACTGGTGGAGGTACTGCGGGCGCGTGCGGGCGCCCTAGACCCCGACGGTTTCCTTGAGCTCGGGCTTGATGTCCTTCGCGAGCGCCTCAAACGTGCGCGCGTTGAGCTCGACGCCAAGCTGGCTCGGGATGGTCACCAGGATGGTGTCGGCGGCCATCACGCCCTCGTCGCGCAGCAACTCGGAGACGATCTTGTCCGGCTCGCCCACGTAGGTCTTGCCGAAGGTTGCCCGCGCGTTGTCGATGATGCCGATTTGGTCCTGATTCCCGCCCATCGCATCCTGCGCTGCGACGCCCGAGTAGTAGGTCCGCGTGAGGTCGTCCACGATGGGCATGATTGAGCGGGATACCGACACCCGCGGCGTGCCCTCGTGGCCGGCCTCCTTCCAGGCCGCGCGGAACGCCTGGATTTGGCGGGCTTGGACGGTGCCGAGCGGCTCGCCGGTGGCCTCGAGGATCAGAGTCGAGGACATCAGGTTCATGCCCAGCGCGCCCACGCGCTTCGCGGATTCGATGTTGCCAGCGCCGTACCAGATGCGGTCGCTGAGCCCGGGGGCCACGGGTGCGATGGGCAGCAGGCCGTCCACCAACTTGGGCGCGTGGCCGTACGGGGAATCCGCGGGCGCCGCGACACCCTTGCCCGCGATCGCCTTGCGGAACAGCGCGATGCGCTCGGCTGCGTCCTCGACGGGCAGCTTGCCTTCAGGCAGCGGGTAGCCGAACGTGCCGGGACCGTCGGCGACAACCTCGGGTGACCCGCGGCTCACGCCAAGCTGCAGCCGCCCGGCCGACACGAGGTCCGCCGTCGCGGCGAGCTCCGCCATGTAGAGCGGGTTCTCGTAGCGCATGTTGATGACGCCGGTGCCAAGCTCGACGCGCGAGGTGCGCGCGCCCATCGCCGCAAGCAGCGGGAACGGCGAGCTGAGGTTCTGCTCAAAGTGGTGGACGCGAAGCCACGCGCCGTCGAGCCCCGCCTCCTCGGCAGCGACTGCGAGCTCGATGTGCCCGCGGATGGACTCGCCCGCGTCGCGGTGGTTGGAGCCGGGCGCGCCGCTCCAGTGGCCAAAGGACAGGAATCCGAAGTTCTTCACGTGGTTATCAACCCCGCCAGGCCGCCCGCCATTCCGGGCGCCGCGGGGATAGCCTTGCCGCATGATCTCCGTGCGCGAGGTGCCATTCGACGATGCGACGGCTCGCTCGCTCTGGGACGCGCAGCAGGCGGAGCTCCTGGAGCGCTACGGCGAGCCAGACCTCGACTCGCACCTCGAGCCGGACGGGGTCATCGCGTCGTTCGTGGGCGAGCGGGACGGCGAGCCGGTCGCCGCCGCGCTGGTCCGGTGGGCTCCGTACGACGTTGAGCCGGGAACGGTTGAGGTGAAGCGGCTGTACGTGACCCCCGAGCACCGCGGGCACGGGCACTCTCGCGTGATGATGGGCGCCGCCGAGGCGGCCGCGCGCCGCGCCGGCGCCACGCGCGTCGTGATCGAGACAGGCGTCAAGCAGCCCGAGGCGATCGCGCTGTACCGGGCCATCGGCTACTCCGACATCCCGGGCTACGGCACATACAAGGACCACCCCGACTCGGTGTGCATGGCACTCGAGCTGCCCACGCGGGTGCTGGTGATCAACGGCACCACCGGTGCGGGCAAGACCAGCGTCGCCGCAGCGATCGCGAACGAGCTGACGCAACACGGCGTGCGCCACGCGTGGATGGACGCGGACTACCTGTGCCAGGCGATGCCCGCACCCGACGGCGACCGCTTCCAGCAGCAGCTCCTGTTCGACGCGCTGAGGGGCGCCGCGCCCGCTTTCCGCCGCCGTGGCTTTGGGATTGTGGTGATTGCCCGCGTCGTCGAGGATGGGGCGGATCGTGACCGCTACGCGCACGCGTGGACCAGCCGTGGTGGGCCTGCCGAGGTGACGATCGTGCGGCTGGCGGTGCCGGAGGACGTGCGGATCGCGCGGCTCGCGGAGCGCGAGCGGGACTCGACTCCCGAGTGGCAGCGCTGGCACGCGGAGCGTACCGTCGAACTTGAGGCGAGCCTCGAAGACCTCGCGCTCGACGACGCCGTGGTCGCCAACGCCGGCCGCGACAAGCGCGCGACCGCGCGAGCTGTCCTGGATGAGTTGGGCTGGTAGCGGCTAGCGGCGCAATGCAAAGTCGAGTGCCGCGCGCACGTGCAGCTCGACGGAGTCGAAGTACGGCACGTCCACGTGTTCTTGCGTGACGACGAGCGGGATCTCGGTGCAACCCGCGATCAGGCCTGCTGCGCCCTGCGCTCGGCACTCCTCGAAGGCGTCGAGCACCTGCTGACGCGCGCCGTCCGGAATGTTTCCCTTGGCCAGGTGGCCGTAGATGAGGTCGTGTAGCTCGCCGAGCGCGGGTTCGTCGGGGACCACGGTGGTGATGCCGCGTGCCGCCATGTGGTCCCGATAGAACGGGTCGCGCATCGTGTAGCCCGTACCGAGCAGGGAGACCGTGTCGAGGCCCGCGGCCGCGATGGCGTCAGCCGTGGCGTCGAGCATGTGGATCAGCGGGATGCCGAGCGCCGCCTCGACCTGGGGTGCGACCTTGTGCATGGTGTTCGCGCAGATCAGCACGGCCTCGGCCCCGGCAGCCTCGAGCGCGCGGGCGTCCGCGGCGAACCGGTTGCCCAGGCCGTCCCAGTCGCCGGCCGTCTGCGCGTCGGCGATCTGCTGGAAGTCGTACGAGCGCACCACCAGGTCCGCGCTCGCCACGCCGCCCAGCGCCGCGTTGACGCCGTCATTCAAGAGCTGTTCGTACAGCAGGGACGAGTGCCACGTGATGCCGCCGAGCAGGCCCAGGCGCCGTGGAGGGAGGTAGTCGCTCACATCCTCGAGAGTAGCGGCAGCCCACGCGAGGGGCGAAACCTTCCATCTGGCTGGAAAGTGTGCCTACGATGGGGGCATGAAAATCGGCGAACTGGCGGAGCGCTCAGGCGTGACCGCGAAGACCATCCGGTACTACGAGGACATCGGGCTCATCGCGCCGCCCGAGCGCACGGCGTCGAACTATCGCGACTACGACGCGACCGCCGCGGACCGGCTGCAGTTCATACGCGACTCGCAAGCCGCCGGGCTGACGCTCGCCGAGGTGGGATCGATCCTGGACATGAAGGACGCCGGGCAGTCCACGTGCGCGCATACCCGCGCGCTCGTGACGCGCCACATCGAGGAGATCGACGCACAGATCGCCGCACTCACGGAGAACCGCAAAGTCATGGTCGCGCTTGCCGACGCCGCCGGCGGCATGGACCCCGGCGAATGTTCTGACCCCCAGCGCTGCCAGGTCATCTCGGCCGCGAGCGAGGACTCCGCGCATCGTCCCGGGGCAAGGCGCCAGTTGGCTCTGCACTCCCACGCTTAGGGCGCGGCCCGCTCCTGCGGCGGGTTCGACTCGAGCAGTTCGTGCGCGTGCGCGATGGCGCTGGGCGTGTCCGGGAACACCCGGCCCGCGGCCTTGAGTGGTCCGAGCGTGCCGAGCGCGGTGAGCAGGCGCTCCTGCCGCGCGTCGGCGCCGGACAGCAACACCACCGTGCCGCGCGCCTGCAACTTCTCGATCGCGTCGCCAAGCACGCGCGCGCCGGTGGTGTCGAACGCGGTGACGTGGGACATGCGCAGGATGACGATGCGGACGTCGGCTATCTCCGTGAGCTCGAGCAGGAAGCGGTGTGCTGCGGCGAAGAACAGCGGCCCTTCGAGCCGGAACGCCACCACGTGCTCGCGAAGCAGGGCGTGCTGCTCGGCGGAGAAGTCGGCGGTGGATTCGAAGGTCTCGGTCTGGATGCTGGCGCTCGCGGACACGGAGCGGAGTGCGAGCACCACGGCGGCGGCGATGCCGAGGCCCACGGCCGTCACCAGGTCCACCGCGACGGTCAGCAGGAACGTCACAGCGAGGATCGCGCCGTCCTGCCGCGACGCCCGCGCCATGGCCCGTAGTGCGCTCACCTCAATCATTTGGTACGACGTCGCGATCAGCACGCCAGCGAGCGCGGCGAGCGGGATGTGTCCCACCCACCGCGAGGCGACGGACACGATCACCATCAGGCCAACGGCGTGCGTCAGCGCCGCGAGCCGCGAGTTGGCTCCCGCGCGCACGTTCACGGCGGTGCGCGCAATCGCCGCGGTGGCGGGCACGCCTCCAAACATCGGCGCGACCATGTTGGCGATTCCCTGGCCGAACAGCTCGCGGTCCGGGTCGTGGCGCTGGCTGACGGTCATACCGTCGGCGACCGTGGCGCTCAGCAGGGACTCGAGCGCTGCCAGCGCGGCGACGGCGAGCGCGGCGCTCGCGAGCGTCCACGCGGCGCCGGCGTCGATGAACGACAGCGACGGGCGCGGCAGGCCGGCGGGCAGCGCGCCCACCTCTGCGACGTCGAGCGAGGTGAGGGTTGCCACGAGCGTGGCGGCGATCACGGCGATGAGCGAGAACGGCAGGCCGGGGCGCAACCGCACGCCGATGAGGATCACGGCGGTGACGGCGACGGTCATCGCGACCGCGCCAAGGTTGATGTCGTTCGCTGCCGCGCGCACGGCGTGGAACGCGATCTGCCACGCTTTGTCGCCCGTGCCGGTTGTCCCGAGCATCGCAGGCACCTGCTGGAGCGCGATCACCACGGCGATTCCGGCGGTGAAGCCCTCGAACACGGGCGCGGGGATGAGTCGCACGAACCGGCCGAGCCGTGCGCCTGCCATGGCTATCAGCGCGACACCAGCCATCAGCCCGACCATCAGAACGGCCTGCGGGCCAAAGCGGTGAATGATGGGCACGAGCACCACCGTCATGGCCCCGGTGGGCCCGGATACTTGCAGGTTCGACCCGCCAAAGATTGCGGCGAGCGCGCCTGCGACGATCGCGGTGACGATGCCCGCGCGGGCGCCAAGGCCTGACGTCTCGCCGAAGGCGAGCGCGAGCGGCAGCGCCACGATCGCAACGGTCACTCCCGCGAGCAGGTTGCGGCGTGGGCTACGCCGCGCGGTCGTCCAATCGGCGCGATGGGGAAGCAACTCACGGGCGCGGGCGACGGCGGCGCGCCAAGGGTCGGTCGCAGCGCGCTTGGACGCCGCGCGTTCCGGGGCGGTCACGCCTGGCTCTGGGCGGCGCGGACCTCGTCGAGCAACTGGCTCTGGGTGAGCAGCATCGACGACAGGATGGAGCGGGCGTCGCGCATCAGCGCGGCGACGTGGGTGGTGCTCAGCGAGTAGTAGACGCCTCCGTCACGGCGCTCGGATGCGACCAGCCCCGCCCGCCGCAGCACAGCGAGGTGCTGTGACATGTTGGCTGGCTCGATTCCGGTGTCCGCGATGAGGTCGCGGACGAGAAGCGGGCCGTCGAGCAGTAACTCAAGCACCCGCACCCGGACGGGGTGGGCGAGGTTGCCGAACAGCTCGGCCTTTGCCTCGTGTAGCGGAGTAGGCATGGCACGTTCCTTGGGGTCCTCGGGTCGCGAAGACGTTTCGCGCACTTGACTTTAACACTTGCGAAGTTCCGCAAGTACCCGGCTCGGGCCGCTTGACCTTCCAGTCCACTGGAAGCCGTAGCGTGGTATGTGGGAGGCCTAGCAAGCCGAGGAGGCTGACATGAATGCGGAAGTGATGACACTCGATGTTGTGGGGATGCACTGCGGCGGCTGCGTCGGAACGGTGACGACGGCCGCGTCTCGCGTGCCCGGCGTCGCGTCCGCGACAGTCGACCTGGACGCCCACAAAGTCACAGTCGCGACGGACGGCACCGTGCCTGCCGCGGTGGTGTCGCGTGCGGTCGCGGCCGCCGTGAAGGAATCGGGCTACGACATCGCGGAGGACGACTTCTCGTGACTGGCATCGCCACGCCCGCCGAGCTGCGGATCAGCGTCGGCGGGATGACCTGCGCCGGCTGCGCGACCAACGTGCAGCGCGGCATCTCCCTGCTTGATGGCATCGCCACCGCGGACGTCAACATCGCGACGCGGCGCGCGACCATCCGCACAGACGGCACCATCGACCCCGACGAGCTCAAGGTGTCCATCGAGGCCGCCATCACGGGGCTCGGGTACTCGGTCGTGAAGAGGAACGACGACGCGCCCGCCGCCGGCGACCACGGTGCCCACGGCGACGCGCACGGGGACGACATGAGCCTCGAGGATGAACACGCGGCCCACATGAACGCCGACGCCGAGCGCGTTGCTGATTACCGCAGGCGCTTCACTGTGGCCGCAGTTCTCGCCGTGCCGCTGCTCGCGCTGTCGATGATCCCGGCGTGGCAATTCTCGGGCTGGGAGTGGCTCGCCGCCGCCCTCGCGACGCCGGTGGTCGCGTGGAGCGCCTGGCCCTTCCACCGCTCCGCGATCATGAGCGCGCGCCATGGCGCCACCAACATGGACACGCTCGTGACGCTCGGCTCGATGGCCGCGTGGACGTGGTCAACGGTGGTCCTGCTCGGCGGGGCCGCCGGCGTCGCCGCGCTAGCGTCTGCCCACATCTACTACGAGACCGGCGCCGTCATCGTCGCCCTGATCCTGATGGGCAAGTGGCTCGAGGTGCGATCCACCGCGCGCGCGGGCGACGCCATCCGCGCGCTCAGCGAGCGCCAGGTCAAGACCGTCAGACTCGAGGACGGCACTGAAATCGCGCTCGACAAGCTTCAGGCGGGGGACCGCTTCGTCACTCGCCCCGGCGAGACCATCGCCACGGACGGCCGCGTCGTGGACGGCGAGGCCGCGGTGGACGCGTCGCTCGTCACGGGCGAGCCCGTCCCCGTCGCCGCGCACGAGGGCACGGAGGTAGTGGGCGGCACCATCGCCACCGACGGCGCCCTCACCATCGAAGCCACCCGCGTGGGCGGCGAGACGATGTTGGCGCAGATCGCGCGCATGGTGGACGACGCCCAGTCGGGCAAGGCACATGTGCAACGGCTAGCGGACCGCATCAGCGCCATCTTCGTGCCAACCGTAATCGGGCTGTCGCTGACGACGCTCGCGATCTGGCTGATCGCGACAGGCGACGTGAACCACGCGTTCACCGCAGCGGTCGCGGTGCTGATCATCAGCTGCCCGTGCGCACTCGGGCTCGCGACGCCGCTCGCCATCATGGTCGGCACCGGCCGCGGCGCCCAGATGGGCGTGCTCGTGCGCGGCCCGCAGGTGTTCGAGGACACCCGCCGCATCGACACCATCGTGCTCGACAAGACCGGCACCATCACCGAGGGCCGCATGAGCCTCGTCGACACCCACACCCCCGGTCTCGAGCGCGAGGACGCCAACCGGCTGCTCGACGCCGCCGCGTCCGTCGAGGCGCGCTCCGAGCACCCGATCGCCGCCGCCGTTGCCGCCGCCCGCGACGGTCGACTCAAACTGAAAGGCTTCCGCAGCTCCCCAGGACGGGGCGTCACAGCAACCGTCCAGGGCGCCGGGGCCGACGGCTCGAACGCCGACGTCACGGTCGGCTCGCGCAGACTGTTCGACGACGTGCCCGCCGAGCTCGCGAGCTGGGCCGAGGAGCAGGAGACCCAGGGCCGCACTGTCGTGTTCGCCGGACGCGGCGAGGTGCTCGACGGCGGGCTGCTGACGGGCGCCGCGTCCACGCGGTCCACCTTGTCCGCCGAGGCCGCGATCGCTGTGGCAGACACCGTCAAGGAGTCCGCCCGCGCTGCCCGGGACGCCTTCGCCGAACTTGGCCTCGACGTCGTCCTGCTGACCGGAGACAACGAACGCGCCGCCAACGCGGTCGCGGCTCAGGTCGGGATCGAGCGCGTGGTCGCGGAGGTGCTACCGAGCGACAAGGCCGACGTCATCCGCAAGCTGCAGGACGAGGGCAAGCGCGTGGCGATGGTCGGGGACGGCGTGAACGACGCCCCCGCGCTGGCGCAGGCGGACCTTGGCATCGCGATTGGCACGGGCGCTGACGTCGCGCGCGAGGCGAGCGACCTCACCGTGGTGTCAGGCGACCCGCTCGCCGTGGCGGACGCGATCCGGCTGTCGCGCCGCACGCTGTCGGTGATCCGCGGCAACCTGTTCTGGGCGTTCGCCTACAACGTCGCGGCGATCCCGCTGGCCGCGTTCGGCATCCTCAACCCGATGATCGCGTCGGCCGCGATGGGCGGCTCCAGCCTGTTCGTGGTGGGCAACTCGCTGCGGCTGCGGCGGTTCAAAGCCAAGCGCTAGCAGCCCCGGCGCACGCCACTACCGGACGACGCGGGCACCCGCTCCTCCGGCGAGGCCCTCGACCTCCGCCCGGGTAGCCATCGAGGTGTCGCCGGGCGTCGTCATGGCGAGCGCGCCGTGCGCCGCCCCAAGCTCGACGGCGGCTTGGAGACCGCCGCCGTCGAGCAGGGCCGAGATCATGCCGGACGCGAACGAATCGCCGCCCCCGACGCGGTCGAGGATCTCGAGGCCTGGACGTTGAGTTGATGTCACGATGCCCGACTCTTGCGACCAGGCAATCGCGCTCCAGTCGTTGACGGTGGCGCTCCGCACTCCGCGCATGGTGGTCGCGATCACGCTGAAGTTCGGGTACGCCGCGGACGCCTCGGCGATCATGTTTGCGAACGCGTCGGTCTCGAGCGCCGTCAGGCCCTCGTCCGTGCCCTGGATCTCAAAGCCTAGGCACGCGGTGAAGTCCTCTTCGTTGCCGATCATCACGTCCACGAGGGGCGCAATCCGCTTGTTGACCTCCTGTGCCTTGGCGATCCCGCCGATCGCGCTCCACAGGCTGGGCCGGTAGTTGAGGTCGTACGAGACGATGGTGCCGTGGCGCTTGGCAGCGGTCACGGCCTCGACCACAACCTCGGCCGCGGACTCCGACAGCGCTGCGAAAATTCCTCCGGTGTGGAACCAGCGCGCCCCAAGGTCGCCAAAGATGTGGTCCCAATCGATGTCGCCCGGCGCCATCTGCGACGCCGCGGTGTGGCCGCGGTCGGAGACTCCGAGCGCGCCCCGCACGCCAAATCCGCGCTCCGTGAAGTTGAGGCCGTTGCGGGCGTCGCGACCCACGCCGTCGAACGGCGCCCAACGCACCAAGCTGGTATCGACACCGCCCGTCAGCATGCAGTCCTCGACTAGGCGCCCCACGGCGTTATCCACGAGGGCGGTGACGATGCCGACGCGCTGTCCGAAAACCCGCCGTAGGCCGCGGGCAACGTTGTACTCGCCGCCGCCCTCCCACACCTGAAAGCTGCGCGCGGTGCGAATGCGGCCCTCGCCCGGGTCGAGGCGCAGCATCACCTCTCCAAGCGAAATCTCGTCGAACTGGACTTCGTTCGCGGCTCGCAGGCTTAGCACCGACATCATGACCTCTTCTCTTGTTGATTCGCCGTCACGTCGAACTCCCGGTGGGCGAGACAGCTTCTGCCTCGATGAGCCCCGCCGAGGCGAGGTCGCGCCAGAGCTCTGACGGGACCTCCCGTTCGAAGCGATCCATGTTCTCGTCCACGTCGTGCTCGGACCGCATTCCGAGTACTACTGAACGTACCGAGGGTTGGAGCAGTGGGAAAGCGATAGCGGCGGTCGGAACGTCGACGCCGTGCGCCTCGCAAATGTCCGCAATCGCATGCACGGCCTCAACCACCTCCGGGTGGGCTTCCTGATAGTCGAAGTGAGCCCCCGGCGCGGGGCGCGGGGTCGCCAGCAGGCCCGAATTGAAAACCCCTGCAGCCACGACAACGGTGCCCGTGCGGTCCGCCGCGGCGAGCACTGGGAGTGCCTCCTGATAGTCGAGCAACGTGTACCGGTTGGCGAGCATGAGCACGTCGATCAAGCCTCGATCTACGGCGTCAACCAGCCCTTGCGTGGAGTTGGTGCCGATGCCGACGGCCGCGACGAGACCCGCGTCTTTCGCGGCGGCGAGCGCTTGAAGCCCCTCGAGCTGTGCCCCTTCATAGGCCTGGTCCGGATCGTGCGCGAAGGCGATATTGATGCCCGCCAGGCCCATCCGATCCAGGCTCTGCTCGATGCTGTCGCGTACGCCGCCAACCGTGAAATCCCAGCGACGCTTGAGGTCGCCGGGAACGACGAAGCCGTCGTCGTCCTGCTCAAGGGGTGGAACCCGCGGTACGAGCATGCGGCCCACCTTGGTTGACAGGCAGAATTCGTGACGCGGAAACGTGCGCAGCGTGGCGCCGAGGCGCCGTTCGGACAGTCCCAAACCGTAGTGGGGCGCCGTGTCGAAGTACCGAACGCCGCGGTCCCAAGCCCTACGAATCGCGCGCTCCGCCTGGTCGTCCGAAATCGCCCGGCGCAGGTTGCCGACGCTCGCACCGCCGAAGCCGATGCCTTGCGGAACCTGGGCGGCCAATGGTGCGTTCGCCGTCAGACTCATGAGAGGTGCCAGACCTCGTCAAGTTGCTTCCAAGGCGAGCGGCCATCCGGCGCCTCGCCAAGGGGCACCTGGCAAGGATCTGTGAGGGTCCACCACTCGCGCGTGCGCGCATCCTCGCCGATGCGAGCCATATCGGCGTCGTGGTCGAGTCCCACATATTCGTAATACGCGAACAGGACGTCGCCGAAGATGAAGATCGAATAGTTGGTGACGTTGCATGCGCGCAGCGCTGCCTCAACTTCAGGCCACACGGCGGAGTGAAGCTTGAGGTAGCGGTCACGTAGCTCGGGCTTCACGCCCACGACCATTGCTCGCCGCTCAGGGGTCACGCCTGATCCGGTCATCGGGTCACCGCCACGGTTCGCGACGCGCTGATTCCCCAAAGCCTCATTGCCGTCCTCGCTGATTCTCGCCGGGATGCGTTTCGCGACACAGGATACATCATACGTTTTGGATGCCCGCGGATGGATCCGACGACCTCTCGTCTCGCGCGCCTCGCTATCCGTGACCTTCCCGTGACCTAAAGTCTGTTGCTAAGACGTCACATGTATGATTAACTCTCGAACGTCGCCAGTTGGCGGCTCGGTCGTCAAAGATGTCGACACGAAGCAATGGAGGAGACAAGATGTCCTATTTCCGAGGCACTGTTTCCCGCACACCACGTCTCATTGGGCTCAGCGCGGCGGCAGCCGGCATTGCGCTAATGGCGACTGCGTGCTCGGGCGACAAAACCCCTGAACCCACCGACACAACTACTACAGCGGACAGCCCCTATGGGTTCCCGACCGCACCGCAGGACCCGAACAGCGCGATCACCATTTGGACGGACGCTGACCGTTCGGCCATCGTTGAGGAGTTCATCAAGGATCACCCTGAAATCAAGGTGAACCTAGAGACGTACGACGGCAACGCCGGCGGTACCGACTCCTTCCACACGAAGATCTCGCTGTTTGACCAGGCAGGCGAAGGCTGGCCCGACGTCGTGTGGTCGACGCAGGTCAACGACGCTTCTTGGGCAGCCAAGGAAATCAACGGCAAGCAGGCCTACGCGGCTCCGCTGAACCTGGGCGTCGTGGATAACGCAATCCTTGACGGCTACACGCCGGGCGCACACGGCCCGGTGACCGTCGACGGCAACATCTACGGAGCCCGCGACAACCTGGCTCCCGTGCTGTTCTGGTACAACAAGGAGCTGTTCGACAAGTTCGGGTACGACATCCCGAAGACGTGGGAAGAGTACGAGGCGCTTGGCGACAAGGTTGCTGCCGAGCACCCCGGATACATCTTGGGCTCGATCGGTGACCCATTCACCGCAGTGCTCTCGAACATGTGGAGCGCGCAGGCGCCGATCTACACGCTGGACGGCAACACGTTCTCGGCTAACTTCTCGGACGACCACTCGCAGCGCATGATTGCACTGATGGACCACATGTACGCGAACGGAACGCTTGTGACCGAGGGCCTCTTCACGCCCGACTTCCCCGCGAAGTACAAGGACAAGGTGCTGGGAATCCCGGGACCGACCTGGTTCACCGGAGGAATCATCCAGAACCCTGGAATCCTCGACGCGGCCCCTGGCACGTGGGGTGTTTCTAACGCCCTGCACTGGGACGGCGAGCCGATTGCCACCGGAAACGTCGGTGGTGGCTTCTGGTACGGATCGAGCCACTCGACCAACCTCGCGGCCGTGGGTACGTTCCTCGAGTACGCGGTGGCTGGACCTAAGTCTGTCCAGTACATCACCGGCCTCCCGGCGCACCAGGCCACTGCTGACAAGTGGTTGGACGTCCAGGCCAGCAGCGGTTACTGGGCAAACTCCGACACGTTCAAGGACGTTGTCAGCGAGGGAGCCAGCAACATCTGGGGCGGCTGGGGTTCGACGCTGTCGTTTAGCTCCGAACCTGCCTGGGCGGAGATCGTTGTCCCCGCTCTTGCCGACGGCAAGACGATTGCCTCGGTTGTCGACGAGTGGAAGACTCGCTACGAGAACGACGCCAAAGTCAACGGTTACGACGTCAAGTAGCAAAGGGAAAGATCATTACTGACGCAAAAACCACGGCACCTGCTGCCGCCCCCTCACCGGGGCGGCAGCAGGTTTCCCGGGCGCCACGACGCCGGGACCACGCGCAGTCGATGATGGGCTACTCGTTCTCAAGCGGCTACGCGTTTCTGCTCCTGGCATTCGGCATTGGGCCCATGGTCTATGCCCTCTACCTTTCGTTTACGAAGGGCGGCAAATTCGTCGGCTTCGACAACTTCGCGAACGTCTTTGGTGATTTCCGATTCGGCCCTGCCGTGATCCATGTCGCATCGTTCGTCGGGATCTGGATGGCCGCGCTGATCGTGTTCGTCGTGCTGCTGGCTCTCGTCGTGCACTCGATTCGCGTGAGGTGGCTCTCGTCTACGTCGAGGTTCCTGTTCTATATTCCCGGCGCGCTGGCGGGTTCCGCGAGCGTCATGCTGTGGCTGTTCGTGCTCGACCCCACTGTTAGCCCCGTGTCGTCGCTGCTGAACCAACTCGGTTTCGAGAACTTCACACAAGCCGTCGCGCAGGACAACCTTCCCGTGATCTTCACGGTGATTGCCTTCTGGACCGGCGCCGGCGGCTGGATGATCATTATGTATGGCGCACTGAACAACATTTCCTCCGAAGTGATGGAGGCCGCGCGCATCGACGGCGCAGGCCCGTTGCAGACCGCCTTGTACATCCAGATTCCCCTGCTGCGGAAGTGGATCGCCTACATGGCCATCATTTCGCTCGCCGCAGGCACACAGTTGTTCGTTGAGCCGAAGATACTCAGCCTGGCGAGCCGCGGCATCGTCCCCAAGGACTATTCGCTCAATCAGCTTGCTTACATCTTCGCCTTCGGCCCGCAATCCGACTTCAACGGTTCGGCAGCGATCTCAGTCATGCTGCTGATAGTGGCGATGGCACTCGCGGCAGTGTTCGTCTTCAGAGGTGGACTCTTTGAGCGCCGCTAAGACCAAGACCGAATCCACCGCCTTTGCGCCTGGCCGGTGGGTAGGTCGAGCCTTTGTGGGGCTGGTCATCGCATTCTTCACGTTCTTCTTCGTCGTTCCCGTCCTGTGGCTGTTGTTCGCTCCGACAAAGTCGGACACCCAGCTGATTGGTCTCGCTGGCGAGCACCCGCTGAGCTTTGGCTCGTTCGGGCAGCTCGCCGAAAACTGGAACGAGTTGGTGACGTTCCAGGACGGCATCATCTGGACGTGGCTTGGCAACTCGGCGCTCTACTCTGGGGTCGCCCTCGTCATCACGCTTCTCGTGACGGTTCCTGCTGGCTACGCGCTCGCCTTGACGGACTTCAAGTATCGCCGCACGCTGCTCGCCTTGACCCTCATGGTGATGCTTATTCCCAATACGGCGCTCGTGTTGCCTATATTCCTCGAGGTCAACGCAGTGCACCTTGTCGGAACGCCGTGGGCAGTTATATTGCCGTTCTCGTTCTTCCCGTTCGGCGTGTACCTGACGTACATCTACTTCTCCACAAACATTTCAAGTGACCTGCTTGACGCGGCCCGCATCGACGGGGCAGGCGAGTTCAAGGTCTTCCTGAAAATCGCGATGCCGCTTGCCACTCCCGTTATTGCACTCGTCGGGTTCTTCAACTTTGTGACCAACTGGAACAACTACTTCCTGCCATTTGTGATGGAGGCGGGACGCAAGTCGCCCGTTCAGGTGGGTCTGGCGGAGCTGATCTCTAACGTTCCCGCGTTCAATCCGACGACCGTGTCGTCGATCACCATAAGCCTCCCGGAACTCGCGCTCGCGACGCTCATCTCCGTCGCCCCGGTCATGATTGTGTTCCTGTTCTCACAGCGGTTCCTGGTCTCTGGCCTGACCGCTGGCGGGGTGAAGGAGTAACCAGTTCCGCAGGACGTGGCTCGGCTCTTAGCCGGTGGAGCCACTCGGACGTCGCCGCGCCCACGATTTCGCGATGTGGTCACGCATCGTCGTGGCCGCGGTGTCGCCGTCGCCGGAGACGATCGCCTCGAGAATCGCGCGGTGCTCCTCGAGGGCGAACTTTGCGGCGTTTGCGATGGTGATGCCGGTAAAGCGCCGGCTCTCACGGGCGCGGGTAAACATGATCCTTGTGATGTTGGCCGCCAGCCGGTTGCCTGACTGTTCCATGATCACGCTGTGGAATGCTGCGTCGGCTTCGTTGTAGGCAGCGAGGTCGTCGATGCTCGCTGCCGCTCGTTCGAACGTATGCCGCAACTCTGCGGATCGGATGGGGGTTTGGCGTTCTGCCGCTGCGCGCGCCATGGTTGCCTCGAGGCTGCCGCGAACGACCGCAAGCTCGTCGAGAACTTCCAGCGACTCGTCGTGGTCGACGAGTTCCGAAAGCACGTCGGGATCGAGGACGTTCCACGCGCTCGCGGGATTGACAATCGTGCCGCGACCCTGGCTGACCGTCACCAGGCCCTTCTCCTGCAAGCGCTTCACGGACTCGCGAATAACCGTCCGGCTAACCCCGAACTGCCGTCCGAGAATTGCCTCAGGAGGGAGGATGCCGCCTGGGGCCACTTCACCCGTAACGATGGCGGCAACGAGATCCCTGACGACGGCCGTGCCCAGCCTTGCCGCGGGTACACGTGCGGCGCCGTCACCCAAGATGGACCGTGGACTCGCTTTGCCCGTTGTTGTTGGCTCAAGCCCATCGGTCGTCATGAGTCCATCCTACGGTGACACGGCACTTTGGCCCGAGAAACGCTCGCGTGCGCGACAGTATCGTCGCGGAGCGCGCGACGTGCGGCGTACTAGCGGCGTCCGCACGTTTGCGGCCGCTAGGCGCCTTTGTCTGGTCCGGCAGAAAGGCGCAGGCCCGCTCGCGACGGCCGCACGTGCGGGCCCGCCTCGGCGCGCCAACCCTGTTCACTGTTCTCGAGCGAAGAGATCGCGGCCTCGTCGACGGTGATCCCGCCTCCGGGCTGGTCGCCCAGCACGATACCGCCGTCGCTATATTCGGCGTCAAAACGCACGCCGAACGGGGCGCCAACGTCCTGGACTTCAGCAGAAAGGTGGTTTGGCAGCGAAGCGGCTGCGTGCGCGACGGACAGGTTCGCAGTGAGCCCAACGGGGCTCATCGGTAGGTCTCTGCTGTGTGCGGCCATGCCCACGCGTAGCAGGTGGGTAATTCCCCACGTCGCGGCTGCCTGCACGATGTCGATGCCGCCAGCGTTGAACAGCGGGTTGAATTGCTCGAGGCCGGTCAGATTTTCGCCCGTGGCTACCGCGGCGCGCACGGAGGAACTTAGCTTCGCGTGGCCTTCCGCGTCCCACCGGCGCAGGGGCTCTTCGACCCAGGTGAGGTCGTGCACCTCCTCGATCCTGGCGACGTAGCGAACGGCCTGCTTAAGGTTCCACGATTCGTTGGCGTCGAGCATGAGGCCTGGGTGAGGCGTGTTGACGCGAAGGGCGTCGGCAATGATGCCTAGCCGACGGATGTCCGCGTCGACGTCGAGCCCGCCCTTGAGCTTCGCGCTGCGGTAGCCGCGCGCGGCCATTCGGTCGTAGAAGGCTGCCAACTGCTCGTCGTCGAGCGCAATGTCCAGACCTGATGCGTAACCCGAAATGAAACGGTCGCGCGCGCCCAGCAGGCGCCACAAGGGCTCGCCTGCGAGCTTGGCCTTGATGTCCCACAGTGCCGTGTCGAAGGTGCCGATACCGCCGAAAGTCGCCCCTGCGTGGCTCGCCTTGAAAACGCGCGCCAGCATGCGATCGTACAGAGTTGAGACGGCTCTGGGGTCTTCCCCCTCGATGGCCGGGAACAGCCGTGCAAGGTCTTGGTGGGAGCCGGTGGCAACGCCCGTCACGCCTTCATCGGTCTCGAGGAT
Organism: uncultured Actinomycetota bacterium; assembly: GCA_963735005.1. Taxonomy (GTDB): domain Bacteria; phylum Actinomycetota; class Actinomycetes; order Actinomycetales; family Demequinaceae; genus WTKG01. The sequence goes on along the minus strand of CAVTJA010000010.1, from coordinate 551,795 downwards.
GACCACGGGAACCTCGGTGATGCCAGACGCAATGTGCCCGTTGACGTCGCCGACGGGCCGACCCCAGTCGTGGATCGTTTGAAGGGTGCGGTAACCCGTGATCTTCATGGTCGCCCTTGGTCAAGTTCGCGGCTATCACCGCACCTACGCAGAATACATCACATATCATTTGTTTTCACGCCGAATGGAGATCGAGCCCACCCCCTCCCGGGGGTTTTGGGGCTTCGCGCCTCCGGTCGCATAGGCGTAGCCTAGTAGCGAGAGCATACGTATGATGTTAAAGCGAGCGCAAGGGAGCGCTCGACAAATTGAAAGGAATCCGATGTCGAACAGCGCCTCTTACGTCGGCGATGGCAACATCGTCGTCGACACGATCGAACCCGCTCGCCCAGCGAGCGGGGAGGTTAGGGTCCGTGTCTCGCACGTCGGACTGTGCGGCACCGATCTCCACATCTTCCATGGCCACATGGACGGGCGAGTCAAGCGGCCCTTGGTTTTTGGCCACGAGATGTCGGGAACTGTCGAGTCCGTCGGCCCGGACGTCGAGGGCTGGGCGGTTGGCGACCCGGTCTCCGTGATGCCGCTGATTTGGGACGGCACCTGCTCCGCCTGCCACGCGGGCTTCCAACACATCTGCCAGAACCTCCAGTTCATGGGCATCGACTCTCCCGGCGCGCTGCAGGAACTCTGGACCGTGCCCGCTACGACCCTGGTGGCGCTCCCGGCCGCGCTTGACCTCGCGACCGCCGCGCTTGCCGAACCGACGGCCGTCGCCGTGCACGACGTCCGCAGGTCTGGTCTCCAAACCGCGGACGCTGTGGTGGTCCTTGGCGGAGGGCCGATCGGCTTGTTGATCGCGTGCGTAGCGCGTGACGCGGGCGCGCGCGTCGCAGTCGTGGAGCTCGATGCTGGGCGCCGCGAGGTCGCTGAGTCTCTTGGATTCCGCGCACTTGACGCGTCAGGTGACGTGGCCAGTGAAGTCTCATCGTGGACGGGCGGCAACGGGGCCGATGTTGTTTTCGAAGTTTCCGGTGCGGCGGCTCCCGTGGGGCTGACTACCGCGCTCGCCAAGGTGCGCGGCACCATCGTCGTCGTTGCGATTCACTCGGCCCCGCGCGAGGTGAATCTGCAGCAGGTGTTCTGGAAGGAACTCACCATTCTTGGCGCGAGGGTTTACCAGCGCAGCGACTTCGAGCGCGCGGTTGAACTGCTTGCCGGCGGCCGTATTCCGACGTCGCGTTTGATCACCAAGGCGGTGCCGCTCGAACAAACCGAGCAGGCGCTACTGGACCTTGAAAAGGGCGCGGCAATGAAGATTCTCGTTGATGTTGCAGGGACGACGCAAAGGACCGCTCAATGAACACGATGTTTGACCTTTCGGGCCGCACGGCCGTGGTCACCGGCGCGCGGCGCGGCCTCGGCCGTGGCATGGCGGTGGCGCTTGCCACGGCGGGGGCGGACATCATCGGCGTCAGCGCGCAAATGTCCGAAGACGACGACGTGGTCGACGAGATTAGGGCGCTCGGGCGCACGTGCGAAGTAAGGACGGCTGACTTCGGGGATCGCGAGGCGGTCGTGGCGCTCGGCGCCGAGTTGGCGGAGCGCGCCCCCGATATCCTCGTGAACAACGCGGGCACCATCGCGCGCGCGCCTGCGGTTTCACATCCGCTTGAGGACTGGGACCGCGTGCTCGAGGTGAACCTGACGAGTCAGTTCGTGCTGACCCAAGCTCTGGCCCGGCCGATGCTCGACAAGGGCCGCGGCAAAGTCATCTTCACCGCGAGCCTGCTCAGTTTTCAGGGAGGCATCACGGTGCCGGGCTACGCAGCGGCCAAATCCGGCCTCGCGGGGCTCGTGCGCGCACTCTCGAATGAGTGGGCGTCGCTCGGCGTCAACGTCAACGCGATCGCTCCCGGGTACATGGCGACAGACAACACCCAGGCCCTTCAGGACGACCCGGAGCGTAGCTCCGCGATCTTGTCGAGGATCCCGGCCGGACGTTGGGGCAAGGCCGGCGACATGGCTGGCGCGACCGTCTTCCTCGCCTCCCCGGCATCTGACTACGTGTCTGGCGTGATCCTTCCCGTCGACGGCGGATGGTTGGGCCGCTGATGGGACGGGCACTGGAGACCCTTCGCCGGTCGCGGGTGCTGCCTGTAGTCGTCCTCGACTCGGCGGACGACGCGCTCCCGCTCGCTGAGGTCTTGGTGCGGGCTGGGGTGGACTGCGTGGAGATCACCCTGCGCACGCCTGCCGGGCTACCAGCGATGGCGTTGCTCAAGGGATTCGATGGGCTCACAGTCGGCGCAGGCACGGTCACCACGGTGAGCGAGGTCGAAGCGTGCGCGGAGGCAGGCGCGAGCTTCATCGTGAGTCCTGGATTCGACGAGGACGTCGTGCGCGCGGGGATAGCCGCCGGGCTGGACGTCTTCCCCGGAGTCGCATCCCCGTCGGAGGTTATGGCGGCCCTCAAGGCAGGGGCAACCGTGCTCAAGTGCTTCCCCGCGGCGCAGTTGGGTGGGCCAGCCTGGATCGCCGCGATGCGCGGCCCATTTCCCGGGGTGGAGTTCGTTCCGAGCGGCGGCGTGGGCCTCGAGAACGCCGCGGAGTATCTGGAGGCGGGCGTCGCGGCGCTCGGCACGAGTTGGATCGCGCCGCGCAAGCTCGTCGCGGAGCACCAATTCGAGGAGATCGAGCGGCGGGCGCGAGAGTTCCGCGCGGCGATAGACCACTAGACCAGCAGGTATGACGGCGCCGGCCGCGCAGGTCGGGGCGGGCAATACGGATGGGAAGAAGAGGGCAGGCAATGAAGCTGATGAAACTGGGGCCGGTGGGCGATGAACGCCCCGTGGTCAAGCTCGACGCCGACAACTACGTGGACGTGTCAGACGCTGTAGACGACTACGACGGCGAGTTCTTTGCCGCGGGGGGGCTCGAGTCCCTGGAGTCGCTAGTCGCCACCCGCACGCGCGACGCGCGCCCCTTCCGCAACTCGTCGGGCGAGATCGAGCGCATTGGTGCGCCAATCGCGCGGCCGCATCAGATTCTCTGCATTGGACTCAACTACTCGGACCACGCGGCCGAAACTGGCGCTCAGGTGCCCGCGGAACCGATTGTGTTCAACAAGGCACCCAACACGTTGGTTGGGCCGGACGACGGCCTCCGCATCCCGCGCGGGTCCGTCAAGACCGACTGGGAGGTCGAGCTTGGCATCGTTGTGGGTCGGCGGGCGTCGTACCTCGAGGACGAGGCAGCCGCGGCGGATGCGATCGCCGGCTACGTGCTCGTCAACGACGTGAGCGAGCGCGACTTCCAACTCGAACGCTCGGGGCAGTGGGTCAAGGGCAAGTCCTCGGAGACCTTCAACCCCGCTGGCCCGTGGCTCGCCACTCCCGACGAGATTCCGGACGTTTCGCGGCTCGCGATGTGGCTCGACGTCAACGGCGAGCGGCGCCAGTCGGGCGACACGTCCACGATGGTGTTCAGCCCTGCATTCATCGTCCACTACCTCAGCCAGTTCATGGTGCTCGAACCCGGGGACCTCATCAACACGGGAACGCCACCCGGCGTCGGCATGGGGATGAAGCCGCCGCAGTACTTGGTGCCGGGCGACGTTGTCGAACTAGGGATCGACCACCTTGGGCGCCAGCGCCAGAACGTTTTGGAGCCGCGATGAGCACGGGGGATGCAGCGATGGAGGGCGTCGCAGCCGCTACGGTTGCCGACCTCGACGGGCTCGTGGCGCTCATCACCGGCGGCGGTTCCGGAATCGGCGCCGCGACGGCCGCGCACTTCGTGAGCCGCGGGGCGACCGTCCACGTGCTCGACCCGGTGGCGCCGGCGGAGGACCAGCCGGGCGTCACAGCCCACCAGGGCGACGTCACCCAGGACCAGGACATCGCGGCGACGCTCGGCGCCATCGAGGCTGCGGACGGCGGGCTCGACATACTGGTCAACAACGCCGCAGTAAGCGCCGTCGGCGACTGCGCAGCCAACGCGCGCGACGAGTGGAGCCGTGTCCTCGAGGTCAATGTCGTCTCCGTGGCGCGCATGACCGCACTCGCGCTGCCGCTGCTGCGCCAGTCTGCTCACGCAGCGGTCGTCAACGTGACGTCGTTTGGCGCCCTGGTCGGTATTCGCAACCGAGCGGTCTACTGCGCAAGCAAGGGAGCGATCGACGGCCTCACGCTCTCGATGGCGGCCGATCACCTTGACGACGGCATCCGCGTCAACGCCGTCGCACCGGGGACCGCAGACACGCCATGGGTGGAGCGTTTGGTGGCGCAATCGACCGATCCAGAGGCCGAGGCTCGGAAACTGCGCGGCCGCCAGCCGATCGGCCGCCTCATCACCCCGGCGGAGATCGCGTGGGCAATCGGCTACCTTGCGAGCCCGCTGTCGGGCTCGACCACAGCGACCATACTTCCCGTCGACGGCGGAATCACCGGGCTACGGCTCTAGAGGCACATCGGGGCAGTCGCACCGTTGGGCGGCACGCGTTCTAAACCTCGGACAGCGCCTTCGCGATGTCCTCGCGCAGGTCCTCGACGTCCTCGAGGCCCACGGACAATCGCACCGTGGCGTGGGACATTCCCACGGCCTCGCGCTCCTCGTCGGTGAGCTTGGAGTGGGTGGTGGTGGCGGGGTGGGTCGCAATGGACTTGGCGTCGCCGAAGTTGTTCGACAGCTCGAACAGGGCGAGGCCGTCCATGAACCGGAAAGCCGCGTCTTTGGCCGCCGCAGAGTGCGGCGCCGCGCCGTCGGGCAGTTTGAGTTTGGCGGTGACGACGGTGCCTCCAAGGCTCTGCTGCTTCACGGCGAGTGCGTGCTGAGGGTGCGACGGTAGGAACGGGTACAGCACCTGCGCCACCGCCGGCTGGGCCTCTAGCCAGGTCGCCAACTCAAGCGCCGACGCACATTGCGCTCGCGTGCGGACGCCAAGCGTCTCGAGCCCCTTGAGCATCACCCACGCGTTGAAGGGGGAGATCGTGGCGCCCATCTGACGGACCATCTGCTTGACCGGCCCGTTGACGTACTCGTCCGTGCCGAGGATCGCCCCGCCGAGCACCCGGCCCTGGCCGTCGATGTGCTTGGTCGCGGAGTACACCACGGCGTCGGCGCCAAGCTCGAGCGGCCGCTGGCCAAGCGGAGTGGCGAACACGTTGTCGCAGATGACGAGCGCGCCGGCTTTGTGCGCGAGCGCGCTGACCGCGGCGATGTCCACGATGTCCTGCATCGGGTTGGTGGGGCTCTCGAAGTAGACGGCCTTGGCTGGGGTCGCCAGCGCCCGCTCCCAGTCGTCGTTGCGGTGGCCGTCCACGAGCTCGATCTCGATGCCCCATTTGAGGAACAACTGCTTGTAGACGTTGAGAGTCGACCCGAAGAGGGCGCGAGAAGACACGAGGCGGTCGCCCTGGCCAAGGATCGACGCCAGCGAGACGAACACGGCGGCCATGCCCGTGGCGGTGGCGAAGCACGCGTCCGCGCCCTCGATGGCGGCCAGGCGTTGCTGGAATGCCTCGACCGTGGGGTTGCCGTAGCGGGCATACATATACATGTCGATGTCGCCCGCGAAGGCGGCCTCGGCTTGTGCCGCAGATTCGTAGACGTAGCCCTGCGTGAGGAACAGGCCCTCGCTCATCTCGCGCGCGTCCGAGCGCTCGATTCCGGCCCTGATCGCGCGGGTGTCCGGGCGCAGGTGGCTGAGGTCGGGCTGGTCGGTCATGCGGCCAAGTCTAGGGGAGTCAACGACCCGCGGGAGGTGCGCGTACCCTTCGCGCACCGCATCGCGGCGGCGCGCCCTTCTCACCGTTGGTCCTATCTTTGAGCCCGAATCAGGTGCGTCTTGGCGAAATCGTGACCTACGGCGCCCTAGACATAGGATGAGTGGCTAGTTAAGGTCATACGTATTCAGCAAGGAGGCTGACTGTGGGTGCATCTGAGGTGTCGCAGAGCCGTGGTCCAAACGCGCGGAGTTCAAGCGACGTACCGGGGCAAGACGGCCGTCGGCGAATGCCCGCGGACTCGAGCGCAACGCGAGGTATTCGAGGCGTAAGCGTGCTGCTTGTCGTGCTTCGGATGGGCCCGCTCCTGATGCTCGTCGTACTCGTCGCTGCGATGTCGGCTTTTGCCCCGCACTTCGCGACGACGCAGAACCTCGGCAACGTGCTTGTCCAGAGTTCGGCGATCGCGATTCTGGCGATTGGCCAGCTGCTCGTGATTCTTACGCGAGGTATTGACCTGTCGGTCGGCTCAACCCTCGCGCTGGCGTCCGTCTGTGGAGCGTGGCTCTTCGCAGAGACGGGCAACGCGACCGTGACGGTGATCGCGATGCTTGCGGCAGGCGCCGTGATCGGCGCCATTAACGGACTCGGGTATGTGTTCGGTAGGCTCCCGCACCCCTTCATCATTACCTTGGCGACGCTGAGCATCGCGCGCGGGCTAGCGCTCTGGATATCGGATGGTCAGCCGATCTCGGGGATGCCGAGCGTTGTCACGACGGTGGGCGCCGGCTCCGCGAACTGGCTCGCATCGTGGTTCCCCAACGCCGCCTTTTTGGTCGTCGTGGTCGCGGTTCTGGTGACGCTGGTCCTCACCCGCTCTGTCTGGGGCCGGTGGATCTACGCGGTTGGCGGCAGCCCCGAGGGCGCGCGGCGCGTCGGCATTCCCGTCAAGTGGGTGCAGGTCTCTGTGTATGTCCTGAGCGGAACGCTTGCGGGCGTGGCGGCGATTGTGACGGCCGGGCGACTCAACGCGGGCTCGCCTACCTTCGGTCAACTTGCCGAACTCGACGCGATTGCCGCCGTGGTCATCGGCGGGGCGAGCTTTCTGGGCGGACGCGGAAGTGTCAGCCACGCGCTCATCGGAGCCGTGATGATCGGCGTGATCCGTAACGGCATGAACCTCCTCAATATCGAGGCCGCAATGCAGCTCATCGTGATTGGCGTCGTGATCGTCGTCGCGGTGGAGACGGATGTCATCAGACGGCATCTCGAACAACGATTCCGACTCTTGAAGGCGACATCGTCATGAGTACAACTGCGAAGAACGCCTCGGCCCCGGCCCTCAAAGTCACCAACGCGGTGAAGCGGTTCGGCGCAGTTCATGCGCTCGACGGCGTGGACCTACACGTCAACAACGGCGAGGTGCTCGCGTTGCTCGGAGACAACGGGGCAGGGAAATCGACGCTCATCAAGTGCATCAGCGGCGTACACCGCCTCGACTCGGGCTCGATCGAGGTAGACGGCGTGACAGCCCACATGACGACCCCCGCGGTCGCGCGCGACGCCGGGATTGAGACGGTCTACCAAGACCTCGCGCTCTTCGACAATCTCGACACGACCGCGAACTTCTTCGCGGGGCGCGAAGAGGCCGTGCCATCGTGGCTGCCACACGGCATGCGGTGGATGAAGCGCGCGGAGATGACCAAGCACTCGACAGAGTTGGTCGGGCGGCTGAAGATCAACATCCCCGCCAATGCGTCGTCTGTTGGGCTGATGTCAGGCGGTCAGCGTCAGGCCATCGCTGTGGCCAGAAGCGTCGCCTTTGCATCTCGCGTGGTGATTCTCGACGAGCCCACCGCCGCCCTCGGGCTCCGCGAATCTCGGCAGGTGCTGGATCTGATCCTTCGCCTCCGCGAAGAAGGCTGCGCGGTCATCGTGATTTCGCACGCCATGGATCACGTGATCGAGATCGCGGATCGCGCAGTCGTCATGCGGCGCGGCCGCGTGGTTGGCGAGGAGATCCCCCGCGCCGAAAACCGTTCACGCCTTGTATCGCTCATCGTAGGAGGTGACGACTGACACACACACCTCTCAATAGGCCGCGCCGCAGCGGTGAACTGCGACGCGGCCCGATCAAGAATCACTCTCAACCAACCGAAGGATAGCAATGAACATCAGAAAGACACTTGCCGGGGCGGTGGCCGCATCGGCCGCGCTCCTGTTGGCGGCGTGCTCGTCTTCGAGCCCGGACCCGACCGAATCAACTACCTCTGCGCCCCCGACGGCTGACATCGTCAAGATTGGCTTCATTACGAAGTTCCCGGTCGACTTCTACGACATCATGGTCGATGCCGCCAAGGAGTGGGACGCAAACGAGCCGGGTGCCGAGGTCGTCTTCGCGTCGGGCTCTAGCGGCTCGGACGACGAAGGCATCATCGCCGCGATTCAGTCCATGGTGGCGCAGGGTGTCGACGCAATCGCGATCACACCCACGAGCCCTAACGTCGCGGGCGAGCTCCAGAAGGCCGTCGATGCGGGCATCCCTGTGATCCTCATTGACAATGACATTCCCGACTGGGACGGAAAGACGGCTGTGGTCACCACCGACAACTACGCCGGTGGCGTTCTTGCAGGCGAGTGGCTGAAGGCCAACCTGCCTGAAGGCTCCGTCCTCGGCGTACTGTCGGGCGTGCCTGGAGTTCCCGCGCTTGACGACCGTGTCAACGGCATGATCGAGGGCCTCGACGGTGCGGCGGAAATCGTTTCCACGCTCCCGACCGACTGCGACCAGACCAAGGGCCTGAACGCCGGCCAGGACATGCTGACGGCACACCCCGAGATCACCGCGATCTATGGAGCCTGCGGCCCGCCTATCCTTGGCGCGCTCGAGGCAATCAAGGCAGCGGGGCTTGAGGGCAAGCTCACGGTCGTCGGCTTCGACGCCCTTGGCGACGAGGTCGTCGCGATCGCCGCTGGCACGGAGACTGGCTCGGTTGCGCAGTTCCCGTCCAAGATGGGCTCGCTCGGAGCTCAGGCTGCGTTCGACGCCGCTATGGGCAAGTCAGTGGATGCACTGATTGACACCGGCACTGCGATGGTGACAAAGGACAACGTCGCGGACTTCCAGTAACCACGGCGTAGTCACCCCTTTTTGGGGAACGGGGTGGTACCGACGGGCGTGGTTTTGCCCGTGGGTACCACCCCCCTGGACCCTGCATGCACGCGCCTACCCAACCACGAGAGGAGCAGAGCCATGCCCATTGGCGTACTTGACGTAGTCGACAGCCATGTCCACTTCTGGGACGTGAATCGCTTCGAGTACCCGTGGCTCGAGACTCAGGGTCCGAGGATTCAGGGTTCGTTCCTCCCCACGGACTTTGCGCACCGGCGGCACGGCGTTGATCAAGATGGCGAAACTCGCGTACGCGGTCTGGTGGTCGTGCAAGCAGACGCTACGCCGAGTTCAAACGTCGCCGAGGCGGAATGGTTTCACGCACTTGCCGCGAACGGCGCACCTATTGTCGGCGTCGTAGCTGCCGTTCTGTTGGAGCGCGGAGCTGGATGCGAAGCTGAGCTCGCGGAACTGGCGCGGATGCCGTTGGTGTCGGGGGTGCGTCGTCTGATCCAAGGCAAACCTCCCGGCTTTGCGCTCTCCGGCGACTTTATCTACGGTGTGCGGCTGCTCGCGGGCTACGGGCTGTCAATGGACCTGTGCGTGCAGGAACATCAACTTGCCGAAGCGACCGAGCTTGCGCGTCGTTGCCCCGACGTTGTCTTTGTGCTCGATCACATGGGAAAGCCATCCATCGGTCGAAGCAACTTCGAATCGTGGTCGCGCCATGTCTCGGCCCTGGCGGCTCTTCCCAACGTACGATGCAAGTTGTCCGGACTCATGTCAGAAACTGGGGCTGAGCATCGGACAGCTGATGCGGCAGTGCCGTGGTTGCGCCATGCTCTCGCGGCGTTCGGTTCCGACCGCTGCATGTTCGGCAGCGATTGGCCCGTGCTCGAATCAGTGTCGGGCTATGACGCGTGGCTGGCGGCGGTAGAGGCGACTCTTGATGGAATGTCATCGACCGACCGATCGCGGGTGTTGGCTGGGAACGCACGCGAAATGTACGGGCGTGCGACTCGATCGAAAGGGGACTGAGGTGGCGCTGACTGACGATGCGATCATCGGCATCAAGCAAATGATCCTTGGTGGCCAGGTGAAGCCGGGTGAACGTTTGCCCCGGGAGGCGGATCTGGCGGAGACCCTCGGGCTGTCTCGGAATTCCCTGCGTGAGGCGGTGCGCGCCCTAGAACTCATCAACATTCTCGACGTCCGGCAGGGTGACGGCACGTACGTCACGAGCCTCGATTCCAACCTCTTGCTCGATGCACTCACGTTTGTTGTCGAGTTCCATCAGGACGACAGCGTCTTGGAGTTTCTGCGCGTTCGCCGCATCCTCGAGCCGGCGGCGGCGTCGATGGCTGCCGAGCGAGTGACCGAGCCGGAACTGGTCGCCATCCAAGCCATCGTCGATGCTTCGCGAGTCGAGGCGCCCGTGGAGGACCTGCTGGCGCTCGACATTGAGTTTCACCGGCTCGTCAGCCGAGCGTCGGGAAACTCCGTGCTGTCGTCGCTCATCGAGGGTCTGTCTGCGCCGACCAACCGTGCCCGCATGTGGCGCGGGCGGACGCAGCCGGGCGCCCAAGAAAGCACGGTGCACGAGCACCAGGTGGTCGTTGACGCTCTGAGCGTCCGTGATCCGGAACTGGCCCATGCCGCTATGGTCACCCATGTGGCCGGTGTCGAACAGTGGTTGAAGATGGTCCGTTAGTCACCTCACCGGCCTGTATTCATCCGACCTATCAACAATTTCACAGCAAACGCGCCACAAAGTCTGGGTCTTCCGCAACACCGCGCGGGCCACGACTCTAAACATCCAATGTCTATCGGTGCCGGCACCCACGCCGAGCCCGTTCAGGAAGGGAGTGAAAATGGCGAAGTTCGCCTCACTCGTATCAACCGACGTCCGGTTTCCCACGTCACGGGACTTCGATGGCTCGGACGCGATGAACCCCGAGCCCGACTACTCGGCGGCGTACCTCGTCGTCTCCACTGATGCTGGCGACGGCCTGACCGGGCACGGGTTCACCTTCACGACGGGCCGCGGCAATGACATTCAGACGGCGGCGCTTCGCGCGCTTGAGCCGTGGATCGTCGGCCGCGATGTCGACGCCGTGTTGGCGGACCTGGGCGGCTTCGGGCGGGAACTGACGGGCGACGCGCAACTGCGGTGGCTTGGCCCTGAGAAGGGCGTCATTCAGATGGCGGTGGGTGCGTTGTTGAACGCGCTGTGGGACCTGCGTGCCAAGCGCGAGGGCCTGCCGCTGTGGCAGTTGCTGTCGCGACTGAGCCCGGAAGAGATTTGCGACATCGTCGACTTCACGTACCTGACCGACGCGCTTACGCGGGAGGAGGCCCTCGAGATCCTGCGCGGGGCCCAGGAAGGGCGCGCGGCGCGCGAGGATGCGCTCCTTCGCGACGGCCTGCACGCGTACACGACGACGCCGGGTTGGCTGGGCTACTCGGACGAGAAGTTGGCCCGCCTCTCGCGGGAGGCGGTCGCCGATGGGTACGACCTCATCAAGTTGAAGGTAGGCGCTTCCGTTGAGGAGGACGTGCGGCGGTTGGGAATCGCGCGAGACGCAGTGGGACCGGACGTCGCGATTGCCGTGGACGCCAACCAGCGTTGGGAGGTCGAAGACGCGATCACCTGGATGAAGGAACTTGCCCCGTTCAACCCGCGCTGGATCGAGGAGCCCACGAGCCCCGACGACATCCTCGGGCATGCCGAAATCCGACGCCGCATCTCGCCCATTCAGGTGGCGACGGGGGAGCACGCTCACAACCGCGTGATGTTCAAGCAGCTGCTGAAGGCCGAGGCGCTCGACGTAGTCCAGATCGACGCGAGCCGCGTTGGCGGTGTGAACGAGAACATCGCCATCATCTTGCTCGCCGCAAAATTCGGCGTCCCGGTGTGCCCGCACGCTGGCGGCGTGGGCCTGTGCGAGGTGGTCCGCCACCTGGCGATGTTCGACTTCGTCGCGGTCTGCGGGACGACCGAGGGCAGGTACGTCGAGTTTGTCGACCACCTTCACGAGCACTTCTTCGACCCTGCGATCGTGGAGAACGCGCGGTACCTCGCGCCTACGATGCCGGGCACCAGCGCCGAGATGCGGCCGGAGTCAATCAAGGCGCACACGTTCCCCGGCGGCTCGGCCTGGGCCACGTAACCGCCTTACGCGCGGAGGCCCGGGCTGAGGCTACTGCTGGCGCCAGGGCAGGCCGATGGCGCGCCAGCCGATGCCGCCGCGGTGGCCGTCGGCGTCCGTGGGGCCCTCGAAGCCCTCGAGGACGTTGTACGACGGGCCTAGGCCCGCGTCGGTGGCGGCCACGGCGGAGCCGATCGAGCGCTGGCCCGAGCGGCACAGGAAGATGATGGGCGCGTCGGAGCCGGGCTCGAGGCCGGCCTCCTTCAACTGCGCCACGAACTGGTGGTTGCGCTCGCCGTCGGGGTAGGAGACCCACTCAATGAACAGCGGCTCGCGGCCGAGCTCGGCGGTGTCGGGTACGCCGACGAAACGCCATTCGGCCTCGGTGCGGACGTCCACGAGAACCGCGTTTTCGTTCTCCTTGAGCATGTCCCAGGCCTGCTGGGGCGTGATGTCGCCGGCGTAGTTGCTCAAGCCTGTGCCTCCTGTGCCGCGGCGGCCTCGGCCGACGTGGGGCCGTTCAGCTTCGCCTGGAAGTGGTCCTTGGAGTGGTGGCCGTGCTCGTGCGCGCCCTCGGCCTCGCCGTGCCCGCCGCAGCCGCAAGCACCGCCGCAACCGCATCCGCCCGCGGGCTTGCCGATCTGCATCAGGTTGTCGCGCCCGTTGGGCGCAGTGTCGCGGTCGCTCATGGTGACTCCTTCTCGCGCGGACGGTGCCGCGCCTGCTTCCCAGTTTAGGCGAGGACACGCGGCGCGAAGCACGCCCCGGGACGATGCGGTGGCTAGCGGGACGTGGAGAGCGCGGCTCCTCGTTCGACCGGCGGGTACGCGCCGGCGCGCGATTGGGCGGCGGCGAACGCGGCGGCCCCGACGGCGGCGATGACGAGGGCGATCGCCGCCGCGAGTCCGAGCGCCGCAAAACTGTCGGCAAAGCTCGGATAGCCGTAGTAGTCGGTCGGGGCGCCAGCGGGCAGCACGTCGTAGGCCCGCTCGAGAGGGGCGGCGATCGCGAGCGCGGCGCCGACGACCGTGCCCACGATGACCCCCGCTGCCTGCGGCGCGAAGAACTGGACGAAGGCGGAGCGCGCACCGCTGGCGCGGCTGAGGCCGAGCGCGCGTTGGGTGGAGTCGTCGCTGTGTGACGCCCGCGCGTTGTTGACGGCGATCGCGAGGCCCACGAACACCGCAATGCCAGCCGCGAGGATCGCGGCGGTGGCGACCCAGCTCACGACCAGGCGGGTGCTTGAGATCGACCAGCCGGGGTCGGAGTAGTCGATCGGGTTGGGCGTGACGACGGCAAGGAAGGCCTGGCTCGCACTGTTTGACGCCGCGAGCAGCGCCGTGGTTGCCACCGCGAGCATCGTCACGAACGCGGGGGCGACGTACTGGCGAGGACGGGCCGACACGGCGATGCCCGCGGCGATCGCCCACGGCGCGCGGCGGCGCGTCAGCCACCGGCCGAGTAGCGGAAGGCCCGCGCGGAACAGTTCGAGTAGCAGGACGAACCCGCAGATGACGTCCACGATCGCCGCGAGGGCCTTCGCGCCATCGCTGAGCGTGGGCTGCCAGCCGGCGCTGAGGAAGGGCACCGAGATCGCGAGCGCGAGCGGGATTGATCAGCCACCACACCGAGACGCGGCGCGACACCTCGGTCTCCGTGACCTCGTTCACTGGCTTGAGTGCGGCCACCGGCGGCACGCGGCTCGCCCAATACGCCGGGACGATCGACACGATCACGCTGAGCACAATCGCGAGCAGGCCGGCCACAGACCACACCCAGCCCGCGCTCCCCAGTGCGAGTGGCACGATGCCCCGCGGCGCGAGCCAGTTGTGTGCCGCCACGTACGCGACGTTCGCAAGCGCGGCCGCCGCGGCGCCGACCACGAACGCGAGCGCCGCCATCGCGAGTGCCTCGAGCCCGGCGACGGCGCGCAGGGTGGCGGATTCGGCGCCAAGCGTCCGCGCGGTTGCGACCCACTGGAGGCGACGCTGCGCCTGCGTACGCCCGAGCGCGAACGCCATCAGGATTACGGCCACCGCGGTCGCGAGCGCGCCCATCCACGCGACCCACCACGATGAGGGGCGCTCGGGCTGGAAGTAGTCGTTTCCCGAGATGTCGTTGAAGCCGACGGCGTCGAGCACTGGGTTTCCGCCGGTCCAGCTCACGTGGATGCTTGCCGTCTCGACGCGATCGCCGGTGATGCCGTGAGCTGAGGCGTCCCATACGTCGGTGAAGATGGAATCCTGCCCGAACGAGTCGTCCCAGGGCACGAGCGCGTCCGCGGCCACGCCGTAGGCCGAGAGTTCCGGTGTCGCCATGATCTGGATCACGGTGAGGTCGTGGGCCGTGCCGTCTCGCGGGGACTCTTCCGGCGCGGGCGCGTTCTCGCGCCACGTGGTGAGGCGGCCGGCAAGCCGCACGGTGTCCCCGGCGCCGACGCCAAGGCGGCGCGCCGCAGCGGCGCTCAGCACCACCTCGCCGTGGGCCGGTAGCCGCTCCACGCCCAATAGCGCGTATGCGTAGTCGCCTTTGACCGCCGCGGCGACGATCGGCTCGCCCGTGGTCGCGTCGAGCGGAACTGAAAAGCGCGACGCGGTGAACGGTAGCCCGGAGGCCTCCGCGCGCGCGACGAGGTCCCGCGCGTCGGCATCGAGCATCGCTCCCTGGTAACCCTCGATGCCCTCGGAGTCGAACCGCGGCCACAGCCACGCGTTCCGCTCGTATGTGAATCCGGCGAGGTCGCTCTGCTGCCGCTCGACAAGCTCTTGAGTGTGCACCTGGAAACCCGCAAAGCCCACGAACGCGACGGCCACCGCGAGCATTGCGGTCGCCCACGCGAAGTAGCCGCGGTTTGCGCGGGACTGCTGGACTGCGAGTCGCCAGATCACGACAGGATTCCTTCCTTGACGGGGCGGAGCGCCTCGACGGGGGTGAGGTTGCGGATGCTGCGCGACGCGATCCACGACGCCACAGCGAACGCGCCGAGGCCGAGAACGATGATCGGTGCCGTGGACGGACCACGGCACGCCCGTGCCGACCTTGATTGCGTCCCCGCTCCACGCGGTAGACACGGCGCTTTCGGACGCCACGGCGACCACGTGCACGAATACCCCAGCCGCCAGGCCGCCCACCAGCGCGATGCCCGCGGTGACCACCGACTCGATGACGATGCTCGCCCGGATGGTGCGCACGCTCGCGCCAAGCGCGGTGAGCGTCGCGTCCTCGCGCCTGCGGCGGATGACGTTGCCCGTCGCGATCGCCGCGATGGGCGCGATGACTAGCGGCAGCAGCATCAACTCGAACGCGATGTTCCACACTCGCGTCTCGGTGTCTTGCGGTATACGACGTAGTCGGAGTGGGAACAGCGACTGGCTGTCGTGCGTCGTGACTCCGGGGAATTCGTTGAGCGCGTTGCTCGACCTCGACCGCGTCGGTGCCGGGAGTCGAGTAGACGATCCATGCGGCGGTGGGCTGGCCACCAGAGCCTTGGCGACCGGCGTCTCGGTTGGCGAGCTCGCCGACGCCCCAGTTCAAGACCGCACGCCCGCCATCGGCAGCCGAAGGCCGGCGTAGTCGTCCGAGTGTACTCGCCGGCCTCGCACCGGTCGCCCAAGATCACGTCCTCGGGGTGATCGCGGAGCTGAGTCGCCGAGTTTGACGTCCGCGCCGCGAGCTCTGACGGGGACGACAAGCACGAGCATTCGGCGCGTGTCGTTGAGCGTGAAGTAGTACACCGCAGCAGGGGCGACGGCGTCCACGCCGTCTACCTGCCCGGCACCCGCGCCGAACGCCTGGCAGTCGGCGCCACACGCCCCGCGCCGTCGGCCTCGAACGTCGCGACGGTGAGAGCGGTGCGGAACTCGACTGACGGCTCGTCCCCAGGCTGCGGGTCCGAAGAGAAGCCAAACCCACCCACGAGGAACGCGAGCCCCGCGAGGGCCGACAGCGAGCGGGTGCGAGACATCCACGTCGAGTCCGCGCGCGTCGCGATTACGGTGGCGGTGTTGCGGGCACCGACGCGTGCGCCGTCCACGCCGCCGCGCGCATCGCGGGAGCGGCGAGCAGAGGAAGGCGCGGCGCCCCCATCAACACCAGGAGGAACACTGCGACGCTGGTGATCCAGGCGCCGATTTCGGCGGCGAGAGTCCACGACTTCCGACCACGTGCCGAGGCCCGCGCCGTTGAGGTTCGCAAGCGTCATCATCACCATGCCTACCAGCGTGAACGTGCCGAACGCCGCCGCAAGCCGCCAGCCCACGAAGAACCTCGCCAACCTGTGACGCGCGAACCCGTCGGGGGCGCCGGGGGCCGGAGTTGCTCGACGGCGGTGCGCCCGCGCGCGCTCGGCGGCGATCGCGTGTGCGATGACGAGCGACGCCAGCAACGTCACGCTTAGGACGGCGGTGATGGCCATGGCTCCGGCCGACGCCAAGGGTCGGTAGCCCGCGACAGCGAGCATCACCGGGTTGGCTGCGATCAGCCCGACAGCACGCGATTGGCCCCACGGCCCACAGGCCGTCGTGGAAGCCTCGCCGAACCGCGAGCCGCCTCGCGTCTGCCGCGGTCTCGCCTAGCGCCGCGCGTACGGCAGTCTCGCTGGCGTCGGACGATATCCCCGTTGGACAGCGTCGCCACCAGCACTGCCGTGAAGACCGTTCCGAGCACGAACATGTACATAACGACCACGAGCGCCATCATGAGGAAGGCTGGAACCGTACTGATGTCCCACGACTCGCCGTGCTCGCACCCCGGCGGGCGGCATTCCACGTACGCCCAGGGCAGCAGGCCAAGCGTGACGCCCAGCGCCACCAGCCCCGTCAGCCCTGCGGCGAGCCGCCTCATGACTCGATCCCTGCAAGAGCGTCGAGCCCAGCGAGCACGGACTGGGGGGTGGGCTTGTCGATGTGCCCGGCGATCCGGCCGTCGGCCAGCAGCAGCACGTTGCCCGCGTACGACGCCGCGGTCGGGTCGTGCGTGACCATCACCACCGACTGTCCGAGTTCCCTGCAGGCCTGCCGCAAGTGCGACAGAATCTCGGCGCTGGCGTGGGTGTCGAGGTTGCCGGTTGGCTCGTCCGCGAACACCACCGCGGGCTTGGTGATGAGGGCACGTGCGATGGCGACGCGCTGCTGCTGGCCGCCGGACATCTCGTACGGCTTGCGGTTCAGGTCCATGGTGAGGCCGAGCATCTGGACGAGCTCGTCGAACCAGGCGTCGTCCGTGTCGAGCCCGTTGAGGCGGCGCGGCAGCAGGATGTTGTCGCGGGCGCTCATGGTCTGCAGCAGGTTGAAGCCTTGGAACACGAAGCCGATGACGCGGCCGCGCACGCGGGCGGCCTGCTTGTCCGCCAGCCCGGTGAGCTTCTCGCCGCGGATCCACACGTCGCCGTAGTCGGGCTTGTCGAGCCCGGCCAGCAGGTGGACCAGGGTGGTCTTGCCGGAGCCCGACGGGCCCATCACCGCGGTCAGCGTGCCCGCGGGCACGTCCAGGTCCACGTGGTCAACCGCGGTGACCGCGGCGTCCCCCGAGCCATACGTCTTGGTCAGCCCGCGCGCCTTAACGGCCAACTCCGCGGGTGACTCCTGTGCGGCCTCGGCCGCCTTCTTCTTCGCCATACCGCAGACGCTACGGCCGGGCGGGTGCGCGGCGCATCGGACCGTGGGATGGACTTGGGCGATACCTGGGTATGAGGCCGGCGCGCATGCGTTAATGGAGTTATGGGTATCGCGAGAGCAGCGAGGGGAAGCCGGGCCGCGGGGATCGCGGTCGCCGTGGCTGGCGTGCTACTTGCCGCGGCGTGTTCGCCTGGGAGCCCCGCGCCGTCCGAGCAACCCTCCGCGGAGCAGATGGCTGGGGCGATCCGCCAACAGTTCAACCGATTCTTCGTGGAGTGGCAGGTGGGCGACGGCCTGCCGGCCGCGCAGATCGTCGATGGGCGGTTGATCGTGGCCGGAACCGACGCCGGGCCGGCCCGTGGCGACGTCGCCATCACCTACCAATTCGCGACGAACGAGAAGAGCTGGTGCGTGGAACTGACCGACGCGGCGACGGAGCAGGTGTACTCCGTCGCCGCGGGCGGCCTGGTTGAGGATGGGCCCTGTGCCAGGAAGTGACCGCTACGGCGCGGTGAGCGTCCCGCCTAGGTCGGCGAACCCAATCGCGGTGACGCCGTCGGGGCCGTAAGCGGTGAGCGGCGGCTGCGTGACGCCCGTGGGCGTGAACGTGACGTCCGCGCCGACGGTGAGCGCGTCGAGCGACACCCAGCCGATGCGCCCGTCGGTCGTGGTGACTGGCACCATCGTCGGGATGTCGAGGCCGCGCATGCCCATGGCCGTGCCGTCGTCGCCGATGGCAATCTTGGGGTCGATGCGCTCCGCGTAGACCACGTACAGGCGCCAGTGTGAGCCGGCGTCGACGTCCACCGCGATGCCGACCGCAGGGTCGATGGGGTCCAGGAGTTGTGCGTTGTGCGGATCGTACGCGTCGGTGAGCGGCAAGGCCCCGCCCGAGGACATGGGCTGGATGTCGTGCCCCGGATTGATGCCACCGCCACCGGAAGGCGTGAAGCATCGGGCGGAGTCGAAGCACGTGAGTTCCGTGAGCGCGTACATTGCGCCGTCGGGTGCGGCCGGGAGCGGGACCGTTGCGGGCCCGACGCCGCTCACGACGTACGGCGCCGAGAGCGGCTGGTCGGCGCGGTCGCCCGCGGGGCGGAGGTCAGCGACGGCGGCCGCGCCCCAACCCACGAGCACGGCAGTGGTGGCGGCGCCCGCGATCAGGCTGCGGTGGGTGCGCTTGCGACGGCGGTCTCGCTGCGGCGTGGACGTGGCATACGAGACGAGGCCGTCGCGCATGGCGTCGCGGACGACGGGGTTCAGGGTGGAAGTCATGGTCGTGCTCCTTCGGTGGTTTTGGGTACGGCGGTGGCGGCGATGCGCCGTGCCGGTGCGGATTCAGCGAGGCGGCTACGCACGCGCTGCCAGCGGGAGCGGGCAGCGGCCACCGACACGTCGAGCGCGGTGGCGGCGGTAGCAAGGTCATAGCCCTCAAGCGCGACCAGGGCGACGAGCCGCTGGTCCGCCGGCCGGAGGGCGCGGATAGCCGAAAGCAACTTAGGGTCGACGTCGAGCTCCGGGTCGGAAAGCGCGACCTCGGCGGCGTCGGGGGCTGGGTTTGCGTCGCGCGGCAGGCGCGCGATGAAGGCACGGTGCCTGCGCAGCGACCTGCGCTGGTTGAGCGCCGCATTGGTCACGGTGACGAGCAACCACGGCAGCACGGATCCGTCCACGACGCGCACGGCATCGCGCCGCCGCCACAGCTCAAGGAACGCTGCGGCGACCACGTCCTGCGCGTCGTGAGGGTCCCGCGTGAGTCGCAGCGCGTGGCGGTAGGCGCGGTCGCAGTGGAGGTCGAACACGCGGCCGAACGCGTGCGCGTCACCCGCCGCCGCTGCGGTCCACTCGGTGGACTCGTGGTTGCTCATACCTGGGAGTGTCCGCAGGCCCGCGCCGTGCGTCGCCGCTACGCGCCGGGGCGCACGAGCCCTGACTCGTACGCGATCACGACGGCCTGCGCGCGGTCCCGCGCGCCCACCTTGGCGAGCACCTTGCCGATATGCGTCTTGACGGTGGGCTCCGCGAGAAACAGCTCTTTGCAGATCTCCGCATTGGACAGCCCGCGCGCGATCAGCACCAGCACCTCGCGCTCGCGGTCGGTGAGGGTGTCGAGCGCAGCGCCGTCCGTGGGCTCGGGCAGCGTGGCGGCCATCGTGGCGAGCAGCCGCCGGGTGGCCGACGGCGCGATTACCGCGTCGCCAGCGTGCACCGCGCGCACGGCCGCCAGCAGGTCCTCCGGCGGGGCGTCCTTGAGCAGGAACCCGCTGGCCCCCGCCTTGATCGCCGCCACCACGTACTCGTCCAGGTCGAAGGTGGTGAGGATGACGATGCGCGCGTCGCCCGCCGCGGTCAGCTCGCGGGTCGCGGCGATGCCGTCCAGCCCCGGCATGCGCACGTCCATGAGCACCACGTCGGCGTCGGCGCTTGAAAGCTTTGCGACGGCGTCGGTGCCGTTCGCGGCCTCGGCGACCACGGACATGTCGTCCTGGCTGTCGATCACCATGCGCAGGCCGGCGCGCACCAGCTCCTGGTCGTCGACAAGCGCGACGCGGATCATGCTTCCTCCTCTGCGGCGGCGTCCCGCGGCGTGAGCGGCAGGCTGGCCTTCACCACGAAACCGCCGCCCTTCTTGGGCCCGGCGGTGAGCGTACCGCCGAACACTGTCGCGCGCTCCCGCATCCCCTCGACCCCCGTGCCGGCGCCGTCCTTTGCGGCGGCCGCGCCCCGGCCGTCGTCGCTGATGGTGGCCTCCACCGCGGCCGGCGTCCATCGCATCTGCACGATCGCGCTCGCCTTTGGCCCGCCGTGCTTGAGCACGTTCGTGAGCGCCTCCTGGACGATGCGGTACAGGGCGAGCCCAGCGCCGATCGGCAGCGGCCGGGGCGTCCCGGTGGTCACGTAGGAGACCTCGAGCCCGCCGTCGCGGACCGACGACACGAGGGCCGGGATGTCGGTGAGGCTCGGCTGGGGAGCGAAGTCGACCGAGGCGTCGGTTTCGCGCAGGACGCCAAGCAGGGCGCGCATCTCGGTGAGGGCCGCGCGGCTGACCTCGCCGACGGTCTCGAGCGCGCGCACGGCCGCGGCGGGGTCCTTGGCGGCGGCGAAGCGCCCGCCATCTGACTGCGCGACGACCACGGACAGGGTGTGAGCCACGACGTCGTGCATCTCCCGCGCGATGCGGGCGCGCTCATCCGACGCGGCGAGAGCTCGGTCGGTGGCCGAGCGCTCGGACTCGGCGGCGCGCTGTTCCCGCGCGCGGCGAGACGCCCGGATTGCGATCCAGGAGGCCCACGCGGCCGCGACCGTCGCGGCACCGGCGATCAGCCAGGGAAGGTCGTCCATGGGCTCACGTTAGCCCCGCCTGGGCGCGATGGGCGCGCTAGGTTCGAGCGGCGATGCGTGCGCGCAGCCGCGCGAATCCCCATCCTGCGAGCACGAGGACGACGGACGCGGCCAACCCGGCCGCGGCTGCGACGCCTGCAGACGACAGCGCCGACCCCACCAATTCGGTCCACGAGCGCCACACGTCGACGCCGGAGTCGTCGTCGACCCATTGCCGAATTGCCCCCGCGACCGCGACGCCCGCGGCGCCGAGACCCAGCCCCGCGACCGCGCCAAGCGCGATATTTCGCAACGCCTTGCCGATGTCCTTGGGCATCGTCGCGCAGAACACGACCGCGAGCGCAAGCGCGAACGGAAGCGCGAACGCGATCGCCAGCTCCCAGACGGCGTCTCCCTCCGCGAACACTTCCCCGCGGTCGGCCCAGGCGCCCAGCCAGCTGTGAAGGGCCGTGTGACGCGTGCCGGACACGAGCGCGGGCGCCACCACAACTGCCGCCGCAAGCCACAGGACCGCGGCCCGCGGCGAGGCACGCGGACCTCGCTTTCGCGTGCCAGACCACGTGGCGAGCGCGCCCACCGCCGTGCCTACGATGATGGCGCCCACGGACAGGAGCGCCACGACGCCCGCGTGATCGACGCCTAGCGACACCTGGGCGCTCGACGCATCGTTCGCCGCGGCGTGCGCGAGCATCGCCAACCCTGTGGCCGCGGCGATTCCAGCGACCGCGCCCAGCGCTGCGCTGCTCACGAGCGAGCGTACGGTCGCCCGATCGTCTGGCGGGATCCGCACGAGCAGTGCGGCCACCATGACAGCCAGAGCCGTGAGAGCGAGCGCCGCCAGGAACAGCCGTTGGGCTGCGTTGGGCAGTGCCGACTGGCCGCTGTAACTCCGGTCGCCGAAGTGCGCGGCGAGGGGCGAATCGCTCGCGGCGGCGTTCCAGCCGAAAGTCAGCGGAACGAACCCGCGGAACGAGCACAGCTCCGCCACCGCGTCCCACGGCAGAAGTACGGCCAGTTTGGGTAGCGGTTCGGCGCTAAACACCTGGGAGTTGGGCAGCGAAGTCCCAATCTCGTCGAACGCGATGCCCACCACCTCGTACGCGTAATCCGGCCCCAGCACGTCGTGGCCGAGCCACAGCGTGTCGCCGACCTGAAGGCCGTAATCGTTTGCAGCTGCTCGCGACAGCAGCGCCTCGCCCGCATGCTTGGGTGCGCGGCCTTCGTCAACGATCCCGAGCTCGTCGAGGTCAACTCCGACGTAGGCGCCAGCCCAGATGTGGAGGGTTGTCGTATGCGGTGTATTCGGGTCGGCGCTCACCAGCCAGGTGCGACGCGCGAAGACGTCGTCGGGATACTGCGCCGAGGACTCCGCGAGCAGAGTGTTGAGCTCGGCGTAGACCTCAGCGCTGCCGTTGCCGCCACAGGTGTCCGCGGACGAGTCCCAGCGGTTGTCCACGCCCGATAGCTGAAGTTCAGCGACCGTCTCGGCGGCGCCGCGTTCGCGGTGAGCGGCGAACCCTCCGCCCAGCGCGAGGGCTGCTAGCGCGAAGGCCGTCAGTGCCGCAAACGTCCGTGAGGAGGTCATATTCGATCAACGAGGCGCGGGGGCGATCGGTTGGGGGTGCATTGCGAAGGCTACGGCACGCGAATGTAGATGTAGCTCTTGCTCTTCCACATGGGACGGATCTGAACCGTCAGGCCCTGGTGGGGCGCATCGATCTGCATCCCGTGGCCCGCGTAGATGCCCACGTGCCCCGGTAGCAACAGGATGTCGCCCGGCTTCGCGTCCTTGGCCGCGATGCGAACACCGTACGTCCAGTACGAGGACGACGATCGCGGCGCCGTGACACCGAGCTTTGCGAACACGTACGAGACGAAGCCGCTGCAGTCGAAGCCTTTGGGGGTGGACCCGCCTGCCTTGTATGGGGTGCCGATGTACTTGGAAGCCTCCGCCATGACGGCGTCGGGGTCGAGCCGCGGCGGCGGCGGATGCGACACGACTCCGCGCGAGCTGCGACTCGAGACGACGGGAACCGCGACCTTGATATTGGCCGTTTCGAACGCGTAGGTGGCGTCAGCGGGGGCGACGATCGGAGGTGCGTAGCCCTCGAGCGCGGCATCAACCGCCACGGTGTCCTGCCGCGCGTCGACGGGGACCTCCTCGGCCCGCCACGTGATGCTCACGAGCGTGCCGAGCGAGATCGTGACGAGCGAGAACGCGCGCACGAGTGGAACGTGCACGGGACCGCTGGTCATGCTGCTGAACAAGGGGTGATTCCTCACGACTCTTGGGGGCGGGTGACGAGGCCCAAACGGCCGCGGCTTGCACCGCGACAACGAGTGGAGGGGCCGTCGTGTTCCGGTCGAGCCGCGGCATCGCGTTCCTACGCCTGCGGGTCGAGCACCCGACCTAGGAAGAGTACTGCGCCGGTCGAGTTGTCGCGGACAAGGTAGAGGAACGGGCGGTCGGCGCGGATCTCGAGTTCCGGCGTAATCGGCATGCTCGTGACGTCCACCCCGATCGCGGTCGCGGCGGCAGCCTCGGTGCCGCGCTCGTCCACCTTGATCTTGGCGCCGTGAATCGCCGTCGCGACCTCGAGCCGTGGCCCGATGCCGCCAAGGTCTTCCACGCCAAACAGCCCGCTGATTCCCAGGTCGCCTTCGATAACCTCGCGCAGGTTGACCGTCGTCTGGCTTGTGAAGGCCGGGAGGAACAGCCGGAGCTGCGTGTCGGCCAAGCCGGCGTCGACCTGCGCGACGAACTGGGCGCCCCGAGCGCCGCCTCGACGTTGCGTAGTTGCCTGCGTCTGGCACGATCACCAGCATCGACAGGTCCGAGTCGGCATACGGCAGTTCGACCGCCGCGTAGCCGTCGGCGACGACGGCGTTGGCGCGAAGATCGCTGTTGTGCATCATCGGCACGGTGGTGGTGCTGCCGTCGAGCCGGTGGAAGTCCTGGTCGGAAGTGTCGTTCGCCTCAAAGGGCGTCTGCCAGTCCGCGAGCATGTAGATCGCGTTGACAAGCATCAACACCGTGTCCTGGGAGACCGCGCCCTCGGGGAGCAGCTCGGGGATGAGTCCCTCGGTGCGGTCGCTCACCCAGCTGTTGATGCGCTTGCGCGCCCCCGCCGGATCCGACTGCATCGCGAGCGGCTCGATTCCCGCACCCCAGTACTTTGCGAGGGTCTCCGGGTAGTTGGGCTTCGCGGCGAAGTCCTTGTCGTGGAACATCCGGTTCGCGATGCGCACGATTGGAGGCTGCGGGTGCCAGTCCTCTGGGCTGAGGTCCTCGCGAGCGGGAGACGGCTCGGTCTCGACGCCCTGCGTCAGCGCGTTGAATCCGGCCCAGCGGTCCTCGCCGGTGCCGGGAAAGCCGAACAACGCCTTGAGGGCAGCCGAGACGTCGCCGGTGGCCCCGGCGTCGAGCATCCCAAATGCCGTGCCGATGCTCAGCGGCGAAATCACGACGTCGGAGTCGCCCTTCGCGGCAACGGCGTGGAAGATGTCGTATCCGGTCGCGTTGATGACGTCCGCGAGAGGTGGCGCGGCGAGCACGTTCGGTTCGGGACGCTGGACGTCAGGGTCCTCGTAGGCGGGGGCGGCTGCACAAGCGGCGATGCCGGTGAGGGCGACTGCGGCGGCGGCGACCGCGGCGAGTTGGCGTGCTCCGTACATGGTCTTCCCCTTCGTTCTCCCGCAAGGTCAACGGATGCGGCGCACGAATCGTTGTGCGGGCCTTGCGTTTGCGCGCCGCACCGGCGACTGCGAAGATCAGCCCATGTCGATCACGCTACCTGCCCGCGCCGCCGCAGTCGTTGTAGCCGCCGTCCTCGCGCTCGCGGGCTGCACCTCGAGCCCGGAGGCGACGCCGACGCCTGCTCGCGAATTCTGCGTCATCGCCAAGGAGATGGTCGATGATTTGCTGGGCGGCGAGATGACCGCGTTCGCGCAGGCGTTGGCGGGCGGATCGAGCTCCGACACCGGCGTCGCTGACGTCAAGTCTGCCGCGGACGCCGCGGCATCCCAGTACGCGACGATCGCCGAGCTCATGCGCGAGGCCGCGGCCGTGAAGGGTCCCGGCACTACGGCCGACGCGCTCGGTGTGTTGGCGAACGGCTACGACAAACTTGCCAAGGAGATCACGACGGACTTCGCCGACGTCGCGACTGCCGACGACGTTGCCACCGCCTCGAACGCGCTGAACGACGCGATGGCGCCGCTGGCGCAGGACGGCACGCTCGACGACGCCGCCAAGACGGTCGGTGACGCGGTCGAGGGGGAGTGCAACCTGTCGCTCGACAGCGGCACCGAGGTGGGCAAGACCGACGCCATGAGTTTGGTGTCGACCTTCGGCAAAGAAATCGCCACCTTCATGGTCGATTGGGACGGCGTAGGACCTTTCCCCGAGCTCGTCGAGAGGGATGGCTATTACTGGCTCGACGGATACCAGATTGCTCAATCGGTCGACGGCCTGTCGCTGACGGATGTGGAAGGTACGGATAGCACCGACTGGTGCGCCGAGGTGACGGTAGACGCGACGGGCGAGGCCTACTCCTACAGCGCGATGGAGGGGCTCCTGCCGTTGACGTGCGCCGAGGCCACCACGTGACGCGCGGCCGCTCGCTGCGCACGGGCGCCGTCCTGGCCGTGGCAGCGGCCCTCGCGCTCGCGGGTTGCACCTCGAGCCCCGAGCCGACTCCGACGCGTACTCGCGACTTCTGCGCGATCGCCACCGACCTCGCCGCGCCGCCTGGCGACGGCCTGACGAATTTCACGTCCATCGCGTCTGCGGCGATCGACGATCCCGAGTCCGTGACGAACACGATGGCGTTGGATCTGCGGACCGCCGCCGCCCGCGCCTCGGCGGAGTTCGAGGGCTACGCGGCACTGCTTCGTGAGGCGGGTGCAGCCGCTGGCGACCCCGACGTCGACAAGGCGTTCTCGGTCGTGGCCGTCGAGTTCGACAACCTTGTAACGGTCGTCGATGGGCAATTCGCCGACGTCTCGACCGCCGAACAGGTGGGTCCCGCGCTGAGCACCTACCTCGCCAAGGTTCAGGACCTCGGCACCGACGCCGCCTTTGACGCCGCCTACTCGACGGCGGACGCATTCGTTGTCGACACCTGCGGCTACGGCATCGAGCAGACGACCGAAGCCGAGCCGAACGCGATGACGCCCGACGCTGCCGCCAAGACCCTGGTGGGCATGCTCGCCAAGGAGATCGCCACCTACATGGTGGACTGGGACGGCACCGGCGCTGGCCCAATCATCACGGAGGACGCCGGCGCGTACTACATCGACGGCGACAAGATTGCCGACGCGGTCGACGGCGTCACGTTCACCAACGAGATCATCGTCAATGCCACGAGCTGGTGCGTCGAGGTCACCACCGACGGCACCGGAACGCCCTTCAGCTACGACGCGCGCAACGGCCCCCAGCAGGCCGCCTGCGAGTAGCGCCGCTCGCCTCGGCGCGGCGCGCGCTGGCGCGGCGCCCGGCGCCTCACGGGTACCCTGGACCCATCACCGCCGGCACCACCACAGGGACCCGATGACCCCCGCACACACCGCCCACCTCGACACCGTCGAGAACGCCGCCGCGACCCCCGACCAGGACATGCCCTGGGCCGAGCTCGGCATGAAGGACTTCGAGTACGCCGAGGTCGTCAAGGTGCTGGGCCGCCGCCCCACCGCGGCCGAGCTCGCGATGTACTCCGTCATGTGGTCGGAGCACTGCTCGTACAAGTCCTCCAAGCCCCACCTGCGCCAGTTCGGCGACAAGGTCACGGACGCCATGAAGGAAAAGCTGATGGTCGGCATCGGCGAGAACGCTGGCGTCGTGGATATTGGCGACGACTGGGCGGTCACCTTCAAGGTCGAGAGCCACAATCACCCCAGTTACGTGGAGCCCTACCAGGGCGCCGCGACGGGCGTGGGCGGCATTGTGCGCGACATCCTCGCGATGGGCGCGCGCCCGATCGCCGTCATGGACGAGCTCCGGTTTGGCGACATCAACCACCCCGACACCGCTCGCGTGGTTCATGGAGTCGTGAGCGGCGTGGGCGGCTACGGCAACTGCCTTGGCCTGCCGAATATCGGCGGCGGCGCGATCTTCGACAAGAGCTACCAGGGCAACCCGCTTGTCAACGCGCTGTGCGTGGGCGCCATGAAGCACGCCGACATCCACCTCGCCAACGCTTCCGGCGTGGGCAACAAGGTGGTCCTGTTCGGCGCGCGCACGGGCGGCGACGGCATCGGCGGCGTCTCGGTGCTCGCGTCGGAAACCTTCGACGAGGGCGGCCCCACCAAGCGGCCGAGCGTCCAGGTGGGCGACCCGTTCGCCGAGAAGGTGCTCATCGAGTGCTGCCTCGAGCTGTTCCACGCGGACGTCGTGGAGGGCATCCAGGACCTTGGTGGCGCCGGGCTGTCGTGTGCCACAAGCGAGCTCGCCTCTGCCGGCGACGGCGGCATGCATGTGGACCTCGACCTTGTCCCGCTGCGTGATCCCTCGCTGCGCGCCGAAGAGATCCTCATGAGCGAGTCGCAGGAGCGCATGATGGCTGTGGTCACGCCCGCCAAGCTCGACGCGTTCCTGGCGGTCACCCGCAAATGGGACGTCGAGACCGCAGTGCTTGGCGAGGTCACGGACACGGGCCGGCTCGTCATCGACTTCAAGGGCCAGACCGTGGTGGACGTGCCGCCGCGCACCGTTGCCCACGACTGCCCCGTCTACGACCGCCCCTACGCCCGCCCGGCGTGGATGGATGCGCTACAGGCCGACTCCGCGTCGTCCCTATCGCTCCCGGCCGACGGCGCCGCGCTGCGCGCGACGCTGTTGGCGCTGCTGGGAAGCCCAAACCTCTCAAGCCGCGAATGGATCACCAACCAGTACGACCGCTACGTGCAGGGCAACACGGCCATGGCTCGCCCGGACACCGCCGGCGTGGTGCGCGTGGACGAGCAGACCGGCCGCGGCGTGGCCGTCGCCACCCGCGCGAACGACCGCTTCACCAAGCTCGACCCGTACAAGGGCGCTGAGCAGGCCGTGGCGGCCGCCTACCGAGGCGTCGCCATCGCGGGGGCCGACCCGCTCGCCGTGACCGACTGCCTCAACTTCGGCAGCCCCGAGGACCCTGACGCGATGTGGCAGTTCGCCGAGGCCGTGCGCGGCCTTGCCGACGCCTGCCAGACGCTCGGCGTGCCCGTCACGGGCGGCAACGTGTCGCTCTACAACGGCACGGGCGAGCCCGGGCAGCTCGACTCGAGCATCAACCCCACGCCCGTCGTGGGCATCCTTGGCGTGTTCGACGACGTTGACCGCGCGACGCCGTCCGGCTGGCGCGAGGAGGGGCTTGCGCTGTGGCTCCTTGGCTCCACCCGCGCGGAGCTGGACGGCTCGCAGTTTGCGGCGCTGTCTGGCCACCTTGGCGGTATGCCGCCGGTGGTCGACCTCGAGCACGAGCGCGTGCTGGCCGAGGTGATGGTCGCCGCGTCCCGCGACGGGCTGGTCGACGCCGCCCGCGACGTCTCCGAGGGCGGCCTGCTGACGGCGCTCGCGTACGGCGCCCTGCGCTACGGAGTGGGGGCGCGGCTGTTCGTAGACGAGATCTGCGAGCGGGACGGGCTCACGCCCGCTCAGGCCTTGCTGAGCGAGTCGCAGGGCCGCGTCTTGTGCGCGGTGCCGCGCACGGAGGAGCAGCGCTTCCAGGACATGCTCGCCGCGCGCGGGGTGCCGGCCGCCCGGGTGGGCGCCACCGGCGGCGACGCGATCGAGGTGCAGGGCCAGTTCGAGGTGCCGCTGGCCGAGGTCCGGGCCACGTACGACGCGCCGCTCCCGGAGCACTTCGCCTGATGCGCCGCGCCGCGCTCGTCGCCGTGGTCGCGTGCGTGCTCACCGCGTGTAGCGCGAGGGGCGTCGCGCCAGCCCCGTCGGAGTCGTCCGCCGATAACCCTGCGGTGACGCCCACCCCCGCCTCAGCCGCCCCAAGCACGCCGGCCACGACGGCGCCGGAGCCAACCGCACAGGCCTTCTTCGCGCCCCGCTGGGCCGTCGACGACTCGATCGACTCGCTCCGGAAGAACGGCCGCGACGCTGACGCCGAGCTGCTCGCCACGACCATGGGTGGCAAGCCACAGACGGTGTGGATCGGCGACTGGATGGGCAAGGGCGAGGCACAGTCCACGGCGCGCAACCTGACGACCGCCGCCGCCGCCGAGGGCACCATCCCGACCTTCGCGATCTACGCGATCCCCGGCCGCGACTGCGGCGAGTACTCGGCGGGTGGCCTATCGCAGAAGAAGTACCTCGACTTTGTGTCGGCGTTCGCTGGCGGACTCGAGGGGCCGGCGTGGGTGGTGCTCGAGCCCGACGCGCTGCCGCTGCTCGGCGAGTGCGGCGGTCAGGGGGACCGAGTCGCACTGCTCGCGGGTGCGGCGGAGATCCTGGACGACGCAGGCGCGCGCGTCTACCTTGACGCCGGCCACTCCCACTGGCTAGCCGCAGAGGAGGCCGCGCGGCGCCTCGAGCTCGTGGGCACGGAGCATCTCGCGGGCTTTGCGCTCAACACCTCGAACTACTACACGACGGAAGACATTACGGCGTACGGCGACAAGGTGGCGGCGCTGACGGGCCTCCACTACGTGGTGGACACGTCCCGCAATGGCAACGGCAGCAACGGCAAGTGGTGCAACCCGCGCGGGCGCGCGTTGGGAGAACCCGCGCGGATGGTCATGGAGGGATACGTGGACGCGTACCTCTGGGTGAAGGCTCCCGGCGAGAGCGACGGCGAGTGCAACGGCGGGCCAGCCGCAGGCGCGTGGTGGCTCGACGTGGCTCTCGAGCTTGCGCGCAACTCGCAGGAGGCCCCTTAGTGGCGCCGCGTCGCAGGGTGTCCCAGGCGGACGGGCGCCGCGCCGTCACCGCGTGGCTGGGGGGCGACGAGCACGCGCCCGTGGTGGCGACCGCGGTGCGATACACGCTCGAGGAGCTTGCGGCCGACGCCCCCGGCAACGCCGTCGAAGTCAGGGTGCCGCCGCACGGGGTCACACAGTGCCTTGAGGGACCGCGCCACACCCGCGGGACCCCGCCAGCGGTGGTCGAAATGTCGCCGCACGTGTGGCTGAGCCTCGCCACCGGCAAGATGTCCTGGCCGGAGGCCGTCGCTGGGAGCGCCGTGGTGGCATCCGGGGAGCGCGCGGACCTCACGGACCTGCTGCCGTTGCCCGGCGTGCCCGACGACGGCGCCGCGGCGCAATCGCGCTGACCGCGTGCGCCGCGACCCCGTAGACTGTCTCCCGTGAGCGCCGCCAACGACCCGCAGCCCCACCCCAGCCCCGACGACCTTGACCGCGTGGCTGTCACCGCCGTCGTCCGTAGGGCGCCCCGCCTTGCGCGCGTGATCGTCACAGGCGCGCTCGTGGGAGTCGTCTTTGGCGCCGTCATCGCGGCCATGTTGCCGGGCGGCGGGTACCTCTACCGCGGCACGACCGGCGTCCTGCTCGGCCTGTCGTTCGCGTTCCTGGGTGCGCTCGTCGCAGGCGCGATCGCGACCCGGCCCGGCGCGGGGTCGAACCCCGCGCGCGTAGGCGTCGCGGTAGGCATCGTGCTCGCGGTCGGAATCATCATGTTGACCAGGCCCGCCTCCGGCTACTCCCGCCTGTGGGTGGGCGTCTCTGTGCTGCTGATCGTGGGGATCCCGTACTTCACGCGCATGTTCTTCAAGAGCTTCGAGGAGCCCGTGGACGCGCCGGCGACCGTGTCCGTGGCGACGTTCCCGCCCGCCGCGCCTGAGGCGAGCCGCGAGGCTCTCCCGAATCCGTTCGAGCGGGCGGTCGCCGAGTCCGTCGCCACGGCAAAGAAGCCCGCCGCCAAGAAGCCCACGACCGTAGCCAAGAAGCCCGCCGCGTCGTCCCGCACCCCCAAGGCCAAGTAGTGCGCCGAGGCGACGGACGGCTGTCGATGGACCCGGACGACGAGTTCAAGCGGCCCCAGGACGAGTGTGGGGTGTTCGGCGTCTTCGCGCCGGGCGAGGAAGTCGCCAAGCTCACCTATTTCGGGCTCTACGCGCTCCAGCACCGCGGCCAGGAGAGCGCCGGCATTGCCACCTCCAACGGCGACAAGATCCTCGTGTTCAAGGACATGGGCCTGGTCTCGCAGGTGTTCGACGAGGGCGCGCTGGACGCGCTCACTGGCCACATTGCGGTGGGCCACACGCGCTACTCGACCACAGGCGCCTCCGTGTGGGCGAACGCCCAGCCCACGCTCGGCCCCACGGCGCACGGCACCGTCGCGTTGGGCCACAACGGCAACCTCACCAACACCCAGGAGCTGCTAGAGCTGCTCGTGGCCCGCGAAGGCGCCGCCAAGCGCATGGACCTCAAGGGCGGCAAGTGCACCGACACCGCCGTCGTCACGGCGCTGCTCGGCTCCGACGAGTACGACACCCTCGCCGAGACCGCGCTGGAACTCATGCCGCACCTCAAGGGCGCGTACTCGTTCGTGTTCATGGACGAGCACGCCCTGTATGCCGCGCGCGACCCCTACGGCGTCCGCCCGCTCGTGATCGGCCAACTTGAAACCGGCTGGGTGGTGGCGTCCGAGACCGCGGCCCTCGACATCGTCGGCGCCACGTTCGTACGCGAGGTCGAGCCTGGCGAGCTGATCATCATCGACGACGAGGGCGTCCACTCCGAGCGCTTCGCCGAGGCAACGCCCAAGGGTTGCGTGTTCGAGTACGTCTACCTTGCGCGCCCCGACACCTCGATCGCCGGCCGTAGCGTCCACGCCGCGCGCGTCGAGATGGGCCGCACGCTCGCGCGCGAGCACCCGGTGGAGGCCGACATCGTGGTCCCCGTGCCGGAGTCGGGAACGCCCGCGGCCGTCGGCTACGCGCAGGAGTCCGGCATCCCATTCGCGCAGGGCTTCACCAAGAACAGTTACGTCGGTCGCACCTTCATCCAGCCGTCGCAGACGCTGCGGCAGCTGGGCATCCGGCTCAAACTCAACCCATTGCGCGAGGTCATCGAAGGCAAGCGGCTCATCATCGTTGATGACACCATCGTGCGCGGCAACACCCAGCGCGCGATCGTCGCGATGCTGCGCGACGCCGGTGCCAAGGAGGTCCACGTCAGGATCTCCGCGCCGCCCGTGCAGTGGCCGTGCTTCTACGGCATCGACTTCGCCACCCGCGAGGAACTCGCGGCGGTGGGCCACACGATCGACGAGCTTCGCAAGCAGATCGGGGCAGACTCTCTCGGCCACCTGTCTGAGCACGGCATGATCGCCGCGACCGAGCAGGCCGCCGACCGCCTGTGCACCGCCTGCTTCACGGGCAAGTACCCCATCGAGCCACCCGTCGAGGCGCGCCACCTCCTCGCCGTCCAGCAGGCGGACCTGTGACCGACGAGGGACTCACCTACGCCGCGGCTGGCGTCGACACCGCCGCGGGCGACAAGGCCGTGGAGCTCATGAAGGCCGCGGTCGCGCAAGACCCACGGCCCTGAGGTGCTCGGCGGTGTGGGAGCGTTCGCGGGCCTCTTCGACGCATCGGCGCTCAAGGACTACCGCCGCCCGCTGCTTGCGTCCTCGACCGACGGCGTGGGCACCAAGATCGAGATCGCGAAGGCGCTCGGGGTGTACGACACCATCGGCCGCGACCTTGTCGCGATGGTGGTCGATGACATCGTCGTGTGCGGCGCCAAGCCGCTCGTCATGACCGACTACATCGCGTGCGGCAAGGTGGTGCCCGAGCGCATCGCCGACATCGTGCGCGGCATCGCCGAGGGCTGCGAGCTCGCCGACACCGCGTTGGTAGGCGGAGAGACTGCCGAGCACCCCGGAGTGATGCACGAGGACGACTTTGACGTCGCGGGCGCGGCGATCGGCGTGGTCGAGGCCGACGAGCTGCTTGGCCCCGACCGCGTGCGCGCAGGCGACGCCGTCGTGGCCATCGCGGCCTCCGGCCTCCACTCGAACGGCTACTCGCTCGTCCGCAGCGTCGTGGCGCACGCGGGCTGGACCCTCGAGGACCACGTCGCCGACCTCGGCCGCACGCTCGGCGAGGAGTTGCTCGAGCCCACCCGCATCTACGCCCGCCTGTGCCTGGACGGCGCCCGCCGCATCCCGGGCGTGCGCGCGTACTCCCATGTGACGGGCGGCGGGCTTGCCGCGAACCTCGCGCGGGTGATTCCCGTGGGGCTTGCGGCGACCGTGGCGCGCGACGCTTGGGACGTGCCCGCGATCTTCCGGGTGATCCAGACCGCGGGCAAGGTGCCGTGGGCGGACCTCGAGGCCACGCTCAACCTAGGTGTTGGGATGGTCGCGATCGTCGCGCAGGACACGGCCGACGACCTCGTGGACCTCTGTGAGGCCGCAGGCGTGCACGCGTGGGGCCTCGGCGACATCGTCGAGGACGATGGGCGCGCGACCTCACCCGACGCTGTGCGCGGGGCGAAGGGCGTCGACGGCGGCGCCGTCTACCTCAGCGGTTCGTATCGCGCCTAGGCGCGGACTGGCTCGCTAGCGGGAGCCCTCTGCGTGGTCGTCGACGTCGGCCCAGCGGTCGACGTATTCGTCGGTGTCGTCGTCCTCGACAGGCTCGGGGTCGGGCGCCGCGAGCGGCGTCCCGCCCGACACGAGCTCGCGCTCAAGCGCCTGGAGGTCGCTTCCGTGCGTCGTGTACTTGAGTTGACGCGCGATCTTCGCGTCTTTGGCTTTCTGACGGCCGCGCCCCATGTCGCCGTCCTTCCTGGGTCAGGAGGGACGCGCATCGCGGTCCCTGGTCAAGAATCCACACGTGAACAATACAACGCTGGTGGCCGGTCCCGCGAATCGCGCCCAAGAAGATTAAAAGGGAAATATGGCGAAACCGCGTCATAACCGAGGTAATGGCCCGTCCCATATGTACGAGCGTTAATCCGGACGCTCATGGACGTAGGGATTGGTAGTGATGACGCACCAGATTCCGGAGCCCGAGAAGCTCCTGACGCCTAGCGAGGTGGCCGCCATCTTCCGCGTGGACCCCAAGACGGTGACGCGCTGGGCCAAGGTAGGCAAGTTGTCTTCGATTCGCACGCTTGGCGGCCACCGCCGCTTCCGCGAGGCGGAGGTCAAGGCGCTGCTCGCCGAAGCCCAGGAAGAGCGCCTGAGCTCGTAGTTGTTGGGGGCCGCGTGGTGTCTGAACGCGGGCGTACGCTGAGGGTATGCCTGGTTCGACACCGCGCCTTATCCTCACGTCTGTGACGACGCCATTCGGCGAGTTGTCCGTGTTCGCTACGGACGCCGATGGCGTCGTTCGCTTGTCTGGATTCGGGGCGCCGCAGCGGGTCGCGGCCTCCCACATGGTCGCCGCGGATTGGATCCCCGGCGACCATCCCGAGGTTGCCGACGCGGTCGAGGCGTGGCTAGCCGGAGAACCCGACGCCCTCGGGCGCGTCGCGGTGGGCCAGCCCGGAGGGGAGTTTATGCAGCGCGCCTGGGGTGCGCTCCACGACGTTCCCGCGGGCGAAGTCGTCACGTACGGCGAGCTCGCCGAGCGCGCCGGTAGCCCAAGGGCCGCGCGCGCCGCGGGCCAGGCATGCGCCACGAACGCCGTCGCGCCGTTCGTGCCGTGCCACCGCGTGGTGGCGTCGGACGGCCTCGGAAACTACGGATACGGAGTGGACCTCAAGCGTCGGATGCTCGCCCACGAGGGCGTCGTGTTTGAAACCCGCGCTTGAACAGCGGCTCGTCCGACGTTCGCGTCGGGCAGTGGATCTTTCCGTTCCTCGTCGCGGCCGTGTCGTGGGGCTCGTCGTTCCTGTTCATTGAGGTCGCGCTCGAGAAGTTCTCGCCCAGCCAGGTGGCGTTCGGCCGTGTCGCGGTCGGGGCGGTGGTCCTTGCCGGCATCCTGGTGGCGAGGCGCCGCATGCCGCGCTTCACGTGGCGGCAGGTGGGCGCGATCGCGATCGTGGCCGCGGGGCTGTCGGGTGCGCCGTTCATTCTCATTCCCGCCGCGCAGGAACACATCACGTCCATCCTTGCGAGCCTCCTCAACGCGACGGTGCCACTGTGGACCGCGCTGTTCGTCGCGCTCCTCATCCCCACCGAGCGGGCCACGCGGCTGCAGTGGTTCGGGCTGGTCGTCGGCGTGTTCGGCATCGCCGTCCTGCTTGGAGTGTGGAACGCCAAGGAGCTGAGCGTCATCGGCGCCGTATTGATGCTGTCCGCCACCGCCTTCTACGGCATTGGCTCGACAATGTCGCGGATGCTCCTGGCGCGCGTCAAAGAGCCGTCCACGTCGGTCGCTGCCGCCCAGATCGCCCTGAGCGCGCTCATCCTGCTCCCGTTCGCCGCGTTGAGCCCGCTGCGCGACTCGGGTGATCAGGTCAGCACCGTTCAGGACGGCTACTCGTGGCTGTCGCCGTGGTGGGCGCTCATCCTGCTTGGCGTGTTCGGCACCAGCTTCGCCTACGTGCTGTTCTGGCGGGTGATTGCTGTCGCCGGCGCGACCACCGCCGCCTCGGTGACGTATGTGGTGCCGATCATCGC
Organism: uncultured Actinomycetota bacterium; assembly: GCA_963735005.1. Classification (GTDB taxonomy): domain Bacteria; phylum Actinomycetota; class Actinomycetes; order Actinomycetales; family Demequinaceae; genus WTKG01. Next base: position 516,327 of record CAVTJA010000010.1, on the reverse strand, counting down.
TACGGCCCTCGGCATCGTCGTGCTTGGCGAGAAGCTGCTCTGGTACGAACCGGTGGGCGCGGCCGTCGTCCTGACGGGTGTGTGGCTGTCCCAGCGCAAGCCCACCAAGACCGGCGCGATCACCACCACCTAGCGGTGCGCGCCCGAGCGGCTAGTCGAAGTACTTAGATGCGGCGCGCATGGCGCTGATGGCGCGCTCGGGCCGCAGATCCTTGTTGCGCTTGATCTTGACCGCGCCAATCCACAGGAAGATCAGTCCGATCAGCAGCACGCCGCCGCCGCTCACAAGCGCGGACAGCCACAGCGGCCACACGTACTCGGTCAGCGCTGCGACGCCGGCGATCACCAGCAACACCACGGAGATCATGATGAAGACGAGCGCGAAGCTCACGAATCCCGCGCCGATGCCGAGGCCCTTGAGCTTGCGGACGATCTCGGCCTTGGCGACCTCGAGTTCGTGCCGCAACATCGCGGTCGCCTGCGCGACGATCGCGCTCACGATCGATCCGATCGAGAACTTGCTGAACAACGACTCAGGCATGGCCCCTCCAAAGGTTCCTTGATCCCTAGTCAACCGCGTCGTGCCATGTTTACGCAAATGAATGACCAAAGCCCGGAAATCACAAAGCCCCGCGCGAGGCGGGGCGGTGGTGGCTCCGACCGGGGTTGAACCGGTGACCTTTCGATTTTCAGTCGAACGCTCTACCAACTGAGCTACAGAGCCTAGAACGGTACGCCCGGCCATTGCTGACCGGGCGGACATTCCGCGACCCTGACGGGACTTGAACCCGCGACCTCCGCCGTGACAGGGCGGCGCGCTAACCAACTGCGCTACAGGGCCTTGATAAAGCAACCACTACTGTAATGGGTTCCGGCGGTGCCGGTCACCATCGAACGTCTCCCGAAGGAAGGTTCGTACCCCCAACGGGATTCGAACCCGTGCTACCGCCGTGAAAGGGCGGCGTCCTAGGCCGCTAGACGATGGGGGCCTTGACTGGCGCCCAATGTCCGCGCGCCTTGGACCCCGAAATGATACGGCCACTGGCACCCAATCACCAAGTCGGGCGGGAGAATGGGGCCATGGTGCACATGAGCCGCGACGACTTCGAGCAGACGGTCCAGGACGCGCTCGACACGATCCCGGACGAGCTCGCCGGCCTGATGGACAACGTCGTCATCCTCGTGGAGGACGAGCCGCCGCCCGAGGAGCCGGACCTGCTGGGCCTGTACGACGGCGTCGCGCTCACCGATCGCGGCGGCGACTGGGGGTTTGGCGAGCTGCCCGACCGCATCTTCATCTACATGAACCCCACGCTGCGCATGTGCGAGGACGCGGACCACGTTCGCGAGGAGGTCGCCGTCACCGTTGTGCACGAGATCGCGCACCACTTCGGGATCGACGACGACCGCCTCCACGAACTTGGTTGGGGCTAGCGCTCCGCCGAGGCCGGCTCAGGCTCGCTTGCGCGCGCCCGCCTGCGACGGCGTGCCTTGGCGATGCCCCACAACGCGGCGGAGATCGCGGCGACGTGCCCGGCGACGAGCGCGATCGCGGCGACCCACCCCACCGACTCGGTCCGACCGAGGTGGATGGTGACGCCTATCGCGACCACGACGCCCGTGACGACCAGAATGTGATTCCTCACGACGCGGCTCACGTGTGCATCACCACCGCGAGCGCGCCAAGCGCGACGATGCCGAGCACAATGCCCGCTGTCGTGAGGATGCTGAGCGTCCTCTTGAGGCGCTCCGACCTTTCAGCCATGATCTTTCCTTTCTATTGGTGTTACTCGTACGAGATGGACTCGTGAATGGGGGTGTCCGCCGCCTCCAGGGCGGGGACGGCGGCCGAGACCGCCGCGACGGCGAGGGTTGCAAGCAGCGTGACGGCCGCGGCCAAGGGGGACAGGGTGAGGTCGAGCGGAGCCTTGAGGAAGATCTCGCCCACCGCCCGCTCGACGATCCACGATGCTGGAACCGCGACGGCCATGGCGGCGACCCACGCGAGACTCGCAACCACAAGCGCCTCGGTGATCACCATCCCGATCACCTGCCTGGCGGTCGCGCCGAAAGTCCGCGCGACGGCAATCTCGCGGCGCCGCTCGAGCACACTCGTGCCCGTCATCTCGATTTGGCCAAGGAGGCCGACGACGGCAACCAGCAGCGCCATCAGGCTCAACAGGCCCATGATGATGTAGAGGTGGTCGTCGAGCGACTCGCGTCCGTCGGTGGCCGACAGTGCGCCGGAGACAGTCACGCCAACGTCGCCGAGCGCCTGCTCGGTGCCCGCGAGGGCGGCGAGCTCGTCGGGTCCCTGGACGAGTACGGCGTTCACCGCGCCCTCTGGCCACGTGCCCGGCGGCAGCTCCGAGGCGTACGCTACGCCGTCCTGGCCGCCGGTGGCCTGGCGGACGACGCCCACGACAGTCCAATCGGAGACCGTGCCACCGATCTTCAGGGAGACGGTGTCGCCCGCGTGCGTGGCCGGATCCGTCAGCGCTTGGTTGACGACAAGCGCCCGGCTGTCGGCGGGGTCGAGCCAGCGTCCCTCGACCAGCGGATAGTCGATGACGGTGGTGGGCGACGGCGGCACGAACACCGGTACTGCGGCGCCCCAGGCGCCGCCGTCGGCCGACAGGCGGCCCGGCTGCACGTTCCAGAGCTCGTAGCCGCTGACGCCGTCCGCGGCGTCGAGCGCGTCGGCGATCGCGGCCTCCTTGGTGGGCGCGCTCAAGCGCACGGAGACCGCGTAGTCTCGGGCGGCGAACTCGTCGTTGACCATGCGGTCCCACGCGGCTCCGGTGTTGAATGCCACCGCGAACGCGGAGGCGCCCAGCGCCAGCGCGACAACGCCAAGGACCGTGCGCCCCGGGTGTCGGAACGCGTTGCGGAATCCAAGGTCCGTTGATCGGCCGCGGCCTGAGAGGGCCCGCGCGAGCCGTGCCGGCTTCGTGGGCGCGTCGTTGCCGGGGGAGAGCCCCTCGCGCACCGGCACCCGCGATCGCTGCCACAGGGGTATCCCGATAGCCACGAGCGGCACGAGCAGCGCCACGGCGGCCTGGGCCGGCCAGACCCAGGCCGCGGGCGCGAAGCTGCCTGCTTCAAGGTTGAGCAGCGTGAACGCAAACGTCACAAGCCCCCGCGCGCCGAGCAGCCCTAGCGGGACGCCAAACGCGAGACCGACGACGGCCAGCAGCGCAACCGCGCCCACATAGATCGACGCGATCTGTCGAGACGTGGCACCCGCTGCCTTCATGAGCGCGATTTGCTTTGACTGCTGGTTCATGAGGGACACGATCAGCGTGGTGACCAGCGCCGCGCTCGCGAGCAGGGTGACCACCCCGAACACGCCAAGCAGGTACAGCAGCGTGCGCATGACGCCGGCGGCGGGGTGCTCGCCTGGAACGGGGACGTCCGTGCCGGTGATTGTCGCGCCCGCGGTGGTGAGCGCGGACGCGACGGCGCTTGCGGTGGCACGGTTGTCGTCTCGCGACGCGCCGGGCTCCGTGGCGATCACGAGACCGCTGAGCGGCCCAGGGATCCCGAGTTCGGTGACCGTCTCCGGCGTCACGTAGCCCACGACGTTTCCGAACATCCACGCGGGGGTGCGGCCGGGATCGTGGGTGAGCCCGACGACGGTCAGGTTGCGTGCGGGCTGGCCCGGCGCGTTCGCGGCGAAGATGTCGCCGACGGCGAGCTCCACCTCCTTGACCGACGCGCGCTCGAGCAGGATGTCGCCCGTGCCGGGAGCGAAGGAGCCGGATTCCGGGAAGAACCTCTGGACGCGGACGTCGGAGAAGTCCTCGACCACGACGAGCCGCAACGGCTGCCACCCCGGCTCGTTCGTCATCCGGACAAGGACCTCGCGGCGCGACTCCGCCGCCGATACCCCGGGGACCGCCGCTGCGATGCGCTCCGCATCGGCCGGCTCGATGGTCCCTGGTGCGATCGAGATGACGGCGGCGGGCGGTTGGGTCGAGGTGAAGCTGGTGGCGATTTCGCGGTCGATGACGCTGTATGCGCCAAGCACCGTGCCGATTGCGCCGGCGCCGACGGCGATGGACGCCGCCACGAGTCCAGCCCGGCCGCGGCTCGACCACAGATCGCGCAGGAGCTTGGTGCGGCGCGTGTCAGCCACGAGCGCCTCCCTTGATCTCGCCGTCGGCGACGATGACGGTGCGGTGGACCTTGCGGGCGATGTCACGTTCATGGGTCACCATCACCACGGAGGTGCCGCCGGCCGTGAGTCCGGCGAGCAGGGCGAGCACGGTGTCTGCGCTCGCCGAGTCGAGGTTTCCCGTTGGCTCGTCGGCGGCGATCACCGCGGGCTCGTTTGCGACCGCGCGCGCGATGGCGACCCGCTGCTGCTGGCCGCCGGACAGTTCGGATGGGTACTTGTCCGCGTGGCCCGCGACCCCGAAGTCCTCGAGCAACTCGAGTGCTCGCGGGCGACGGTCCGCGCGCGGCCGGGTGCCCAGGAAGTCCATGGGCATCATCACGTTTTCGGCGATGGTCAGCGTGGGCATTAGCTGCTGGAACTGGAAGACGACGCCCACGTGCGCGCCGCGGAACGACGCCAACTTGTCCTCGCTCAGCGGGCTCAGGGCGGTGCCCGCGATGTGGATCTCACCCGACGTGGGGCGGTCGATCCCCGTGACGAGGTTAAGCAGGGTGGACTTGCCGCTACCGGACTTGCCGACGATCGCGACAAACTCGCCGGGCGCGACCTCGAGGTTGGCGTTGCGGATGCCTGCGAAAGTGCCCGCGGGCGTGTCGTACGCCCGCGTCGCGTCGTCAAGGCGAATGGTTGGCGTTGTCATGGCGCTCCTTGTGAGGCGGTCAAGGTTTCAGTACAGTGAGTCCGAAATCGAACTGACTGTTCGAAAACTATGCGGGCCGCGGACGCCGGTCAATCAACAGATGCGGCGCAGTGTTCGGAACCGAACAGATCGCCAACATTGGTCGGAAACTGGAGGCGCGGATGGCGGCAGAAGACACGCGGGACCGGCGGGTGCGGCGCACGGAGGCGGCGCTCAGCGACGCGCTCATGGAGCTGATCGCCACCAAGGGGTACGACCGCGTCACGGTGCAGGATTTGATCGACAAGGCCAACGTCGGCCGGTCCACGTTCTACGCCCACTACGACACCAAGGACGACCTCCTACTCGCGCAGATGAACCACCTGACGCGGGACCTCGACGCCCACATCGAGGCGGAGACCACCACGGACGGCCCGGTCCTCCCGGCCAAGGGCCTATTTCTGCACGTCGCGGAACACCAGCAGATGTTTCGGTCGCTCTTCGGGTCGCGCGGCATCGACCTCGTGGAGCGAGAGGCGCGGCAGATGCTGAGGAACCGGGCGCTCGCGACCATCCGCGATCGCGAGGCGGCCGGCGTTCGCCACCCCGCGCCGGCGGAGGCGCGAGCGGCGTTCATCGCGGGAGCGCTACTCGCCTTCGTCCAGTGGCTGCTCGACGAGCGACTGCCGTACTCGGCCGATGAGGCGAACGCGATGTACGAGACCTTCGTCGCCTCGGCCTAGCGCCAACGGCACGAGTGCGCCCCCGACCACGCAGGCGGGGCGCGCTACCCCTTGGGATGGGCCGCCCAGGCGGCCGCCACGGCGTCGTGCAGGTTGCCGCCTCCGGTCCACCCCAGATCGCGTGCGGCGAGTGTCCCGTCGGCGACGATGCGCGCCGGGTCGCCAGGGCGGCGCGGCCCCACCTCAGGGACAAGGTGCGTTCCGGAAACCGAGACAACGGCATCGGCGATCTCCCGCACGGATGAGCCGGTGCCGGAGCCGAGGTTGTAGACCGGCTTGAGCGGCTCGCCGGCCTCGAGGCGGCGCGCTGCGGCTGCGTGGGCCTCGGCGACCGCCCCGACGTCCACGTAGTCCCGCACGCAGGTGCCGTCGTCCGTGTCGTAGTCGTCTCCGTAGATGATTGGCGCCTTGCCGTCGATGATGCTCCGGAACCACTTGGGGAGGACGTTCTCGTCGCTGTTGTCGTGGACGTCCGGGTATGCGGTGCCGATGACGTTGAAGTAGCGCAGGGACGTGGCGCAGAAGACGCTGCCCGCCCGCTGCGGCTTCGCGACCTCGGCCCGCACCATCCACTCGCCCACGAGCTTGGACTCGCCGTAGGGCGACTCCGGCGCAAGCTCTGCATCCTCGGTCACCCTGGCGACCTTTGGCGTGCCGTAGACGGAGGCGCTGCTCGAGAACACCAGGTGGGGGACGCTCGCGCGCTCCATCGCGGTCAGCACCGCGAGGGTGCCCGCGATGTTCTGGCGGTAGGTGTGCAGCGGCATCTCCACGGACACGCCGGCCTTCTTGAACGCCGCACAGTGGACCACGCCCGTGACCGAGAAGTCGTTGATCGCGCTATCGAGAGTCATGGGGTCGAGGATCGAGCCGCGCACCACCGCCACGTCGCCAGGGACGAAGCCCGGCGTGCCAGCGGAGAAGTCGTCGACTACCACGACCGTGTGCCCGTCGGCGCGTAGCGCGCGCACCACGTGCGAGCCGACATATCCGGCGCCCCCGGTGACCATCCACGTCATAACAGCACCCTAGCGGCGCGAGGTCGGGACCACGGGGGTGTATCAGCCCTGTGGCGTTGGATGGGCGGCCCACGCGGACGCAACTGAGGCGCCGACGGGCGTCTTGGGGTCCCACCGAATGTCGCGGGCAGCGAGCGTGCCGTCCGCGACGATGCGGGCGGGGTCCCCTGGCCTGCGGTCACCGTACACCGGCGTGAGGTCGGTGCCGGTTACGTCCACCACGGCGTCCATGAGCTCGCGCACTGACGTGCCCGTGCCGGAGCCGAGGTTGTACACCGGCGCCAGCGTCACACCGTCGTGCAGCGCCTCGGCCGCCGCGACGTGGGCGAGCGCGACGTCCCCGACGTCGATGTAGTCACGCACGCACGTGCCGTCTGGCGTGTCGTAGTCATGACCGAAGATGACGGGCGCGCGGCCCTCGGCAAGGCCCGCGAACACGCGCGGCAGCACGTTGAAGGGGCTGACGTCGTAGATGTCCGGCCGCGCGCTGCCGACAACGTTGAAGTACCGCAGCGTCGTGTGCGCGAGCCGGCGAGACTGCATGCCCAGGGCGACTGCGGCGTCGGCGATAACCCATTCGGCCGCCAGCTTGGACCGGCCGTATGGCGACTCGGGCTGCGGCGTTGTCTGCTCCGTGACGAGGGCTGTGGCCGGCGTGCCGTAGACGGCCGCCGAGCCGGAGAACACCAGCGCGGTCACGTCCGCCAGCTCCATCGCCTCGAGCACAGACTCGGTCCCTGTGACGTTCTGGCGGTAGGTGTGTAGCGGACGCGCGACGGACTCACCCGCGTACTTGAAGGCGGCGCAGTGGATCACGCCCGTGACCTGGTGGGCGGTCATCGCCGCCGCAACCGACGCCGTGTCGAGCACCGACGCTTTCACGAGCGGGACGTCGGAGGGTACGAACTCCGCGCGGCCGGTCGACAAGTCATCGATGACGACGACGCTGTGCCCGGCCGCGGCCAGGGCCCGCACCACGTGCGCCCCGATGTAGCCCGCGCCGCCTGTGACCATCCACGTCATGAGTTCAGCCTTCCCGCCTGGTCGCCAGGCTTATTCGTCGCGCTTGGCGCCCGCAGAGGGCGTCACGGAGAAGATGTGGGGGGAGCAGAATCCGGCGTCCTCAAATTCGTAGCGAACGCTCTCGCTGACGGCGTCGCATTCGTCGGTGGGCACCAGCGCGATGGCCGTGCCGCCGAAGCCGCCGCCGGTCATCCGCGCGCCCAGCGCGCCGGCGGCAAGCGACGCATCCACCGCCAGGTCCAACTCCGGGACGGAGATCTCGAAGTCGTCCCGCATCGACAGGTGAGAGGCCGCGAGCACGGGACCAAGTCCGCGTGCGCCGGCGGAGTTGAGGATGTCCACGGCCGTGAGCACCCGGGCGTTCTCCGTGATGACGTGGCGCGCACGGCGGTAGTCCACGTCGCCGACGACGGTCCGAACCCTCTCGAGGCTGGCGAGGTCGGCCGCACGCAAACTGGCGAGGCCGAGCGCCGCGGCGACCGCCTCGCAGGACTCGCGCCGGGAAGCGTAGCCGCCGTCGGCGTGGCCGTGCGCGACGCGGGTGTCGATCGCGAGCATCGTCAGGCCGTCCTCCGCCAACGGCAGGGGTACGAGCGTCGCATCGTTCGACTCGCAGTCCACGAGGATCGCGTGGCCCGCGACGCCCTTGAGTGAGGCGGTCTGGTCCATGGTGCCGGTGGGCGCCCCCACCGCGCCGTTTTCGGCAAGTTGGCAGACCGCGACGAGTTCGTCCACGCTGAGGCCAAGTTCCCACTCGTCGTTGAGAGCAGAGGCGAGCGCACACTCGAGCGCGGCGGACGAGGACACTCCTGCGCCGACGGGCACGTTGGAGTCCACGACGACGTCGAGGCCGGGGCGGCCAGAGAGGTCCACGCCCCGCTCGCGAAGCGCCCACACAACGCCGAGCACGTACGCCGACCAGCCCGAGAATCCGTCGGTGCCGAGCGAGTCGATCTCAGCCTCGACGTGCTCGGGAGTAAAGGTGGAACCGACGGTGATGAGGCGGTCCGAGCGGTGGCCGATCGCGCACGCCGTGCGCATCTCGATCGCGAACGGGAGCACGAACCCGCCGTTGTAGTCGGTGTGCTCGCCAATCAGGTTGACGCGACCGGGGGCCGACCACACGCCGTCGGGCGCCCGCCCGTGGTGCGACGCGAACTCGCGTGCGGCGCCGTCGGCCGGGGACGCCGTGATCACGATCCACTCCCTGCCGGCGCGGGTGCTGCTGCGGGCAGGGCGTCACGCAGGGCCGCCGCAGCGGACTCGGGGGTCACGTCGGTGATCCATGCGCCCATCGCGGCCTCGGAGCCCGCCAGGAACTTGAGCCTGTCGGCGGCCCGGCGGGGGCTGGTGATCTGGAGCATCATGCGCACATTGTCGCCGCGTTCCAACGGGGCCTGGTGCCACGCCGCGATGTACGGCGTGGGGGAGTCGTACAGCGCGTCCACCCCAAGCAACAGCCGCGGCAATAGCGTGGCGAGCTCGTCGCGCTCCGCGAGCGAGGTCTGCGAGAAGTCGGGGACGTGGCGATTTGGCGCGACGTGGATCTCGATGGGCCAGCGCGCAGCGAACGGGACGTATGCGGTCCAGTGCTCGCCGCCCACCAACAGCCGCGGGCCGCCGTGTTCGCGGTCCAGCACGTCCGCCTGCAGCGTGGGTCCGTACTCTGCGATCGCGGCTAGCAGACGCTCGGTGCGCGGCGTGACGTAGGGGTACGCATAGATCTGGCCGTGCGGGTGATGCAGCGTGACGCCGATCGCCTCGCCGCGGTTCTCGAACGGGAAAACCTGGCGGATGCTCGGAATCGCGGACAGCTCGGCTGTGCGGTGCGCCCAGGCCTCGATGACCGTGCGCGCCCGGCCCGCGCCGAGCGTCCCCAACGACCCTTCGCGGTCCGGGCTAAACGAGACCACCTCGCATCGTCCAGCGGCCGGCGCGCTTGTCTCGAGTCCGTGCGCGGTCAGGGACAGGGCCGGACCCGCGGCGGGGCCGAAGGAGGGGGTGCGGTTCTCGAACACCGCGACGTCGTAGTCGTCAGGGATTTCGGACGGGTTGGTGGGGGTCTGTGGCGCGAGCGGGTCGGCGTCGGCCGGGGGGAGGAAGACGCGGTTCTGCCGCGCCGCGGCGACGGCCACCCACTCGAGTGTGAGCGGGTCGCGGCGAAGCTCGGGCGTCGCCGGACGCGGGTCCAGCTCTCGGGCGTCGACGCGCCGGCTGCCGCGCGGAGGACGGTCGCGGTCATCGTAGTAGTGAAGGTCGCGGCCATCCGCCATGAGTGCGGATTCGTGGGCGATCGCGGGATCCCGGACGAGCGCCGGAGCGCTGCCCGCAGCGTTGCGCGGCCGAACCGCGTTCGCCTGATCCATGACACCTTCTTCGCTATCCCGTTGCGGCTGGGCACCTATGCCCGCGACCGATAAACTCTTCATGCACAGTCCTGACGACCACATGAATGTTATCGTGAACATCGCGGTCATGGGCGCCCAAAGATCATTGTGCTGGCGAGAATCGATGGTTCTGGGGCGTCCGCGACCGGGTGCTCGCAGCTCGTGACGGCAAACCGGCCAGACGCGAATGTGCGCGCGACTTAGGGAGGTTGAGTTGGCTAGGAAGCCCCACGGGCCCAGCATGCACGACGTCGCCAACCTCGCCAACGTCTCGCACCAGACGGTCTCGCGAGTGATGAACGGCTACCCCGGGATTAGGCCCGAGACGCGCGCGAAGGTGCAGGCCGCAATCACGCAGCTCGGCTATCGCCGCAACCTTGCCGCCCGCACTCTCGTCACTGGCAGGTCCAGCGCTATTGGAATTCTGAGCCCCAGTGCGCCTGACTTTGGTCCGATGAGTAGCCGGCTCGCGGTTGAACGCGCCGCGCGCGAGGCCGGGCTGCACGCGCTTGGCACCTCCACGGACTCAACGGAGGCGCAGGTGAAGGACTCTCTTGAGTTCCTGCTGGGACGCTCGATCGACGCTCTCGTGCTGCTCGCGCCGCACAACGATGTGCTCGCGGCGGTAGACGCACAGCAGGTGGATTTGCCGAAAATATACCTTTTGACGGGCGAAGCACGCGGAAAATCGTCTATTTCGATCGATCAGCGGCTTGGAGTGAAGCTCGCCATGGATCACCTGTTGTCGCTTGGCCACACGCGGATCCAGCACGTAGCCGGCCCCGACGACTTCGCGGAGGCGCAGTTGCGGCGCGACACCTACCTCGAGTCGATGGCAGCGGCCGGCCTTGAGCCGTATCCCGTGATCGTGGGCGACTGGTCCGTCGAGTCGGGCTACCGCGCCGGCCAGCAGATCGCGCCGGACGTCACCGCGGTGTTCTGCGCCAACGATCAGATGGCGATGGGCCTCATCCACGCGCTGCACGACGTCGGCAGGCTGGTGCCTCGCGACGTCAGCGTCGGGGGTTTCGACGATATCCCGGAGGCCCGCCACAGCATGCCGCCGCTCACGACGGTGCACCAGGATTTCGACGCCGTTGGCCACCTTGCAGTGGACGTCGTGCTCGCGCGCATCGCGGGTACCGAGGAGCCTCCGAACACCGCGATCGCCCCGTGGCTGATCGCACGCCAGTCGACTGCGCCCGTTCGCACCACCTGACGCGGTGGCGAATGTGGCCGTTGTGACGCTTTGTGACTCGGCGTAATGCAATCGTGACTCTGGAGGGTTTGACATCAGAATGTGAACGTGAACATACTGGGTGCGCCCAACGGTAACGCGACTGGCCTGACCCCGTGATTCGGTCCAATCACTATGGGACTCGTCGGGGTTATCGGTGTGTGCATTGTTGAGCATAGTCACTTGGGGTTCGGTAGCCGAGCGCGCTGTGGCGTCGCCCGTGGTTGTAGTCGTGCTTCCAGTCCTCGATGACGACGCGGGCGTGAGTCAGGCTGTAAAAGCTGGTGAGCTTCAGGCACTCGTCACGGATACGGGAGTTGAACGATTCAACGTAGCCGTTGCGCCAGGGCTTGCCTGGCGGGATGTAGGCCAACCCGACGCGGTTCTTAGCCCAGTCGGCGAGGGCTTGGGACGCGAACTCCGGGCCGTTGTCGCTCCTCAGCACCTGTGGCAGGCCGCGCACTGCGACGATGCGGTCAAGTTCGTCTACGAGCCGGTCGGCAGTGATGGAGCGCTCCACGAGCCCACCGAGGCACTCGTGAGTATGTTCGTCGACGAACGAGGCGATCTTGACGGGCCTGCCGTTCTCGGTCGCGTCGAACTGGAAATCGACCGCCCACACCGTGTCCGGTGCGCTCGCCTGAATCGGTTCGACCGTCGAGCCACCCACCCGCTTGCGGCGCCTCTTGACGACGATGCGCAGGCCCTCCTCGCGCCACAAACGCTGGATCTTCTTGCGGTTGACGTACCAGCTCTCGCCAACAGCGTCAGCGTGGGCGTTGCGGTATCCGCGGCGTGGGTGGTTCTTGGCCCAGTCACGCAGCCACGCACGAAGCACGGCGTCGGGGTCTGCGGCCGTGTCTGAACGCAGCGGCCTGCGCCACGCGGAGCGGCTCAGCCCGGCCAGACGGCACGCCGTCCGCTCGCTGATGTCAAACCTCGACAACAGGTGGCGGATAGCGGCGCGGCGCCTGCCCGGGCCTAGAAGTTTCCCTCAGCCAACTCCTTGAGCGCGGCCTTCTCCAACTCGGCATCAGCGAGCAATCGCTTCAACGTCGAGTTCTGCTTCTCGAGCTCCTTGAGTCGTTTCGCGTCCTCAGCCTTGAGCCCTCCGTACTGGTTGCGCCACCGGTAGTAGGTCTGCTCCGAGACGCCGAGCTCCCGGCACGCGGCGGCGACATCACCACCTGCGGCCAGCACCCGGTCGGCACTCGAAAGCTTGCGGACAATCTGTTCCGGCGTGTGCCAGCGTCGTTTCGTCGTCATGATCAAACCAGTCTTCCTCCCCGCACAGCGGGGCAGCAAGACGACTCTCACAACTCATGGACCTAAAACCGGGGGTCAGGCCATGTGGCCCGTGATGGCCTCGAGCGCCGCGACGAGCTGCGCTCGCAGCGCGGGGTCTCCCGTCTCGGGATTCGGCTCGTGCACCTCGCGGCGTTTGACGTACTGGCCAGACGCCTTGGCGATCGGGTCGTCCGACACCGCTAGCCACACCGGTGTATCGGCGCCGTCCTCCACGGGGTCCCACGCATCGGGCCCACCAAGTTGAGTCTTGATCCACCCCGGGTCCACGGCGTTCACGCGCACCGCAGGGTGCCGTGCGGCGAGCTCGAAGGCGAGCATCGAGTCGTACAGTTTCGAGTCGCTGTACGCCTGCATGCCGTCCCACTCGCGGGCCTCCCAGTTGAGGTCCTCGAGATTGGCGCGGCCGTCCGCCTCGAGCCCGGAGGTCAGGTACACCATGCGCGGTGCCAGCGGCATCAGGCACGTCAGGATATACGGCCCCACGACGTTGGTCTGGAAGATGCGCTCAAGGCCATCGGCGGTGACCTGGCGCCCGCCGCCGCCTCCCACGCCAGCGTTGTGAATGATGGCGTCGTAGGGGCCGTGTTCGGCGGCGGCCGCGGCGAGGTCGCGCGTCGACGCCATGGAGGCGAGGTCTCCTTCGACGATCGCGCTCGCGCCCGGCAGCACATCCGCGAGCTCGCCGGCGCGCTCGCCATTGCGCGCGTGCGCGACGACCTCGTGTCCAGCGGCGAGCAACTGCTTCGCGGACTCCAGGCCGATTCCCTGCGCTGATCCCGTGATGAATACGCGCGACACGCGGTCTCCCTTCGAGTGTGCGATCGAAACGATTCGACCCGATCGGTCACCACCTTATCGCGCTCACGGCGACGGGCCCGCGTCGTTTAGAGTGGGACCTGGTTCTCGCTGGGAGGGGGAGGCATGGGTATCACAGACGAACTTCTAGAACGCAACGCGGCGTACGCGGCGCAATACACGCCCGACCTGCCGCTACCGCCGCAGCTCAAGCTCGCGGTCGTGGCGTGCATGGACTCGCGGCTCGACACCTTCGCGATGCTCGGGCTCAACCTGGGCGACGCACACATCATCAGGAACGCGGGCGGCGTCGTCACCGACGACGTGATCCGGTCGCTGGTGATCTCGCAGCGCAAACTCGGCACGCGCGAGATCATCCTCGTCCACCACACCGACTGCGGCGCGCTCACGTTCACGGACGACGAGCTGCGCGACCAGTTGTTCGAGGAGACGGGCATGAAGCCGTCGTGGTCGCCGGAGTCCTTCAAGGATCTCGACGCGGACCTGCGCCAGTCCATCGAGCGGTTGCGCTCCAACGTGTTCGTGCCTCACCGCGACCAGATCCGTGGCTTCGTTTTCGACGTCCACACGGGCGTGCTGCGCGAGGTCACCACGGCAGGGTCTGGAGCCAAGAACGTCGCGCCCTAGCGCCCCGGTGGGTAAAGCCCTGGCAAAACCGCGGGGAGTGTGTTCTCATTGATGGTTGCAGGAACCCGCAGAGCAAGGGGGAAACCACCGTGTGGGGAAATATGATCAAGGCGATCTTCAAGGGCGAGCACAAGATGTCGCCCTGGACGTGGATCGTGACCGTGCTCGCCGCGGTGTACGCCGTGTGGCCGTTCGACGCCATCCCCGACGTCATCCCCGGATTGGGCCAACTCGATGACCTCGGCTTGTGGGGAGTCTTCGCCGCGATGATGCGCTGGGAGCTCAGCCGTTTTCAGGGCGAGCTCAACAGGGCCACCGTGGACGCAACCGCGCGCCGCGCCGACGAGCCGACCACCTAAGGCAGTTGTGACGCGAGTGGGGGCGGCCGGAATGGCTTGTCCCCGCTTCGCGTTTCAGCCCCAGCAGGAACGACGACGTCCCTAAGGAGCTCACATGGCAGCGCCCACCGACCCGAACAGCCTCGACTTCACCGACCTCACGGCCGCATTCGTGAACTGCACGCTCAAGCCGTCCCCCACGATGTCTCACACGCAGGGCCTCATGGATAACTCCGTGGCGATCATGCGCAAGCACGGTGTGACAGTGGACGAGATCCGGCTCGTCGATCACGACGTCGCGCCCGGGGTGTACCCGGACATGACCGCGGACGTCCTGGGCGGCAAGCAGGCCACCGACGAGTGGCCCGAACTGTTCCCCCGCATCTTCGACGCGGACATCCTGGTGTTGGGGACCCCCATCTGGCTCGGAGAGAAGACATCCGTGGCAACGCGACTCATCGAACGCCTGTACGCGATGTCGGGTTCGCTCAACGACCGCGGCCAGTACCTTTACTACGGCAAGACCGCCGGGGTGCTTGTCACCGGCAACGAGGACGGCGTGAAGCACGTCGCGATGAACGTGCTGTACTCGCTGCAACACCTTGGCTACTCGATCCCGCCCAACGCCGATGCCGGCTGGATCGGCGAGGCGGGGCCCGGGCCGTCGTACCTCGACGAGGGCAGCGGCGGCCCGCAGAACGACTTCACGCGCCGCAACACCACGTTCATGACATGGAACCTGATGCACATGGCGGCGATGCTCAAGGCCCAGGGCGGCTTCCCCGAGGGCGGGAATTCCCGGGCGGAATGGAACGATGGCGCGCGCTTTGACCACCCGAACCCCGAGTATCGGTAGGGCCGTCCGGCGCGTCCGCGCCGCCCGCGGGGCACCGTGCCACGTGACCTCCTAGGCTAGGGCCATGGTGAACATCGGCGTTGAAAACAGACCTGCCCTGCACTACGCGGCGCTGCCGTTGAGCGTGTCGTTCGCCAACCTCCCGCTGCGCGTGTCCGAGGCCTTCGACGCGCTCGGCGGCTACTTCGCGACCCGCGGCATCGAGCCGGTGGGCCCCGCGCTGATCCGGTACCGCACCAAGCATGTCGAGCGGCCCTTCAATATCGAGGTCGGTTGGGCGGTCGCGCCCGACGCCTGGATCGAGGCCCCGTACGTGCTGAGCACCATCCCGGGCGGAAAGTACGTGACGGCCCGCCAGGAGGGAGACTTCCGCGACTTGGCGAAGCTCGAGGAGGACATGGTTCGCTGGGCCGCCGCACAGTCCGTGGAGCTTGACGTCACCGAGGAACGCACCGGCGCCGTGTGGGGCGCCAACATCGAGCTCCACCCGGAGGGCCAGGCGGACCCGCTCTCCAACCCGCGCGGGTTCGTCGAGCTCTGCCTGCTCGCGCGCTAGCGAACCCCCACCTTCGGCTTCGCGCCGCCGGTTGCCTCAGCGGCGGCCCGCTCGTCCTCTGCATCCTCGATCGCGACGTGCGGCAGCACGCGGTCGAGCCAGCGTGGCAGCCACCAGTTGCTCTTGCCAACCACGTGCATGATCGCGGGCACGAGCGCGGCCCGCACGATCAGCGCGTCGATCGCGACCGCCACCGCTAGGCCCAGGCCGAACAGCTTCATGATGCGAGCGTCGGCGAGCGCGAAGCCCGCGAACACGAAGATCATGATGCCTGCGGCGGCGAGGATGACTCGCCCCACCTCCGCGTGGCCGGCACGCACCGCCTCGGTGTTGTTGCGGCGCGCGTGCCACTCCTCGGCGATGCGCGACACGAGGAACACCTGGTAGTCCATCGACAGCCCGAACACGAGCGCGAACATGATGATGGGTAGGAAGGACTCGATGGGGCCGCCGTCGCCGGTGCGAAGCAGGTTCGAGCCCCAGCCCCATTGGAAGATCGCGACCAGCACGCCGAAGGCGGCGCCGATCGACAGGATGTTCATGACCGCGCCGACGAGCGGCACCAGCAGGCTGCGGAAAGCGATGATCACCAGCGCGGTGCCCAGTAGGATCACCACCGAGAAGAACAGCAGCAGCTTTGACTGGATCTCATGCGCGAAGTCCTCGAACACCGCGACGACGCCACCGACGTGGACAACGGCGCCCGCGTCCGCGGAGGCGGGGGCGTAGTCGTCGCGAATGCGGTTGACGAGCTCCGAAGTCGCGGCGTCCTGCGGGCTGGTGGTGGGGATCACCTGGAAAAGCGCCGCGTCTCCCGCCTGGTTGGGGATGGGCCCGAGCATGGCGGCGACGCCGGGGTCCTGCGACAGTGCGGTCGCGATGGGTGCGAGCTGCGGCGGGATCTGCGTGGGGTTGGCAGGGTCGAGCGACGCGGGGTCGATGGGGTTGGACGCGAGGTCTACCGCCACGATCAGCGGACCGTTGAAGCCGGGGCCGAAGCCGTCGGAGAGCAGGTCGTAGGCCTCGCGGGTGGTGGAGCCCGCAGGGTCGTTGCCCTGGTCCGCGGCGCCGAGCCGCAGGCTGAGCGCGGGGATCAGTAGCAGGACGAGCGTCAGCAGGGCGGCGCCGCCGATCACGAGCGGGTGGCTCTGGACCGTCTTTGCCCACCACACGAACGGGCGCGACGCGTGCTCGCCGTCTGTTCGGCCGGCCGCGAGCTCGGCGCGGGCGCGCTTGTTGAGCACGCGCAGCCCCATGAGCTTGAGCAGCGCGGGCAGCAGCGTGATGGTCGACAGTACGGTGAAGACGACCGCGACGCTCGCGCCGATCGCCATGCCGTCGAGGAACGAGATGCCGGGTGTGAACATGCCGGCGAGGGCGATCACTACGGCGATCCCCGCGAACACCACGGCGCGGCCGGACGTGTTGATGGACGTCACGATCGAGGCCTGAACGGGCTGGCCCGCGATCAGGTTGCGGCGGTGGCGATTGACCACGAAAAGCGCGTAGTCGATCCCCACACCAAGGCCAAGCAGCGCGCCGATGATGGGCGCCGTGTCCGAGATCGAGAACCCGTTCGCCAGCAGGCCAACTGCGCCGAGCCCGACGCCGAGCGCGGCGAGCGCGGACACAAGCGGCAGGATCATTGCGGCAAGCGACCCGAAAGCGAACAGCAGAATGATGGCGGCGATGACGACGCCGATGCCCTCCGCCGGCCCCACCTCCGGCTGCGACAAGGTGCCGATGCCCTGGCCGCCCACCGCGACGTCGTAGCCTTCGGCTTTCAGGGACGCGACGCCATCGGCGATTGCCTCGAGGTCGGCACGGTCGACGCTGAAGCCGCCGGTGCCGTACTGGATGGTCGCAAACGCGACGGTGCCGTCGGGGCTCACCTGGTTGGGAGCCTGGCCGCTGAACGGGGAGACGACGAGCGCCACCGAGTTGAGGCCTGCGATCTCAGTGATGAGGCCCTCGACAGCGCTGCGCAGGGCAGGGTCGTCGTACTGGCCGCCGTCGGAGTGCCACACGAGCTGGTCGCCCGCCCCGCTACCGAATCCCGGGAATCGCGCCTCAAGGAGGTCGCGCGCGGCTTGGCTATCCGTCCCGGTCAGCTCGAAGTCGTTTGAGTAGCTGTCGCCGGCGATAGCGAGCGCGCCTTGCACTCCGACGATCGCGGCGACCCACAGGGCGATCACGAGGAGTGGGCGGGTGATCGAGAAGCGGGCGAGGGCCTGCATGTGACATTCCTAACTGTACGGTTGGTAAGTATTTGCGCCAGGCGCTATCGTGGCACCCGAACTGACCGATCGTCAAGTCAAACCAACGGAGGTGTGATGACGTCCACTCCCGCAGCCACCGGGCTGGCTGCCACGCCCGACGCGCGCCGCACCGACACCCGCGACCGCATCCTCGCCGTCGCCACGCGGATGTTCCGCGAGAACGGCTACGCGGCCACCTCGACGCAGGCAATCGCCGACGAGCTGGGCGTCACCAAGGCCGCGCTCTACTACCACTTCGCGTCGAAAGAGGAGATCCTCGTCGCGCTCAAGCAGCCGGTGATCGACGGCCTCGGCCAAGTGCTCGCCAAGCCCGCGGACTGCACCACGCCCGCCGGCCGCCGCGCGTTCTTGACGGACATGGTCGCCACGCTCATCACCTCCGGCGCCGACATGGCATCGCTCATGACCGACTCGCGCGCCACGTTCGAACTTCGCTCTGCGATGGAGAAGTCGGGCCTGCCGCAGCAGGCTGCGGGCGTGCTTGTCGCCGGCCTCGCGGGCGTCAAGGATCCGGCCAAGGCGCCGCCCGACGTCGTGATGCGCGTTAGCGCCGCGTTCGGCGCGCTCCACGGCGCCTTCGATGGCTGGCTGATGCTCAACCCCGGCAAGGCGGATATGGACGACGCCACGCGGGACCGGATCATTGACGCGGCGGTTGGCGCGCTGGAGTCCGGCGGCTAGATTTTCGAACTACGCGTGCGCTCGTGCTTTCGGCGTGGCCAGCCCGACCACCCACATCACTAGCGCCGTCGCGCCCAGCGCGACCATCGGATCCCACGCTCGCATCCAGAAGGCGCCGGCGACGAAGAACGCCGCGGCGAGCGTCAGCCACAGCCACGGTCCGCGCACGAGTGCCATGAGCGCGGCACCGCTTGCGCACACAAGGGCCGAGCCGGCCGCAATCAAGGTGGCGGCGAGCCCTGCGACCTCGTGGTCCGCGAGCGCGAACACCGCCTCCTCCACGCCTGCCGCGGCCACGATGATGCCGGCCACCAGCGGCAGGTGAAGGTAGGTATACGCGTCGCGCCCAAGTTCAACCTGCCGGGGCCCGGAAGCGGACACCATCGCGTGCTCGACCGCTGGGCCCACGTCGCGGAAGTACACCCACCAGAACGCCATCGCGGCCAGCGTGCCAAGTACCGCAGTGAAGATCAGCGTGCCCGTCAACTCGATGTGCTCGGCGGCGACGCCCACCGCGACCACGGACTCGCCCAACGCGAGGATCACGATCAGCCCGAACCGTTCGGCGAAGTGGACGGCCGAACGAATCTGCCAGCCCTTCAGGACGCGGGCCAAGATCCAGGTCGCGGCGAGGTCGGCTGCAAGGGCCCCCGCCCACAGCCAGATGCGCTCGCCCGGGGCCAACTGCGCGCCCACCAGCAGGAGCAGCGCGGTCGGGATCCACGACAGCGCTGTCATGCCGATCTGCTTGAGTAGCAAGGCCTGGCCACGGCTACCCCACGCGTACACGGCCGCGTGGACCACCCGGATGACCACGTAGCCCACGGCAAATGCGACGGGGGCAAGCTCGCCCGGCTCCGCCTCCCACACGTGGCGGATCGTCAGCGCCACGACGAAGATCGCGGTGGCGGACGTCACGAAGCCGAGCAGCGCGGCGCCGCGGTCAGCGCGCATGACGTTGCTCATCCATGAGTAGGCGACCCACGTCCACCACATGATTGCCAACATCAGCAGGCCCTGCGCCGTCCCGACCACCGAGTGCTCGCGAGCGATCCATGCCGTCACCTGCGTGAAGGCGAAGACGTAGACGAGGTCGAAGAAGAGCTCGAGCGTGGTGACGCGGTGTCCCTGCTCGTTGAGCTGAGTCGTGAAAAACCGTGCGAGTCGAGGCATCCCGCAATCGTGCCACCGGGGTGAGCAGAAAACCACGCATTCGACAGTGCCATGCGGCAGTTGGAGCGATATCGTCGTGCCTAGTCCTTCGAGGGAGAAGCCATGGCACACATCAGCCGGTATCCGTGGGTACGCCACCTGCGCAGCACGCCCACGACGCACATCGTCACGATGCGGCGCGGAAAGTACCGCCCGCGCGGCACCGGCGTGTCGTTCTGGTTCCGGCCGTTGACGGCCGTGATCTCCGAGGTCCCGGTTGACGACCGCGAGCTGCCGATGGCGTTCCGGGCGCGCACCGCGGACTTCCAGGACGTGTCCGTGCAGGGCACCGTCACGTACCGCGTCACCGACCCCGCCGTCGCAGCCCAGCGCGTCGACTTCTCGATCGACACCAAGACTGGGGCATGGCGCGGCACCCCGCTCCAGCAGATCGCCGGCTTGATGACCGAGACCGCGCAACAGCACGCGCTCGACCACGTGGCCCACACCCCGCTGGAGGAGGCGCTGTCGGTGGGCATGACGGCGGTGCGCGACCGCATCTCCGAGGGGCTCGCGTCCGACCAGCGGCTCGCCGCCACCGGCCTCGAAGTCGTGGGCGTCCGCGTGGTCGCGATCCGGCCCGAAGAGGAGGTCGAGCGAGCGCTGCAAACCCCTGCCCGCGAGCGCATCCAGCAGGACGCCGACAAGGCCACCTACGAGCGTCGCGCGCTCGCGGTCGAGCGCGAACGCACCATCAGCGAGAACGAGCTCCAAAGCCAGATCGAGCTCGCCAAGCGCGAGGAACTGCTGGTCAACCAGCGCGGCGCGAACGCCCGCCGCGAGGCCGAGGAGCAGGCCGCCGCAGCCAAGATCGCCAACGACGCCCGCGTGGAGCGCGACACGACCGCCGCCGCCGCGCAGGCGAAGTCCACCAAGCTGGTGGGCGAGGCGCAGGCCGCGGCCGACAAGGCGAAGGTGGAGGCGTACGCGGGGGTAGCCCCGGAGTCGATCTTCGCGCTCGCCGCTCGTGACGCCGCGGCGCACCTGCCCCAGGTGGGCACGCTGGTGGTGTCGCCCGACCTCATCTCGAACGCGCTCGCGAACCTGGCGGGCGGCAAGCCGGGGCCCACGCAGCCGCTGCCCAAGCCCACCCGAGCCTCGCGGGCAAAGCCCGCCGCCGGCGCCCCGAACCCCAACTAGCCGCGCGGCCCCATGGCCCTCGCCCCCCGCGTCGTCCTGGTGCATCGGCGCACCGAGCTCCAGGAACTGAACGCGCGCCATGGCACGCTGATGCAGGCGGCCTTCTTCCTCAAGACGCGCGCCCAATCCATGGACGTCGTCGAGGAACGGGACCACGCCACTCAGTCCGCGATTGAGGCGGTGCACGCGGCCACCCCCGTGGACTGGAGGCGCGGGATGGTGGAGCGCGCCGAGTTGTCGCGGTTCCTGTGGGCGCCCGAGGATGTGGTGGTCGTGGTGGGCCAGGACGGGCTCGTCGCCAACGTCGCCAAGTACCTCGACGGCCAGCCGGTGATCGGCATCAACCCCAACCCCGCGCGCAACCCGGGCGTGCTGGTGCCTCATCCGCCGGAGGCCGCGGCCAAGCTGATTGCGCTCGCGGCGACTCCCGCGGTGTCGGGCCACGTCGAGGCCCGCACGATGGTGCGCGGTGCGACCGACGATGGCCAGCAGCTGACGGCGCTCAACGAGATCTTCATGGGCGACGACTCTCACCAGACCGCGCGCTACACCGTCACGCTGCCTGACGGTCGCGAGGAGCGGCAGGCGTCTTCCGGGGTAATCGTGTCGACGGGGACGGGTGCCACCGGCTGGGGGCGGTCGATTTGGCAAGCGTCGCACTCGCAGATGCAGCTACCCGCTCCGGCGGAGTCGCGGCTTGCGTGGTTCGTGCGCGAGGCCTGGCCGTCGCCCGCGACGGGTACCGAGCTCACGGAGGGCGAGGTGGTGGACGGCGCGCTGACGCTCACCGTCGAGTCTGACCGGCTCGTGGCTTTCGGCGACGGGATCGAGTCCGACGCATTGTCGCTCGCGTGGGGGCAACGGCTGTCCGTCGCGGTGGCGCCGCAGCGGCTCAACCTCGTCGTGTAGGCCCGTTCCCCTCGCGCGTCGCGCCTGCTCGCGCTACTCTCGCAGTAAGCCTTGGGAGGGTGGAGATCATGCGCAAATCCATCGCCGCAGTTGCGGCCCTCGTACTCGCGTTCGCCTTGACCGGTTGTCTGCGCTACAACGCCAATTACTATCTGCGCAACGACGGCACCGTGGACGGCGCCATCACCACCTCCATCAAGAAGGACTCTGCGGACGAGACCGACCCCTACAAGGGCACCGGCGCGGGCGCCATCCGCGACTCTTTCCACACCATCGAGGAGTTCAACGACCTCTCTGACGGCGACTGGTACACGTACGAGATCCTCTTCCTCGACGAGCCAATGACAAGCTTCGACAGCGATCCGACCGAGCCGTGGCAGATCCGCATCGGCTTCGACGGCGAAGGCCAGCAGATCTGGGGTTTCGACACCGACACGTATGACGACACGACGCGCAACGCCATCGCCAACGGCGACGGTTACGTGACCCTCCGCGTGAAATTCCCGCGCGAGATCACCGACCCCGGCAACCTGCAGGACCGCACGCCGGACGGCCACGGTGAGATCGCCTTTTGGGACCTGCTCAACATGACAGGCGCGCCCCATGCGGGCGCCTTCGGCGACGGCCCGCCGCCCGCGCCGGCTGCGCCTGCGCCGGCAACCGAGCCCGCGCCCGCGCCGGCAACCGAGCCCGCGCCTGCGCCAGCAACCGAGCCCGCGCCCGCGCCGTCGGCCACTGAGGCGCCGCCCGCTGCTGCTCCCGTGCCGTCGGCGTCGCCAACCGCGACCGTCTCCGCGGCGGCCGAATCCGGTGGCGGCGGTGGCATACCCGTGTGGGCGTGGGTCGTCCTGAGCACTCTGGCCGCTGCCGTGGCCGCCCTTGCTGGAGTACTCATCGCGGCCCGCGTGGGAGCGTCGGCGGCTTCGGCCGCCGCCCCCGAGGCCACTCCCGAGGAGTAGGCGCGGCCTGCGCGCTAGCGTGGGATTGTGGCGAACGCACGGCGAGTTATCGACCTTAACGCCGACCTAGGCGAAGGCGTGGGTGACGACGCCGCGTTGCTCGCGGTCGTGACGAGCGCGAACGTCGCCTGCGGGCGCCATGCCGGGGACGCCACGACGATGCTCGGGACTTGTCAGGCCGCGGTAGCTAGGGGCGTCGCGATCGGCGCGCACGTGTCGTACGCCGATCGCGAGGGCTTTGGTCGGCGCGCTGTCGAGATTGAGCCGCGGGCGCTCGCGGGCCTCGTCGCCGAGCAGGTGCTCGCGCTTGAGGCGCACGCGTCGGCGGCAGGCGGGGCGGTCGCCTACGTCAAGCCGCACGGCGCCCTGTACAACCGGATCGTCGCGGAGGCCGAGCAAGCTGGCGGGGTCGTGGACGGGGTGCGCGACGCATCTCGCACGCTGGACCGCCCGCTTGGGATCCTGGGGCTTCCGGGGTCGGCGGTGCTGAGGCTTGCGGCGGCGGCCGGTGTGGACGGGGTCCCAGAGGCCTTCGCGGACCGCGCGTACGCTGCCGACGGCACGCTTGTGCCGCGCTCGCTTCCCGGCGCGGTGATCTCCGACCCCGGGCAGGTGGTCGCACGCTCCCTCGCGATCGCGCGGGGCGAGCCGATCAGCGCCGCAGGCGCCGAGCTGGTGATCGAGGCCCGCTCGCTGTGCGTGCACGGAGACACCCCCGGCGCCGCGGCGCTCGCCGCACGGGTGCGTGAACGCCTGGAGGCGAACGGCGTGGACGTGCGCGCCTTCGTGAGCACGCCGTGAGCGCGCCGCGGGTGCTACGCGTGGGCGACACCGCGCTGATGGTGGAGCTGGCTGATGGCGCACAGGCGCGCTCGTTTCGCGCGGAGGCGGAGCGGCGGCGTGGGCTAGGGGAATTCGCGGCGACCGACCTGGTGCCGGCGGCGCGCACCGTGCTCATCGACGGCCTCGATGGGGACGTGGCCGCCAACTTGGCGCAGGTCATTCCGGGCTGGCACATTCCCGCGGACGCCCCGGCGCCCACGCGGACCGTGACCTTGCCGGTGATCTTCGACGGCCCCGACCTCGCGGACGTGGCCGCCGCGTGGGGCGTGGGCGAAGCGGACGTCCCTCACATCATTACGGCCGCGACGCTCGACGTCGCCTTCTGCGGATTTGCACCGGGCTTCGCCTACCTGGCAGGCCTTGGACGGCAGACGCCGCGGCGCGCGTCGCCGCGCACCGCTGTGCCGGCCGGGGCGGTGGGCCTCGCGGGGGAGTACGCCGGCGTGTACCCGCGCAGTTCGCCCGGCGGGTGGCAGATCGTCGGCACGCTCGCGCCGGACGCGGCGCCGTTGTGGGACCCGACGCGCGACCGGCCTGCCCTGCTCGAGCCCGGCACCGCCGTGCGCTTCGTGCGGGCGGGGGAGGGCGCATGAGCCGCGCGCTTGAGGTGCTCGACCCAGGCCCCCTCACCACCGTCCAGGACCTGGGCAGGCGCGGCCTCGCGCACCTGGGCGTGACTTCGTCGGGCGCGCTCGACCGCGACGCGCACCTTGCCGCGAACGCCGCGCTCGGCAACCCGCCCGGCGCGGCGACGCTCGAGACCACGCTCGGCGGCTGCACGCTCCGCGCGATTGAGGGCGCCACGGTGTGCGTCACGGGCGCACCCGCGCCAGTCTTCGCGGGCGACATCCCCGCCCCGTTTGGCGCTCCCTTCCGGCTCGCCGCGGGCCAGGTGCTCGAGGTGGGCCGCGCGGCGTCGGGCGTGCGGTCCTACGTCGGGGTGCGCGGCGGCGTCGCGGTGGAGCCGGCGCTTGGCTCGCGCTCCACGTGCCTGCTCACCGGGCTTGGGCCCGCGCCGCTCGCGCGCGGCGACGAGCTGCCGGTGGGCTCGGACGCTGGGCTGCCCCCCGTCGTCTTCGGGGCCGCCGGAGCCGTCCCGGACGTCCCGGCTTGCGTCACGCTCGACTTCCGATCCGGCCCCCGCGACGACTGGCTGGCGGGCGGAGCCGCCGCGCTCGACGGCGCCACCTACGTCGTCGCCGACGCCTCGAACCGCGTGGGCCTTCGGCTCACCGGCACCGCGCTCGAGGTTGCCCGCCGCGACGAGCTCGAGAGCGAGGGCATCGTGACGGGCGCGATACAGGTGCCGCAGTCGGGGCAGCCGATCGTGTTTCTGGCGGACCACCCCACGACGGGTGGCTACCCGGTAGTCGGGGTGATCGGCGCATCGTCGCTAGGCGAGGCGGCGCAGGCGGCGCCGGGCACCCGCGTGCGCTTCAGGGTCCGGCGCTAGACCTCGCGCTCGCGGGCGCGGGACGCAAGCCGCCACCCGCCTACGGCGAGCGCTCCGACGAGCGCTCCCGCAGTATTGAGGATGACGTCGTCGATGTCTGAGCTGCGGCCAACGGCGTACTGCGCGGCTTCGATGGCGACTGAGAATCCGGTGGCGCACGCAACCGCGACGGCCGCTCCCGCTAGCCATCGGCCGCGCCACAGCAGCGTCACGAGCACCCCGAGTGGCACGAAGACCAGCAGGTTGCCCCAGATGTTGATGACCCCGTAATCCGAGCCGATAACCCGAACTCCGCGCAAGATTTCGCGGAAGGGCGTCAGGTTGACGCGGTCGCTGTCGGCGCGGGACGGGTTCCCGAGGAAGAGCGTCCACGCGAGCAAGGTGGCAACAGTGGCAGTGAGCAGTGTCCAGAGGATCGCCCTGCGCGCCGGTGCCTCGCCGCGGCGGCGCTTGACGACGGCGTAGGAGACCCAGGCCGCAGAGCCCGTGAGTATCAGGAGCGGCAGACCCGTCGCGGCGAGCCGCAAGATAAATCCGATCACGGCGCCCCCCTTGTGTGGTGGCGCGTAGCGCCCCGCGTGCTGTCTAGAACGTCAGGCTCCGTCGGTGCGGAGTTCGGCGTCCGTCTGCCAGCCGCCGCGCTCCATGTCGAACACCATCTTCGTCACAACGGCCTGAGCCTCGGATTCGTTCTCACACTGCTCAACCTGGGTGCGAGTGCCGCGCGGGTCGGCAGTGTCTCGGTGCTCGATCACGACGGTGTAGCCGTCCTCCTCGAGGCGAAACGTCCGCGACTTCGTGCCAAGTGTGTAGGTGAAGGGCTCCATGGTCTCATTCTGCCGTGCGCCGCTAGAGACCAGCGGCGCGGGCGAGAGCGAAGACGCCAAGGCCGGCGATCAGCGACCACCCCATGGACCGTCGCCACAAGCCCATCGCCGCGCCCGCCACGGCAGCGATGTGCCACGCGCCGAAGGTGCGCCAGCCCTCCGCGTCGAGGAATAGCGAGTTGGCGATGATGGCGCCCATGGCGGCGGGGGCGATCATGCGCAGCGCGCGCCGCGCGGCAGGCGGGAGCCGCTCCGGGTCGCGCAGCAGGGCGATTCCCGACAGGCGAATGAAGTACGTGCCGATTCCGGCGAGCACGAACGTGACCCAGACCGTCATGCGTCACCCCCGACGGTGCTGTCGGCGTCGGCCCGCTGGGCGCGTTCGGGGATTGCCATGCCCGCAGCCATTCCGACCAGGGCGCCCGCGATCAAGTTGAGGCCGTAAGGAAGGTCGCGGAACACGATGACCGCAACGCCGCCCACGATGAGCGCGGCAGCGGTAGCGGCCCCCTTCAGGTTCGGCATCGCCAGCGACAGGAACATGAGCGGCACGATCACGCCGATTTGCCAGGCGGCGGGGATGACGGGTCCGAGCAGCAGGCCCGCAACCGAACCGAGGATCCACGACGACCGCAGGGGCACCGTGATGCCAAGGAGGTACCGCTGTTGGTCCTCCGGCGCGGGCCACCGCTCCTGACCGCGGGCGTGAAGGGCAACGGTTTGGTCGGCGACCAGGTACGCGAGCCCCCACCGCCAGCGGCGACTGAAGCGCGAGAACATCGGCGCGAGCGCCGCCGAATAGAGCGCGAAACGCGCGTTGATGACGAGCGCCGTGAGCACGGCTACAGCAATGGTTCCGCCCGCAGCGAGAACTTCGACCGCGCCGGTCTGACCCGCGCCCGCGCCAACGATCACCGAACTCGCGCCACCAGCGATCGGGTCGATGCCACGGTCCCTCACGAGCGCCCCGAAGCTGAGCCCAAACATGAGGACTCCTGGCGCAAGCGCGGCCACGTCGCGCACGCCATCCGCGAAAGGCTTGCGCGCGCGGCCGTCGTCGCGTTGCGTCGGGGGAGTCCATGTTTGCCATTGTGCCGGGACTCCCCGGGTGCCCGTTCCTCGTCGACGAGTTGGGCGCGCGCCATGACTCGACCAGGGTTTGCTGCGGGGCCCGTCCGGTATTGTGAGCCGCGTGATGAGGCCATGAAGAAGCCCCTCCGCGAGGCACGTGATCGCGCAATTCTGGCCCTTCGCGGCGCGCCGTCGCGGGTGGTGTCGGGCTACCGCGAAGCTCTGGTGCAGGCCGGTATCGACGAACTTGTCGTTGACGCGTATGGGATCAGCGGGCTCGCATCGCTCGCGCCGTACGAACATCGGAGACTCCTCGCAGCGGCCGCGGTTCATCAGTTCAGCCCCCAGCCGCGTCCCAGCGTCGACCGAGCAGCCAACTCGAGGCCCCGACTGATACTTCACGTGGGCGCGGTCAAGACGGGCAGCACCGCCACGCAACTCGCCATGCACCACGATCGATCGAGACTGTGGGAAAACGGCATCCTTTATCCGCCGTCGATCGGCTTCTTCGGCACGCGCAACTACGACAGTCACAACGGAATCGTCGCCCCGCTTGCACGGTCGTCAGCCTCGGGAGATGCGACGCTGCTTGCCTTCAGCCGTTACACCGCTGGTTTGGCGGCGGGCGCTGACATCACGGTCGTGAGTTCCGAGCGGCTCTATGGGGCGATCGATGGCGATGCGACATCCGTTGGCCCGGATAGCTGGGGCAGGTCTTATTGGTCTCGCCGCCGCCGCTTTCTGGCCAAGGTTGCCAAGCTCTTTGCAGATTTTGAGGTTGAGCCGGTCTTGTGGCTCCGTAGCCCCGATGCGTTGGCCGATTCGCTTTATAGGGAGATCGTGAAGGCGAACCTCGCCACGGGCCGCGCCTCCCAGCGGCGCTACTCCGGGACCTTTGCCGAGTTCTGCACGGCTGCAACTCCGCTGTTCGAGTACGACCGCCAAGTTGCCGCGTTGGAGGAGGCGTTCGGTCGGGTTACCGTTCACCGCTTCGAGGACGGTGACGTGGTGGGCGCCATGTATGGGCACCTGGGGATCGCGCCCCCGCCGGGCGCTGGACAGCGCCGCGCCAACTCGAGTGCTGACGGCCGCGTCGTGCTTTGGCTCCGCAGCACCGATGCTGGCGGGACGCGACAGAGGCAGGCATTTGGCCTGAGCGCGGAGGCGAAGGCCGCTCTTCGGGAAGGGTCTCCTGGATCCATGTGGGCATCCGATCAGGCGCGCGATGCGTTTGTGGCAGGACTCCCGAACGTCCGGTTTGGATCCGAGTTCTTCCCGAAGCCTGCACGGATTGGGAGTGTCGCGCGCCTGACCGAAGGTGACGCTGTGCGGTTGTCCGTCGCTTTCGACCTGTGGCGTGAGAATCACCCCGAGGCAGCCTTCATGGGAATCCCAGAGCCCTAGGTACGCCTCACCCGGTCGTCGCCAGATTCGCCCGAACTCGCGCGCAGGCGGATGAGAAAGCCATGCGTGGATGGTCCGATAACGTATCCCCCGTGATGCGGTCGTTCAAGAGGAGCTTGCGCCGCCTGCGCGACCGAGTCGTGTTGGCGCTCCGCGGAGCGCCCCCGTCGATCCTGCTCGCGTACCGGAACGCGCTTGAGCAGGCGGGCGTGGATCGACGCGCGGTTGACGCGTTTAGCGACCGACAGATTGTGGCGCTAAGGCCTTTTGAACACCAGCGCCTGCTCGGCTCGAGCAGCTTCGCGCCCGTGCCGCGCGCGCCGATTTCCCGTCCCGCGGGAACCCGGCCGCGCATGCTGCTCCACCTCGGCGCGCCAAAGACGGGCAGTTCCACGCTGCAATTCGCGCTCCACGGTGATCGTGACCGGCTTTGGGCGCACGGAGTCCTGTATCCGGCAGCGGTACCGTTCTTTGGAACCGGGACCGACTTCAATCACAACGGACTTGTCACCCGTCTTGTGCGCTCGGGGTTTCAGAAGGACCCCGTACTCACGGCGTTCTGCCGTTACCTCCGCGATTTCGGCCAAGGCGCGGAGATCGTCGCCGTGAGTTCCGAGAATCTCTATGGCGGAGTGGACGGCGACGCGTTGTTGGCGAACATCGACGGCGGCGACCCGACCTATTGGCCCAAGCGCAAGCAGTTCATAGCGAACCTCAGGGACTACTTCTCCGACTTCGACGTCACGCCCGTGTTGTGGCTCCGGCGCCCGGACACCTTCGCTGACTCGCTCTACCGGCAGCTGCTCAAGGGTGCACCCCCGACGGAATCGGGCACCAAGATTCGGCACGCAGAGACCTTCGCGCAGTTTCTTGTAGCCGGGGCGCCGTTGTGGGACTACGACCAGCAGGTGGCCGCGATCGAAGACGTCTTCGGAGACGTCGTCGTGAATCGCCTGGAGGACGGCGACGTCGTGGGCGCCATGTACTCGCAGCTCGGTGTCGCCGCACCTAAGGACGCGGGCAAGCGCAGGGTGAACCCGAGCGCAGACGGGCGCGTGGCGCTGTGGTTGCGAAGCGTCCACGTTGGCGGGACTCGCCAGCGGGGCGCGTTCGGCCTCAGCCCGGAAGCCGCGAAGGCACTGCGCGAGGGTTCGGACGGGTCAATGTGGGACTCGGACGACATGCGCGCCACGTTCCTGGCCGGGCTTCCCAACGCCCGTTTTGGCAACGACTTCTTCCCCGCCCCCACCCCGCTCGCGAGCGTCGCCCGGCTGACGAAGGCCGACGCGGCCCGGCTGTCCGCGGCCTTTGATCAGTGGTGCGAGTCCCACCCCGAGGCCGGGTTCCATGGCGTCCCGGAGTCCGAAAATCCCCAGGGCTTGTGGGGCTAGAGAGTGCCTTCCTCGTCTCGTGACTGGGGCCTCAATGGTGCGATCGACGAGGTGTCAATCGGGTACCGTGATCAGCGTGATAGTCGCATGAAAAAGGCCGTCCGTCGTCTGAGAGACCGTGCGGTCCGAGCCCTTCACGGGGTCCCGTCAAGTGTGATCGTCGCGTACCGTCAGGGGCTAGAAGAAGCCGGAGTGGAACCACGCGTGCTCGACGCCTACGGGCCGCGGGGGCTTGCCGCCCTTGCGCCCTACGAACACCGCCGTCTGCTCGCATCGGGATTGACTCGCGCGTTCACGCCTACGCCTCGCCCGCCCGTGGACCGCCCCGCGGGGGCACGCCCGCGCATGCTGCTGCACATCGGCGCGCTCAAGACCGGCACCACGGCAACCCAACTTGTCATGCATGGCGATCGCGCCAGGCTCTGGGAACACGGCGTCCTCTACCCGTCGCCGACGGCCTTCTTTGGCCCTCAGAATCACGAGGGACACAATGGTCTACTGGCGCCGCTCAAGGCGCCGCGCTCCGCGAAGTCCGTCAACCTCGACGCATTCAGGCGCTACCTGCTCGGCTTGGCGGATGGCGCCGACCTGACCGTGCTGAGCTCCGAAGGCCTCTACGGCGCGATCGAAGGGCATCACGGCCTCGTCTCCCCCGAGGTGAGCAGCCGGTCCTACTGGCAGCGCCGGCGCGCATTCGTCAAAGAGCTCGCTGCGGTCACGGCGGGATTCGACGTGACCGTCGTCGTGTGGCTGCGCCGCGCGGATACCTTCGCCGACTCGCTGTATCGGCAGGCCGTGAAGTTCAACTTGCCCAGTAGCGGCGACCCAGCCAGCGCGCCGAGCCGCCACTACGCGGGCACCTTTTCCGAGTTCCGCACTGCGCTTGCCCCGTTCTGGGAGTACGACCGCCAGATCGCACTGCTCGAGGAGGCTTTTGGGGACGTGACGGTCCATCGGTTCGAGGACGGCGGCGTTGTAGAGACGATGTACGAGCATCTCGGGATCGCCCCCCCGGACGCCGCGCGCGGGCACCGTGCCAACGCCAGCGCGGACGGCCGGGTCGCGCTTTGGCTGAGCGGGAACGACGCGGGCACGTTGCGTCAGCGCGAAGAATTCGGCTGGAGCGCCGAGGCAGTTGCGGCGCTCAAGGAGGGATCCGGCGGATCCCTGTGGGAGTCGGACGACGAGCGTGCCGTATTCCTTGCGGAATTGCCAAGTGCGCGATTCGGGGCTGACTTCTTCCCGGAGCCCGAGCCCCTCGTGAGCAGCGCCCGACTCACTGACGGCGACGCGGCGCGCCTCACCGCCGCGTTTGACCTGTGGCGCGAGTCCCATCCGGAGTCAGAATTCACGGATGTCCCGGAGTCGGCAGCGCTCCCCAAGCCCCGCTCCTAGAGCGCCCTTTACGCGCCGTGGGGGGCCGACGTGGTCGCCGGGAGCGTTCGGATACGATGGGCTGGGCATTCCAGCCGGGGCGCCTGAACCGTGACGGGAGTGCCGCGTGCGCCAAGTTCTGAGGCGGGTCGCTCGTCGGCTTCCTGCGCCGCTCAAGAAGGTCTTGGTGGCCGCATACCAGCCGTTCAATCCGCGCCGCTGGCGCGCCTATGACCCGCCCCGCACGGCTATTCGCCTCAAGCACGCCGCCGAACGCGCACGGCAAGTACGTGGTCATCAGGGAGCCGCACCGGCCCGACTGGTCGCAACTGCGCTTTACGGATGGCGAGCCGATCGACTTCATCACCCACCTACGGCAGGTCCTGCCCGAGGAGGCGGTGGGCTGGGTCGGCAAGGCCGTGGTGATGAACCGCCACGCGTTCCCCGTGACGTCGCGGCGCGAATTCATCGTTGACGCCGCGACAATCGCACGGCGCGCGAGCGGCCGCCTGTACTCGCGCCCGCAGAGGCTATTGCGCCCAGTTCGCCTTCGCGGCACCACGCTCAACATCGCCTGCTCGTCAACGGTCGACAACTACGCGCACGCCGTCTTCGACGGCCTTGGCCGGCTTGCCGTCGCTGTTGAGGCGGGCGTCGACCTGGACGCCGTGGATCACGTCATCGTGCCCGCGTTCCCGTCGAAGAACATTGCGACGCTGCTGGACCTCGCGGGCGTGCCAGCCGAGAAGCGCCGGCCCGCGACCAAGGGCGCGCACTTCCGCGTTGACAACCTCATCCAGCCCACAGCGCCGGGCCGCACCCCTTACTACTCGCCGACTGGTCCCGACTTCATGCGGACGCTTGGCGTTGAGCCCACGCCGGGCGGGCCGCGTCGCTTGCTGATGATGCGTGAGGGCGAACGGCGCCGTGCCATCGTCAACCCGGAGGGTCTTGCGGCGCTTGCCGCCGACTACCACCTAGAGAACTACGACCCGATCCGCGCGGACTTCTCTCCGAGCGACTTCGCAGCCACGGAGCTGATTGTTGCCGCGCACGGCGCCTCGATGGGAGACATCGGCTTCTGCCCGCCTGGGACTCGGTTGGTTGAAATCATGCCCTCTGCGCATCACGAACCGCACTTCGCGACGTTCGCAGCATCCGCGGGCTTCCGCTACGTCGCCGTCCACGCGCGCACGGTGGACGGCGAGTGGGACGGCGACTTCGAGGTTGACTACGACGCGATCCGCGAGGGGATTGACCAGATCCTCAGCCGCGAATAGACGAAGCGTTTTCGCGGTACCAGGCCACAGACTTCGCGACCCCGTCCGGGAGCGTCACCTTCGACTTCCACCCGGCCTCGCCAAGCTTGGATACATCCAGGAGCCGCTGAGGCGTGCCGTCAGGTTTCGACGCATCCCAGCGCGTCTCGCCTTCGTACCCCACGGCGTCGCTGACCAGGCTCCGCAAGCTCGCGAATGGTGAGGTCAATGCCGGTTCCGACGTTGACCTGCTCGGGGCGGTCAACCCGGTCGAGCAGGTGCAGGCACGCATCCGCCATGTCGTCGACATAGAGGAATTCGCGGCGCGGCGAGCCGGTGCCCCAATTGGTGACGACCGGCTCGCCCTCGATGCGGGCTGCCTCGTAGCGGCGAATGAGAGCGGGAAGCACGTGGGACCCGGTCGGAGAGAAATTGTCGTGGGGGCCGTAGAGGTTGGTTGGCATAGCGGAAATCCAGGGTCGGTCGTACTCGCGGCGAACGGCCTGGACTGCGAGGATGCCGGCGATCTTCGCGATCGCGTAGGCATCGTTCGTGGGCTCGAGGTGCCCCGTCAACAGCGCGTCTTCGGTAATCGGCTGTGGCGCGAACTTTGGATACACGCACGCGGACCCCAGAAACAACAGTCGTTCGACGCCGTGCTCGAGAGCCGCGTCCATGACATTTGTTTGAATGCGCAGGTTCTCACTGAGGAACTCGACGGGTTGACTGTTGTTCGCGACGATTCCGCCCACCTTGGCTGCGGCGAGCACCACGTACCGTGGCTCCGATTCGGCGAAGAAGGCGAAGGTCGCCGCTCGGTCGCGCAAGTCAAGCTCCTTGGAGGAGCGTCCCACGAGCGACGAGAATCCGTCGAGTTCGAGTCGCCGCCAAATTGCTGAGCCAGCAAGACCGCGGTGCCCCGCTACGTACGTGACGCCGCTACGGTCCAGCGGTGCCACCTTCGGCGCGGTCACGCGGTTCCCCACGACTCGAGCCGGACCGTATCGACCCAGGGCTTTGTTGCGAACGGGTGGGCGGCGACGTCGGCTTCGGTCATCAGCCTTGCGAGGTCGGTGCCGTAGACGGTCGCCTCCCAGCCGAGCTTCTGCTTGGCGAGATCTGCGTCGCCGATCAGCGCGTCGACCTCGGTCGGGCGGAGGTAGCGGGGATCGAATTCGACGTGCTGTTCCCAGTCGAGCCCCACGTGGTCGAACGATGCGGCGAGGAAGTCGCGCACGGTGATTCCCACGCCGCTCGCGAGGCAATAGTCGTTCGGCTCGTCGGCTTGCAGCATGCGCCACATGCCCTCGACGTACTCGGCGGCGTAGCCCCAGTCGCGAATTGCGTCGATGTTGCCAAGGAACAGTTTGTCTTGGTCGCCAGCCTTGATCGCGGCGGCGGCGCGCGTGATCTTGCGGGTGACGAAGGTCTCGCCGCGACGCGGGGACTCATGGTTGAACAGGATGCCGTTCACCGCGAACATGTCGTACGCCTCGCGGTAGTTGCGAGTCATCCAGTACGCGTAGACCTTCGCGGCGCCGTACGGCGACCTGGGGTAGAACGGCGTCAACTCGTTCTGCGGCGGCGGGGTGGCCCCAAACATCTCCGAACTCGACGCCTGGTAGAAGCGCGCGCTTGGCACGCTCGACCGGATTGCCTCGAGCAGCCGCGTCGTACCAAGACCGGTCGCGTCGCCCGTGTACTCAGGCTCGTCGAACGAGACGCGGACGTGGGACTGGGCGGCCAAGTGGTAGATCTCGTCGGGCTTGAGCTCGTGCAACAGGGCGCTCAGGCGCCCGCTGTCGGTGAGATCGCCGTAGTGAAGGTGGAGAGCCACACCGCGTTCGTGCGGGTCACGGTAGAGGTGCTCAATCCGCCCGGTCGTAAACGTTGACGAACGCCGCACCAGCCCGTGAACCGTGTAGCCCTTCGCGAGCAAGAGCTCCGCGAGATAGGAACCGTCCTGTCCCGTGATGCCCGTGATGAACGCGATCTTCGCCATCGTCCCGTCTCCTTTGGTCACGGCAAGGATACCGCCCGCGTCGGCGCCGGTAGCATGGGCGGCGTGTACGCCACAGGCCGCGGGGCGGAATCGAGCCTCGAGCGGCGACCTAGCCTCGAGTGGGTCAGACCACCACTGACGCGCGCGTCGGTCTCGAGCCTGATCGCGGAGGAGTCGCGCGGCAAGTCGACGCGCGGCGCTCGCCTGACCGTCGTCATCGTTGCTTACGTCGAGAGGCAACAGCTCCTGGACTTGCTTGACGAGGTGGCGCGGCAGGCTGACGGGCGTGCGGACCTCGTGCTCGTCGACAACGGGCTTGATCCCGACATCGCGGCCGCGGTCAAAGCGCGTGAGGTGCAC
Organism: uncultured Actinomycetota bacterium; assembly: GCA_963735005.1. Classification (GTDB taxonomy): domain Bacteria; phylum Actinomycetota; class Actinomycetes; order Actinomycetales; family Demequinaceae; genus WTKG01. Next base: position 481,454 of record CAVTJA010000010.1, on the reverse strand, counting down.
TACGTGCGTGCCACTGAAAACCTCGGTCCCAGCGGCGGGCGAAACGTGGGAACCGCGCTCGCGGCTACGGATCTCGTGGCCTTCTTCGACGCCGACGCCACGATCGCCGACGGCATGATCGACGCGTTCTTGGACGCGATGCCCCAAGGCGAGACGCCCGTCGCGGTGCGCGGGCGCGTGCTGCCGCTGACGGAGGGCGCGGTCGTCGCGGACCACTACGACCTTGGCGACAAGCCGTGCGTGGCGTTGACGATCACGGAGGGCGTTTCCGTGTGGCGCACCGCCGCCGTCGCTGCGGTTGGCGGCTTCGACATGGGCCTCTACGGCGGCGAGGGCCGAGTGCTCTGCTATCGCGTGGTGGAGCAGCTTGGCTTTCGACTCGACGACTTCCGCTACGAGCCCCGCGCGGTGCTGCTGCACGACTTCTCGGACTCCGACAGTGATCTCGAGGCCAAGCTGCGTCGCACCCGCATCAACCTTTGGCACATCGCACGGCGGTTCCCACTCTTCGACAACCTCCTTCGCGAGTACCGACGCCGGGCAGACTCCGGCGCGCACGTGGGCGACATCGGCGACGCCCAGTCACTCGCGCGGACGCTCGCCGAGAAGGTCCGTAAGGACGTCGCGGCGCTGGCCGCGGCGTCCCAGGCGCAGCGCTTGGACGCGCGGCTTCACGCCGAGGCACGCACGGCGGGACCGTGCCAGGCGGCAGTCGCGGTGCGCGTGGACTGGACGTCGCGCAAAGTAATCGCGACCGTGTGCTCAGTGCTCGGATCCACGATCGACTCGGTCGAGGTCGTGCTCGTGGCCAACCGCCGCGACGCGCGACGCGCTGAGCGCCTTGCTCGCAGGCTTGGGCCGTTGACGTCGGTCAAGGTCGTGTCGGAAGACGACGCTGCTCGCGGCCCGTGGGGAGGCGCCCTCGACGAGACCGACGCGCTCGCGACGATGTACTTGTACGCGGGCGACACCGTCGAACTGGGCTTCCTCGAAGAGGCGGCAAACGTGCTACGGGACTTCGATGATGTGGGCGCAGTCGTGGCCGCGGCTCACGCGGCGCCCGGTTTCGGGGCGCTTGCACCATGCGCCGATCGGGCCGACGGCGCGGCGCTCGATGGCACGGCATTGGTCCCGGCGCAGGTGGTCATGCGCGGCGGCGGCCGGCGACCAGTTCTCTCGCTAGATGCGTCGGCAAGGGGGTGGTGGGCGAATGATGTCGTGCGCGGAATTCTTGGAGCAGGGGGTGTCGTGCGATCACTTGAGCAGCGCCGCGTGACCGCGCTCGGCAGCGCCCGCGCCAGCGCGCGCTGGCCGCGCGATTCCGAGCCCGCCCAGCGGGTGTCGCGCGTGCTCGCGGCGGCGCTCGCACGGCACCGACGGCGCTCGCTTGGGCGCGCTTTGCGACGTCTGCAGAGGGCGCTCAAGTTCGGTGGCGGGATGGCCGCCCCGCAAGTTCGGGCGTGATGGTCATTTTCGTGGCGGCCTCGCAACGTGAGGTTCAGGAATAGGCGGCGAGTAGTCGCGCGTTCCCCCTGTGCGGGCCGCGTCCGCTCCCGTTCACTCCAAAGTCAGGATTTTCATGTCACGCATCACCGTCATCGGCGGCACAGGATACGCAGGCTCGGCCATCGTCGCGGAGGCCGCCTCGCGCGGTTACGCCGTGACCGCCGTGTCGAGAAACCTGCCCGCGGAGCCGCTCGATGGCGTGACGTACCTGCAGGGCACGGCGCTTGACGCGCAGTTCCGTGCGGGCCTGCTCGCGGGTGCCGACGTGATCGTGTCCGCCACCTCGCCGCGCGGCGACATGGCCGGGCAGGTGCTCGAGCTGAACTCGGCGCTCGCCGCCGAGGCGCCCGATGCCGGGGTCACCCTGGTGGTCGTGGGCGGGTTCTCCTCGCTGCGGCCCGAGGCGGGCGCGCCGCGGTTCATCGAGGGCGAGGTCGACGAGCGCTTCCGCGCCGAGGCGGCGGAGGGCCACGCGACCCTCGAGATGCTGCTGAAGGCGTCGCCCGAGCTGCAGTGGATCTTCGTGAGCCCGGCCGGCCAGTTCGGCGCGTATGCGCCCGGCGAGGCCACCGGCACGTACCGGCTTGGCGGCGACGTCGCGCTGCGCGACGCGAACGGGGTGTCGGCGATCTCGGCCGAGGACTTCGCGCTCGCAATCGTGGACGTCATCGAGATCGCGGACGTCATCGAGTCTGGTGACCACCGCCGCGAACACATCTCCGCCGCGTACTGAGCGCTCGCCGACTACGGGCGGGTGGGCCCCGTGAGGCACCCGCGCTTCAACGCGTCAGGCCGACGAGCCCGTGAGGTGGTCGGCTAGATCCGCTACGGCGTCCGCCACCTCTGCGGGTTCGATTACCGTGACTCGCGCCGCGATGGCAAGGCGCGCGATAGCCATGGTGAGGCGACCCAGGTCCTCGGCGCGCACTGTCACGGTGCATGCTTCTGGCGTCACGTCGATTGGGGTGTGATCGATCCACCGAAGCGCTCCTTCCAACTCCGCGAAGTTCGCGTCGATGGAGAGCTTCGCCTCGTAGTCGCGGGGCGCCGATCCAAGCGCGCGTGCGACAAGCGCCGCCGCGCCACCGCCGGGGATGTCGCGCTGCGGGAAGTGGCTCCCAACCGCCCGTGGACCCTTGACGCGGTCCACGCGAAACGTTCGCCAGTCGCGCCGATCGTTGTCCCACGCCACGAGATACCACCGGTGTCCCGCGGTCACGAGCTGATGGGGCGCGACGAGGCGCCGACCGCCCTTGCCGTCGCCTCTGCGATAGTCGAGCCGGACATGCTCGCGGTCGCGAACAGCCGCTGCGAGGACGCTCAGCGCCTCCGGGTCGATCTCGTCCTCGTGCGGACGCTCGACGTGCCTGACGCTCGAGTGCAGGGCGGAGACGCGGCGGCGCAGCCGATGCGGCAGCAGGGTTTCGATCTTGGTGAGGGCGCGAAGGGACGTCTCCTCGATTCCGCCGATAGCTGCCGCCGCGGCGTAGCGCAACCCGACCGCGACCGCCACCGCCTCTTCGTCGTCCAGGATCAGCGGCGGCACGTGCGCGCCCGTTGCGAGACGGTAGCCGCCATGCCTCCCAGAAATTGCGTCGACCGGATACCCGAGGTCACGCAGGCGATCGATGTCGCGGCGGATGGTGCGTTCCGTGACGTCGAGCCGGGCGGATAGTTCAGCACATTGCCAGAAGCGATGGGTTTGGAGCAGCGCCAACATTTGAAGCGCGCGGCCAGCGGGGTCGTTTCGCATGCCTCAAGTGTGCCAAGAAATGCGGACATTATCCGTCCGCAATGCTTCCTATCGTCGTGGTGATCGGTCGCGCATCGAGTGCGACTGCGAGTGAATACGGAGGAGCAACAATGAACGCATCCGACTTTCCCAGGCCCACCACCGTGGCGGTAAATGGTGTGGAACTCGAGGTCTTTGAAGCGGGGCAAGAGAACGCAGGTCGGCCCATCGTGTTGTGCCACGGCTGGCCGGAACATGCGTACTCGTGGCGTCACCAGGTGCCCGTGCTTGTCGCTGCCGGCTATCACGTCATCGTCCCCAACCAGCGGGGGTACGGGAACTCGTCGTGCCCGAGCGACGTGACTGACTATGACATCGAGCACCTGACAGGGGACCTTGTCGCGCTTCTTGACCACTTCGGCTACGAAGACGCCGCGTTCGTTGGCCACGACTGGGGCGCGAATGTCGTGTGGAGTTTGGCGGCGCTGCACCCGACGCGAGTCAACGCGTTGATCAACCTGAGCTTGCCCTACCAGGAGCGCTGGGAGCGGCCGTGGATCGAGATCATGGAACAGGTCTTCGGCGAAGACTTCTACTTCGTCCACTTCAACCGCCAACCCGGGGTCGCGGATGCGGTTCTCGATGAGAACGTGGCGCAGTTCATGCGCAACCTGTACCGCAAGAACCTGCCCGCAGAGCCGCCTGCGCCGGGCATGATGATGATCAACCTCGCGCTGGCGGATTCGCCGTCGGGCGAGCCCGTCATGAGCGACAGCGAACTGGACGTCTTTGTCGAAGCGTTCAAGGCGTCCGGGTTCACGAGCAGCATCAACTGGTACCGGAACCTCGACCGCAACTGGCACCTGTTGGCCGACGTCGATCCCGTGATCCACCAGCCCGCGCTCATGATCTACGGCGACCGCGACGTGATCCCCGTCTCGGAGACCCTCGCTGACGTAGTCCCCAACGTCGAGGCCGCCCACCTCGATTGCGGTCACTGGATGCAGCAGGAGTTGCCGGAGGAAACCAACGACTTGATCTTGCGTTGGCTCGAGTCTCAGCGCGCCACGAAGAGTCACGGGTAGCGGGGGCATTCGATTGGTCGGGGGGTGTGCGCGCCGCGCGCGCCCTCCGACCGCCGCGCTGGTGCCGCAGTATGAGTGGGCCCCGTGGGGCTCGAACCCACGACCCACGGATTAAAAGTCCGTTGCTCTACCAACTGAGCTAGAGGCCCGCAGGTAAGTCTACGCATCGGCTGCACCCCGTCGCGCCCCGCGAAAACTCACGCCAAACCCGTTCAAAACCCCGCATCGGCGCGTCACGTTTCGGTCTCGTTTAGTGAACTAATTCGTGACGGGCGTCAAAAATTCCTTGACAATCGCCACCCCGTGCAAGACGATGGCCAGGTCACCACAAAGTAGTGCAGACAATCGGTAGGCCAGCCCTCACGCGTTTCCGAGCCGGTCCACTCCTTGTGGTGCGTTACCTACCACAGGGAAAGAGGCTTTTCGATGAAGAAAGCATTAGCCGCCGCATTCGCGGGCGTCGTGGCGTTGACGGTCGCAGCGTGCTCCAGCACCCCAGACCCCACCGAAACCACTACCACCACTTCCACTCCGACTGAGACTGCCATGAAGCACTACGACATTCGTGTCGCAGCGCTTCCGATCTCCGAGACGGGCGCCCTGTGGGCCGCCATCGACGAGGGCATCTTCGAGAAGCACGGCATCACGCTCGAGATCGTCCCCGCACAGGGTGGCGCTCAGGCGATCCCCGCGCTCCTCAGCGGCGACATCCAGTTCGCCATTGGCCAGCCGTTCGGCACCTTCCGCGCCGACCTCGCTGACCTTGGCATCGTCATCATCAGCGACTACGCCGACAGCCAGAAGACCGGCAAGGACGTCCACGCTGTGATGGCGCTTGACAGCTCCGGCATCGACGGCCCCGCCGACCTCGCCGGCAAGCGCGTCTCGGTCAACAGCCTCGGTGCCGCAGGTGACGTCACCATCATGAAGTCCGTGTCGGACGCCGGTGGCGACCCGAGCACGATCGACTTCGTCGAGGTTTCCTTCCCCGACGCACAGGCACAGCTCGAGGCTGGCAACGTCGACGCCGTGTGGGTCCCGGACCCGTTCATGTCGCGCATCGACGCCGCCGACGGCCACATCGTTGTTCACCCCTACCAGGCCGCCATCCCGGGCCTGACGGTGCTGACCAACATCACCACCCAGGACAACCTGGACAACAACCCCGACATGGTCGCCGCCTACGAGGCCGCCATGGAAGAGGCGCTCCAGTTCGCGTCCACGCACGACGACGCAGTTCGTGCCGCGATCGCGAAGAACCTTGAGATCCCGATCGAGGCGACGGCCGGCATCACGCTGCCCGTGTTCACGTCCGAGATCACGCGCAGTGACCTCGAGGCCCTGATCGCAGATGCGATTGAGTTCGGTGTGCTCGACAGCACGCCTAACCTCGATCGGATTCTGCAGACCTCCTAGCAAGGCCGTTCGGCGGGGCGTCTCACCTCGAGACGCCCCGCCGTTTCCTTGCCGCCCTACGATGAGAACGAAGGCCATGGCACAACGGACCACCCGCGCCCAGCGGAACACCCGGCAGGCCGCGCTCGGCTTGGCCGGCGTGGCCGCCTTCCTTGCGATCTGGCAGGCGGTGCCGGCGCTTGGCATCATTGACGCAAAGTTCCTGCCGTACGCGACGGACGTGCTCGCGCAGCTTGGTCGCGAAGCGGCGACGGGCGGGTTCTGGAACGACGTCCGGCTCACCATGACGACGTGGGCGCTCGGCCTGACCATCGCGGTGGTCAGCGCCGTCGTCCTTGGCACCATCATTGGCCTGGTGCCGCTGTTCCGCCGCGGGACCCACACCACCGTCGAGTTCCTGCGGCCCATCCCGTCGGTCGCTTTCGTCCCGCTCGTCATTCTGATGTTCGGGTATCGCCTCGAGTCCGCGCTCGTGCTCGTCGTGTACGCGAGCTTTTGGCAGGTGTTCGTGCAAGTCCTGTACGGCGTGGCCGACGTCGACGTCGTCGCGCGCGACACCGCCCGCAGCTTTGGACTGTCGCGCGTGGCGCGATTCCGCAGCCTCGTGCTGCCCACCGCCCTTCCATACATCATGACCGGCATCCGGCTCGCGGCCGCCGTCGCGCTGATCCTCGCGGTGACAGCGGAGATGACGATCAGCAACCCGGGCCTTGGCAACACCATCGTCACCGCCCAGGCGACCGGAAACTACGTGCGCGTGTACGCCATCGTGATCGTCACGGGCTTCCTGGGCTTGTTGGTCAATCTCGTGTTCCGCGGGATCGAACGCCGCGTGCTGTCGTGGCACGAATCCGTCCGTGGAGAGGAGGCGTCATGAGCATCGACACCGCCAGCGCGCAGGCGCCCAGTCGCGGAGCGCGCATCGCGTCGAGCCTCGCCAACTCCTTAGTCCTGCCATTCATACTGCTGGTGCTGTGGGGCGTGTGGTCGACATTCTCTGCCGCAAAGTTCTTCCCCCCGCCGTGGACCATCGCGAAGGCCTTCTGGGATACGTGGGTGGGGCCCGCGTTCCTCACGGACGTGCTTCCCAGCCTCTCTCGCCTCGCGCTCGGCCTCATCGCATCAATCGCGATAGGCATCGTGGCCGGAACACTGATCGGCCTCGTGCGGTGGCTGCGCGAGCTGTCGGAGCCCATGCTCGAGTTCTTGCGCGCGATCCCGCCGCCCGCGATGATCCCGATCATGGCGTTGCTCTTAGGGTTGGGCAGCACGATGAAGGTGGGCGTCATCATCCTGGGCGCGGTGTGGCCGGTGCTCCTCAACACCATCGAGGGAGTGCGGTCTGTCGACTCTGTCGTCAAGGACACCGCGCGGTCATTCGGGGTGACGGGCTTCGACCGCGTGCGGCTCGTGATCGTGCCTGCCGCCAACCCACGGATCATGACAGGCATCCGCCAGGCGTTGTCAATCGGCGTGATCCTGATGGTGATCTCGGAGATGTTCTACGCCTCCGAGGGCCTCGGTTTCCAGATCATCTATTTCCAGCGGAACTACCAAATCGCCCAGATGTGGAGCGGCATCGTGCTGCTCGGTCTGGTTGGCATTTTGATGGCCGCGATCTTCAGATTCGTCGAACGGCGGGTCTTGCGTTGGTACCACGGAGTCAAGGAGGTCGAGCATGGCTAAGACGCTGCTTTCGGTGAAGGGCCTGCAGAAGGTCTACGAGTCGTCGACGGGCTCGGTGGAGGCGATTGCCGACATCAGCTTCGACATGCACGCTGGCGAGCTCGTCTGCATCGTTGGCCCCTCGGGCTGCGGCAAGACGACGCTCCTCAAGTGCATCGCGGGGCTACACGCGCCCACGGCCGGAACCGTCAAGATCGACGGCATGGAGGTCACGGAGCCGCCCCGCAACATGGCCGTCGTCTTCCAGGAGTACGGGCGCAGCCTTTACCCCTGGCTGACCGTGCGCGGCAACGTGGAACTGCCCCTCAAGCACCAGAAGATGTCCAAGGCTGAGCGCGAGCAGATCGTGGACGACGCCCTGCGCGCCGTCCACCTCGAGAACGCTCACGCAAGCTACCCGTGGCAGCTGTCCGGCGGTATGCAGCAGCGCGTGGCGATCGCCCGCGCGGTGGCGTACCACCCCGAGGTGCTGATCATGGACGAGCCCTTCGCGGCGGTCGACGCCCAGACTCGCGCGGACCTCGAGGACCTGGTGCGGGCGCTCCACCGCGAGCGCGGCATGTCCATCCTGTTCGTGACTCATGACATCGACGAGTCCGTGTACCTTGGTGAGCGCGTCATCGTGTTGTCGAACTCGCCGACCTGGGTGCAGGAAGACGTGGAGATTGACCTCGCGCCGGAACGTGACCAGCTCACCACCCGCGCGCTCCCGAGGTTCACGGAGCTCCGCACGCACGTGTACAAGCAGGTCCAGCGCGCCAAGCGCGGGGAGGCAGTTCGACCCGGCAAGTAGAGACGAGAGGACAAGCCGTGCGCACTCGTAAGCCCGCCCAGCTGTTGCTCGCGTTCTTTGGCGACATGGTGATGGACCGGCACGACGGCCCCGTGCCCGCGCCCCTGCTTCTTGACGTCCTCGACGGCGCCGACGTCGCCCCGCCCACCACGCGCGCAACCCTCAACCGGATGGCGCACCGCGGCATGCTGTCCCGCGTGCGCAAGGGCCGCGGCATCGGCTACGCGCTGACCGACTCGGGCGTGGAGGTGCTCCGGGAGGCGGGCGTGCGCGTCAACCGGCCGCGCCCGTTCGACGCGCAGGGAAAGGGCTGGACGCTCGTGACCTTCAGCGTGCCGGAGGGCCAGCGCGACCTGCGTCACCGGCTGCGCGCGACGCTGACGTGGGCGGGCTTCGCGCCGCTGCGCGACGGCCTGTGGGTCGCCCCTGGCAACATCGACCTGGGCGCCGCGCTGCACCCGCTCCAGAACGAGCTGCCGCGCGGGAGCCTCACGGCGTTCCTCGCGCACGAGCAGGACGGATTCGAGATGGGCGAGAGCGTGGGCGCCGCATGGGAGCTCGACTCGATCCGCGACCTTCACCTCGACTTCGCCCGCGAGTGGGCGGAGCCCGCGCTCCCTGACGGCCCCACGCCGGCGCTGACGGCCCGCACCGCCCTCGTGGCCGACTGGCTGGCGCTCCTGCGCGCGGACCCGGGCCTGCCGCGCGAATACCTCGGCGACTCCTGGCCGGCGGACGACTCCACCGCCATCTTCCGCGCCCGCCGCAAGGAGCTCGCGACGCCCTCCGCCCGCGAGTTCGAGTCCCGGCTGTAGCGGTCCGGCGCTAGCCGCCTGACTCCGCCGCGAGCGACTCCCGCAGCTCGCCCTTCTTCACCTTGCCGGACGCAGTGCGCGGCAAGGATTCCACCACGACGACGCGCTTGGGCAGCTTGTAGCGCGCGAGCCTTCCGTCGAGGTAGCCACGCAGGGTGTCCTCGTCCATCGTCGCGCCTTCGCGGAGGGTGAGGACCGCCCAGGGGACCTCGCCCCACTTGTCGTCCGGCATCCCGATCACTGCGACGCCCGTTACCTCGGCCATCTCGGTGATGACCGCCTCGACCTCGGCGGGGTAGATGTTCTCGGCGCCCGAGATGATCATGTCCTTGGCGCGGCCCGCGATGAACAGGTAGCCGTCGTCGTCGACGTAGCCGAGGTCCCCTGACTTGAACCAGCCGTCGTCGGTGAAGGCTGCCGCGTTCGCCTCGGGGAGGCCGTGGTAGCCGCTGAACACGTTGGGCCCGGAGATCTGGATCTCGCCCACCGTTCCCGCCGGGACCTCGGCCCCCGCCTTGTCGGTGATGCGCAGGTGCGTGAAGAAGTGCGGAAGGCCCACGCTGCCCTGCTTCTCGAGCGTCATCGCGGGGGACAGGGCCGTGACGCCGGGGGAGGCCTCCGTCATTCCGTAGCCCTGCGAGAAACGCAGGCCGCGCTGCTCGTACGCCTCCATGACGCGCGCCGCCGCGGGCGCCCCGCCGCACGTGAGCTTACGCAGTGAGGTGAGGTCCGTGGCGTCCCAGTCCGGGTGGTCGCACATGAGTTGGAACGTCGTGGGGACGCCGCTGAGCATGGTGATGCCGTGGCGCTCGATCTGCGCCAGCGCGCGGCCGGGCTCGAAGCCGCGCTCCACCACGAGCGTCCCGCCGTTGAGCAGGATCGGTAGCGCCCCCATCCCGAGCGACGCCACGTGGAACAGTGGCGAGATCATCAGCGCGATGTCGGACGACGTGACGTCGTAGTCGATGATGCAGTTGAGCGCCACCCACGTGAAGTTGCGGTGGGTGAGCACGGCGCCCTTGGCGCGGCCGGTGGTGCCGGAGGTGTAGATGATCGCGGCGGGGTCCGTCAGCGCCACCCCCGCGGGCACGGGCGTGGGGTCCACTCCAGCGAGCAGCGCGTTGAGGCCGCCCTTGGCGTCGCCGGTCTGGATCACGCTGTCGAGCTCGCACTCCGCGGTCACCGCGTCGAGCCGTTCGCCCATGCCGCCGTCGTGAATGAGCACGCGCGCGCCGGAGTCGCGCACCACGTGGGCGATCTCGGGTGCAGCGAGGCGGGTGTTGACGGGGACGAACACCGCGCCGCACAGTGCACAGCCGAACAGCACCGCGATCAGGTCGGGGCTGTTCTCGCCGAAGTAGGCCACGCGCTCACCCTTGGCCACGCCCAGGCTCCTCAGCAGCGCCGCTACGGCGCCCGCGCGGTCCGCGAATTGCGCGTACGTGAACCTTTCGTCGTCGCACACGATCGCGACGTCGTTCGGCGAGCGCAGCCGCCTGCGCTCAATCCACGAGCCAAGTCCCTCGTCGTTCATGACCCTCCCTCGCGCCTTTGCGAACGGGTGTTGCTCTTAAGCGTAGAAGCGATACAGGCCGCGCGCGGCGACGGCGGGCTTGGTACCGCCCTCGATCTCGATGGTCTGGTCGACGGCCAGTTGGTAGCCGCCCCTGACCTCGGTGATCTCGGCGATGACCGCGTTCATCCGCACACGCGATCCCACGGGCACGGGAGAGATGAACCGCACCTTGTCGAGGCCGTAGTTGACCTTGGTGGTCACGCCGTCGACGTCCAGCAGCTCGGTCCAGAACTTGACCGCGAGCGACAGCGTCAGGAAGCCGTGTGCGATCGCGACCCCAAACGGGCCCTCCTTGGCGCGGTCCGGGTCCGTGTGGATCCACTGGTGGTCGTCGGTGGCGTCGGCGAAGGTGTTCACCCGGTCCTGAGTCACCTCGAACCATTCGCTCCAACCGAGGTCGGTGCCAGCGACTCCGGGCAGGTCGGCGTAACTGATGGTCGTCGTCATTGCGGGTGCTCCTTGCGAGGGGGTGGGTGGGCGAGGGCTGGAAACAACTAGGTGGCGACGGCGAGGCCCAACAGGCGGGCGGCGTTGTCGCGCAGGATGCCCGGCATGACCTCGGGCTTGAGGGCGGTCTGCTCCGCGTCCGCGAGCCAACGGTCGGCGGTCAGTAGCGGGAAGTCCGTGCCGAACAGGATGCGGTCCTTGAGGAGCGAGTTGGCGTAGCGGACGAGCTCGGCGGGGAAGTACTTGGGGCTCCACCCGGACAGGTCGATCCACACGTTTCGCTTGTGAACGGCGATCGCCAGGGCCTCGTCCTGCCAGGGCACAGAGGGGTGCGCCATGATCACCTGCAAGTCAGGGAAGTCCGCCGCGACGGGATCCAGCAGCACCGGGCGCGACAGCCCGAGGCGCAGCCCGTGGCCGCCGGGCATACCCGCGCCGATGCCGGTCTGGCCGGTGTGGAACAGCGCCGGCACTCCCGCGGCCTGGATGGCCTCGTAGATCGGGTACCAGCGCTCTTCGCTCGGGTCGAAGCCTTGGACGGTCGGGTGGAACTTGAAGCCGCGCACGCCGGAATCCTCGACCAGCCGCCGGACGCGGTCCACAGCGTCCTTGCGGTGTGGGTCAACGGAGCCGTAGGGGATCAGCACGTCGGCGTGCTTGGCGGCGCCAGCGGCGATGTCCTCGCTGGGGATCGGCTCGTGGTCGAGCCGCGCCTGTGCGTCCACGGTGAACACCACCGCGGCCATCTGGCGCTCGCGGTAGTGAGCGGCGATCGCGTCAATGTCCGGCCGGTCGACGCCAGCCTTGAAGTACTTGGACGCGGCGTCGGCGAGATCCTTGGGAAGCGACGACCTCCCCGAGGCGTCGACCTCCACGTGCACGTGGCTGTCGATCGCCTTGATCGCGGAGACGTCCACCGCGCACTCGTACCGCACCGCGGGCGCCATTAGTTGCCCTGCGGCCGCTCGAACTCGGGCGGTAGCGGGGGAAACTTCTCGCCGACGGTCTGCACGTTGCCCGCGATGATTTCGGGGAACTTCTCCGCGAGGGCCTCGTAGCTCCAGCCGCCGTCCTCGTACGCGTTGACCACCACGTCCGGCTGCGTCCATACCTGCAGGCGGTCGCCGCCCACGCCGATCACCTGGCCGGTGACGTCGCCCGCGGCGTCCGAGGCGAGGTAGGCGACGATGCCGCCGACGTCGTCGACCGTGCCAAAGCCGAGGTCGTGCCGGAAGAAGGCTGGCATCGGCTCGCCTGCGGCGTCGGCCTCGACGGCGGCCGCGAAGTAGGGGACGGTGGCCGTCATCGCGGTCGCGGCGACCGGCACGACGGTGTTGACGGTGATGTTTGCGCGCTTGAGCTCGAGCGCCCACGTGCGCGCCATGCCCACGATCCCGGCCTTGGCGGCGGCGTAGTTGGTCTGGCCGAACGTGCCGCGCTGCCCCGTGGGCGAGCCGATGCAGACGATGCGCCCACCCTCGCCCTGCTCCCGCATGTGGATGGCGGCGGCGCGCACGGCGGTGAAGGTGCCGCGCAGGTGCACGTTGACCACGGTGTCGAAGTCGTCGTCGGTCATCTTCCACAGCACGGCGTCGCGCAGCACGCCGGCGTTGGTGACGAGCGCGTCGAGCCGGCCGAATTTCTCGACCGCGGTGGCGACGAGCTGGTCTGCGGTGGCGGTGGGGCCTACGGGCGCGACGACGGTTGCGACCTTGCCGCCCTGGGCCGTGATGGCCGTTGCGGCCTCCTCTGCGGCGTCGGCGTCAACGTCATTGACGACGACGCTCGCGCCCCTCCTGGCCAGCTCTTGAGCGTAGGCGAACCCGAGGCCACGGCCAGATCCGGTGACGATGGCGACTTTGCCGTCGAGTGACATGCGGGCGCTCCTTTGCAGTCCTGTCACCATTCAAGCGGCGAACAGTTGAGATTGTCAATCATTTCGATTCTCCATCATATGGGCTAGCATCGGAGCCATGCTCGGCCGCAACACTTCATCGACTCACGAGGACGCCAAGGGGCGCCTGGTGGGTGCCGCACTTGCCGACCAGACCAGCTTCCTCATCGCGCGGGCCAACGCGCGCAGCCTCGCTCTTGGCAATGCCGCGCTGGCGCCGCTTGGGCTCAAGGTGCGGTCCTATTCGGTGCTCGCCCTTGCCGCCGGCGACGAGCGCCCGTCCCAGCGGGACCTCGCCGCGTTCCTGCGTCTGGACCCCAGCCAGGTGGTGTCGCTCGTCGACGACCTCGAGTCTCGCGGCCTTGTCGAGCGCGTACCGGACCCGTCAGACCGGCGCACCAACGCCGTCGTCGCTACGCCGTCCGGCGACCGTCTCGCCGCGCAGGCGCGGGAGGCGCTGGACCGGGCTGGGGAGCGCGTGTTCGAGGGCCTCAACGAGGACGACCAGCGCGAGCTCGCGTCCCTGCTGCGGCGCGTCGCGTTCTGGGACTAGTCGTCGACCGAGAACGGCCAGCCGGTGTAGCCCTCGGCTAGCAGCCTGCGGCCCGACTCGGACTCGACGACGCTGCGCAGCTCGCCCACTTGCCGGTGCCGGTCGAATTCGCTCGCGTCGGGGGCGACGTGCAGCATGCTCGTCATCCACCAAGAGAAGTGCTGGGCCTTCCAGATGCGGTGCGACACCTCGGTCTCGTAGCGTTCCATGAGGGACTCGTCCCCACGCTTGAGGGCGGCGTCGAGCGCACGCGTCAGCACCACCACGTCCGCGATCGCAAGGTTCATGCCTTTGGCGCCGGTCGGGGGCACGGTGTGGGCCGCGTCGCCCACGAGCGCCACGCGCCGCTTGTGAAGCTTGTACGAGACGAAGCTGCGGAAGCGGAGCACGTCGCGCTGGAAGATGGGGCCCTCGTGCAGGTCCGTGCCGGGGACGCGCGCCTGCAGGATCTCCCACAGCTGCTCCTCGGTGTATGCGTCCGGGTCGTCCTCGGGGTCGCATTGGAAGTACATCCGCTGCACCGTGGGGCTGCGCTGGCTGACGAGCGCGAATCCGTGCGGCGAGTTCGAGTAGATGAGCTCCTCCGAGCTGGGCGAGGCCTCGCACAGGATGCCGAACCACGCGAACGGGTATTCGCGAAAGTACCCTCCGGTCGCGGACCCGGTGACCGCCTCGCGCACCACGGACCGGGAGCCGTCGGCGCCGATCACGGCGTCGGCGACGATCTCGTGCGGCTGGCCGTCGGCGTCCGTGCAGACCAGCCGCGGTTGGTCCGTGTCGTGGTCCTCGACGCGCACGCCGGTCCACCCGAAGCGCAGGTCTTGGCCGCCGTCGAGCCGCGCGGCGATGAGGTCCTTGAGCACCTCGTGCTGCGGGTAGAGCCACACGCCGCGGTTCACGAGCCCGGCGAAGTCAATGCGGTGGCTCTCGGCCTCGAAGCGCAACTCGATGCCGTCGTGGCGCTTGCCGACCTCCATCACCCGCGAGCCAGCGACGTGCTCCGCGAGCAGGTCCACGGTGCTGTGCTCGAGGATGCCCGCGCGAATGGTGGTCTCGATGTCCTCGCGGGTGCGGTTGTCGAGGACGATCGACTCGATGCCGCGGGCGGCGAGCAGGTGGGACAGCAGCAGGCCGGCCGGGCCGGCGCCGACGATGGCGACTTGGGTGCGCGAGGTGGTCATGTCGTCTCCCTTGACGAGGCGCCGCCGGTGCCGAGGCGGCCGATCCTGGCCAGTGTGCACTCCGCGCCGCCGCGAGTGGAGTCAGGCTCCCATTGAACGGGAGCCGCGGTCAGTCGACGGGCGCGGCCAGGGCCGCCGAGATTGCGGTGGACGCCGCGGTGAGGATCTCCACCGCCGCCGTCTCGCGCCCCGTGTCGCGCGGCAGCACCACGGACAGTGCCGCGATTACCTTGCCCCTGTCACGCACTGGCACCGCGACGCCCGTCGATACCTCCGACACCGTGCCGGGGGACACCACGTGCCCGCGGGCGCGGATGGTCTCGAGCTGCGCGCGCAGGCGGGCCGGGTCCGTCAGTGTGGCGGGGGTCATCGCCGCGAGCGGCCCGGCCAGCACGCGCGCCTGCACCGCCTCCGGAGCGTGCGCCAGCAACACCAGCCCGGACGACGAGGCGTGCAGCGGCAACCGCCCCGCGACGCGCGTCACGTTGAGGCCGGCGTGGGGATCCGACAACCGCTCGATGAACAGCGCCTCGTCGTCCTCGAGCACCGCCAGCTGGGTGTGCTCCCGAATGCGTAGCTGGACCTGTTCCATCGACGGCAGCGCGGCCTCTCGCAGGCGCAGCGCGCGCGAACCGCGGTGCGCCAGCTCCCACAGCCGCATCCCGAGCGTCACGCGATTGCGCGCGTCCCGCTCGAGCAGCCCCGCGCCAATGAGGTCGTCGACGATGCGGTGCGCGGTGGACGCGGGCAGGCCCGCGCGTCGGCCGATGTCCGCCGCGCTCTGGGCGGGGCGGTCGTCCGAGAACGTCGCGAGCACGCGCACTATCCGGTCGGTCATGGACTCGCCGGACGCTGAGTTGGCCACGGGCGCTCCTGGGGGACGGATGGGCGCCCGCCCCGGCCGGGAGGGCGCTCCCATTCAATGAGAGTAGCCGCTGACGGCGCACCCCGCGAGTGTCACACTGAGTGCGCACTGACGCACCCCCGTAGGAGGCTTGATGGCACCCGCCCCCGACGCGACTCCGGCCGCGCCCGAGACGCTTCTCGCGTCCCCCGACATGCCCTCGCAGGCGCAGATCGTCGACGAGATCGCGGCACGGCACGCCGAGCTCGCCGCCCGCGCCGCCGCCGGGGAGGGTCTCCCCGCGACCCAGCTCGACTTCGCGTCGTACCGCTCGAGCATCCTGCGCCACCCCACCAAGAGCCCGGTGATCGTCGACCCGGAGACCATCGAGCTGCACTCGCCCGCTTACGGCGAGCGCGACGTGGCCGCCATCGAGTCCGACCTCACGCTCCACCACAGCGGCGAGCCGTTGGGCGAGCGGATGACCATCACTGGCACCCTGCGCGACACCCGCGGGCACGCGTTGCCGCACCAGCTGATCGAGATCTGGCAGGCAAACTCCGCCGGCCGCTACGTCCACCAGCGCGACCGCCACCCCGCGCCGCTCGACCCGAACTTCACGGGCGCGGGCCGCGCGATCACGGATTCCACGGGCCAGTACCAGTTCACGACCATCAAGCCGGGGCCCTACCCGTGGAAGAACCACCGCAACGCCTGGCGGCCGGCGCACATTCACTTCTCCGTGTTTGGGCGGGCGTTCACGCAGCGGCTCGTCACCCAGATGTACTTCCCCGGCGACCCGCTGTTCCCGCTGGATCCGATCTACAACACCATCCGCCTGCAGGAAGATCGCGACCGGCTTGTCGCGGCCTACGACCACGACGCGAACGTGCCGGAGTTCTCCATGGCCTATCGCTTCGATATCGTCGTAGATGGGCCAGACGCGACCTGGTTCGAGGAGGGCAAGGACAGCTGATGAGCACCCCCGCCAAGCAGCAGGCCGAACTGCGCCCCACCCCCGGCCAGACCGTCGGCCCGTTCTTCAAGTTCGGGCTCGAATTCGACGGCATGCGCGAGGTCGTGCACCCGCACAGCCCGGGCGCCGTCATGCTGTCAGGCCGCGTGCTCGACGGAGAGGGCGCGCCGCTGCCGGACGCGCTTGTCGAGATCTTTGGCGCCGACGCTGATGGCGCCGTGCCCGACCAGCGCGGCTCGCTCAAGCGGGACGGGCGCGGCTTCACCGGCTTTGGTCGGGCGCCCACGGACGACGAGGGCCGGTTCTACTTCTGGACGCGTGAGCCCGGCGCCGTCGGGGGCACGGCCCCGTTCTTCGCCGTGGTCCTCTTCGCCCGCGGCCTGCCGAGCCACCTTCACACCCGCATCTACCTGCCAGAGCACTCGCAGGCGAATGTGGCCGACCCGCTGCTGCAGGGGCTAACGGACGCCGAGCGCGCCACCCTCGTCGCCACCCGCGACGCCGACGGCCACCTGCACCACGACATTCACCTGCAGGGCGAACGCGAGACGGTGTTCCTTGCCTACTGAGCCCGCGGCCTCCCAGCCGCGTTCACGCGTGCTTGACCCACTCATGGCGGCGCGCGTCTCCGCGGCGGACGACGCCGCGGTCGTCGACGCGCTGGTCGCGGCCGAGGTGGCGCTCGCGCGCGCGCAAGCCGGGCTTGGGCTCGTCCCGCACGATGCGGCGGCCGGACTCTCCGAGACTTTCGGCTGGGTGGCCGGCGCCTCCACGTGCCGCGGCCACGGCATTGACCCCGCTCAGGTGGCGTCCGCGGCGGCGGCTAGCGGCAGCCCCGTGCTGCCGCTCGTGGCGGCCATGCGGGACCGGGCCGGGGACGCCGCGGGGTTCGTCCACCGCGGAGCGACCAGCCAGGACATCCTCGACACGGCGCTGATGGTTGTCGCGACGCGCGCCGGGGGTACCGCCGCCGAGTCGCTCTCCAAGGCTTCGGGGAGTTTGACGGCGTTCGCCGGCGAGCACCGGGACTTGGTGTCTGTGGCCCGCACGCTTACCCAGCACGCAGGCCCCACCACCGTCGGGCTACGCGCCTCGCAATGGGTGCGCGCGTTGCGGCGCGCCGAGTCGCGGCTGCACGCGGCCATCGAGCAGGCGCCCGCCCAGCTGGGCGGGGCGTCCGGGACGCTCGCCTCGTTCGTCGAGCTCGCGCGGGCCGAGGTCCCCGACCCCACCACCGCCGACGAGATCGCCGCCGCGCTGCCCGCCGCTTTCGCTCGGGAGCTTGGCCTCGCCGCGCCCGACGCGCCGTGGCACACCGTGCGCTGGCCCGTCACCGAGCTCGGGGACGCGCTCGTGCAGGCGATCGACGCGTGCGGCATGTTCGCCACGGACGTCGCCAACCTTGGGCGCACCGAGATCGGCGAGCTCACGAGCGCCGCCGACGGCCGCTCGTCGGCGATGCCGCACAAGCGCAACCCCACTGCCGCGATCCTCATCCGCGGGGCTGCGATCCGCGCGCCGCACCTTGGCGCCACCCTCCACACCGCCGCTGCGCTCGCCGTCGACGAACGCCCCGACGGCGCGTGGCACGCGGAATGGCCGGTGCTGCAGGAGCTACTGTCGCTCGCACTCGCCGCAACCGCCGCAACCGCCGAACTCGCCGCCGGGCTGGGCGTCGACGCCGGCCGCATCGCCGCGAACGTCGCCACGACCGGCGGGCTTGTCGTGAGCGAGCGGCTGGCGCTGGTGCTTGCGCCCGTCATCGGCGCGGGCCGGGTTGAGGCCCTCGTGGCGCAGGCCGTTGCGGGAGCGGACCTCGCCGCCCTGCTGCGCGCGGAGCCAGGACTCGACGGCGTCGACGTGGACGGGCTGCTTGACCCCGCGGCGGCGACCGGCCTCGCGGCGCGGCTCGTCGACGGCGCCGAGCACCCGGGGCATTGATGGCCGCCCCCGAGATCCGCACCACGCCGGTCGTGGGTGCCGAGGGTGCGCCGTTGCTCGTGCTCGGCTGTTCGCTCGGGACCTCGCACGTGGTGTGGGAGCGAGTGGCGCCTCTGCTCGCGGCGCGCTTTCGCGTGAGTATCTGGGACCTGCCGGGCCATGGCTCCTCGCCCGCCAGCGCGGCGCCGTTCACGATTGGCGACCTCGCTGACGCTGTCGCGGCGGCGTACCCCGGTGACTTCGTCTACGCGGGCGTCTCGCTCGGAGGCGCGGTGGGCCTCGAGCTTGCGCTTCGCTACCCGGAGCGCGTGGGGGCGATTGCGGCGGTGTGTTCCGGCGCGCGCATCGGCACTGAGGAAGGCTGGCGCGAGCGCGCGGCGCAGGCGCGAACCGCCGGTACCGGCTCGTTGCTGTCCCTGTCGGCCGAGCGCTGGTTCGCACCCGGCACCATCGCGGCGGATCCCGATCTGACCGGCCGGCTGCTCCACTCGCTACGCGACGCCGACGACGCGTCCTACGCCGCGTGCTGCGACGCCCTGGCGATCTTCAACGCGCGGCCCCGGCTGGGCGACATCGTCACCCCGTGCCTTGCGGTGTGGGGCGAGCACGACGTCGCGACGCCCGCCGAGTACGCCGAGGCGATCGCATCGGGCGTGCGCCACGGCCGGGTCCAGCGGCTCGCGGACGCCGCGCACCTCGCGCCTGTGGACGCGCCGGCCGACACGGCTCGCGCGCTCGAGTCCTTCTTTGCCCACGTGATCTCGGAGGTGTCGACATGACCCAAGCAGGCGATTCCTTGTCCGACCAGCAGCGCCGCGACCAGGGGATGAAGGTGCGTCGCGAGGTGCTGTCCGACGCGCACGTCGACGCGGCCATCGCGGGCACTACGGACCTCACCGCGGACTTTCAGGACTTCATTACGCGTACGGCGTGGGGCGACATCTGGTCCCGGCCCGGGCTCGACCGGCGCTCGCGGTCGGTCGCGGTGCTCACCGCGCTGATCGCCAACGGCCACCACGCGGAGCTCGCGATGCACCTGCGCGCGGCGGTGCGCAACGGTCTCACGGTTGACGAGATCAAGGAGGTCATCCTCCAGTCCGCGATCTACTGCGGCGTGCCCGCCGCGAACACGGCGATGCATATCGCCTCCGAGGTGTTTGGCGACGCGACGCCCGAATAGCGGGGGGGGTGACACGACGCGTCACCGGGGTTACGCTGAGTCGTCCTGCGAACTGGCGTTCGCTAAGCGAACACGTGAGGAGGCGCCGCGTGATCGACAAGACCGTAGCGAGCGTCGAAGACGCCGTCGCAGGCATCCCCGACGGCGCGACAGTGATGATCGGCGGCTTCGGGCGCGCGGGCCAGCCCGTGGAGCTCATCGACGCCCTCATCGCGGGAGGCGCCACGGACCTGACCGTCGTCAACAACAACGCCGGCAATGGCGACACGGGGCTCGCGGCGCTGCTCTCCGCACGCCGCGTCCGCAAGATACTGTGCTCCTTCCCGCGCCAGCACGACTCGTGGGTATTTGACGGCCTCTACCGCGAGGGCGCGATCGAGCTCGAGCTGGTGCCGCAAGGCACGCTCGCGGAGCGCATCCGCGCGGCCGGAGCCGGCATCGGCGCGTTCTATTCGCCCACGGCCGTGGGCACCGCGCTTGGCGAAGGCCGCGAGCAGCGCACGATCGACGGCCGCGACTACGTCATCGAGTACCCGATCCACGCGGACGTCGCGCTCGTGTCCGCGCTGCGCGGCGACCGCTGGGGCAACCTCGTCTACCGCGAGACGGCGCGCAACTTTGGCCCCATCATGGCCGCGGCCGCCGCGCTCACGGTGGTGCAGGTGGACCAGCTGGTGCCGCTGGGCGCTCTCGACCCGGAGGCGGTCGTGACGCCAGGAATCTACGTCGACCGCGTGGTCGAGGTGGGCCCGCGGGCCTGGCTAAGCGAAGGCGAGTTTGTGGGAGGCGTGGATGTCGAGGGCAGGCCCATCGGCGCCGACGCCGCGGGAGGAGCGTCGTGACGCGCGGCATCGGGCGGGACGAGATCGCGGCCAAGATCGCGGCGAGCATCCCCGAGGGCGCGTATGTGAACCTCGGGATCGGTGCGCCCACGGCCGTCGCCAACTACCTGCCGCGAGACGCCGAGATCATCCTTCACACCGAGAATGGGCTGCTGGGCATGGGGGAGGCGCCCCCGCCGGAGCGCGTGGATCCCGACCTCATCAACGCCGGCAAGCAGCCCGTCACCGCGGTGCCGGGCGCCGCGTACTTCCACCACGCGGACTCGTTCGCGATGATGCGCGGCGGCCACCTCGACGTGTGCGTGCTCGGCGCCTACCAGGTGTCCGAGCGCGGCGACCTCGCCAATTGGTCAACCGGCGCCGAGGGAGCGATCCCGGCCGTGGGCGGCGCGATGGACCTGGCGATCGGCGCCAAGCAGGTGATCGTCATGACGGACCTGTTCACCAAGGCGGGCGAGCCCAAGCTCGTCGCGAACTGCACGTATCCGCTCACGGGGGTCGCGTGCGTCAGCCGCGTCTTCACGGACTATGCGGTGTTCGACGTGACGCCGGACGGCCTTGCGGTTGCCGAGACCTTCGGCGACGCGACTGTGCCGTGGCTTGCCGAAAGCATCGGCCTCGACCTCATCGACGCGACGGGCAAGGAGTAGCCATGAGCGACGCGACCTTCATCTACGACGCCGTCCGCACCCCGTTCGGCAGGCACGGCCGCGCGCTCGCAGGCGTCCGGCCAGACGACCTCGCCGCGACCGTGATCCGGGCCATCGTCGCCCGCACGGGGGTGGACCCGGCGCGCGTCGACGACGTCATCCTTGGTGACGCCAACCAGGCGGGGGAGGACAACCGCGACGTCGCGCGATTCGGAGCGCTGCTCGCGGGCTTCCCGACCTCCGTTCCCGGCGTCACCGTCAACCGCCTGTGCGGCTCGGGACTGGAGGCCGTCATCCAGGCCAGCCGCGCGATCGCGGCGGGCGACGCCTCGCTGATCCTCGCCGGCGGCACCGAGTCGATGAGCCGCGCCCCGTTCATCCTCGAAAAGCCCGCCAAGGCTTTCCCCGGCGGCAACCAGACCGTCTGGAACTCCTCCATCGGCTGGCGGATGGTCAACCCGGCCTTCCCCACGGACTGGTCCATCTCGAACGGCCAGAGCGCCGAGAAGCTGGCGGACATCTACGGCATCACCCGCGAGGCGCAAGACGAGTTCGCGGCGCGCAGCCACCGGCTCGCCGCCGCAGCGTGGGCGGACGGGATGTACAGCGCGGAGATCGTGCAGGTGGACGGCCACGAGCTCGAGCGCGACGAGGGCATCCGCGACGACTCCACGGTGACGACGCTCGCCGCGCTCGCGCCCGCGTTCCAGGCGGACGGCACGGTCACCGCGGGAAATTCGTCGCCCATCAGCGACGGCGCAGGGGCACTGCTCGTGGGGTCCGAGGGCGCTCTCGACGCCGAGCCAATGGCCCGCATCGCGGGCCGCGGCGTGGCCGCGAACGACCCGGACGTGTTTGGGGTCGCGCCCGTGGAGGCCGCGAACCGTGCTCTCGAGCGCGCCGGGCTGACGTGGGCCGACGTCGACCTCGTTGAGCTCAACGAGGCCTTCGCGTCGCAGTCGCTCGCGTGCCTCAAGCTGTGGCCAGACCTCGACCCCGAACGGGTCAACGTGCACGGCGGCGCGATCGCGATCGGCCACCCGCTCGGCGCCTCCGGCGCGAGGGTCGTTGGCCACGCCGCCCACGAGCTGGTACGGCGCGGCGGCGGCGTCGCGGTTGCTGCCATCTGCATTGGCGTGGGCCAGGCCCTTGCCGTCGTCCTGGAGCGGCGATGACCGCCGGCGCGCTGTCGGACGTCGCCGCCGACGCCGACGCCCCCGACTCGGCCACGTTCGTCCAGTCGCTCGCGCGCGGGCTCGCCGTCATCCGCGTCTTCGACGCCGAGCACCCGGCGCTCAGCCTGAGCGAGGTCGCGGAGCGCGCCGGGATTTCTCGCGCCGCCGCCCGTCGGTTCCTGCTCACATTCGAGCAACTCGGCTACGTGCGCAGCGAAGCCCGCGACTTCTCGCTCACGCCGCGCGTCCTCGAGCTTGGCGCCAGCTACTTGTCCGCGCTGTCGCTGCCCGAGCTCGCCCAGCCGCACCTCGAGCGGCTCTCGGCGGCCGCCGAGGAGTCCGTATCTGCCACCGTGCTGGACGGCCTCGACATCGTCTACGTGGCGCGCGCGGCCACGCGCAGGATCCTCAGCGTCAATATCGCGGTGGGCACCCGCTTCCGGGCACACGCGACGTCGATGGGCCGCGTGCTCATCGCCTCGCTTCCCGAGCCCGAGTGGGAGAGGTTCCTTGAGCCGGCGGCGCTCGCGGCCTTCACGGCCCGCACCCAGACTGATCCCGACCGCCTGCGCGCGGAGCTGCGTCGCGTCCGCGAGGCTGGATGGGCCGAGGTCGACGACGAGCTCGAGGACGGGCTGCGCTCCGTCGCCGTGCCGGTGCGCGGGCGCAAGGGGGTAGTCGCGGCGATCAACATCGCGACCGGTGCAGGGCGCGAGAGGTCGCCCCAAGCCACGGCGCGTGACGTGCGCGCGCTCACCGCGACTGCCCACGCGATCGAGGCGGACGTGCGTTCTATCGCGCTAGCGCGACGCTAGGCTCCCCCGTCACACAGCGCCGGAGGCGCGCCTCCACTAGTCTGGCGCAAGGCCCGACAGAGGAGAACCCATGAGGACGCGAGTGATCGTGATTCCGCTCGTGATCGTGCTGGCGGCCGCCGCGGCCTGGTGGGGATACGTGAAGCTGACGCCCGCACCGGATCCCAAGGCGCAGGAAGTGCCTACCGCGCCTGCTGTCGGGACTCCCGCGGCCTCCGCGCCGGACCCGTCCCTGACTGACTCCTCGCCGCCTGAGCCTGCGCCGTCGGTGCCGGACCCGGAGACGCCCGAGGTCCCCGTCGGGACGCTCACGCAACCGAGTGATGCGTTGCCGCGCGACGACGTTCCATGGGCCGAGGTTGGCGGTGGCTGGTTCCTGGTCGAGTGGCAGGTCGCAGCTGACGAGAACACGCGCAAGAATAACGGGGGCTTCGACGTCGTGTCGGACGAGCTCCTGCTACTGAGCCCTTCCGGCCAGTTCTACTCAGTTGGCTCGCTCGCGGGCCTCAGCGCCTTGGCGAACCCGTACGTGGCGCCGATCGCGTGGTACGGCGACTACCTCACCTTCGGCCGCGCGGTGCCCAAGACCTGGGTCTACGAGCCCCCTATTGACATCATCCGCTACGACCTCCGCTCCGGGGAGACCGCGACGGTCAGGTCCAACTGGACCGGCTACGGAATGGAGAACATCGTTGACCGCAACAGTTTCGTCGGCGGCTCGAACGGTGGCGACACGGAGTTCAACTTCTTCTACGACGCAGCGGGGGATGAGCACACTCTCTGCAAGTCGGTCTATGCGCCGAGTTTGTCTCCGGGCGGCAGCTACTTCGTGTGCCCTGAGCAGAAGTCGAGCGACCCCGGCCGCACGCACGTCAACGTTGCCTTTCTTGACGGCGGCTTCTCCCGTGAGGAGGTCACGGTACTGAAGGATCCCATCAGCGACTACCTCATTGACGGCTGGATTTCCGAGGACACGTTCCTGCTATCGCGCGAAGGTGATGACGGAAACCGCGCGGTGTTCGCCTACGACATCGGCAAGCGCAAGATCCGCGAGTACACGGTGCTAGACCCGTCGCCGGAACACCGCTCGTACGACTTCACGTCGTCGACGTACATGGTCACTGACGCGGGCCTCGCCAAGTTCTATGCCGCTGACGGGAGCCCACTCGCCGAGGTGCATTGTGGCGATAGCCCTGCGACTTCCAACTGGCCCGACGTTGTCCATTCGGGTCAGAGGGCTTTGGTGATTTGCCAGGCGGCTGACCCGAACGCGTATGCGGGGAAAGTGTGGCTCGTCGACCTGGGGTCCGGCGAGAACACACTCGTGGTTGCCGGAGAATCTGTTAGGGATACCGGGATACGCGACGTTCAGGGCTACGCGAGTCAGCTGGGCTAGGAAGCGTCGGCTGGGACGACCACGCGGAAGCTCGTGAGGTGCAATAGCGCGGCGCCAACGACCATGCCCGCAACGACCAGGCCGCCGACCACGACCGCGACGGGGGCATAGCCGTCCGTGGGATCCAGGAACGGGTACGGGACCCAGCCGTCGGTCGCCCCTCGGATGAGCGCCACCGTAATCCACACGAGTGGGTAGACCATGATGGTCCACACGTAGCGCAGTCGCTGTGCGGTGCGCGGGCCCTCAACCAGCCAATCGACCAGGACGATCGCCAGGGCGCCGCCGTGCATGATGGCCGTTGACCACTTCACGGGGTCACCCGCCTCAAAGCCGCCGAGGAGGCCCCAATACACGGCCACGACGACGATCTGGTACGTCAGCACCGACGCCCTCGCGTACTCCAGCCATGCCGGCCGCGGGAGTCCCGTGTACCTCACGAGCACAATCAACAGCACCGCCGCAAGGATGCTGCTCTGCTGCGAGAAATACCCGTAGGTGTCGAAGAAGGCGAAGTAGTGTTCCGTGACGTGCTTGTAGGTGTTGCCGATCAGGGCGGCGATGATGACTGCGGCGCCGACGATGCGCCAGGTGCGAACGACAGTGGTCATGGGCCGATGCTACGGCGTCGCCAGCGTCCCTTGGTGGTACAGCGCGGCCCAGCCGTGGGGTTGGCGCGCCCAGACGGTCGCGCGGCGGCTCGCTCGACCCGCCTGGTCGAGGGCGTAGGTGACGAGGTAGGTGTCCGGGGCGATCTCGCGGGCGGCGAAGTCGGACACGGCCAGCGGCTCGTCGGCGTCGCCGCGCGCGTACCGTCCTTCGACGATGTTGAGCACCTCGTCGCGCTGGTAGACGCGCCCGGATGCGCCAACCTCCCAGAAGTCTGGCGCGGTCATGGCCTCAAACACGGCGCGGGTGGAGCCGGGCGGTGATCGATGAAAGATCGGCTCGAGGGCGCGCAGTTCCGCCGCCACGCGGGCCGCGTCGTCGTCCATACGCAATATCTTCGCACCTAGCGTGCGGCGGCCGCAGCCCCGCTACATCTCCTCGTGTGTGTCAGGGTCGCCGCCGAACAGCCGGCCGTCGGCGCGGGTGAGGCCGGAGATCGCGGCGACCTCGGCGTCGGTGAGCTCGAACTCAAACACGTCCAGGTTGGCCGCCTGTCGCTCCGGGTTGGCGCTCTTGGGGACCGGCAGGTTTCCAAGCTGCACATGCCAGCGCAGCACCGTCTGCACCGGCGTGACGCCGTGCGCCGCCGCGATCTCGGCGACGACGGGCTCCTGGTGCGGGGCGTCGCGCTTGCCCAGCGGGCTCCACGCTTGCGTGACGATGCCGCGGCGCGCGTGCTCGGCGCGCATCGCGGCCTGGGAGAAGTAGGGGTGCAGCTCAATCTGGTTGAGAACCGGCGTGACACCCGTGGCGTCGACGATCGCCGCGAGGTTCGCCGCGGTGAAGTTCGAGACGCCCACCGACCGTACCCAGCCGCGCTCGCGCGCCTCGACCAGCGCTCGCCACGCGTCCACGTATTTGCCGACGCCGGGATTGGGCCAGTGGATGAGCATCACGTCGATCTGCTCGATCCCGAGCCGCTCGCGGGACTCCTCGATGGAGGTGAGGGCGAGGTCGTAGTCGTGGTGGCGGCCGGGCAGCTTGGTCTGGACCGTCACCCGGTCGCGCGGAACGTCCGACTCGGCAAGGAATTGGCGCAGCGCGACGCCCACCTCGACCTCGTTCTTGTAGTTCACTGCCGAGTCAAGCAACCGGTAGCCAACCTGAAGCGCGGAGACCAACGCGGCCACGCCGTCGTCGCCCCGTAGCGGGTAGGTGCCGAATCCGATCGCTGGGATCTCGTGGCCGTCGTTGAGGGTGATGGAGGGGATGCTCATGAGTCCAGCCTACGACGGGCTCGCGGGGCCTCCCCGGCGTAGTGTGCTGACCATGAAGACATTAAGCGCACGCAAGGTGCACCCCGCAACCTGGCACAAGCGTCACATCGACGGCCTCTCGACGGGCGAGCGAGCCGCGGATCGCATGCGGAACTCTATGGGCAGTTGGGGGTTCGTCGGCGGCTTCGCGGTGTTCATGATCGTGTGGGCAATCGCCAACACGGTCGCGAGCGGCTGGGACCCCTACCCGTTCATCCTGCTCAACCTGTTCCTGAGCATGCTGGCCGGAATGCAGGGCGCGATCCTGCTCATCGCCGCCAAGCGCCAGGACGGCATCGCGGCTGCGCTCGCTCAGCACGACTACGAGACCAACGTCGCAGCGAAGACGGACATCGAGGCGCTGCTCGAGATCAACAACCGCCAGCTCGAAATGATCGAGGAACTCAAGCGGCTCGTCGCGCGTGGCTAGGGTGTCGCGCGTCGCGGTAGCCGTCGCGGCCGCCGGGGCGCTGACCCTTGCCGCGTGCACGGCTGGCCCGCCCGAGCCAGAGGTGACCACGATGTCAAGCGCGCCCCCGGCGTCGGCGTCACCCGAACCGACGCCCGCGCACACCACCCCGGCCGCATCGGTGCGCAAGGGCTTCTTCCCGATGCCGTCGCGCGCCGCGGCGGAGGTTGATTGGAGCGCCGTGGGCCCGGGTTGGTTCCTGCTCGAGTGGCAGGGCGCGCACGACCTCTTGGTCGCGGCGGGCGACGCTGGCGGAGACGTGCCCCGCGCATCCGACGGCCTGACTCTTATCGGTCCGGACGGCGCCGCGTACGCGCTCCAGTCCTTGGCTGACGCCGACGCCTCGAAGGCGGTGTGGTGGCTCGGCCCCGACGTCGCGCTGTTCCGCGAGACCACGCCAGGCGGGGACGAGACGCTCGGCGACGTCGTCACGCTCGACCTGGCTACCGGCGCCACCGAGCTCGCCCTCACAAACGTCCCCGAACCGCAATGGGGCTACCTCGTGGATCGGGACCACGTCATCGGCGCGTCGCAGAGCGGGGAGATCCTTGCGCTACCTGATGTACACGAGCGCGGCGGCCCCTGCGCAACTGTGCCCCGGCGCGGACACCAACGCGACGGCGCTCTCCCCCGACGGCTCGGCGTTCGTGTGCTTCGTCTCGGTCGACGCCGGTGAGGCGACGAACGCGCGCGTCAAGGTCGTGGACACCTCCGCGCCGCACAGAGAGCGCGACGCCGCGACGTTCACCCGCCGCGCCTGGAACTACGGCGTCGCCGGCTGGCTCGACGACACCACCATGCTGTTCGGCCGCGTGGACAAGGGCGACAACTTCGTCTACTTCACCTTCGACCTTGACAACGACCACGTCGCAAGTTTTGACATGCCGACGCCCGGCTCCCCGTACGTGACAAGGTACGACGCCGCGTCGGGCACGTACCGGATTGAGACGACGCTTGGCGTCACCTTCTACGACGGGGACGGTGCGCAGCTCGCGGATGTGCCGTGCCGGCAGATCCATCGCACGGACCGCACCGTGGTGTTGTCGGGCGCTCGCGCGCTCGTGACGTGCCGCAGCGGGGACGCGCCCGTGACGGTGTCCGCTGTGCTTGTGGACCTCGAGTCGGGTGAGCAGCAGTCGCTCGCATCGTTTGAGGCGACGGCGCAGCAGGGCGTGCGGGACGTGTACGGGTACGAGCCGCTCTCGTAGGCCGTGGCGCGGGACGGTGGTTGCGCGCCGTGGCGCCGCGAGTCTGAAATACTCCTTTCGACCGCCTAGGAGGCATTGATGCGCGCACGACGCTGGCTTGGACTCACCGCCGGTGCGGCGGCTCTCGCGTTTGCGCTCGCGGCGTGCACGGGTGACCCGGGCGAGTCTCCGTCCCCAACCGACACCGCTACGACGTCGGCCCCGCCAACCGCC
Organism: uncultured Actinomycetota bacterium; assembly: GCA_963735005.1. Taxonomy (GTDB): domain Bacteria; phylum Actinomycetota; class Actinomycetes; order Actinomycetales; family Demequinaceae; genus WTKG01. Next base: position 453,136 of record CAVTJA010000010.1, on the reverse strand, counting down.
GAGCCGTCGCCGACCGCGACAGAGGCCCCGCCCGTCGTCGCTGGGCCGCCCGCCGTCCCGTCGGCGCCCGCCGCGCCGGAGGGCCTGCTCGACGAACTTGGCCCTGGCTACTTTCTCGTGGACCTTGTTGACGTCGCGCCCAAGAACGTTCCTGGCAAGACCTTCAGCGACGTGGAACGCCAGCGGGGCTTCCTCGCGGTGGTCACACCCGACCGCCACGTGTACAAGGTCGCGGACTTGACCGACCTCAAGATCAGCCACGTCGTGTCATGGTCTGGCGCGAAGGTCGGCCTGATCCGGGACACTGACCCGTGGGACGTCGGCGGGTCCCAGACCGCCCTTACGCTCGACTTGTCGACGCTCCATGCGAAGAAGTCGACGGTAGGTTTTGACGCCTACCAGCGCCTGGCGGTCGCGGCCGACGGCGTCGTCGGCGGCATGTTTGGGGGCGAGTCAACGGACCTGGCGCTATACGTCGACAACAAGGTCAAGAAGGACCTCTGCTATCACATGGGGGAACCCGACGCGAATAGCGTGACCCCGGACGGCAAGCAGGTGGTGTGCTTCACGTGGACGTCCGGCTCCTCTCAGACGGCCGTGGTGGTCGTGGACACGGCCTCCCCGTACGGCAAGCGCACCGTCAATCGCCTCAAGGCGCACCCGTTCTCGTACTACCAACTCGGCTGGGTGAAGTCGAACCGGATGCTTTTCTCGAAGGTGGTGTCCGATAACCCCGCCAGCTACTACACGCTCGATCTCAAGTCGGGCGACGTGAAGGACTTCGACCTACCGTTCATTCCGGCCGAGAACAACCTTCGGCTCGACTTCGCGTCGCAGACGTTCGTGGACTTCAGCGACACGGGGGCGCGGTTCATCGATCGGGACGGGCTGGAGCTCGCCACCGTGACGTGCGGCGTGGCCGGCCTCTCGCTCGGAGACCTCGACGTCGAGTTCAGCGGCGACCGCGCTCTCGTGCGGTGCGGGGGGTATGACTCGTCGGGAGACGCGGCGACGGAACTGTGGATGGTCGACCTCGCCTCCGGCGCCGCAAACCTCGTCGGCAGCTACCTGGGCGTCGAACAGTGGACCTCGCCCGTCGAGGAGATCCTGGGTTACCCGAACGACTAGCGCTCCGCTAGAACCCAGCCACCAGCAAGCCCGCGAACACGACTGCGCCCGCGAGCATCGGCCACCCGGTGTTGCGGCGCCACAGCGCGAAGCCGATCGCGACGGCGCCCGCGATGTGCCACGCCCCGAACGCGCGCCACTCGCCGTGGTCGAGGAGCAGCGAGTTGGCGATGATGGCGGCCATGGCGGCGGGCGCGATGAGCGAGAGCGCGTGCATCACGCGCGGCGGTAGGGTGCGGCGGCCGCCAAGTAGCACGATCCCGGAGATGCGGATCAGGTAGGTGCCGGCGGCGGCGGCGAGGAAGATCAGCGTTGCCCTCATGCGGCCTGCACGTCCTCGGGCGAGGCGGGCACCGCGGGCGGCGGCAGCAGCGAACCGACTCCGATCCCGGCGAGCGCACCCACCAGCACGTTGAGCCCGTAGGGAAGCTCGCGCAGCAAGACGACGCCCGCGACGGCCACCGCGACCGCGACCAGCGCCGGGCGTGAGCGTAGGTGCGGGACCATGGTGGCAATGAACATGAGCGGCACGATGAAGCCGATCTGCCACGCGTCAGGCAGCACGGGCCCCAGCAGGACGCCCGCGAAGGTGCCAGCGACCCACAGGAGCACCAAGGGAAGCGACACGCCCAGCACGAACCACCTGCGCCTCACCGGGTCCGCCCACGCGCGCGCGTGGGCAAGCGCGGTGACCGCCGCCTGGTCCGTCATGATGAAGGCAAGGCCAAACCGCCATCGGCGTGGGAACGGCGCGTAGAGCGGAGCCAGTGCGGTCGAGTACAGCGCGAACCGGGCATTGATCACGAGCGCCGTCGCGACCGCGATGATCGCGGGGGAGTGGACGCGTAGTTGCTCGATAATGGCGATCTGGGCGGCGCCCGCGAACATCGTGGACGACGCAAGAGGGCCCACCCACCAGGCAAGCCCGAGCTGCGGCACCAGCGCCCCAAACGCGAGCCCGAACAGCGCCGAGCCCGGCAGCATCGGCGCGGTGGATTTTAGCCCCAGCCAGGCATCGTGCCACTGGGCCGAGCCCACCCGGAGCAGTGAAGTTGGGCTCTCTCGCGGGCTTGGATTCACCTAGCCATTAGAGCATGACTTTGGGTGCCCCCAGATATGGCTAATTTCTCACTCGACAGGCATTTTGTCCGTTCTCGTTCTAACGTGGAAGGACCAACCGCTCGCTGGCACCCAGGCGAGCATTCTGCGACTTTGGAGGGATGAAAGATGGCGATTCAGGCGGCTCCTGAGGGCGAACGCGAGTTCCTCCTGGACGCGGCCATCGACCTGTTCGCGAAGGAGGGCTACTCCCACCTCACGGCCAGGCACCTCGCCAAACGCACGGGCGTGCCGGTGTCCACAATCAACAGGCACTTTCCCGACACGCCGCGCTTGGTGAGCGCGCTCGTGTCACGTCGAGACAACCGCATCGCGGCCGAGGCGGCTGCCGCTGGGCCCCACGGCACCTACCGGGATGCGCTTGACGCTGCCGTCCACGCCATGGCCGTCGATCCCGTCGGCGCGCGGTTGCGCGTGACGATCGAGAGCGACGCGGCCGACCCCCGCCACCCCTTGCACGACTTCCTCCACGTTCGCTCCGTGCACGAGGTCGACGCCATGCGCGCGGTCTTCGAGCGGCACCTCGCAGACCCCGACCCTCTGTGCGTGGAGGTGCTAGCGATCATCGCCGGGCTGCAGTCGCGGTTCGTGCGGGACCCAGACGGCTTCGACATGGAACGCCACTGGGCGTCAATAGCCGATGCGCTGTTCGCAGGAATTCCGGAGTTGCGCGGAGTCTAGGACGGGCAGCGGACGCCCGGCTTCCTCAGTGCGAGGTGCTGAAGTAGCAGGCTCAGGCCATCGGTGTCGTCGCTGCGACACATCTTCTTTCGCCCCATGGCTGGGCGATATTCGACCACGAGCACGGGCTTGCCCGCGTCCACAAATTCCGCGAAGTCCCCGCAGAAGCTGTACTGGATGCACTCCTCGACAACTGCCAGGTCTGCGGCGCTAACGACGTCCGGCACGATTTCTGGCGAGTTCTTGAGCGTGATGCCAAGACCGCGTTCGTGCGCGGCGTCGGCGAGCGCCAGGAACGCGGCCGCGCCGTCGGCCGGGCTTAGGTCGAAGCCCGAGTCGTTCGCGTAGGCGTCGATGTTGTCGGGGTCGATTGCGTCGAACCCGGCGGCGGCGCAGGCGTCGATGCGCGCCTCCCACAGCGGCAACAGCACGTCCAGGTTGCGCAGGTCAAGGTAGCGTTCGCCGGGCCAGTGGTCCAGCGTCTTCCCCCGAACGGACGTCGGGAAGTCGCCCGCGTCCGGGCGCCACCGCTCCCACGTCCCGGCCGAGAAGTAGCAGACGGTGTAGACGCCGCGGTTGTTCATCTTGCGCACTGGGCGGTGCCGGATCTGCCAGTCGACCTCGACGATCTTCGCCTTCTTGTCGGCCAAGGGCGCGCGGCCGTCAAGCACGATCTGCCACGGAGAGCCGGGCTCGGGCGCCGTCCAATCCACGACGTCGGCGCTTGAGGTACGCGGAGCCGCATACCCGGTTGGCGTGGCCGTCGACACGGGCCGTAGGTCGGGAGGCGGGGGCGTGGTCGGGTCGCCGCGGCCGCTGTCGCTCGCCACCATCATCGCCGCGACGGCGCCAGCCATCACGATCACGGCCGCGATCACGGCCGCGACAACACCTGGACGCTGTGCCATGCCTCCAGTGAACCACCGGACGCGCAGATGCGCACTAGCGCTCAGAATTCGCTACGGTCAACCTAGAAGTGACGGGACGGCAAGGGAGGCGCCATGCTCGACGCAGGCAAATCGGCAGGTATCGGCCTCGCGATCGGGTTGGTCGCTGGCATCGTGCTCATCATCGTTGACGTGACGCGGCCGGACGCCGACCCCAAGGCAGAGGCTGCGGCTTCGGCGACGCCGACCGCGGCGCCCGAACCCTCCGGCGCATCGCCCACTGCCGGTGAGCTCCAGTGGGACCAGGTTGGACCGGAGTGGTTCCTCGTGGCTGACGTGGCTACCTACCAGGCGGCGGAGGCTCGCGACACTCACCTTGAGCTCTTGTCGCCCATGGGCAAGACCTATCCAGTGGGTGATATCACTGGCGTGCCCGAGGCTGAGATTCGCGCGTGGTTCGGTGACGAGGTGGTCTTCGTGGACGGCGACGGCAAAGCCGGTACGTACTCCCTGCGAACGGGCGAAGTGCGCTCCGTCGATGCGACTTCATTTGGAGGTGAACCCGTCGAGAGCGACGGCAAGTTCCTCCTTGTGCCCGTGTTGGGCGAGTCGTCGTCATGGAAGCAGGTCGTCGACCCGGCCACCTTGGACGCCATTCACGAGTACTGCGACACATTCGACGGCCCTGAAGGCGGCGCGGACTCGATCTTCTCCGGGTTGTCGCCGGCGGGAGACAGCGAATTGTGCGTCGCGCCCCTCAACTCGGGCGGCAGCGATGTGATCGTCACGACTTTCCCGAAAGCCTCGAAGTCGATACAGAAGTTGCGCCTGTTCACGGACAAGTACCGGCTTCATGGTTGGGCCGACGGCGGCCACGTGTACCTGTCCCGGGCCGCCAACACCGGCTCGGGCAGAAGCTATTTCACGATAGACGCCAACACTGGCGACGTCGCGTCGACGGACGCGCCGCTGCCCGCCACCGAGAAGTTTTGGACGTTTGACCCAGGCAACGACGTCTTCGTTTCCACGCGACGCAAGAACACCACCAGCGCGCCAAAGTCCGTTGCCTTCTACGATGGCAACGGCGAGCTCGTCACCGAGGTGAAGTGCGAACTCGACGATTGCGACGCCCAGAAATCGGGCAAGTACTACGCCGTCACGGAATACAGGTGGACGCGCCCGGACGAGTCCGACCCCAACCCGTCGATGCGGATCACCTTGGTGTCACTTCAAGACGGTGTCGTAAGCGTTGCAATTGAGGGTGAGCGCCCGTACGGGGAGCACCTCGAGATCGTGCCGTATCTCGCGCCGTCTCAGTAGTTCGAGGCGCGAGAGCGGAACAAAACCGCCACTGCCGTCGTCTATACCTGTGCCCGCCACGGCGCGAGCCGCGCGGCGACCCCCTCCTCTACGCTGAGGAGGTTGGAAGGAGCATCACATGCCCAAGGTTGAGCGCACTGACGAGGAATGGCGCGCCATTCTCTCGGACGACGAGTACCGCGTCCTGCGCGAGCACGGCACCGAGCCCGCGTGGACCGGCGAGTTGCTCGAGAACAAGGACCCGGGGATGTACGCCTGCAAGGCCTGCGGGGCGCAACTATTCAAGTCCGGCACCAAGTTTGACTCCGGGTCCGGATGGCCAAGCTTCTACGAGTCAGTGAACCCGGACGCCGTCACCCTTATCCAAGACGGCAGCTACGGGATGATCCGCACCGAGGTCCGCTGCGCCGCGTGCGACTCGCACCTGGGCCACGTCTTCCCCGACGGGCACGGCACTCCCACAGGCGAGCGCTACTGCATCAACTCGGTCTGCTTGACGTTCCAGGAAGACGAATAGGCGATACGTGGGAGAGCCTCGATTTCGACGTCCAGCCATGCTCGACATGGAGGCCGCCGACCAGCTGGTAGGTGACATTGACCCTGCCGACCGCAGTCTCATCGCGCACGAGACGGCGGCGGCGGTGGTCGCGCAGGCGCGCGCATCCCGAGACCCGGAGCTGGTCGCGAAGCTCATCGCGCTCGTGGACGAGGAAGGCATCGACACCGTCGCGATGATGTGGTCGAAGGCCGAGCCGCACACGCTACCCGGGGCGCTGTGGCGCATCTACATGCTGCGCGAATGGACAAAGGCCGACGCCGCGGCAGTCGCACGCTCGTTCCACCAGGGCGTCCACGCGGCGCAGGTGCGGGCGGCCATCGCGGGGGTCGTTGACCCGCCCGGGCCAGAGGAAGTCCGGCAGCTTGCCGACGACGTGCTCAGCGGTGTCTTCAAGGGAGACCTCGCAGGCGCGCTCGACCGCGCGGGCGCCTTCTGCCGAGTGGTCGCCACGGGTGCCGCGTTCGAGGCGGAGACGGATGACGGCCACGCCGACGCCCGCGCCCACCAGACCACGCTGCGTGCCGCCCAGTTGCTGCGCACCGGCGAAGACCTTGAGGTCTGCGCCCGCATGTGGCGCGAGGATCGCCTGGACTGAGTTGTCTGGCGCGGCGGTCCCCGCCCGCCGCTCCGGCGTGTTCGCGACGCGCCGCGCGTGTCGCCACGTCGCGAAGTCTGGCGCGGCGGTCCCCGCCCGCCGCTCCGGCGTGTTCGCGACGCGCCGCGCGTGTCGCCACGTCGCGAAGTCTGGCGCGGCGGTCCCCGCCCGCCGCTCCGGCGTGTTCGCGACGCGCCGCGCGTGTCGCCACGTCGCAAATCTCTCAATTCTTGGCGTGTTGGCCGTAGTGGGCGTACAGTGAAATCGACGTCGGACCGCGGTAGCCCCGGGCTCCAACTCAAGCCGCCAAGAGCGGCCTTAGCGCCGACTGGCGCTCCCGGTCCGATGTCAACTTCTTGAGCAGGGCCCTCCGGGGCTCTGCTTCATTTTCGGCTCCGCCGCCCGCCGCGCCCTACGTCAGCAGGTGCGTCTCGAGCGCGGCGATCCGCGGCCCCGACTCGGTGTCGAGCACGTGCGCCACGAGCACGCCGCCTGCGGGCAGGTATGGGTTCGCCTTGGGCAGCTTGCCCCGCGTCCACTTGCGCGTCGCGGCGGCCATCATCTCGAGCAGCGTCGGCATGGTGGGGCGGTGCACGCACAGAACCCGGTGGCCGGGCTTCTCAAGCAGAGCCGCCAGCGTCTTGGCCGCGTCGACAGGGTGCGATTGGTGCGTCCCCTCGGTAAGTGCGTCGTGCGTTTTCACCTTCTTGCCGATGGCCGCGGCGTAGGGCTGGACCGTCATCAGGCATCGTGCCGCGGGAGAAGAGTCGACGTAGCGGATGCCGAAGGCCGAGAACATCTGGATGAGCTGATGTGCGCGCCGAGCGCCGCCGCCGGTAATCGGCCGCGCGATGTCGTCGAACACCCAGGCGGTGCGCCGCCGCGCCCGCGCGTGCCTCGCCAAGATGAACGCGCGCGTGTCGAGGCGGTCGTTCTCGTAGAGATCCACGAGCACCTCGAGCGGCTTGAGGTCCGCCTTCATGGTGATCTTGGTCTGCGCCTGTTCCACGGTGATCCACTTGCTGTTGTCGATCTCGCGTTTGGGCGCCAGCTTCCACCTGGGCCGGGCGAGCAGCGCGGGGTGCGACGTCGAGGTCGAGTGCGCGGTCCAGTAGTGGACCTCCTTGGGGCGGCCGCTCGCCAGCAGGTACTTCACCTTGGGCAACGGCTGTCCGAGCACCACCTGCTTGCCCGTCTCCTCGTAGACCTCGCGCGCGGCGGTCTCGGCGATGGACTCGCCGCGAATCGGCTTGCCCTTGGGCCACGACCAATCGTCGTAGGCAGGGCGGTGAACCGCGAGCACCTGGAGTTCGCCATTGCGCACTCGCCAAATGAGCGCACCGGCCGCCACGACCGTGCTGCGTTTGCGCGCCACTACTTGCCCTTGGCTCGCCGCTTCGGCTGACGCATGATGTACGTCTCCTGGACGTCCTTGAGGCGTTCGCCCTTGGAGTTCTCGACCGTGCGCGTCCACGCGCCCTCGCCGTCGAGTTCCCACGCGGAGTACTTGTGGCTCATCGACATGTCGACCGCCTCGATCAGCGACGCCTCTTGCTCCTCGTCGACGATCCTCACGAGCGCCTCGATGCGGCGGTCGAGGTTGCGGTGCATCAGGTCTGCGGAGCCGATGTAGACCTCCGGGTCGCCGTCGTTGGCGAAGGCGTACACGCGCGAGTGCTCGAGGAATCGTCCGAGCACGGAACGCGCGCGGATGTTGTCGCTCAGCCCAGGCACGCCGGGTCGCAGCGCGCAGATGCCGCGGATCACGAGGTCCACCTTCACTCCCGCGCGGCTGGCGCGGTAGAGCGCGTCGATGGTCGCCTCGTCGACGATCGCGTTGACCTTGATCTTGACCCAGGCCTCCTTGCCCGCGCGGGCGTTGGCGGCCTCGGCGTCGATGCGCTCGATCAGCCCGGCGCGGACGTCCGTGGGCGCCACCAGGAGGCGCCGGAACTTGGCCTTGGGCGCGTAGCCCGAGAGGCGGTTGAAGAGCTTGGTGAGGTCTGAGCCGACCTCGTTGCTCGCGGTCAGCAGTCCGTAGTCCTCGTAGAGGCGTGCGGTGCGCGGGTGGTAGTTGCCGGTGCCGATGTGGCAGTAGCGCACCAGGCCGTCGTCCTCCTGGCGGACGACGAGGGAAAGCTTGCAGTGGGTCTTGAGGCCCACCAGGCCGTAGACCACATGCACGCCCGCCTGCTCCAACTTGCGCGCCCACGAGATGTTCCGCTCCTCGTCGAAGCGCGCCTTGATCTCGACGAGCGCGAGCACCTGCTTGCCCGCGCGCGCCGCCTGGATCAAGGCGTCGACGATCGGGCTGTCGCCGGAGGTGCGATACAGCGTCTGCTTGATGGCCAGCACCTTGGGGTCGCGTGCGGCCTGCGCCAGGAACGCCTGCACCGAGGTCGAGAACGAGTCGTACGGGTGGTGCAGCAGGATGTCCCCGCTGCTGAGCGCGTCGAACACGTTGGCCTCGTCGGCGGTCTCGACGGGCGCTAGCTTGTGGTGCGTCGTGGGCCGGAACGCCGGGTACTGGAGGGAGGGCCGGTCGAGGTCCGCGATCACGTGCAGCCCGGTCAGGTCCAGTGGGGCCGGCAGGTGGTAGACGTCGGCCTCGGTGATGCCGAGCTCGCGCACCAGCAGTTCCTTGATCCCCGGCGACAGGTCCTCGGCGACCTCCAGGCGTACGGCCGGGCCGAAGCGTCGGCGCAGTAGCTCCTGCTCCATAGCCTTGAGGATGTTCTCGGCGTCGTCCTCCTCGACCTCGACGTCCTCGTTGCGGGTCACGCGGAAGGTGTGGTGATCGACGATCTCCATGCCGGGGAACAGGTATTCGAGCTGCGCGGCGATGACGTCCTCGAGCGGCACGAACGAGCGCGGGCCGGTGTCGAGCGCGTGGGCGTCCACCACCTGGGTGGCCGTGCCCTTCGCGTCCACCGCGAGGAAGCGTGGCAGGGTCTCGGGGATCTTGACGCGCGCGAAGCGGTCCTTGCCGTTGTCCGGGTCGCGCGTCTCGACCGCCAGGTTGAGGGACAGGCCGGAGATGTATGGGAAGGGGTGGGCGGGGTCTACGGCGAGCGGCGTCAGCACGGGGAAGATGTCGCGGCGGAACAGGCTACGCAGCCGCTCCTGCTCCATCTCGTCTAGGTCCTCCCAGTGGACAAGGTGGATGCCCTCCTCGCCCAGCTGCGGCAGCACCTGGTCGGTGAAGACGTCGGCGTGCCTGTTCATGAGTTCCTGCGCGCGCTCGGTGAGCGCCTCCACCAGGCGGGTGGGGCTCATGCCCGTGGCCGACGGCACCGCGAATCCAGCGGCGATGCGGCGCTTGAGGCCGGCCAGCCGGACCATGAAGAATTCGTCCAGGTTGGACGCGAAGATGGCGAGGAATCGGGCGCGCTCCAGCAGCGGCGTCGCGGAGTCCTCGGCGAGCTCGAGCACGCGCTCGTTGAACGCGAGCCAGCTGATCTCGCGGTCGAGGAACCTGTCGTCTGGAAGCGGAGCGTCCTCGGGGTACTCGGCGGCTGCCGCCTCGGCCGCCTCGGCATGTGTCACGGTGGGCATGGCGAAGGTCTCATCGCGGTCGGGTTCTGAGACCGCGGCAAGTTTGTCTTTCGCCTCCGGAGTGCTGGACATGGGCCCATGGTGTCACGGGGTGGCGGCCCAATCCACATTTGTGTGCCGCCGCCACCCCGCGTTCACCTCAGCGCGAATGCGCGCCTAGTCGTCCAGCACGAACGTCACGCTCAGGTGGACCACGTACGCCACGACGGCCCCGTCGCGGATTTCAATCTTCTGGTCCTTCACCCACGCGCCGGTGACGTTGCGCAGCGTCGCGTTGGCGCGGTCCACTCCCGCCTTGACCGCATCGTCAAAACTGGTGGTGCTACGCGCACTGATCTCGGTAATGCGTGCCACGGAGCTACTCATGGTGCCTCCTCTCGCGGGGCCGGAGAGTCCGCCCCTTCCCCACCGTAGGAGTGAAGTTGGCGCGCGACAACCGCTCGCGCATCCTGCCGCATGCCGATGTCCCGAATCGTCCGCCGGGACGATGCCCGCGGCTCACCCCCGGGCGTACGTTGGGAGTGAGTCCGGCCGCGCCGACGCGGCAGAAAGTAGGCAGGCGATGGCCACCGAGCCCGTCATCGAGATTTCGAATCTCACCAAGTCGTACGGCAATTTCATGGCAGTGAAGGGCCTCTCGCTGAGCATCGACGCGGGCGAGGTCTTTGGCTTTCTTGGACCAAACGGCGCAGGCAAGACGACGACGATCCGTTCCGTCCTTGACCTCATTCGCCCCAGCTCCGGTTCCGCAAAAATCCTGGGCAAGGACACGCACGAGCACGCGGTCGAGCTACGCAAGCACGTGGGCTACCTGCCCGGCGACCTCGCGCTCTACCCGAACCTCACCGGCCGCGAGACACTGAAGTACTTTGCGAACCTGCGCGGCGGCGTCGACTGGGACTTGGTGGACGCGCTGGCGGAGCGCTTCGACGCGGACCTCACGCGCAAGGTGGGCGAGTACTCGTCGGGTAACCGCCAAAAGGTGGGCCTGCTGCAGGCATTCATGTCCAAGCCCGAGGTGTACATCCTCGACGAGCCGTCCACCGGCCTCGACCCGCTCATGCAGCAAGAGTTCCAGGCGCTGCTGCGCGAGGTCACTCGCGAGGGCGCCACCGTGTTCCTGTCGAGCCACACCCTGAGCGAGGTGGAGCGCGTCGCTGGTCGCGTCGGCTTCATCCGCGAGGGAGAGCTCATCGCCGTCGAGAAGATGACGGAGCTCCAGGACCGCGCCCTGCGCCGCGTGTCGATGACGTTCGACAAGCCGGTCGCGGCGTCGGCGTTTGCGAAGGTCCCCGGCGTGACGGACGTGGAGGTTGACGACCTCCACGCAGCCGTGTCGTACGAGGGTTCCATGGCGCCGCTGCTTAAGGCGGTCACCGCGCTGGGCGTGCAGACGCTGTCGAGCACGCAGGTGGACCTGGACGAGATCTTCCTCAAGTTCTACAAGGGCAAGCAGAAGGCGGCCAAGTAGCCGTGCTGCTGCAGTCGATCTACGCGAAGGTGCTGCGCGAGCGCGCGGTCGGCCTGCTGATTGCGGTGGGCTCGCTGTTCCTGGTGTCGTGGATGGGCGTCGCGGTGTACGCGTCCATCGGCGACACCGCGACCAAGTTCATCGAGTCGATGCCCAAGGAGTTCCTCGCGATCACGGGCATCTCGGTCGAGCTTGGCGGCTCCGGGCTCATCCTGAGCGAGATGGCGAACCTGCTTGCGCCCGTGGTGCTCGTGGGCATCATCATCACCGTGGGCGCTGATGCCGTCGCGGGCGAGGAGAGGTGGGGCACCATTGGCGTGCTGCTCGCCAACCCGCGCAGCCGGTTGCGGCTGGTCGTCGAGAAGTCGCTCGCCCTGGTGACGATCGCCGTCGTGGGGGTGGTGGGTACGTGGGCAGGGTTCCGGGCCGCCGCCGCGATCCAGGGCGCGTCGCTCGACGGCATCGACCTGGTCGCGGCGCTGACGCACCTGCTCGCGCTGGTGCTGTTCTTCGGGGCGCTCACCCTGTGCGTCGGCGCGTGGACGGGGGACACCCTGCGCGCGAACCTGACCGGCGCGGGAGTGCTGCTCATCACCATGTTCAGCGCGCCGGTGCTGGCGGACACGGCGCACTTCGGGTGGGTGGCGCGGCTGATGCCGTGGTACTACCTCAACGCGGCGGACCCGATCAAGAACGGCGCCAGCTGGGGGCACGTCGCGCTGCTCGCGGGCGCCGCGGCAGTGCTGTTTGTGGCCGCCGCGTTTGGCGTGAAGAGCCGCGACCTGAAGGTGGGCGAGGCGCGGGTGACGCTCGTGGATCGCCTCAAGCGCAACGAGCGGTTCGGCGCGATGGCGCAGCGGATCGCCGGCCGATCGCAGGTCTCCTCGATCACGGCGAAGGCGGTCAGCGACGGCCAGGGCACGCTCACGGTGGTGGGCGGGATCATGATCTACATGGCCGCGCTCCTTGGCCCGATTTTCAAGCCCACGCAGAGCCAGATCACTCAGTTTGTCGCGGATTTCCCGGACTGGATTCTCGCGATGGTCGGCAACGTCACGTACTCGACCCCCGCCGAGTGGTACCACGGCGAGATCTTCTCGCTGATGGCGCCCGCGGCGGCGGTGGTGGTGGGCGTCGGCGCCGCGTCGCGCGCGCTCGCCGGTGAGGAACGCGCCCGGACCATGGGCGTGCTGCTGGCGAACCCGGTGACCCGCGGCAAGGTGGTGGTCGACAAGGCCGTGGCGATGGCGGCCCTCGTGGCCGGCGTGAGCGCAGCCACGTTCGTGGGCGTTGCGGCGGGCAACCTGATCGGCCGGCTGAAGATGTCGTACGTGGACATGGCGGCCGCGTCGTTGCATATGTTCGCCCTGGGGATCGCGATGGGTGCGGTCGCCCTGTTCGCGGGCTGCGGCGAGCGGACAGCACGCGAGTGGCGATAGGCACCGGTACCGGCGTGATGATTGCGTCCTGGTTCGTCGCGGCGATCCTGCCCGTGAGCCAGAGCCTCGGCGGCTATGCCAAGTTGTCGCCGTTCTACTACTACGCGAACCTTCACCAGCGGCCGATCATCGACGGCGTCGCGTGGGACAACCTGGGGGTGCTGGCCGCGATCGCCGCGGTGTTCATCGCCGCGAGCGTGTGGGCGTTCCGGAGGCGGGACTTGCGCGGCTGAAGCAACCGCGCACGAGTTTTCTTTCTGAGCCCCGCGCGGGGCCGCCCAGCGCTAGTGTTTTCCTACTCGCGTATGGCGCGCAAAGGAGACCCCCATGGCTAAGCCGACCCTGCGGCAGCGGTTCCAGTATCGGTTCGACAACGCCATGGCGCGGGGGACGAGCGCGCTCATCGCGCTGCTCGCGCTCGTCACCATCCTGCTGATAGTGGTGTTCGCGGTCGTCGTGCTCGCGACCCACTCCTACCCGCAGGGGTCGGACGACCTCAGCTGGAGCGAAACGCTGTGGCTCAACCTCATGCACGCGCTCGACGCCGGCGCCGTCGGCGCCGACTATGGCTGGGCGTACCGGTGGCTGATGCTGCTCGTGACCATCGGCGGCCTGTTCGTGGTCGCTAGCCTCATCTCGATCATCTCGGGCGCGTTCGACTCGAAGGTCGAGGAGCTCCGCAAGGGCCGCTCCACCGTCATCGAGAAGGGCCACACCGTCATCCTCGGCTGGAACTCCAAGGTGGCGCCGATCATCGCCGAACTCGCCATCGCCAACGAGTCAGAAAGGCGCGCGGCCGTGGTGGTGCTCGCGGACCGCGACAAGGTCGAGATGGAGGACGCGATCCGCGACTCGGTGGCCGACCTGCGCGGCACGCGGGTCATTTGCCGCACCGGCGACCCGATGGACCAGGACGACCTGCTGCTCGCCAACCCGTTCGAGGCGCGCAGCGTGATCGTGCTCGGCGACGAGGACCACTCCGACCCTGACAGTCGCGCCATCAAGACCACCCTCGCTCTGCGCGGCCACCCGGAGCGCGCGGGACGCAAGCTACACATCGTCGGCCAAATCCGCACCCAGGACAACGTGGACGTGGCGCGGCTGGTCGGCAAGGACGAGGCGCAGTGGATCCTCGCGCACGAGAAGATCGGCCAGATCACGGCGCAGACTTCGCGCCAGCCCGGCCTGTCGCTCGTGTACTCCGAGTTGTTGTCGTTCGACGGCTGCGAGATCTACTTCTACGAGGCGCCGACGCTGGTGGGCCAGACCTACTTCGACGCGCAGCTTGCGTTCGCGGATAGCTCCGTGGTGGGCGTGGTGGCCGACGGCGCTGTTGACCTGAACCCGCCCGCCACGCGCACGATCGCCGCGGGCGAACAGCTGGTGCTGGTGGCAGAGGACGACTCCGCGATCGCGTTGTCGAGCCCCGGCACGCCGGACGCCAAGGCGGTGCAGACCGCCAGGAGCCCGGCACCCAAGCCCGAGAAGACGCTGGTGATCGGCTTCAACAGCCGCGTCCCCGCGCTGCTCGCGGAGCTCGACCAGTACGTCGCGGCCGGATCCCAGGTCACGCTGATGTCGGCGATCCCCGTCGCGGGCATGGGCAAGCTCAAGAACAGCACGGTCAAGGTGGTGGAGGCCGACGGCGCCAAGCGCGACGCGCTCGACAAGGTCAAGCCTGGATCGTTCGATCACGTGATCGTGGTCGCCTACCGGGACGACCGCGACAAGCAGGACGCCGACGCCAAGACCCTTGTCACCCTGTTGCACCTGCGCGAGATCTTCTCGGAACTCCCCAAGGCGCCCAACGTCGTCTCCGAGATGCTTGACGACCGTAACCGCAAGCTCGCCGAGGTCACGCGCGCCGACGACTTCATTGTCAGCGACAACATCACCAGCCTGATGATGGCCCAGGTCAGCGAGAACCCGCTGCTGGCCGACGTGTTCGACGGCCTGTTCGGCGCGGACGGCGCGGAGGTCTACCTGCGCCCCGCCGAGTGGTACGTGAAGCCCGGCGTCGAGGTGGACTTTTACACGGTGCTCGCTGGCGCCAAGCGCCGGGGCGAGACCGCGTTCGGGTACCGCGTGGCGGCGCACGGCGAGGAGTTGTCCTCTGTGGTGGTCAACCCGGCGAAGGCGGGCCGTGTCGCGTTCCAGCCGGGCGATTCGGTGGTCGTGCTTGCCGAAGACTAGGGGCATGACGATGAGGCGCGCGGCCCGGGCGTTGTGGCCCGGCGTCGCGCTGATGGTGATCGGCGGCATCGGCTTCGCGCTGATGGTGGACGCCGTGCTCGAGCAAGACGATCTGTGGACGCTCGACGACCCGCTCCTCAACGGGCTCGCGGACCTGCGCACGCCGTGGCTCACGACCGCGCTTACGGTGATCACCAATGCGTTCGGCCCCGTCGTGCTACCGATCGTGGTGACTGTGGGCGCGGCGGTGTGGATCTGGCGCACGGGGCGGTGGGTCAACCCCGTTGTCGTCGTCGGCTCGACCTTCCTGTCCACCGCGCTCGCGGTGCTGGTGAAGGTGATCGTGGACCGCCCGCGTCCGCCCGAGGAGCTACAGGTGATTCCCGGCCTCGAGACCTCCTTCTCGTTCCCTTCCGGGCACACCGCGGGAGCTGCCGCGTTCATCCTTGTGACCGGCTACCTGGTGTGGCGCAAAGCGCGCGAGGGCGCCGAGTTTGTGATGTGGGCGTTCACGAGCTTGGCCGTGGTGGCGCTCGTGGGGCTCAGCCGTATGTACCTGGGCTATCACTTCCTCACCGACGTGGTCGCTGGCCTGTGCCTGGCGATCGTGGTGCTTGGGGCGGTCGTGTGCCTGATGAGGTTGCGCGAGGCGCGCCCGCGCGGCCGCGTTGTGGACTCGGTCACAACGGCCGCCCCCCGCCTTGACCGCCCGGTGGACGAATAGGACGATAAGGGTTATCGCAAGGTTCGCAGGGAGAGTGAAGATGCGATCGTTTCAAGAGACGGCGGGCATCGGCGGCGTCATCGCGGGCACGTTGATCGTCCCCGCGGGTAGCACGATGGCGGCGCTTCAGGCAGGCGAAGGCGGTTCGATCATCGTCGGGATCGTCGTCGCGGCTATCGGCGTCTTCGTCGCAGCCGCGTCGTTCTATGTCGTGATGTCGGTACGCCACTAGCTCGCGCGTCAGCGGCGCCGTGGGCCCACCCCCGACGGATGGACCCACGGCGAGCATCGGTCCCGCTAGGGGATCGTGATCGTCACCGGCTCAGACACTACAAGGGTGTCGAGCGGGTTGTCCGTCAGGTAGTCATCGGGCACCGGCACGGTGACAATGACGTGCGTGAAGGTCCCATCGCCTCCCGACATCTGCTTCTCCGACGTGGCCCACCCGAGCGCGGCGGCTTGGTCAGCCACGTCGAAGTCGCGCCACAGGTCCATGCCCTGCTCGGCGACGTAGATCTCGGCCGCAGACTTGTCGTTGGCGACGACCCGCGCGATCACGTACGCCTGGTATTCCCCCGACGCGAGGTAGTCGCTCGCCGGCGGGTAGCTGATCTTGTCAAACGAGTCCGAGATCTGGGTCTCGCCGAACGGCGTGGGGCAGCCCCAGCCGCCGTAGCCGGTGGTGAAGGTGGTGGGCTCGCCGCCGATCTGCGCGTGCGTGCCGTACTCGACCACGTGAGTGTCCCCGTTGTTCGGGGTGTGGATCGTCCTGACGTCGTCGCGCGGGTTGACGCGTCCCGGCGCCACCATGGCCACGATCTTGCCGTCCTTGGTCAGCACAACAAGCGTCGCAGGAACGTCGCTAGCGAGCGCCTCGCCGTTGTCCGTCCAGACCGACGTGTCCGCGATGAGCGCATCCGCCGTGTAACCGTTCGCGTCCGCGACGGGCTGTGGTTGCCCGGACAGTGGCTTCACGATCCAGGCGGAGGGCCGGATGCTCACGTTGCTGAGCGACGCCCGCACGCGTCCGGAGGTGGGGGTGGGCGCGGGGCCGCCGCACGCGAAAGCCTTGTCGAAGTTGGCAAGGGTCTCGCCGCCGATGCTCTGGTAGCCCCAGGTGTCGAGGCGGACGTCGGTGGTCGAGACCGGGGCCGGCGCTGTGGACGGGGCGGTTGCGGTCGTGCCGGGGTTCAACACCGGCGTGTTCGTCGCGCTCGCGCCGGGGTCCGCTGCGCCGGGCGAGCCCCATGCGTTGATCGCGGTGACGGTCAGTCCGCCGATGGCGAGCGCGCCACCCGCGGTCTGCAATGCGCGGGTTCGGGCGCGGGCCGCGCGGGCTTTCCGTAGCGCGGAGTCTCTCGGCGTCGTGCCGGCGAAGCTGCGCTCGTCGGATGTCGCGAGGTCGTGGAATGCCTTGGACAGCGAATCCATCTCAAAGGTCCTTTCGGTTGCGGTCTCCGTGGGTGACCACGGGGATCTGCGGTGAGTGTTCGGTGTCGGGGTTGATTCCGAGCGCCTCGCCCAAGCGGGCCGAGGCGTTGGAAAGGTAGCGCTTGACGGTGCCGGGGGCGAGGCCCAGCCGGTCCGCCGTCGCGTCGATGGTGAGGTCGTCCACGTACCGCAGGACGGCGCAGACGCGCTCCTGGGGCGTCAGCGCCGCGAGCATGCGGCGCAGGTTGTCGTTGGCGCCCACTGCGTCTTCGTGGGACGGCGCGACCTCGACGGGCGCCGCCTTGGCCGCGAGCAGGAACCGGCGCTTGCGCGACCGGTGCTCGTCGAGGAACACGGACAGAATGGCCCGCTTCGCGTAGTACTCCGCGTGCGCGAGCGAGTTGAAGTTGCGGCCCCGGCCGAACGTCCGGACGAACGCATCGTGGGTGATGTCCTCCGCCGCCGCGCGGTCGCCAGCGGTGAGCATGTTCGCGTACGCGAGCAGTGCCGCGTAGCGCTCCTGGGAGAGCTCCTGCGCTAGGTCACTCCATCGGGCCACAGTCGCGATCCTTTCGTTGCTTCTCTGTGGCTATCACGTTCGCGGGACCGCAAACGGTTGTACGGCGCTCGCTAGCGGCGCCTACCAGACAAGCGGTAGCCGCCCTCGATCGCGATGGCGAGCGCGAGCATCGCGGCAAACACCCACAGCTTGGCGGGGTCCGTCGTGGCCGTCTGCCACGACAACGCGACGAGCGCGACGGCGCACGCGGCGGCGCCGATCCACGACACCCACGCGCGGCTCCCGGTGGTTTTGGCGTGACGCGCGTTCGCGGCGTTGACCGCGGCGAAGATCACCAGAAACCCGCCGCTGCCCATCGTCGCGATGCTTGACAGGTCGAACAGGTTCGCGACCGCGATGGTCAGGCCAGCGGTGATGAGCAGGCCGCGGATGGGCCGGCCGAACAGCGCTCGCTCGAGTGCGTGGGGGAGTTGGCCGTCGCGGGCGATGATTGCGCTGAGCCGCGCGGACCCATAGAGCGTGGCGTTGATGGCCGACGCCGTAGACAGCACGGCTGCGACCGCGATCACGGTGAAGCCCGCCTGGCCAAGGAACGGCAGCGCGACCTCGGCCAGCGCGTAGTCCTCGGCGGCCACAATCTTGTCCACGGGCAGCGTCCCCACGGTCACGATCGCCACCAGCACGTACAGCACCACCACGAACCCCACCGCGGTGAAGTACGCGCGCGGCAGCATGCGGGCGCCGTCGCGGACGTCCTTGGCGGTGTTGGCGATGAGCTCGAAGCCCTCGTACGCGAGGAAGATGATCATGCCGCCCGCCGCGAGCTGGAGCGGCGCGGACCACTCGCCCGGGCGCCAGCCGGGAGCCCTCGATGCCCACCAGGCCGAGCGCCACGAACACGGTCAGGATCACGACCTTGAGCGCGACGATCCACGTCTCGGCCTTGCCGATCGCGCTCGCGCTGAGCAGGTTGAGCCCCGTCATCAGCAGCACGCCAAGCGTGATGAACACGTGCTTGCCGACGCCCTGAGCCGAATCCGGCAGGAACGTCGCGGCGTAGGCGCCGAAAGCGTATGAGTACAGCGACAGCATGATCACGTAGCTCAGCCACAGCAGCACGTTGAGCGTGCCAGCGAACAGCCCGGCGCCGTAGACCTTGTTGAGGAACGTGACGGTGCCGCCCTCGCTCGGGTAGGTGACCGACATGCGCGCGTAGGAGTACGCGGTGAGCAGCGCGACGCCGCCGGCGAGCGCGAACGCGACGGGGGTACCGCCGTGGGCGAGGTTCACGGCAACGCCCAGCACCGCGAAGATGCCGCCGCCCACCATCCCGCCCACGCCGATCGCGACCACCGGCCAGAAGCCGAGCTTGCCGTCGGTCACGCGAAACATGGCTCTATCTTGACCCGCGAGCGCCGCGCTACGCGAGCCGGGGCTCGAGCGCTTGCAGCCACCGGATCGCCGGGATCGCCTGCGCGAACTGGAAGTCGCGCAGCGTCGGGATCTGCTCGGGCGCGGGCTGCGACGACGTCACGACGAAGTAGCCCGCGAGCATCGTGACCAGGCCGCGCACCGCGTCGTGGTCGACGCCGCGCGCGAGCGGGTGCGCGGCGAAGAGTTCGTGCGCATGGCCGCCGCCCTGCATCTCGACGCTCGGGAGTAGCCCGCAGAGATCGATCCAGGGGGCGCCGACGCACGACCAGGGCCAGTCCACGATCCACACCTCGCCGGTCCGGGCGCGAACCATGTTGTCGGCGCGTAGGTCCGCGTGCACCAACGCGTCCCCGGCCGTCGCGTCGAGCCCCGTCGACTCCCACTCGCACAGTAGGTCGAGGTGGCGCAGCACCCACTCACAGACGGCGCGCGAGCGGCCCAGCGCTACCGCACGCTCGGGGGCGGGCAGGTCCGCGAGGCCACGCCACATCGTCGCGAGGTCCGCGAACTTCGCCGCGAACGGCTCGAACCCGTGCCCGTCCGCGGGCCGATGCTCGGCCAGTGCGGTCACGGACGCGAGCGCGGCGGCGAGGTCGTCCTCGGTCCACGGGTCGCCGATGGCGCGCCCGTCGATGAGTTCCCAGGCGGCGAGCACCCAGTCGCCGTCGTCGTGCGACCACAGCTGGCGCGGCGCGCGCAGCCCCTCGGGCAGCCACGGCGCGACCTCGATCTCGCGCCGGCCCAGCTCGATCGAGAAAGGGTGCAGGCGCTCGCTCACGGCCTTCGCGAAGACGCGGCCGCCGTCGGCGAGGGTGACCATGCCCGCGAAGCCGGGGCTGAAGCCCTGGCCGGCAGCGACGACGTTCGCGACGGGCGAGCCAGCGAGCTCGGCGATGCGGCCGCGCACCTCGTTGGGGAGGTCGTCCCACCCGGTGCGAGAGGTGTTGAAGGCGCGAGCCGGCGCGGGGGTTGGCCACGCGTCGGTCATGCGACGAGGCTACCCCGCGGCGGCCTTGCCGTGCTCCCGGCCGTCGCGGATCGCCTCCATCACGGAGTTGCCCGCGAGCGTCGCGGCTTGCGACACGGGGCCGCGATCGTCTGACCCGCGTGGCATGCTGGCGGCCATGAGCGCGACCGCCCCCACCCCCGAATCGACCCTGTTGGTGCCGGACGTCGCCGCGTGGCGCGCGTGGCTCGACGCGCACGAGGACGCCTCCGACGGCATCTGGCTGGTCCTCGCGAAGAAGGGCACCGTGACGCCCACGTCGCTCACGTACGCGCAGGCCCTCGACGAGTCGCTGTGCAGCGGCTGGATCGACGGCCAGAAGCGCAGCCGCGACGACACCACGTTCATCGAGCGCTTCACTCCCCGGCGCCCGCGGTCCATGTGGTCGCTTCGCAACACGGAGCACATCGAGCGCCTGCGGGCCGAGGGCCGCATGCGCCCGCGCGGCGAGCGGGAGGTCGAACTCGCAATGGCCGACGGCCGGTGGGACCGCGCGTACGCGGGCTCGGCCGCGATGGAGGTGCCGCCCGAACTTGCCGTGGCGCTCGCCGCGAACCCGGACGCGGCGTCGGCGTTCGAGGGCCTTACGCGGGCGGGGCGCTATTCGGTGCTGCACCCGATCGTCACCGCGGCCAGCGCCGAGACCCGCGACCGGCGCATCGCCAAGGCGGTCGCCGCTCTCGCCGCGGGCTAACGACGCGACGGGGCGCGCCGGCGGGGCCTAGTCCTCGTCGGCCTTGCCGTGCTCCAGGCCGTCGCGGATGGCCTCCATCACGGAGTTGTCCGCGAGCGTCGTGACGTCGCCCACCGGGCGGTGCTCCGCGACGTCCCGCAGCAGGCGGCGCATGATCTTGCCGGAGCGCGTCTTGGGGACCTCGCTGACCACCAGGATGGTGCGCGGGCGGGCGATCGCGCCGATCTCGTGGACCACGTGCTCGCGCAGCGCGACCGCGATCTCGTGGCCGTCCTCGCTCGCGTCAACGGCGTCGGAGCGGATGATCACGAACGCGACCACCGCCTGCCCCGTGATCTCGTCGTTCGCGCCCACGACGGCGGCCTCGGCCACCCACGGGTGGGACACGAGCGCGTGCTCGATCTCGGTAGTGGTGAGCCGGTGGCCCGACACGTTCATGACGTCGTCCACGCGGCCGAGTAGCCACAGGTTGCCGTCGGCGTCCTTCTTGGCGCCGTCGCCCGCGAAGTACTTGCCCTCGAAGCGCGACCAATAGGTGCGTTGGTAGCGCTCCGGGTCGCCCCAGATGCCGCGCAGCATCGACGGCCACGGCTCGGTGAGCACCAGGTAGCCAGCGCTGCCCTCGGGGACGGGCTTGCCGTGGTCGTCCACGACCTCCACGCCGATGCCGGGCAGCGGGTCCATCGCGGAGCCGGGCTTGGTGGCGGTGACGCCGGGCAACGGGGAGATCATGATGGCGCCGGTCTCGGTCTGCCACCAGGTGTCCACGATGGGGCACTCGTCGCGGCCGATGACGCGGCGGTACCACATCCACGCCTCGGGGTTGATGGGTTCGCCGACGGACCCGAGCAGCCGGATCTTGGAGAGGTCGTACTCCTTGGGCTTCGCCTCGCCCCACTTCATGAATGTGCGGATGGCGGTGGGAGCCGTGTAGAAGATCGTGACGCCGTACTTCTGGCAGATCTCCCACCAGCGGCCTTCGTGTGGGGTGTTGGGGGTGCCCTCGTACAGCACCTGGGTGGCGCCGTTGATCATGGGTCCGTAGACCACGTAGCTGTGCCCCGTGATCCAGCCGACGTCGGCCGTGCACCAGAACACGTCGGTGGCGGGCTTGAGGTCGAACACGTTGAGGTGTGTCCACGCGGCCTGAGTCAGGTAGCCGCCGGTGGTGTGGAACAGGCCCTTGGGCTTTCCGGTGGTGCCGGACGTGTAGAGGATGAACAGCGGGTGCTCCGCGTCGACCATGACGGGCGCGTGGTCGGCGGGCTGCGCGTCCACGACGTCGTGCCACCACACGTCGCGACCGTCCTCCCACGCGGTGTCCTGGCCCGTGCGCCGCACCACCAGCACCTTCTCGACGAACCCGCACGGGTCCGGGTGGTGGTCGCCGGCCGCGAGGGCCTCGTCCACGAGCGGCTTGAGCGCAAACGGCGCCCCCTTGCGGAAGCCCCCGTCCGCCGTGATGACAAGCTTGGCCTCGGCGTCGTCGATGCGCTGCCGGAGGCTCTCGGCGCTGAAGCCGCCGAAGATCACGGAGTGAATAGCGCCGATGCGGGCGCAGGCCAGCATCGCGACCACGGCCTCGGGGATTTGCGGCAGGTAGATGGCGACGCGGTCGCCCTTGGTGATGCCAAGGCTCTCGAGCGCGTTGGCGGCCTTCGAGACGCGGGCGAGCATGTCGTCGTACGTCAGGGTGAGGGTGTCGCCGGGCTCGCCCTCCCAGTAGAACGCGACGCGGGAGCCGCGGCCCTCGCGGACGTGGCGGTCCACCGCGTTGTCGCAAGCGTTGAGCGTGCCGTCGGCGAACCACCGCGCGACGGGCGCGCCGGACCAGTCGAGGGTCTCGGTGAAGGGCGTGTCCCAGTGCAGCCGGAGCGCCTGCTCCGCCCAGAAGGCGGGGCGATCCCCGGCGGCGTAGTCGTAGAGCCACTCGCGGGCGTTCGCATGCTGCGCGAGCTCCGCTGGTGGCTCGAACGTTCGGGTTTCGGAATGGAGGGCTGAAATGTGGACGTCGTCGGCCATGCCGTCAGCCTAGGCGGCGCGCGCCGGATTGGGGAACCCCGTGACACGATGTCCCCATGCCTGCACCCGAGGGATTCGAATACGCCGCCCGCAAAAACGGCGACGTCGCGATCTTCCACCACGGCCGCCTCGCCACCACGCTGCGCAAGGCGGTGGCCGTGCGCTTCCTCAAGGACGTCAAGGACGGCGACGAGCAGGAACTCATGGCCCGCGCCACCGGCAACTACAAGCGCGGCAACGAGCGCAGGGCGTCGCGCGGCGGGCGCGGGCGCTAGTCCGGCCAGCGTCGGCTAGCCCGCGGCCTGCGCCTCCAGGAACTCCAAGCGGTTGCCGCAGTTGTCCTCTGCGTAGAAGCGCCGCTGCCCCGGGAAGTTGTCGTCCCACGTGACCTGCTGGCCGAGGGCGGCGAACTTCGCCGCGAGCGCGTCGATGCCCGTGACGGCGATGCCGGGGTGCGCCTTGCGCGCCGGCGTGAAACCCTCCTCGACGCCCAGGTGAATCTCGAGCGCGTCGGCCCGCACCCACAGGCCGCCGCGCGCCTTGAGCACCGGCGGCTTCTCGACTTCGACAAACCCGAGCCCCGTCACCCAGAACTCGCGGCACGCCGGCTCGGCGCCCGGCGGAATGGACAGCTGCACGTGGTGCAGGCCAAGCGAGAACTCGGTGGGGTGCGCCTCGTCGTCCTTCACGGTTCGGGTCACGATTGCCTCGCTCACTCGTGTGGGGGTCGGTCGCCCCACCTTAGCGAGCGCTCGTCCCGGCCGTGGCGGCGCACGCTGGCGGGTGTCCAGTGCCCGGAATGCGCCGTCGTGGGCACCAGACACCCGCCAGCGCGCAATGTGGAGCCGGGGCCGCTAGTCCGAACCGCCCAGGCGTGACACGATGGACCCATGAGTAGCCCAGAAGGATTCGAAGCCAAGCACCGCGCCAACGGAGACATCGCTGTCTTCCACCACGGCAAGATGGCCAAGATGGTCAGGGGCGCCGACGCCAAGAAGCTCGCCACCGCGCTCACCAAGAAGGGCGCGGACGAGCAGGCGGTCCTCGCCGACGCCGCAGGCACCGCAGGTGGGTCGCGTCCAGGCACCGGGCCGCAGGGCCCCAAGGGTCTTGGCGGAGATGGCCAGGCGCACGGCCACGGCGTGTTCCGCCGCCGCGCCGGCGGGTAGGCGCCGCGCGTCGCAAGGTCGCCACGGGCGCGTAGCCGCAACGATTTTCGAAACGTCACGCGCATCGTCGCTCGCCGGGTAGCGTCTTGGCATGGCAAAGAAGCCGGCGACAAGCACCGAAATAGTCGAGTCGGCCCCCGCGCCGTGGGGCGGCAACTCGCAGCACGACAAGAACCGGATCACCGGCGCCGACGGCATCCGTGCCCTCGCCGCGCTCGCGGTGATCGGCCACCACCTGTTCCAGAAGCTCAACGGCCCCGCGCAGGAGCAGTGGCTCCAGAACCTGCACGGCGTCATGGTCAAGGGCGCCATCGGCGTCAGCGTGTTCTTCGTGCTGTCCGGCATGCTGCTGAGCTACCCATTCTGGACCGCGTTCTACGAGAAGCGCCCGTACCCGCGCATCGGCCACTACATCAAGCGCCGCGCCCAGCGCATCGTCCCGGGGTTCTATGTGGCCCTGCTGGTGAGTTACTGGCTGGGCTCGAAGTACTTCGACTACGCGAGCGAGGCGGTTGATCCGGTCAGGCGACTCGTCGCGGGCCTGACCTTCACAGCGGGCTTCCACTACCAGACCTTCTTTACCTCCGAGGTGGACGGCCCGCTGTGGTCAATTTCCTTCGAGGTCGTCAGCTATGTGCTGATGCCCATCGTGTTCGTCGGTCTGTTCATGTTGCGCAAGCGGCTGGACTCGGTGAACATCGGACGCACCTACTGGATCGCGGCGTTCGTCGGGATCCTGCTGCTCAACCACTGGGTCGTCCAGACGTTCGTCACCGGCGAGGACGGCAAGGGTTGGCAGTTCGGCGACATCGGCGGCGCCAAGTCGTGGATGCCTGGGTACAACCCGATCGGGTTCTTCGCCCACTTCGCCGTGGGGATTCTGGTGGCCGGCTACATCGCGCGTCGGCGCGTGTTCCATGGCGGCGAGCGCTCCTGGAAGTACGACGCATACGCGCTGCTGCCGATCGCCGGGATCGCGCTACTGGTGTGGTGGAAGCGCATGCCGGTCGAGCCGCAGCAGGAGTTCAGCCTTGACCTGCAGCCGTACTACTTCCCGTTCTTCGCAGGAATGGTGGGCGTGCTGCTGGCGATGCTCGCGTACTCCAAGCTGCTGGGGCGGCTCTTCGACAACCCGTTCCTCGCGTACACCGCCAAGGTCTCGTTCGGCCTGTACATCTGGCACTACGTGGTGCTGTTCCTCGTCGAGCGGGAGATCTTCCCGCGCGGCGGCCTTGGCTACGGGCAGGTGAGCGATCCGGTGCAGTTCTTGGTGATCGCGTTGCTGGTCGTCGGGACGTCTTACGGCGTCGCCGCGATTTCCTGGCACGTCGTCGAGCAGCCCGTGCTGAACGGCTCGTGGGTGCGCTGGGCTAAGGCGTTGTGGGCGAAGGCCGGGGGTGCGCGCGTCACGCCGCGTAAGGACGACGCTCGGGCCTAGGCGTCGGGTGACAGTGCGATGGAGATGTGCTGGCCGGTCTCGTCCGACCAAGTGACCACGTACTCAATGCTCCCGTCCGGCCGGGAGACGACTTCTGGGTAATCGTGCAGGTTGGTGTAGTCCCACGTGAACGGCGGCAGGACGAAGAGTTCGTCCACGTCGCCACTATAATTTTCGGACGTCACGCGCACGGTGGCCGTGCCGGTCGCCTCGTTCCAATAGAGCTCGGGGTCTGACGCGGGCGCGCACCACGGCAACCACCGATGCTCCGGATCGGCACACTTATCCTTGCCATCGCTACCCAGCCTCGTATCTGGATCGACTTGGAGGCTGTAGCCAGCGCGGTCCGCGGCGGTGTAGGCGGCGAGCTCGAGGCTGTTCACGACGCGCACTACGGGATAGACGTCGTAACGTCCCGACGGTAGTTCGCCCAAAGGATCACCTGCGTCGCAACTGAGCACCGAGTTAACGCTTGAGAACGACTCCGGATACCCCGCTCCGCCCGCCCAGAACGTGTGGATACGGACGTCGGGATCTGGCTCGTAGCCCACGATCGCGCCGTCCTGAACCCAGACCGAGCCTCGGGCGATGTACGCGGGGACCTGCGGCTGATTCCCGAGGTACGTGGTGGTTGCCCTGGTGGCGTCTGCGCGGCCCTGATCGGGATCGACGATTATGACGTTGTCGAAGGCAGCCGCGTTCGGCTCGACCTCAAAGTCACCGCTTCGCAGCACGGGGGCAGGCGCGGGTGCGCCGCACTCGAGACCCGGCACGTCTGTCGCGAGCGACGGCAGCTGCCGTCCGGGCGTGACGGTCACGAGTTCGGGGCCGACCCACGTGGCCGCGGGGTCGGCGCGCGTATCGCCCGTGAACGCCGACGCGCCCCACCATGCGCCGCCCGCCACGGCGAGCGTCGCCACCGCGGCCACCGTGAGCGTCGCTCCGCGGCGGCGCCGGATGCGGGCCCTCACGTCGCCGCCGGCGCGTACCGCAATCTGGGCGTACTCCGCCGCGCGGCCGTCGACCGCATCGGCCAACTCTTTGCTGAAGTTTTCGGGCTTCATCGCATCCTCCTTGCGCCCCGGCTACCCGGAGCGACGATGGTGACCGTGTCGCGGTGACTGTCGTCGCCGTCAATCTCGGCGTCGTCAAGTTCGATGCGCAACGCCGCCATGCCGTCGTGCAGGTAGCGCTTTGCCGTTCCCACGGCGATTCCGGCGCGGTGGGCGACCTCGGCGACGGGGAGGTCGTCGTAGAAGCGCAGGACGACGCACGCCCGTACCTGCGGCGCGAGCTGGGCAAGCGCTGCCAGCATCTCCTCGCGGTCGTCGATCGCGTTCTCGCGGGCGGGCTCGATGAGGGGCTCGGCCACGCGGGTATACGCGCGCGTGCGGCTCGCGCTGCGGCGGGCGCCGTCGAGGAAAGCCGTGAGGATCGCGCGCCGAACGTAGGCCTCCGCCTGCCCCACGTTCGCGAGCCGGCGTGGCCTGCCGAACGTGCGTACCAGCGCGTCGGCCACCAGGTCCTCCGCGGCGGCGCGGTCGCCCGCGAGGATCATCGCGTACGCGAGCAGCGCGGGGTAGCGCGTCGACGAGAGCTCCTCGGCGTACCGCGACCAGCGAGCCACGCTTGCCCCTCTCGTTTCACCCATTGTTGGCTATCGGGATGCTCAACGCAGTTCAGACCCGAAAGGTTGTGGCGCGCGCTTAGGCTGTCGCCATGGCTTCGTCTTACGCGGTGCGACTCAAGGCGCACGTTGGCATCGTCTTCTTTGGAAACGGCATCCTGATCGCGACCTGGTCCCCGCATATCCCGTGGATTGGCGAGCGGCACGAGTTTGACGATGCGGGGATCGGGCTGCTGCTGCTCACGATGGGTGCGGGCGCGGTCACCGCGATGTCCGGGGCTGGCAGGATTGCCGCGCGCTATGGCGGAGAGCGCGTCACCCGCATCGCTGCCGTCGTGTTCGCGGTCATGCTGCCCCTGGCGATTGCGGCACCGACGAGGCCCCTGGTGTTCGCCGCTGTCGTGCTACTGGGCGGTTCGATCGGGTCCATGGACGTGGCGATGAACGCGGTGGGCGTGGACGTCGAGCGGCGCATGGGCCGCCCGTCGATGTCGTTCTTCCACGGCGGATTCAGCGCGGGCGCGCTC
This sequence comes from uncultured Actinomycetota bacterium, assembly GCA_963735005.1. GTDB lineage: Bacteria > Actinomycetota > Actinomycetes > Actinomycetales > Demequinaceae > WTKG01. The sequence continues at coordinate 425,597 of CAVTJA010000010.1, read as the reverse complement.
GCGGGCGCGGGGATCGCGTACGTGGTGCTGCACGCCGGCGCGACGCCCGTGCAGCACGCGGTCGGAATGTCCATCGCGGTCAGCGTTGGGTGGGCGTACTCCCTGCGCGCGTTGCCGCGCGATGAGTCGAGCGACGGGCCCTCGGGCCACGCCGCGCGCTCCGCCGAGCCCTCGCGGGGGTTGCGCGCGCGCATCGGCGGGCTATCGCTGGCGCTCATCACGATCGCCGTGCTCGCGATCATCGTGCTCGCCGCCGAGGGCACCGTCGTCGACTGGAGTGCCAAACTGCTGCGCGACGACCTCCACACCTCGGCCGCAGTCGCGGCGATCGGCTTTGGCGCGTTCTCCGTGACGATGGCGGCCGGGCGCTTCGCCGGAGACTGGGTGAACACGCACATCGGCCCGGTTGCGCTGGTCCGATGGGGTGGGTTGCTGGCGGCGATCGGCCTTGGCGTCGCCGTCGCGACGGGCACCGTGTGGGGCGCGATCGCGGGCTACGCGGTGATGGGCCTGGGCCTCGCGAACACGGTGCCGGTGCTGTTCACTGCCGGCGCACGGCTTGGGCGTACGTCCGCCGAGGGCGTCGGGGCGGTAGCCACCGCAGGCTACGCGGGGTTCCTGATCGCGCCACCGGTCGTCGGGTTCATCGCGCGCGAGACGTCGTTGCCGCTCGCGCTGGGCGTGGTCGCTGCCGTGGTGTTGCTGGTGCCGGTGGCGGCAGGCGCCATCGCCCGCGGCGAGACGGCGCGCGGCGAGAAGGCGGCTCGGGCGGCCTAGGCGTTGAGGTCGCGCCTGCGCGCGCGGCGCACGCCCGCGATCCAGAACACGACGCCCACGGCGACCAGCGTCACGGCGCCGGCGGCGATCAGGTTGCGGCGCCGCTCGGACTCGCGCAGGGCGATCGGCTTGCGGAAGCGGAGCATCCCCCAGCCGTGCTCGGCGGCGGCGCGGCGCAGCGCGCGGTCGGGGTTGACCACGTAGCCGTGCGCGACGGCGTCGAGCATGGGGGCGTCGGTGATCGAGTCGGAGTATGCGTAGCTGCGCGAGAGGTCGTATCCCTTGTCCTCCGCGAGCTTGCGAATCGCGGCCGCCTTGGCCGGGCCGTACGCGTACAACGAGATTTCGCCGGTGAAGCGGCCGTCCTCGATCTCCATCTGCGTGCCGACGGCGTAATCCGCGCCGAGTAGCTCCGCGATGGGCTGCACCACCTCGGTCCCCGACGCCGACACGATCACGACGTCGCGGCCGTTCGCCTGGTGCTGCCGGATCAGCGCGAGCGCCTCCTGGTAGACCACGGGGTCCACGTGTTGCTTGACGGTCTCGCTGACGATTCGCTTCACCTTGTCGACGTCCCACCCGGTGATGGCGTCGCTGAGCGCGGCGCGCAGCCGCTCGGTGGTGCGCTCGTCCGCGCCGCCCACCATGAACAGAAAGTGCGCGTACGCCGTGCGGATCGCATCCGACCGCTTGAGCAGGCCCTTGTCGAGGAACTCCCTGGAGAATGCCGACGACGAGGACGTGGCGATGATCGTCTTGTCCAGGTCGAAGAATGCGGCCGTCGTCGCGGGCGTGCTCATGGTCCCTCCTTCCACGAGTGTAAGTTCGCGGCGCGGCCTTATCGAATCGGGCACGGCGGCGATTCGGTAACGGGACGATGCGGTGGCTGGGCCCGCGAGCGATGTCCCCAGGGCGCTCTGGCCGGGTGGGGGCGGGTTGGCTTGGCGCCGAGGGCGGCGGCGGGGCGCCGCCGCGGCGAGGCTCGGGGCATGACGACACACGCATCGAGCGGGTGGCACGCGGGCCCGCTCCAGGCGCTGCTCGAGGTGCCGGGAGTGACGGACGTGCTGGTGAACGCGCCCGACGAGGTGTGGATCGACCGTGGCGTTGGCCTCGAGCGCGCGGACGCCTCGTTTGTAGGCGCGGGCGACGTCCGCGAGCTGGCCGTGCGGCTGGCGTCGCTCGGAGGTAGGCGGCTCGACGACGCCTCGCCCGTGGTGGATGCCCGCCTGCCGGACGGCACGCGCCTGCACGCGGCGATCCCGCCGGTGGCCGACGGCTGCACCGCGATCTCCCTGCGCGCCGTGCGCGGGAGCTCGCTCGCAATCGACGACATGGTGCTCGCGGGCACCTGCACGCCGCGCGTCGCTGAACGCCTGCGCGCGCTCGTGGAGGCCCGGGCCTCGCTGCTTGTTACGGGCGCCACCGGCACGGGCAAGACCACCCTGGTCACCAGCCTGCTGGCGCTGGTGAGCCCCGCCGAGCGGATCGTCGTCATCGAGGAGGCGGGCGAGATCTACCCCGACCACCCGCACGTGGTCAGGCTGGTCGAGCGGCGCGCGAACGTGGACGGTGCCGGCGCCGTGAGCGTGGCCGCCCTGGTGCGGGAGGCACTTCGCATGCGGCCCGACCGCATCGTGCTGGGTGAGTGCCGCGGGGCCGAGGTGCGCGAGGTCCTCACCGCGCTCAATACGGGCCACCGCGGCGGGATGGCCACCATGCATGCCAACGCGCCCCAGGATGTGCCCGCGCGGCTCATCGCGCTCGGCGCGCTCGCCGGGATGGACGCGCGCGCCACGGTGCTGCATGCGGCCGCGGCCTTCGACGCCGTGGTGCACCTGGACAAGACCCTCGATGGGCCGTCGTGTCGCCGGCATCGCGAGCCTCGCGGAGCGGCGCGGGGAGCTCGTGATCGGACCCGACCTCGTGGTCGGCGGCGAACCCGCGGCGGGCGCGATCGGGGTGGCGGCGTGAGCGGGGCCAGCGCGGAGCTCATGGCGGCGGCGGCCCTGGTGCGTGCCGGGATCGCGCCCGGCGACGCGTGGGATCAGGCCTCCGGGGTCGCGCCGCCGCCAGCCGCCGCGGCCGCGCTGAGGCTGGCGCGCCACACCGGGGCGCCCTTGGCGGACGTGCTTGAGCGAGTCGCGGCGGCGGCGCGCGAGGCCGAGCGCGTCGAGGCCGACCGCGACGCGGCGATGGCCGGACCGCGCGCAAGCGCACGCCTGCTTCAATGGCTTCCCCTCGCTGGCGTGGGGCTCGCCGGTGTGCTCGAGCCGAGCGCCCTGCGCCTGCTGGTGGCGACGCCGCTCGGGTGGGGGCTCGCGGGCACGGGCGCTGCGCTTGCGTGGCTCGGGCGCAGGTGGATGCGCGCGCTCGTCGCGCGCGCGGCCCTTGCGGGCAGGGACCTGGAGCGCGCCACGCTCACCATGGCGCTGGTGGAGGCGGCAGTGACAGCCGGGAAGGACGTCGTGGGGGCGTGCGCGGCCGCAGGTGCCGCGCTCCGCGCGGACGGGGCGTGGCTTGAGCGGGTCGCGGAACGGCTTGCGGCGGGGGAGCCGTGGGCGCGCGCGTGGTCAGATGTTGCTGGCGACCCGGTGGCCGTTGCGCTCGAGGGCGCCCTGCGAGCGCCGTGGACCGCGGGCGCGTCGCCGGTACCTGCGCTCAGGGCCGCCTGCGAGGTGGCCGCGGACGACGCGCGGGCGGCCGCCACCCGCGCGACCGGCACTCTTGAGGCGCACTCCGCGCTGCCCCTGGCCATGTGTTTACTACCGGCGTTCGTCGTCGCGGGCGTAGTGCCGCTGGTCATCGCCGTCGCCGCTGCCGCACGGGCAGCCCCCTAGGACGTGCCCCGAAGGTCGGGGACGGAAGGAGAATCATGAGCATCAATCACACCCGGGAGCTCGGCGCCGAGGACGAAGGCTCCGCGACCACCGAGTACGCGCTGGTGGCCGTTGCGGCCGCAGGCTTCGCCGCGCTGCTGATCGCCTTACTCAAGTCCGACGAGGTGCGCTCGCGACTCTTCGACGTCATCGGTTCGGCGCTCGGGGGATGACCGCGGGCGCCGAACCAGACGGCGGTTCTGCGACCGTGGAGTTCGCGCTCGTGATCCCCGCGATCGTCGCCCTGTTGGCGGCCGTACTGTCCGTGGGGCAGTGGGCCGCAGCCCAGTCGCGCGCCGAGACGGCGGCGGCCACCGCAGCGCGGGTGGCGATCGTGGACACTGAGGCGGCCGCACAGGCGGCGGTGGAGCACATCGCTGGGCGCGGCGCCCAGGCAACGGTGTCGCGGGCGAACGGGTGGATCACCGTCGTCGTCGATGCGCGGGCGGCGTGGGGGCTGCCGGTGTCGGCCACCGCGGTGGCGCGCGATCAGGAATGAGCGCGCGGTGCTAGCACGTGACGGCGGTTCCGTATCGGTCGCGGCGGTCGGGGTGATTGCCGCTGTCGTGGCCGCAGGCCTTGCGGCGGCAGCCGCGGGCTCGGTAAGCGTCGCATCGGCCAGAGCCCAGGGCGTCGCGGACTCCTCAGCGCTCGCTGGCGCATACGCCGCCCGGGACGCCCGCGCCGTCGGCTCGGCTCCGCAAGGAGCGGCGTGTGCGGCAGCGGACCTCGTGGTGGCGCGCGCCCACGTAGACGCGCACGTCTGCAAGGCGTCCGCGGACGGAGCCGTCACGGTCACCGTGGGCATCGACACCGTCGCTGGCACGGTCACCCGCGCAGCGGCGGCGGGGACGCGCTAGCGCGTCCGGGCAAGAAAAAGCCCGGACGGGATGCGTGCTGAGGGATACGCATCCCGCCCGGGCAGCTTGTGGTTACGCGGCGACTTCCTCCCACGCGGAGCCGTTCCAGTGGAACGTGCGGTCGTCGTACGTGAAGTCAGAGTTCTTGTTGCGGTAGTCGAACTTGTCGCAACCATCGAAGAAGTCGGAGTAGGTGAACTTCTTGTAGTTGGTGGGGTCGGTCATGGTTCGCTCCTCGGTGGCGCAGTCGTACTTCCACGGCGCTCCGTTCTCGTCCGGAGAGTTGCCGACGCACTGGTACTTGTACGGCTTGCCCGTAACCGCGCTCCACGTCGCGTACCCGTACAGGTGCTTGTAGTACGAGTACGAGGTGCTCGTCGCGGAGTCGCAGAAGATGACCTTGTCGTATTGGGATGAGTAGTTCCCGTAGTAGACCGTGCCGGTCGCGACGTTTTTCCACGTCTCGCACTTGTAGATGTGGTCGTCAAAGAAGAAGAAGTAGCCGGGGTCGGTCTTCCAGTCCATTTTGTCGCAGTCGAAGTACACGTGCTGGCTGGCGTGCTCCACCCCGCCATCCGTGGCGCAGTTCTTCCAGCTCTTGTCGCCGTAGGTGTCCTTGTAGGACGTCGCGTACTTCTTCCACTTGCCCTTTGAGCAGTCGTAGTACTTGTAGTCGTAGGAAGTGGTGTCGTCGGTGCACGCGGACTTCTTGGTCGTGGTCGTTGTGGTCGACTTCTTCTTGGTGTGGGTGGACTTCGACGGCTTCTTGGTCTCGGTCTTCGCCGCTGCCTCGAGCTTCTTGAAGATCGAGTCGAGGTCGGTGTCCGTCTTGCCGTTGTTGTCCTTCGAGTACTTGGAGTTTGAGAAGTCTTCGCCCAGGGACCGCTCGATCGCGTTGCGGTCGTTGCGGCCGGCGTCGTTGTCCTGAATCACCGCGACCACCTGCGCACCCACCAGGCCGAGCACCATCGCGCTCGCAGCACCAACCACGGCGGCGGCCGAGCGGCGCGCGCTACGGCGGCGCTTGGCGCGTGTGACGAGCTGGTCCACGACCTGGTCGGAGCCGGCGTAGCCAGTGGAACCCATCTGGCCCAGTTGGTTCATCTCGTTGTTGATGTTCATGCCTGCCACCTCTTCGCTTCCCAGGCCCCGGCTTGGGTTTCCTGGATGGTGCTGAAGTCCACGCCCTCTGACGGGTTGTCGTCGATCGCGCCGAGGTGGCCGCGCAACTTCACCGCCGCATCGGACAAGTACCTGCGTACCGCGCCCTCGGAGATGCCGAGCTCAGTGCCGATCGCGGCCGCCGTCAGGTCGTCATAGAAACGCAGCACGGTGCAGGCGCGTTCGCGCGGCGACAAGTGACGCAGCGCCTCCTGCAGGTCCGTGCGGAACTCCACCTGGCCCGAGGTGCGGGGCGCCTCGTTGTCGTTGCCAAACAGGTGGAAGACGCGGCGCCACGACTGCTCGCGGCGGCCGGCGTCCATGTGCGACGTGAACATCGCGCGACGCACGTACGACTCCGCTTCGCCCAGCGAGACGCTCGCCTTGCCCTTGGAGAAGGTGCGGACGACGGCGTCGTGGAAGAGGTCTTCCGCGTCGCGGCCATTGCCAGTCAGGAGGTATCCGTAACTCACGAGGGCTGGCCCGCGGCGGCGCACCAACTCCTCGAGAGTGTCGCTCCAGTTCGGCATGCCGTTCCCTCGCTACGTCTAGGCAGCCCCAGCGACCACCTTTATTAATCAATACGGGTGGAGCGCCGGAAACCATGGGGGGAAGTTCCGCAATTGTGAGAGAACTCACATCTTGCGGTCCCGCGCACGGCGCAACCCGTCCTGTCGCGCCCAGTATCGCGCGCCGCCCGCCGCGGGGCCAGCGATCGGTTGGTGGAGATTGTCACACTTCGCGCCGCGGTGCCGCGGTCGGCAAGAGAAGAGCCCGGCCGACGCGGAGGCTGGGGGGCTTCGCATCGGCCGGGCTGGCTCGCGTGGTGCGTTAGGTCGCCGACGGCTCAGGATCGGGGTCGGGGGTGGTGTCGACCCACTTGGTGCCGTTCCACTCGTACGTGCGGTCCTTCCACGTCACGACGGTGTCCTTGCGGTAATACCAGCCGTCGCAGCCGTCTTGCTTGAACCACTTGTAGTTCGAGTCAGTGAGGATCCACTCGTCCTTCTTGGGGTTGCAGCTGTACTGGAACGGCGCGCCCTGCTTCTCCTTGGCGACGCCGGTGCAGGTGGTGCCGCTGACCGTGGCGAGGGTGTCGCCGTTCTTCCAGACGTACTTGTACTCCCAGCCGTTCGTGCCCTCGGACGGGTTGCACGTCACCATCTTGTTCCAGCTCTCCGTCTTCACGTAGCCGGCGTTGAAGCTGGTCCCAGTTGCGGCGTCGGTATACGTCTTGCACTGGGCGAAGTGGTCGTGGAACTGGACCCAGCCCACGGCCGGTTGCCACGACTTGAGGTCGCAGTCGTAGTACCCGAAGTCGTGGTGGGTGCCCTCACCGCTGGAGTCGCACTGCGCGTACCCGTCGTCGTATGGGTCGAAGTACCAGCCGGCCTTGATGCGCCACTCGTTCTTTGAGCAGTCCCAGTACTTGTACGGCTTCTCGGGGCCGTAGTCGTGGTCCGTGCACGGCTCGGTGGTCGGATCGGTGGTGGGGGTCTCCGTCTTGGTCGTCTCGTGCTTCTTCTCGTGTTGCTTGGGCTTTTCGGTCTCGGTGGTGGCAGGCGTCTCCGTGGTGGCAGGCGTCTCGGTTGCCTCGAAGAGCTTGTCGAGGTCAACCCCGCTGGCGCCGTCGCGCTCGTCGCTGAACTGCGAGTCGAAGACATCGCCGAAGTCCTTCTCGATTGCGGCGCCCTCAACCTCGCCCGGAGCCGCCTCGCGATGGGTGTCCATGGCCACCGACGCCCCAAAGACGCCAAGTGTCATCGCCCCCAGCGATCCCACCAACGCAGCGGAGCCGCGGCGAATCGTGCGCGCGCGCTTGGTGCGCGCGTGCAACTGGTCGACGACTTGATCGGTGGCTGAATACGTCACCGATCCCATCTTCCCCAGCTGATTCATTTCCTCGTTGACGTCCACGTCAATCGCTCCTTCTGCTGGCCCCTGGGGGCCGTCCGATCGAGCCCGGCTGATTGCCGCCTCTACTGACCAATACGCATGAGCGGAGCAAAACCTTGGGGTGGGCCGACGACGAGGGCCCCCGCCGCTGTCGCGGTCGGGGGCCCTCGTGGCGTTGCTTGCTCAGGTGGTGACGGTCACCGTGCCGACCGAGTACCAGACCTGGAGCTCGCCCCACTGGTAGTTGCCCTTGTCGGGAGCGGGTGCGGGGATACCTACCTTGGGCGGGGCGTCCTCGCCACCGGTGGCGCTGTCGCCGCCAGACTCGCGAGCCGAGGGCGCGTCGTACATGATCACGCCGCCGCCGTACGAGTTGTCGCCGCTGTCGACGTAGATCGTCTGCGTGACGACAAGCTGGTAGTTACCGGCGGGGACGTCGGACTGGCCGGAGTCCGTCCAGCAGCCGTTCACCTCACGCCACAGGTACTTGCCGGAGAGCGACTTGCCGGGGTCAAGCACGCCCCAGTAGTCCTCGGTGGTGTCCGGGGCGATCATCGATGCGGTCGGAGCGTCCACCCGGGCGGTGTCGGAGGGCGAGATGCCCGCGGCGCCCTTCTCGTACATCACGTCACCACCGTTGCGGTCAATGTCCGAGGGGTAGACCTCGGCCACGACCTTGCCATTCTGCACCAGGTAGAAGGTGCGGCTCGGCTGGCCGTAGAAGCCCGGTAGCGCGTAGTCGGACGTGTTCTTCACCGTGATACCCACCTCGGGGTTGCCGTCGACGACCCAGCCGTAGCTGATGCCGACGCGGCTCGGCCCGGAGTAGCTGAAGTCGAGCAGGCCGAGGTCTGCGCTGCGGCGCGGGAAGCCGATGTCGTTGCCATCCCACGAGCAGCCGAAGAACGTCTTCTGCCAATCGGTGTCCGAGTTGCCGTTGTCCCCGGCGCGGTACACGTAACGGGACGTGCCGGCCGCGAAGTCCCAGGCGTCGGTGGTGGCGTGCGCCTTGAACATGTCACTCGCGAGCTGCGGGGTGAGGATGCTGTCGGGCTTCGCCGGGGGCGTCCAGGGCTTCGGGACGTAGTCAGCAAACGGGTCCTTCACCGGGTCGCCAGCGATGGAGAAGTTGATCGGGTCTGCCACGGTGCGCATGCCGCCGTACCAGGGCTCGACCGGCATGGGGCCAGACGGCTCCATCGCGGTGTCGCCTACGTTGCCGGGCACCGGCTCGGGCTCGAGGCTAGGCTCGACGGAGAGCTCGGGCAGCGGCTCGGTCGTCGGCGTCTCTTCCGTGACGACGGGGTCGAACGCCTGGGAGACCACCAGCTGGTACTTGGAGGCGGGCAGCGGCGTCTCGTCGAAGCACGACACCATGGGGATGGCGACCTTGCCGTCGACGCTCTCGCCTGCGGCGAGCGTCAGCTGATCCACCGCGTCCGGGCTGTCGATGCGAGCGACCACCATGCCGTCCCACAGCACCACGGCCACGGGCCCGCCGGTGGTCACGTTGACGACGGTGTTGGCGGTCGTGGTGACCGGGACCTTGAGCGTCGTGCCGCCATCAACGGGATCTGCGCCCTTCCAGCCAACGTCGAGCGAGAACGTGCCGTCGCCGTTGCCCCACTCGTCGAGCGGGTATGAACCGCAGTAGCCCCAGTCCGCGATGCGGGCCGCGTCGGCAGAGGCGATGCCTTCCTTGCCGACGCCGCCCTGGTTGAATTCGGGCTCGGGAGCCATCGGCGCGGTGAGGCTCGCGTCGTCCTTGGCCGCGGTGTCGTGGGCGGCGAAGCCGGGCGCGAACACTCCGCCAACGACGAGCGCGAGTGCGCCCACGCCGGCGGCGACGTTGCCCGCGCCGCGCGCCACCCGCTGGCGACGGACCCGGCGCGAGGCCGTTTCCACCGACACGGTGACGTCCCCGATCGGCGCGCGGTCTGCGGCGCCGTGGAGGGAATCTGAAAGCCTGGTCATGAGAAGTTCCTTTCGGGGCGGGCTGCCGGGGAGTATCCGGAGGCCACGGGTGCGGTCTCAACGTCTGCGTCCTCGAGGGGGCCGAGTGCGCGTTCCATGCGTGCCACGCCATCGCTGACGTAGCGCTTCACGCTTCCCTCGGCCAGGCCGAGAACGTTGGCGATCTGCGGGATCGTCAGGTCGTCAAAGAAGCGCAACAGTACGCATGCCCGCTCGCGCGGGGGAAGGGACTGCAGAGCCAGTTCGACGTCGCGGCTCATGTCAATGTGAGGAGCCTCGTCGGGGGCCTGCGTGCCCGGACTGAAGAGATGCTGGACCTTGTGCCACCGCTGTTGGCGGCGGTACTGGTCCACAAAGACGGAGGTGATGGCACGCCTGACGTATGCCTCGGCCTTGACGGCTGTCAGCCCCGGGCGGGGCCGTGAGAACGTACGTACAAGGGCGTCCTGGACGAGGTCTTGCGCCTGCGTGGCGTTCCCGCACACAAGATACGCATAGCCCAGGAGGGCCCGCTCGCGGTCGCGAACAAGGTCCTCCATCATGTCGTGCCAGTCGCTCATCTTTCCTCCGCTACGCCCCCGGGCTCGGGGGCTTCTCTTGAATACGTGACGACCGGCGGGCCAGAACCGTTGGGCCAGGTTCCCAATCGTTTTCCATCTTCCCCTAGAGTGGCCTTCTACCCGTGAACGATTGGGCCCCGTAGGGCCTCGCGACTTGCGTCAAGGAGGATGCATGTTCGGCCACTTGGAAGCACCCCTGGAGTTCGGAAACGACTCCGTCAGGATCGTCGCGGTGATCGCTGTGATCGCCGCGGTTTCGCTCGTCTTCTCGTACATGTTGCGCCGCCAGGTGCTGAGCGCCGACGAGGGCACGAAGAAGATGAAGGAGATCGCGCTCGCGATCCAGGAGGGTGCGTCCGCGTTCCTCCGCAGGCAGATGCGTACGCTCGCGATCTTCGCGGTAGTCGTGTTCGGCCTCCTGTTCTTACTCCCCGGCGATGAGGGCGTCCGCATCGGGCGCTCGATCGCATTCCTGTGTGGCGCGGGCTTCTCCGCGGCCATCGGCTACATGGGCATGTGGCTCGCCGTGCGCGCCAACGTGCGCGTGGCCTCGGCCGCGACCCGGCCTGGCGGCCGCCAGGAGGGCGCGCGCATCGCGTTCCGTACCGGCGGCGCCGTGGGCATGTCCGTGGTGGGCCTTGGCCTGCTGGGCGCCGCAGGCGTCGTCCTCATTTATGGGATCGAGGCCGCGGCCGTGCTGGAGGGCTTCGGGTTTGGTGCGGCGCTGCTCGCGATGTTCATGCGGGTCGGCGGCGGCATCTTCACCAAGGCGGCAGACGTTGGCGCCGACCTGGTGGGCAAGGTCGAGCAGCACATCCCTGAGGACGACCCCCGCAACGCGGCGACCATCGCCGACAACGTGGGCGACAACGTCGGCGACTGCGCGGGCATGGCTGCGGACCTGTTTGAGTCCTACGCGGTGACGCTCGTCGCCGCGCTGATCCTCGGCAAGGTGACGTTCGGCATCGAGGGCCTCGTGTTCCCGCTCATCGTGACCGCGATCGGCGCCATCGTCGCCGCGCTTGGCGTGTACGTCACGCGAGTTCGGAAGGGCGAGTCTGGCCTCGCCGCGATCAACCGCGGCTTCTACATCTCGGCCGTGGTTGGCGCGGTGCTCGCAGCGGGCGCGGCGTTCCTGTACCTGCCGAACAGCTTCGACCAGCTGTCCGCAGAGCACCTCCATGACCACGTGGGCGACCCGCGCCTCGTCGCGAGCATCGCTGTGTTCGTGGGCATCGGCCTCGCGGGCCTGATCCTGTGGCTCACCGGCTACTTCACGGATGTGGCGAAGAAGCCCACGCAGCGCGTGGCGCGTAGCTCCCTCACGGGCGCCGCGACCGTCGTACTGTCTGGCATCGGCGTCGGCTTTGAGTCCGCCGTGTACACCGCGACCGTCATCGGCGGCGCGATCGTCGTGCTGTTCTTCGTGTCCGGCGGCGCTGGCTTGCTGGCCCTGTTCCTGATCGCCCTGGCGGGCTGCGGCCTGCTCACCACGGTCGGCGTGATCGTGGCGATGGACACCTTTGGCCCGGTCAGCGACAACGCCCAGGGCATCGCCGAGATGTCGGGCGACGTGGACGCCGAGGGCTCGCAGACCCTCACCGACCTCGACGCGGTCGGCAACACCACCAAGGCGATCACCAAGGGCATCGCGATCGCGACGGCAGTGCTCGCCGCGTCGGCCCTGTTCGGCTCGTACCAGGCCTCGGTTGAGGAGGCGGTCACGACCGCAGGCAGGGTGACGGGCGACTTTGCCATCGCCGCGTTCAACTACTCGGTCGCATCCCCGCTGACGCTTGTGGGCGTCATCATGGGCGGCGCCGTCGTGTTCCTGTTCTCGGGACTTGCGATCGACGCCGTGACCCGCGCGGCGAGCGCGATCGTGTTCGAGGTGCGTCGCCAGTTCCGCGACATGCCCGGCATCATGACCTACAAGCAGCGCCCCGACTACGCGAAGGTCGTGGACATCTGCACCAAGGACTCCCTGCGCGAGCTGATCACGCCCGGAATCCTTGCCGCCACCGCGCCCATCTTTGTGGGCTTCGCGATGGGTGTTGGGCCGCTCGCTGGCTTCCTCGCTGGCGCGATCGGCACCGGCGTGCTCATGGCCGTGTTCCTCGCGAACTCGGGCGGCACGTGGGACAACGCGAAGAAGATCGTCGAGGACGGCATCCACGGCGGCAAGAACTCGCCCGCTCACGAAGCGACGGTCATCGGCGACACCATCGGCGACCCGTTCAAGGACACCGCAGGCCCCGCGATCAACCCGCTGATCAAGGTCATGAACCTCGTGGCACTGCTCATCGCGCCGCTGGTCGTGAGTATGTCGATTGGCGACGGCGCGAGCTCGTGGCGCTACGCAATCGCGGGCATCGCGGCGCTCGTCGCCGTGGCCGCGGTGGTGCGTACCGCGCGCCGCACGGACAAGATGGACGCCCGCACGGCGGCTATCGAGGAGGCCGAGATTGCGGCGGCCAAGAAGTCCGCGCCCAAGGCCGCAGCGAAGCCCAAGGCGGCTAAGAAGGCGCCAACGAAGGCCGCAGCCAAGAAGTAACCTGCACGACGCGAACGGGGGCCGGGACTAAAGTCCCGGCCCCCGTTGCACGCCCAGGAGTAGACACTAGATATAGGCGTCTCCGGGGAAACGACCCCCACATATAGTGTTTCGGGCGGCGCCTTCACCTAGCTCCCAAGGAGGCGCGCTGTGGTTGCCAACCCCGTCATCAACGTCGAATCATCGGTCGACGAGTACCTCGAACGGCGCGACTGGCGCGTCAATGCGAACGCCAATCAGGGGTATTCGCTCGGCGGCCTCATCCTCAACGTGTCGGGCAAGGTGATCGCGAATTACTGGCTCAGCCACGTGTACGCGCGTGAGGCGGGCGAGGCCCACCGCAGCGGCGACCTCCACATTCACGACCTCGACATGTTCTCCGGCTACTGCGCCGGGTGGTCCCTGCGCACGCTGCTGGCGGAAGGGTTCAACGGCGTGCCCGGCAAGGTGGAGGCCAGCCCCGCAAAGCACTTCTCGTCGGCCGTAGGGCAGATCGTCAACTTCCTTGGCACGCTGCAGAACGAATGGGCGGGCGCGCAGGCGTTCTCAAGCTTCGACACGTACATGGCGCCGTTCATCCGCTACGAGGGCCTGGGCTACAAGGAGATCCGCCAGGGCATCCAGGAATTGATCTACAACCTCAACGTTCCCTCCCGGTGGGGCACGCAGACGCCGTTCACGAACCTCACCTTCGACTGGACCTGCCCGCCGGACCTCAAGGACCAGGTGCCACACATCGCGGGCAAGGACATGTCCTTCACGTACGGCCAGCTCCAGTACGAGATGGACATGATCAACCGCGCCTACATCGAGGTGATGACGACGGGCGACGCACAGGGCCGCGTGTTTACGTTCCCGATCCCGACGTACAACATCACCCACGACTTCGACTGGGATTCGGAGAACGCCGGGCTGCTGTTCGAGATGACGGCAAAATACGGCCTTCCGTACTTCCAGAACTTCCTCAACTCGGACCTCGAGCCGCACATGGTGCGGTCGATGTGTTGCCGCCTACAGCTTGACTTGCGCGAGCTGCTCAAGCGCGGCAACGGGCTGTTTGGCTCCGCCGAACAGACTGGCTCCATTGGCGTGGTCACCATCAACTGCGCGCGGCTTGGCCACAAGTTTGCGGGCGACCGCGCCGGGCTTTTCGCGGAGCTCGACGCGTTGCTGCAGATCGCGCGCGACACGCTGGAACTCAAGCGCACCGTGATTCAACGCGGCATCGACGACGGCCTGTTCCCCTACACGCGCCGCTACCTGGGCACCTTGCGCAACCACTTCTCGACCATCGGCGTCAACGGCATCAACGAGATGGTGCGCAACTTCACCCGCGACGCGCACGACCTCACCACGGACGCGGGCCACGAGTTGGCCGCGGACCTGCTGGACCACGTCCGCGACCGCATGGTCGAGTTCCAGGAGGAGACCGGCCACCTGTACAACCTCGAGGCCACTCCTGCCGAGGGCACCACGTATCGCTTCGCCAAGGAGGACCGGGCGCGCTTCCCCGGAATCCTGCAGGCGGGGACCGACGAGCAGCCGTATTACACGAACTCGTCCCAACTGCCGGTGGGGTTCACCGATGACCCCTTCGAGGCAGTGGAGCGCCAGAGCGAGCTGCAGTCAAAGTACACGGGTGGCACGGTGCTGCACCTCTACATGGGCGAGCGAGTGTCGAGCTCCGAGGCGGCCAAGCAGCTGGTCCGACGCGTGCTGTCGAACTCGCGGCTGCCGTACATCACGGTGACGCCCACGTTCAGCATCTGCGGCATCCACGGCTACCTCGACGGCGAGCAGCCCACCTGCCCGCTGTGCGCGGCGGAGGACAAGATTACGGAATGCGAGATCTGGACGCGCGTGATGGGTTATCACCGACCGGTGAGTAGCTTCAACATCGGCAAGAAGGGGGAGCACGCTGAGCGCGTTCACTTCCGGGAAGGCGCTACCGTTGGGTTATGAGCAATGTCGCCATGCCGGTGCTCCGGTCCGCAGCGGATGAGCTGCTGATCGCCGGCTTCACGCCGTTCTCAACCGTCGACTGGCCCGACAAATTGGCCGCCGCTGTCTTCCTTCAGGGCTGCCCCTGGAATTGCACGTACTGCCAAAATCCGGAGCTCATCCCGATGCGGGCGGCCGACTCTTTGGAGTGGGGCGACGTCATGCACACGCTCGGGCGCCGGGTCGGGTTGCTCGACGGAGTGATCTTCAGCGGCGGCGAGCCGACCAGGCAGCACGGGCTCGCCGACGCGATGTGCGAAGTTCGCCAGACCGGGCTCGACGTGGGGCTCCACACCGCCGGGGCGTACCCCGGGCGGCTACGCGAGGTCATCCCGTATGCATCGTGGGTGGGGCTGGACATCAAGGCGCCCGCCGACCGCTACGGCGTGGTCACGGGCGTTGACGCCGCTGGCGACCGCGCGTGGGAGAGCCTCACGGTGGTGCTCGAGTCTGGTGTGGACTACGAACTGCGCATGACGGTTGACCCGGTGACGATTACGCGCGCCGACATCGCGCGGGTTGCGGCGCAGGTGGCGCGGCTTGGCGGCAAGCCCCCCGTGCTGCAGGAGGCGCGAGCGCGCGGCACTCGCCCCGAATACGCCGACCAGCTTGGCGCGGCGCGGCTTGACCACGTGGTGCCGCCGCACCTCTTTCCCGAGATGCCGCGCCGGTACGCGAACTAACCGCGCGCGGCGCCCCGCGTCTTGACCGGCAGCTCCGCGTTCACCGTCTCCCACACGCTTGGGTGGGTGGTCAGCACGCCCGACGCTCCCTCGCCCGGAGCGTAGTCCTCGCCCGTGCGCCGCGCGGCTCGTAGCCCCACCTCGCGGGCGATGAGCGCGCCCGGCGCGTGGTCCCACGGGAGCGCGCGCGTGAACGACAAGTAGTCCGTCTGGCCCGTGGCGAGGTCGAAGTAGTCCCAGCCGGCGCAGAAGCGAATCAGGCTTGCCGGGCCAAGCTCCGAGGCGCGCGCCACTGCGGCGCGGCCCTCCTCGCTGTCCGGGCGCGCGCTCACGGCCCCACGCAGTGCGCCGAGCCGCGGAGCGGCGATCTCCGGCAGCGGCTGGCCGTCCACCAAGGCGCCCTTGCCCGAGCGCCGCAGACGCCGCCCGCCCAAGCGCGGGGTGCGTGATCCATGCCGCCCGGGTGCGGCCGTCCACCACCAGCGCGATCATGCAGGCGAACACTTCGGTGCCGTCGACGAAGTTGCGGGTGCCGTCCACCGGGTCCACGAGCCAGTAGGCGGGCGCGGTGCTCACGAGGTCCATCAAAGCGGGGTCCGCTGCGACCGCCTCCTCGCCCACGACCGGCACGTCCACGAGCTCCGCGAGCCGCGCGGTGAGCAGCCTTTCGGCCGCGACGTCCGCGTCGGTGACGAAGTCCCACGGGCTCGACTTGGTGCGTACCTGACTGTCACTTAGCGACCGCCACAGCGGCAGGATCTCGGTGGCCGCAGCGTCGTCCATTGCCGTGAGAACGGCGGCGGACAGGGCGGGGTCAAGGGCGTCCTGCGCGAGGGTCATGTATGCCATTGTGGCTGGTCCGCGGCGCGCGCGGTGGGACGTGCGGTTTGCGCAACGGGGCCGATGTGCGTATATCCTGCCCGCGTTGCCCTACTCGGGGCCGCTTCGTTGAGGAGAACCCATTGGCTGTCGGCCGCAAACTCGTCATTGTCGAGTCCCCGACCAAGTCCCGCACCATCGGCGGGCTGCTCGGACCGGACTACGACGTCGTGTCCTCGATCGGGCATATCCGCGACCTCCCGCAGCCTTCCGAGCTGCCCGCGGACATGCGCGAAGGCTCGCTTGGCAAGTTCGCCGTGGACGTCGAGAACGGCTTCACGCCGTACTACGTGGTCAACGTGGACAAGAAGAAGGTCGTCTCCGACATCAAGAAGCGCCTCAAGGAATCGAGCGAGGTCCTGCTCGCGACTGATGAGGACCGCGAGGGCGAGGCCATCGCGTGGCACCTGCTCGAGGTGCTCAAGCCCAAGGTGCCCGTGAAGCGCCTTGCCTTCCACGAAATCACCCCCGAGGGCATCGAGCGGGCGCTCGCCCACCCCCGCGACGTGGACATGGAACTGGTGGAGGCCCAGGAGGCCCGCCGCGTGCTCGACCGTCTTTACGGCTACGAGGTGTCGCCGGTGTTGTGGCGCAAGGTGGCGCCCGGCCTGAGCGCCGGCCGCGTGCAATCCATCGCCCTGCGACTCGTCGTCGACCGCGAGCGCGAGCGGATGGCGTTCGTCAACGCCGAATACTGGGACCTGCAGGCCACCTTCGAGGCGACTACGGGGCCCGACGCCGGCCGCACCTTTGACGCCAAGCTCACCCTGGTCGACGGCAAGCGCGTCGCCACCGGCCGCGACTTCAACGACGCCGGCGAGCTGACGTCCGACAAGGTGGCCCACGTCACCGCCGCCACCGCCGGCGCGCTCGCGTCCGGCCTCGCCAACGCCACGTTCTCCGTGACCTCGGTCGAGTCCAAGCCGTACACGCGCCGCCCCGCCGCACCGTTCATCACGTCCACGCTGATCCAGGAGGCGTCGCGCAAGTTGCGACTTGGCGCACGCGACGCGATGCGCGTGGCGCAGGGCCTGTACGAGCGCGGTTACATCACCTATATGCGTACCGACTCGCCGACGCTGTCGGGCGAGGCCGAGCGCGCCGCCCGCGCCCAGGCCGCGGAGTTGTACGGCGCCGACACCGTCGCCGACAAGCCCCGTGTCTACGCCACCAGCGACTCGAACGCGCAGGAGGCGCACGAGGCGATCCGCCCCGCCGGCGACGTCTTCAAGAAGCCCGAGGACATCAAGAACGACCTGCGCGGCGACGAGTTCCGGATGTACGACCTCATCTGGAAGCGCACCCTCGCGAGCCAGATGAACGATGCCAAGGGCACCACCTCCACGGTCAAGATCGGCGCCGAGTCCGGCGCGCACCACGCCGTCGAGTTTTCGGCCTCCGGCACGATCATCACCTTCCCGGGCTTCCTCTCCGCCTACGAGGAGACAAAGGAGAAGTCGCGCTACGACGAGGACGAGGCCGAGGCCGAAGTCGCCAAGGAGAAGGACGACCGCCTTCCCCAACTCGAGGAGGGCGCGCCTGTGACGGCGGCCGAGCTCGAGCCCGCCTCACACACCACCAGCCCGCCGCCGCGGTTCACGCAGGGCTCCATGATCAAGGAACTCGAGGACCGTAAGTTCGGCCGCCCGTCCACCTACGCGGCGACTGTTGACCTGATCGTGGCGCGCGACTACGTGCGGATCGAGAAGCAGGCGCTGATCCCGAACTGGATCGCGTTCTCGATCGTCGGCCTGCTTGAGAAGCACTTCGGCTGGCTCATCGATTACGACTTCACCGCGGACATGGAGCTTGGGCTCGACCGCATCGCCGCCGGCGAGGAGGACTCGGACGACTGGCTGGGGCGCTTCTACCTGGGCACCGGCGCCGAGGCGAAGGGCCGGGACGAGGGCCTCAAGGCGCTCGTGGAAGACCTTGGCGAGATTGACGCCCGCGCCATCAATACTTTCGAGCTCGGCGACGGCATCAACGTGCGCGTGGGCCGCTACGGCCCGTACGTGGAGCGGATGGTCGAGGGTGAGCCGGAGCGCGCATCCGTGCCGGATGACCTGGCGCCCGACGAGCTCGACGTCGCGAAGGCGCTCGAGCTGTTCGCCACCCAAGGCGGCGACGAGCGCGAGCTCGGCACCCACCCGGACACCGGCCTGTCCATCGTCGCCAAGGCCGGACGTTTTGGCCCGTACGTCACCGAGGTCCTTCCGGAGGACTCCAAGAGCAAGCCCAAGACGGCGTCGTTGTTCAAGACGATGCAGCTCGAAACCATCACCCTTGACGATGCAGTGACGCTGATGTCGTTGCCGCGCGTCGTTGGCAAGGACCCGGAGTCGGGCGAGGACATCACGGCCCAAAACGGCCGCTACGGCCCGTACTTGAAGAAGGGCACGGACTCGCGGTCGCTCGAGACCGAGGACCAGTTGCTGACGGTCACGCTGGAGCAGGCGCTCGCGATCTACGCGGAGCCCAAGCGCGGCCGCGGCCGCCCCGTGGCGCCGCCCCTCAAGGAGCTGGGCGTGGACCCGAGCAACGAGAAGCCGATCGTCATCAAGGCTGGCCGGTTTGGCGAGTACATCACCGACGGCGAAACTAACGTGACTATCCCGCGCGGCGAGACGGTCGAGGAGATGGACCACGACCGCGCAGTTGAGCTGCTCGCCGACAAGCGTGCCAAGGGACCGGCCAAGAAGCGTGCGCCTGCCAAGCG
The DNA here is from genome assembly GCA_963735005.1 of uncultured Actinomycetota bacterium. GTDB lineage: Bacteria > Actinomycetota > Actinomycetes > Actinomycetales > Demequinaceae > WTKG01. The sequence goes on along the minus strand of CAVTJA010000010.1, from coordinate 406,654 downwards.
CAAGCCCGCGGCCAAGAAGGCGCCAGCGAAGAAGGCCGCGGCCAAGAAGTAGCCCGGGCTCTCGACGCGTCCGTGTTTCGGCGAAAGTCAAGTTAGCCTGGGCCGAGCAGGAGCGCGCCACCCGTGGGAAGCGACCTGACCTGTCGGATCATGGAGCACGGAGGTTACGGGCATGGTCGTTGGGCCCGCGCGGGCGTCGCACCCTGACGGTGGCGCGTCTCCCGTGGTCGTGTGCGAGAGCGTGGTCCGGATCCACCAGCATGGCCCCATCGAAGTGCAGGCGCTTCAGGGCCTCGACCTGCACGTGGAGCGCGGCGAGATGGTGGCCGTCGTTGGCCCGTCCGGCGCTGGCAAGTCCACCCTGCTGTCTGTGCTCGCTGGCGCGGATGAACCCACCGCCGGCAAGGTCATGGTTGACGGTTGGGACCTCACGTCGATGTCCGGGCGCGAGCGGGTCGCGTATCGCCGTGACGTGGTGGGGCTCGTGCAGCAGCAGACGTCCCGCAACCTCATCCCGTACCTCAGCGCGGCAGACAACGTGGCAATTCCGCTCGGGCTCGCGGGGTATCCGCGGCGTCAGCGTGCGGGGCGCGCGGCCGAGTTGCTTGACCGCTTTGGCGTGGCGAACTGCGCCGGCCGGATTCCGCGCGAAATGTCCGGTGGCGAGCAGCAGCGGGTTGCCATTGCCGTCGCGCTTGCGAACGGCCCGCGCCTGCTACTTGCAGACGAGCCGACAGGCGAGCTCGACACCGCGACATCGCACGAGATCTTCGAGGCGCTGCGCAGCGCGAGCAACGACGACGGCGTGACGATCGTGGTTGTGACCCACGATCCGACGGTGAGCTCCCAGGTCAGTCGCATGGTCGCGATCCGCGACGGCCGCACAAGCTCCGAGGTATTGCGTCACACCGAACAATCCGAGGACGGCGAGGCCCGCGAGATCGCACAGGAGTTCGCGGTGATGGACCGTGCGGGGCGCATCCAGGTGCCACGCGAGTTCCGTGAAGCGTTGGCACTGACGCGGCGCGTGCGTCTCGCGCTCGAGGCTGACCACGTGGCGCTGTGGCCGGATGTTCGGCCATGACGCGCGGAAACGGGGTGGGTGCCGAGCCGAATGACGCCATGGTCGACGTGCGCGGTGTGCGGCGTACCTACGGGTCAGGCCACACCGAAGTCACCGCGCTTCGCGACGTCTCGCTGACCGCTCGGCGCGGGGAGATGGTGGCGCTGATTGGGCGGTCCGGCTCCGGCAAGACCACTTTGCTCAACATCGTTGGAGGGCTCGACCGGCCCGACGCAGGCGAGGTTCTCGTGGGGGGCGTCGACGTCGCGCCGCTCAACGAAGCCCAGCTGGATGCGCTGCGTCGCGACACAGTGTCATTTATCTTCCAGGGGTTCGGCCTGGTTCCGGAGCTCACCGCCGCCGAAAACGTCGGGCTGCCGCTGCGCATCCGCGGCACTGACCCGGCCATCCGCGAAAGGCGCGCCGCCACGCTACTTGAGCTCGTAGGGCTTGGCGGGCATGGCGAGCATCGGCCCGATGAAATGTCAGGTGGCCAGATGCAGCGGGTCGCGATCGCTCGCGCGCTAGCGGGATCGCCTCGACTCCTGATTGCGGATGAGCCCACGGGCCAACTGGACACCGAGACCGGGCTGGCAGTGATGGCATTGATTCGCGGCGTGGTGGAGGCGGAAGGCATGACAGCGATCGTTTCCACGCACGATCCGGTGATGATCGCCCTCGCGGATCGCGCTGTGGGGATCGACGACGGCCGCCTCGTCGATGTCTAGCCGCGCACCGGGCGCCGGGCGACTGCTGGTGCAGAGGGGTCGAACGCAGGCTGCGCTGGTGTTCGCGGTGTGGGGTGTACTCGTCGTGTGCGCGACGTTGGTGGGTCTGGGCGCCGTGCTAGTGACCGCCGGTAGCGACCGTGCCCTATCAGCCTCGTTAGCAGATGTGGACGGCGAGCGGGGTTCGGGAAGCCCCGACCTGTCCTCGGTGATCGTCGCGACCAACACGCTCGCCGGTGGCCAGCCCCTGGCCGCTGACCACGCCGTCGACGTCACGCGGTCCGCACTGCTTGCGGCGGCGGGGCAATACGACGCCACGGTGTCAATCTGGGCGGCGACGCCGTTGCTGTTCATCCCGGGCGACTCGGTGCGCAAGGCGTACCTACTTGACGCCGACACCGCCACGGAAAACGGCGCGCTCCTCGCCGGCGCGTGGCCCGCAGCCACCGGAGCCAGCACACCTCTCCAGGTGGCGATTCCGAGCACGGCCGCAGTTGCGCTCGGCCTCGGAGTGGGAAGTGAGCTGCGCCTCACCGAACACCGATCAGGTGTTGACGACCCCACGTCGGGAGGCTTCACTGTCATCGTCGCGGGCATCTTCGAGCCGAACCAATCGCAGGAGTGGGACCGCGATCCACTGCGCGGCGAGGGCTACGTCCCGAATTATGATCGCGTGCCGGCCTACGGCCCCTTCTTGGTACCGACCGGCACTCTCGTCGACTCCGCTACCCCGGTCGAAAGAGTAAACGCGGTGCTCGACCCGGACCTGCGAGGAGACCCAAGCGGGATCCCCGCGATGACACGCGCGCTCGATCAGGTGTCCGAACAGATTGGGGCGCAACTTGGCGACTCGATCAAGTGGGCGGTGGTGCACTCCGAGATTGCCTGGACCTACGCAGGTATGCGCACGGAGCTCAGCCTCACGGTGGCGCTCGTGCTCACCGCGCTGATTGTGCTGTTGGCCGTCGGCATGGCCACGGTGAGCTTGGTCGCGCAAGTGCTGGTGCGCCGCAGGGGTGTCGAGACACTGTTGCTGCGCGACCGCGGTGCGGCGACACGGCAGCTTGGCCTACGCGCCTCGGCCGAGGCCCTCGTACTCGCGGCGGCCGCGACCGCCGTATCGGTGCCGCTCGTGATGTGGTCGTTTCGCGCAATCGCGGGATGGACCGCACTCGGGGAGTCTTGGGCCACGGCGCCGCGAACGGCGTCGCCGCTCGGCGGCGCCCTTCTACCAGCGGTTGCTCTCGGCGCGATCGTGCCGGCGAGCCTGCTCGTCGCGGCGGCCCTGCCACGTGGCGCGCGCCTTGCCCACGGCCGCCTTGCATTGCGGGGGACGGCGGCGCAGTCCGGGATCGACGTGCTACTCGCCTTGGTAGCCGCAGGCGCGTTCCTACAACTGCGGTCGCACGTGATCTCACCAGGGGCGATCGACCCCGTGCTCGTGGTCGCGCCCGCGGTGTGCCTCATCGCCGGCTCGTTGCTCGCCGCCCGTCTCATTCCCGTGGCCGCGCGTGCCGCCGAAAATCTCGCGCGGCGCGGCCGCGGCATCATTGTCCCCTTGGCGAGTTGGCACGTGGCACGCGGTGGCGCGGCGCGCGGCACATTTGTCGCTGTCGCGGCGACCGCGCTTGCAATCCTCGGAACGACCTTCCTCGCGACGTGGTCGCAGTCCCAAGCGGACCAGGCTGAGGCGATCGTCGGCGCGGACGTTGTGGTGCACCAGTCAGGCGGCGCGGCGATGGGCGCCACCCTCAACCCCGGCGCCGGCACCAGTGCGGCGCCGGTGGCATCGCGCGCGATCGTGCTCGGCACGAGGCCGGAAGGCTCGCGGTTGATCGCGCTCGACTCTGCACGCGCGGGAGAACTCATCCGCGGCCGACTGCCAGACGGCGGCAGCTGGGCAGCGCTGATGGCAAGTTTGGCCCCGCCGGATACGGGCTCTGGGTTTTCGGTCCATGGGGCGTCGGTGACCATCAAAGTGACGGGCGAGCGGCGTCCGGATCCGGCGCGCGGGGGGGCCACAGTCGATGCGGACTTGGTCGCCACGCCCACCGTCGCTCTCGAGGACGCTTGGGGGTCAGTCACGATACTTGGCGGCACTCCCGTCGCGCTCGATGGCGCGGCGCACACGATGACGCTGCCCGCTGCGGGTCAGGCGGAGCTCCCTGACGGTGATTGGACGGTCGTCTCCATCGACTTCCGGGTGGAGCAGCACTCGGAAGACCCCTTCGTCGGGTCGAACCCGGGCAAAGGATCTGCCGAGATCTCAGTTGACGTCCTGGGAGCCTCGGCGGGCGGCGGGGACTGGCATGCGACCACGGACGACGGCCAGGCGCAGTTGCGCGCCCCCCTAGTCGAGGTGAACGGTGCCACAGTGCGAGCGCGTTTTTCGTACGCGATCGCTGGGCTCGCTTGGCAGGACGGGAACGTCCGGCTACTAGCGTTCGAGCCGCCAGCGGACGTCCCCGTCGTGATGACCCAGGCTGCTGCGGACGGCCTCGCCTTAGTTGCAGGGGACCGCATCTCGATGACCGTGGCGAGCAACGTGGTGACCGCGCGCGTGGCCGGGACGATGCCATACGTCCCTGGCCATGTGCACTCGGACGGAGTCTTGGCGGACATGGAGAACCTCACCCGCGCAATGCTCGCCGAGGGACAGACGTCGACGGTTACCGACGAATGGTGGGTCGCTACCGACGACGAAGGCCTCCCGCAGGCATTGCGCGACCAAAACATTGGCCCGGTCGAATCCGTTTCAGAGACCGCAACGACCCTGCTGATGGGACCGCTGCGCGTGCCTCTGCGGGTCGCATGGGTGCTCGCCGTGGCCGCAGCGATGGCGTTGGCGATCGCGGGCGCCGCGGCGCACGCGGCAGCTGAGGCGCAAGTGCGCGCCCCGACGATCGCTCGTGTTCGCGGGCTGGGAGTCGCCAGGCGCACCGCGCTCGCGAGCCACTTCCTGCAGCACGCATTCGTGACCGTCGGCGCCGTCGCGGCCGGTTCCGTTGTGGGCGGTGTGCTCGCTGCTTTACTCGCGCCGTTGCTGGTGGTGGCGCCGCGCGGCGAACGCGCGATTCCCGAGCCGGTCCTCGCGTTCCCTCTAGGCGCCGCTGGCGTGGCGGTTGGGCTGGTGCTGCTGGGGTCGCTCGCCGCTGGCATTCCTGCGGCTCGTGCGGTGGTGCGGCGCTCGACCGTATCCGTGATGCGCGCGGGAGAATTTTCGTGAATAGGCGTTCGGGACGACGCCGCGGCGGTGTGCCGTGGCGCGCGATCCCACCGCAGTCGCGGGCCCAGGCATCGGCCCTCGTAGTCACGCTCGTCGTGCTCGTGGTCACGGCGTTTCTCGCCTCCGCCCTGCCGCGGGCGGCCACCCTTGTGGCCGGGCAGGAAGTCCGCGCGGCGGTCGCGGACAAGAACCACACCACGGACGTCGTCGTCAACGTGCCGTTGCGGGGGACGCAGGGCGAGGGCTTCGAACTTGCCCTCGACACGGCTGACCTGGTGACGCGCTCCCAGGCTCGCGTCGAAACTGGACTCCCCGCCGACACGCGTTCCGTGCTGGGCGACCCAGTTGGGGCGCTGATCGGCCCGGAGCTCAAGGCAGGGTCTATTGACGGCCGGCCCGGTCGGGTGAGGTTCGCGTACGTCGTGAGCGCCGAAGGACCCGCGATCGAGTGGGTCGAGGGGCGGGCGCCTGCCGCGACTGGCGATGCGTCGGATTTGCTCACCCTGAACGGGGCGTCTCTACCTATCGAGGTGGGCGTGTCGGCCGCGGCCGCTGAACTGATGGGGGTTCACGCGGGCGACCGGATCGACGTCGAAGATACCGACGGGTCGCCGCTAGACGTGACAGTGACCGGCATTTTCCGTGCGATCAACGCTGACGACTTCGCGTGGGACGTCGTGCCACGCCTCCTCGAGCCGACGGTCATCGACGGCGGCTTCCCGTTAGCCTCCATCGCGCTGTGGTGTTCACCGGAGTCCGTCCCGTTCGCGCGCTTGGCTGTGTTCCAACAGGGCATGCAGCTCACTTTCACATACCCAGCGAATGCGGAAGCCTTCACCGCGGCGAACGCCCCGTCGATCGCCGCGGATCTGCGCGGGCTCGCATCAGGGAAGCAAGTATTCGACTTCGACTACGCACCGCCGACGGTGCGCACGGGTCTCGACCGAGCGCTCGACGGAGCGCTGGCTCGGACAGAGGCGGCCACCACGCAGGCGTTCGTTGTGCTCCTCGCGCTACTTTCTGCCGTGGTGCTCGTCGAGGTCATGGCCGCGAGTCTCGTGGTTGAACGGCGGGCGACGGTGCTGGCGCAATGGCGCTCGCGCGGCGCTTCGCTTCCGGCCGTAGGCGCCGCGATAGCAACGGAGTCCGCGGCGGTGACGGTGCTCGGCGGGAGCATCGGCCTCGCGGCGGCGTACGCGGCGGTGCCCGGCACGGTGCCATGGATATGGGTGGTCCCGCCGCTGGTGCTGGCCGGTCTCGCCGGGCCAGTGCTGTCAGTGCGAGCGGCCGGCCGAAGCGCGGCGCCGCCCCCCGCAGGGCGCCGGGCCCAGGGACGCCTGGATCCGCGCTCGCTCCGCAGGATCACCGCGGAGGTGACGCTAATCCTGAGCGCCGCGGCGTCGCTAGGAACACTTGCATTGCGAGGTGTCTCGGCCTCTGAGGGCTCAGTGGCCGTTGACGCGATGATTCTCGGTGCACCAGTGCTTGGCACGCTCGCCGTGGCCGTCTTGCTCGTGCGACTGCTGTCGCCGTTGACGCGCGCGGCACGTGCGCTGGCACGTCGATCGCGCGGGGCGGTGACGTTGTTGGCCGCGGCCCGGGCACGCTCAGGTGCAACTGCGACGGTTTCGCTCGTGCTTGCCGCAAGCGTAGTTGCGATCACGACATCCGGCGCGCTCACAGTCGATCGCGGCCAAGACACTGCCGCGTGGGAGACGGTTGGCGCCGACGCGATCGCGGTCGCAGCGCCATCGGGTCCGTTCACCGTTGGCGTTCAGGAGTTCGGAGCTGGCTCAGGGCTCCGGGTCGCCGGCGCGCAAGTGATCTCCAACGGTCAGTTGATTGGTGCCCACACCGACAAGCCAGTGCGCGTCCTCGCTGTTGATAGCGAGGCCCTTGCAAGCCTCGTCGGTGAGTCTCCGCTGTCGCCGTTGACTGGACTCCCCGGACTCGTCGCTGGCGGTGACCCCGGCCAGCCGTTGCCCATCTTGGTGTCGTTGCCGGGCGCTGATGCCGACCTGACACTCCGATGGGGGCAGTTGACCGTGCCCGTGACGCCAGTGGGCGCTGCGCCGCTCGTTCCTGGCGTGGGGGAGTCGGACCGCATTACGGTCATCGTGGACCGCGCGGCGCTTGCGGAGGCTGTCGACACGGACCTCCCTCAGACGGTCGTGTGGGCCAGCGGCCCCAACGCCGGCCCCGCGTTGCAGCAGGTCTTCGGTTCCGAAGGGACCGTCACGGTCCGCAGCGCGTGGCTTGCCGAGCGGCGGGCGTCACCGGTCGCGCGCGGCCTGTTCGTGTTGTTCGCAGGCGCTGCGGGCGTCTCGCTGATGTTGGCGTTGCTCGCGGTCAGCCTGATCGCGGCGGCAGGCGGGGACCAGCGCGATCGGTCGAGCGGCGGCTACCGCGTCGTCGGCATGTCGCGCGCGTCGGCGGCGCTCGTGGCGCGGGCCGAGGTCGCCGTGCCCGCTGGGTTTGCGACCGCTGTGGGCCTCGCGACCGGCCTTGCGCTCAGCGGGATCCTCGCTGTGCCCTTCGGCTTCAATTCGACCACCGGCGAGCGCGTCGCTCCGCACGCCGCCGTTCCCTGGTGGGCGCTCGCGGTACCGCCGCTGCTCGCATTGGCGGGCTGGGTCGCGGTGGCGCTCGCGTCGCTGTCTCGCCGCCGCGAGAACCTCGGCCAGATCATGCGCGGCTAAACGTACGCAGCGAGGCGTAGCGCGCGCGATGACCGCTAGCCCGCGACGCACCGCCGTCGCTGGCCGGGCCCTTGCGCGTCCCGCTAGGCTGGCGGGCATGACTGCACCTCATCCTCAAGACGCGCCGGCCATTCGATGGGGAATCCTCGGCGCGGGTGGCATCGCCGCCAAGCTCACCGACGCCGTGAACAACCACACCGCATCGTCCGTTGTCGCCGCGGCCTCCGCGTCGAGCATTGACCGAGCCAAGGCTTTCGTTGACGCGAACAACGCGGGCGACGCGTACGGCAACTACGACGAGCTGCTCGCGCGGGACGACATCGACGCCGTCTACGTCGCCACCACCCACAACAACCACCACGAGCCCGCGCTTGCCGCGATCGCGGCGGGCAAGAACCTGCTGATCGAGAAGCCGCTGACGCAGAACTCCGCGCAGGCGCGCACGATCGCCGACGCCGCCCGCGAGGCGGGCGTGTTCATGATGGAGGCAATGTGGACGCGCCACTTGCCGCACATCTACGCGATGCGCGAGGCGATCGCGGCGGGCGAAATCGGCGAGATCGTGTCCGTTCAGGCGGACCACGGCCAGACGCTGTCGCACGTGGAGCGCATGTACCGGGCGGACCTCGCAGGCGGCGCGCTGCTCGACCTTGGCATCTACCCGATCGCTTTTGCGCATGACGTGCTTGGCGTGCCGTACGTCGGTGACGTCCGTGGGTCAGCTCACCGAGACCGGCGTTGACCGCCAGGTGAGCGTCATCTTCGACTACCCGACGTCGCAGGCGACCATGCACACGACGATGTTCTCGGAGACGCAGAACCGCGCGATGGTGGGCGGCACCGAGGGCCGCATCGAGATCGACTCGGTGTTCTACACGCCCACGACCATGCGCGTGATCCGCAACGACGGCACCGTGCGAGAGTTCGACGGCGTGGTTCCCAACGGCTTCCAGTACGAGGCGGCCGAGGTCGCCCGCCGCGTCGCCGCCGGAGACAAGGAGAGCCCGCTGCTCACGCTCGACGGCTCGCTGGAAATCATGGGCCTGCTGGACACGGTGCGCGACCAGATTGGCATTGTCTACCCGAACGAGCGCTAGCCTGCCGCGTCCATCGCCTCCTGGGTCAGCCGCGCACTTGCGCGCAATTGAAGGCCAAAGGCCCCAAGAGTGCGGGCGCAAGGCGCCTCGAAGCAGGGTTCCTGTCTATCACGTCGCAGGTGGCTTAGGACGTGCTGAGACTCCTGCTGCGCCGCTCCTTCCTTGTGCCAGCGGCGGTGATCGAGCTTGGGGTCGCTCTGGCGATCGTCATGAGCGATCGCAACTGGGTTTACAACTGGGAGTGGGCGATTGACTGGGCGAACGGTGCGACGATCCTGCTCGCACCCGTTGCCGCCGGCGTCGCGGCGTGGGATGGATGGCGGCTGCTTGGAAACGTGACGCCCGCGCCGACCGCGACCGCGGATCGGCCTTGGAAAGCATCAACGGCGATCGCCGCCGCACATTCGGCGGCGAGCGTGGGGGCGTGGCTGGTGGGAGTGGCGGTCGCGCTCGGAATAGTTGTGAGCCATGGGGCGCGCCCGGTGGGCGAGTCGTGGGTCCTCTTCCTCCACCCGCCAGCGATTCTCATGGCCGCCAGCGCATTGGGGGTGCTAGCGGGCGCGTGTTCTCGGAAGTGGTTCGTTGCGCCCGGCGTCATGCTCGGGGCGTTTCTCGTCATCGTGACCTTGGAAAACGTCGGGCCCTTTGGACGGTTCTTGACGGCGGGTGGGCACACGGCGTGGGCAGCGACGTTGCGTCCAATCGGATGGTTCGTCGGACTCAAGGTCCTGATTCTCGCCGCGGCTAGCGCGGCGGCATTGGCCGCGGCCGCGTCGGACCGCACCCCCGGTGTCGTGGCAAAACCGTTGCGGTCCGGCGCCCGTACAGCCTCCGTGGCCGCTGCCCTAGGACTGTTTGTCGGTGGAGTCTTTGTGCCAACGTTGGGTGGCGAATACGAACAGATCACGCCGCAACTCGAGTGCGTCGGGTCCCAGCCCACGGTCTGCATTGCTTCAGACAACGTTGCGATCTTGGAACCGTTCGACACGGCATTGCGCAGCGCCTTCGCCAGCCTGGAGCCATATGGAATTGAGCCGCCCGCGCGCTACATCGATGCCGCGGCACTTGTCGAGCCGACACCAGATTCGGGCATTCTCTTTGCAGCCACATGGCAACTCGACGATGGTGTCGTCTCGATCGACGCCATCGCTGACTCGGTTGCCACGCCAGCGGCCTGCCCAGAGTATTTCGGAGATGATGAGCCCACGGTTTTCCTGGACGCCGCCTCGGTGCTCCGCGAGTGGGTGGTGTCGCGCGCGTCGGGCAAGCCCATGAAGTGGAATCGCATCGGCGTTGAGGCGATGCCGGATGCGGCTGTCGACGACTGGGCTCGCGAGGCCTACGGCTACCTCCGTACGTGTGATTCGGACGGACTGGCACGGATCGCGTTGCCGATCGTGCCGGGCGACGGGGGCGCTGACTTTGGCGGCTAAGGTGAGTCTCCCGCGGACCGTGGCGCGGGCGCGCGGGTGGCTGCCCGCAGTGGCCGTGTGGGCCGGCGCGCTCGCCGTGTCATGGACCTTTTCGGGAGTGGCCTTTGACGTGCCGTTCGCGGCGCGCAAGATTCCGATCATTTGGCTGATGGTCGTCATCGTGGAGGCTGCCGTCCTCTACCCACTTGCCGACCATTGGCAGGGCCAGTCGCGAACGTTTGTTCGCGAGCGCCGTGTCCGAGCGCTGTCGGTGTTGTTCGCGGCCGTCCTCGCCCTGACGATAGCGGCGCCCGCTACGGCGGCGCACGAAACAGTCGGAGAGCTTTCCGTTGGTACCGCATTATTCGCGGTCGGTGTACTGGCCGTGACCCTCGTTGGAGAGTACGCGTGGGGCCTGGTCCCGCTTGCGGGCCTTAGCGCGGAGGTGTTCAACAACCTGAACCGCGGAGTGCCATTGGCATATATGGACCACGTCCACTGGTGGGGGGTGGGCGTCTCCTCAGCAATGGTGCTGGCGGCGATGGTTGTGTACGTGGTGCGTGGTCCGCGAAGTACGTCGTCGTAGCGGCTCGACGCTAGCCTGCCGCGTCCATCGCCTCCTGGGTCAGCCGCGCGATGAGCGCGTGGCCCTGGGGGTTGGGGTGCAGGCCGTCGTACGCCATGAGCTCGGGGTGACCCAGTAGTGGGTCGCCGATGTCCAGGTACGTGACGCCGGTGCGCTCCGCGGCGGCTTTGAGGGCGTCGTTGAGCGCAGCCATCTCGGGTGGCGTCCGTGTGCCCTGGAAGTAGATCCCGTTGACGGCGTAGATGCGCGCGTCGGGAAAAGTCTCCACCAAGCAGGTCGAGGGTGGCGTTGATGCCAGCCGCGATCTGGTCCGATGGGGTATCCGAGGTCGTTCACCCCGCCGGACACGAACACGATCGCTGGGTCCTTGTCAGCGAGCTTGGGGATCCGCTCCACGTAGGTGTCCATGCAAAACGGGCCGGGGCGCACGTAGCCCGAGCCGTTGCAGCCGGCGTTGACTTCGGTCCAGCCGTTCGCGGTGGACATCACGGTGGGCCAGCGCGCCGTCGCGTCATCGATCGACAACGCGGTTCCCTCGGTGTACGAGTCGCCCAAAAACAGCACGGCGGGCGGGGCCGGCGGGGTGGAGGGGGTGGACGTCCCGGGCTGCCCCGCGGGCTCCGGAGCCGGGCTCGCCCCGCAGCCGCCAAGCGCCGCCGTGGCGGCAAACGCCCCCGCCATGATCGCCAGCCGAGCCCGCATCGTGCCTCCTCGCCTTCACCCTAGTTTGCGCGTCCGTTGCAACGGGTAGCGTAGGCACATGATTCCGCCCGGGCTGTTCGTCGTCTTCGAGGGCGGGGACGGCGTCGGCAAGACCACCCAGCTCGCGTTGCTCGCCGCATGGTTGCGTAGCGACGACGGCGGCGCGCGTTCCGTACTCGAGACCCGCGAGCCTGGCGGCACCGATCTTGGCATCGAGTTGCGCCACGCCATCATGCACGGCGACCACGTGGCGCCGCGGGCCGAGGCGCTGCTGTACGCAGCCGACCGCGCCCACCACATCGCCACCAAGGTGCGCCCGGCGCTCGAGCGCGGCGACGTCGTGCTTCAGGACCGCTACGTGGACTCGTCGATCGTCTACCAGGGTGGCGCGCGCGGGCTCGGCGACGAGGTCGAGCGCATGTCCCGGTGGGCCACCGAGGGGCTGTTGCCAGACGTCACCGATCCTGTTGGACATGGAGCCGGCCGTGGCGCGCATGGCCCGCGACCTGGACCGCGTCGAGAACGAGACCGCGGCGCACGCGGTGGAGATCCGCGAGGGCTACCTGCGGCTCGCCGCGCTGGCCCCGAACCGCTACGCCGTCGTGGACGCCGCGCGCGCGGTGGGAGCCGTGGAGGCCGACGTCCGCGCCGCCGTCGTGGCCGCGCTGGAGCGCAAGAAGTGAGCGCCTGGGACGTCGTGGTGGGGCAGGGCGACGCGACCGGCCCCCTGAAGGCGGCCGTCGACGATCCCGACTCGATGACCCACGCGTGGCTGATCATCGGCCCGCCCGGCAGCGGCCGGTCGATCGCGGCGCGCGCCTTCGCGGCGGCGCTGCAGTGCGACAAGGGTGGCTGCGGCGAGTGCCGCTCGTGCACCACCGCCGCGGCGGGCACGCACCCGGACGTTACCGTGGTGGCCACCGAGAAGGTCACCATCTCCGTCGACGAGGTCCGCGCGTTGGTCAGCCAGGCGCAGAGCGCCCCCAGCGGCGGGCGGTGGCGCGTCATGATTATCGAAGACGCCGACCGCATGACGGAGCGCACCTCCAACGTGCTCCTCAAGGCGATCGAGGAGCCCCCGCCGCGCACCGTGTGGCTGCTGTGCGCGCCCAGCGCCCAGGACGTCTCGGTGACCATCCGGTCCCGCTGCCGCGTGGTGGCGCTGCACGTGCCGTCCGCCCAGGTGGTGGCCCAACTGCTGGTGGAGCGGGACGGCGTGGACCCCGAGCTCGCGCGCCTGTGCGCGCTCGCCGCGCAGAGCCACATCGGCGTCGCGCGGAGGCTCGCGCTCAACCCCGACGCTCGCGCAAGGCGGGACCAGATCATCGCGCTCGCGACGGAGATTCGCGGCGTGGGCGACGCCGTGCTCGCGGCCGGGGACCTGGTGGCCGTGGCGGACGCCGACGCCAAGGCGGCCACCGAGGATCGCGACGCCGAGGAGCGGGCGGAGCTGCTCGTCACGCTGGGCGCCGAGGACGGCGGCCGCTTGCCCCCCACGCTGCGCGCCCAGCTGCGCCAGCTCGAGGAGGACCAGAAGCGCCGTGCGACGCGCATGAAGCGCGACGTCGTGGACCGGGCGCTGCTCGACCTGTTGTCGCTGTACCGCGACGTCGCGGTGGTGCAGATGGGGTCAGGTGTGGCGCTCGTCAACGAATCCCACCGCGGCCATGTGGAGGCGCTCGCGCGTGCTGGCACCATCCGGGACACGGTTGGGCGCATGGACGCCATTGGCGTGGCCCGCGAGCGCCTGGCCGGAAACGTGGCGCCCGTCCTCGCGCTCGAGGCGATGGCGCTCGCGCTGCGGCCCGCGACCGCCTAGCGTCGGTTAGCGTAGACCCATGACCGCCCGCACTGGAGCCCTTGTCGCAGCGCTCGCCGCCGTGCTCACCTTGTCCGCCTGCCTCCCGCCGCTTGACCAGGTGTCGCCCGACGACGGCGTCGCGTGGCCAGGAGGTACGGGAACCTCGGGCGGCGACCCAAGCGGCTCGGACGTCTACAGCCAGCAGGTGGACTGGAAGGCTTGCGGCAAGCTCGAGTGCGCCACGATTCAGGTGCCACTGAACTGGCAGGAGCCGGACGGCCAGACCATCGAGCTCGCGCTCAACCGCTATCGCAGCCCCAGTCAGGGCAAGCGTCTGGGCACCGTGGTGATCAACCCCGGCGGCCCCGGCGGCTCCGGCATCGAGTTCACCTCGTACTTCGCGGACTTCGCCGGCAAGTCACTGCTCGAGCATTACGACGTCGTGGGCTTCGACCCGCGCGGGGTGGGGCAGTCGTCGCCCGTGAAGTGCGGCTCGACCGCCGAGCTCGACGCGTACTACCTGCACGACGCAGTGGCCAACACGGAGGCGGACATCAAGGCGCAGGTTGACGCCAACGCCGCTTTCGCCGCGCGGTGCCGCGAGCTCACCGGGCCGCTCATCGAGAACGTGGACACGGCGTCGGCCGCCCGCGACATGGACGTGATCCGCGCGCTCGTCGGCGACGAGAAGCTCAACTACCTTGGGTTCTCGTACGGCACCCAGCTTGGCGCGACCTACGCCGTGCTCTACCCGCAGAACGTGGGCAAGATGGTGCTCGACGGCGCCGTGGACTTCCTGCTCCCGCCCACCGAGATGTCGGAGACGCAGGCCCAGGGCTTCGAGCTCGCGCTCGAGAACTACATCAACGACTGCATCTCGAACACCGAGTGCCCGCTCCCGAGGGACCTCGACCTCGCCAAGAAGACGGTGCGCGACCTCATAGCCGAGGCGCGCGACCAGGGCTTCCCCAGCTCCGAGGGCGACGTCAACGGCACCCTGATGATCTACGGCATCGTCTTCCCGCTGTATCAGGACCAGTACTGGCAGTACCTTTCGCAGGCGCTCGACGAGGCCCTCAACGTGGGCACGGCGGACCTGTTCCACCTGCTCGCGGACGCGTACCTCTCGCGCGACGAGAACGGCGACTACCTCGACAACTCTTCCGAGGCGTTCACGGCGATCGGCTGCCTCGACACGCCCCCGCAGGACCCGCTGACTGTCGAGGACATGCGCGCCTACCAGAAGTCTGCCGAGAGGCTGTCGCCCACGTTCGGGTGGTGGTTCTCGGGTTCGGTCGGGTGCGAGGGGTGGCCGTGGGTCGCCCACCAGCAGGTGACGGACCTGTCGCCCGGCGAGCGCCGCGGGGGACATCGTGGTGATCGGCACCACCGGTGACCCGGCAACGCCCATCGAGTGGGCAAGGTCGTTGTCCTCGGCGCTGTCGAACGCGACGCTGCTGGTGTGGGACGGCGAGGGCCACACCGCGTACGGCCGCTCGAACCAATGCGTCATCGACAATGTGGACGCGTACTTCGTGGATGGGACGGTGCCCAAGTCGGGCACGATCTGCTAGCGGGGCCCCCCGGTTTCGGGTTTCGGCGCGCGCCCACTATATTTGTACCTCGGCCGCCTCGGCGGCCGCGCCGCCTTAGCTCAGTCGGCAGAGCGTCTCACTCGTAATGAGAAGGTCGTGGGTTCGATTCCCACAGGCGGCTCCGTTGGAGGCCACGTGCCTCCTTGCGGGACGTTTGTCGCGACGCCAGCCCAAAATGCTGGCATGATCGTCGCCATGAAGACACGCCTCGGCACCGCCGCCCTGTTCGCCGCCATCGTCGTTGCTCTCGCGGGCTGCATGAGGATGGAAGTCGACACGCAGATTTACTCCGACAACACGATGGACATGTCGATGGTGGTCGCGATGGACGAGTCGCTCGTGAACGCTGCAGGCGAGGGCGCGAACCCGATTCTTGAGCAGTACCAGACGCCCGAGTTCACGGACCAGATGGACTCGCTGGGCGTCACGTACCACGTCACCGAGTATCACCAGGATAAGTACGTCGGCGCCACGATCACCTTCGATCGCGCGCCGCTCGACAAGCTTCAAGCCACCGGCGACGCCGCCGGCTCGGCCCTTGGTGTCGAGTCTGGCAGCCTTGTGCGCGACGGCGACTACTTCGTGTACACCGTGCCTGTGTCGAGCGTTTCGGACAGCCTGGAGGGCTCCGGCTATTCGGCGGACCAGCTCGCGGACTCGTTTGAGTACACGGTCGCCGTCACCTTCCCGGGCGCCATCGTCGAGCACAGCGCGGGCCAGGTCGTCGACGACAACCAGTTCGTGTTGGACTTCACCGACCTGACGACCGCGACTGACGACATCGTCGTGCGCGCGTGGGCGATCGACGGCAAGGGGATCGGCGGCCTGGGCCTCTCGCCGCTGGTGCTTGGCGTGATTGGTGCGGCCGTGTTGCTGGCCATCGCGGCCGTCGTCGTGGTGATGCTTGCGCGCCGCCGGGCTGCCGAAGGCGACGACAACGGCGAACCTCCGGCCGCCGGCCGCGCAGACGGCTCCGTCATCTACCCGGAATAGACGCGGCTGTACCTAGTCGTTGTCCTCGCGCTCGTAGGTGAGCGGCACGGCGGCGGCGAAGTGCTGGCGCGTCAGTTGAATGGCTTCGCCGAGGCGGGCGTCCGCGTCCGCTGACTCGAGTACGCGGACGTTGAGGCCGTATGCGTCGGCCTGCGCGAGCCAGTAGTCGTCTGGCGTTTCGCGTTCGTGACCGCCGTACCGCAGGGGATCGGGCGCGAAGGGAATGTTCGACCCCGTGACGAGGTAGAGGTCGGAGCGCGTCTCGCTCGCGTTGGCGACCAATGCGGGAGGCGTCTTGCCCGGCCTCCAGAGTTCCCAGTAGCCCACGGTCGCGAACAGATCCGTGTCTTGCACGATGAATGGGCGGTCGACGAGGTGTCCCGCCTGCGCCTGGAGTGCCCGCTGGCCGCGCCAGATCGCGTGCATGCGGGCATCGTCCACCTCCGGCGTCGGGAGTTGCTCGAGGTACGGGCGCGCCCACTCCGGCGACCAGTGACCGTTGACGGCGGCCGCGAGTTGCCGCGAGAGCGTCGTCTTGCCGGTCGATTCGGCGCCCATCACGGTGACCCGCTGGCGCACGTACGGCTGGAACTCCGGCATGATGTCTGCGAATCGTTGCTCGGGCGCGCGCCGCACCTCCGTGGCCCGAATCGCGCTCATGTCGCGGGCGACGTCGAACGGGATGAACGTGGCTCCCGTGACCTCCGCCAGCGTCGCACCGTAGGGTTCCGAAGCCACGATGAAGTCGCCTGCGCCGCGGCATCCAGCCCGAGTCAAGAAGTCTCGCCACATGTCCCAAAAGGTGGGATCGCCGTGCGGGCGTTGCGGCAGCGTCTTGTGGATGTTCTCGACGCGGCAGTTGCCGAGCTTCTGCGCCGCGGACGTGATGGCCGCGACCCGCTCGCGCACGTAGGGCTCTCCCGGCTGGGTTGCAGACAATGATGCACGTGTCGTCCGCGACGTGCGCGGCGAACTGCATCAGGTGCAGGTGGCCCTTCGTGGGAGGCAGTGCCGTCATTACCGTGAATGCGGTGCTCATGGCGGCGTACGCCTCGGCCTGCGCCTTCATGGTCTGCGCCCACATCCGCCACCCCCACGCGGCATTGGCGAGGAAGAATACGAACTGCACGCCGGCGATCGCCAGTCCCGACGAGAAGTACTCCCACACCGCGATGATGTCGACGATGAACCACACCGCCCAGGTCTCGATTTTCTTGTTGTCGAGCAGGAACTGGGCGAGTAGCGAGCCCACCAGGATCACGGTGTCGGTGGCGGCGAACGAACCCCCGAGCGTCTTCGTGAGGAAAAGCGCCCCAGCGAAGGCGGCGGCCGTGGCCGCGACGTACGCGAGCACCCACCGCTGTTCCACCCGCGTGACTGGGCGGGTGACAGCATCTGCGCGCCAGCGGATCCAGCCGTACAGCAGGGCGGGCGTGAGGTAGGCGTTGAGCGCCATGCTCGCGTAGAGCCCCTCGCGCCAGAACAATAGGCAGTACGCGGCGGTGCTCAACGCACCGATGGGGTAGTTGAACCGCCGCTGCTTCACGCACAAGTACGTGCACGAGTAGCTTGTGAACACAGCGAATGCCTCGAGGGCGTCAATCGCCTGCGTCCAGCCAAACGCGAACCCGAGCGCATAGCTCAGGCTTATGGCGAGCGCGGCGATCCAGATGCTGTCCGCGACATCGCGGTTGAAGACGAGCCGGGTGTCTCGCGTCGGCGCCTCGGTGTCAACGGCCATTAGTCGTTCTCATTCCTCGTGAAGAGGCGCGCGGGCTTCCCGACGACGCCTGTGGTGAGCACCCCGGTTTCTTCGAGGTGCGGTTGCATGTGGCGGCGAAAGGTGTCGCGCCCCAACTCTTCGTTGGCAATCTCCTGGTGGAGCGAGTGGAGGTCGCGCAGGGTGAAGGAGTCCGGCAGGAAGCGCCGTGGATCGGGCTTTGACCGGTATTCCGCGCGCAGGGCACTGACCGCGCGGGCGACTACCTGCGCATGGTCGAAGGGCAGCGCGGGAAGGTCGCTGGCGGGCCAGAGGCCGGCGCGCCCGCTGTCAAGCGCGAGGTGGTCGGGCGCCACCGTCTCGAGGTGTGCGACGGACATCACCCAGCCTCGGTCGTCGCGCCCCGGTGCGTCGAACACGTGCAATTGCTTGGGGGAGAGGCCCTCGACCCCGGCCTTGTCGCGGAGCGAGCGCGTCACGGCGTCGGCCAGGGTCTCGCCCACGTGAACGAAGGTGCCCGGCAACCGCGGGCCCGCGGGGGCGATAGTGAGGACGACGCTCAGGCCCAGCGCGGGGTCCACGGTGAGCACCGCGGTGTCGACCGCGACCGAGGGGCGCGGGTAGTCCTCGAGGCGGTTGCCCTGAGCGTCGCGAAACGTGGCCATGCGCTAATTAACGCACATCTGCGCTAATTAGCGCAAGTGCCGGAGCGGCAACCGCCTTGGGGGTCTAGCTTGCTTGGGCAGCCAGGCGGGTGACGCCGACGCGGCGGGCAGCCTCGTCCACGCCCGCGATGCGGGCGGCGAACGTCTCGCCCTCGGGCGGGCACCTTGGAACGGGGGAACGCGAGCAGGAACGCGGGCATCCCGCCCTCGATCTCGACCTCCGCGCCGATGTAGGTGCGCCGGACGACGGTGCACTGCACCTCGTCGCCCTCGACGTAGACGGCCATGAACGCCTCCCACGTGGCGTCGGAGACGTCGGCGTAGGTGAATCCGGCCTTGTCGAGGAACACGTCCCACGGTTCGCGCGCAGGGCGTCCCTCGCGCCGTCAAGTTGTGTTGACGGACGCGACCGAGATGCGGCACGCGAATATTCGTGTAATATCTCAATGGACATTGAGACAAGTTGGAGGGGCGAACATGGGTCGCGCGGAAGTGCACGCGGCGCTCGGGGACGAGCGCAGGCTGGCGATAGTCGACGCGCTCGCGCTTGGAGACCTCACGCCCGGGCGGCTCGCGCAGGTTGTCGACGCGCCAAGCAACCTCGTGGCCCACCACCTCGCTGTCCTCGAAGACGCTGGCGTCGTGGAGCGCCGCCGGTCGGAGGCCGACGCGCGCAGCACCTTCGTGACCTTGCGGCTCGACAACCCGCTCGTCGCGGCGACTACGGACACCACGCTGCTCGCGCCGCCGCAGCGGGTTCTGTTCGTGTGCTCCCACAACTCTGCGCGCTCGCAGATGGCCGCAAGCGCGTTCGCGGAAGTGGCGCATCTTCCCGCGGCCTCAGCGGGCACCGAGCCGGCGGCCCGCATCAACCCCCTTGCCGCCCAGGCGATGGCCCGTCACGGCCTCGCCCCGCTCGCCGCGACCCCCACGCACGTGTCTGACGTGCTCAGGCAGGGGGATCTGGTCATCTCCGTGTGCGACTCTGCGCGGCGCGACCTCGAGCGGGCCGGGGGAGCGCCGGCACTGCACTGGTCGATCCCGGATCCTGCCTCGCGCAGAAGTGCCCGCGAATTTGACGGCGCCATGACCGAAGTCTTGGCGCGAGCGACGTCGCTCGCGCGGCACATCACGAAAGGACAGGACCGATGACGGACGCGCCCATCCCCACACTCGAGGACCTCAACCGCAGTCGGGGCCTCAGCGTCGACCAGCAGCTCGCGATGCGCACCGCCGCCGCCCGCCTCGAGGAGGACTTCGAGGGCGTGTTTGGCGCCCCAACGATCGAGCGCTTCCTCACGACGTCATACGACCAGTTTGCCAAGGGCGCCACGGTCCCCAATTTCCTTCCACTGCTCGCCGAGCGGTTCGCGCGACAGCGCCTGTCCGCATTCGCGCGCGTCGAGGGCAAAGTCGCAGACGGCAAGCCATCGGTCCTGTTCCTGTGCGTCCACAACGCGGGCAAGTCGCAGATGGCGCTCGGCTTCTTTGAGAAGTACGCGGGTGACCGTGCCGTCGCGTGGTCCGGAGGTTCGGAGCCTGGCCACCAACTCAACCGGTTCTCGGTTGAGGCGATGGCGGAGGTGGGCATCGATATCACCAAGGAGTTCCCCAAGCCGTGGACGGAGGAGACGCTTGGGGCCGCAGATGTCATTGTCACGATGGGCTGCGGCGACTCCTGCCCCGTCTACCCCGGCAAGCGCTACCTCGACTGGGACTTTGATGCTCCCCCTGGCACGAGCATCGAGAACGTTCGCCCGGTCCGCGACAAGATCGAGCAGGCAGTTCTTCACCTGCTTGCCGAGCTCGGGGTCGAACCCCTCACCTAGGCCCTTCGGCAGGCACGACCGCCCCATCAGTTCTGGGATGATGGGCGGGTGACCACCCTGCTGCCGGATACCCGCTCGCTCGTGTCTGGGCTGAGGGACGCGCTCGCGGGTGAAGTCTCCATCGACAAGCGCCGCCGCGCCGAGTACTCGACGGACGCCTCCAACTACCGCGTCGTCCCCGAGGTGGTCGCGATCCCGCGCGATACGGACGACCTCATCGCTGCGCTGACCGTGGCGCGCGAGCACGGCGCCTCCGTGACCATGCGCGGCGGCGGTACGTCCGTGGCCGGCAACGCGATCGGCCCCGGGCTCGTGATCGACACGTCGCGCCACCTTGGCAAGGTGTTGTCCATTGACCCCGAGGCTCGCACCGCGCGCGTGCAGCCGGGCGTGATCCTGGCGCAGCTCCAATGGGACGCGGCGCCCCACGGCCTGCGGTTCGGCCCGGACCCGTCCACGTCCACGCGCTGCACGCTCGGCGGCATGATCGGCAACAACGCCTGCGGGCCGCACGCTGTGGCGTTGGGCAAGACGTCCGACAACGTGGTGTCGTTGGACGTCATCGACGGCGCCGGCCGCCGTTACACCGCGGGCCCGGGCTTGGGAGACGTGCCTGGCCTCGACACCTGGGTGCGCGCCAACCTCGAACTCATCCGCACCGAGTTCGGACGCTTCGGCCGCCAGGTGAGCGGGTACTCGCTCGAGCATCTGCTGCCCGAGAACGGCGGCAACCTCGCGCGCTTCCTCGTGGGCAGCGAGGGCACCCTCGCCACGGTGCTCGAGGCCGAGGTGCGGCTCACCGAGATTCCCAAGGCCCGCCTGATGGGCGTGTTCGGCTACGACGACATGCCCTCGGCGGCCGACGCCGTGGTGCCGATGCTCAAGCACAGCCCGCAGGCGGTCGAGGGCCTCGACGCGCGCCTCGTGGAGCGCGTCCGGCGCGCCCGTGGGGACGCGCGCATCCCCCAGCTACCTAAGGGCGCAGGCTGGCTGTTCGTCGAGGTGGGCGCCGACACCCCCGCCAAGGCACGCGCGGCGCTCGAGCGCATGGCCAAGGTCGCGGGCACCAAGGCGTTCCGCGCCGTGGAGGACGAGTCCGAGGCCAAGGCGCTGTGGAGCATCCGCGCCGCCGGCGCCGGGCTTGCCGGCCGCAGCCCCGCGGGCCTCGAGGCGTGGCCCGGCTGGGAGGACGCGGCGGTCCCGCCAGAGCACCTTGGCGCCTACCTGCGCGAGTTCGACACCCTGATGGAGCAGCACGGCGTCACCGGCCAGCCCTTCGGCCACTTTGGAGACGGCTGCGTGCACGTGCGCCTCGACATCCCCATGGGGACGAGCGGTGAGCCCCTGCGCGCCTTCGTCACCGATGCGGCGGAGTTGGTGGCGAGGCACGGCGGCTCGCTGTCTGGCGAGCACGGCGACGGCCGTGCGCGCAGCGCCCTGCTGCCAGCGATGTACAGTCCCGAGGCCATCCGCGCGTTCGGCGAGATCAAGCACTTGTTCGACCCCGAGGGCAGGCTCAACCCCGGCGTCATGGTGGATCCCCGTCCCGTCGAGGCAGACCTGCGCCGCCCCGCTGCCCCGGCCATCCCACGCGCCCGCGGCTTCGCGTTCGGCCACGACCACGGAGACCTCACCGAGGCCGTCCACCGCTGCACAGGCGTGGGCACCTGCCGCGGCGAGGCCATCAGTTACGACGCGGGCTTCATGTGCCCCAGCTACGTCGCAACCGAGGACGAGAAGGACGTGACCCGCGGCCGCGCCCGGGTGCTCCAGGAGGCCATCAACGGCGGCCTCGTGCGCGGGCTCAAGGCCAAGGAGGTCACCGAGTCGCTCGACCTGTGCCTCAGCTGCAAGGCCTGCTCGCGAGACTGCCCGTCTGGCGTGGACATGGCCGCATACAAGTCGGAGGTGCTTCACCGCAAGTACCGCCGCCGCATCCGCCCGCTGACCCACTACAGCGTGGGCATGCTTCCCCTGTGGCTGCGCGTGATCCGCCCGTTCGCGGCGATCGCCAACGTGGTCACCAAGCCACGCGCGGTGGAGGCCGTGGTCGTGGCCGCCGCCGGCATGGATCCGCGCCGCCGCTTGCCCACGTTCGTCAGCCAAACCTTCCGCCGGTCCGACGCCGCGCGCGCGCGCGCGGTTGACGCGCCGCCCGCAAAGGCCGGCCGCGCCGTCGTGCTGTGGGCCGACAGCTTCACCGACCACCTCGAACCCGACGTCCCGGGCGCGATGGTCGAGCTGCTAGAGGACGCAGGCTTCACGGTGCTCGTGGCCGGCGCGGACGCCTGCTGCGGCGTCTCCTACATCACCACCGGCCAGCTGGACGCTGCGCGCAAGCGGCTCGACGGTTTGCTGGGAGTGCTTGGCCCGTTCGCGATCAACGGCATCCCGATCGTGGGCGTGGAGCCGTCGTGCACGGCGACGCTGCGCAGCGACCTTGTTGAGCTATTGCCAGAGGACCCGCGCGCCCACGCAGTCGCCGCGGGGGTCCACACCCTCGCCGAGATCCTCACGGGGAAGGCGGGCCCCGGCCCCAAGAAGGGCTGGAAGCCGCCGTCGCTCGAGGGCGTCACCGCCGTCGTCCAGCCGCATTGCCACCAGTACTCGACGTCGGGCTTCGAGGCCGACCGCGCGCTGCTGGCGGCCGCTGGGGCCGTCGTGAGTGAGGCGTCCGGCTGCTGCGGGCTCGCGGGCAACTGGGGCACCGAGCGCGGCCACTACGACACCTCCGTCAAGATCGCCCACAACTCGCTGGTCCCCAAGCTCGAGGCGGCCCCGGAGGGCTCGATCTACATCGCCGACGGCATCTCGTGTCGCACGCAGGCGCAGGACGTCGCGAACGTCACCGGTGCCCACGTCGCGCAGGTGCTACGCGACCGCCTCAAGAACCGCTAGGCGCGCGCACGCGCGGTGGCGCGCACCGCTTTGGCCACCCGCTCCGCGAGCACGTCGATGTCCTCCTTGGAGGTGTCAACCACGAGGTCCGCGTCCGACGGCGCCTCGTAGGGATCAGAGATGCCCGTGAAGAACAGGATTTCGCCGGCGCGCGCCTTGGCGTACAGGCCCTTGCGGTCGCGCTCCTCGCACACCTCGAGCGGGGTGTTGACGTGCACGAGCACGAACGAGCCGTGCGCCTCGGCCATTTCGCGCAGCTCCGCGCGGGAGGACGTGTAGGGCGCGATCGGCGCGCACAGGGCGACGCCGCCGTGGCGCGACACCAGCGAAGCGATCCAGCCGATGCGGCGCACGTTGAGCTCGCGGTCCTCGCGGGAGAAGCCGAGGCCCTTGGATACCATCGAGCGGACCTCGTCGCCGTCGAGCAGGGTGACCTCGCGCTCGTCGGCGCTTTGCAACAGGTGGGCAACCGCGCGGGCGAGCGTGGACTTGCCCGAGCCGGACAGCCCGGTGAACAGCACGACGCAGCCGTCGCCCTTGACCGTGTTACCCTCGACGACCTTCGCCTTGCCACCGAGCAGCCGCGTGGTGAGCGCGGCAAGCAGCTTGTGGCGTTTTGCCCTGCTCAGCGCGTGCAGGTCCGGCTCGGGGAGCACGTACGTCTTTGCGGTCTGCTCGAGCGCCCAGCGCACGCGGCGGGCCGTCCTGGCGGGGTCATCGCCGTCGAGCACCACGATCGCGTCGACCGCTGTGACGTCGGCGTCCGTCTGGTCGCCGTCGAGCACGAGCACGTCCTTGGCGCTCGCCTCCGCGGTGCCCAGGCGGATCTCGCGGAAGACGCCCTGCGTGAGTGGCCGAAGGGTCTCGATGGGGCCCGTGATCCAAGTGCCGCCGTCGACCGTGCGCTCGCCCTGCACCGTCACCTTGGCGACGGGGGTGGACTCCAGGTCAACGAGCACGATCTCTCCCTGGTGGCCTTTGCCGCGGAACAGCAGGCTGGGCGTGTCGAGGTCGTCCGGGGAGCCGTAGGCCATGCCGCCCGGATAGGCGCCGGCGCCGGCAAGCTCGAGCTCGTGAACCTGGACCCGCGTGAGGCGGTGTTCCGGCGGCTCTGCGATCGGCGCGGACGTCTTCTTCTTGCGACGAATGAACATGGGGAAACCATAGTGCCGACGCAGCCGCGCCCACGCCAGGGTGCCGACCACCAGCGCGGCCACCACCGCCCCGAACACCACCGGCGTCGGCACCTTGAGCATCGTCAGCGCGGCCATCAGCAACACGAGCGCGAGCGCGCGGCGGACGATGCCTCCGGAGACCCGCGAGGACAGGTGCGCCCCGAGAAAGGTTCCGGGCACGGAGCCGATGATGACCTGCAGGACGATGTGCCAGTCGACGTGACCCACGGCGATGTGCGAGATCGCGGCAGTGAACACCAGCGGCACCGCCTGCGCAAGGTCCGTGCCCACCAGTTGCGGCGCGCGCATGGCGGGGTAGATCGCCATCATCGCCACGATCATCAGCGAGCCAGAGCCCACGGACGTCAGGCCCACGAGCAGGCCGCCGACTGCGCCGAGCAGCACCGTCAGGAAGATGCGGGGCTTCACCTCGACCCGGCCGGTGGAGTGCGGCAGCGGGAACGCGGTGCCGTCGAGGGTCCTGGCGCGCTCGCGGAGCCGGACGTAGGCGCGCATGATGAGTCCCGCTGCGGCGAGCAGAAGCACGACCCCAATGGCATTGCGGAGCCAGTGCTCAAGCGCGTCGGGATTTGCGAGTCGATTCGCGATGAACACGCCTAGCGCGGCTGTGGGCACCGAGCCGATCACGAGCCACATCGCCAGTTTCCAGTTGACGGTGCCACGGCGGGAGTGCACGAACGATCCCACCGGCTTCATGAAGGCCGAGGCGACGATGTCGCTCGACACCGCGACGGCCGGGTTGATGTGGAACCCGAGGACAAGCAGGGGTGTCATCAACGCCCCGCCACCCATGCCCGTCAGCCCGACGACAATCCCGACAAACGCGGCGCCAAGGAGCAGCAGGGGATCCATGGTGAAAGCGTAACGGCGCGGTGGTGGGTCAGGCGTCCGCGCGCGCGATCGCCGCGAGCACGGCGTCCGCAACCTCGGGCCGGGCGACGACGAGGTCCGGCAGGTAGGGGTCCTCGCGGTTGTACACGAGGGGCGAACCATCAAGGCGCGAGGTGTGCAGGCCTGCCGCGCGAGCGATGGCGACAGGTGCGGCGGAGTCCCACTCGTATTGGCCGCCGCCGTGGACGTAGGCGTCGCAGATGCCGCGGATGACCGAGGCGATCTTGACGCCCGCGCTGCCCATGGGCACCAGCTCCGCGCCCAAGTCGGCCGCAACCGCGTCGACGATGGCGGGCGGCCGCGACCGGCTCACCGCGATCTTGATCGCGTCGCCGACAGCGCCCACCGGGGGCTGCGCCTGATCCGAGCGCAGCACGACATCCTCGCCGGGGATCGCAACCGCGCCGGTCACAAGCTCGCCGTCTTCCCACAGTGCGACGTGGACCGCCCAGTCGGCGCGACCCTCGGAGTATTCGCGGGTGCCGTCGAGCGGGTCCACGATCCACACGCGCCGCGCGGAGACCCGGGACGCGTCGTCCTTCGCCTCCTCGCTCAGCACCGCATCGTCCGGGCGCGCCGCGCGTAGCGCAGACGCGATGGTCGCCTGGGCGTCCGCGTCGCCCGCGTTGCCGAGCTCCTTGCCCTCGACGCCTTCGAGCATCAGCCGGTTGCGGGTGTTGAGGAGCACCTGGCCGGCGAGGTGCGCGATAGCCGCGGCGAGCGCGTTGTCGTCCTGGACGCCTACCTGGTCCCCGGTCACGAGAGTCCCTCCACGAAGGTGCTGACAAGTGCGTTCAGCTGGCCCGACTCCACGAGGAAGCCATCGTGGCCCACGTCGGAGTGCACGAGCTTCACGCCGTTCGAGCCCACGAGCAGCTTGTCAAGCAGCTCGGAGTTCTTGACGGGGTAGAGGCGGTCGGAGTCGACGGCCACGATGAGCGCGGGCACGTTCACTCCAGTGAGCGCCTTCTCGACGCCCCCGCGGCCGCGGCCCACGTCGTGCGACTGGATCGCCTGCGCCAGGCGGATGTAGGTGTTCGCGTCGAACCGCAGCGCCAGCTTGCGCGCGTGGTGCTCAAGGTAGGACTGCACCGCGAAGCGGCCGCCCTTGCCAATCGGGTCTTCGTCTCCCTGGTAGGAACGGCCGAACCGCGCGGCGAGCTCGCCCTCGGAGCGGTACGTCGTGTGCGCGATCATGCGCGCGATGCCCATGCCCACGTGCGGGCCATGCCCCGGCGCGGCGTCGTAGTAGTCGCCGTTGTTGAAGTTCGGGTCGGCCTTAATCGCCGCAATCTGCGCGGTCGACCAGGCGATCTGGTCGGCGGTGACGGCCGCCGTAGCGCCGACGGGGGCGATACCGCGCACGCGGCCGGGCGCCATGACGCACCACTCGATGGCTCGCATTCCGCCCATGGACGGCCCGGTGATCATCTTCCAGGACTTGACGCCCAGGTGGTCGGCGAGCGCGATCTCGACGGTGACGAGGTCCCGCATGGTGACGTACGGGAATCGCGAGCCCCACGGCTTGCCGTCAGCCGGGTGGGCGCTCGCAGGGCCCGTGGTTCCCTGGCAGCCTCCCAGCACGTTGGCGCACACCACGTAGTAGCGGTCGGTGTCCACGGGCTTGCCGGGGCCGACCATGCCGTTCCACCAGCCGCCGGTGTGGTGGCCGGGGCCCGCCGCGCCGGTCGCGTGAGAGTCGCCGGTGAGGGCGTGCGCAACGTAGATCGCGTTGTCGCCGGCGGCGTTCAGCTCGCCCCAGGTCTCGTACGCAACGCGCACGTTGGGCAGCACTCCGAGCGGGTCGGCCTCAAGGGGAATGTCGCCAAGGTCCGCGAACTGCCGACGGCCGGGCTCGTCGCCCTCCGTCCACGCTGCGGAGGCGGGGATGGGCGCGCTCGCGCCCGGGCCTTCGTCCGCGGCCCACGCGTCGGTTTCGATTCCGTCGTCATCCATGCCGCCAACAACCCTAGGGCACCCCGCGCGGGACCTGCTACCGAGCCGCCTTGGCACTCAAGCGGGTGTCGATACGTTGGGGGAAGTGTGCGACGGGCTTGCGCGCGCTTATGACTCGGGTGAGACGAATCTCACACGAGCGAGGTTCACGCCGGAAACCCGTTCACCTAGCATCGAAATAGGGACATTGCTGGCTGGGGAGTGGTGTTCGGCACGGCGGCTTTGGCATTCAGGGCCGACTAGTGACGAAGGTGGTTCAGATCATGGTTAACACGGTCGGCGGAGCTATTGCCGCCGCGCGTAGCGGATTGACGATGCGTCAGCGCGTCGCTTTCGCGTGCGCCCTTGCTCTAGTCGTCACCGCCTTCAGTTTTGCAAACCCCACACTGCGGGCAAACGCCTCGAGCTATCCGGGTGCGGACGAGGTCGCCGCAGCCAAGGCCGCCGCCGCCAACGCGGCGTCTTCCGTCAAGCAACTCGACAAGGCGATCGTCGATCTTGAAGATGCCCTTTATAAAGCTGACGTCGCGGCCCGCCTGGCCGAGGAAAACTACTCGGACGCCCAGTGGGCAAACGTCGAGGCCCAGCGTCAGCTGTTCGCCGCGAACAACCGCGCCGCCGAGGCCGAGCGTTCGCTCGAGGAGGCGCGCGGCAACCTCGCGATTCTCGCGATGGCCGCCTACCGCGACGGCCAGAGTTTCGGCTCGCTCGAGGCGCTGATGAGCGCGGACGGCTTCGATGACGTCATCTCGCGCATGGAGGGCCAGGAGCGCGCCTCGACAGACGCGCAGGTGATCGTCGAGCGCGTGCGCGCGGCCGAACTCGTGGCGCGCACCATGCGCCAATATGCCCAGGACGCTGCCGACGCCGCGATCACCGCGGAGCAAGAATCCGCGGCCGCCTACGACGCCGCCGCCGACGCCGAGGCGGCGGCCAAGCAGGCCATCGCCGACGCGGAGGAGACCCGCGGCCAGCTGATCACCCGGCTCTCGCAGCTGCAGCACACTTCGGAGGCGCTCGAGGCGCAGCGCCAGGCTGGCCTCGCCGCCGACCGCGAGGCGCGCGAGCGTCGCGCCGCCGAGAAGAAGCAGGCGGAGCGCGAAGAGGCCGAGCGCAAGGCGGAGGAGAAGCGCAAGCGCGAGGAGGAGGAGAAGAACAACCCCACCCCCACAGCGACCGAGACCTCGACGCCCACGACGACCAAGACACCAAAGCCCACCGAGACGTCTACTCCCACCGAGACTTCGACCCCGACCGAGACGTCCACGCCCACGCCGAAGCCCACCAAGACGAAGACAAAGCCCTCGAGCGAAGGCGAGTCCTACTCGTCGTCCGATGAGGGTCAGGCCGCGGCGGACTTCGCGTTGTCCCAGGTTGGCAAGAAGTACAAGAGTGGCGGCCTGGGCCCCAAAGCGTACGACTGCTCCGGCCTCGCGCACGTGTCGTGGCAGAACGCTGGCTATGCGATCCCGCGGTCGTCGCGGACGATTTACCCCGCGGTGGGTCACGTGAGCTACAGCAGCAGGCGTCCCGGTGACTTGATGTTCTGGGGCTACCACACGGACCCTGACCGGATGTATCACACGGCCATCTACATCGGACACAACATCATCGTCGAAGGATCATCGACCTACGGCATCCAGAAGCGTGACTGGCGCAACTGGCACCGCGGGGACATGATGCCGTACGTCGGGCGCCCGTAGCCCGAACCATGGACCGCCCCGCCCGTCGACCCTCAGCGTCGGGCGGGGCTTTCATGTTTACGGGTGGTGGCCGGCCTCGAAGGACGTGCCCTTGGCGCGCAGGAAGCTTGCGGTGATCTCGGCCTCGGCCTCGTCGCGGCCAACCCAGTGGGCGCCTTCGACGGACTTGCCGGGCTCGAGGTCCTTGTAGACCTCGAAGAAGTGCTGAACCTCAAGGCGGTGGAAGTCGCTGACGTCGGTCAGCTCGCGGCGCCACGCGGCGCGCTGGTCGCCCACGGGCACGCACAGGACCTTGTCGTCACCGCCGGCCTCGTCGCGCATGCGGAACATGCCAAGCGCGCGGCACCGGATCAGGCAACCGGGAAACGTGGGCTCCTCAAGCAGCACCAACGCGTCGAGCGGGTCGCCGTCCTGGCCCAGGGTCCCGTCGATGAATCCGTAGTCGTCTGGGTAGCGGGTCGAGGTGAAGAGCATCCGGTCAAGCTTGATGCGTCCGGTCGCGTGGTCGATCTCATACTTGTTGCGGCTCCCCTTGGGGATCTCAATAGTGACGTCGAATTCCATGGTTTCCTTCGAGGGCTGGTGGCTGCTACTAGTGTGGCGCATAGAAAGGGGGCGAGGGTGCGCAGGTTCGTGATCGCGACAGTCACCGTGGTGGTGCTCGCGGCGTTGGCGGGCGGCTACGCGTACGCCGATGCGCGCGACGTCGTCCCCGGCTGGATCACCGACGACCCTGTGCCCGTACCGCCCGCGCCGTTCCCCACCGCCGCGACCGCCGCGCCCCGCGCCGCCGCCGCCCCCACGCCCCTGGTGAACGCCGACGCTCCAATCCCGCGGGCATCGGACATCCAGGCCCTCGCGGAGAAGCTACTCGCTGACTCGCGCACGAGCGGCTCGGTGGGCATCTCCGTGGTGGACATCGAGACGGGCGAGGTGCTTGCCGCGGTGCAGGCGTCGGACCAGCAGATTCCAGCGTCGAACGCCAAGCTCATGACGGCCGCCGGCGTGTATCTGGGGCTTGGCCCCGACTTCACGCTCGAGACGCGCGTGGACTGGAAGGGGCCGCGCAAGGGCGGCGCGACCACCATTTCGCTGGTGGCAGGCGGCGACATGATGCTCGCCGCAGACTACGGCCACGGCGACGTCGTTCAGGGCGCGAACGGCTACGCGGGGCTCGCGGACCTGGCAGACGAGACGGTGATCGGGCTTACGGCCGCGGGCGTGGACCGCGTCAAGTTGGTCATGGACGACAGTGCCTTTGTGGGCCCACCGGTGAACCCCGCATGGCCCAGCAGCGCCATCGACGGCGGCTACGTCGCGCCCGTGACCGGGATGGCGGTCAACGTGGGGAAGATGTCGCGCGGCGAGTACCCGCCGCGGTGGCCGGACCCGAGCATGAACGCGGCCGAGACCTTCGCCAAGCGCCTCAAAGAGCGCGGCATCAAGGTCGTCTCGGTCGAGGCTGGCGGCGTGGGTAAGGGCGCGAAGACCCTCGCCGCGGTCCAGAGCGCCCCGATGCTCGACGTGCTCACGCATATGCTCCACTACTCCGACAACACCATCGCCGAGGACCTCACGATGGTGCTCGCGATCGAATCTGGCGGCCCCGGCACCACCGACCGGGGCACGGCGCGAGCGCTCAAGGTGGCCCGGGCGTCCGGGATGAAGCTCGACGGCGTCGTGCTCGACGACGGCTCCGGGTTCTCCCGTGGGTCGCGCCTGACGGCGGCGGCGGTGACGGAGCTCCTGGTGTTCTTCGCGACCGACCCCGCGCTTGACGACGTGCTGCGTCGCCTGCCGGTCTCCGGCCTATCCGGCACCGTCGCGGAGCGCCTCGACGGCAATTCCGCGGGGATGGTGCGCGCGAAGACCGGCAGCCTGTCAGGTGTTACCAGCCTGAGCGGGACAGTCCTCACGGCGGACGGCCGGTGGCTCGCGTTTTCGGTGCTCGCGGACGAGATGCCGTACGGTCAGGACGCCCCGCGCGCGGCGATCGACAAGTTCGTGCGTGCGATTGCCGCGTGTGGATGCGGATAATGGGCCTATGACCTGGAGCAAGGCGTGACCGGGCCGCACCCCGCGGTGGCTGCGACGCGCAGCGCCGTCCGCGAGGCGGTCGAGGGCGTCGAGATCGGCGCCCGGCTGTGGGTCGCGTGCTCGGGCGGGCCCGACTCGCTCGCGCTCGCGGCCGCCACGGCGTTCGTGGCGCGCACCGAGGGCTACGTGGTCGGAGCAGTGATCGTGGACCACGCGCTTCAGGCTGGTAGCGACCGCGTCGCGAACCACGCGCTACACCAGTGCCGGCTGGCGGGCATCGCGACCGTGCGCAT
Organism: uncultured Actinomycetota bacterium; assembly: GCA_963735005.1. Classification (GTDB taxonomy): domain Bacteria; phylum Actinomycetota; class Actinomycetes; order Actinomycetales; family Demequinaceae; genus WTKG01. Next base: position 375,564 of record CAVTJA010000010.1, on the reverse strand, counting down.
CGAGAAGGTCAAGGTGGGCCGCGACGGCGGCGTCGAGGCGGCGGCGCGCAAGGCGCGGTACGAGGCGATCGAGCGCGTGGTCGCCGAGGAAGGCGGCCGCACACCACACATCCTCACGGGCCACACGATGGACGACCAAGCCGAGACCGTATTGCTCGCGCTCGCCCGTGGCTCCGGCGCACGCGCGCTCGCGGGCATCCCACCCCGGCGCGGCAACATCATCCGGCCGTTCCTTGGCATCCGCCGGCGCGAGACGGTCGCGGCCTGCAATGCGCTCGACCTCAAGCCGTGGTACGACCCCACCAACCTTCCCGACGGCGGCCCCAAGCGCTCCGCCCTGCGCGGCAAGGTGATGCCCGCGTTAGCGGACGTGCTGGGCGCCGGCGTCGTGCCCGGGCTCGCCCGCTCCGCCGCGTTGCTTCAGGCCGACGCCGACGAGCTTGACCGGCAGGCGAGGGCCCGCATGTCGCGGGGCGGCAAGACCCCGGCATCCGCCGACGAATGGCCGTGCGAGATGCTTGCCGAGCTGCCCGAGGCTATTCGCGGCCGAATGCTCAAGATGCTCGCGGAAAGCCGCGGTGCGGGGCCCGTCACCCAGGCGCACGTGAAGGCGATGGACCAGCTTGTGACGAACTACCGTGGCCAGGGGTCAGTGGCGCTCCCGGGTGGGTACGAGGCGCGGCGCGAGTATGGCAGGCTGATCGTGGGTAACCCGATCCGCAAGACGGAAAGCGATGACCAGTGACAACCGAACTCTCCAAGGACTTCACTGAGATAGTCGCCACAACCGAACAGATCGACGCCGCGCTTGACCGAATGGCCACCGAAATCCGGGCGGACTACGACTTCACTAAGCTTCTCCTCGTGGGCGTCCTCAAGGGCGCAGTGATGGTGATGGCCGACTTGTCGCGGCGGCTTGACCCCCACGTCGAGATGGACTGGATGGCGGTGTCGTCCTACGGATCCGGGACAAAGTCTTCCGGCGTCGTGCGCATCCTCAAGGATCTCGATGCGGACCTGTCTGGCCGCCACGTGCTGATCGTCGAGGACATCATCGACACCGGCATCACGCTGTCCTGGTTGCTGGGCAACTTGCGCTCGCGCGGCGCCGCCTCGGTAGAGGTGGCTGCGTTGCTGCGCAAGCCCGACGCCGCCAAGGTCGACGTTGACGTCAAGTACGTCGGGATCGACATCCCCAACAAGTTCGTCGTGGGCTACGGCCTTGACTATGCCGAGCACTACCGCACGCTGCCGTACGTCGCGGTGCTCGCGCCCCATGTGTACGCCGAGGACTAGGCACGCGCTACGCCCCGCGCGAAGGAGTCCACGGCGAGTCCCTCGCTCGCGTAGGCTTTTGACACCATGAACCGTCGCCGCCTCGTAGTCTTCCTCTTTGTCGCCGTGGGTGTGTCCGCCGCGATCTACCTCACGTCGGCCCTCACGTCGACCCCGACCACCGACGTCGATACCTCGGAGGGTCTGGCGCTGCTCGCGTCCGGCGCCGCGGAGCAGGCCAAAATCGTGGACTACGACCAGCGCGTCGAGCTCACGCTCACCGAGGAACACCCGGACTATGGCAAGCGCGTCCGCTTCTTCTACCTCGAGCCGCAGGGCGCCGACGTCGTCGCGGCTGTCGCCGCGGCGAACCCAAGCCAGGGCTGGACCGTTGAGGTGCCGCAGGGCAACCCGTGGTCGACCCTCCTGTTCACCTTCGTGCCACTGTTGTTGCTGCTCGTGATCTTCTGGGTGCTGCTCGCCAACATGCAGGGCGGCGGCGGGCGCATCATGCAGTTCGGCCGGTCGAAGGCGACGCTTGTCACGCCGGACACCCCCACCGTCAAGTTCGAGGATGTCGCGGGCGTGGACGAGGCGGTCGAGGAGCTGCGCGAGATCGAGGAGTTCCTCGAGACGCCGGCCAAGTTCCAGGCGGTGGGCGCCAAGATCCCCAAGGGCGTGCTGCTCTATGGTCCTCCCGGAACCGGTAAGACGCTGCTGGCCCGCGCGGTCGCAGGCGAGGCGGGCGTGCCGTTCTTTTCGATCTCGGGCTCCGACTTTGTCGAGATGTTCGTGGGCGTCGGCGCTAGCCGCGTGCGCGACCTTTTCGAGAACGCCAAGAAAAACGCCCCGTCGATCATCTTCGTTGACGAGATTGACGCCGTCGGCCGCCACCGCGGCGCCGGCCTTGGCGGCGGTCACGACGAGCGCGAGCAGACGCTCAACCAGATGCTGGTGGAGATGGACGGCTTCGACCTCAACACCAACGTGATTCTGATCGCGGCGACCAACCGTCCCGACATCCTCGACCCGGCGCTGCTGCGCCCCGGCCGCTTCGATCGCCAGGTGGGAGTGGACGCGCCCGACCTCAAGGGCCGCACCAAGGTGCTTGAGGTGCACGCGAAGGGCAAGCCGATTAAGGCCGAGGTCGACCTCGAGGCCGTCGCGCGCCGGACGCCCGGCTTTACCGGAGCGGACCTCGCGAGCGTGCTCAACGAGGCTGCGCTGCTGACCGCGCGCCGCGACAAGAAGCAGATCGGCGTGTCCGAGGTGGACGAGGCGATCGACCGCGTGATCGCTGGCCCGCAGAAGCGCACGCGCATCATGAACGACCACGACAAGCGGGTCACGGCCTACCACGAGGGCGGGCACGCGCTAGTGGCGGCGGCGCTCAACCACACGGACCCCGTCACCAAGGTGACGATTCTGCCGCGCGGGCGCGCGCTTGGCTACACGATGGTCATGCCCACCGAGGACCGCTACTCGAAGAGTCGCAACCAGCTTCTCGACTCGCTCGCGTACGGCATGGGCGGCCGTGTGGCGGAGGAGATCGTGTTCGGCGACGCCACCACCGGCGCCTCGAACGACATCGCCCAGGCCACCGAGACCGCGCGCACCATGGTGACGGAGTACGGCATGAGCCCAGCCATCGGCGCGGTGCGTCACAGCGCGGGCTCCGGCGAAGTCTTCCTTGGCCGCGACGTGGGCCACGAGCGCGACTACTCGGAGTCCGTCGCGTCGACGATCGACTCCGAGGTGCGCACGCTCATGGACAACGCGGTGGCGGAGGCGCGGCTTGCCCTCAAGAACAACCGCAAGCTACTTGACACCCTCGCCGAGGAACTGCTCGAACAGGAGACGATCCTCCAGGAACGTCTCGCCGAGATCTTCGCCAAGGTCAAGCGCATCCCCGCGCGTAAGCCGTGGACCTCCAAGCCGACGCCCACCGCGCGGCGCGCCCCGAAGGCATCGAAGTAGGCGCCATGCCCGTGGACAAGGAGCGCATCGAGGCGGCGGTCGCCGAGATTCTCGCCGCGATTGGCGAGGACCCGCAGCGCGACGGCCTCAAGGACACTCCAAGCCGTGTGGCCCGGGCCTACGAAGAGTTCTTCGCGGGGCTCGACCAGGATCCGGCCGACGTGCTGTCTGCGGTGTTCGAGCTTGGGCACCACGAGATGATCCTTGTCAAGGACATCGAGTTGTACTCGATGTGCGAGCACCACCTGATCCCGTTCCACGGCCGCGCGCACGTGGGCTACATCCCGGGCGGCGACGGCCGCATCACGGGGCTGTCGAAGCTCGCCCGCCTGGTGGACGTCTACGCGCGCCGCCCGCAGGTGCAGGAGCGCCTCACCACCCAGGTGGCCGATGCGCTGGTGGAGCACCTTGGCGTGAAGGGCGCGATCGTCGTGATCGAGGCGGAGCACCTGTGCATGTCGATGCGTGGCGCCCGCAAGCCCGAATCGCGGACGGTCACGTCCGCGGTGCGCGGCGTGATGCGCGATGCCGCAACGCGCGCCGAGGCCATGAGCCTCATCAACGGCCACTAGCCCAGGAGGGAGCGACCGTGTCCCAGCCGTGCCTCGTGATGGGCATCCTCAACGTCACTCCCGACTCGTTCAGCGACGGTGGCCGGTGGGCCTCCGTGGACGCCGCGATCGAGCGCGGGCTGGCGCTCGGGGCCGACGGCGCGGACATCGTGGACGTCGGCGGCGAGAGCACCCGCCCTGGAGCCGAGCGCGTGCCCGCGGCGGAGGAGCTGTCGCGGATTCGGCCCGTCGTCCAGGCGCTCGCTAGCGCGGGCCTCACCGTGAGCATCGACACCATGCGGGCGAGCACGGCCGCGGCCGCGGCCGAGGTGGGCGCGACAATCGTCAACGACGTGTCCGGCGGGCTCGCTGACCCGGCGATGGGGTCGGCAATTGCGGATCTTGGCGTGGATTACGTCACGATGCACTGGCGCGCGCACTCCACCCAGATGGACAATCTGGACATGTACTCAGACGTCGTCCGCGAGGTTCGTGACGAGCTCGCAGCCCGCGTCGACGCCCTCGCGGCCGCCGGCGTGGACGGCGACCGGATCATCCTTGACCCGGGCCTCGGCTTCGCCAAGGTGGCGGCAAGCAACTGGCCGCTGCTGGCGCACCTTGACGAGCTCCAGGGGCTCGGGCACCGTGTGCTCGTCGGCGCCTCACGCAAGCGCTTCCTAGGCGCGACCATCGCGGTGGACGACGGCCCCGAGTCCCGCGAACACGCCACGACCGCCGTCACTGCGCTGGCCGCGGAGCACGGGGCGTGGGCGGTACGCGTCCACGAGCCCCGCCCAGCGAAAGACGCCATCGCCGTGGTTTGTGCTTGGCAGACGGCCCGGGACACGTGAGGATGAAGGCATGACTGTGAACGTCACCCCGTACTTCCGTCGCAACGTGCAACTCGACGCGGTCGTCGTCGAAGGCATCCGCGCGATGGGCAACCACGGGGTGCTCGCGGCCGAGAAGGAGGCGGATCAGCTGTTCCTCGCCGACGTCGTGGTGCACGTCGACACGCGCAGCGCGGCGCGCACCGACGACCTCGCCAAGTCGGTCAACTACGCTACGGTCGCCGACATCGCCGCCCGCATCCTCGCGGACGATCCCGCCGAACTTATCGAGGCCGTCGCCGACCGCATCGCGCTCGACGTCCTCAAGCTCGACAACGTCGCGGCCGTTGACGTCACGGTTCACAAGCCGCAGGCGCCGCTCACCGTAGAGTTCGCCGACGTCTCGATCACGATCCGCCGCGACATCGTCCAGGGGGACCTGTGGAGTGACCTGCGCATCGGTTCCGCGGCGGGCCTCGCTGACGACCCGCGCTCGCCCGGCGCGGTTGGCGAGCCCAAGGACGAGCTCGACTCGCGGCCGCAGCAGCCGGTACCGGTGCTGCTCGCGATCGGCGGCAACGTTGGGGACTCGGAGTACACGCTCGCGCGCGCCATCTACGACCTCGACCGCGTGCCCGGCATCGAGATCGTGCGCAACTCGCCGTTGGTCGTCACCAAGCCCGTCGGGGGCCCTGAACAGCCCGACTTCTTCAACGCGGTTGTGCGTATCAACACGGCGCTCAGCCCCCGCGCGCTGTTGCATGTCTGCCAGGGCATCGAGATGGTGCACGGCCGTCAGCGGCAGGTCCAGAACGGCCCCCGCACGCTCGACATCGACATCATCGACTACACCGGCGTGACGTCGGAGCGCGAGGACCTGATCCTGCCGCACCCGCGCGCCTACGAGCGCGCCTTCGTGCTGCTCCCGTGGGTGGCCATGGAGCCTGCGGCGGAGCTCGTGGCGGGCACCCACTCGCGTGGCGGCAAGGTCGAGGACCTTGCCCAGGCGGCCGCTGACATCGACGGGGTGACCATCGCCGCCAACCCGTGGGACCCGGCCGAGGCCGTGAGGCGCGGCTACCGCTCCTCCGGGCCCGCGACGTCGTCGTTCCCGATCGTTGACGCGCCGCCGCCCACCGAGGGTGCCGACCCGTCGAACCCGCCTCCCCCCATGGCTATCCCAGAAGCGCTCGAGTAGCCGGTGCGCAGGCTCTCGGTGCCGCTGCTCCTCGCGGTGGCGGCCGCGGTTGGCGCGGGATCGTGGGGCATCAACCTCGCGCTCGTGAATCGCGGCACCACTCCGCTCTCCGTCCCGCTGACAGTAGCGGTGTCGCTGGTGCTCGTTGGAGGGCTTGCGCTGTGGCTCGGCTGGCGGGTGCGCCAATATCAGGCGGGGGACCGCCCTGACCTTGACCCCATGCAGGCGGCGATGACGGCGGTGTTCGCGCAGGCGACCGCGTATGCCGGCGCGGCCCTGGTGGGGGTGTTCCTTGGCTATGCGATCGCGGTGGGCGCCGAGTGGAGCCACGAGCCCCGGCGCGCGGTGGTGATCTCGGCGCTGATCGCGGCGGGTGCGGCTCTCGTCCTGACGATTGCTGGCGTCATCGCGGAACGATGGTGCGTCGTCGATAACGGCGACGACTCCGATAAGCCCGGCACGCGCGGTGGCGCCACCCCGGACGCCGCCTAGCCTCGCGAAGTGACAGACTAGGGCGATGTCCTGGTTTGAACCCGGCGAGGCGCCGTGGACGTACGTCTCGCGAGCGCTGATCCCCGTCCGCCTCATCGTCATCGGCTTGGTGTTCGCGCTGCCGTTGGCCGTCGCGATCACGGTCGCGGTGGCCGTCTCGGACTCAGCGGGCGCGTGGGCGTGGGCCCCGGCGATCGCCGTCGCGCTCATCGCGAGCTGGGCGGCATTCATCGCCGTGCGGCAGGTGACGGCACACGCGTGGGCCGAGCGCGACGACGACCTCGTGGTCAAGCGCGGCAGGCTGTTTCGCCGCGTGACCGTCATCCCTTATGGGCGGATGCAGTACGTCGAGGTGTCCTCGGGTCCGCTAGCGCGAGCCTTCGGCATCGCGAGGGTGCAGCTCCACACGGCATCGCCGGGAACCGACGCGCACATCTCCGGCGTCCCGGCCTCGGAGGCCGCTCGACTTCGCGACCGGCTCACCGAGCGCGGCGAGGCGCGCCTGGCCGGGCTGTGAGCGAGCCGACCGTCGCGCCCCGCGAGTGGACGCGCCTGCACTGGGTGACGCCCGTGATCTCTGGCGGGCAGGCCCTGCTGGTGCTTTTCACCGTGGTGACCTTTCAGGCGCGCGATGCGTTGGCCGAGCTGCAGGTGGACACCGGGCTGTGGTGGATCATCCCGGCGCTGGCCGTGGTCGCGACTGCTTTCGTGCTCGGGCTAACGGCGCTGCAGTGGCGGGTGAACATGTTCCGCATCAGCGACGACGCCGTGGAGCAGCGCCAGGGCCTGCTATTCCGCAAGCAGCGCCAGGCGCGGCTTGACCGGCTCCAGGCGGTGGACGTGGTGCAGCCGCTCGCCGCGCGCATCTTCGGCTTCGCGGAGGTCAAGGTCGAGGTCGCGGGCGGCAAGGAGTCCGGCGTCCGCCTGCGTTACCTGAGGATGGCCACCGCCGAGGCGCTGCGCAACGAGATCCTTGAGTTGGCGCACGGGCGCAAGCGCGAGGTTGCGGAGGCCGCGGCAGGCGAGCCGGCCGCGCACCGCGCGAACGACGCAGTAGCGAACCTGAGCCCGTTCGCGGACGCGAAGCGGGTGGGGGCCATCCAGGCGCAGGCCGCGCCCGAGCGCGAGATCTTCAAGGTGAGGTTCGGCAGCCTGCTCGGCTCGGTGGTGTTGTCCTGGCCGTTCGTCGTCGCGGTCGGGCTTCCGCTCGCGTTCCTGATCGTCGGAGTCGCCGCCGGACCCAAGCTGTTGTCGTTCACCGACGACCCAGACGTCATCGCCAATCTCACCTCCGCGCTGTTGAGCGTGGCGTGGGCCTTCCTGGCCGTCGCGGGCGTGCTGTGGGCGCAGATCAATGCGGGCTTCAACTTCACGGCCGGGGTCTCGGCCGAGGGCATCAAACTCAAGCACGGGATGCTCGACACCCGCCGCCAGACGGTGCCGCCCGGCCGGGTGCAGGCCGTCAAGCTCAAGCAGTCGCTCCTGTGGCGGCGCAAGGACTGGTGGCGGATCACCATCAACGTGGCGGGCTATCAGGACGATCAGCAGGCGGTCTCGACCCTGATGCCCGTAGGAAGCCGCCAGGAAGCGCTGTACGCGCTATGGCTGGTGCTTCCCGGACATGGGGGACCCGGACCCGCGCGGCACTGTCTCCGCGGCGCTGTCGGGCAAGGGCGCCGACAACGGCTTCACGGCGAGCCCGCCGCGCTCGATGATCTACGACCTGTTGCAGTGGCGGCACCGCGGTGTGCGCGCCACGGACCGCGCGCTGCTGATCCGCCGCGGGCTGCTTGTACGCGAGGTGTTCGTGATCCCGCACGAGCGAACCCAGTCCCTCGCGATCAGGCAGGGCCCGCTGCAGCGGCTGCTGCGCCTGGCCGACATCGAAGTCCACTCGACCAACGGCCCCGTGCGGCCGGTAGCGGAGCACCTCGACGTGGACGACGCGCTGCGCATCATCGCCGACCAGGCCGCCCGCGCCCGCGAGGGCCGCGCCAGGCAGACGCCCGAGCAATGGGCCGCGGCGGTCGGGATCGAGGCGTAGGCAATGAGCGCGGTGGCGCCGGGGGACCGGCCGGGGAGGCTAGACGTTGGCGTGATTGGCGCCGGCCGCGTGGGCGCCGTGCTTGGCTCGGCGCTGCGCGAGGCGGGCCACCGGGTGGTCGCGGCGTCGGGCGATTCCGAGGCGTCGCGCACGCGGATCGACGCGATGCTTCCTGGGGTGGAGCGGTGCGAGCCCCAGGAGGTCGCCGCGCGCGCGGACGTGGTGCTGGTGACCGTGCCGGACGACGACCTCGCGGCGGTGGTCGGCGGGATCGCCGCGCTCGACGGGTGGCGCCCGGGGCAGATCGTCATTCACGCGTCTGGCCTGCATGGCCTCGCGGCGCTTGCCCCCGCTGCCGACGCGGGCGCGATGACGCTCGCGATCCACCCCGCCATGACCTTCACGGGGACGTCGCTCGACCTCGCGCGGTTGCGCGGCGCGTCCTTCGCGGTGACGGCCGCCGCCGCGCTGCTGCCGATCGGCCAGGCGCTCGTGGTGGAGATCGGCGGGGAGCCGTTCGTGCTCGACAACGCAGCGCGGCCGCTGTATCACGCGGCCCTGGTGCACGGCGCGAACCACGTGGCCGCCGCGGTGTCGCAGGCCACGCAGCTCCTGGCCGATGCGGGCGTCGAGGACCCTGGCAAGGTGCTTGGCCCGCTCGCGGCGGCATCCGTGGATGGGGCGGCGCGCGACGTCCCGGGCGGAGTCGGCTCGCTCACGGGTCCCGTCGTGCGCGCCGACGTCGGGACCCTGCGCGCGCACCTGGCGGCGCTCGCGCCGTACCCCGCCGCCCTCGAGGCGTACCGGGCAGGCGCCATCGCCACCGCGCGCTTGGCGCTTGCTGGCGGAAGAATTCGAGAGGCGCAGTTTGTTGACGTGATGACGACCTTGGAGGGAGAGGCATGAAGATTGTGAAGAAGGCCGCCGACATCGGCGCGCGCGAGGAGGGCCGCAGCCGCGCCGTCGTGATGACCATGGGCGCGCTTCACGACGGCCACCTGTCGCTCGTGCGCGAGGCGCGTGCCGCCGCCGACGAGGTGGTCGCGACGATCTTCGTCAACCCGCTCCAGTTCAACGACCCGGCGGACCTCGAGCGCTACCCGCGCACGCTCGAGGCCGACGCGGCGCTGCTTGAGGCGGAGGGCGTGGACGTGCTCTACGCACCGGACGACGAGGACGTGTACCCGGGCGGCGAGCCCGTCGTGACCGTGTCGGCGGGAAGGCTTGGCGAGATCTTCGAGGGCAAGCACCGACCCGGACACTTCGACGGAATGCTGACCGTGGTGCTCAAACTGCTGAACCTCACGCAGCCGGACGTCGCGATCTTCGGGCAGAAGGACGCGCAGCAGCTGATCGCGATCCGCCGCATGGTGCGCGACTTCAACGTGCAAGTCACCATCCAGGCCGCCGCCACGGTGCGCGAGCCGGACGGCCTGGCGCTGTCCAGCCGTAATCGGTTCCTGAGCGCGTCCGAGCGCCGCACGGCGCTCACGCTGAGCGGCGCTCTCATGGAGGCCGTCGCGCGTGCCGAGGCTGGCGAGAACGCCACCGCCGCGCTCGCTGCGGGCTACGTGGTGCTCGCGGCCAACGACGAGATCGAGCTCGACTACTTTGCCGCGCTTGACCCAGCGTCCGGCGAGTCTGTGCCGAGCGACTACCGTGGTGACGTGATCTTCGCCGTCGCCGCAAGCGTCGGCAAGACCCGCTTCATTGACAACATGATTGCGGCGGTCTCGACGCCAACGAGGTAGGTCCCCGCGCCGTCGTCGTTCTACTCTCGCCACGTGAGCGAAAGGTGTGACGTGTGGTAATTCGGGCTGGGCTACGAGGACTATTCCTGTCCGCGTGCGTGGCGTCCGTCATCGCGGGATGCACGGACGGAAGCGTTCCGCTTCCATCGACGAGTCCCGAGCCGCCGGGTTCTCCTTCGCCGAGCGGTGCGGTACCGAACGTGATCGACGCCACGACGTTGGAACTTGATCCGACGGCTGGTGGTCACTTGCGGGACCTGCCTGTGCCGTCCGGGCTTCCTGAGCTGGATCCCGGCTTCGCATATTGGCCGGACGCGTACGGGAACCTGTGGGGTCGGGAAGGCGGCGTGCGCCCGAGGGACTCCGTTTTGGATGTTGTGTCGGGTCAAGTGACTGACTTTGGCTCGTCATTGCTGGTCGGGCGCGCGGCGGCCAAGGGAGCGAACGGCGTAGTCGGCGAGCGCGTGGTGGCTCCAGACGGTACCGCGGTGTGGCAGGCGCGCGAAGAGGGTGGCGAGTTGAGGTTTGACTCCTATGACATTGTGACAATGGCGCCGGGTGGGAAGCCAACGATCATCGGCGGCAGCACGGTTGACGTGGACAACATGTCGTTCTCCGCGCCGGGTGACGGAAATTACCTCACGGTGGCCGCCGGCCGGGCGTGGTGGGTCGACGGTGATGTGCGGCCCGACCCGACTCTCGATGAGGGGTTCAAGCAGCTCTCGTCGATTTACTCCGCCCCGCTCAACGGGTCAGCGCCTCAGGAAATCTCCTTCTACGGAGCGCGGTTCCCGGCCGTCGACCGATGCGCTCCTGTGGGAGTGACGGAGTTGACGTACGTGGTCGACGCCACCAGTACCGGTATTGCGGACCAACTTCCGGAGATTCACGCGGCCACGCTTGGCGACACCGGCGAAGTGGTGGATGACTCGATCGTTTGGCGTGGTTCGGCCGCAACCCCAAGGCTCGGTTCAGTTGGCGTGTGCGGGGACCTCATCGCTGTCGGATTCACGCTCCCAGATGATTCGGGCGAGGAAGGAAACGGTCTTCGCGAAGTGCAGATCACCGATGCCAACGGTTCGACCACGATTTCGCTTGGCGAGCACTTTGGTTCCGCGGGCCGTGTGACCGCGACCAGTGCTGGCGTCTTCTTCTTCCAATGGGACAACTTCAAAGAATTCTTCTGGTCCCGCGCGGCAGGGGAGGCCTACTTCATCGGCTGGGGAACCTCGTTTCAGTTTGCCGTCGCGTCGGACGGGAGCGTTGTGACTCAGGAGTCTCACTTCGATGAGGAAGCGGGCCAGGACTCTCCGACTGTGGTGCGGCGCCTGCAGGTCACCGACGACTAACCCCGACTGTTTCACTCAAGCGCCGTGAGCGGCTACCGTGGACAGGTGACCTTCAAGACACTGCAGCGCCCGATGCTGATTTCAAAGATCCACCGGGCCACCGTGACCGAAGCCGACCTCCACTACGTCGGCTCGATCACCATCGACGCGACCCTCATGGAGGCCGCGGACCTCATGCCCGGCCAGCAGGTGGACGTCGTCAACGTCACAAACGGCAGCCGGCTCACCACCTACGCGATCCCCGGCGAGCCCGACGGCGGCCACATCTGCATCAACGGCGCCGCCGCGCACCTGGTGCACCCGGGCGACCTCGTGATCATCATCGCCTACGGCCTGATCGGCGACGAGGAGGCCCACCACTACGAGCCCTCCGTGGTCTTCGTCGACAAGGACAACAAGATCGTGAACGTGGGTTGCGAGCCCGGCGAGGTGCCGAGCGACGCGGACCTCGAGCGTTCTGGCCTCACCATCGGCAACTTCCGTACCGCGGGCTGGACCGCCTTCCGCCCGTGAGCTACGCGCGGCGGCTTGTCGCGCCGGAGCCGGGCTGGATCGCGGAGGCAGATGTCATCGTCATCGGCTCCGGAATCGCGGGGCTGACGGCCGCGCTCGAGCTTCGCTCCAAGGTCGACAAGGTCCTCATCGTCACCAAGGGAGTGCTGTCCTCGGGGTCCACTGTGTGGGCGCAGGGAGGCATCGCGGCGGCGCTCGACCCCACGGATACCCCCGAGGCGCACATGCAAGACACGCTTGTGGCTGGCGACGGCGTGTGCAGCGAGCGGGCGGTGCGCGCGCTCGTCACGGAGGGCCCGGAACGCGTCCGGGAGTTGGTGGCGCGTGGCGCCAAGTTCGACCTCGCCGCGGACGGCGACATCTCGCTGACGCGCGAGGGCGGCCACCACGCGGACCGCATCGCGCACGCTGGCGGCGACGCCACCGGGGCCGAGATTTCGCGGGCGCTCGTCGCCCAGCTCGAGGCGATCCGCAACGACCCAGGCATCGAGGTCATCGAGCACGCGCTCGTCGTCGACTTGCTCACCGCCGCCCCGAACGCCGACGGCCTGCCCGGCCCGGTCTGCGGCGTCACCCTGCACGTTATTGGCGAGGGCACGCGAGACGGCATCGGCGCGGCGCTGGCGAAGGCCGTGATCGTTTCCACCGGCGGCATCGGGCAACTGTTCATGGCGTCGACCAACCCGCCTGCAGCCACAGGCGACGGCATCGCCATGGCGCTGCGGGCGGGCGCGTCTATCGCGGACATCGAGTTCGTGCAGTTCCACCCGACCGTGCTGTGGCTCGGGACGAGCGCGCGCGGGCAGCAGCCGCTGATCTCCGAGGCCGTCCGCGGCGAGGGCGCGTACCTTCTCAACGCGGCGGGCGAGCGGTTCATGAAGAGCGTGCACGAGCTTGCCGAGCTCGCCCCGCGCGACGTCGTGTCGCACGCGATCGTGGAGCAGATGGCCGCAGGCGACGCCGATTCCGTGTTCCTTGACGCCCGCCACCTTGGCAAGGACTTCCTCGACAAGCGGTTCCCCACCATCCAGGCGCGCCTCGCCGAGCACGGCCTCGACCTTGGCGTCGACCTCATCCCCGTCGCGCCCGCCCAGCACTATCATTCGGGCGGGATTCTCACGGACCTGCGCGGGCGCAGCACCGCCGGGGGCCTCTACGCCGCGGGCGAGGCGGCGTGCACCGGCGTGCAGGGCGCCAACCGCCTAGCCTCCAACTCACTGCTTGAGGGCCTGGTGTTCGCGACCCGCGCGGCGGCCGACGCCGCGACCCGCGTGGCCGACGGCGACCTCGTCCAGCGCGAGCCCGCGGAGCGAGAAGGCGCGGTGGGGCTACTGCGCGCCACCGCGCGCCCTGGCCTGCAACGCATCACGCACGCGGGCGCGGGCCCGGTGCGCGACGGCGCCGGCCTGCGGGCGGCCCTTGAGGCACTGCGCGAGCTTGGCCGCGCGGGCGTCGTGGACGACGCCGACGTCATGCCCCAGACCGCCGAGTGGGAGACCACGAACGTCGCCCAGGCGGCGTCGGTGTTGCTCGCCGCCGCGCTCGATCGCCAAGAGAGCAGGGGCGGGCACTTCCGCCGGGACTTCCCCGAGAAGGCCGACGAATGGCGCGTCAGGATCGCGGCGTCACTCGACGGCGACCACAACCTGACCCTGGAGCGGGTCCCGCTCGAACCAGTCGATTAGCCCGGACGCGCCAGGGGGCGAACCGAGCCGTGGTTGGGACGCGGAGCCGGTGAGTGCATGTTCAGCCCCGCGTCCCCTGCGCCACGAAGGCGCAGCCGGCGCGACGCCACGCGCTGGTTTCACCTGCGACGCGGTCTCGGGGTCCGCTAGAGCGGAGATCCGGGGCCTCGTCCCCTCCCGCACAAGCAATGCTTTGCGGACTCTCTCAGGGTATGCCGTTCGAGCCACCGCGAAAAGCGCAAAGGTCCTACGCGAGCGACATGAACATTTTCTGCAGGCGTTCGCGCGCCGCGCCCGACGTCTCGCCCTGCTTGACGCACTGCTCGAGTCCGGCGGCGATCATCGCGAAGCCTGCGCGGTCGATTGCCTTGGACACCGCGGCCAGCTGGGTCACAACCTCACCGCACTCGCGGCCGTCGTCGATCATGCGCAGGATCCCGTCGAGCTGGCCCCTGGCGCGTTTGAGGCGCTTGACGACGGGGTCGAGGTCTTCTTCCGTGAGGTGGACTTCACTCATCTGAGGGCTCCTTCGAGGGCGGCGGGCTCCATGCACGTGGGCTCCCGCCAGCATACCCCCAGGAGGTATCGGGGCCGGGAGGGCCCGCGCCAGTTGCGCGCACGCGGAAACGCGAAAGAATGGCGGGGTGACGATGCCAGAGACCCTCCCGCAGGACGCCCCCCTCGACCCAGCGTGGCTCGCCGACGTGGTCGCGCGCTCGCTCGCCGAAGACCTTGGTGGGGATCCGGGCCGCGACGTCACCACGCAGGCGACCATCGACGCCGCGACCATGGTGACCGGCGCGGTGGTGGCGCGCGAGGACGGTGTGCTCGCAGGCGCCGCCATCATCCCCGAGGTCATCGCGCAGGTTGCCGCGCGGCTTGGCTTGCCCGTGCCAACTGTGACCCTGCTGCGCGCGGACGGCGAGCGGCTTGCCGCATCGGACGTTGTCGCGGAGATCGCGGGGGTGGGCCACGTGGTGCTGATCGCCGAGCGCACCCTGCTCAACCTTGTGAGCCACGCGAGCGGCATCGCGAGCCACACGCGGCGTTGGGCCGACGCACTTGAGGGCACCGGCGCCAAGGTGCTCGATACCCGCAAGACCACCCCCACGCTGCGCGCGCTCGATAAGTTCGGGGTCCGCTGCGGCGGCGGCGTCAACAAGCGGATGGGCCTCTACGACGTCGCGATGGTCAAGGACAACCACATCGTGGCGGCGGGCAGCGTGGCCGGCGCCATCGACTCGATCCGGGCGGCGTTCCCCGACGTCGAGATTCAGGTCGAGGTGGAGTCGCTCGACCAGGCGCGGGAGGCGATCGCGGCCGGCGCCAGGTTCCTGATGCTCGACAACATGAGCAACGACGAGATGGCCGCCGTGGTGGCCGCGGTGCGCGCGCTCGAGCCCGACACGGGCAAGGTGTACCTGGAGGCGACCGGCGGCCTGACCGTGGAGCGTGCGCGCTCCGTGGCAGAGACCGGCGTGGACTTCATGAGCGTCGGCGCGCTCACGCACTCAAGCCCAATAATGGACCTCGCGCTCGACCTGCGTTAGCTCGTGGGCGCCGTGAGAGGGTAGCCCGCGCGCGACCAGGCGCCCGTGCCTCCCGACACGTTGATGGGCGAGTAGCCCTGCTGCTCGAGGAAGTTGCACACGGCGACGGACCGCGAGCCGGACTGGCAAATCACGTGCAGCCCGTCCTTGTGCTCGGCCAGTTCGGCAAAGCGCGCGGCGAACTCGGACATCGGCAGCAGGGTGGCCCCTGGGACGACGCCCATGGCGTGCTCGTTGCGCTCGCGAATGTCCACGACTGGCGTGGCCGGGTCCTCGCTGATTTTCGCGTGGAGCTTGTCGACGGTGATGGATTGCATGGTTCTCCTTGGGACTCCTACGCCAGAGCGTAGGACAGGGTGGGGGACGCGGTCAGCATGGTGAGCATGCCGCCGGACAGGTTCGCGGACTCGATGCCGTGGTGGCTGAGAATCCGGTGCGCCAGATAGGACCGAAACCCGGACTGGCAGTACAGGTAGACGGGGCGGCCGACGGCGAGCCGGCGGACCTCGTCGATACGCTCGCGGATGTCCACGTGCGGGATGTTGACCGCGCCCTCAAGGTGGCCAAGCGCGAACTCGCCGGGCGCCCGCACGTCGAGCAGCAGCGCGTTGTCCGCAGCCCAGGCGAGTTCGCTTGCGTGCCACAGCCGCAGCGTGCCATCGAGCACGTTCTGCATCAGGAAGCCCAGGATGTTGACCGGGTCCTTGGCGGACGAGTATGGCGGCGCGTAGGCGAGTTCGAGCTCCGCGAGGTCGTCGGCGCCCATGTGTGCGCGCAGCGCCGTTGCCAGCACGTCTATGCGCTTGTCGACGCCCGCCGCGCCCACGCCCTGGGCGCCCAGCAGCTTGCCGTCCGGCGCGAAGTAGCCCACCAGGTTCACGGGGGTGGCGCCGGGGTAGTAGCCGGCGTGGTCGTTGGGGTGCACGTGGATGGGGACGTAGCTGATCCCGGCGTCGTCGAGCTGTTGGGGCGTGGCGCCCGTGACGGCCGCGGTGAGCCCGAACACCCGGATGATGGCGGTGCCGAGCACCGAGCGGCTGTGCTTGGCGGTGCCGCAGATTGAGTCCGCTGCGCGTCGCCCCTGGCGGTTCGCCGGGCCGGCGAGCGGCACAGGGCTGACGACGCCCGTCACCCCGTGCGTGACTGCGGTGGCGTCGCCCACCGCCCACACGCCGGGCGCGGAGGTGCGCTGCTGGTTGTCCACGAGGATCGCGCCGCGCGCGTCGAGCTCGATGCCGGCGTCGCGCGCGATTCCCGTGCGGGGGCGCACGCCGGCGGACACCACGACGATGTCGGCGGGGACATCGGCACCGTCGGACAGCGTGACGAAAGCGGGGCCGATCGCGGCGATGGATGTGCCGGTGCGCACGGCCACGCGGTTCGCCTCCAGCTCGGACTCGACGAGCGCGGACATCTCGGGGGCAAGCGGCGGGAGCACGCGCGGCGCCATCTCCACGATGGTCACCTCGAGGCCGCGGCGATGGAGGGCCTCGGCGGTCTCGAGCCCGATGAAGCCTGCACCCATGACCACCGCGGCCTTGGCGGAGCCGGCGGCCTCGGCGAGCGCGCGGGCCTCGTCGACGGTGCGCAGGAAGGTGACGTGTGGCGAGTCGATGCCGGGGATGGGCGGCGCGAAGGCGTCCGCGCCGGGGGAGAGCACCAGCGCGTCGTACGTCAGGGTCTCGACACCGTTTGCCGTGGTGACGGTGACGGTGTGCGCCTCGGTGTCGATGGCGGTGGCCTCGTGGCCCACGCGCACGTCGAGGTTGAGGTCTTCGCGGAGGGTCTGCGGGGTGTGGAGCAGGAGGGCCTCGTCGCTGGGGATCTCGCCGCCCACGTGATACGGCAGGCCGCAGTTCGCGAACGATACATACGGGCCCTTCTCGAGGACGATGATCTCGGCCGATTCGTCCAGCCGCCTGGCGCGGGCCGCGGCGCTCATGCCGCCAGCAACCCCGCCCACCACGATGATGCGCATGATTCTCCTTGTAAGTCTCCGGCCCCAGGCTAGCAAATACCCCGGGGGGTATGTGAGGCGAACGTCCCGCGCCGCCGATGCATTCCCGGCGAGGGTTTAGCGCCTCGCGCCTGCGCGCCTGCGCGCCTCGCGCCTCGCGCCTCGCCGCATCGACCCGGCTGCCGCGAACGCTGTGCGGAGCGGCCGAGCTTGCTGCAAGGACATGAGTGCTGGATTTGCCGCGGAGTCGGCACTCATGTCCTCACAGGACGCGCACGGGTGCGGATGGGCGCGCCCCGCCGCACCGTCCCGGCTCAACCGCCGGTAACCTTGTCGCGTGACTACTGAGCCCGCCGCAGCACCTGAGGAAGACGTCCCCGAGCAGATGCGGGTGCGCCGTGAGAAGCGCGACCGCATCATCGCCGCGGGGGGCCAGGCCTACCCGGTGTCCGTGCCAAAGACGCACGAGATCGCCGAGGTCAGCGCCACGTACGCCGGACTCGACGACGGCGAGGAGACTCAGGATGTCGTCGGCGTCGCCGGGCGGGTCGTGTTCATCCGCAACACCGGCAAGCTGTGCTTCGCGGCCATCCAGGACGGCGAGGGCAACCGCCTCCAGATCATGCTGAGCCTCGCGAACGTGGGCGAGGAGTCGCTCGCCGCGTTCAAGTCCGACGTGGACCTTGGCGACCACCTGTTCGCGCGCGGCAACGCCATCAAGTCGCGGCGCGGCGAGGTGTCCGTCATGGCAAGCGAGTGGTCCATCGCGGCCAAGGCCCTGCGCCCGCTCCCGACGCTCCACAAGGAGCTCAGCGAGGAGTCGCGCGTGCGCCAGCGCTACGTTGACCTCATCGCTCGCCAGGCTGCGCGCAACAACGCCCGCCACCGCGCCGGCGTGATGCGTAGCCTGCGCGACTCCCTCCACGAGCGCGGATTCATGGAGATCGAGACGCCGATGCTGCAGGTCCAGCACGGCGGCGCCGCGGCCCGGCCGTTCACGACCCACATCAACGCCTACGACACTGACCTCTTCCTGCGCATCGCCCCGGAGCTGTTCCTCAAGCGCGCGGTGGTGGGCGGAATCGAGAAGGTGTTCGAGATCAACCGCAACTTCCGCAACGAGGGCGCCGACTCCTCACACTCGCCCGAGTTCGCGATGCTCGAGGCGTACGAGGCATACGGCGACTACAACACGATGGCTGTGCTCACGCGCGAGCTTGTGCAGGGCGCGGCGAACGACGTGTTCGGCGGCACCACCGTCGAGCTCGCCGACGGCACGGCCTACGACCTTGGCGGCGACTGGACCGAGCTCAGCATGTACGGCTCGCTGTCGGCGGCGCTCGGCAAGGAGGTCACGCCGCAGGCTTCGGTGGCGCAGCTCCAGGAGTGGTGCGACGCGGCCGACATCTCCGTGGACCCCAAGAAGGTCAGCCACGGCAAGCTCGTCGAGGAGCTGTGGGAGCACTACGTCGGCGACGACCTCGTGGCGCCGACGTTCGTGCGCGACTTCCCGGTCGAGACCAGCCCGCTCACGCGCGACCACCGCGAGATCGACGGCGTCGTCGAGAAGTGGGACTTGTACGTGCGCGGTTTTGAACTCGCCACCGCGTACTCCGAGCTGGTGGACCCGGTCATCCAGCGCCAGCGCTTCGAGCAGCAGGCGCGCCAGGCGGCCGGCGGCGACGACGAGGCCATGCTGCTCGACGAGGACTTCCTCGCGGCCATGGAGTACGCGATGCCCCCGTCCGGCGGCATGGGCATGGGCATGGACCGTCTGCTCATGGCGCTCACTGGCCTCGGCATCCGCGAGACCATCCTGTTCCCGCTCGTGAAACCCACGGAGGACTAAATGAACGACGGCGGAATTCCTTGGGGCGGCATCCTTGCCGGCGCGCTGCCCTCGATCGGGGTCGGCCTGGCATTCTGGGTCGCGTACCGCGCGATCACGCGCGCCGACCGCAACGAGCGCGCCGCCCAGGCCGAGCTCGACGCGCAGGACGCGTAGTCGTCTTTGACCGCGCCGATGCGGACGTGGCAGGCTGGCGCTAGCAAAGGAGGCCACTCATGGCTCAAGAGGTCAAGGTCATTCTCGTCGACGACGTCGACGGTGGCCCGGCAAGTGAAACTCTGACGTTCGCGTTCGACGGCGTCAACTACGAGATCGACCTGTCGGAGCGCAACGCCGCTCGGCTGCGCGCGGACCTCGAGCCGTGGATCAGCGCGGGCCGCCGCGTCACCCCGCGTCGCTCGTCGGCAGCCTCCCGGGGGTCGTCCGACGCCGCGAAGATTCGCGCCTGGGCCCGCGACCGAGGACTGGCAGTGCCGGACCGCGGCCGCATCCCCGCGGACGTGCGCGCAGCGTACGAAGCCGCGAACTAACGCGCCACCCGCTGAGGGACGAGCGTGGCGCGCACCTGGTGGTGGGGGACCTATCCCCCTGACGGCATAGGCACGCCGGTCGGCGCCGGCGAGGGCCTCTGGTCCATGATGCCCGGCGCGTCCGAAGCGAGGCTGGCGCTCGAACTGCCCGCACCATCGTTCATCGTCGCCCACCCGGACCTCCCGTTGCTCTACGCCAGCAGCGAGGCGCCCGCGGAGGCCGCCGCGGTGTACGCGATCGACGTCAGCGACCCAGAGGACCCGCGCGTGGTGGGCTCGGTGCTCACCGCCTCGGACACTCCGTCACACCTGCTGTTGTCGCGCGACACGCTCGCGCTGTACGTGTCGCACTACGGCTCGGGCGACA
Organism: uncultured Actinomycetota bacterium; assembly: GCA_963735005.1. GTDB lineage: Bacteria > Actinomycetota > Actinomycetes > Actinomycetales > Demequinaceae > WTKG01. The sequence continues at coordinate 355,646 of CAVTJA010000010.1, read as the reverse complement.
TCGCGGTCATCCGCCTGGGCGCCGACGGCCTGTTTGACTCCGACGCGCCTGCACAGGTGCTCACCCACACCGGATCGGGCCCGCGCGCGGACCGCCAGCAGGGCCCGCGCGCGCACTTCGCGGCCTACGCACCCGACGGCCTCACCCTGCTGGTCTGCGACCTGGGCACCGACGAGCTGCGCCGCTACGACGTCCTTGCCGACGGCCTGCTGCGCGCCGACGGCGTCGCAGCGACCCTGCCCCCGGGCTCCGGGCCGCGCCACTTGGTGGTGCGTGGCAACCAGGTGCACGTGCTGTGCGAGCTCGACAACAAGCTGCGCACCTTCGCGTGGGACTCCGCCACGCGCACGGCCGAGCTGGTCGTTGAGCAGCCCGCGACGCACGCCCCTGGCCCGGCGGAGGAGATCGTGCACGTCGCGCACGTGGACCACGTCGCCGGTGTGCTGCTGGTCAGCGTGCGCGGCACAAACGTGATCTCGGTGTTCGACCTGGACGGCAACGGGCTACCCGCGTACCGCGCGTGCTTCAGCTCCGGCGGCGCCTGGCCGCGCCACTTCGCCGTCGCGGGTGAGCGGTTGGTCGTGGGCAACCAGAACTCGCACCACGCCGCCATCTTCGACCTCGCGGACGTGCTGTCGCTCGAGGCGCCGGTGGACGACGCCGGCCAGCCCATCCCCGGCGGCGTCGCCGAGCTCGCGCACACGACGGTGGCGATCACCAGCCCGGCCTGCGTCTGCCCGGCCTAGCCCCGGGACCTTGGCCGTACCGAGGTGCGCGCGGCATCGGGCAGACTTGGGCCTATGACTTACACCCTCATCCTGCTCCGCCACGGCGAGAGCGAATGGAACGCGAAGAACCTGTTCACCGGTTGGGTTGATGTAGAACTCAACGAGAAGGGCTGGAGCGAGGCCGTCCGCGGCGGCGAGTTGCTCAAGGAGGAAGGCATCCTTCCCGATGTGGTCCACACGTCGCTCCTGCGCCGCGCGATCATGACGGCGAACCTCGCGCTCGACTCGGCCGACCGCCACTGGATCCCGGTCAAGCGCCACTGGCGCCTCAACGAGCGCCACTACGGCGACCTGCAGGGCAAGAACAAGGCGGAGACCCTTGAGCAGTTCGGCGAGGAGCAGTTCATGACCTGGCGCCGCAGCTACGACGTGCCGCCGCCGCCCATCAGCGCCGACAACGAGTGGACGCAGGAAGGCGACCCGCGCTACGCGGGCGAACCGATCCCCAAGACGGAGTGCCTCAAGGACGTGCTCGACCGCGCGCTGCCGTACTGGGAAGGCCACATCCAGCCCGACCTCGCGGCCGGCAAGACGGTCCTCGTGGCCGCCCACGGCAACTCGCTGCGCGCGATCGTCAAGCACCTCGACGGCATCGCCGACGACGACATCGTGGGCGTCAACATCCCCACCGGCATCCCGCTGGTGTACGAGCTCAACGAGGACTTCACGCCCGTGACCCCGGGCGGACGCTACCTTGACGCAGACGCCGCGGCGGCGGCCATTCAGGCCGTTGCCAACCAGGGCAAGAAGTAGCAATAGGCTGAACGACGGAAGGCGGGGCCCCTCAGGGGCCCCGCCTTCTGCACGTGTGAGGCTCTAGATCGAGCCCTTATCGTCTTCCATATCGCCCGTCACCAAGTAGACGATGCGGCGCGAGACGTTGACCGCGTGGTCGCCAAAGCGCTCGAGGAAGCGGGCGAGCAAGGCGATGTCGAGCGTCGTTTGGGTGTCGCCCTTGTAGGACTTCGCGAGCAGGGCGTCGTACGCCTGGCCGTGTAGTTCGTCGAGGGTGTCGTCGTCGGACACGATCTGCGCGGCGACGTTGAGGTCGCGGGTCTTGAGCAACTCCACCACCTGGGTGGACGCGTGGATCGCGGCCGCAGTCATGTTTTCGATGATGTCGCCGTGCGACTTGGGGATGGCGGAGTCGGGGTACGCGCGGCGCGCGGCCTCGGCGACGTGCTTGGCCAGGTCGCCCATGCGCTCGAGGCCGGCGGAGATCCGCAGGGACGTCACGAGCGTCCGCAGGTCGAGGCCCACAGGCTGCTGCTGCGCAATGAGCAGCACGCAACGCTCGTCGACGCGCGTCTCGAGCATGTCGAGCGTGGCGTCGTCGGCGATCACCTGCTGGGCGAGGTCGACGTCCTTCTCGCGCAGGGCCTGGGCCGCGCGGGTGATGGCGACGTGGACGTGCTCGCCCATTTCGACGAGGTCGTCGGCGAGTTGTGACATCTCGGCCGTGAACAGCGTGCGCATGTGCATCCCTTTCGGTTTCTGGTCCCTAGTCTGACAGGCTTTGCCCGGCGCGCGTAGGCGGTCCCGCCCCCAGCGCGGTGAATATTGGGTAAACGTGCCATCGCGCGGATACTGTGTGCGCATGAGCGCGGACGCATGGGTAGCGGCGGTGGTCGGCCTCGCCGTGGGGTCAGTCGCGACGTGGTGGTTGTTGCGATCAGAGCGGGAGTCGATGGACGACTCCGCGACGCTTGTTCCGCACCGCACCCGCGAGTTGATGGGCGCCATGCAGTCCGGAGCGATCGTGGTCCGGCGCGACAGGCGAGCTGCGTTCAGCAACGCAGTCGCCACGGCGCTAGGGCTCGCACGGCCGGACGGTAATTTGCACGAGGCCGTAGCCGACGTCGCCGACGAGGCATGGGAGAAGAAGCGGCCGGTCGAGAAGGACGTGGCGATCCGGCGCGGCGTGCTCGGCTCCGTGTCCACAGTGCACGTGCGCGCGACGCCCTTGGGAGACGCGCTCGCGTTCGTCGTCGCGAACGACCGCACCGACGAGCGCGCCGCGGAGCTGACGCGCCGCGAATTTGCGGTGAATGTGTCACACGAACTGAAGACGCCCGTGGGTGCGCTTTCCCTGCTTGCCGAGACCATCGAGGCCGCCGCGGACGAGCCGGACACCGTGCGCGAATTCGCGGGCAAGATGCGCAAGGAGTCTCGCCGCCTCACCAAACTGATCCAGGAGATCATCGAGATTTCCCGTCTCCAGGGCGGGGAGTCGGTCAGCGAATTTGAGCCCGTGGCGCTCGCCGACGTGGTTGCCGAGGCCGTTGACGGCGCGAAGGTCGCGGCCGACGCTCGCGGCATTGTCGTGACGACGACGACCGCGCCCGGCGCGGAAGTCATGGGCGACCACGACCTGCTCGCCATGGCGCTTCGCAACCTGGTGGACAACGCCGTCGCGTATTCGGACGAGGGCGACAAGGTCTCGGTGCGGACGTCCGTCGACGGTTCGGTCGCTACCATCGCCGTCATCGATCGCGGCATCGGCATCTCCGACCACGAGCAGGAACGGATCTTCGAGCGCTTTTACCGCACCGACCCTGCGCGCTCGCGCGAGACCGGGGGCACCGGGCTGGGGCTCAGCATCGTCAAGCACGTGGCTCACCAGCATGGCGGCGACGTGTCCGTGTGGTCTAAGCAGGGCGTGGGCTCAACATTCTCGTTGCGCCTTCCCGTCCAGGTCGTAGGAGAAGAGTCGTGACGGTTCAAGACGCTCCCAGAGTGCTGGTAATCGAAGACGAGGAGTCATACCGGGATTCGCTACGCTTCCTCCTCACCCGAGAGGGATTCCGCGTTGGCCTCGCGGCCACGGGGCCGGCGGGGGTCGAGGCGTTCGCGAAGGCGGGCGCCGACGTCGTCCTGCTTGACCTCATGCTCCCAGGGCTCAACGGTGCCGAGGTGTTCCAGCTGATCCGCGAGCGTTCAGATGTCCCGATCATCATGGTGACCGCCAAGGACGACCAGGTGGACAAGATCATCGGGCTCGAGCTGGGCGCCGACGACTACGTCACCAAGCCCTACTCCGGCCGCGAGCTGGTGGCGCGCATCCGGGCGGTGCTGCGCCGGGGCGCGATCGCACCGGCCGAGATCGAGGAACCCGAGCGCATCACGGTCGGGGGAGTCACGCTCGATCCTGAACGGCTCACGATCACCATCGACGGAGTTACCCAGTCCGTCCCGCCCAAGGAGTTCGCGCTGCTGCACCTCCTCGCCGCGAATGCGGGCCGGGTGCTCCCGCGCCAGATGATCATCGACCGCGTGTGGGGCATCGACTACTTTGGCGACACCAAGACGCTTGATGTCCACATCAAGCGCATCCGCGCCCGCGTCGAGGAAGACCCGGGCGAGCCGCGCCGCATCATCACGGTGCGTGGAGTTGGGTACTCGTTCGACACGCAGTGATGCTCGGGGCGGATGTGACACGGGGAACTGACGTGTCCGGTGTGCAGCGTTGTGCTCCAGTACGCAGTTCACCGAACGTTCATCCGGCGTTTACCGATTTTGGTCGGGCCATTAACCTCACGTCCGTACCTTCAGAGTCAGCCGGCAATCGTCGGTTCTTCCCAACGAATAAGGATGATGACGTGAAGTTCGCATCTCGCACGGGCCTGGTGGCTTCCGCCGCCGCCCTGACCCTCGTCGTTGCCGCGTGCTCGCCGAGCAACGAGGCAACCCCGACCGCAACGAGCACCACCACTTCCACGACCGACGTCATGACGCTCAAGGGCGAACTCAACGGAGCCGGCTCGTCCGCTCAGCAGAGCGCTGAGGACGCATGGCGCGCGGGCTTCCAGACGGCCAACCCTGACGTGACGGTGAACTACGACCCCATCGGCTCCGGCGGCGGTCGCACCAACTTCCTCAACGGCGACACCAGCTTCGCCGGCTCGGACGCCATCATGAGCGCGGACGAGTATGCGTCGGCTGTGACGCGCTGCGACGGCGACGGTGGAGCTATCCACCTGCCCGTCTACGTGTCTCCGCTCGCCGTGGTGTTCAACCTCGAGGGCATTGACTCGCTCAACATGAGCGCCGACGTGATCGCCCAGATCTTCGACGGCAAGATCACCAAGTGGAACGACGCGGCAATCGCAGGTGCCAACCCCGGCGTCGACCTGCCGAACCTTGCCATCACGCCGGTGCACCGCGCCGACGAGTCCGGCACGACGAGCAACTTCACCGACTACCTCGAGAAGGCGTCGACCTCGTGGCCTTACGCCCACGGTGGCGAGTGGCCGAACGAGATCGGTGAGGCTGGCCCCCAGACCTCTGGTCTGATCCAGATCGTCCAGGACAACAACGGCACGATTGGCTACGCGGACGCTTCGCAGGCCGGCACGCTCGGCACCGTCGCGATCGGCGTGGGCGACTCGTTCGTTGCGATTTCGGCCGACGCCGCTGCCAACGCGGTCGCGACCTCGCCGCTACAGCAGGGCGCAAACGGTCCCGAGGACTTCGCGTACGACCTCAACCGCGCGTCGACCGACCCGACCACGTACCCGCTGGTTCTGGTTTCCTACCAGATCCTGTGCAAGCAGTACGATGACGCGAACGAGCGCGAGCTCGTCACCTCGTACATCCGCTACGTCGTGTCGGAGGAGGGCCAGAACGCCGCTGCATCGGCCGCCGGCTCCGCTCCGATGAACCGCGACCTCGCGGGCAAGGTGGACGCAGTCCTCGACCAGATCGCAGCGGGCTAACCCCCAGCGGACTGGACCGGTGGTGGGCCCATTCGAGAGGATGGGTCCACCACCGAAGTTCTTATACGACGACGACGATCGGAGCGCGCGCGTGAGTACAGCGACTGAGGCCCCGTCACCCGCCGCAGCGGCGGGCCTGACCGCTAGCAAGCGGTCGGTCGCAGACGGCGTGTTCTCGGGCATCTCCAAGGGTGCCGCGGTCCTGATTCTCGCGACGCTCGCCGCGGTGGCGACCTTCCTGCTCGTCAAGGGCATGCCGGCGATGACGTCGTCCGCCGCCGACCTCGCCTCTCACGTCGACTGGCTCGGCACCGACTCCGGCGAGACGCTGCTCGCCACGATCGGCTACCTTGTCTTCGGCACGTTGCTGATCTCCACGATCGCGCTGCTGATCGCGACGCCCCTCGCCATTGGGACGGCCCTCTTCATCTCGCACTTCGCACCTCGCCGCATGGCGATGAGCCTGGGTTACTTGATCGACCTGCTGGCCGCCATCCCTTCCGTCGTGTACGGGCTGTGGGGCGCGATCGTGGTGCTTCCGGTCATCCAGCCGTTCTACGCGTTGCTTGGCAAGTACCTGGGATGGATCCCGTTGTTCGCGCCCGACCCTACGACCAACACGGTGTCGACGACGGGGCGCGTCGCGCTGTCGGCTTCGATCATTCTCGCCATCATGGTGATCCCGATCATCTGCGCGATCTCCCGCGAGGTGTTCCTGCAGACGCCCAAACTGCACGAGGAGGCCGCGCTCGCCATGGGAGCCACGCGCTGGGAGGTCATCCGCCTGGCCGTCCTGCCGTACGCCCGCTCGGGCATGGTGGGCGCGACCATGCTGGGGCTCGGCAGGGCGCTCGGGGAGACGATGGCGGTGTACATGGTTCTTTCTCCGGGGCTTAGTTACTCGGTGAACATCTTGCAGGCGGGCGAAACCAATACGATCGCCGCAAACATCGCGCTGAAGTTCCCGGAGGCGAACGAAACGGGCGTCTCGGCGCTCATCGCCATGGGCCTCGCGCTGTTCGTCATCACGCTGGCCGTCAACATGCTCGCGCGGTGGGTTGTATCGCGGCGCGCCGACTTTTCGGGGGCGAACGGATGACCGACACGCTGCCCACGGCGACCTTCGGCGTGATTTCCACGCGTCGCCGTGTTGTGAACGGCGTCATGCGTGGGCTCGTGTACCTCGCCTTCACCCTCGTATTGGTCCCGCTTGTGTGGCTGGTGGTGACGGTCGCGCAGCGTGGCGTCTCGCGCTTCTTTGTGGATTCGCAGGGCGAGCACAACTTCAACATCGACTTCCTCACCCAGTCCATGCGCAACGTCTTTGGAGGCGCGCCGGCGGGCGGGATCTACCACGCGATCTTTGGCACCCTGCTGATCACCTTGGGTGCGGCGATCATCTCGGTGCCGATCGGGCTACTGACGGCGATCTACTTGGTCGAGTACGGCCGCGGCCCACTCAAGCGCGCAGTCACGTTCTTCGTGGATGTGATGACCGGCATCCCCTCCATCGTCGCGGGCCTGTTCGCATTCGCGCTGTTCGCGGTGCTGTTCGGGCCCGGCACCACCACTGGCATCGTGGGCGCGGTGGCACTATCTGTATTGATGATCCCCGTGGTGGTGCGCGCGACGGAGGAAATGCTACGGCTCGTTCCGCATGAGCTCCGCGAGGCGTCGTACGCGCTGGGCGTGCCCAAGTGGCTGACCATCCTCAAGGTCGTGCTCCGAACCGCCAGCGCAGGCATCACCACGGGAATCACGCTGTCGATCGCGCGCGTGATCGGAGAAACCGCCCCGCTGCTGATCGCGGTAGGCGTCGCGGACTCGCTCAACCTCAACCTGTTCTCCGGCCGGATGATGTCGCTGCCCGTCTACATCGTGTCCGAGTGGCACAAGGGCGACCAGGCGTGCAATGACCCGAACGTCGCGTGCGTACCGGAGATCACCGAACTTCGCGCGTGGGCGGCCGCCTTCGTGCTCATCATCATCGTGATGGCGCTCAACCTCATCGCACGACTCATCGCCAAGTACCTGTCCCCTAAGACCAGCCGCTAGAAACCGGAGCAATCGTGGCCAAGCGCATCGACGTCAATAACCTCAACGTGTTCTACGGCAGCTTCCTCGCCGTGGAGGATGTGTCGCTCGCGATCGAGCCGAGGTCCGTGACGGCGCTGATTGGCCCGTCCGGATGTGGCAAGTCGACGTTCATTCGCACGCTGAACCGCATGCACGAGGTGATCCCCGGCGCGAAGGTCGACGGCGAGGTCCTGATGGACGGCGTCAACCTGTACGGGTCAAGCGTTGATCCTGTGTCGGTGCGCCGCCACGTGGGCATGGTGTTTCAGCGCCCCAACCCGTTCCCCACGATGTCCATCGCCGAGAACGTGCTCGCGGGAGTGAAGCTCAACTCCAAGCGGATGCCCAAGGCGGATCAGGAGGAGCTGGTCGAGTCGTCGCTCCAGGGTGCGAACCTCTGGAACGAGGTCAAGGACCGGCTCGACAAGCCCGGTTCGTCGCTCTCCGGAGGCCAGCAGCAGCGGCTATGCATCGCGCGCGCCATCGCAATCAAGCCCGACGTGTTGCTCATGGACGAGCCGTGCTCGGCGCTTGACCCGATCTCGACCCTCGCGATCGAGGACCTCATCGCGGAGCTCAAGAACGATTACACGATCGTGATCGTCACCCACAACATGCAGCAGGCCGCCCGCGTCTCCGAGCGCACGGCGTTCTTCAACATCGCCGGAAGCGGCAAGCCGGGCAAGCTGATCGAGATGAACGACACCTCGGTGATCTTCTCCGCGCCAGAGGTGAAGGCGACGGAGGACTACATCTCCGGCCGGTTCGGGTAGAGCGCGACCCTCCACCGCGTCGGCGCTATCCGAGACGCGCCGATGCCCCTCTGGACGGAAAAAACCTGATCCTGCTAGAGTCCGCCACCCCTGGTAGAATGGCTGCAGTCAGAAGGGGACAATTCAACGATGAACTTTGCAGTCGGCGAGACCGTGGTCTATCCGCACCACGGGGCCGCACAAATCCAGGACATCAAGAAGCGCACCGTACGCGGCGAGGAGAAGACGTACCTCAAGCTGAAGGTGGCGCAGGGTGACCTGACCATCGAGGTGCCCGCAGAGAACGTCGACCTCGTCGGCGTTCGTGATGTGGTCGACAAGAAGGGCCTGCTCGAGGTCTTCTCAGTTCTCCGCGAGCCCTACATCGAAGAGCCCACTAACTGGTCGCGTCGCTACAAGGCAAACGTCGAGAAGCTCGCCTCTGGCGATGTGATTCGCGTAGCCGAGGTCGTCCGCGACCTGTCGCGTCGCGACAACGACAAGGGCCTCAGCGCCGGCGAAAAGCGCATGCTCGCCAAGGCACGTCAGATCCTCGTGTCCGAACTCGCGCTTGCCGAAAAGTCCACCGAAGAGGCAGCGGAGACGCGTCTCGACGAGGTCCTCGCCTCGTGACCGTCGCGGCCGTCTTGACGGCCGCCGGAGTCGGTAGCCGCCTGGGCGCTGGCCAGCCCAAGGCACTCGTGCCCGTGGCTGGCCAGGCGCTCGTGGCGTGGGCGCTCGACCGCCTTGCCCAGGTGGCACCGCTCGTGGTGATCACCGCGCCCGCCGACCGGCTAGACGACTTCCACGAAGCCGTGGCGTCCGTCGCCATGGGACGGCCCGCGCTCGACCTGCGGATCGTCGCCGGCGGCGACACCCGGCAGCAGTCGGTGGAGGCGGGTCTGGCAGCCATCGCCCGCAGCCGCGACGACATCACCGCGGTCCTCATTCACGACGCCGCCCGCGCATTCCAACCGGTCGTGGCGATGGAGGCAGCGCTCGGGGCGGTGGCGGCAGGCGCCGACGGCGCTGTGCCTGTCGTCCCGCTTGTCGATACGCTCGTCGCCGCGCCGGGGGACGACGGCTCGCTCGGGCCGGGCATCGATCGTGACTCCTTCCGCGCGGCCCAGACCCCGCAGGTGTTCAGGTGGGACGTCGCCATCGACGCCCACGCGCGCGCCGCCGCGGACGGCTTCGAAGGCACCGACGACGCCTCGCTCGCCCGCAAGTACGGCTACCGCGTGGTGGCCACCGAGGGCCACCCCTGGGGCTTTAAGGTGACAACAGCGGGGGATCTCGCCCTCGCGGAACACGTGGCGAGGCACGCATGAGCACTCCGCGCACCGGTATCGGTGTTGACGTCCACGCCTACGGCGAAGACTTCGGCCTCAACTTGGCGGGCTTGTACTGGCCGGACGAGCGCTCGCTCGCGGGCCACAGCGACGCCGATGTCGCGGCCCACGCCGCTTGCGACGCCCTGTTCAGCGCCGCGGGCCTTGGCGACCTCGGCCACCACTTCGGCACCGCCGACGAGAAGTGGCGCGACGCCGCCGGCCTGACCCTGCTCGAGGAGGCCGCGCGCATCGTCCGGGCCGCGGGCTTCGAGATCGGCAACGTCGCGATCCAGGTGATCGGCAACCGACCCAAGGTTGGTTTGCGCCGCGCCGAGGCAGAGGGCGCGCTCTCGCAGGCGGTGGGCGCCCCCGTGAGCGTCGCAGCCACCACCACGGACGGGCTGGGCCTTACGGGACGCGGCGAGGGCCTGGCGGCATTCGCCACCGCGCTCCTGACGCCGGTAGCCTGATCCCCGTGACTCTGCGCCTGTTCAACACCGCCACCCGCGAAGAAGCCGACTTCGCGCCCCTTGTCGACGGCAAGGTGGGCATCTACGTGTGCGGCGCGACGGTCCAGGGCGCGCCTCACGTGGGCCACATGCGCGCGTTCGTCGCGTTCGACGTGCTGCGCCGCTGGCTGATCCGGACCGGCCACGACGTCACCTACGTCCGCAACGTCACCGACATCGGCGACAAGATCTTCGACCTCGCCGCCGACAACGGCGTGGAGTGGTGGGCGTGGGCGCAGCGCTTCGAGCGCGAGTTCACCCAGGCGTACGACGCGCTCGGCATCCTCCCGCCCACGGTTGAGCCGCGCGCGACGGGCCACATCCCGGGGATCGTCGCGCTGATCTCGCAGCTGCTTGACGCTGGCCACGCGTACACGCTCGACGGCTCCGTGTACTTCGATGTCCGCTCGTTCCCCGACTACGGCTCACTGACGAACCAGGGGCTCGAGGACATGGCCCCCGCCCAGGACTCGCCCGACGTCGACGCCAAGCGCGACGCGCGCGACTTCGCGCTGTGGAAGGGCGTCAAGGACGACGAGCCCGGCACAGCGTTCTGGGACGCGCCGTTCGGCCGGGGCCGCCCGGGCTGGCACATCGAGTGCTCCGCCATGGCCGAGCGCTACCTCGGCACGGAATTCGACATCCACGGCGGCGGGCTCGACCTGCGTTTCCCGCATCACGAGAACGAGCAGGCGCAGTCGCGCGCGGCTGGGCACCCGTTTGCGCGGGTGTGGATGCACAGCGCGTGGCTCACCCAGTCCGGCACCAAGATGTCGAAGTCGCTCGGCAACTCGCTGCACGTGGCCGAGGTGCTGCGCGAGCACTCGGCCGCACCGCTGCGGCTCGCGCTCGCGGGCGTCCACTACCGGTCGATGCTCGAGTACTCCGATTCAAGCATCGAGGATGCCGAGGCTACCTGGGCGCGGCTTGATGGCTTCGTGCGGCGCGCCACCGAGCGCGTCGGGGAGGCAACGGCCCACGAGGTCGCCACCGCGTCGTTGCCCCCGGAGTTCATCGACGCCCTGAACGACGACCTCGCCGTGCCGCGCGCGCTCGCCCACATCCACGAGACCGTGCGCGAGGGAAACACCGCCCTGACAAAGGGGGACGACGCCGCGCTCGCGCCGCTCGCGCTCGCGGTCCGCGCGATGCTCGACGTGCTGGGGCTCGACCCCCTTTCGCCGCAATGGCGCACCGACTCCACCGGCGACGCCGCCGTGGCCGCGCTCGACGCGCTCGTCGCATCGGAGATCGCCGCCCGTGCCGCAGCTCGCGAGGCCAAGGACTGGGCCGCGGCGGATGCCATCCGCGACCGGCTCGCGGCCGCGGGCATTGTGCTTGAAGACGGCGCGGACGGCGTTCGTTGGTCGCTAGCTCAGGGAGACTGACCGTGCCAGGAAACTCACAGCGCCGCGGCGCCACGCGCAAGCCGGGCAGCAAGAAGGGTCCGCAGGTCGGCTCGGGCGGCAAGGGCCGCAAGGCCCTCGAGGGCAAGGGGCCAACGCCCAAGGCCGAGGACCGCCCGTACCACGCCGCGCATAAGCGCAAGCGGGCGTCCGACGCCGCCGCCGAGCGCTCCGGAGGCTCTCGCGGGCAGGTGAAGAACCGCACGTCCGGCGACGTGGTTGCGGGGCGCAACGCGGTGCTCGAGGCCCTGCGCGCCGGCATGGAGGCCGAGACGCTCTACGTGTTCAACAAGATCGACGCGGACGACCGCGTGGCCGAGGCACTATCCACCGCGCTCGACACTGGCATTCCCATCCGCGAGGTGCACAAGTCCGAGCTCGACGAGATCGCGCCCGGCTCCACGCATCAGGGCATCATCCTGATCGCGTCGGAGTACAAGTACGTGCAGCCCGAGGATCTGCTGTCAGTGCCGGGGACCCCGCTCATCGTCGCGCTCGACTCGATTCAGGACCCGCGCAACCTTGGTGCGATCATTCGCTCCGCCGCCGCCTTTGGGGCGACGGGAGTCGTGATCCCCGAGCGCCGCGCTGCCGCGGTCACTCCCGCCGCCTGGAAGACGTCCGCCGGTGCCGCGGCCCGCATCCAGGTCGCCCGTGCCACGAACCTCGTGCGCGCGCTCGAGGCGTACAAGAAGGAGCGGCTGTTCGTCGTGGGCCTGGCCGGCGACGGGGATGTCACCATCGGCGACTCCGAGCTGCTGGACGGCCCGCTCGTGTTGGTGGTCGGCTCAGAGGGCCAGGGGCTGTCCCGGCTCGTGCGCGAGTCCTGCGACCAGATCGCTTCCATCCCGATCTCCGCCTCGACCGAGTCCCTCAACGCCTCCGTGGCGGCTTCCGTCGCGCTCTACGAAGCGCGGCGCGCGCGCGGCTAATCGTTCTTCTTGGGTCCCGGCGCCTTGCGCTTGGGTGCCGGCCGCTTGGTCGTCTCGCGCTTGGGCGCGCGCGGCGCGGGCATGGGCAGCTCACCCGGCATGAGGGTGTCGTGCGTGACGGGCTCAAGCCCGCCCGTGCCCCAGCCGTAGGTGTTATCGCCCTCGAACTCCTCGGGTACCTGCGCCGCCACCTGGGCCGCGAGCGTCGGCAGCTCCGCTGTGATCTCCGCCGCGCTCATGCCGAGCACGGCCTTCTCGTCAGGGCGATCGGGGAGCACGTTCTTTACGTACGACGCGACGGCCACCGGCATCGGCACGTCGTGGCCCGCTGCCTCGGCGATGAACCAGCGGTGGTCGAGAACCTCGTGGAACACCTGCGCGGGCTCGAGCTTGCCGCGCATGTCGCGCGGGACGGCGCGGACGGTGGGCTCGAAGACGGTTGTCAGCCACTGGTGCGCGAGGTAGCCCTCGTCGTCGCCGGGTGTGCCGTTGAGCGCGCGATACTCGTCCAGGTCGTTCAGAAGACGGCGCGCCTGGTTCTCCTGCACGTCGAGCGCGGTGAGGCGCATCAGGCGCCTGGCGTGGTGCCCGGCGTCCACCACCTTGGGCCGGATCGACAGCGCGCGGCCGCCGTCCGTCTCCCGCATGTCGAGCTCCGCGATGTCGAAGCCGAGTTCGTTGAGTTCGCGCACCCGCTCGGCGATCGTCAGCGGGATGTTCGTCGTGATCGTCTCGGCCTCGGTAAGCGCGTCCCACAGTTCCGCGTAGCGGCGCCCGAGCCGCGCGGCGACCTCCTCCGCCACGACCGACTCGTCTAGCCGCTCCTGCGCCTCGAGGTCAAAGATCTCGCCCATGATGTTCGTGCGCGCCAGGTCGAGGTCGTACGCGCGCTGGCCGCCCGTAAGGTTTTCGTGCATGTCGCCGGTCTCGGCGTCGACGAGGTACGCGGTGAATTCCGCGGCGTCGCGCCGGAACAGGGCGTTGGACAGCGACACATCGCCCCAGTAGAAGCCAAGCAGGTGCAGGCGGACCAGCAACACTGCAAGCGCGTCAGTGCAGCGCTCGACCGTCTCCTTGCGCAGCGAGGTGGAGAACAGCGCGCGGTACGGCATGGAGAACTGCAGGTGTTCGGTCACCAGTGCGGCGTCCAACGGCTCGCCGTTGGCGTCTTCCCGGCCCGTCACGACGGCCACCGGCCGCACCGCTGGGGCGTCGAGCTTGCGCAACCTGCGGAGCAGCTTGAACTCGCGGTCCGCGATCATGGGGTTGGTCTCCTTGACCGCCATCACCCGATCGCCAAGCTTCACGAACCGCACCACGTGGCGCGAGATGCCGCGGGGGAGGGCGGTGATGGTGTCGGCGGGCCACTGCTCGAGCGGGATGTCCCACGGCAGCGCGATCAGGGCCGGGTCCGCCGCGCCCTTGATTCCTAGTGCCACGCACACGCCCTCTCGATGCAACTACCCGTCAGATAGCCCCATCGTAGTGCCGCCCCCATACGTAGCGAGGGCGGCCCGGCTTTCGCCGGACCGCCCTCGCTACGTGGTGAAGATCTACTTCTTGCCCTTGCTCTTCGACGTCGTCACGGGGGCCTCGCTCAAGCGAGCGCCCGTGGCGGACGAGAACGCGTGCTGCTCGCCCTTGCGGATCGTGACCCAGATGGTCTCGCCCTTCTTGGGGACGTCACGCGGGTCGACGCGGACGATCATCTCCGCGTCGCCAGCTGCGAAGTGCAAATCGTTCTTCTCGCCGAACTCGTTGGGGAGTTCGCCGTAGACGAACGCGTCGGAGCCAAGCTCCTCGACCACGTCAACCGTGATCGGGATGGCGCCGTCGGCGTTCGCGCTTGCGCGATCGAGCGACTCGGGGCGGAAGCCAAGAACCACGCGGTTCTTGTCTTCGGCCTTGAGCGCCGCGATCGTGTCGCGCGTCAGCGGGATCTTTGCGCGACCCACCTGGGCTGCGCCGTCGAAGACCTGGAACGTGCCAAGGTTCATCGCGGGCGAGCCGATGAAGCCGGCGACAAACACGTTGTTGGGCGTGTCGTACATGTCGCGCGGGGTACCGATCTGCTGGAGGACGCCGTCCTTGAGGACAGCGATGCGGTCACCCATCGTGAGGGCCTCGACCTGGTCGTGGGTCACGTAAACGGTGGTGGTACCGAGGCGGCGCTGGAGAGCGGCGATCTGGGTACGCGTCTGGACACGCAGCTTCGCGTCGAGGTTCGACAGCGGCTCGTCCATGAGGAACACCTGGGGCTGGCGCACGATGGCGCGACCCATGGCAACGCGCTGGCGCTGACCACCGGACAGCGCGCGCGGGCGGCGGTCGAGGTACTCGGTGAGGTCGAGGATCTTGGCGGCGGCTTCAACCCGCTCGCGGATCTCGGACTTTTCGACGCCAGCAATCTTGAGCGCGAAGCCCATGTTGTCGGCGACGGACATGTGGGGGTAGAGCGCGTAGGACTGGAACACCATTGCGATGTCGCGGTCCTTCGGCTGGACGTGAGTGACGTCCCGGTCGCCGACGAGGATGCGGCCCTCGTCGATGTCCTCAAGTCCCGCGAGCATGCGCAGTGAGGTGGACTTTCCGCAGCCCGACGGGCCGACGAGGACGAGGAATTCGCCGTCCTCGATTTCGATGTCGAGCTGGTCGACAGCCGGGCGCTCAGTGCCCGGGTAAATGCGCGTTGCCTTGTCATAGGTAACGGTTGCCATGATGTATCCCTTCACGGGCAGGTACGTGCCCGACGATCCGTAGTGAAGGTGTCGATGCGGTGTCCACACTGACACAACCCGAGCGCAAGCCCGGGTCATCGTTCATTGTGCCAGACGTTGCCAGCGCGTAAAACCTGGGTTACATCGTCCCGCTGGCGCTTGTGGCCCGGTACGGTTCTTGTTTATGGAACACGCGGTGAAGGAGCCGGGGACCGCGATCGGCGGTTACACCGTGGTCGGTACCCTTGGCGCGGGCGGTTCCGGCAAGGTTTACCGCGTGGAAGACGCCAACGGGAACCTCGGCGCGCTCAAGCTGATTGATGACCCGGACGACGAGCAGGCGGTGCGCCGCCTCCGCAGGGAAGTCGAGTCGCTCAAGGCGCTCAACCACCACGCGGTGCCCGCCGTGCTCGACGCCGAGTTCGACGGCGAAGAGAAGTTCGTTGTCTACCAATTCGTCGAGGGCCAGACTCTCACCGCATACGTGGTGGACCATGGCCCGCTCACGGGCGAGGAATTGGCCACGTTCGCCGAGACCCTCGCCGACGCGCTTGAGGCGGTCCACAAGCTTGGCGTCGTTCACCGCGACGTGACGCCCGCCAACGTGATGATGAGTGACCAAGGGCCGATGCTGATCGACTTTGGGCTGTCGCAGGAGGTCGGGGACGACCGCCTCACGCGCACGGGGCTCGTGAGCGGCACGGTGGGGTACGTTGCGCCCGAGGTCATCGACGGCGGCGAGCCCGACGAGGTCGCGGACTTCTGGTCCTGGGCGGCGGTGGTCGCGTTTGCGGGCACCGGCTCGGGCGTGTTTGGCCACGGCAAGGGCGCGCTGCGCCGCACGCTCGAGGGCCGGGCGGAGCTGCCGAGTATCGAGGGCGCCGACGAGCTAGCGGCCGCCCTAAGCCCCCGCCGCGACTCCCGGCCGTCCGCCGACATCGTCATCGCCGCGCTGCGCGGTGAGTCCTCGGGGGAGACCTACGAGATGTACGCACCGGCTGCGCGCCGCGAGACCCGCGAGGAGCGCATCGAGCGCACCCGCGTGATCGACCCGTCGGATGAGGAGCGGATGGCCCGGGGCATGCTGCCCGACGTGCCTTCCTATAGGGGCGGCGTGATCGGCACGTGGACGGTGGTGCTCGCGCTCATGACCGGGGTCGCGCCCGTGCTCGCATTCCTGGCTGCGGTGTTCCTGTCTGTATCTGGGCGCGCGGAGCATCGGCGGGTCGCAAGCCTCGCCGCCGCTCGCGCCAAGCGTGGGCCGCGCAAGGGTGACGCCGCGCTCGCGACCGTCGGAATGCCGTGGCACGTGCTGCGGGGATTCGTCGAGGTGTTGCCGTCTGCGCTCGTCGCAGGTGCGGCCGCCGGGGGCATCGGCGCGCTTGGCTGGTGGCTCGTGAGCACGGGCCGCATGGTGATCGCCGATGGCGCCTCCGGCGTCGTGTGGGGGCACGCGATCTCGCTTGTGGTGGCGGGCGCGATCGGGCTAGCGACGATGTGGTGGGGGCCGTGGTCCGCGTCGACGCGAGATGGCGTGCAGCGCGGAACCTACATACTGTCGCGCACGGAGAACGCCCGCCGCGGTTGGGTGGCGCTCGGTGTGATTGTTGCGGGGGCCCTGCTCGTGGCGATGGTGTTGCTCGCCGAGCCGACGTGGTGGCCGCTTCCGCCGCTGCCGACCCGGTAGGCCGACGCGCGGGCCCTTCGTCCTGCCCGCCGTCGCCACATTCTCGCTTAACCTAGGCGTGGGTAGTCGTGTCCAAAGGAGGGGTTGTGTCGCAAAGTCGCTTCACGTTCTCGGCGGTGCAGCCGTTTGTCTCGCTCGCGGTGCGGCTCGCCGCGGGCGTCATCATGACCTGGGCTGGCTTCGCCAAGATTGCGGACCTCCCTCAGTCGGTGCGCGCCACGCGAGCTTACGAGTTGCTTCCAGAGTCCGTCGTCCCCCTTGTGGGTAACGCGTTACCGTTCCTCGAGATCGTGCTCGGCTTCTTGCTGCTGTTCGGGCTTGCGACCCGGTGGTCCGCGATCGTCTACCTCGCGATGATGGCCGCATTCATCTTTGGCATCAGTTGGGCGTGGGCCCATGGCCTGTCGATCGACTGCGGCTGTTTTGGCGGCGGCGGCGCGGTCGAGGCCGGCACCACGGACTATCCAGGTCACCTCATTGAGCGAGCCGGCTACGTCGTCCTCGGCGCCTGGCTGGCGATCTGGCCCAAGTCCGTCCTCTCACTCGACGGCTTCTTGGCGCGGTCGCGCCAGCGGGTCGCGGCGGCCGCGGCGGCCGCCGAACAATCCGATTAGTATTGCCCCGGTAACGACACCCCAGGAGAACATCATGGCTACCAACGAATCCAAGCGGGCGCGGTCCGAAGAGGCGCGTCGCCGTTCCGAGGAGAACCTGGCCCGAGAGCTTCGGCGGTCGCGCATCCAGGTCACCGTCGTGGTGAGCGCGGTGGTGGTGTTGATTGGACTCGCGGTGTGGGCCGGCTTCGTGATTGTCCACAGCGGCGACTCCGCGCGCGCAGACGCGGACCTCGAGCTCTACGACTCGGGTGTGCTCAAGACGCCGTCCGTCGTGGCGGACGGCGGAGGCATCCTCCTGGGTCAAGACGGCGTCGCGGGCCAGGGTGCTCCGGCGAACGCGCCCGTGCGGGTGGACGTCTACCTCGACCTGCTGTGCCCCATCTGCCAGGCTTTTGAGCAGATCAACGACGCCGACATTGTCGCCATGCGCAAGGACGGCACCGTCGAGTACTACCTCCACCCGATCTCGATCCTCGACCACGCGTCCGCGGGTTCGCAGTACCCCACGCGCGCGGCGGCGGCGGCGTACACCGTCGCGGAGTATGCGCCCGAGAAGTTCGACGAGTTCCTTGTGGGCCTCTACGCGAACCAGCCGGCCGAGGACACCGTCGGGCTGACCAACACTCAGATCGACCAGATCGCGACCATCGCTGGCGTGCCGCAGGACGTCATCGACAGGTTCAAGGACGGCGAGTTCACGCAGTACGTCGCGTCCGCCACGGACCAGGCGTCGATCGCCGGCGTGCGTGGCACGCCTACGATCCTGCTCAACGGGCAGAAGTACGACGGCAACTGGAGCATTCAGGGACAGTTCCGCGCCGACGTCGAGATCGCGGCCGGGATCGATCCCGCCGCGGAGCCTGCCGCCTAAGAGCGCTCGCTGGGCGCATCGGCGCCGGGGACCTGCGGCATACTGGTGTGCCGTGGCGCCCCGCGCCGCGCTGGCATGGCGCAACTGGTAGCGCACCCGACTTGTAATCGGGCGGTTGCGGGTTCGAGTCCCGCTGCCAGCTCAAGAGTGAGATTCGATAACGATTTCGTCAAGGCCAAACCACCTCAAAAACGGTCAAAGTACCCCTGCCGCCCCCCAAAATGGGGCCCCCCACGAAATTGCCCCCCATTTCTGGGGGGTAGTCGCGTCATAGTGGCGCCGGTCACACCTCTCATGTGGTGTAGGCAACGTGCCGACAACATAGACGTAGGTGGTACGGGCGGGGTGGGCCTGACCGTCACCTCACTGCGGTGAAACCGAAAGGAAAGAAAAATGACGAAGCGAAACAACTCGCGGAAGTCCCTGGCAATTGCACTCGGCATCGTGGGTGTCGCTGGTCTGAGCATGGCTTCTGCCGCGCAACTGACGGTGAACAACGACGACCTCGCCGCTGGCGTGTCCGTCGTGGGCACGTGTGACAACGCCGTGGACGTTGCGTTCACGACTTCGTACGACGCGACTCTTGGCGCGTACAAGGTCTCGACCGTCACGGTGTCGAACATCGCGGCTGCTTGCGCAACTGCGAACGCCAACCTTGACCTGACGCTCCTCGAGACCGGCGGCAACTCGCTGTTCTCGACCGCGGCCTCGACCCCGATCACCGGCACCTCCGAGGCGATCTCCGTCACCGGCACCATCGCCGCTGAGGACATCGACGAGGTTGCTGTCGTTATCCACTAGCCGTAGGTAGGCTGGTAAGCATGCCTCGCCACGCGGTCGGTACCGGTGCACACAGTGCGCATCGGTACCTGCCGCTGGTGGGGAACCTGCTCCTGTGGCTCCTTGTGATTGCCGCAGGAGTTTTTCTTTGGCCGACGTCCCTCGGTGGGCAGACGGCCCTCATCATCGTTTCTGGGCACTCGATGGAACCCACGTACTTTGACGGCGACCTGGTCGTCGCGCGCAGCGGCGAACCCCAGATTGGCGACATCATCGTGTACCGCCCCGAAGGCTATGGCGGCGCTCAAATCGTTCACCGCATCGTCGGTGGGGACTCGAGCGGCTGGGACATCCAGGGCGACAACAATTCGTGGCTTGACCCCTTCGACGTGACCAACCGCGAAATCGTCGGCGTGGTGCAGGCGCACGTGCCGCACGCGGGCGTGGTCGGCAAGATCCTCATCAGCCCCGTCACCTGGGCCTTCATCCTTATTGGCGCGGTGGCGCTCGTCATCTGGCCGGAAGACAGGCGCTCCGACGACGATGACGACGAGCTGGCCGAGCGCCGGGCGACAGTCATCGGGAACAAGTAGTGAAAAGGCGCACAGTCGTCGTTTCGCTAGTCGTGATCGCCGCACTCGCGACCGCGGCGCTCGCCTCGGCCTCGACACTGAACGTCAATACACGATCGGTGGACGCGCTCGGCGCACAGCCGTGTACGCGCGCCACCGTGAGTGTGACCGGCACCAACAACACGGGCGCCAACTACGCCGCCATCCGCATCGCCGACATGCCGGTCGCGTGCGCAGGCAAGGCCGTCGAGTTCGTGCTGTTCGACTCTTCGCTCAACCCCCTGGCCAACGGTTCGGGCACGGTCTACTCGGGTGGCGCGCCCGGTTCGCCCATGCCCGAAACCTTCTCCACGAACGTGACCTTCAAGGATTCGGACGTCCTTGGGATCGCGGTCCTCGTGGACACGTGGGGCGTGCCCGCCTCCTATGACGGCGCCCCGCCGCTCACGCCGGCCGTCTCGTGTGAGCCGTACTCGAATGGCGGCAACCCGCAGCCGTCCAAGACGTGCACTGCGAGCTTGGCTTTCGATGGTGGCGCGCCGTACGGCGACGGCAACGGGGGCCTGATGTGGGGCTTTACCGTGAACGTGAGCTCAACCGCACAGTCGTGGCGGCTCACGCTCGACTTCACGCACTCGGACTACCCGTACAACCCCACCTGGCTCGCGCAGTACTCGCAGACCGTCTCCGTGGTGGGAACCTGCACCAATCCCGTCGGAACGGTCACACTTGAGCCCGCGAACGGCGCAAAGTGGGGCGGCTACTTCAACTTCGGTGACACCGCGCCGCCGCCATGGTGGTCGGTCGGCACCCTGTGCCCGTAGCGGCCTAGGTCGGCGTCGCCCACACGATCGGCTCGGCGCCCTGGTCGGCGAGCAGCGCGTTGGCGCGCGAGAACGGGCGTGAGCCGAAGAACCCTCGCGAGGCGCTGAGCGGGCTCGGGTGCGCAGACTCGATGGTGGGGACCGTGCCGAGCGCGGGCTTGAGCGACTGCGCGTCCCGCCCCCAGAGGATCCCCACCAGGGGCCCGCCGCGTGCGGCGAGCGCGTCGATCGCGGCGGCCGTGAATTCCTCCCATCCGTGGCCGCGGTGGGAGCCAGGTTCTCCTGGCCGCACGGTCAGCACCCTGTTCAGCAGCATCACCCCTTGCGCCGCCCAGTGGGACAGGTCGCCCGTGGTCAACTCGTCGCCTGTGTCCTGGCGAAGCTCGGCCGCGATGTTCGCGAGGCTCCGCGGCATCGGCACCCCGCGGGCCACGGAGAAGCTCAGCCCGACGGCGTGCCCGGGCGTGGGGTAGGGGTCCTGGCCGACGATCAGCACTCTGACATCTGCCAGCGCGGTTTCGAAGGCGCGCAGGACCGATGCTGCGGCTGGCAGGTAGGTGCGCCCGGCGGCGAGTTCGGTGCGCAGGAACGCGCCGGCGGCGGAAAGGTGGGCGGACGCAGGCTCGAGGGCGCTCACCCAGTCGGGAGCGACGCTGGTGCGCCAGGCGTTTGACATGGCGACAGCGTATCGAGCGTGGCGGACGCGCGAATGACAACCATGTCATTTGCCCAGTAGAGTTGCATCATGCGCGCAAGACGTGCGAGGAGGGCAGGGACCGTGGAAGCCAACGCGAAGCGAACTGAAGCGCCGCAGTCGACGGCGCTGTCGGAACGAGACGCACGAGTGCTCGATTTCGAACGCGAGTGGTGGCGCTACGGAGGGGCCAAGGAGGCCTCGATCCGCGCCGAATTTGGGCTCTCGTCCACGGAGTACTACCAGGTGCTCAACTCGATCCTTGACCGCGACGAGGCGGTAGCCCACGACCCGATGCTCGTGAAGCGACTGCGCCGCATGCGAGACAGTCGACAGCGCCGCCGCAGCACGCGTCAGCTCGACATGCCCGCCGCAAGATAGAATCTGCGCGTGGATTCCGAAAACCGACCCCAGGACGACGTCAGCCGCCTCGCGACACAGGACGGCGCCGCCGTCGGCGTGCACCGTGCGCCCACCCGCATCTGGACGCGGGTGGTGTCCGCGTTCGCGATCTTCCTGCTGGCGGGCGGCGCCACCTACGGCTACTTCTACGCGAAGAGCAACTGGTCGATCTTCGCGAGCCCCGAGCCGAGCGTGTCCCCGACGGCCACTGCCTCCTGGACGCCATTCGTGACGCCGTCGACGACCCCATCCGCGTCGCCCAGCCCCAGCATCAGCGTCGCGCCGCCCGACATCCGCTACGGCTCGAAGATCCTCGTGTACAACGACTCGAAGCAGTCCGGGCTCGCCGGCAAGGTCAAGGGCATCATCCTGGACGGCGGGGAATTCACGAAGGTCGCCACAGGCAACTGGGACGGCGCGAAGCCGCCGGCGAACGTGATCCGCTACAACGATGAGAAGCTCCGCGACACCGTGGATCTGCTCGCGAAGTTGTTGAACATCAAGGCGGTCGCCTTTGGGCTTACCGAGTCGCGGCCCATCGAGATCGTGCTCGTCACGGACCCGTTCCCGGACGCCGACCCCTCCCCGGCTCCCTCGACCTAAGCCCTTCCTCGAGGCCGCGCGCTACCGCGCGGGCGAAACTCCTGCGCGTGGCGTTTGCACTCTCGGGTTGAGAGTGCCAAAATCGCTGTTAGCACTCTCGCCTAGAGAGTGCTAACCGACAACAGTTCCGCCGTGTGCGTCACGGTGCCTCGGCGCCGCTCGCCCGACGGACAACATCTTCGTGGAGGACTCATCCCCATGGCAAAGATCATTGCCTTTAATGAGGAAGCCCGTCGCGGCATGGAGGCGGGCATGAATGCCCTCGCCGACGCCGTGAAGGTCACCCTCGGCCCGAAGGGCCGCAACGTTGTACTCGAGAAGAAGTGGGGCGCGCCCACCATCACGAACGATGGTGTGTCGATCGCCAAGGAAATTGAGCTGGAGGAGCCGTTCGAGAAGATCGGCGCCGAGCTCGTCAAGGAAGTTGCCAAGAAGACGGACGACGTCGCTGGCGACGGTACGACCACCGCAACCGTGCTCGCCCAGGCGCTCGTGCGCGAGGGCCTGCGCAACGTCGCGGCAGGCGCCAACCCGATCGCCCTCAAGAAGGGCATCGAGGCCGCGGTCGACGCCGTCACCAAGGAACTCCTCAAGATGGCCAAGGAGATCGAGACCAAGGAAGAGATCGCCGCAACCGCTGGCATCTCGGCCGCGGACCCGGAGATCGGCAAGCTCATCGCCGAGGCGCTCGACAAGGTCGGCAAGGAAGGCGTCATCACCGTCGAGGAGTCGAACACCTTCGGCCTCGAGCTTGAGCTCACCGAGGGCATGCGCTTCGACAAGGGCTACATCTCGCCCTACTTCGTCACGGACCAGGAGCGCCAGGAGGCGGTCCTCGAGGACGCCTACGTGCTTCTCGTCGAGTCGAAGATCTCGAACATCAAGGACCTGCTCCCGCTGCTCGAGAAGGTCATGCAGGCGGGCAAGCCGTTGGCGATCATCTCCGAGGACATCGAGGGTGAGGCCCTGGCCACGCTCGTCGTGAACAAGATCCGTGGCACGTTCAAGGCCGTCGCCGTCAAGGCGCCTGGCTTTGGAGACCGTCGCAAGGCGATGCTCCAGGACATCGCGATCCTCACGGGTGGCCAGGTCATCTCCGAGTCGGTCGGCCTCTCGCTTGAGACCGCGACGCTCGACATGCTCGGCACCGCCCGCAAGGTCGTCGTAACCAAGGACGAGACCACCATCGTCGAGGGTGCCGGAGACGCCGCCGTCATCGAGGGTCGCGTCAAGCAGATCCGCGCGGAGATCGAGAACTCAGACTCCGACTACGACCGCGAGAAGCTCCAGGAGCGTCTCGCCAAGCTCGCGGGCGGCGTCGCCGTCATCAAGGCGGGCGCGGCAACCGAGGTCGAGCTCAAGGAGCGCAAGCACCGCATCGAGGACGCCGTTCGCAACGCGAAGGCTGCCGTCGAAGAGGGCATCGTCGCCGGTGGTGGCGTCGCGCTGATCCAGGCTGGCAACACCGCGTTCAAGGGCCTCAAGCTCGACGGCGACGAGGCCACCGGTGCTCGCATCGTCGAGCTGTCACTGTCCGCGCCGCTGCGCCAGATCGCCATCAACGCCGGCCTTGAGGGCGGCGTTGTTGTCGAGAAGGTGAAGGGCCTGCCGATCGGTCACGGCCTCAACGCCGCAACCGGCGTCTACGAGGACCTGCTCGCAGCGGGAGTGAATGACCCGGTCAAGGTGACGCGCTCTGCCCTGCAGAACGCCGCATCCATCGCCGCGCTGTTCCTCACCACTGAGGTCGTCGTCGCAGATAAGCCGGAGCCGGAGCACTCGATGCCCGGTGGCGGTGCGCCTGACATGGGTGGAATGGGCTTCTAGCGGAAGACCTTTGTACGCGGGCCGGAAGGCTTCGCTTCTCGGGGCGGTCAGGCTTGATCCCCTCGAAGCGAAGCCTTCCGGCCCGCTCCGTTTCCGCACCACGGCGGGCGACACCGCGTCGCCCGCCTTTTTCTGTGTCACCCAGAACGTGGGTGGGGCGAAAAGCCGCGCACGACTTTGGCGCTCAGTTTCAGCTTGAACGTCGGGTGAGCCCGGGCGAAAAGCTGCGCAGCGACACGTTAGCGATCGTGACGTTCGGCCGACGTGACCCGCAGGCCCGAGGCGCGCAGGCGCCGCACGAGTTCGCGGCCGTCGATGAGCTGGGCGCCTAGCTCGATGAGGCGCGGGTGCATGTCGGCGGGGACGTCGTAGTGGTCGCGGTCGAAGCCGCGCTCCGGGATGCCCGCGTCGCGGGCAAACGCGTGGAGTTCGTCGAGGGAGACGTCGCTCACCAAGTGCCCCCACACGCGACCGTGGCGCGGCCACAGCGGGGGATCGATCAGCAGCGCCATCCCTCGACGATAGCCGCCCTACCGCTGGAACATGCGCGCCGCGTTGGACTCCGCTTGCTCGTACTGCGTGGCGGCCTGGGACAGGCCCGAGCCCATGGAGTCGAGCGCGTGCTCAAGCTGCGCCTGCGCGGCGCGCCACTGCTGCAGCAGGCCAGTGAACGCGGCGGAAGCGCCGCCCTGCCACGAGGCCTCGAGCTGCGTGAGCTGGCCCACGAGGCCCGCCACCTCTGCCCGAATGGTCTCGCCGGTTGCGCCCGCGCGCGCGGCCGCCTGAGCGACTTGCGCCGCGTCAACGTGGTACGTGGTCATGACTCTTCCTTTCGTCGGTAGGACGACGCTAGGGAGGGGTCTGACACGTCGGCCGCGTCGCGTGTGGGGCTGTGGACTGAGCTCGCCGACGACGACCCTGGGACATCAGTGGCGGGCGTGCGGACGGCGCGTGTGCGGACGGGCGCGGCGGCGGCGCGGCTCAGTCGGCAAGGGGCAGCGAGACGACGAACGCCGCGCCGCCGCCGTCGGCATCAAGAGCCCGGACTGTGCCGCCGTGCGCCTCCACGATTGCGGCGACGATCGACAGCCCCAGGCCGCTGCCGCCCGTGTCGCGCGTGCGCGACGTGTCAACGCGATAGAACCGGTCGAAGACTCGCTCCCTGGCGCTGGCAGGAACTCCTGGACCGTGATCCCTCACGGTTACCGTCGCGGCCCGCGAAGTCCGCCCGCAACTGATGTCGATCGCCGTGCCGGCAGGGGTGTGGCACAAGGCGTTCGCGCCGAGGTTGGCGAGTAGCTGGCGCACCTGGCGCTCACTGCCGACGACGTCCATCGGTCCGGACTCGACGGTGCAGGTCACCGTCCGGTCGGGCGCCTGCGCGCGGATGTCCGCCACGGCGTCCTCCGCGAGCTGCGCCAGGTCTAGGCGTTCGTTGCCGCCGAGGCTCGCGGGCGTCTCGTCGAAGCGTGCGAGAACGAGCAGGTCATCGACCAGCGCACCCATCCGCTTGGCGTTGGCCTCGATGCGCTCGATGGCCTTGTTGTCCGGTGGCGCGCTGCCGGTCCGCTGGAGCTCCGCGTAGCCCTGAATCGCGGCGAGCGGCGTGCGCAACTCGTGCGACGCATCGGACAGGAACGCCCGCAACTTCTCCTCCGAGCGCGCCTGCGCCTTGAAGGCATCGTCGAGCTTGTCGAGCATTGAATTGAGTGATGCCGCGAGGGAGCCAGCCTCCGTTCCCTCGTTGCCGGGGGCGAGGCGGAGGGTGAGGTTGCCGTCGGTGATCCTGGCGGCGGTCTCCTCGGCCTGGCGTAGCGGCCGCAGCGACTGGCGAGTGGCGGCCCACGCGATCGCCGCGCCGACCACGGCGGACAGCCCCGCCACGATCAGCACTGTGCGTCGTAGCGCCGCCGTCGCCTCGGTGACGTCGCGTAGCGGGAGCGCGACCGTAACGGTGCCGCGCCGGTTCGGCGCGTCCACGGTGAACACCCGCCACCACTGGAGGCCACCGTCGACGCGCGTGGTGTACGGCTCCACGGCCTCGAGGTCGAGGACGAGGCTTGGCGCGTCCTCCTCGGAGACGCGAACACCAGACGAGACCGTGGCGAAGACCTTGCCGTCGGCGTCGTGATACACGACCACGTAGTCGGACGGGAGGTCGGCGTTCTGCACCCGACCGCCGGGGCCGCCGGGCTGCCCGCTGCCGACTCGCGGGCGCTCGGTGAGCGCGCCGGCAGCCTCGGTGAGGCGCGCGTCAACCTGTTCGACAAGCGTGCGCTTGAGAATGGTGACGGCCACGATCCCGACCAACAACTCGGCGACGACGAGCAGTGCGATCGCGATGGCAGGGAGCTGCACCCGCAGCGGCCACCGGCTCATGTCGGCGCCTTGAGCACGTAGCCCACGCCGCGCTTGGTGTGGATCATCGGCGTGCCAAACGGCGCGTCAACCTTCTTGCGGAGGTAGGACACGTAGGTCTCGACGATCGCGCCGTCGCCGTCCCATTGGTACTGCCATACGTGGTCGAGTATCCGCGACTTCGACAGCACCCGGCCCGCGTTCTCCATCATGTAGCGCAGCAGCGTGAATTCGGTGGGCGACAGGTCCAAGGGCTGGCCCGCGCGCGTGGCTTCGTGCGCGTCGTCGTCGAGCACGAGGTCGCCCACGGTGAGCGCTTCGGACGACGGCGCGGCGTGGTCGGAGCGCCGCAAGATGGCCTGGATACGCGCCACCAGCTCGGCGAGCGAGAACGGCTTCGACACGTAGTCGTCGCCGCCCACGGTGAGGCCCGCGACGGCGTCGTTCGCGGTGTCGCGGGCCGTGAGGAAGATGATCGGCATGTTGTCGCCCCGCGCGCGCAACTTGCGGGTCACGGTGAAGCCGTCCATGTCCGGCATCATCACGTCAAGCACGATCAGGTGCGGACGGCGGTCCGCGACTGCGGCGAGCGCCTGGTTCCCGTTGGCGGCCGCGCTCACGTCGAAGCCGGCGTAGGTGAGCGACGTGGTGAGCAGCTCCCGCAGGTCGGGCTCGTCGTCAACCACGAGGATGCGATGCGCTGATACTGCCGGCTGCTGAGCGTCGGTCATGGCTCAAGTGTGGCGCTCAAGCCTGAGAGTTTCCTGAGAATCGCCGGGCACGGTGGCACCGCCCGAACGCCCGCTAGAATAGGAGCACGCCGGCGCAGAAGCGTCGGCGCTGCGACGGGTGTCGCAAGGAGCAAGCGAGGTAGTCATGCCCACGGGCAAGGTCAAGTGGTACGACGCTGACAAGGGTTTCGGTTTCATCCAGAGCGATGAGGGCGAAGAGGCGTTCCTGCACGCCTCGGCGCTGCCCGCGGACGTCCCGAACCCGCGTCCAGGGACGCGCGTCGAATACTCGATCGCCGACGGCCGCCGCGGCCCCTCCGCCATGACCGTGAACGTGCTCGAGGCGCCACGCTCCGTCTCCGAGGGGCTGCGCAAGCCCACGGACGACATGACCGTGATCATCGAGGACCTCATCAAGATGCTTGACGGCGTCTCCAATGGCCTGCGCAAGGGCAAGTACCCCGAGCCAGCCAAGGCTGGCAAGGTCGCGGCAGTGCTGCGCGCCGTCGCCGAACAGTTGGACTCCTGATGGCCGAGACCGTCCTGATCAAGGCCGTGGACCTCGCGCGCGAGGTCGCGATCGAGGCCGCCGAGGATGCCGCGCACGTCGGCGACCACCTGGCGGCCGTGGAGGTCGACGAACGCCTGGTGACGCACCAGTTCGCCGCCCTGATCCCGGGGTATCGCGGCTGGATCTGGGAAGTGACGGTCTCTCGCGCCCCGCGCGGCAAGGAGGCGGCGATCTGCGAGGCCTACCTGACGCCCGCGGACGACGCCCTGCTTGCCCCGGCCTGGGTGCCGTGGGCGGACCGCGTCCAACCCGGCGACCTCGACGCGCACATGGTCTTGCCGTATCTGAAGGACGACCCCCGCGTCGTCCCCGGCTACGAGATCACGGACGACGCCGACGCCGACCAGGTTGCCCTGTGGGAGCTTGGGCTTGGTCGCGAGCGCGTGCTCGGGGCGGAGGGTCGCGAGCTTGCCGCCGACCGCTGGTACCGGGGCTCGCACGGCCCCACGGCCGCGTCCGCCATCGCCTCCGCCGAGCAGTGCGCGACGTGCGCCTTCATGATCCCCATCGCGGGCTCCCTGCGCGGCACCTTCGGCGTATGTGCGAACGAGTGGTCCCCGTCCGATGGCTCGGTAGTGTCGCTCGACCACGGTTGCGGCGCGCACTCACAGACGGACCTCGACAAGCAGGCGTCGCGATGGCCCGCAGACGCGCCGGTCGTCGACACGATGTCGCAGGAGAGCCTCGACACCGAAGCTTCGGCAGACGAGGCCCCCGCAGACGAAGAGCCGGCAGCAGACGCACCGGAGGCGAAGTCGGCGCCCGCCGACGCTGCGCCGGACGTCGCAGAAGCGCCCGAAGCGGAAGCATCCGCCGACGGGGAGGCCGCGGAGCCCCAGGTGGAGCCGTCCGCGGACAAGTCCGCTGACTAGTCCCGCCTCGGAAGAGGCACCAAGTGCGGAGCGCCCACGTCGCTCCGTGTTGCGATCGCTGACCACGTCCGCGTACATTCCGACGATCCTGTCGGAGATCGGCGTGGGCGCGATGTACCCCATCCTCACGCTGTCCGCGCTTGACCTTGGCGCGTCGCAGGGCCTGGCGGCCGCTGCCGTGGGCGCGTACATGGCGGGCCGCATCATCGGAAATGCGTGGGGCGGCAAGCTGTCCGTCGTGCGGGGCCCAGCGAAGGCTTCCGGGTGGGCGTTGCTGGCGCTTGCGGTAGCTGCGCTCGGGTGTGCCGTGAGCACGAATCTGGTGCCGTTCTTCATCGCCGCGACGCTCACTGGCACGGGTCACGCGGCGGTGCACGTGTCGCGGCAGGCGCAGGTAGTCAGCTTGGTGCCGCAGTTGTATCGGGCACGCGCGCTGACGACGCTCGCGGGCATCTGGCGAATCGGCAACTTCGTAGGCCCCGTGGTGGGCGCGGCCATTATCGCCGCGCTGGCACCGGCCGACGCGGCCTCGTCGGAGACCGGGGTCGGGCTGCGGCTCGCGTACGTGTTCGCAGCCGTGATGATCGCGGCAGGCGCGGTGTCATTGCTGCCCACGTCCGCCTGGAGGGAGCACTTCCACGCGGTCGCAGCAAAACAGGTGTCGGCGCGTCAGATTGCGCGCGATCACCGCGGCGTGATGTCTACGCTCGGCGTTGCCATTGGGATGACCAATGCCGCGCGCTATGTGCGCTTGGTTGCGATTCCCCTGTGGGGCGAGCACATTGGGCTCAGCAACGGGACCATCGCGAGCATCTTCGCGGTGTCGACGGCCGTGGACATGCTGCTGTTCTACCCCGCGGGCCTGGTGATGGACCGGTGGGGTCGCTGGTGGACCGCGATCCCGTCTACCGCGTTGTTTGCCGCGATCTCAATTGTTTTCCCTTTCACGACGACCGCAGCGCAGCTGACGATGCTCGCGGTGCTCCTTGGCGTCGCGAACGGCTGGGGCTCTGGCCTGCTCATGACGCTCGGCGCCGACGTTGCCCCGGTCCAGGGCCGCCCCGTGTTTACGGGCTGGTGGATGACGCTGCAAGACG
This sequence comes from uncultured Actinomycetota bacterium, assembly GCA_963735005.1. GTDB lineage: Bacteria > Actinomycetota > Actinomycetes > Actinomycetales > Demequinaceae > WTKG01. Next base: position 325,911 of record CAVTJA010000010.1, on the reverse strand, counting down.
TCGGCGGCCTGACAGGATCGGCGGTGCTGTCGGCAGGCGCGGCGATCTCGGCAGCGACCGGGTTGTTTGCATCGGGCGCTGTAGGCATCGTTGCCACTCTGCTGCTGCACCGTTTCATCCCGCCGTGGCGCCTCACCGACAACTCTGAGTAACTCCTCGCGCCCCGCGCCCCACCGCCGGGTAGCCTGATTCGCATGAAAACTCGCGCCGTCGTCGTCACGTTTGCCCTTGCAGTTCTCGCCGGTTGTTCGGCGCCCGCCGACCCGGTGACGGTGGTCGCACTGTCGGATGGCAGCCAGACGGACCCGGTCGACATCGAGTTCCAGGGCACCACCGACTTCGACTTCGCTGAGATCACGCTGCAGCCCGGCGCGAGCACGGGGCCGCACTGCCACTACGGCAACGTGATCGGCGTGATCGAGTCGGGCGAGCTCACGCACTACGCGCCCACGCATCCTGGCGGGGTGTACGTGTACAAGGCGGGGGAGTCGCTCGTCGAGGGCCCCGGCTACGTGCACGAGGGTGTCAACGAGGGCGACGTGCCCGTGGTGCTTTACGTCACCTACGTGACGCCCGACGGCAAGCCGCTCGCGGAGAAGGACCTCACGCACTGCGACCCTCAGGTCGACTAGCGCCCCGGAGGGCCCGGAACCGCCGCGACCCGCGTCGCCCGGAGAGGGGGCGACGCGGGCCTATTTGGCGATGCGGGAGTGTCCCTCCGGCGGGCTAGCCGCCGAAGTTTTGGATGAGGTACCAGGAACCGTTCGCACCCTTCGCGATTCCGATCCCGACGACGTGGAACCACGATCGCAGGATGTTGGCCTTGTGGCCGCTGGACCCCATAAATCCGTTGTGCGCACGCTGAGCGAGGCTGTCGAGCGACCCGCCTGACGTCCAGTACGCGTTCTCACCGTTGTCCCAGAAGGACGACGGGCTGTGCGCGAGCGGGCACTTGTTCTTCGCGAGGTGCACCGCCCATGCGCGGGCCTTGTTCGCGTGCGAACTCGACCACGACAACTTCTTCTTGCCGGCGTCTTTGCGCGCGTCGTTGAGCAGCGCGAAGTTCTGCTTCTCGGCTGAGGAGTACGGCGCGCTCGACACGGAGTACGACTTCATGTTCGAGAATGCGCACGGGTTGGACGACTTCTTTGTGCTCCCCGTGTGCGACGACGCTGAGGAGCCGCCTGACGTCGTCGCCGGCTTCGGGTCGGGCTTCGGCTCCGGTTTGATCGAGATCGGCGGCACCGGGAAGATCGCGTTCGCGACCTTGGAGGACGTCTTGCTCGCCGCGGTGATTGCCGGCAGTGGCGTCACGACGGGGCCGCTCTCGGTGGCGCTGGCCTCGGGGGCCGGCGTGTCGACCGTGAGTGCCGCGCTTGGCGCGTCGGTTGCATCCGCCTGAAGCGGGAGGGTCGCTACGAGGCCAAGGGCCACCAATAGCGGAACTACGGGTACGAGCACGAAATAGCGCGCTCGAGAACTCTTGTTATTGCGGCGAGGAAGTACCTCCCGCTCGCTGTGCCAGCTCATCGGACCTCTCCAAAACCCATCCGAGGCACTTCACAAGAGCGCTGGCATCCTCCGGATCAACCGCGGGGTACACACCAATACGTAGTTGGTTCTCCCCAAGCTTCCGATAAGGATCGACATCAACGATGCCGTTCTCCCTCAGCACTGCTCGCACTGCCTCTGAACTTGTCCCCAATTCCAAGTTCAAAGTAAGGACGACGGGAGAGCGGTTAATAGGGTTTGTGACGTACGGCACTACGTGAGGTTCGTCACTCGCCCAGCCGTAGATTCGGCCGGACGAGTCGGCGGTGCGGGCCGCGGCCCACGCCATTCCGCCCTGCTCAAGCATCCACTCGAGCTGGGCGCGCATCAACACCAGCGTGGACACGCTTGGGGTGTTGAGGGTCTGGTTGAGGCGCGAGTTTTCGAGTGCCGACGCTAGGTCGAGCGAGGGCGGGATGTACCGGCCAGACGCGGCGATCTGCTCGGTGCGGGCGATCGCGCGGGGCGACATGATGGCGAACCAGAGCCCACCCTCGGACGCGAAGCTCTTCTGTGGCGCGAAGTAGTAGACGTCGGTCTGCGCGATGTCCACGTGCGTGCCGCCCGCGGCGCTCGTGCCGTCAATCACGGTGAGCGCGTCGTCGCCGATGCCCGCTGGGCGCTCGACCGCTGCGATGGCGCCGGTGCTGGTCTCGTTGTGCGGCCACGCATAGACGTCGATGCCGTCTTCGGCCTCGGGCAGGATGACGCTTCCGGGCTTGGCGGTGCGGACGCTCGAGGGTTGCAGGTGCGGGGCCGCGGTGGTGGACGCGGCGAACTTGTTGCCGAACTCGCCGAAGGCGCAATGCTGCGCCCGGTCGCGCACCAGCGAGAAGGTCGCGACGTCCCAGAAGAACGTCGAGCCGCCGTTGCCGATCGCGATCTCGTAGCCGTCCGGCAGGCTGAAGAAGTCCGCGAGCTGCGCGCGCACGTCGCCCACGAGGTTCTTGACGGGCGCCTGGCGGTGAGACGTGCCGAGCACGCCAGGCTGAGCGGCGCGCAGGGCGTCGAGTTGGCGGTCCGCGACCTTGCTCGGGCCGGAGCCAAAGCGGCCGTCACGAGGGAGCAATTCGGCGGGGATTCGGAGTGTATCTGGCATGTGCCAACTCTAGCGGCGCACCTGCATGCGCCCACGCGCGGGAGGTCCCGCCCAGTCACTGCCATGATGGACTCATGTTGCGGATCACCCCTGCCCTCCAGCACTACGCGTGGGGTGACCTTGACTCGATTCCTGCGATGCTTGGGGTGCGGCCGTCGGGCGAGCCCGTGGCCGAAGCGTGGTGGGGAGCGCACCCCGCGGCGCCGGCGCTCGTGCTGGGCAACGACGGCCCCGGGATGACGCTCGACGCCGCCATCGACGCCGACCCCGTGGCGGCCTTGGGCGGCGCCGCAGCCGCCGAGCACGACGGACGCCTCCCGTACCTGCTCAAGGTGCTCGCGATCGCGAAGCCACTCAGCATCCAGGTGCACCCGTCGCTGGCGCAGGCGCGCGCCGGGTTCGCGCGCGAGGACGCCGAGGGGATCCCGCTCGACTCGCCCGACCGGGTCTACCGCGACCGCAACCACAAGCCGGAGATGATCGTCGCGATCACGCCGATGCGGATCCTGGCGGGCTTCAGGCCCGTGGCGGAGCTGCGGGAGGACCTGGACGTGGTGAGCGACGCATGCATCTCCGCGGCCGCGCTCGCGGATCTGGGCCGGGTGGTCGCGGCGGCGGACAACGCGATCGAGATCGCCGACCTCGCGGTGTACCTGCGCACGGCGTTCACCCGGATGGACGACGCCGCCGGAGTGACCGACGCCGTGGTCGCCGCGGCCGAGGCACCGGGCGCGAGCGACAGCCTGGTTGCCGCGGCCGGCGTGGCCGAGCACTTCCGCGGAGACGGGGGCGTGCTGGTCGCGCTCGCGATGAACGCGGTGCTGCTCGAGCCGGGGGAGGCGTGCTTCACGGGCGACGGCACCGTCCACAGCTACCAGTCGGGTGTTGGCCTTGAGGTGATGGCGAACTCCGACAACGTGGTGCGCGCGGGCCTCACGCCCAAGCACGTCGACGTGGACGAGCTGCTCGCGATCGCGCACACCGCCCCCGCGCCCGCCCACCGGATCCCGGCAGAGCGCGACGGCGTGTTTGCCCGCTACCCCGCGCCAAGCCGCGCGTTCGGCCTGGCGACCGTATCGAATGGCGAGGCCGGGTTCGGGGCCGGGCCCCGCATCGTCCTGGCATATGAGGGGCGCGCGAGCGTGCGGGTCGAGGCCGGGCAGGTGGCTGAGCTGCGCCAGGGCCAGGCAGTGTTCGTGCCGCACTCAGACGGCGACGTGGTGGTGGACGCCGAGGGATCGGCCGCCGTCGTCTCGGTGCCGTAGCGCTGCGGGCAGCCGTGCGCGCGGCGGCGTCCAGATACCCCCTGTCCACCCGGGACCTACGTATGTGGCGGGTGAGCGTCAGCCGATAGGCTGGCGGCATGGAAAAGATCTCCGTCTTCGGCACCGGCTACCTGGGTGCAACGCACGCCGCCGGCATGGCCGAACTGGGCCACGAGGTGATCGGCGTCGACGTCGACGAGGCCAAGATTGAGCGCCTTCGCAACGGTGAGGTGCCGTTCTTTGAGCCCGGGCTGCCCGAGCTACTCAAGAAGCACGTGGACTCCGGCCAGCTCCGGTTCACCACCGACCCCGCCGAGGCCGCCGCGTTCGCCGACGTCCACTTCATTGGCGTGGGCACGCCGCAGAAGCCCGGCGAGAACGCCGCCGACATGCGCTTCGTCAACGCCGTCATCGACACGCTCGGGCCGCTGCTGACGCGCCCGGCCGTCGTGTTCGGCAAGTCCACGGTTCCCGTCGGGACCGCCGCCCGCCTTGCCGCGCGCCTCAAGGCCATCGCGCCCGTCGGCAGCCAGGCCGAGCTTGGCTGGAACCCCGAGTTCCTGCGCGAGGGCTTCGCCGTCGAGGACACCCTGCGGCCCGACCGGCTGGTGCTCGGAATCGACCCGGAAAACCCCGGCAACGTCGAGGCCGCCGCGCGCCGCGTGTACGCTGACGTGCTCGCCCGCGACACCCCGTTCGTGATCACCGACTACGCAACCTCGGAGCTCGTCAAGGTCTCCGCGAACGCGTTCCTCGCGACCAAGATCTCGTTCATCAACGCCGTCGCCGAGATCTGCGAGGTCACCGGCGCGGACGTCAACGACCTCGCTGACGCCATCGGCTTCGACGAGCGCATCGGCCGCAAGTTCCTGGGCGCGGGCATCGGCTTTGGTGGCGGCTGCCTGCCCAAGGACATCCGAGCGTTCCAGGCGCGCGCCGACGAGCTTGGCGTGGGCGACGCCCTCAACTTCCTGCGCGAGGTGGACGACGTCAACCTGCGCCGCCGCGAGCACGTCGTCGACCTCGCCCGCAAGGCAGTCGGCGGAAGCCTGAACGGCAAGAAGGTCGCCGTGCTTGGCGCCGCGTTCAAGCCCAACAGCGACGACATCCGCGACTCTCCTGCGCTCGATGTGGCGGGCAAGCTTCACCTCGCGGGCGCCGACGTGCGCGTGTTCGACCCCGAGGCGATGGCCAACGCCAAGGCCGTGTGGCCCACGCTCCACTACGCGACGTCCGTGGAGGACGCCGTGGCGGACACGGAGGTCGTCATCGTCGCCACCGAGTGGAAGCAGTTCCGCGAGGCCGACCCGGTCGCGCTCGCCGGAGCCGTGGCGAACGCGCACGTGATCGACGGCCGCAACTGCCTCGACGTCGACGCATGGAAGGCCGCTGGGTGGGCGTACCAGGGCCTCGGTAGATTCGCGACGGCGTAGCCATGACCGACCTCATCGACACCACGGAGATGTACCTCCGTACCATTTACGAGTTGATGGAGGACGGAATCACGCCCATGCGGGCGCGCATCGCCGAGCAACTTGAGCACTCAGGGCCCACAGTCTCCCAGACCGTCGCGCGGATGCAGCGAGACGGGCTCGTCGTCGTGTCCGAGGGAGATCACCACCTCCAGCTCACCCCCGAGGGCCTGGCCGCCGCGACCCGCGTCATGCGCAAGCATCGGCTCGCCGAGCGCCTGCTCATCGACGTCATCGGCCTCGAGCTGCCGTTCGTGCACGACGAGGCCTGCCGCTGGGAGCACGTGATGAGCGAGCGGGTCGAGAAGCGGCTGCTCGAGATCCTCGACTCGCCCGACCGTTCGCCGTACGGCAACGTCATCCCCGGCCTCGAGGAGTTGGGCGCTGCCCCGGCGACGCCCACGCGCGGGGCGATCGCGGTCGCCGATGTGGACGGGGACGCCACCGCGACTCTTGTGCGCATTGGTGAGGGACCGCAGACCGTGCCCGGCCTGCTCGCGGACATCGCGGCAGCCGGCCTCATTCCGGGCGCGGCCGTCCGCATCTCAACGGCCGACGGCGTGAGCACGGTGTCGAGCGACATCGGCTCTGTCGAATTCGACGCGGTGTCCGCGCGGCACATCTTCGTCTCGCTGTCTTAGCCCCCGCGGGGTATCCCGTAAACTGGGGCCCTTGGCTGCCCGATGCGGCCCCCTCCCCGGAACCCGGCCGCATGGTCGCGCGTTGGAGAGGCAGATGCAGACAGCGCCCCGTGTGGCGCGATGACCGCGCCCTGGGTGCGATTGAGGACGACTCTTGAGGTACTCACCTTTGCGCGCTTCCGCGCGCGTTTTTGCCATCCATACCGCGGGCATCATCGCCATTCTGGGCGTCTCCGCCGCCTCGCTACCGGAGCCCGCGATCCCGTACGCCGAGCGGGCTGACGCCGCCGCCAACGCTTTCGCCGCACAGATCGCGGCCAACGATTCCCGCATCCAGGCATCCGCAGCGGCCGACTATGAGTTCGACACGATCCACGTGGGCGTCACCGAGCTTGGCCTCGCTGGCCAGACCTGGACGGGCCCGCTGCCCGCCTCCGTCAAGGGCAACAAGGTATTGATGGAAGCAGCCAAGTACCAGGGCGTGCCGTACGTGTGGGGCGGGCGGTCGCCTGCAGGGTTCGACTGCGTGGGCTTTGTGGGCTACGTCTACCAGCGGCTCGGCATCAACTTGCCGAGGACGACCGGCCCGTACTTCCACATCGGCAAGCGGGTGTCGCGCAAGAACGCCAGGCCCGGCGACATCGTCGTGACACCTGGCCACGTCGCGCTCTACGCCGGGGGAAACCTCGTGATCGAGGCGGCCACCAAGGGAACGGTGGTGAGGTTCCGCACCATGTGGCAGAAGAACCCCGTCTTCGTGCGCGTCACAAAGGACAAATTCTGGGAGAAATAGCCATTCCCCACCCGGTATCGGATGCGACGTCGCGCGAGGTGGCGTACGGTCGGAGGATGCTCTCCTCACGGCCCGCTCGGCTTGGGGCTCCGCTGTCCGTCGTCGGGCTCGGTTGCTGGCAGCTTGGCGCCGACTGGGGCGACGTAGACGAGGACCGCTCGCAGGAAATTCTCAATGCTGCGGCGGACGCCGGGACCACGTTCTTCGACACCGCCGACGTCTACGGGGACGGCCGTTCCGAGCGGGCGATCGGCCAATTCCTGCGCAGCCGCAAGGACTCTGGCGGGTTCATGGTCGCCACCAAGATGGGCCGTCGCGCCGACCCGCACGTGGCAAGCGCGTACACGCTCGACAACTTCCGGGCGTGGACTGATCGCAGCCGCGAGAACCTGGGCGTCGACTCGCTCGACCTGATGCAGATCCACTGCCCGCCCACCGCGGTGTTCCGCGACCCCCACACGTACGAGTACCTCGCGACCATCGTCGACGAGGGCCGCGCCAAGCGCGTCGGCGTCTCGGTCGAGACGTGCGAGGAGGCGCTCATCGCCATGGGCGAACCCGGCATCTCGAGCGTCCAGATCGTCTTCAACATCTTCCGGCGCAAGCCGCTCGAGCGGGTGCTCGTCGAGGCCGAAAGCGCGGGCATCGCGATCATCGCGCGGGTGCCCCTCGCGTCGGGCCTGCTCACCGGCAAGTACGACGAGGCGACCACCTTCCCCAAGAACGACCACCGCACGTATAACCGCGAGGGCGCGGCGTTCGATGTGGGCGAGACCTTCGCGGGCGTGCCGTTCGACGTGGGCGTCGCCGCGGCGCGCGAGGTTGCCGCGCTTACGCCGCCCGGATGGACGACGGCGCAGCTGGCGCTGCGCTGGATCATCGACCAGGGCGTGTCCACCGTCATCCCTGGCGCGCGCAACCCCGAGCAGGCGGCACTGAACGCGGCGGCGGGCGAGTTGCCCACGCTCGACGAGGCCACGCACGCGGCGCTGTCCGAGATCTACAACCGCGAGATCCGGCCGCACGTCCACAGCCGCTGGTAGGCGCCGTCGATTTTGCCCCCGCAGGGGCGCCCGCGCGGGTATCCTTCTAGGGCGCAAGCGCCTGTAGCTCAGGGGATAGAGCACCGCTCTCCTAAAGCGGGTGTCGCCGGTTCGAATCCGGCCAGGCGCACCACGGCGCGGCAGATTGACCGAGACGCCCCCGAGGCCGGACAATTTCCGTAACGGTGCGCGTCGCCTGCCCCCCTGTGCGGCGCGCACTGTCTTGCGCTCCGCCCTTTGCGTGGCGGCGTGGCAGCCGCCCCTGCGCACCCCGTCTGGGTAACGTGGAGAAGTGGTGGACTACATCGGCCGCGCCCTGGTCGCCGACGCGCTGGCGGAGTGGCGCAAGCAGCTGCAGGCGCTCGCGGTTTCGTCGCCGCTTCGCGACCTGAACGGCTCCGATGCGCCCACGCTCAACCTAGCCGGATCCCACCCTTCCGGCCTCGCGCAGTTGTTCGCGGAGCGCCCCACCCTGATGTCCACGATGGTCCGCGAACCAGCCGCGCTGGCAGAGGCCCTCCGGCTTGGCCGCGAGATGCGCGAGCACTCGGAGCACGTCCAGCTCAACTCCGGCGTCTCGACGGCCGCGCTGGTCGTGGGCGTCGCAACCTGGACGGACGACGACGGCCGCCGCGAGGTGCCGCTGCTGCTCCGCCCGGTGACCCTCAGCGTCGCCCGCGACACGGACACCGAGATCCGCCTGCTTGACGCGGCCTTCGTGAACCCCGTCTTCGCCGCCGAGCTACGTGCGCGAGGCGTCACCGAGACGCTCGACGCGCTCGCAGACGCGAGCCTGCGCGGTAAGGAGTTCGACCCTCGCCCGCTGTGGAACCGCGTCCGCGAGATGACGGCCGTGTTCGGCGAGGACCTCACGGTCGAGGAGTCCCTGGTGCTCGGCTCGTTTGACGACCCGGAGCAGCGGCTCGAGGACGACCTTGACGAGTGCGATCACCTGATCGGTTCGTCGCTCCTGCTGGCGAGCGTCGCGGGCGACGCCGGCGCGCACCGCGAGCTCGCGACGCCCGTGCCCATCGTCGGCGCCGCGGACCGCGACCCCTTCGCTGAGCGCGGCCTTGGCGACCTTGACGACGTCCAGTTTGCCGCACTCGACCTGGTGGCGACGGGACGCAGCCTGTTCGTGCAAGTGCCGCCGGGCGGGGACGCGATCGGCACCGCTGCCGCGATCGCCGCGGACGGCGCCGCGTCCGGCAAATGCGTGGCCGTCGTCGCGGGCGGAACCCGCACGCTCTCGGCGGTTGCGGGAGCGCTCGACGCCGCGGAAGCCGGCGAGCTCTACATCTCGGGCGCGGACCCGGGCTGGAACAGCGCCGCCCGCAAGGACCTACTCGCCTCCATGACCGCCACGGCGCCGGGTGTAGACGAGGCCGCGCTACGGCGCGACGGCGAACGCCTGCTCGCTGCGCGCGCCCAGATGCGCTCGCGCATGGAGGACCTCCACCTGATCTGGGAGCCGTGGGGTGTGAGCGCATACCAATGCGTCCAGGCGCTGGTGCGCCTCACGTCCGTCGAGCATCCACCGGTCACCCAGGTGCGGCTGGGTGGAGAGCCCGCCGCGACCGTCGCCGAACGCGGCCTCGCGGTCGTAGCCGAGGCCGGGATGCGCGCGTATGCCGCGCGGCTAGGTGTGCCGCTGCCCGGCGAGGAGCCCGAGCCGGCCGAGCCCGAGGAACCCGAGGAGGAGGCGCCGCCGCCCCCGCCCTGGTGGGCCAGCGTCGTCCATGATCCCGAGCTTGGCCCGCGCCTTGACGACGCGCTCGAGCGCTTCCTTGGCGTCCACCTGCCGCGGCTTCGCCAGGACGCGGAGACGGTGTCGGCGGAGGTCGCGGTGGACGGCGCGTTCTCGCTCTCGGCGTTGGCCGACCAGCTCGAGCTGTTCGAGCGCCTGCGCCACACACTCGACACCTTCCAGCCGGCGGTGTTCACGCACCACCATGGCGACGTCGTCGCCGCGACGGCCCCCGAGGGCTCGCCGATGTACGGCGACATGCCCAAGCGCGAACGCAAGGCGATCGAGAAGCGCGCGCGCGAGCTGCTGCGCCCCAACCGCCCGTACACGCACCTCCACGAGCTCTTGGTCGAGGCCGGGCAGCTCAACACGCGCTGGCGTCAGCACTGCTCCGTGGGCGCCATCCCGGCGGTCCCCGATTCGCTCGACGCCGTCGCCGCGCGGTTCGCGGAGTCCGCCGCAGTGTGGGCCGAGATCGCGCCAGCTGCCGAGGCGGCCACCGGCATCGCCCGGCTCGCTGACCAGCCTTGGGACGTGCTGACCGACGCGCTCGGCGGGCTGGCGGGGGGAGCCGAGGCCGCCGTCGCCGAGGCTGACGTGCAGGAGGCCGAGCGGCGCATGGAGGAGTCGGGCTTTGGCCCGCTGCTCGACGACCTCGAGGCGCGTGCGGTCCCGCTCGAGCGGTCAGCCGCCGAATTCGAGTTCTCATGGTGGGCGGCGGCGTTCGACTCGATCGCCGCACAGGCCCCGTCGCTCACGACTTACGGCGCGCTCGGTGGCGCCGTCACGGCCTTCCTTGAGCACGATGCCGCGTTCGCCGCGGGCCGGGTGGGGCCGCTGCTGCGCGCGGTCGGGGAGCGGCGCAGGGTCGCGATCGCCCGGCAGCAGGACGACGCGCGTGACCTGTTCTCGGCGCTCGTTGAGGGCGGCGACAGCCCCGTGCGCGAGCTGTGGGGTCGGTTCCCGAACCTCGTAGGCGCGCTGAGGCCGGTGGTGCTGGCCGCAGCGGACCAGGTGTCGCACATTGCGCCCGCGCAACGCGTGTTCGACACCGTGGTGCTGGTGGGCGTCGAGTCGCTTGCGTTCGCCGAGGTGGTTCCGGCGCTCGCACGGGCGAGCCAGGTGATCGTGCTCGCGGACGCGCACTCGGCCACCAACTCGGCGGTGGCGATGCTCCGCGAGACGCTTCCGCCGCTCGCGCTGCACGCCCGCCCCGAGCCCCGCGACCCGCGGGTCACGGCCGTGCTCGACGACCACGGCTACGCGGGCGAGCTCGAGATGTTCCCCGCGCCGGACGGCGGCACCCTCGACGTCGTGGCGGTAGACGCGGTGGCCACCCCGGCGCCCGGCGCGCGTCACGCAGACACCTCTCGCGCCGAGGTCGCCGCCGTCATCGAGCGGCTGTCGCGGGCGGCGATGGCGGGCTCCGCGCGCCGCACCGCCGTGATCGCGGGCAACCCCGCGCACGCGGCCGCCATCCGCGCCGCCCTCGACGAGCGCGGTACGTCGAGCATCCAGCGCGTGCCGGTGGCCACGCTCGGCACGGCGTCGACCGTGGAGGCCGAGCTGGTCATCCTGTCGCTCGGCTGGGCGCCCACCGCGTCAGGCGAGATCCCAGACCGGCTTGGCGCGTTGTCACAGTCCCGCGGCGCGCGTGCGTTGCGCCAGGCGATCGTGGCGTCCAGCCGGGACGTGGTGCTGGTCACCGCGCTGACGCAGGAACACATCGCCGCCGCCGCGACCCACGCGGACCTTGGCCACGGCCTGGACATGCTCGCGGACCTCGTGGCGGTGGCCGAGGCGGGCCCGCTGGAGCCGGCTACCGACGAGAAGTCCGACTGGCTACTCACAGACGTCGCCAACCGCCTGCGCGAGCACGGGCTCAAGGTTGGCGTGCGGTTTGGCGTCGGCAGGTCCGTGATCCCGCTGGTGGTCGCGGCAGACGAGCGCTCGGCAGTACTCCGTGGCCGTGGTGACCGACAGCGCGCCGCCGCCCGCGGGAGTGAGCCTGCGTGACCTGGTGCGATGGCAGCAGTCGCACCTTGAGGCGCTTGGCTGGAAGGTCGCGCCCATGTGGACCATCGACGCGTTCGCCGACCCGCAGGCTGCGTCCGCCGCAATCTTGAAGCTATTCGGAATTTCGGTGCCGTCGGCGGAGCCGCCGCCTCCACCGCCCATGCCGCCCGTGGGCCGCTACTCTGGCGTCGAGCCTCCGGCGGACATGCCGCCGCCCACGGCGGTAGTCGTCCCTGACTCCGACGCGCCGCCTGCGCCTGCCGCGCCTGCTGAACCGGAGGCGAAGCCCGGTCCCGAGTCCGCGCCCGCGCCGGAGCCCGACCCGCAGCCGAACCCGGATCCCGAGCCACCGTCGCCGCCAGTGGTGCCGCCGCGTCGTAAGTCCTTCACCGGGCGTCGGCCCATGCCGTCCATCTCGCCGTTGCCGGACCGCGCACCCGACGACTCGGACGTGGGGTGGGGGGAGTCGCCTCACGGCAACTCACGCGACGACGAGCTTCGCCGCGACCGCCCGCCGCACTGGGGACAGGACTAGCGAGTTACGCGGTGCCGGTGGCCTTGGGCGCGGCGGTGCCGGAGCCCTTGGAGCCAGCCCCCTTGGCGCCGCTGGAGCGCGAGTCGGTGCGGTAGAAGCCCGATCCCTTGAAGGTGATGCCGACGGTCCCGTACACCTTGCGCAGCGCGCCCTCGCACTCGGGGCACACCGTGAGCGCGGGGTCGCTCATGGCCTGGACAGCCTCAAAGCGGTGTCCGCATGAGCTGCAGGCGTAGGCGTAGGTAGGCACGGCGGTTATTTTACGTCGCGCTGGCGGCGTCGATAACCGTGATGCCGCTGGGTGTCACGACGACGTCCACGGGAACGTCGTGGTCCTCGCGCGGCAGCGGGTCGCCGGGGGCGCACATTTCGTCCTCGAAGACGAGCGCGACGATGGGCGCACCCGGACGCGAGTGCACGAGCGCGCGGTCGTACCAGCCTCCGCCCTGGCCGAGCCTGGTGCCGCTCGAGTCTGCGGCGAGCGCCGGCACGATCACGACGTCGGCCTCGGCAAGGGCCTCGCCTGGCAGAAAGTCCCCCGACGGCTCCGGCGGGCGCCCCGGGGCACGCTCGGTAAGGTCGTCGGCACCGTGGAACACGCCCCAGCCGCGCTGGAGGCCATCGCCCAGCAGGGGTAGCAGCACGCGTACGCCGCGGTCGGCGAGCGCCTCGATGAGCGGCATGGTGCCGGGCTCGGCCACGCGGGAGGTGTAGACGGACACGGTTGCGGCGTCGCGCACCTGCGGCATGCCGAGCACGTGGGAGGCGATGGCGATGGCCGCCTCCTCGCGCCGCTGGGGTGAGCGCTGGTTGCGGGCGGCCCGTGCGGCTGTGCGGAGGTCCGCCTTGATGTCCTCGAGTTCCGCGCCGTCGGCGCGCGCGCCAGCATTCGAAGGCGTCACCATGCGGCCATTGTCGCAGTGTTCGCCTCAGCGCGCTACGTGGCTATGACGGATTGGTCCGGTTAGGCTCGGATCATGACGTCCGTGCGCAAGGCCGTAATTCCCGCCGCGGGCCGCGGTACCCGGTTCCTCCCCGCGAGCAAGGCCATCCCCAAAGAGATGATTCCTGTGGTGGATCGCCCAGCGATTCAGTACGTCGTGGAGGAGGCGGCCGCCGCTGGCCTCACCCAGGTGGGGCTCATCACGGCTGACGGCAAGGAGGCCATGGCGGCCCACTTCTCGCCGGCGCCGGAGCTCGAGGCGATGCTCGAGTCCAAGGGGGACGATGCCCGGCTCGCGTTGGTGCGCGAGGCGAGCGAGCTTGCGGATATCACCTACATCACTCAGGACCAGCCCAAGGGTCTCGGCCACGCTGTGGGCTGCGCCGAGGAGTTTGTGGCGGGGGAGCCGTTCGCGGTGATGCTCGGCGACGATTTCGTGGACGCGCGCACCCCCGTGCTCGACATCATGGCCGCGATCCACCGGCGCACCGGAGCCTCCGTGGTGCTGCTACTTGAGGTCCCGCCCGAGATGATTCGACTCTATGGCTCGGTAGATCCCGTGCCGGTGCCGGTGGCGGACCTGCCCGGCGAGGGCGGCGTCCCCGACGACGCCGAGATCCACCTGCTCAAGCGGCTCAACGAGAAGCCCGCGCCGGGCGAGGAGTACTCGAACTACGCGATCATCGGCAGGTACATCTTCACGCCCGCGATCTTCGACGTCCTGCGTGACACCGCTCCCGGCCGCGGCGGCGAGATCCAGGTCACCGACGCCATCAACACCTTGGCGCAGATGCCGGTCGAGGACGGCGGCACTGTCTATGGCCTGGTGTTCCGCGGGCGCCGCTACGACACGGGCGACAAGCTTGAGTACCTGAAGTCGGTGGTGCAGATCGCGGCGGACCGCGAGGACCTCGGCCCGGACTTCACCGCATGGCTGCGCGAGTTCGTCGCGGAAGCGGGCAAGTGATGGAGCGCCGCACGCTCGCTCAGCACAAGAAGGTGCTGCTGGGTGGCGTTCGCCGCATCGACTCCATCGAGGTGCTGATCGCCGACGCCGCGGGCGCCATGCTCGCGGACGACCTCATCCCCGAGAACCCGCTGCCGCCCGTCACCATCGCCACGTGCGACGGCTACGCGCTACTCGCGTCCGACGTCGCCTCCGCCACCCGCGAGGCGCCCGTCACGCTCGCCGTCTCCCACGACGTCACGTGGCTGTCGCGCGCGCCGCGCCGCCACATCGCGGGCACCGCCGCGCGTATCGCCAGCGGCGCCCCCGTTCCCGCCGGGGCCGACGCCGTGATCCCGGCGGGCGCCACCAACCTTGGTGTCGCGAAGGTGGACATCTTCGCCGCCCCGCGGCCGGGCGCCAACCTGCTGCCGGAGGGCTCGGACGCCCCGGCGGGAAAGGTGCTCGTCAAGGCGGGGACGCGCCTTGGCGCCCAGCAGCTCGGGCTGGCCGCGATGCTCGGCAGGCGCCGCCTGACGGTATACCCGACCCCGCGCGTCGTCATCCTTGCCGTGGGCAACGAGCTGACTGAGCCGGGCGTGAGCGCCAAGCGCGGCGGGGTGCCGGAGTCCAACTCGCACACGCTGTCAGTGATGGTCCAGGAGGCCGGCGCCAACGCGTACCGCGTGGGGCTGGTCGCTGACGACCGCATCTCGCTGCGCACCACGATCGAGGACCAGCTTGTGCGCGCGGACCTGATCCTCACCACCGGTAGCCTGAGCGGCGGCCGCGACGACAGCCTGCCGGACGTGCTGGCCGAGCTTGGCGAGTTCGAGGTCGCGTCCGTCGCGCTGATGCCGGGGCGGTTGCACGGATTCGGCGCCATCTCGGCGGGCACGCGCGCGGAGCCCACGCCCGTGGTCGCGCTGCCCGGCCACCCTGCCGCAGCGATCACCGCGTTCGAAATGTACGTGCGCCCGATGCTCCGGACGATGTCTGGTTACGCCGAGGTCGAGCGCAGGCGCGTGAACGCCGCGAGCACGGTCGCGATCGAGTCGCCGGAGGGCGTGACGCAATGCATCCCGATGCGCATGGCGGGCCCGCGCGAGTCACTTACTTGCACTCCCATCGGCGACACGTGGCAGCCCGCACTCGCGGACATGGCACAGGCGAACGCCCTGGCGGTTCTCGCGGAAGACGTCACGCACATCAAGCCCGGCGACCTCGTGCCGTGTCTCGTGTGGACTGACTAGCGGGCGCCGCAGATGCGCATCTGGGGGAGCAAGCCGCCGGAGGTTCACTGCGGGTTGTTGGTGTTGCGGCCGCTCGCGCTTCGCGACGAGTCCGCGTGGCTCGCGTTGCGCGAGCGCAACCGGTCCTGGCTGCGGCAGTGGGAGGCCACCGCGCCGCCGGGCGTCATCACCCCCACCATGACCTTCGCGGCGTTCGTGCGGCGCGACCGGCGCGAGTGGCGCGAGCGCCGTGCCATCAACTTGGCGATCCAGTACGACGGTGCGTTGGCGGGGCGCGTGACGCTGTCCGCCATCGAGTGGGCGTCGGCGCGGTCCGGCTCGCTCGGGTATTGGGTTGACGAGGCTCTGGCTGGGCGGGGCATCGCGCCGCACGCCGTGGCGGCCCTCACCAAGCTTGGGTTCGCGGAGGGGTTGCACCGCGTGGAGATCGCCGCGCGGCCGGAGAACGATGCGAGCCTGCGCGTCGTCCAAAAGCTCGGGTTCCACGACGAGGGCAGGCGCGAGCGATACCTGTATATCGACGGCGCCTGGCGCGACCATCGGGTGTTCGCGCTGAGGTCGGACGACCCCCAAAACGGGACCTTCTGGGACTGCCCGGGGGCCCAAAGCGCCTGACACGCCGCGCGCGTCCGCGGCGCATGGCACGTGCGGCCGTAACGTCAGATCATGCAGCCCGTGGGACTCCTCGCCATCGTTGCGCTTGGCATGGTTTTTGCCTACGTCTTGCCGCAGCGCATCCGTGAGCGAGCCGACTACGCGATGGTTCGCGTGGAGGACCGCTACAGCGCCGACATGCGTGTGATCCGCTCGAGCGCGGAGCGCGCGGTCGCCACCAACGACGCCGCCCGCAAGGCAGGTTCCGCGAGCGATGGCGTCCCGCTTCTCGTGACGGGTGCGGCTCGCGCCTCCGTCGTTGCGCTTGGGGAGGTACCCATGACCCGTCCCGCTGCCCCGCTTGATCGCGTGGCTACCGTCGCGCGCCGGGAGGCGCACTCGATCCGTTCGGAGCGCGCCAAGATCCTCGCCGCCCGCGCCAAGCGTGCGCGCCGTCGCGGCACTATCGCCACGCTCGCCCTGCTCGCCGCCGTGGGCGGATGGACCGTGGCTGGAATGGGCATCTACTCCGTGTGGCCCGCCGTGGCCGCGACCACCGCGCTCGGTGCGGTGACCGTAGCGGGACGACGCACGCGCAGCATCGAGGCTGCGCGCGACGCCAAGCTGGTGCCCGTCGCCCGCGAGGTGATGACCGCCGCCGCGGCCACGTCCGCGCTGCAGCGCATCGCCGTGAGCCGCGCCGAGGGCCGCCCCGTGGCCCCGTCGCTCGCCGAGACCGAGGCCATCCGCATCGTCACCACGGAGGACCTCGCCCCCGGCGCGGTTCCCGCAAGCATCCCCGCGCCAGGCCTGCCCACCGAGGAAGAGGGGTGGACGCCCGAGGCCGTGCCTGCGCCGGCATACACGCTCAAGGCCGCCGCCCGCGCCCGGACTCCGCGCCCGATCACCGAGGAGGACCTCGCCGCGAGCGCGGCCGCCGCGGAGCGGGCAGCGCGTGGTCTGGATGGCAAGGAGAAGCGCCGCCGGGCCGAGGCCGAGGAGGCCGCACCGTCCACCGCGGCACTCGACATGATCCTGGCGCGCCGCCGCCGCGAGACCGCCTAGCCGAGAATTCGCTTCGCGCCGGGAGCCCCGCTCATCGTGGTGCTCCTTCCGCGGTCCACTGTGCTGGAACGGTGCTGCCACGCAGACACGACGTTGTCGTCACGTCTGCGTGGCAGCACCTCGTGTGCCTAGCAGGCGGTGGTGTAACTCTCGAAATACGCTGAACTGGCTTGTTGGTCGTAGTTGTCGCCATCGACGTCGTTCAGGTGGCTGTAACCATGTTGCTTAGAGAGCGTGAGCATCCATCCCCCGTGATTCTGGTCCTTGAAGAAGCACATACTGTCCGTGGCGCCGTTGTTGTAGATGGAGCTGACGTCGTCGTTGATGGTGTGGCCGTAGGTGTACCAGTTGTAACCTGAAAAGTTGGGTATGCACTGCCAGAAGTCCTCGAGGACGTCGGGATGGCCATCGGTCTTGTAGCTCCAGTTGTCCCACATGCACGTGTAGTGGTACCGGCAGTAATCTGCTGGCCCGGCGGCGGCTGGACCCGCGGCGAGAGTTGCAGCGCCGAGAGCCACGGCCACGATACCTGTTGCCCTTGCGAAGCGTTTTGACTTTCGTGACATTGATTTCTCCAATTCGGTTCAGTGCTGATCGAAGGTGCGCGTTTCGATCACTTTGGCGTAACTGAGACGAACACCCGCTTTGCAAACGCAACCGTGATTCACGTAGTTCGCACCTCGAGCGGCGAAAACGTCGCAAGGGCATTAGGCTCGGAACCGGTGAACATCGAGTGTCGGTGTCAACGAAGGACTTCATGCAATGAGTGATGGCTGGAACCGCGCCCGATGTGTCAGGGAGCTGCTGGGATTCGGCGCCGCGGGTGCAGTAATTGTCGGGTTGTCCGCGTGTGGGTCAGGCTCCGGCCCGACCGGTGAGACGGCGTCGCCTCCGCCCGATGGGATTGTTTCCTACGCACTACCCCTCGATCCCTACATCCTGTCGCCGTACGAAGCAGGCATGGGAAGCTACGTTGAGAATCTCCTCGTTGAGCAGTGCATGAATGCCCACGGCTACGACTGGCCGGTTCCTCGTCGTGACATCGCAACAATGTCTCCGTCGAAGTTCACGTCTGTGAGCGGGCGCGCCTTGTTCACGGTTGCCATTGCGCAGGAGAACGGCTACCGCCTTCCGGAATGGCTTCCGCAGGATCTTGTTGATCAGAATCGAGCGTTTGGGGCGCGTGACGTCACTGACCAAGAGTTGGCAGTTCTCAGGCCGTGTATCACCGACGACGCCCGCAGCAAGTTGCCTGCTACCAATGATTCGTTCAACCATGCCGCGTGGCTTGCGAACAACGCGCTATCCGACGCCCAGCAATCAGGCGCCGTGAAGGAGGCGGCTCGACGGTGGCGAGACTGCATGGCTCCCGCAGGCATTCCCGACCTTCCGGAATCCCCCTCGCTCATGCCGCCAGATACTTTGGCTAGCGCGTGGGGTCTCGGCGAGCCGGATACCACGGCGAACGCCGACGAGATTCGCGTCGCTACTGCAGACGCTACGTGCCGTGATGAAAGTGGTTACACTCAAGCCCTCTACGAGGCCGAATGGCAGTTCCAGAGCTCGGCGCTGGCGGACGACGCCGACCAGCTCGCTCGCCAGAAGGCCTCGCTCGATGAGTATCGCAAGGCCATCGACGACTGGCTCGCAAAGTTGGGGGGTTAGTCGATGGCGGGCGTTCAACGCCGCGCTGGCGCAGCAACCCCGTGGAGTCGCGTCGTGCGTTCGCGGTACTTCCGCGTCATAGTGGTGATGGGCGCAGTAGCCGTAGTTTTTGCCGGAGGCTGGGCGGCTGCGACAGCTGTCGAGTCGCCGGCGCAGCGGGAGGCGCTGCAGGCGCCGCCGGAGCCCTTGCCGATCTTCGCCGATGTCCAGCGGGGCGCACTTGCCGACACCATCTCCACCCAGACTGAGATTCATCGAGCGAAGTCGCGAACTGTTCAGCCGGAGGCGCCTGCGGGCTCGACACGCGGCGTCATCACCGCGGTTCATGTCGTCGCTGACGGCCAACTGGACCCGTTCGAGCTCGTCGTAACTGTGAATGATCGCCCGCTGTTCGTGGCCCCAGGCGCGTTCGGCGCGTTCCGGGCCATTCGCGAGGGTTCGCGTGGTCCCGATGTGGACCAGCTCCAAGCCGCGTTGAGGCAGGCCGGATACAAGATCCCTGCAGCGGAGCACACGTTCGGTCCCAAGACTCGTGCGGCGGTGGTCAAGGTCTATTCCAAGGCCGGCTTCAGCCCCATCGCAGACGACGGGAGCGGTCCTCGGGTCACGAGCATCAACAAGCTTGACGGGGCCGCAGAACTCGTAATTCCGACGAGCGAGATCGTCTTTCTCGACTTGACCTTCCCACTGGCCGCCGAGACCATTCCCACCGTAGGCGCGGATGTAGAGGATGACAGCGGCACTATCACGGTGTCCAGCGGCGACTATCAGGCAACGGCGAGCATTCCCGACCGAATCCTCCCGAGGCTGCGTGTCGGTGCGATCGGAGTTCTCGGCGCGTTTACCGACGCCCCCATCGACGTGACCGTTGCAGAGGTGAACCTGGGAGACCCCGAAAACGGCATTTCTGGGTTCATCCGACTCGTGCCAGCGGATGGAACTGAGATTCCTGCCGAGTGGTACGGCCAGTCGATCGTGTCTACAGTGACGATCGAGACCGTCGCGGAAGACGCCCTAATAGTTCCCTCCCGTGCCGTCGCAACCGACGCTTCGGGTGCGACACATATCCTGCTACGCAGTGCGGGATCCGAGGAACTACACGACGTTGCCGTCACGGTCCTTGGTGAATTGAACGGGCTTGCCGCGATCGAGCCAACCGGCGCTTCCGTCCGTGAAGGCGACCAGGTAGCCGTCGACTCTGCGAACACGGTTACGGCCGCCGGAGATGACGTTGAGCACGAAGACTAGGCCGCTACTGCATGTCAAGGGGCTAGGCGTCACCTACGAAGGTCCGGCGCCGGTCACGGCGCTGCGAGGCGTGGACCTCGACGTGTTTCCGGGCGAGTTCCTGGTGATCGAGGGGCCGTCGGGCGGGGGCAAGAGCACTTTGCTGAACGTCCTCGGTCTTCTGCAGTCGCCGACGCGTGGCCGCTACCGGGTGGAGGGCGTCGATACAGGAAGCTTGTCGCAGCGGGAGATCACGCGCTTGCGTGCATCGCACTTTTCTTTCGTCTTCCAAAGCTTCCACATGTTGCAGGGAAGGCCTGCGCTGGACAGTGTGGCCCTGGGGCTGCAATACGCGGCGGTGCCCAGTCAGGAGGTCGCGGATCGGTCAGCACGTTCACTTGAGGCCGTCAGCATGGCAGCCGCCGCCAGTCAAGACGCAAGCACCCTTTCGGGAGGTCAGCAGCAGCGCGTCGCTATCGCGCGGGCCCTTGCCGCCGACACCCCAGTACTCATTGCGGACGAACCCACCGGGAACCTTGACTCTGCAAACTCCGAGCAGGTGCTTGATGTGCTCATGGCGTTGCGCGACGCTGGCATCGCCGTAGTCGTTGCCACCCACGAACAGTCGGTGGCTGAACGCGCCGACCGACGAGTCCGAGTTGAGGACGGCAAGGTCGTTAGCGACACACGGTCGAACCTGGCTCGTCGCCAGGCTCCGCCGGTGCGGAATCAGCCGCGACCGGCTGGGGAAGCGACGTCAGGACGGTGGGCAGGTGCGTGGCGAAGGCTCGGCTCCGCAGTACGTGACGCGACCGCGTCGGTTCGTTCCCGCCGGTCTCGTTCCGCGGCGTTGGTCATTGCCGTGGCAGTCGCAGTCGGGCTTGCCGTGGGTACATACGGGCTCGCGACCACATCGAGCGGTCAGGTCAGCGACCAGTTCAACGCTCGAGAGAACCGCTACGTCACGGTCGAAGGGCCAGTCGATGGGCCGGCCGAGGCGGTGACGACGGGGTGGGACGCTCCCTCTACGGAACACGTTGTCGAGAGACTCCTTGGCGTCTCCGGCGTTGAGTCAGCCGTGATAGTCAACGAACTGGGGCACGCCGATGTGTCCGCTAGCCCGCGAAGCGAGTCTATTCAATTGCCGATCGCGATAGCCGTCGGCGATCTTGTCGCGGCTACGGATAGCACTGTGCGCTGGTCGCGTGGAGAGTCTCTTGCCGCGGGGCCACGCGTATTGGTCGGGACCTATGCGGCTGCGAACCTTGACCTCGGCCCGATTGACGCCATGTCGTATGTCTGGATCGGCGGCAAGCCCTACGTGGTTGCCGGGCTCATCGAAGACTCCGCACGCGCGCCGCGACTGGGAGGCATGGTGGTGGTGCTGGGTGACGACTCGCTGTCAGCCTCCGCCGAATCCCAGACGACGCTCGTGAAGACACGCGCGGGGGCGGCTCCGTCGGTCGGGCGGCAGGCGCCGCTCGTGATCGACCCGGTGCATCCCGAGACGCTGCGCGTTTCGGTTCCGGTTGACCCGCGCGACCTGCGCCAGGTTGTGGAAAGAAGTGTGGCGGTGTCACTCGCCGTGCTTTCGCTAGTGGCCCTCATCGCAGCTGTGCTTGCGTTGGGCAACGCGATGACGCTCGCTGTGGCGTCCCGGCGAAGCGAGTTCGGATTGCGTCGAGCCGTGGGCGCTGCTCCTCGCGACCTCGCGAGACTCGTGCTCTTGGAGGCAGGCGTGATCGGCGTCGCGGGCGGCCTGCTTGGTCTGGTCGTCGGCTACCTCGCGGTCTTCGCGGTAACGATTGCGAATCACTGGACGCCGGTAATGGATCCCCGCACCGTGCCGCTGGCTTTGGTTGGCGGTGTGGTGGTTGGCGCCCTCGCCGGGATTGCCGCGGCGCGTCAGGCGGCGAAGGTTGACCCGGCGCTCGCGCTGCGAATGTAGCGCCCCTCCGAGGGCGCCGTTCGGCCGCCTGATCCGCCGGGCTGCGGGGCCGCCGCGACTTGGCGTGACCCGTCGCGCGAGTGGTAACCTGTTCGCCGCAAGGGGCTATGGCGCAGTTGGTAGCGCGTCTCGTTCGCAATGAGAAGGTCAGGGGTTCGAATCCCCTTAGCTCCACGTGTTGAGACAGCACATCAAAGGGTCGCCCCGGTAGGGGCGGCCCTTTGGCTTTCAGCCCGCGGGCGTGCCGTGGCCCGCGAGGAACCCCTCGACGATGTCCCCGGGCTCAAAGCGACCGTCGATCTCCCCCACGCCCGCGCGCTCCCACAGCCCGCCTGCGATCAGCGGCGCGAGTAGCAGCGCGACCTTCTGACCAGGGTCGCCGGGCGTGATGCGGCCAGCGGCCTGGTGTGAGGCGACGATGCCCGCAGCGCGCGTCATGTTGGGCAGCAGGGTTGCGAGCGCCCCGCGGAGTTCCGGGTGGCGCGGGGCCTCCGTGAGCAGCGTCATGACCGCGCCGCCGTACGCGCGGTTGGTGGCGTCGTAGCGGGCGACGATCGACGAGAGGTCCGCCCGGACGTCGTCCGTTGCCGCAAGCTCCGCGAACGCGGAGCGGGACAGCACGTGGTCCAGCGCGGCGCCGATCAGCCCGGCCTTGGAACCGTAGCGCCGGAAGAGGGTGACCTCGTTGACGCCGGCCCGGTTGGCGATCTCCTGCGTGGTCGCCGCCGCGTACCCGCGGTCCGCAAAAACGGTGACGACGGACTCGAACAGGGCGTCGACGTCGATGACCTTGGGCATGATCCTCCTTGCGCACCGGGCGGCCGTTTGCTTTAATGCAAGTATACGCTTGCAATAAGCGATCACCAAGGGAAGGCGAGGCGTGTCATGGCTACGACAACCGTCACGAAGTCCGCGAAGCCGCGGCCCCGGTTCGACATCCAGAGCACGGCGCTTTGGCGTCTCAAGGTGCGCCTGCAGTTCACCGGCTGGCTGCAGTACACGATCAACGGCGTTGTCGCGCTCGCGCTGCTGGTGCTCGCTGGCCTGGCGTGGCTATTCAGCCCCGTGGTCGCGGCCGTGCTGCTCGGGCTGTCCGGGCTCGCGTTTCTCAACCTCGTGTTCGACTTGGTGACCGTCAAGTTCGGCTTCCGGCCCACCGAGCACGTGCCCCCCGCCCGCACGGACCTTGACGCGTGGGAGCTGATGCTGTCCCGCCGCGCCTGCCGCTCGTTCCAGCCTCGCGACCTCACCCCGGAACACCACCAGGCGCTGATGGCCGCGGTCGCCCGCCACAGCGCCCCCGCCGCGCTGCTCGGCTCCAAGCCCATCCGCTTTCAGTACATCAAGGCGCCGCTGACGGTGTGGCCGGTCGTCGGCGGCCACGAGTTCCTGGTCGCGATCGCGCCCAAGGAGTACGACCGCACCGCCGTGATCGACGTCGGCAGGAGCCTCCAGCGCGTGGTGCTCGACGCGACCCGGCTGGGGATCGCTACCTGCTGGATTGGCCCCGGCGCTGATCACCACTCCATCACAGCCGCGCTCGGAGACCGGATCGACCCCCAGGCGGACCAGATCATCTGCGTGTGCGCGGTCGGCTATAAGTCCCGCTTCAAGCCCGCCTTCATCAGGTTCATGCAAGGCAGCCAGCACCGTCGCCGCCCGCTCGCCAAGCTCTTCTACGCCGACGCGGACTTCGCGACCCCACTCGATACCGACGCCGCGCCCTTCGCCGCATTCGGCCGGACCTATGAGGCCTGCGAGTGGTCGCCGTCGTCCTACAACAGCCAGACCACCCGCGCCGTCGGCGTCCAGGTCCCGACTCCGGCAGGCGGGCCGGCGCGTGCCCGCATCGACTTCTACGCCGCGACCACGTCCCGCTACTACGCGCCCGTGGCGCTCGGCATCTGGTGCGGCAACTGGGAGTACGGCGCGCAGGAGGCCGGCATCCGTGGACACTTCGCGATCCTCGACGCCGCTAGCCGTGGGGTGCCCGAGCCCGAGCCCGGAGCGGTGCCCCGCTACGACGTCAGCTGGGTCGCGGATGCGTAGCCGTTCCGGCGATCCGCCCAGGGGCTACGGAAATTCTGTGCGCTCAGGGAAGATGTCGTACGCGCCGCCCTCGCGGCACTCCGGCGAGATGTAGTCGGACCGCAGGCGCGGGTAGTACTCCTCGAAGTAGCGCTTCTGGAGCGCGCGCGCCTGCTCGGGCGTGGCGCCTAGGAACTCGGCGACCCGGTGATTCAGCTGAACCGCGCGGCACTCGGCCTCGGACTCCTTGGTATAGCCAGCGATGTGCTCCGCCTCGTGTGTGACCACGTGGACGGCCAGCATCTGGTCATCGGACGGCTTCGCCTGGCCGCCCGACGCGTACGACGCGAGGTCGAGGCAGATGTGGCGACGCAGGTCCGCGACGTGCTTGCCGTCGAAGGTCACGTATCCGTCATAGGTGCCGAGGTTGAGCATCTCCTCGGTTATCCGGGAACAGTTGGCGCGCGCGTCCGGCACCCCGGACACGAGGATGAGCGCCTCGGTCGCCAGCTGCTGGCGGTGAGCGAACGCCGCCTCGGCGTAGCCGGCGATCAGCGCCGCGAGAGTAAGCAGGGTGGTGGTCCACGTGCGCCATTGGCGCCCGTCGAGTTCACCCCACCGCGTCCACAGGAAGTATGCAGCGCGAATCGCCAGGCCCACCAGCACGGCCGTGACGACCGTCAGGACTCCGATGTCCATTGCCGCACCCGCCCCTCAACACACGCCGCTCGCCAGCGCTCTCGTCACCTTAGCAACGGCGGTCGGTCTCTCCGATGTGGGTACCCGCGCGCGCGTCATTGCGAGCGTTGTTCGGCGCGCGCGTACGCCTTGTCTATGGAGTGAAAGCTCGCCCAGTTCGCGGCGATACACTTGTCGCACCGCGGGCCACCCGCGACCGAGAAGCCGCGAGAACAGGACTCACCGGATGCCGCCCAATCCCGCGACGTCAGGTTCTACTGCGCTTCGCATCACCAAGTACGCGTTTTACGCCGCGATCATTGTGTTCTTCGCGTGGTACCTCTACGGCTTTGACTGGGCCGCGCTGGCCGATGTCCACGTCGGGTGGCCGGTGGCGATCCTCGCACTCGTGCCGTCGGTCCTCTTCAGGTACGTAGGCGTCGGGGTCTGGCGCACGGTGCTCGGCCTGATTGGTGTCGACAAGTTCCCGCCGTTCGTGGTGCTCGCCCGCGTTTTTGCGAGGGCGTGGATGGGCCGGTACGTCCCGGGCAAGGTCGCGTGGATCGCAGGAAAAGTGGTGCTCGCCGCAGCCTATGGCATCTCAAAGAGCAAGCTGGCGATCTCCTCGATCGTGGAGGCTTCCGCGCAACTCACTGGCCTCGGCCTCATGTCGCTCACGCTGCTACTCATCGACGGCCGAATTCTCGATACGCACCCGGTGCTGTGGTACGCCGCCTTCATCGCAGCTGCCGCGCTGGTCACTGTGCTGTTGCCGCCCGTGTTCAATCGCCTTGTCGCGCTTGCCTATCGGATTGCGAAGCGGGGCGCGCCGGTCCAACTGTCATGGCGGGCAATATCAACGGCCGTAGGGATCTACGCTGTTGTCGCATTTCTGCCTGGCACCGCAAACGCGATTCTCGCGTATGCGGTGGACCCGAGTTTGAGCGCCTCCGACTTCCCATTCCTCGTCGCCTCGTTCGGGCTCGCGGTTGTGGCGGGGATGGCGATGCCGTTCGCTCCCAACGGCATCGGCGTCAGGGATTCCATTCAGTTCGCCCTGCTCACAATCGTCCTTGCGGCGCCCGCCGCGCTCACGGTCGTACTGTTGAGCAGGGTGCTGGCGACCGTCGCGGATCTTGTGTTCCTTGGCGCCACAGAAGGCGTGTATCGCGTCGCGTCCCGCAAGACGAAAGCGGCCTAGACCCAGCCGATTCGTTCGCCGAAGACCCTGCCGTCCCAGTGCCAAGACCCGATGTCCACGGGGCTTGTGGGGAGCCACATGTGCGCGAGCCAGTAGTCGTACGGGATCCATTGGCCAGCCCACAGCGGCCAGAAGAACGCACTCACCGCGAGCGCGGCCACCATGAAGCCGCCGACCACGAGCCCGCCACGGCGCGACCATCCGCCCTCGAGGCGCGGCGGCTTGGCGATGCGTAGCGCCGCCCAGGCGAGCACTAGCGCCACGAACGGCGCAAGGGACACCGTGTAGAACGTGTAGATGAGCCGGTCCCAGAACCCGAACCACGGCAGCCAGCCCGCGAACACGCCGATCATCACCGAGCCAGCCAGCA
Organism: uncultured Actinomycetota bacterium; assembly: GCA_963735005.1. GTDB lineage: Bacteria > Actinomycetota > Actinomycetes > Actinomycetales > Demequinaceae > WTKG01. The sequence goes on along the minus strand of CAVTJA010000010.1, from coordinate 299,831 downwards.
CGTCGCGGCGCACGTAACTTCGCCACACGGCCCAGAACAGCGCGGCCGTGCCAGCCCACCAGATCAACGGATTGCCAAGCGACGTGATCGCGCTTGAGCACTTGTCCGAACCGCAAACGGCCTGTGCCTTCACCGGGTCGTCGATTGACTCGAAGTAGAACGCCGTGGGGCGAATCTGGAGCGGCCACGACCAGGCCTTTGCCTGATACGGGTGCGTCTGGGTGCCGTCGGCGCCAAGGTTCTTGTGGAAGTCGTAGGCCTCGGTGTGGTAGTGCCACAGAGACCGCAGGCCCTCCGGCAGCCACTGCTCTCCCTGGCCGGGGTGAAGCTCGGCCCAGTCGCGGAAGTACGCGTCTGGGGTCTTGTACCACTGCGCCCACGTGGCGACGTAGACGCCGGGGACGACGAGGAGGGTCGCCGCGAGGCCCGGCAGCAAGGCGCGCAAGGCTGTGGAGCCGAACCAGTTGCCAACGCCGGCCGCGCGGCGGTCGACCATGTCCCACAGCACGGACATCAGCATGAAGAAGGCGACGAAGTACAGGCCTGACCACTTGACGCCGCAGGACAATCCGAACGCGGCGAGCGCGGCGAGCCGCCACCAGCGGATGCCCACGTACGGCCCAAGCCCGGGCACGGTTGCCCCGGCCGGGAGTTTGAGCCGTTCGCGCGCCTCGTCAAGACGGCGCACGAGTCTTCGTTGAGTCCGGGCTCTGTCGAGGACGAGGAAGCCGAAGCCCACGACCACGAAGAAGGTCAGGAAGATGTCGAGCAGCGCGGTGCGGGACATCACTATGTGTTCGCCGTCGATCGCGAGCAGCAGCCCTGCGATGCCCCCGAACAGCACGGAGTCGAAGAGCTTCTTCGCGATGAGCGCGACGATCACCACGGTCAGCGTGCCGAACAGGGCCGCGGAGAAGCGCCACCCGAATGGCGTGGGCCCAAACAGCTTGATGCCCCACGCGATCATCCACCACCCAACGGGCGGGTGCACCGCGTAGTCGGCGGCGGAGGTCAGGCCCGAAAAGTCGCCGTGCGCGAAGGCCTGGTTGTCGCCCTCCCAGCGCCCGTAGTAGCCAAGCTGGAGAAGCGAATACCCGCCGCGCGCGTAGTAAACCTCGTCGAACACGAGCTGGCGCGGATAGCCCAAGTGGACGAACCGCAGCAGCCCGGCGAGCGCGCCGACGCCGGTAACCATGAGCCACATGCGCCACCGGTACGCCCAGTTCACGACGGCGACAATGCGAGGATCGCGCGTGGCGAGGAGGGCGATGGTCGGCACGGGCCAAGCCTATACGCGCGGCGCTGTGACACGCTTGACGCATGAGCGGACGGATCGTGTTGGGCGCCACCCCCATCGGGAACGCCGGGGACGCGTCGCAGCGACTGCGAGACGCGCTTGCCACCGCCGACGTCGTCGCCGCCGAGGACACGCGGCGCCTGCGCGAGCTCGCCAGGCGGCTCGACGTCGAGGTGCGCGGCGAGGTGGTGTCGCTTCACGATCACAACGAGCGCGACCGGGCGGCGGGCCTCGTGGGGCGAGCGGCGGCCGGCGCGACCGTGCTGGTGGTGTCCGACGCGGGCATGCCCACAGTTTCGGATCCCGGCGTACCCCTGGTGCGCGCGGCGGCCGACGCCGGGGTTGAAGTCACCGTCCTGCCCGGCCCGAGCGCCGCGCTAGCCGCGCTCGCCGTGTCCGGACTGCCCACCGACCGGTTCTGCTTCGAGGGCTTCCTTCCGCGCAAAACGGGGGAGCGGGCGTCGGCGCTTGCTGGGCTTGCCGGCGAAGCCCGGACGATGGTGTTCTTCGAGGCGCCGCACCGGCTCACCGAGTCGCTGGGCGCCGCAGCCGAAGCGTTGGGAGCCGACCGCGCGGCTTCCGTGTCGCGGGAGATCACCAAGACGCACGAGGAGACGCGGCGCGGCACGCTGGGGGAGCTTGCCGCGTGGGCCGCCGCGGACGCGCCAAAGGGCGAGATCGTAGTTGTGATCGCGGGGCGCGGCGCCGAGGCGCCCACCATGGCGGCGATGGTCTCCGAGGTGCTGTCGCGGGTCGCGGCGGGCGAGCGCCTCAAGGAGGCGGCGGCCGGCGTGGCGAAGGCCTCCGGCATCCCGTCGCGCGACCTGTACGCGGCTGCGCTCGCGGCTCGCTCGAGCGCAGGCTAGGGGGCGATCCTCACCAACGGCGCGGCAACGGCTGGCCGCGATTTCACAAGCGGCCAGCCGTACCGACAGAAAAGCCTGCCTGGCGCTAGGCGCTTTCGCGCGCGAACACCCTGGTCCCGACGGCGATGCCCAACGCGACGAGCGCAACGGTCAGCCCCAAGCCCCACAGTGCATCCGCGGATCCCAATTCGCCGCGGAACATCGCGCGCACGCCGTCGATCACGTGCTTGAGCGGGTTCGCGTCGCTCAGCCGCTGCAGCCACAGCGGCGCGAGTGTCATCGGCAGGAAGATGCCGCTGAGCAGTGCCACCGGGAGGATCACGCCGTTCAGCAGTGGAGCGAACGCGTCTTCGCTCTTGAGCTTGAGCGCCACCGCGTAGCTAAGCGACGCGAAGCATGCGCCAAGCAGTGCGACCGTTCCCACGCCGACGCCGAGCGCCCACCACGGCGCGCGGAGCCCGAACGCCGAGTGCGACGAGCACCAGGACGGTGCCCTGGACCAAGAGCACCAAGACATCGCGAAGCACGCGGCCAAGCAACAGCGAGGCCCGCGATGCCGGGGTGACGCGCATGCGCTCGATGACGCCGGCGCGCCACTCCGCGATGAGGCCGAAGCCCACGAAGCTCGCGCCGAACATGCCGAGCTGGACGAGCAGGCCGGGCACGAAGACCTTCCACTGATCGCCGCCGAACTCCGGGTTGGCCGCGACGCTCTTCAGCAGGGGCCCGAACAGGGTGAGATAGAGAATTGGCTGAAGCAGTCCAAAGACGACCCACACCGGTTGGCGCAGGCTCAGGCGCATCGCGCGGGAGAACACAATCCAGGTGTCTCGCATGAGATTCATGTCAGCAGTCCTTTCGAGGCTACGCGTCGCCGTCGCGGAGCGACCGGCCGGTGAGGGTGAGAAAGACGTCGTCGAGGGTGGGGCGGCGGACCTCGACGCCCGCGACGTCCACGCCCGCCTTGTCGAGCGCTGCGAGCAGCTTGGGGAGTGCCGCGCCGCCGTCGGGTGCGGTGAGCCGAACCTGAACGCCGTCGAGCCTCGGGCGCGGCGTCCTGCGATGGTTGCGGCGGCCACCTTCGCGGCCTTCGCTGCACCCTTCGCCTCGGGCACGGTCAGGATGACAGCGTCGCCGCCTACGCGACGCTTGAGTTCGTCGGGCGAACCTTCCGCAACGATCTCGCCGTTGTCGATGATCAGGATGCGGTCGCACAGCACGTCCGCCTCGTCCATGTAGTGCGTCGTGATGAATACCGTCGTGTCGTGGTCGTCGCGGACCCGCTTGATGTGCGCCCACAGGTTGGCGCGTGACTGCGGGTCAAGCCCGGTGGATGGCTCGTCGAGGAACACGATCTTGGGCTCGTGGATAAGCCCCATGGCGATGTCGAGCCTGCGGCGCTGGCCGCCCGACAGCGTGCCGCACTTGCGCTCCCACAGTCCGTCAAGGTCGAGCCCTTGGAGAAGTTCGTGGCCGCGCTTCGCTGCCACGCCCGCGTCGATTCCGTAGAGGCGGGCCTGGTCCACGAGTTCCTCGCCAGCGACGGCGCTGGGATCCGTGGTCCCCATCTGCGCCACGTAGCCGATGCGGCGGCGCACGTCGACTGGGGCGGTGGCGAGGTCCGCTCCGACCACCGTCGCTGTCCCGGCTGTGGGCTCAAGGAGAGTGGTCAGCATGCGCAGCGTGGTCGTCTTGCCTGCGCCGTTGGGGCCCAGGAATCCGACGATCTCGCCGGCGCGAACGGTGATATCGACACCTCGCACCGCCTCGACCGTGTTTGGCGCATCCTTTCCGCGCGCACGAACCTTGTACGTCTTGCGAAGCCCTTTGGCCTCGAGGATGGGTTCCATCAGCGGTGTCCGTTCGCTAGTATTGTTTTGAACGGTCGTTATCTTAAGAGGTGAAATAAAATGTTGTCAAGGGATGCGCGCATTGCCCTCGGGATGGAGTTGGGCAACGCAGCCCGAATCTCGCAACGTGCAAGCGCGGCGCTTGACGACGCCATCGCGCAATTCTTTGGCATCAACTCGACCGACGGACGCGCGATGGATGTGCTCGAGCAACTTGGGCCGATGACCGCGGGGGACCTCGCCGGGCACCTCAAGGTCACATCGGGCGCGGTTACCGCGCTCGTCGACCGACTCGAGCGCCTCGGGTTCGTGGAGCGCGTGCGCGACACGGAGGACCGGCGCCGGGTCTACGTACAGCCCACCCAGGGCGCGCTTGAGATCGCGCGGACATTGTTTGGGCCCCTCAAGCTCGCATGGATGCGCCACGGCGCCTTGCTTACCGACGAGGAAATGCTGGCGACGCGCACGTACCTGCGGCTTGCGACCGCGATCGACGCCGAATTCGCGGCGCGGATTCGCTCGTTAGACATGCCCGCGGACGCGACGCCCGCCCAGCGCCTTGCGGCAGCCACATCACTTGCAAACGAGACCCCGCCCCTCGAGATTGAGCTTGACCGCGAGTAGTCGCGACCGCCCCCACGGGCGCGTTCGGCCGGGGCAGGCGGCGCTTGCCGACTCAGTAGGATGGTGCGCATGTCCCACATCCTCAGCGCAGTCGCCTGGCCGTACGCCAACGGGCCGCGCCACATCGGCCACGTGGCCGGTTTCGGCGTGCCCTCTGACGTGTTCTCCCGCTACATGCGGATGGCGGGCAACGACGTGCTGATGGTGTCGGGGACGGACGAGCACGGGACGCCCATCCTGGTGCAGGCGGAGCAGGAGGGTGTGTCGCCCCAGGAGCTCGCGGACCGCTACAACCGCGTGATCGTCGAGGACCTCACCAAGCTGGGGCTCAGCTACGACCTCTTCACGCGCACCACCACTGGCAACCACTTCAAGGTGGCCCAGGCGATGTTTCGTGCGGTCCACGCGAACGGGTACCTGATCCCGCAGACCGGCAAGGGCGCCATCAGCCCGTCCACCGGCCGCACCCTTCCAGACCGCTACATCGAGGGAGAGTGCCCCATCTGCGGCGCGGACGGCGCGCGCGGCGACCAGTGCGATACCTGCGGCAACCAGCTGGACGCCGCCGAACTGCGCAACCCCGTCAGCCGCATCAACGGCGAGGTCCCCACGTTCATCGAGACCGAGCACTACTACCTTGACCTGCCCGCGGTCGCGACCGAACTCGCTGACTGGCTGGGCTCCCGCCAGGGCTGGCGCCCCAACGTGCTCAACTTCTCCAAGAACCTGCTCACCGACGTCCGCCCGCGCGCGATGACGCGTGACATCGACTGGGGAATCCCGGTGCCGCTCGACGGCTGGATCGACAACCCCAACAAGCGTCTCTACGTGTGGTTCGACGCCGTCATCGGCTACCTGTCGAGCTCGATCGAGTGGGCGCGCCGCAAGGGCGAGCCGGACCTGTGGCGCGAGTGGTGGAACAACCCCGAGGCCCGCTCGTACTACTTCATGGGCAAGGACAACATCACCTTCCACTCGCAGATCTGGCCCGGCGAACTGCTCGCCGCGAACGGCCAGGGCGCCAAGGGCGGCGAGCTCAGCGAGTTTGGCGACTTGCAGCTTCCCACCGAGGTGGTGTCGAGTGAGTTCCTGACGATGGAGTCCGCCAAGTTCTCGAGCTCGCGCGGCCACGTGATCTACGTGCGCGACATGCTCGCGCGCTACCAGACCGACGCCCTGCGCTACTTCATCGCGGTCGCCGGCCCGGAGGCCGCAGACGCCGACTTCACCTGGGCGGAGTTCAAGCGCCGCACCAACGACGAGCTGGTGGCCGGCTGGGGCAACCTGGTGAACCGCACCGCGTCGCTGCTGCACCGCAACGTGGGCTCGATCCCGGAACTGACCGACCTGCAGGACATCGATAAGGCCGCGCTCGCGGCATCCGAGGCCGGGTTCGTGGCGGTCGGCGAGCTGCTCGAGCGGCACCGCCAGCGCCAGGCCATCAGTGAGGCCATGCGCATCGTCGGCGACGCGAACAAGTACCTTGCGGACACCGCACCCTGGAAGCTCAAGGACACCGACCCTGAGCGCATGAAGACGGTGCTGGGGGTCGCCGCACAGTTGGTGACCGACGCGAACGCGATGCTGTCGCCGTTCATGCCGCACAGCGCGCAACTGATTCACGAGGCCCTTGGCGGTACGGGCGTGTTCGCGCCGATGCCCCAGATCAACGAAGTCGACGACCTCGACCTCCCGGACCGCCACTACCCGGTGATCCAGGGCGACTACGAGTCCGCGCAGGGAACGTGGAGGCGCACCCCCGTGGTGCCCGGCACGCCCGTGGACCAGCCCGCGCCGTTGTTCGACAAGCTCGACGACTCGATTGTCGAGGACGAGCTTGCGCGCATGCGCGGCGAGTAGCCGGTGACCCGCGCAGGCGCATGGCCACCGGCGCCGCAGCCGCTGCCGTCGCACATCGTCGACAACCACGCGCATCTCGAGTGGCCTGCCGGCGACGAGCCCAAGACCGTGGCCGAGCGCATAGCCGAGGCCGCCACGGCTGGTGTGGACCGCATCGTCCAGGTGGGGTGTGAGCTTGAAAGCGCGCGCTGGACCGCGCAAGCCGTCGAGGACCACCCCGCGTTGCTTGGCGCCGTCGCCATCCATCCGAACGAGGCCCCGCTGCACGCCGCGGGCACCCACGAGTCTGGGGTGTCATACGCCGATGCGTTCGCCGAGATCGCGGCCATCGCGCGCGGCGAGCGGATCCGGGCGGTCGGGGAGACGGGGCTCGATTTCTTCCGTACGGGCGACGACGGGCGCGACGCGCAGGTGCAGGCGTTCCGCGACCACATCGCGCTCGCGAAGGAGTTGGGCAAGCCGGTGGCGATTCACGACCGCGACGCGCACGCCGCCGTGATCGAAGTGCTTGACCGCGACGGCGCGCCCGAGCGCACGGTGTTCCACTGTTTCAGCGGCGACGCAGGCATGGCCAAGCTGTGCGCCCAACGCGGCTGGTACCTAAGCTTCGCCGGCACGCTCACCTTCAAGAACGCGCACGACCTGCGCGCCGCGCTCGCGGTCACGCCCATGGAGCTCGTGATGGTGGAGACGGACTCGCCGTTCCTGACGCCGCACCCACACCGCGGCGCCCCAAACGCGCCGTATCTTGCGGCGGTCACGATGCGCGAGGTCGCGCGGGTCAAGGACGTGCCGCTGGCGGAGGCGTGCGCGGCGGTATCCGCGACGTCGGAGGACGTCTACGGGCCGTGGTGAGGGTGCCGGTACGCCCGTAACTGCCGCCGCGGCACGGCACGCGTCAAGCGCGCCGCTCGTTATGCCGATACCTACGTTGGACCTCTGCCCGCACTCGAAAGGCAACCGTGATCGACCGCCTCATCCCGGCACCCGGCCTGCGCCGCGCGCTACGTGAGCGCGCTCAGGAAACGTCGCGGGTCGTCAAGGGCGGGGTGGTGGGAGCCGTAGCGATGCTCGCGGGCTTTGGAACGGCGGCGGCGTTCAGCGCGTCCGCGACGCCCGAGCCGGAGGCGACGCCCACGGGCGCGACGACGCTCGCGCCCATCGTCGCTCCGGGCGATGCGGCCACCCACAGCTACGCGGTCACCGAGCGCGAGGCGATCGAGCCAGAAGAGATCGTCAAGAAGGACGCGTCCCTGGTCAAGGGAACCACCCACAGAGTGTCGCGCGGCGACCCGGGCGTCGCGGAAGTCACCTATCTGGTGACGGAGGTTCACGGCGTCGAGACCGACCGCGTCATGCTCGCCAGAGTGATCGTCAAGCAGCCCACCGACGACGTGGTCGCGCACGGCACGCTCTCGGTGCCGGACCTGGGCGCGGTCAAGGACGGCTCGAACCGGGCGATCGGCCAGCAGATGGCAGCGGACAAGTACGGCTGGGACGGCATCCAATGGAAGTGCCTCGACAACCTGTTCACGCGCGAGTCGCACTGGAACGAGCGCGCCAAGAACCCTTATTCCGGGGCGTACGGAATCCCGCAGGCGCTGCCCGGCGACAAGATGGCGTCCGCCGGTAAGGACTGGAAGACGAACCCCGCGACCCAGATCAAGTGGGGTCTCGCCTACATCAAGGGGCGGTATCACACGCCGTGCGGCGCGTGGGGCGCGTTCAACTCGCGAAGCCCCAGCTGGTACTGATGGCTGACATGCTCGGGCCGGGCGACATCCGGCGGCTGGCCGACGCGCTGGGCGTGCGCCCCACCAAGCGGTGGGGCCAAAACTTTGTGGTGGACGCTGGCACGGTGCGCAGGATCGCGCGCGTGGCCGGGGTGACCGCAGGCGACCACGTCGTGGAGGTTGGCCCGGGGCTTGGGTCGCTCACGCTGGCGCTATTGGAGACGGGCGCGGCGGTGACCGCGGTGGAGATCGATCCCGTGCTCGCGGGCGCGCTCGCGCGGACCGTGGCGGAGCGGGCGCCGGGCGACGCGGCGCGGCTCGCGGTGATATCCGGGGACGCGATGCGGCTGACGCCGGGTGACGTCGCGGACGCGGCCGGTGAGGCGGCCGGGCCGCCCGTGGCGCTGGTGGCGAACCTCCCCTACAACGTGTCGGTGCCGGTGATCTTGCACGTGCTCGAGCACTTCCCGACCGTGGCGCGCGCGCTGGTGATGGTGCAGGCCGAGGTCGCGGACAGGCTCGCCGCGCCGCCCGGCTCCCGCACGTACGGCATCCCATCCGCGAAGGCGGCGTGGTACGCGTCCGTCCGGCTCGCGGGCGAGGTCAAGCGCAATGCGTTCTTCCCCGTGCCGCGGGTGGACTCGAAATTGCTGTTGCTGGAGCGGCGTGAGCTGCCGGCGACGACCGCGCCGCGTGAGCTCGTGTTCGCGGTGATCGACGCCGCGTTCGCGCAGCGACGGAAGGCGCTGCGCGGGGCCCTGCGGGAGCTGATCGGCTCGTCCGAGGCGTCCGCCGCCGTGCTGGCCGCGGCCGGCGTGGAGGAGCTCGCGCGCGGAGAGACGCTCGCCATCGAGGACTTCGCCCGCATCGCCGAGGCGCTCGCCGACTACCGCGACCGCGCGTGATCTGGCACCGTTAACAACATGACGACAGGGGTGGAACCGCGGGGGGTCGCCGCCCACGCGCCCGCGAAGGTCAACCTGCAGTTGTCCGTTGGCGCCGTCGAGCCCGACGGGTTCCACCCGCTCGCCACCGTGTTCCAGGCGGTGAGCCTGTGGGAGACAGTGGTCGCCCTGCCCCGGGACGACGCGGAGTTCACGTGCGCGCTCGAGGTTTCCCCGTCGCTCACGGTTCCTGACGGCGCCGTCCCGCTCGACCACACGAACCTCGCGATGCGCGCCGCCCGCGCCGTCGCCGAACGCTATGGCGTGACCCGCGGGGTTGACCTGCGCATCGTCAAGGGGATTCCCGTGGCCGGCGGCATGGCCGGGGGCAGCGCCGACGCGGCCGCCGCGCTCGTGGCGTGCGCAGAGGCCTGGGGCGTGGAGGCGACGCGCCCCGAACTTGAGGAGCTCGCCGGGCCGCTTGGCTCGGACGTGCCGTTCGCGCTGCACGGGCACACCGCCGTCGGCCTCGGGCGCGGCGAGCAGCTCACCCCCGCCATGACCCGCGGCGAGTTCCACTGGGTCTTCGCGACGCAGGCCGAGGGCCTGTCGACCGCGAAAGTGTACGCAGAGTACGACCGCGAGCTTGCCGCTGGGGACCGCCTGGCCCCGCGGCCGCAGATCGACGAGGAGCTGATGGCGGCGCTGCGCGCAGGTGACGCCGAGGGCGTGGCCGGGCGCCTCCGCAACGACCTCCAGGACGCGGCGCTGTCGCTCGCCCCGCACCTCAAGCGCACGCTGTCCGCGGCGACGTCCTCGGGCGCGCTTGCCGCGATCGTGTCCGGGTCCGGGCCCACGGTGGCGGCGCTCGCGCGCTCGCGCCAGCACGCGCTCGCGGTGGCGGCGGGGATCAGTGCTTCGGGCACGGCGGAGTCAGTGCTGATCGCCTCCGGCCCGGCGAACGGTGCGGCCGTTACCGCCGTCGAGGAGTAGCGACGGGCGGGTCTTGGCCGAGTGCGCCGGGCGGTGTTGCGGCGGTGCGCCTGCGTGCTGTGCTCGCACACCTGGCGCGCCGTCCATGTGATGTCCCCAGGGCGTCGTCTAGGGGCGTCCACTGAGGGAGCCATCCCGCGACGCTGCGGCCGCGCACCTTCCCGGTGATGTCCCCAGGGCGTCGTCTCGGGGCGCCATCCCGCGCCCCCGCGGCCGCGCCCCGCGTGTCAGACCCGACTGTTTGACTTGAGTCATGACCACCTCACCGGCACGCGACGCGGCGACCGCCGCAGTTGCTGGCGCGCCCGCGCCGCGGGTGGACTGGTCGAGCATGCCGCGCCGGGACCTGGTGGCCGCACACCGCGACCTCGCGGCCGCGCGGCGCCGGCTCGATGCGCTCTTGGCGGAGGCGTCGGCGGAGATCGAGCGGCGCTCCACACCGGACGACGGCGCGGCGGGGCTCGCCCGCCGCGAGGGATTCCCCACGGCCCAGCGCATGGTCGCGCAGGCCACCGGTGGCTCGACGGCGGAGGCGGGCAGGCTGATCGCGGTCGGCGCGGCCGCGCCCCGGTGGCGGGCGCTGGCGGCAGCCGTGAAAGCCGGCGACGTCAGTATTGAGGCCGCCAGCGCGATCACATCCATGCTTGATGCTGTGGCCGACGTGGTGGCTGACGCCGTGCTGTGCGACACGGAAAGGGAGCTTGTGCGGCGCGCCAAGTCGTTGCCGCTTGCCCGATTGCTCGCGGTGATCCGACAACGCCGCGCGCGCCTTGACATGCAGGCGCACGCCGACGTCCAGGAGCGCCAGTTTCGCGACCGCTACCTGAGCATTCGTGAGGACCGCACGGGCATGGTTGTTGTCGACGGCCGTTTGGACCCCGAGACCGCCGCGCCGTTGGTGGCCGCGGTCGACGGCATGGTGGCGGAGGCGCTGCGGCGCCGCCGGGATGCGGGGCACGGCAGTGCTGGCCACGGCAGCGCCGGACTGGGCGGTGCGGGGCTGGACGATGCCGGGCTGGGCCGTGGAGCGATGGTTGACGGGCGGACTGTGCCCCAGATGCGCGCCGACGCGCTTGCCGACCTGGGCCGTCACGCCCTCGGTTGCGACGGCGACGTGCCGCTGGCGCCCACGACCACCGTCGTAGTCCGCATGAGTCTCGACCAACTGCGCGAAGGCGTGGGCCTGGCTCAGATCGACGGCAGCGACCAGCCTGTCACCGCACGAGCGGCGCGCCGCATGGCCGCCGCAGCTGACATCATCCCTGCGGTCCTCGGTGGCGACGGCGAAGTCCTCGACTGGGGCCGGTCAAGACGGCTGTTCACGCGCGCTCAGCGGCTCGCACTGGTGGAACGCGACGCCGGTTGCGCGCAATGTCATGCGCCGCCGTCATGGACGCAGGCCCATCACATCCGCTGGTGGGAACGGGACGCTGGCCCAACGGACCTGTCGAACGCCGTGCTGCTGTGCACGGCCTGTCATCATCGCGTGCATCGAGACGGTTGGGACATCCGCATCGAAGGCGCCGACGTCTGGTTCGTGCCGCCCGCTTCGGTCGACCCCGCACGCGCCCCACGCCTCGGCGGGCGCCGCGCTTTCACGGACGCCACGGACGCCACGGACGCCTTGGCGGCGGCCTAGCAGCGCTACGGGTGCAGCTTGGGCCGGCGCTCGAGCTGGCTGAGCCCGTTCCACGCCAGGTTCACCAGGTGCCCGGCGACGATGTCCTTGGACGGCTCCCGCACGTCTGCCCAGTGCTGCCCGGTCAGCGCGACCATGCCCACGAGCATCTGCGAGTAGATGGGCGCCACCGACGGATCCAGCCCGCGGCGCGTGAACTGGTACGCGAGCAGGCCCTCGACCTGGGTGGCGACGTCGCCGATCAGTGACGAGAACGTGCCCGTCGCCTGGGCCACGGGGGAGTCGCGGACGAGCATCTTGAAGCCGTCCGGCGAGTCCTCGATGTAACCCAGCAGCGCCATCGCCGCGCGTTCCACAAGCTGCTTGGGGTGGCCGCGCTGCTCGAGCGCCCCGGTCAGCGCGCCAAGCAGAGCCTGCACCTCGCGGTCGACGATGACGGCGTAGAGGCCCTCCTTACCGCCGAAGTGTTCGTACACGACCGGCTTAGAGACGTCCGCCCGCGCGGCGATTTCCTCGACCGACACTGACTCGAAACCCTTCTCTGCGAACAGCCCACGCGCGACCTCGAGGAGTTGCTCACGGCGCTCGCGGCCGGTCATGCGGGCGCGAGGAGTCTTCTTAGGGTCGGGGGCCACGCCCCTAGTCTGCCCGCATTCCTGGCAGACTGTCCCATTGGGCCGCGGGAGTGGCCCGGTCCGCCCTGGTGTAACGGCAGCATGCAGGCCTTTGGAGCCTTGCGGTTCAGGTTCGAATCCTGAGGGCGGAACACCCACGAAACGTCGCGCTGGCGACCGGTACGATGGTGCTTGGAAGCAGGGAGCCCCTCGGGGCAGGAGCAAGGGAGCCGCGTGACCGACGTCCGACCAGCCGCCGTCATCGTCTTGGCCGCAGGCGCAGGCACTCGGATGAAGTCCTCGACGCCCAAGGTTCTCCACTCGATCGCCGGGCGCACCCTGCTGCACCACGCCATCGCCGCCGCGCAGGGCGCAGACGCCGGGCGCATCGTCGTGATCGTGCGGCACGATCGGGATGCGGTCGCCGCCCACGTCGCCCAGGTGGCTCCCGAAGCCCTGATTGCGGACCAAGACTCGATCCCCGGCACGGGCCGCGCCGTCTGGTGCGGGCTCACCGCGCTCGACGAGGCCGGGCGCGCTGGCGCGCTAGCACGGGGCGCCAGCCCAGACGAGGCGCGCGAGGCGATAGTCGATGGTGCGGTGCTCGTGACGTCTGGCGACGTGCCGCTGGTTGACGCAGGCACGCTCGCCGAGCTCGCCGAAAGCCACGTGGCCGACGGCTCAGCCGTCACCATCCTCACGGCCACGGTGCCCGACCCCACGGGCTACGGCCGCATCGTCCGCGACGCGGAGACGGGCGACGTGCTCGAGATCGTCGAGGAGGCGGACGCCACGGACGCGCAGCGCGCGATTGTCGAGATCAACACCGGCCTGTACGCCTTCGACGCCGCCGCCTTGCGCGCGGCCCTCGATCAGCTCGGAAGCGACAACGCCGCCGGGGAAATGTATCTAACCGACGTGATCCGGCTCGCCAGGGAGGCGGGCGGAAAGGTGCGTGCCATCATGACCGACGACCCATCATCGGCCGAGGGCGTCAACGACCGCGTGCAGCTGGCGCAGGCCGCCGCCGCCAAGAACCGCGAGATCGTGGAGAACTGGATGCGCGAGGGCGTGACCGTCGTGGACCCGGCCACCACCTGGATCGACTCCGACGTCGAGCTCGAGCCGGATGTCACGCTCCTGCCCGGCACGCAGCTGCACGGCAAGACGCGCGTCGCCGCCGGCGCGACCGTCGGCCCTGACACCACGCTCGCGGACGTCGTCGTAGGCGCGAACGCCACGGTTATCCGCACGCACGCCAGCGAGTCGCACATCGGGGAGGGCGCCAACGTCGGCCCGTTCGCCTACCTGCGCCCCGGCACGGTGCTCGGCGCGGGCGGCAAGATCGGCACGTTCGTCGAGACCAAGAACGCGAACATCGGCTCTGGCGCCAAGGTGCCGCACCTCAGCTACGTGGGCGATGCGGAGGTAGGTGAGGGCTCGAACATCGGCGCCGCGACAATCTTCGTGAACTACGACGGCGTGAACAAGTCGCGTACGACGGTCGGCAGGCACGTGAAGATCGGCTCCGACAACACCCTTGTTGCGCCCGTGAACATCGGCGATGGCGCGTACACGGGCGCTGGCGCGATCATCCGCCACGACGTGCCGCCCGGCGCGCTGGGCCTGAACTCTTCGCCGCAGCACAACGTCGCCGGCTGGGTGGCCAAGCGCCGCGCGGGAACGCCGTCGGCTGAGGCCGCCGAGGCCGCGTCTGCGGGCACCGCGTCGCGCGAGGCAGTATCGTCGGGAGACAAGGAACCCGGCAACAACGAGGGCGAGGGCAAGGCGTGACGAGCGTCATCTCGAACACCAGCGAGCGCCGCATGGTCGTCGCATCCGGCCGGGCGCACCCCGACCTTGCCAACGCCGTCGCGGAGGCGCTCGATGTCGACCTACTTCCCACCGAGGCGCACACGTTTGCCAACGGGGAACTGTACGTCCGCTTTGGCGAGTCCGTCCGCGGCGCCGACGCCTTCGTCCTCCAGAGCCACTCCGCCCCGATCAACGAGGCGATCATGGAGCAGCTCATCATGGTCGACGCGCTCAAGCGGGCATCCGCCAAGGCCATCACCGTGGTGATGCCGTGCTACGGCTACGCCCGCCAGGACAAGAAGCACCGGGGCCGCGAGCCGATCAGCGCGCGCCTGATGGCGGACCTCTTCAAGACCGCCGGCGCGGACCGCATCATGTCCATCGACCTTCACACCTCGCAGATCCAGGGCTTCTTTGACGGCCCCGTCGACCACCTATGGGCCATGCCGCTGCTCGCGCAGTACGTGCGCTCGCGGGTTGCGCCCGACAACCTCACCGTCGTGTCCCCGGACGCCGGCCGCGTGCGCCTTGCGGACCAGTGGTCCGACCACCTTGGCGCCCCGCTCGCGATCATCCACAAGCGCCGTGACCCGCGCGTGCCCAACCAGGTGAAGGTGCACGAACTCGTCGGTGAGGTCGAGGGCCGCACCTGTGTGCTCGTCGACGACATGATCGACACCGGCGGCACCATCGTCCAGGCCGCCGAGGCGCTGTTCGAGAACGGCGCCAAGGACGTGATCGTCGCCGCGACCCACGGCCTGCTGTCGGGCCCCGCCGTTGAGCGCCTGAGCAACTCGCAAATCAGCGAAGTGGTCATCACTGACACCCTGCCGATTCCCGACGACAAGCGCTTCGAGCACCTGACGATTCTGCCGATCGCGCCCCTGCTGGCGCGTGCCATTCGCGAGGTCTTCGACGACGGCTCCGTGACGAGCCTGTTCCATGGCAACGCCTAGGCGCTAGCCCACCCACCCGTCGTCGACATCACGTAGTACCAAATTCCGTAGGCTTCGGCGGCGCCAAGCGCCAGCCCGATCGCCAGGCCGAGCAGCACGCCCCACCAGCGGTTGGTGTTGATGCGCAGCTTGCCCGAGGGGATGGGGCGGGTCAGAAAGTTCATCAGACACACTCATATGCAAGGTTGATGGCGTCGGGGCGAAGGCCGAGCAGCCACTCCCCGTCGGGCCGTTGGATGGCGATCAGGGCGTAGGCGGCGAGGAAGTCGTCGATGGTCGCGTAGGGGTACGGGATCTCGTCGCCCGTGTCCCAGTCGATTCCGTACGACCACTCGTCCATCGCGTCGCGGACCGCGAGCGCCGTGAGGTTGGGGCCGTTCGGCACCCACACGGCCAGGCCGGTGGGCGTGGTGCCAGCGTGAACCCACCCGGCGTCAAGGTGGTCATGCTCGATGGACCATTCCGCCGGGAAGCACACACCGCCGCCTGCGCCGAACACCCGGTCGGACCCGTCCAGGTCGTTGTACGACGTCCGGAACTCGCCGTCGTCCCAGGCGATCGCCGTGTACTGGCTGCCGGGGATGTCGTCGCGCGAGAACGGCTGGATGGCGCCGTACGGGAAGCGCAAGCCGTACTGGATGTTCGTCATGTCGAGCCCGTTCGCGGGCCACTCAAGCTGCACGATGTCCGTGTCGCCATACGCGGCAAGGGTGGTCACCGTGGCGGACATCCGCGGGTCATAGACGCCCTCGTCCGCCGCGGGCGTGGGAAGCAGCGCGTTGCCGTTGCCGAGCGGGGATTCCCACGACTCGAAGTTGCGCAGCGTTTGCCCCGTCCGCATGACGTAGCCGGGCTGGATCTCGAACACGGAGGGGTACGTCATCGAGTCGTAGAAGGTGTCTGAGTCCACCACCACGCCGGAGGCGATGTGGTCGGGCACCGGGACGCACTCGTCGCCGGTGCGCGCGCTCGGGCACTGGATGAACCGGACGGCACCGCCGGAAACTTCGAAGAGGCCCAGCACCGGCACGTAGCTATCGAGCTCATGACGCTCGCTGACGGCGACGACGATGTTGGCGTCCCCGTGGTCTCCGACGCTGAGGAACGTGATGCCATCGCTCGGAGAGATCATCGCGGGCGCGACGCCGAGTGGGGTCGGGTCGTGCCACACCTCGCCCGTGCGGGGAGATTCGAGGTGAGCGAGGGCCGTCGCGTCGTCGATCGAGCTTGAGCGCAAGCCGTCGAAAGGCGGCGCGGTGGGCGCGGCCGAGGCGGTGGGTTCCGCTGTTGACGTGGACGTCGGCTCAGGGCCGGACCCGCAAGCTGACAACGCGACTGCGGCGACGGCCACGGTCGCTCCGGTCCGCAAGCGTTGTACGTTCATGGGTCCCCTCCGGACTGTTACGTACGAGAGTAGCGACGTTCGCGGCTCCGTGCCCAGGCGGGTACACTTGCGATGTTCCTCGGCGAGGGAGTGCCCACGGCCTCCGTGATCGACGCGGCAGATGACAGTAGCTGCCTTGCCTTGGCCCGCATCTGACCGATTCCGAGGAGAAACCCCGATGGCTGAAAAGATCGTCCTGATCGCCGAGAAGCGCACCGAGTTTGGCAAGGGCGCGTCGCGACGCGTGCGTGCTGAGCACAAGATTCCCGCCGTGCTCTACGGCCACGGCGCGGACCCGGTTCACCTGATCCTGCCCGGCCACGACACGATGATGGCGCTCAAGCACCAGAACGCGCTCATCAACCTGGAGATCGGCTCAGGGGCCGAGATGGCAATCGCCAAGGACGTCCAGCGCGACCCGGTCAAGCAGACCATTGATCACGTTGACCTGCTGCTCGTGCGCAAGGGCGAGAAGATCACCGTCGACGTGCAGATCCACGTCGAGGGCGACCCGGTCGGCGGCACTATCGCCGTGCTCGAGAACTCGACGCTGTCGATTGCCGCCGAGGCGACGCACCTGCCCGAGTCCGTGACCGTCTCGATCGAGGGCCTCGACGAGGGCGCCAAGATTCACGCCCGTGACGTCGAGCTGCCCGAGGGCAGCGTGCTCGTCACCGATCCTGAGGCGCTCGTCGTCGCTATCCAGATCCCGCGCCAGGCAGCTGAGCCCGAGCCCAGCGAGGACGAGGCCGAGGGTGTCGAGGGTGAGGCGGCAGAGGCTGCCGACGGCGACGACGCGGGCGCGGCCGAGGAGTCGTCCGAATAGTTCGGACGCCCTGGCTTCGGAAGCGCGACGCGATGGCCGCCCTAGTCGTCGGGCTCGGCAATCCCGGGCCCGAGTACGAGGCGACGCGCCACAACGTGGGACACATGGTGGTCCGCGAGTTGGCGCGTCGCTCGGGCGCCTCGCTGTCCGCAACCAAGCAGAACGCCCTGGCCGCATCTATGCGCCTGGGCACCGTGGGCGGCGCGCCCGGTCCGGCCGCCGTAGTTGCGGTGCCGTTGTCGTATATGAACGTCAGCGGCGGCCCGGTCGCCGGCCTCGCGAAGTATCACAAGGTCCCCAGCGACCAGGTGGTGATCATCCATGACGACCTTGACCTCGAGTTCGGGACCGTGCGCCTCAAGCGTGGCGGCGGGTCCGGCGGTCACAACGGCCTGAAGGACATCACCAAGGCCCTCGGCGGACCCGACTTCGTGCGGGTGCGCGTGGGCATTGGCCGCCCGCCCGGCCGCATGGATGCGGCGGCTTTCGTCCTCAAGCCATTTTCTGCCACGGAGCGCAAAGACCTGCCCTGGCTCGTCGACACCGCCGCCGACGCCGTCGAGGCCGTAGTTGCCGACGGCCTTGAGGCGGCGCAGTTGCGTTTCCACACCGCCAACTAGCCGCCGGCCGTCGCCGCTCGCCGCGTGGCGCCGCTGCCCCCCAAAGTGGAGATGTGAGAAGCATTACCTTTGTTGCGACCGCCAGATTGTGACCGTTAACATTGCGAGCAGTGCAGCATCAAGGATTTTCCGTGGTCGGCCCAGCTGAGGGACGTTCTCGGGATCTTCCCGGGACCTTCCCGGGATCTCAAGGAGGAGATCGTATGAAGTTCACGAAGCGCGTTGCCGCGGCTGGCGTAGTCGCGTTGGCAGCCTCAATGATGATGACCGCTTGCTCGTCGGACCCAGTCGCGACGACGACAAGTCCTACCGAAACCGCGAAAGACCTGATTTCTGTCGGGTTCGTGGCCGTCGGCCCCGAGGGTGCCTGGCGCCAAGCGAACGAGGCGAACGTCGAGGACACGTTTACCAAAGCCGCGGGCTACGACCTCACCTACTCGCCTGCCGTTGACCTCGACCAACAGTCGCAGATCGACTCGTTCAACAGTTTCGTCGACCAGGGCGTCGACGTGATCCTGCTATCCGCGACGGAGGCGTCAGGGTGGGAAGGGCCGCTCAAGCGCGCACAGCAGGCGGGGATTCCCGTCGTTCTTGTCGACCGGGGCATCGAGCCTGACGACCCGAGCCTCTACGTTTCGCGAATTGCGCCCGACAACTTCAAGGTTGCGCAGTCCGTGGGCGAGTGGGCAGTTGCCGAGGCCGACGCGGCTGCCCAGCCGCTGAACTACTACGTCCTTGAGGGCCCCGACGGCGTCGGCGTTGTCAACGAGCGCAACGAGGGTTGGGACGACGTCACCGCGGGCAACGAGAAGCTCGTGCGCGTTGGCGCCCAGACCGCCAACTGGAGCTCCGACGAGGCGCGGACCAAGTTCGCACAGGTCCTCAAAGACAACAACAACGACATCCAGCTGGTGTTCGCGCAGAACGACGAGATGGGGCTCGGCGCCGCTCTCGCCGTCGAGGACGCCGGGCTCAAGCCGGGCGTTGACATCAAGATCGCGACGATCGACGGCACCAAGGGTGCGATGGAGGCTCTCGCCGCAGGGCGTCTCAGCTTCGTCGCCGAATACAACCCGCTCTTTGGTGACACGCTGGTGGCCGTGGTGAAGGCCGCGCTCGCGGGCGACAAGCTGGAGCCGTACATCATCGTGCCGTCCGACACATTTGGTTCACCCGAGGCCGCGCAGTCTGCGTTGCCTGATCGCAAGTACTGATTCATGCATGACGGCGTACGCAGCGTTGGAAGGCGCGGCCCGTACGTCGGTGGCGGTGGGGCCTCGGTTCGCCGGGGTCCCACCTTCGCCACGAATTGATGTGGGACACCCAGGGGAATAACTAAGGAGAGGTCACCGTGGCTGGCAACACGACTGAGGAAACTGAACGGTACGTCATTGGCGTCGACTACGGGACGTTGTCCGGGCGCGCGCTCGTCGTGCGCGTGAGCGACGGCGCCGAGCTTGGAACCGCCGTCCACGAGTACCCCCACGCAGTCATGGACGACGAGCTCGCCGCGACTGGTGAGAAGCTCCCGCCCGAGTGGGCGCTCCAGGATCCGAACGACTACCGCGAGGTGCTCCAGAAGGCCGTCCCCGCCGCGGTCAAGGCCGCCGGGATTGACCCCGCAAACGTGATCGGCATCGCCACCGACTTCACCGCGTCGACGCCGCTGCCGGTGCTCGCGGACGGAACGCCGATTTGCGAGGTTGACGGGTTCCGCGACCGCCCGCACGCCTACGTCAAGCTGTGGAAGCACCACGCTGGCCAGGCCCAGGCGGACCGCATCAACGAGGTCGCGCGCGAGCGCGGCGAGCCGTGGCTTCCGCGCTACGGCGGCTTCATCTCCTCGGAGTGGGAGTACGCGAAGGCGCTCCAGCTCCTCGAAGAGGACGCCGAGATCTTCGAGCGCATGGACCACTGGGTCGAGGCGGCGGACTGGATCGTCTGGCAGCTGTGCGGCGCCTACGTCCGCAACGCGTGCACTGCCGGCTACAAGGGCATCCTGCAGGATGGCAACTACCCGAACGAGGCGTTCGAAGAGGCGCTCAACCCCAGGTTCAAGGGGTTCGCCGCGAACAAGCTTGCCCACCCCATCGGCCAGCTTGGCGATGCCGCAGGCACGCTCACCGCGCAGGCGGCGGAGTGGACGGGGCTGCCCGAGGGCATCGCGGTCGCGGTGGGCAACGTCGATGCGCACGTGACCGCCCCCGCGGCCAAGGCCGTCGAGCCGGGCCAGATGCTCGCCATCATGGGCACGTCCACCTGCCACGTCATGAACGGCAGCACGCTCGCCGATGTGCCGGGCATGTGCGGCGTCGTTGACGGCGGCATCATGGCTGGCTTCTACGGCTACGAGGCGGGCCAGTCCGGCGTGGGCGACATCTTCGCGTGGTACGTCGAAAACCAGGTGCCGGGCCGCTACTTCGAGGACGCCAAGGCGGCCGGGAAGTCCATTCACCAGCACCTCACTGATCTCGCCTTCGAGGAGCCCGTCGGCGCCCACGGCCTCGTCGCGCTCGACTGGCACAACGGCAACCGCTCCGTGCTCGTCGACACCACGCTTTCCGGCGTGGTCGTGGGCCAGACGCTCGCGACGCGAGCCGAGCAGGGCTACCGCGCGCTTCTCGAGTCCACTGCGTTCGGCACCCGCACCATCGTCGAGGCCTTTAACAAGTCCGGCGTCCCCGTGACCGAGTTCATGGTCGCGGGCGGCCTGCTCAAGAACAAGGCGCTCATGCAGATGTACGCGGACATCCTCCGCCTGCCGCTGTCCACGATCGACTCGGAGCAGGGCCCCGCGCTCGGCAGCGCGATCCACGCCGCCGTCGCAGCCGGGGCGTACCCGTCGGTGGCCGAGGCTGGCAACGTGATGGGCCGCGCGATCCGCGGCGCGTACCAGCCAGACCCGCAGGCGGCCGATGCCTACGACCGGCTGTTCGCCGAATACGCCCAGATTCACGACTACTTTGGTCGTGGCGCTAACGACGTGATGAAGCGCCTCAAGGCGATGCGACGCGAGGTGCTGTCATGACCGGAGTTCCAGCAGAGGCCGCCGCGGCGGTTGCCAAGGTTCGCGAGCAGGTTGCGGCGCTGCACCAGGAATTGGTGACCTACGAGCTGGTGGTGTGGACCGGCGGCAACGTCAGCGGCCGCGTGCCGGGCTTCGACCTCTTTGTCATCAAGCCCAGCGGCGTCAGCTACCCGGACCTCGCGCCCGAGAACATGGTCGTGTGCGATCTGGACGGCAACCCGATCCCGGGCGAGCCCGGCTCGGCGCGCAGCCCGTCAAGCGACACCGCCGCTCACGCGTACGTGTACAGCAACATGCCCGACGTCGGCGGCGTGGTGCACACGCACTCCACGTACGCGACCGCCTGGGCCGCGCGCGCCGAGCCTATCCCGTGTGTCATCACCGCGATGGCCGACGAGTTCGGCGGGGACATCCCCGTGGGCCCGTTCGCGATCATCGGCGACGACTCCATCGGCCGCGGCATCGTCAAGACGCTGACCGGCCACCGCTCGCGCGCCGTGCTGATGCAGAACCACGGCGTCTTCACCATCGGCAAGGACGCGCGGGACGCGGTCAAGGCCGCGGTCATGTGCGAGGACGTTGCGCGCACTGTGCACATTGCCAAGCAGGGCGGGGACCTTGTCCCGATCGCCCAAGAACACATCGACTCACTTTTTGACCGCTATCAGAACGTCTACGGACAACCTTCAAAGGAGAAGTAGAAATGTCATCACGCAGCGTCCTTCCCGATCTTGACGGATTCGAGATCTGGTTCGCCACTGGCAGCCAGGATCTGTACGGGCCCGAGACGCTCGCGCAGGTCGCGGAGCAGTCGAAGGAGGTCGTGGCACTGCTGAACCAGGCAGGCGACGTCCCCGTCAAGATCGTCTGGAAGCCCGTCCTCAAGAGCTCGGACGCCATCCGCCGCTTCTTCCTTGAGGCGAATTCCACCGACAACGTGCTTGGCGTCGTGGCGTGGATGCACACGTTCAGCCCGTCCAAGATGTGGATCGCCGGGCTCGACGCGAATGCCAAGCCGATGCTGCACCTGCACACGCAGGCGAACGTGAAGCTGCCGTGGGACTCCATCGACATGGACTTCATGAACCTCAACCAGGCCGCGCACGGAGACCGAGAGCACGCGTACATTGAGTCGCGCATGGGCCTGCCCCGCACCACCGTGGTCGGCCACGCTTCCGACCCGGCCGTGCAGAAGAGCGTCGGCAACTGGCAGCGCGCCGCGCTGGGCCGGTGGGCGACCCTGAACATGAAGGTCGCCCGGTTCGGCGACAACATGCGGTACGTCGCCGTCACAGAGGGCGACAAGACCGAGGCTGAGATTCGGCTGGGCGTCCAGGTCAACACCTGGGGCATTAACGAGCTCGCCGAGGCCGTCCACGCGACGTCCGAGGCCGGCGCCAAGAAGCTCGTCGAGGAGTACGTCGACCTGTACGACGTCGCCCCCGAGCTGCTTCCCGGCGGCGACCGCGCCGACTCGCTCATCTACGGCGCGCGCATCGAACTCGGGCTGCGCAACTTCCTCGAGGCGGGCGGCTTCACGGCGTTCACGGACTCGTTCGAGGACCTTGGCGAGCTCCGCCAGCTCCCCGGCCTCGCGGTTCAGCGCCTCATGGCCGACGGCTACGGCTTCGGTGCCGAGGGCGACTGGAAGACCGCCGTGCTCGTGCGCGCGGCGGCCGTCATGGGCACCGGCCTCCCCGGCGGCGCGAGCCTGATGGAGGACTACACGTACCACCTTGAGCCCGGCAAGGAGTTGATCCTCGGCGCGCACATGCTCGAGGTGAGCCCCTCGCTGTCCAGCAAGAAGGCGCGGCTCGAGATCTCCCCGCTCGGCATCGGCGGCAAGGAGGACCCTGTCCGCCTGGTCTTTACCGCCGACGCCGGCCCGGCGATCGTGGTCGCGCTGTCCGACATGCGCGAGCGGTTCCGCCTCGTCGCAAACGTGGTGGACAACGTGGCGCTGCCCGAGGCGATGCCCAACCTCCCGGTGGGTCACGCCGTGTGGAAACCGCGCCCCGACTTCACCACGTCTGCGACGTCGTGGCTGATGGCTGGCGCCGCGCACCACACCGTGATGTCGAACCAGGTGGGGCTCGAGGTGTTCCGCGAATTTGCCCGGATGTCGAAGATCGAACTGCTCGCGATCGACGAGTCGACCACGGTGCCGGCTTTCGAGAACGAGATTCGCGCCAACGCGGCGTATTACCGCCTGGCGCAGCCGCTCTAGGCTGACTCCTCGCGGACCAGGTCGACGCCCAAGGCGGTGGCGAGCTGGTCCGCGAGGGACTCCGCTTGGGCGAGCGTCATGCGCAGGCCGCGTAGCTCGCCCGGGTTCGCAACGCGCGCCAGCGTCGTGCGCGTGACGTCCAACCCGCGGCACGGCCCGGGTCCGGTCACCAGCTCGTCCACGTGGCCACCGTCCACAACCACGTCCTCGAGCTCGCACTCGGACACGTCGAGCATGCCGATCGCACAGTCCTTGAGGGTCACGCGGCGCAGCTTTGATCCGCGCAGCGACACAAGGTCGAGCTTGCCGCCGTCCACGGTGACGTCCGTGAGGTCCGCCTGCTCAAGCATCAGCGCGCCGATGCGTAGCTCGCGCCCGCCTACCTCGCGCAGCGTCGCGCCGCCGGCGCTGAGTTTGGCCATCCGCAGTCGCAGCAAGTGGACTTCGGTCGCGACCCACGACGGCAGGTCGAGCTGGCCGGCGCGTACGTCCTGGAGAAGGCACTCGAGCATCCGCACCCCCGCCACGGAGGCGTCGCCCAAGTCAAGGTCTGTGAGGGCCCTGCCGTCGAGCACGGCGCGCCCCACGAGGTCGGCGGCGGTGGCGGGGTCGAGGTCCGGCAGCGTGTCGATCTCGAACATGCCCCGAGCCTAGCAACGGCGTCCGGGCGTCCCGCTCCCGGGGCGCCGGCCCGTGCCAGACTGGTGCGGTGAACACCACGACTACGCCAGCCAGCCGCGCCAATCCCGTCCCCGCGAGCGCCCGCTGATGCGCGCCGCGATTGCCGTAAGCCCGGACGACGTCGTGGGCGAGCTCGACCGTCGGCTGTTCGGCTCGTTCGTGGAGCACCTTGGGCGAGCGGTGTATTCGGGCATCTACGAGCCGGGCCACCCCACGGCCACCCCGGACGGCTTCCGCCAGGACGTCATCGACCTGACCCGCGAGTTGGGCGTCACGACGGTCAGGTACCCGGGCGGCAACTTCGTGTCGTCGTACCGCTGGGAGGACGGCGTGGGTCCGGTGGAGCTGCGGCCGCGCAGGCGGGACCTTGCATGGCACTCGCTTGAGACCAACGAGATTGGCACCAACGAGTTCATGGCGTGGTGTCGCCTGACGGGCATCGAGCCCATGATGGCCGTCAACATCGGCACGCGCGCGACCGAGGCCGCCGTTGACCTGCTCGAGTACTGCAACCACCCGGGCGGCACGGCGCTGAGCGACCTGCGCCGCTCGCACGGCGTGGAACAGCCGCACGGCGTGAAGATGTGGTGCCTGGGCAACGAGATGGACGGGCCGTGGCAGATCGGCCAGATGACGCCGGACCAGTACGGCCGCGCGGCGCTCGACATGGCGCGCGCGATGCGCCTGGCCGAGGACGGCCTCACGCTCGTGGCGTGCGGTAGCTCGGGGCGGCAGATGCCTACGTTCGGCGAGTGGGAGCGGGTGGTGCTCGGCCACTGCTACGACTACGTCGACCTGATCTCGGCGCACGCGTACTACGAGCCGCAGGACGGCGATATGGCGTCGTTCCTCGCCTCGGGCCACGACATGAGCGAGTTCATCGACGGGGTGGTGGAGGCCGCGGACGAGGTGCGCGCCGCCAAGGGCTCGGACAAGCAGATCAACATCTCGTTCGACGAGTGGAACGTCTGGTACATCAGCCGCACGCCCGCCGAGATCCCCAAGGACTGGCCGCAGGCGCCGCGCCTGCTCGAGGACGTCTACTCCGTGGCCGACGCCGTGGTGGTGGGGGACATGCTGGCGACGCTCGTGCGGCACGCGGACCGCGTGAAGGCCGCGAGCCTCGCCCAGCTCGTCAACGTGATCGCGCCCATCATGACCGAGCCGGGTGGCGCTGCGTGGCGGCAGACCACCTTCTACCCATTCGCCCTCACGGCCGCGCACGCGCACCCGACGGTGCTGCGCGCGCACGTGGACGGGCCCACGGTCGACACGGCCAAGCACGGCCAGGTGGACGCCGTGACGGTGGCCGCGACGTGGGACGGCGCCGGGCGGCACACGCTCTGCCTTGTGAACCGCGACCCTGGTGCGGCGCACGAGGTGGCGCTCGACCTGTCGGGTTTTGGGTCGATCGCGTCGGTCGAGGCCGAGGGCATTTTCGACGACGACATCGACGCGGCGAACACTGCCGCCTCGCCTAATCGCGTCACGCCGCGCGCGGTGGACGTCGCGGTGGACGCTGGCCGCGCGGCGCTCACCCTGCCGCCCGCGGCGTGGGTAATGGTGCGCGCGGTGACCGGCTGACGCCTACGCGCAGCCCTCGATGTACAGGTACTGCGGGTCGCGGCCTACGGTGATCGACGAGACGGTGTTGGTGTCGTCCACCAAGAACAGCATTCCGTAGTCGCCGTCCAGCACGTAGGCACGGGTCCACGTGGGGTCGTAGAGGTACTCCTCCGTGACGAGGCCGTCGCCGTAGGCCTTGTCGAGGTCGGTCATGCTTGAGCCGATGGTGATGCCGTCGACCGTCGTGGGATACCCGCCGTCGTAGGAGTCGCTCGCATACAGCGTGTAGCTGTCGATGTGGCCGGTCGCGCCCTGCGACGAGGCGAGGGCATACATCGTGGAGAGCGCGCCGGCGCCGCCCAGGCTGAACGTCGCGCAGGCACCCTCGAACGTGTCGAGGTCGCCGGAGTAGTCCAGGCCCGTCAGGATTCCCAACTCGTCATAGTTGAGGTTCAGGGTCATGGGGCCGATGCCGGTGGGCGTGATCTCCCAGTCGGGGAAGGCTTGGTCCTCCGGCGCGAGCGTGGTGGCCGTGGCGGTCGGGGTCACCGTGACGGCGACCTTGATGGTCTCGGTGACGGTCGGCGACGGAGAGGGCGCACACGCGCCGAGGGCTGTGGCTCCAAGAGCAGCGGCCATGAGCCATGCGGGTGTGCGAGTCATGAGGCGACGTTAACAGGTTGGATGCCGCGCGCCTGGGCTAGGGGCAAGAATTTACATTGTCGAAACCGAGGCGCCAGCGCTCGTGCGGGCGTCTTGGCGTCCTGGTGAGCGAACTAGCATGGTGGAGCCGGCTCGCGCCGGACCTGTCGTCGTGCCCGCACGCGGGCGCAGCCGCCCGCACAGACCCTGGAGAACCGTGACTGACGCGCCCGCCCTCGCCCCGCTCCTCGACGCTCTCCGCGACGCCGAGCCGCTCGCGGGGCTGACGCTAGCCGAGGGCCACGCGACCGCCGCGACCGGCGCCGTGCCCGCCCTTGTGGCGCTCGCGGAGGACGCGCAGTCGGGCGGAGCTCCGCGCTTGGTGGTGACCGCGACCGGCCGCGAGGCCGAGGCCTTCGCAGAGGCGCTGTCGGCGTTCATCCCGCACGAGCGCATCGCGCTGTTCCCCGCCTGGGAGACGCTGCCGCACGAGCGCCTCTCGCCGCGCTCCGACACCGTGGCGACGCGCCTTGCGACCCTGCGCCGCATCGTCCATCCCGAATCCGTCGCGCGCGAGACCGGCGCGCCGCCGGTCCGGGTAGTTGTGGCGCCGATGCGGGCGCTGATGCAGCCGCTCGTCGGGGGGTTGGCGGACATGCAGCCGGTGCAAGCGCGGCCGGGGGAGCGGCTTGACCTCACCGAGTTTGCCGAGGCGCTCGCGGGCGCCGCGTACACACGCGTCGACATGGTGGAGCGGCGCGGCGAGTTCGCGGTGCGCGGCGGGATCGTCGACGTGTTCGCTCCCACGGACCCGCACCCAGTGCGGATCGAGTTCTTCGGGGACGAGGTGGAGTCGCTGCGCAGCTTCTCCGTCGCGGACCAACGCTCGCTGGCCGACGTGCCGTTCCTATGGGCGCCGCCGTGCCGCGAGCTGATGATCACCGACGCGGTCCGCGAGCGCGCCCGTGCGCTCCAGGAGCAGCTGCCCGGCGCCGCGGACATGCTCGGCCGCATCGCGTCTGGCGTGGCCGTGGAGGGCATGGAGAGCCTGATCCCCGTGCTGGTGGAGCGGCTGGTGCCGCTGATGGGCCTGCTGCCGCGCGCGACCCGCGTGCTCGCCGTCGAGCCCGAGCGGCTCGCCCGCCGCGCGGACGACCTCATCAAGACGTCCCACGAGTTCCTGGGCGCCGCGTGGACGAGCGCCGCCGCGGGCGCCAAGACCCCGCTCGACGTCAGCGCGGGCTCCTTCCTGACACTCGAGGAGGTCCAGGAGGCCGCTGCGGCGCGTGGAATCACCTGGGCGACGGTTGGCCCGTTCGGCGCGGCTGGCGCCGTCGAGACCGGGCTGGCCGAGCCGGAAGACACCGCGGGTCAGCTCGACCGCGCGCTCGCCGCCGTGCGCGCCAAGGTGGCGGACGGCTGGCGCGTCGTCGTCACGACGGCCGGGTCGGGTAGCGCCCAGCGCATCGCCGAGCAGTTTGGTGAGATAGGGGTCGCGGCGCGCGTGCAGGAGGCCTACGAGCCCGTCGACAACGTCGTGTCCGTGGTGCCGCACGTCAACCACGCGGGCTGGGAGGCGGCGGGCGCGCGGGTGCTGCACCTGAGCGAGCTCAACCTCACTGGGCGCGCAGGCACCCACGGCGGGCGCAAGGTGCGCACCGCGAGCCGCCGCCGCAACGCGGTCGACCCCCTTCAGCTGCGCCCCGGCGACTACGTGGTGCACGAGCAGCACGGCGTCGGCCGGTTCGTGGAGCTGACCCAGCGCACGGTGCGCGGCACCGAGCGCGAGTACCTCGTGATCGAGTATGCCGCGTCAAAGAAAGGCCAGCCCGCTGACCGGCTCAGCGTCCCCACCGACCAGCTCGACCAGGTCACCAAGTACGTGGGCGGCGAGACGCCGTCGGTCAACAAGATGGGCGGCTCCGACTGGGCCAAGACCAAGGGCAAGGCACGCAAGGCCGTCAAGGAGATCGCGGCGGAGCTGATTCGCCTCTACAGCGCGCGGATGGCGACTAAGGGCCGCGAGTTTGGTCCAGACACCCCGTGGCAGCGCGAGCTCGAGGAGGCGTTCGCGTACGTCGAGACGCCGGACCAGCTGAGCTCGATCGACGAGGTCAAGGAGGACATGGAGAAGCCCGTCCCGATGGACCGGCTGATCTGCGGCGATGTGGGCTTCGGCAAGACGGAGATTGCGGTGCGCGCCGCGTTTAAGGCGATCCAGGACGGCACCCAGGTGGCCGTGCTCTGCCCCACGACGCTACTGGTCAAGCAGCATGTCGACACCTTCAACGAGCGGTTCGCGCAGTTCCCGGTCAAGATCGCCTCGCTGTCCCGCTTCCAGACCGACAAGGAGGCGCGCGAGGTGCTCGCGGGGATGTCCGCCGGCACCATCGATCTCGTGATCGGCACCCACCGGCTGCTCACCGGCCAGGCGCACTTCAAGGAGCTGGGCCTGGTGATCGTCGACGAAGAGCAGCGGTTCGGCGTCGAGCACAAGGAGACGCTCAAGGCGATGCGCACCAACGTTGACGTGCTCGCGATGTCCGCCACCCCCATCCCCCGCACGCTCGAGATGGCCGTCACCGGCATCCGCGAGATGTCCACGCTCGCCACGCCACCGGAGGACCGCCATCCGATCCTCACCTACGTTGGCCCACATGAGGACCAGCAGATCATCGCCGCCATCCGCCGCGAGCTGCTGCGCGAGGGCCAGGTGTTCTACATCCACAACACCGTCGCCTCGATCGACCGCACGGCCGCGCGCATCCGGGAGTTGGTCCCGGAGGCGCGGGTGGCGATCGCCCACGGCCAGATGGGGGAGCACCAGCTCGAGCAGACCATCGTTGATTACTACGAGAAGCGCTTTGACGTGCTCGTCTGCACCACCATCGTCGAGACGGGCCTGGACATCTCCAACGCGAACACCCTGATCGTCGACCACGCTGAGCGGTTCGGACTCAGCCAGCTCCACCAGTTGCGCGGGCGCGTGGGGCGCGGCCGTGACCGTGCGTACGCGTACTTCCTGTACCCCGCGGACCGGACGCTCACCGAGCTCGCTCACGACCGGCTGCGCACCATCGCCGCCAACACGGACCTGGGCTCGGGCATCGCGGTCGCCATGAAGGACCTCGAGATTCGCGGCGCTGGCAACCTGCTGGGCGGCGAGCAGTCGGGGCACATCGAGGGCGTCGGGTTCGACCTCTACGTGCGCATGGTCGGCGAGGCCGTCGCGGCCTTCAAGGGCGACGGCGGCGGCGAGGAGCGCGCCCCCATGACTATCGAGTTGCCCATCGACGCGCACATCCCGAGCGAGTACATCGAGGGCGAACGTCTGCGCCTCGAGGCCTACCGGAAGATCGCCGACGCCGACACCGCCGACCAGCTCGACGCGATCGCGGAGGAACTCGCGGACCGGTACGGCGCCGCGCCGGACGTGGTGGAGAACCTGCTGACGGTCGCGCGGCTGCGCCTCGAGGTGCGCGCGTGCGGCATCACCGACGTGATCAGCCAGGGCAAGTACGTCCGGTTCTCGCCGGTGGAGCTGCCGGAGTCCGCCGCAATGCGCATCCGCCGCATCTATCCGGGCACCGTTTTCAAGCCCGCGCTGCGCCAGATCTTGGTGCCGGCGGCCACCACGTCAACGGTGGGGGGCAAGCCCATCGAGGGTCTGCCGGTGCTCGACTGGGTGCGCGGCGTGCTCGCGGCCACGGCGCTGGGCGCGGGCCAAGCCGCTCCCGACGCCGGATAAGATGCGAACATGATCGCTCGTCGCGCCCACATCGTCCTGGCCGCCGTGGTGGCCTCCGTGCTCGTCCTCGCAGGCTGTGCCGTGCCCGGCCAGGCAGGCGCCCCCGGCGTCGCGGCCACGTATCGCGGAGTCACGTACGACATCGCGGATGTCACGGCTTATGAGTCGGCGCTTGGGGAGCTCCACATCACGGCGACCAGCAGCAAGGCGCTCACGCTGCGCGTGCTGGGCGGCCCGATCGTCGAGCTCGCCAAGCAGCACGGCTTCCAGTACACCCCGGAGCAGGCCGCGTCCGACGCCTCCCTGTGGGCGACGCTCGGCGACCCGACGCAACCCGTCGAGACGTCCGCAGAGGCGAAGGACATCGCCACCACCGCGCGCGCGATCGAGTACCTGTTGTCGACGAGCACCGAGAGCGTTACCGCGCTCGTGGACCTCGCAAAGTCGGCCGAAGCCGAGATCGTCACGTCGCCGCGATTCGGCAGCTTCTCGGCTCAGGCCTTCGGCAACACCCTGGCCGCCGCGGCGCAGACCTACACGGACCAGTCGGTCGACCTTGGCCCGATCCGCTTCGCGCTGTTCGGCCAGGTGAACGGCTTCGGTACAGACCCCGCCGACTGGATCGCGGGACAGTAGATGGCTGACGTCCCCGCGTCGGCAGGCGTGCAGCGCCTCGTCGACGTCATGGACGTGCTGCGCTCGCCCGGCGGCTGCGAGTGGGACGCCGAGCAGACCCACGAGTCGCTCATCCGCTACGCACTCGAGGAGGTCTACGAGCTCGCCGACGCGATCGAGGGAGGCGACCGCGCCCACCTGCGCGAGGAGCTTGGCGACGTGCTGCTGCAGGCGGTGTTCCACGCCCGCATGGCGCAGGACCACCCGGACGACCCCTTCACGCTCGACGACGTCGCCGAGCTCTGCGCCGACAAGCTGATCTCGCGCCACCCCCACGTGTTTGGCGACGCCGAGGCCCCCGCGGCCGCTGACCGGCACGCGCGCTGGGACGCCGTCAAGGCAGAGGAGAAGTCGCGTGAGTCGGTGATGGACGGGATCCCGGCCGCCCAGCCTGCGCTCGCCCGGGCGCAGAAGGTGATCAGCCGCGCCCAGCGGGCGGGGATCGCGTTCCAGGACGAGGCCGGCGTGGGCGTCGGCAAGCAACTCCTGGCGCTCGTAGCGCAGGCCCAAGCCGAGGGTGTGGATGCCGAGGGTGAGCTGCGCGGCGCCGTGCGTTCGCTCGAGGACGCGATCCGCGCCGCCGAGGCCGCGCAGGGCCGCTAGCCGCGCTGGCCGCCCGCGGTGAGCCCGGGCGGGACCCAGGTCCGGCAACGCCCAAGGTGCATCCTCGCTAGACTTGCACTCGGACCAACACCCCCAAAATTCCACGAAACCCAGCAATCCAAGGAGCATCATGGCCAGCATCGAGGCCGTAGGCGCCCGCGAGATTCTTGACTCGCGAGGCAACCCCACCGTCGAGGTCGAGGTAGCACTCGAAGACGGCACTTTCGCCCGCGCGGCGGTTCCGTCTGGAGCCTCCACCGGCGCATTCGAGGCCGTAGAGCGCCGTGACGGCGACAAGAAGCGTTACCTCGGCAAGGGCGTGCTGCAGGCCGTTGACGCCGTGATCGACGAGATCGCGCCCGCCGTCGTGGGCCTCGAGGCCACCGACCAGCGCGCGGTGGACCAAGTCATGATCGAGATGGACGGCACCGACAACAAGGGCAAGCTGGGCGCGAACGCGATCCTCGGCGTCTCCCTCGCCGTCGCGAAGGCCGCTGCCGACAGCGCCGACCTGCCGCTGTACCGCTACATCGGCGGCGCGAACGCGCACGTGCTCCCCGTCCCGATGATGAACATCCTCAACGGCGGCTCGCACGCGGACTCCAACGTTGACATCCAGGAGTTCATGATCGCCCCGATCGGTGCACCCACGGTCCGTGAGGCGATCCGCACCGGCGCGGAGGTCTACCACGCCCTCAAGGCAGTTCTCAAGGAGCGCGGCCTAGGCACGGGCCTTGGTGACGAGGGCGGCTTCGCCCCCGACCTGCCCAGCAACCGCGATGCTCTTGACCTCATCCTGGTCGCGATCGAGAAGGCCGGCTTCAAGCCCGGCGAGGACGTCTCGCTCGCGCTCGACGTTGCCGCCACCGAGTTCTACAAGGACGGCAAGTACCAGTGGGAAGGCGGCGAGAAGACGGCCGACGAACTGATCTCCTTTTACGAGGGCCTGGTCACGGACTACCCGTTGGTCTCCCTCGAGGACCCGCTGGACGAGGACGACTGGGAGGGCTGGACCAAACTCACCGCATCGGTCGGCACCAAGGTGCAGGTGGTCGGCGACGACCTCTTCGTCACCAACCCCGTGCGCCTCGCGCGCGGCATCAAGGAGGCGGCGGCCAACTCGCTGCTCGTCAAGCTGAACCAGATCGGCACGCTATCCGAGACCTCGGACGCCGTGCAGATGGCGCAGCGCGCTGGCTTCACCGCGATGGTGTCGCACCGCTCCGGCGAGACCGAGGACACGACGATCGCGGACCTCGCGGTCGCCTACAACTCGGGCCAGCTCAAGACCGGCGCCCCCGCCCGCGGCGAGCGCATCAACAAGTACAACCAGCTCATGCGTATCGAGGAGGAGCTCGAGGCGGCGGCGAAGTATGCCGGACGCTCTGCGTTCCCGCGCATCGACGCGTAATCCTTCGGCTCGCCGCTGACGCGGCGGGCTAGCCGACGCGGCGCGCCGGACAATGGTGGCATGACAGCCCCCACCCGTCCCGGCGCGCCGCGTTCGCGTTCCCGGGGTGGGCCGCGCACCCCGCCGCGCGGGACCAGGCGTGCCCCGGCGCCCGCGACCGCGACCGGTGCAGTCCAGCGCGGAGGGACCCCGCCGTCGGCCGCCGCGACGCTCACGTGGAAGGCGGCGGTGCTGATCGTGGTGCTACTGCTGTCCCTGTCCGTGATGCTGCCCAGCCTGCGCGCGTACATCCGCCAGGAGCAGCAGCTCGCCCAGCTGCGGGCAGACGTCGCCGCGGTGCAGGGCGACATCGACGACCTGGACGCGGAGCTGGCGCGGTGGAAGGACGACGCCTACGTGATCGCGCAGGCGCGCGAGCGGCTGACGTACGTGTTCCCCGGCGAGCGCCCGTACCGCGTGGTGGACCCGGAGTTCGTGACGTCGGTGGACCCCGTGACGGGCGAGCCGGTGGCGCCTGAAGTGGGCCCGGCCGACCCCTGGTTCGCGACGCTGTGGGGGACCATGGCTCCGGCGGAGGACGCGCCGTGACCGCCGTGGGCCCCGAGGTCACCGAGGCCGACGTCGAGGTGCTCCGCGCTCAGCTTGGCCGCCCCCCGCGCGGCGTGGTCGCGATCGCCGCGCGCTGCGTGTGCGGCAACCCCACCGTCGTGAAGACGGCCCCGCGGCTGGACGACGGCACGCCGTTCCCGACCGTCTACTACCTGACCCACCCCGGCGCGGTGAGCGCGGTGTCGACGCTCGAGGCCAACGGCGTGATGAAAGATTTGACCGAGCGGCTGGCGGAGGATCCGGAGCTCGCAGCCGCGTATCGGCGCGCGCACGAGGCCTACCTTGTCGACCGCGCGGAGCTTGGCGAGGTCCCCGAGATCGACGGCATCAGCGCAGGCGGCATGCCCGACCGCGTCAAGTGCCTGCACGTGCTCGTGGGCCACGCGCTCGCGGCAGGGCCTGGCGTCAACCCGCTGGGAGACGACGCTCTTGCGATGATCGCCGACTCATGGCGCCCCGACCGCTGCACGTGCGCGGACTTCGCCGCAGAGTAGTCCTGACACGTCGGGCGCTCCCACTAGCCTGTGAGCATGCCTCGCGTAGCGGCCGTCGATTGCGGCACTAACTCCATTCGCCTGCTCATCGCGGACGTCGACACGACCGCGGGCGCCCTTACGGACGTGGTGCGCGAGATGCGCGTCGTGCGCCTCGGCCAAGGCGTGGACAAGACGGGCCAGTTTGCCCCCGAGGCGCTCGAGCGCACCCTCGCCGCGACCGCCGACTACGCCGCCCTGTGCGCCCAGCACGGCGTCGGCCCCGAGGCAATCAGGTTCATCGCGACGTCCGCCACGCGCGACGCCTCGAACCGCGACGAGTTCATCTCCGGGGTGCTCGAGCGCATCGGCGTCGAGCCAGAGGTCGTCTCCGGCCACGAGGAGGCCGGCCTGAGCTTCCGCGGCGCCACCGGCGCGCTCGGCACCGCCCACCCCGGCCCGTACCTGGTCGTGGACCTCGGCGGCGGCTCCACCGAGGTGGTGCTGGGCGAGACCCAGCCAACGGCCGCCCACAGCATGGACGTGGGCTGCGTGCGCATGACGGAGCGGCTGCTGCACTCGGATCCGCCGACCGATGCCGAGGTCGCGATGGCGGCGGACACGGTGCTCGGGGTGCTCAACACTGCGGGCCGAGAGGTTCCGCTGGGTCGCACCCGCACGCTCGTGGGCCTCGCGGGCTCCATCACCACCGTCACCGCGCACGCGTTGGGCCTCACAGCTTACGAGCCCGGACGCATCGACGGCGCTGTCCTGACGATCGACGACGCCGTTGCATCGTGCGTCGCCCTCATCAATGCCACCCGCGCGGAACGTGCCGCAATGCCGTTTATGCACCCCGGCCGTGTTGACGTGATCGGCGCAGGCGCACTGGTGTGGCAAGTAGTGATGCGCTACGTCCAGGAGGAGGTTGCAGCGGCCGGCGGAGAGCTGCTCACCACCGTCACGAGCGAGCACGACATCCTCGACGGCATCGCGTGGTCAGTGGCGGACGGCGGGCGCTAGCCGCCGCGTCGGCCCGATGCCCCAGCCGCGCGCGATATGCTTGCCCGGACCGATGGAAGAACGCGTGCCGGCGCATCGATTTTCGGGCACACGATGTGTGCCCTGAGGAGACGAACGCATGAAGTCGAGCACGATTGCATTCCTGGCCGCCGGTGCGATAGCCCTAGCGGCGTGTTCAAGTCCGCCCGAGCCATCCGCAGTTCCCACGACGACCGAGGCGCAGGCGCTGTCCCCCGTTGATCAACTCGTCGATGCGATCGCCACGGGTAGCACGGCCGCGGCTCAAGCGGCAATCGCGGCGGGCGCGGACCCGTCCGCTGACCTTGGGCTCGGAGTGACTCCGCTTCACCGCGCGGCACTCCTCAGCAGGGCCGAGATTGTCGAGGTGCTTGCGGCAGCCGGTGCAGACATCAACGCGCGGGAGGACTCGGGGGAGCGACCGATCGACCTCGCCGCCGCCAGTGCTGACGCCGCCACCGTGACCGCGCTCGTCTCCGCCGGCGCCGACGTGG
Organism: uncultured Actinomycetota bacterium; assembly: GCA_963735005.1. Classification (GTDB taxonomy): domain Bacteria; phylum Actinomycetota; class Actinomycetes; order Actinomycetales; family Demequinaceae; genus WTKG01. The sequence goes on along the minus strand of CAVTJA010000010.1, from coordinate 264,672 downwards.
GAGAGAATCCCCGCCTCAGCAATTCGCGACACTCACTTCACACCGCGGCGAAAGCCGGCAACCTGGACGCAGTGCGCGCGATCCTTGATGCAGGAGAGGACGTCGACGTTCTCGAGGGGACTCACAGCACCGCACTGATGTACGCGGCGTATTGGGGCTATGGGGACGTCGTGGCCGAACTCTTGGCACGCGGATGCGACGTCAACGTGCGTGACGACGGGAACCAGACCGCGCTCTACTGGGCGCGCACCCAAGGTTTCGACGACGTCGCCGCCCTGATCGAGGCGGCGGGCGGAACCGAGTAGCTCCGCGGATGGTCGCCCTCGGTGTCTTGCCCTGGGATGATGGGACCGCCCCCGTAGCCCAACTGGCAGAGGCGGCCGACTTAAAATCGGTACAGTGCGGGTTCGAGCCCCGCCGGGGGCACCCTGTCTCGGCTGCGGCGAGCCGGTAGTGTCAGTGAGGTAGCGACGCGGGTCTTCTGGCCCGCGCCCACCTCACCGGCCGGCCCCCTGGAGGCACCACGTGGCGCAGTTCGACCTTCCCCTCGCGGAGCTGCGCAGCTTCGCCCCCGCCGTGCGCACGCCCGCGGACTTCGACGACTTCTGGCGCGACACGATCGCCGACGCTCGGGCGGCTGGCGGCGAGGTCGAGGCGGTAGCCATCGACCCGGCGCTGCCCCACGTTGAGGTCAGCGACGTCACCTTCCCCGGCTTCGGCGGCCAGCCCGTCAAGGCCTGGTACTCGCGCCCGGCGGCCGTGGCCGAGGACCTGCCCGTCATCGTCCAATATCAGGGCTACGGCGGCGGCCGCGGGATGCCGTTCGAGCACACCTTCTGGCCATCCGCCGGCTTCGCGCACTTGATGATGGACACCCGCGGCCAGGGCGCGGCGTGGGGCGCCGGCGGCGACACCTCGGACCCCGGCGGCACCTCGCCCGCAGTCCCCGGCTCGATGACCCGCGGCGTGCTAGACCCCGCCGAGTACTACTACCGGCGCGTCTTCACGGACGGCGTGCGGGCGGTCGACGCCGCGCGCGCCCTGCCGGGCGTGGACGCGTCGCGGACGTTCGTCGCCGGCATCTCGCAAGGGGGCGGCATCACAGTGGCCGTCGCGGGCCTGGTCAACGACCTGGCCGGCGCCATGCCCGACGTCGCGTTCCTGTGCAACTACGAGCGCGCGGTGTCCATCACGGACGCGTACCCGTACGGCGAGCTCACCAAGTACCTGTCAGTGCATCGGGACCACGAGGATCGGGTGTTCGACACCCTCGCGTACTTCGACGGCGTGAACTTTGCCGCCCGGGCAAACGCCCCGGCGCTGTTCTCGACCGCGCTCATGGACGAGATCTGCCCGCCCAGCACCGTATTCTCTGCGTACAACGCGTGGGGCTCAGCGGACAAGGACATCGTGGTGTACCCGTTCAACGGGCACGAGGGCGGCGGGCCGCACCAGATTCAGCGGCAATGGGAGTTCGTCACCGCGCGCGCGTAGCGGCCGAGGTTCGCGCGTCGTCTCTCGACGATGCCCTCCCCGTCCAACACTCGGTGTGTCGCTAGTACGCGACCTGGCAGAAGCCGTGGTTGCAGTAGCCGCCAGGGTTCTTGAACAGGTAGCCCTGGTGGTAGTCCTCGGCGTAGTAGAACACTCCGTCGCCCGCTTCCTTGGTGGGCGCGATCTGCGTCGAGATGGTGCCGAAGCCGTCGTTCGCGAGCTTGTGCTGGTAGTGCTCGCGGGACTTCTTGGCCTCCGTGAGCTGCTCCGCGGTCGTGGCGAAGATTGCGGACCGGTACTGGGTGCCGATGTCGCCGCCCTGGCGGTTGGCGGTGGTCGGGTCGTGGTTCTCCCAGAACACGGCGAGCAGGGTCTCGACGCCCACGAGTGTGGGGTCGTAGACCACCTGCACGGTCTCGGTGTGGCCGGTCCGTGCAGTGCAGGTTTCGTCGTAGGTCGGGTTCTTGGTCCAGCCGCCCATGTAGCCCACCGCGGTGGAGTACACGCCAGGCGTCTGCCAAAACAGCCGCTCCGCGCCCCAGAAGCAACCCATCGCCACGTAGAGCACCTGCATGCCCTCGGGCCACGGGCCAACGATCGGGTTGTGGAGCACCACGTGCTCGGGTGACACCGTCATGGCGGTGTCGCGGCCCTTGAGCGCGGTCTCCGCAGTCACCATCTTCTGCTTGTCAGTGAGCAACATGTGGCCTCCCGCCGCCTTGTACTCTTCCCAACGCTGGCCGCACCGCATCTGTTCCGGGCCGCCGCGCTGGGGGGCGAGTAGGCTCGCGGCATGGCCACAAATATCCCCGCGCCGCCTCAGCCCGACGCCCCGTCGATCCTTGAAAACGTCCCGGTGCCGTTGCGGGTGGCTGGCGCATGGTCGTGGCGCCTGATCGTCGTCGGCGTGGTCGCCATAGCGCTCGCCACCGTGCTCGCGACGCTGTCGACAATTGTGGTGCCCATCGCGATCGCGCTGCTCATCGCCGCGCCGCTCGAGTCGGCCGTCACATGGCTCGAGCGTCACAAGATCCCGCGCGCGGCCGGTGCCGCCATGATCCTGGTGACGCTCGTGCTTGACCGTCGGCGGGCTGCTTGTCGCGGCTGGCCAATCCATCATCGCCGGCCTTGATGAGCTCAAGGCGAAGGCTGGCGCCGGCATCAACGCCGTCGTTGACTGGCTCGCTTCCGGCCCGCTCAACATCAGCGCCACCGACCTGCAGGACTATCTCGACCGCGCCGGACAGACGCTGCAGGACAACGCGGGTGGCGTGGTGCACGGCGCGGTGTCTGTCACCGCGACCGTTGGCGTGGTCACTGCAGGAGCGCTGCTCGCGCTGTTCTGCCTGTTCTTCTTCCTGAAGGACGGCGCGATCATGTGGAATTGGGCGGTCGGGATGTTCCCCGAACGCGCGCGGACGCGCGTGGACTATGCAGCGCGGGCCGGTTGGGCCACGCTCGGCGCGTACACGCGCACATCGGTTTTCGTGGCGTTCGTCGATGCAGTCGGCATCGGCGTGGGCGCGTGGATCCTCGGGGTGTCGCTCGCGCTGCCCATCGGCATCGTGGTCTTCCTCGGCTCGTTCATCCCGATCGTGGGCGCGACGGTGACCGGGGCGGTCGCGATCCTCGTCGCGTTTGTCGACGGCGACTGGAAGACCGCTCTCGTCATGCTGGGCGTCGTCATCCTCGTCCAGCAGCTCGAGGGCAGCATCCTTTACCCGTGGCTGTTCGGCCGCGCGGCGTCTGTGCACCCGGTCGCGATATTGGTGACGGTGGCGGCCGGCTCGATCTTGGGCGGCATGGTTGGTGCTCTGCTGGCTGTCCCGATCCTGGCGCTGACCAAGAGCTTCATCGACGGGCTCCGGCGTTCGGGCGTTGGCCCCACAACGGTCATACCCGTCACGCGCAGAGGTGTGCGCGCCAAACGCTAGCCAGCGAAGGGCTCCGCGGAGATCACCTTGACGGGAATCTCGTTGCCGTTGGGGGCGGTGTACGAGGTTTCGTCGCCCACGCTCTTGCCGATCAGCGCGCTGCCGAGCGGCGACTGCGCCGAGAACACGTCGAGGTCCGAGCCTGCGGCCGCCTCGCGCGAGCCCACCAGGAACCGCATCTGGCGCCCAGCAACCTCGGCCGATACGACCATGCCGGATTGAACCGTGCCGTCGCCGGACGGGGGCGAGCCGACGCTCGCGTTCTCGAGGATCTGCTTGAGTTGGGCGATGCGCCCCTCCTGCTTGGCCTGCTCCTCGCGGGCGGCGTGGTAGCCGCCGTTCTCCTTGAGGTCGCCCTCTTGGCGGCGCTCGTCAATCTCCTTCGCGAGCGCGCTCCGGCCCTCACCCGTGAGGTGGTTGTACTCGGCCTGGAGGCGGTCGTAGGCCTCCTGGGTCAGCCAGGTTCCGGTGATTTCAGTCACGATAGGTCCTTCCAGCGAAGATTCGACAGGATAGCAACGCTTGAGGCGGTGCGCTACGTTCCGCTACGGCGATGTGCAATACGAGACGACGGCGGTGGCGGCCGTCTCGACAGTCGCCACGGGCACCGTGAGCCGCTGCTCGGGCCCGTCGGCGCGGTCGACCGACACGTCCACCGCGCCCACCTCCGCGTGCCTGGAATTGAGCGCCCGCACACGGCAGGTGGCGCCAGCGTCCGTGTACAGGAAGACGTCGAACGTCGCGTCCGCCTCCGTCGGTGACGTGACGCTGAAGCCGATGTCGCGCCATCGGACCGGCTGGTTAGCCTGTGGAAGACCGAGCCACAGCGCGATGCCGATGCTGACGGCCACGGCGACGGCCGTGCCGATCCGGGCGCCGCGAGTCATCCGAGGGCCGGTAGCGGCGGCCTCCTCGGCGTCGGCGGACAATTCAGTGCTCATTGTTTGGCACGATAGTGGGTGGAGGCGCACATGACGAACATTGACCAGAGCATTGGCCCGGGGCTGGCAGGCTTCATCGCGACGTTCTTGTTGGTCGTCGTCGTGTGGCTGCTGTTCCGGTCCTTCACGCGCCACATGCGCAAGACCAGCCATGAGGCCAAGCGGCTGGGGCTGGCAACGGAGTCAGGCGCGGTAGATGGCGATGCTGGCGGCAACGAAGTGGCAGACAAAGCCTAGGATCGTCAGCGAGTGGAAGATCTCGTGGAACCCGAAGTACTTGGGCGACGGGTTTGGCCACTTGAAGCCGTAGATGAGTGCGCCAGCCGTGTAGGCCACGCCGCCTGCGACCACGAGCCACATGACTGCAGCGCCGCCCGCGTCGCGGAACGGCCCCATGAATCCCATCGCGACCCAACCGAGCGCCACGTAGAGCGGCGTGTAGAGCCACCGCGGCGCGCTGAGCCACAGGATTCGCATGAGGGCACCGCTTATTGCGCCGCCCCACACGATCCACAGCAGCATGACCGCGGTGCCGTGCGGCAGTAGCAGCACCACCAGCGGCGTGTACGTGCCAGCGATGATCAGGAAGATGTTGGCGTGGTCGAGCCTGCGAAGGAAGCGCAGCATGCCCTCGCCCCACGTGCCGCGGTGGTAGACCGCTGACGTGCCGAACAGGATGACGGCCGTGATGGTGAACACTGCGGCGCTGAGGCGGCCCGCGAAAGTGGGGCCAGACGCGACTAGGAAGATGCCTGCGAGGAAGACGATGGGCGCGGCGCCAAGGTGCAGCCAGCCGCGCAGCAACGGCTTGGGGGCGTCGAACGTGTCCGTCCGCTCTTTGTGGCGCCGGCCGTCGGGTGCCCTGAGGGAGCGCGCGCCGTTGCCGGAGCGTTCTTGTGAGGTGACGTCGAGTTCGACATCGTCCGGGGCGGCCATGAACCTACGATACCGTAGGTTAGCCGACGCCGGTACCGTGGTGTGGCACTTCCCGCACGCCGCCCGAACCAGGAAAGGACGCCAATGAGCCTGCTGTCGCCGCTCTATGGAACGTACGAGCGCAGGCTATTGTCCTCCATTCGCCGGAGCGGCACCTCACCCCGGCACATCGGCGTCATCCTCGACGGAAACCGACGCTGGGCGAAGGCCTCGGGGAACAGCGCGGCCCACGGGCACAGGCAGGGCGCGGGCAAGATCACTGAACTTCTCGAGTGGTCCGTGGAGACCGACGTCGAGGTCGTGACGCTGTGGATGCTCTCTACGGACAACCTTGACCGCGACAAGGGCGAGCTCGACGATTTGCTCGACATTATCGCCGACGCCGTCGAGACGCTCGCGGCGGACGGCCGCTGGCACTTGCAGCTCGTGGGCGCGCTCGACCTGCTACCGGAGCGCGTGCGCGCGCGCCTATGCGAGGCGGTTAAGTCCACCGCAGACATCGATGGCCTGCACGTCAACATCGCCGTCGGCTACGGCGGACGTCACGAGATCGCCGACGCCGTGAAGTCCTTCCTGGCTCAAGGCGTGGACCATGGCCTGTCGCTTGAGGAGGTTGCCAAGGACTTCTCCGTGGAGCACATCGCGGCGCACCTCTACACGAAGGGCCAGCCCGACCCCGACCTTGTCATCCGCACGTCGGGCGAGCAGCGCCTCAGCGGGTTTCTCATGTGGCAGTCGGCCCACAGCGAGTTCTACTTCTGCGAGGCCTACTGGCCGGACTTCCGGCACGTGGACTTCCTGCGGGCGCTACGCGCGTACGCCCAGCGCGAGCGCCGCCGCGGCCGCTAACTCACGGCGCCCCGCGCATCGGCTATGCCACTATTGACCTAGCGCGACGACATGTCAATATTGACATATCTCCGAGTCATGTCGATAATGACATGGTCAGGAAGGAGATTGACATGCTGCGTGGAGAGATCTCGACGCCTGCCGCGCTCGGAAACGCGCTACGACAGGCACGGCTGATGCGCGGGCTGACGCAGCAACGACTCGCAGACGAGATCGGCGTAACGCAGAAGTGGATATCTCAACTGGAGCAAGGTAAGCCAGGCTTGCTCACCGAGCGCCTCTTCGAGGTGCTGCGAGCCACCGACGCGAGACTCGTGTGTGAAGTCGACGACGAGGACAACGATGGCTGACCTGATCGTCGAGCTCTACGGCGAAGTGGTGGGGACACTGGACGACGCGGGGCCCGTCGACTTTGACTTCCACCCGAGCCGGGAAGGCATCCGGAAGTTCGGCCTGGGGTCGACGGTCCTTTCCGTGGCGGTTCCGCTCGACGTGCGCCCCAATCCGCTTCACCGGATGCGGCGGCGGAACTTCTTTGACGAGCTGTTGCCGGAGGGTGACTACCGCGCCCAACTCGCGGCGCTCGCGAACGTGCGGGAACGCGACACCATTGGCCTGCTGCGCGCATTCGGGCGGGACGTTGCCGGGGCGGCGATGATCTACGACCCGAGCGCCGACAACGAACCCGCAAAGCCTCGCCTCGAACTCCTCACAGACGAGCGCGTAGGCGTCCTCCTCGACGACGCTTCGCGCCAATTTGAACCGCTGGGTAACGACCCCGAACGCGGGCGCAGTTCGCTCGGCGGCGTGCAACACAAGATCCTTCTCGCGCGGCAGGGAGAATCGTGGTGCCGTCCTCTCGGCGGGGCGCCCAGCACCCACATTCTCAAGGTGTCGCCGGATGACCGCCCTACGCAGGTCTATGACGAGCAATACGGCCACGAAGCCGCGGTGCGGTTGGGACTCGCGACGCATTCGGCGACAGTCGAGCGCATCGAAGACCGCCCGGTACTGGTGGTCGAGCGGTACGACCGAGACCCGTCACGCCCTGGGTTGCGCATTCACCAGGAGGACTTCAACCAAGCGCTCGGTCTACACGCGACGGAGAAGTACGAGTCGCTGGGCAACGTCGTGAACCTCGCCCGCGTCGCGCAGGTGGTGGCGCAATGCGGCGCCCCTGATCTGCAGCGGCTGGCGCGCCTCGTCACACTGGCGGTCGCGATCGGCAATCTCGACCTGCATGCCAAGAACATCAGCCTCCTTCACCCGTGGGATGGGAGTCGTGCGCGCACGCAGCTTGCGCCGGCCTACGACGTGGTGCCGTTGGCTCACGACGCCGCGTTCTCGCACCTTGCCATGCTGGTTGGCGGTGTCGAGGCGCACGCCGACGTGACTGCCGCTGCGCTCGAGGCCGAATTTGCGGGCTGGGGCGTCCGCGATGCCCAAGGGCTCGTCCGCGGCGCGCTCGCGGACGTCTCGACCTTCGTCGCCGAGGTCTCGCCGCAGCCCGGCGCGCATCCCCGCTTGCGGGATGCCATCCGAGCCTTCGTGTCGCGACTACAAGCCGGCCAACCCGCGGGCACCGCACCGTAGCGTCCGGCGCGTCGCTCCCGCGCGACTCGCCCGACCGCGCGTACCGTCGGGAATGTGTTGAGAAAGCTATTGGACACGTAGAAACCATCGCCGTCGGGCGATGAGCGCCCGCGGCACGAGCCCGCGAGGAGCGCCGCGTGACCCTCACCTCCAGCACCACCGCCGCATCGTCCATCGACAGCCCGGACGCCACGGCCCTCCGCACCTTCGTCCTTGACACCTCCGTCTTGCTCAGCGATCCGCGCGCAGTGTTGCGCTTCGCCGAGCACGCGCTGGTGCTCCCGGTGGTGGTGATCACGGAGCTGGAGGCCAAACGCCACCACCCTGAGCTTGGCTACTTCGCGAGGTCCGCGCTGCGGATGCTCGACGAGTTGCGCGTCCGGCACGGCCACCTGGACGAGGCCGTGCCGATCAACGAGCAGGGCGGCACCGTGCGCGTCGAGCTCAACCACACGGACCCTGAAGTGCTTCCGAGCGGATTCCGACTGGGCGACAACGACACTCGGATCCTCGCCGTCGCCGCGAACCTTCGCAGGGAAGGCCATTCCGTCACCGTGGTGTCTAAGGACCTGCCGATGCGGGTCAAGGCGTCGGCGCTCGGCATGGACGCCGAGGAGTACCGCGCGGAGCTTGCGGTCGACTCCGGTTGGACGGGCATGCGCGAGATCCAGCTAGACGACAAGGTGATGTCCGCGCTGTACGACGAGGAGCGGATGGCCGCGCCCGACGCCGACCAGGCGGGGGAGGACACCCACACGCTTCCGATCCACACGGGGCTCGTGATCCACTCGCCGCGGGGAAGCGCGCTTGGGCGCGTGGGCGCCGACGGCGAGATCAGGCTTGTGCGCGGCGACCAGGAAGTCTTCGGGATCCACGGGCGCAGCGCCGAGCAGCGGGTCGCCATCGACCTGCTCCTCGACGAGTCCATCGGGATCGTGTCGATGGGCGGCCGCGCCGGCACCGGCAAGAGCGCGCTCGCGCTGTGTGCCGGGCTCGAGGCGGTGATGGAGCGCCGGCAGCACAAGAAGATCATGGTGTTCCGGCCGCTGTACGCGGTAGGCGGCCAGGATCTCGGCTACCTGCCAGGCAACGAGGCCGAGAAGATGAATCCATGGGCGCAGGCCGTGTTCGACACGCTCGGCGCGATGGTGAGCAACGACGTGCTCGACGAGGTGATGGACCGCGGAATGCTCGAGGTGCTCCCGCTGACGCACATCCGCGGCCGCTCGCTTCACGATGCGTTCGTGATCGTCGACGAGGCCCAGAGCCTCGAGCGCAATGTGCTACTGACGATGCTCAGCCGCATCGGCCAGGGCTCGCGCGTGGTGCTCACACACGACGTCGCGCAGCGCGACAACTTGCGCGTCGGCAGGCACGACGGCGTTGCGGCGGTGATCGAGGCGCTCAAGGGCCACCCGCTGTTCGCGCACGTCACGCTTGAGCGTTCCGAGCGGTCCGCCGTGGCTGCACTGGTCACCGATATGCTGGAGCGCCTGGACCTGTAACACGCGCACGACCAACGTTTCGCACTCGGGGGAAGCCGCATGAACTACGTCGCCGTAGCAGCGCGCGTCGCTGTCGCCGGCCTCGCGCTGTTCACGGTGTACCGCGCGTGGTGGGTCGACGACCGCACCGCGTGGGACCAGATCACCGTCCAGACCGCCGTGATCGTCGCACTCGCGTTCATGTGGGGGGCGTGGACGCTGCTCGCGGAACGGCGCCGCGCGGCCGGCTGGATCGAGGGTGCTGCCACCACTTACGCGCTGGTCCAGGGCGTCATCTTCACGTTCCTGGTCGAGGTCAAGGAGCCGCCACAGGCCGTGCTGTTCGGGTTCTCCACGGGAGAGCTGCTGAGCCTCGTGGTCCCGGCGGCGACGCTCGCGGTGTGGCTGCTGCTCACGCCGCATCGCCGCATCGGCTGGGTGTCGGTGGTGCTGTGGCCGCTGCCGCTCGTGGCGTACATCGCGGGCTTCGTCCTGCGCGCAGCAAATGACCCGAACCTTGGCTACCCGTACGCGTTCATGGACCTTGACGTGCTTGGCTGGCGCGGCATCGTCCAAAACGTGTTGCTGTACGCGGGCGCGCTCGTGGTGGCAAGCGGCGTCATCGTGTGGATCGATCACCTGCTCCCAACGCGCACTTTCCTCTCAGGTCGGGAACACTAGACCTGTGCCCTGGCAGAACCTTGTATCCGCGATTCTTCGCGCCGTCATCGCGCTCGTCGCCTTCGCTGTCTCCCTTGTCGCCACGTTTGCCGGCGGGCTCGCGGCGCTGCTCACCTTCACAGTCCAGTCGAACCTGATGCTCGCGGTGTCCTTCGGGTGGACGGCATGGACGCTGCTGCGCGACGTCCGCACGCCGCCCGAGTGGCTGGCGGGCTCCTCGGTCTTCTACATCTCGATTACCGGCATCATCTACAACCTCGTGATCGACCCCGGCAAGGGCTCCATCGGGGAGCCCATCATCTTTGGGCTCGACAACTCGCAGCTGGCGCACGGATTCTCGCCGGTGGCGGCGGTCGTGGTGTGGCTGGTGTTCGCCGAGCATCGCCGGATTCCCTGGAAGTACGCCGTGTGGTGGCTGGGGTATGTCGTCGTGTACATCTCGGTGATCCTGGCGATCATCGCGTGGGTGCCCGGCTTCCACGTGCCGTACCCGTTCCTCGACGTCTCGGTGCTCGGCTGGTCGGGGGTGTTCCGCAACCTTGGCGTGTACTTCGCGGGGTTCATCGCGTTGTCGGTCGCGATGGTGTTTCTCGACCGCAAGATCCTGCCTGCGCGCACCCCCATCAGCGAGTTCGACGCTCACGACCAGGACGAGTAATTACGACGCGCCCTCCGCCACATCGATGCCGTACAGGGCGCGGATCGCCTCGACGTACTGATCCACGGTGCCGTCTTGGGCGTGCGCGTGGGCGCGCACGGTTGGCGTGTGGAGAACCGTCCGCGCGAACCGCCTGAGCGCCGCCTCGGTGGCCTCTGCCTGCGCCACCTTGTCGGCGCTCGCCCCCGACGCTGGGCGGATGCGGGCCACCTCGCGCTCGAGCAGTGAGAACACGTGTTCGCGCAGCGCGACGACCGCCGGGTCGAGGGCGCGCGCGCTTTCGCCGTCGCCGTACCGCGCGACCGCGTGGGCCACGAGCGCGCGGGCCGAGTCGATAGCCTCGGGGCTCTCGTCGGGTGCGTGCGCGGCGACCTCGGCGAGGTCCACGACGCGCACGTTGCGAAGGTCGGCCACCCCGGGTGCGACGTCGCGGTGAAGTGCGAGGTCCACCACGATGAGCGGCCGCGGATTGGCGGTCTGCGCCGCCGAGATCAGCGTGGGCGTGAGCACGATGCCCTCGCCGCCGCTGCAGGCGAGGATCACGTCCACGCGGGAGAGCGCGTCGGCGAGCGCGTCAAGCTCGATCGCGTCGAGCGCGAAGAGTTCGGCGAAGTCTGCGGCCCGCCCGACGGCGAGAACACGCCCTCGATGTGCGCTCCGCGCGCGCGGAGCAGCCCCACGCCCGAAGCCGCCAGCGCGCCCGTGCCGATCACCAGCGCCCGTGCCGATTCCCACTCGACGGACTCGTCGGCGAGCCCGAACGCGACGGACACCACTGATCTGCCGGACGTCCCAAGCCCCGTGTGGGCGGCAACCTCGCGAGCCACCTGCAGGCCCGCCTGGAACGCGCGGTCGAGCGGAGCCGAGAGGTGTCCCGCGGTGCGCGCGGACTGATGAGCGCGGCGCACTTGGCCGGAGATTTCGCGCTCGCCCACGACCATCGAGTCGAGGCCTGCGGCGACGGTCATGAGGTGGTGGATGGCGTCGTCTCCGGCCAGCGCGGTCAGCGCGTCGTCAACGGCGGCGGCGTCGAGCGGCGTGCGCGCGGCGAGCGCCTCAACCGCGCACGCCCGCGCGGCGGCGACGTCCGAGGTATCCAGGTAGAGCTCGAAGCGATTGCACGTGGGAAGCACCACCGCCCCGTCCACGCGCGCGCAGTTGGTGACGAGCGCATCGCCAAGGCTCGCCGCGCCCACGCTGAGGTGCTCCACTACCGAGAGATCCCGGTTGTGGTGCGAGGCGACGAGGGCAACGAGCATGTGCCGATTGTCGCACGCGTCCGCGCCCTGGCCCCAAGCCCGGGGCTCAGTTGCGCGCTAGTCTCCCGTCATGGTGGTGACGTCAAGGAGCGCGTCGAGCTGCTCCTCGGTCACCTCACCGCGCTCGACGAAGCCGAGCGCGATTGTGGCCTCGCGAACCGTGAGCCCCTGGGTCACGGCGTGCTTGGCGATCTTCGCGGCGGACTCGTAGCCGATCACCCGGTTGAGCGGGGTGACGACGCTCGGGGAGGCCTCGGCGTTGCGGCGGGCACGGCCCTCATTGGCCTCGAGGCCCACGATGGTCTTGTCGGCGAGAGCGCGCGCGGCGTTTGCGAGCAGCCGCAGCGACTCGAGCGTGCCGAGCGCCATCACCGGGATCTGCACGTTCAGCTCGAAGCTGCCCGAGGCGCCGGCCCAGGCGACAGTCGCGTCGTTGCCGACCACGCGGGCGCACACCATCAGCACCGCCTCGGGGATCACGGGGTTGACCTTGCCCGGCATGATCGAGGAGCCCGGCTGCAAGTCGGGGATGCGCAGCTCGCCAAGGCCGGTGTTGGGGCCGGAGCCCATCCACCTGAGGTCATTGCAGATCTTCGTGAGGCTGACCGCGATCGTCTTCATGGCGCCGCTCAGCTCGACCAGCCCGTCGCGTGCCGATTGCGCCTCGAAGTGGTTGCGCGCCTCGGTCAGCGGCAGGCCCGTGTCCTGGGCGAGCAACTCGATGACCCGGGCGCTGAAGCCGGCAGGCGTGTTGATTCCGGTGCCGACGGCGGTGCCGCCAAGGGGGACCTCAGCGACGCGCGGCAGAGCGGATTCGAGCCGTTCGATCCCGTAGCGGATGGCGGCCGCGTAGCCGCCAAACTCCTGGCCGAGCGTGACGGGCGTGGCGTCCATGAGGTGCGTGCGGCCCGCCTTGACCACGCCGGACCACTGCGCGGCCTTCGCCTCGAGCGCGGCGGCAAGGTGCTCGAGCGCGGGCACGAGGTCGCGCACGACACCCGCGGTGGCCGCGACGTGAACGGAGGTGGGGAAGACGTCGTTCGACGACTGCGACGCATTGACGTGGTCGTTCGGGTGCACGTCGGTGCCGAGCCGCGTGGAGGCGAGAGTTGCGATCACCTCGTTCGTGTTCATATTTGACGACGTCCCGGAGCCGGTCTGGAACACGTCAACGGGGAAGTGCGCGTCGTGCTCCCCGGCCGCGACCTCGTCCGCTGCGGCGGCGATTGCGTCGGCGACGTCGCCCGTAATCACGCCAAGCTCGGCGTTGGCTCGCGCCGCCGCCTTCTTGATGCGGGCGAGCGCCTCGATGTGCCCGCGCTCGAGCCCGCGGCCCGATATCGGGAAGTTCTCGACGGCGCGCTGGGTCTGCGCGCGGTAGAGGGCGTCTGCGGGAACTCGCACCTCGCCCATGGTGTCGTGCTCGATGCGGAATGTCGGTTCGTCTGGCATGTCCCCATTCTGGCATCCCTCGCGGGCCGTGCCCCTAGAAAAGGGGGCATTTTCGGCGTCATAACCCGGAGTGACCTGCGTCTCATTTGGTAGCGATGCGGTGGGCTCTCGCCCGCCGTACCTAGAGAAGGGGAATCTCTGACATGACCGTGACTGAAGCCGCCACCGCCACCCCGGAACAGCGAGCCGCCTCTGGCGAGCTCACCGGTGACGAGTTCATGGCACTCGTCAACTCGCGCGACGTCCGGGCGCGGGTGGCCGCAGCCTCCCGCGTCGACGCCCCGCTGGGGGTTCTCGTCTCGTTCGCTCAGGATCGCAAGACTGAGGTCCGTGTAGCGGTTGCCGGGAACAGCGCCATCGGCTCGGCCACCGCGGTTCAGTCGATCCTGGCGGAAGATCGGTCCGCGGATGTCGCGCGTGCCCTGATCCGCAACGACGACGTAGCTCGCGCCGCGATCGAACTGATCGCTCAGGACGGGCCGCGTGCGGCTCGCTCCGAGGCGAGCGCCCGTCTGGCGTAGTACCAAGGGGCGCGCCGGCGTCGCAAGATACCGGCGCGGCCCGGGTCCTACGGCTCTCCCAACTCCAACTTGGTGGGAGGGTCGGCCCCTGGCCGGGACACCGTTACCGCCGCGATTCCTGCGCAGCGAGTGACGATCCAGTTGAGAACCTCTGAATCGATCTCCGCCAGGCTGCCGCGCGCGTCTGCCCCCAGGAGTCCGCACGACCACAGGCCGTCAATGAGTCCCGCCATGAACGAATCCCCGGCCCCCACCGTGTCCGCGACGCGGACCACCTGCGCCGTGACGTCGAGCGCCCTGCCGTCCACCGTGTACGCGGTGGCGCCCTTCCCGCCGCGGGTGACGACAACCAACTGGGGTCCGGCGCCCAGCCACCGGGCGGCCTGCGCCTTCACAGACTCCCCAGGGCGCAGCCACTCGAGGTCCTCGTCGCTTACCTTGACGACGTCGGAGAGCTCGACCATCGCGTCGATCACCTTGCCGGCGGTGATCGGGGAGCCCATCAGGCTTGGCCGCACGTTGGGGTCGTAGGTGATCGTGGCGTGCTTGCGGTGGCGCTCGACGAGCGCACGCACGCCCTCGTTGCCCGGGCGGGTGACAGCGGCGATCGAGCCGGTATGGACGACGCCGGGGCGGGGGCTGGGAGCGGCCGTGGGGCTGACCGCCCACTGGACGTCGAAGTGATACTCGGCGGCGCCAGTTTCGTCGAGCACGGCGCGGGCGACGGACGTCCGCAGGGCGGACTCGGACCCGGGAACGAGCGCGACGCCGTCGTCCGCTAGGCGCTGGCGGATCTTGCGGCCGTATTCGTCGAGCCCGATCCACGTGAGCAGCTCGGTGGGGCGGCCCAGCCGCGCGAGCCCGACCGCGACGTTCGCTGGGGATCCGCCAACGTGGGCCTCCTGAGACCCGTCAAGCTGACGAACTTCGTCGATCAACGCCTCGCCCACGACGAGCGCGTGTCCGGTCACGCGCCGTCCTTGTCCGCGTCGACGTCCTCGTCAGGCACCGCCACGGCGACGACGCCGGCGTCTGACGGGTCCGCGTCCGAATCCGCCGCGCCGTCCCGCACCTCGCGGATGCGCTCGCGGGCTCCCTCGAGCAGTTGCTGGCAGCGATCCGCGAGAGCCTCGCCGCGTTCCCATAGCGCCAGGGACTCCTCGAGCGTCGCCTCGCCCGCCTCGAGCCGCGCCACGATGCCGACGAGCTCGTCGCGGGCTTCTTCGTAGCTCAGGGAGGCGGTGTCCGGCGTCTTGGTCACACCCCAACGCTACCGGGTGTGGCCCGCGAAATGGCGAGGATCACATCTACCACCACAACGGGGTCCACCAATTTGGGGGGCATTTTCGCGTCATAGTCCGCGTGTTGCCCCCTCTCATGGGGTACAAGCAACAACTGCTCACAATGGGGTGAACATTATGTTTAGCGAAGACTATGCAGTACGGACCGCACTCAGCAGCGCTGAGCGCGCAAAGGACCCGAACCTGACCGACAACGACCTGGCCGAGCTGTCGCGGTCTGACGAGGTCAAGGTGCGCGCCGCCGTCGGCGAGCGTGTTGAGACGCCGCTGACCGTCCTCGTGCGCCTTGCTAGTGACCCGGCTCCCGCAGTTCGCGCAGCCGTCGGCCGCAACCCGCGCCGCGACATTCCCCTCGAGGTCCGCTCGCAGCTCGTGCAGGACAAGAGCGCAGAAGTGCTTCACGCGCTGATCCGTTGCGAGACCCTCCCGGAGGAGATCCTCCAGAAGCTTGCCCGATCCTGGAACCGCGACGTGGCGCTTGCCGCGAAGGTGGCCCAGAAGGCGCGCAAGAAGTCCGCGGCCGTCCCCGCGGTAGGACAGGTGGGGCTCGCCTCCAGCTGAGGGGGAGGCGATCTCCGCCAAACCTTGTCCAACGATCGCGGTCGGCCCTGAGGGGGCCGGCCGCTTCGTCGTTTCTGGGGCTACTGGGCGACGTCGGTGACGGTGGCGGCGGCAGCGCCCGACGCGAACCGCATCGTGACGGCGTCGCCCGACGCGAGTGCCGCGGCGTCACGGATGATCCCGCCTCCCGCCGCCTGCACTACCGCGTAGCCGCGGTCGAGCGTGGACTGCGGCGATAGCGCTCGCAGGCTCGCCTGAAGTTCGGTGAGCCCGGCGTGTGCCTCGCTCAACACCCCTACCAGCGCGCGCCCGCTGTGCAACCGCGTCACGTCGAGCTCGCGCGCGTGAGGCTCCACGAGCCGGTCGGGGTGCACGAGCACCGGCCGGGTGATCACGCCCATGAGCGCTTGAGCCGCCCGGTCCAGGCGGGCCTCGACGGCGGCGCGCATCCCCGCCCGGGCGGCTGCGACGGCGCGCCCCTCCTCGGCCGCGTCGGGCACGATGCGCTTGCCGGCGTCGGTAGGGGTTGACGCGCGCAGGTCGGCGACGAGGTCCAGCAGGGGGGCGTCCTTCTCGTGGCCGATTGCGCTGACGAGCGGCGTCACGCACGCGGCGGCGGCGCGCACCAGCACCTCGGAAGAGAACGGCAGCAGGTCCTCGAGCGAGCCGCCGCCGCGCGCGACCACGATCACGTCGATGTCGTCACGCGCGTCGAGCTCGGCGATCGCGGCGGTCACCTCGGGCACCGCGTTCGCGCCCTGCACCGTCACCCGGCGGATCTCGAACCGCACGGACGGCCACCGCGCCGTGGCATTGACGACCACGTCGTGCTCCGCGTCGCCCTGGGTGGCGCACACGAGCCCGACGAGGCGCGGCGCGAACGGGAGGGGCACCTTGCGGTCGTCCGCGAACAGGCCCTCGGCGGCGAGGGCCTCGCGGAGCTGCTCGATGCGCGCCAGCAGCTCGCCTAGCCCGACGCCCCTCACCTCGCGCGCGTTGAGCTGTAGCGAGCCGTTCTTGAGGCGCCACTCCGGCTTGGCGTGGATGACGATCCGGGCGCCGTCCGCGAGGGGCTCGGCGAGCGCGTCGGCCGCGGCGGCCGGGAGCATCGCGGGGATGGACATTTCGGCCTCGGCGTCGCGCAGCGTCAGGAACACCAGGTGCCGCCAGCGCTTGACGTTGACGGCCTGACCCTCGACCCACACCGGCGCCATCTTGTCGATGTAGTCCTTGATCTTTGGCGACAGGTGGCGCACCGGCCACGGGTGCTCGGCAGACGTCTCGCCTGCGGTCTCCGGGAGGGGCTGTGTCACGCCCTCAAGAGTGCCACGTACGATTGCCCTATGCCCAACCTCGTTGACAAGCGCGTCCTGCTGGCCGCCCCGCGCGGGTACTGCGCGGGCGTCGACCGTGCCGTTATCGCGGTCGAGAAGGCGCTCGAGCTGCACGGCGCGCCCATCTACGTGCGCAAGGAGATCGTCCACAACAAGTACGTCGTGGAGACGCTGTCCGAGCGCGGCGCGATCTTCGTCAACGAGACGGACGAGGTGCCCGAGGGCGCTCGCGTCGTGTTCAGCGCGCACGGGGTGTCGCCCGCGGTACGCGAAAGCGCCGACGCGCGGAACCTGCTCACGATCGACGCGACCTGCCCGCTCGTCACCAAGGTGCACAAAGAGGCGGTGCGGTTCGCCAAGGCGGACCAGACCATCCTGCTGATTGGCCACGACGGCCACGAGGAGGTCGAGGGCACGGCAGGCGAGGCCCCCGAGCACACCATCGTCGTCAACACCCCAGACGAGGCCGACACGGTCGAGGTTCCCGACCCGGACAACGTGGTGTGGCTGTCGCAGACCACGCTCAGCGTCGACGAGACGATGGAGACGGTGCGCCGCCTGCGCGCGCGCTTCCCCAAACTTCAGGATCCGCCCAGCGACGACATCTGCTACGCCACCCAGAACCGTCAGGTGGCGGTGAAGAAGTTCGCGCCGGATTGCGACCTCGTGATCGTCGTCGGCTCTGCGAACTCGTCCAACTCCGTGCGGCTCGTCGAGGTCGCGCTGCAGCACGGCGCCAAGGCGTCCTACCGCATCGACCGCGCCCGCGAGATGGACGACGCCTGGTTCGACGGCGTCAGGACCGTGGGCGTGACGTCGGGAGCCTCGGTGCCCGAGATCCTCGTGCGCGACGTGCTCGACGACCTCGCCGCGCGCGGGTACGACACGGTCGAAGAGGTCCGCACCGCGACCGAGGATCTGATGTTCTCCCTGCCCCGCGAGATCCGCGCCGACCTCAAGGCCCAGCAGGCCGACCAGGCGATGCAGGCGTGACCGGGCTCGAAGAGGTCTTCCACCCGGAAGCCGCCGAGGCGCGGCGAAATCGCGACGCCGACAAGGAGCTGCCCGTGCCCGCGCCCGCCGCGGAGCCGCCTCTCGTCACGGTAGATGGCCACCACATCGTCATCCCTCGGCTTGGTGAAGGCGACGGCGCAGAGGACGCATAGCGGTGCCTAGCAGGGCATTCGCGGCCGTCAAGCCCAAATAGAGCCGAACGATCGTGCTTTTGGTCACGATTCGAACTCAATTCGCCATGTGGCGACAATCTCCTATCGTGCAAACCGATATTCGAGAATACGGTGGAGACACCCCGGAGAAACTCTCCGTGCGATTCATGGTGGGCCGCGATCCGGACCCACGTGAGTTGGAAGCCCGCTCGCGGGCTCGAAGGAGGCAAAATGAAAGTGAGCAAGAACGCCCTACGTGGCATCGCGCTCTCGGCAGTGGCGAGCCTCGCGCTCGTCGGTTGTTCCAACAACCCCGAAGAGACGCCCACGACCGCGACGACGACGACAACCGCCGCCGCTCCGGCGATTATCAAGACCAACGGATCCGAGCCTCAGAACCCGCTGATCCCGACGGCTACGTCCGAGACTGGTGGCGGCAAGATCATTGACGCTATGTTCGCCGGGCTCGAGTACTACGACGCGACCGGCGCTGCGCACAACGAAGTTGCAGAGTCGATCACGAAGATCGACGCCTCGAACTACGAGGTGAAGATCAAGCCGGGCTGGACCTTCACCAACGGTGAGCCTGTTAACGCCGCGTCATTTGTTGACGCGTGGCAGTACGGCGCGCTCGCGTCAAACCAGCAGGACAACTCCTACTTCTTCGAGGACATCGAGGGCTTCAGCTACAAGGAGGACTCGCCCTTGACGGGCCTCCAGATCGTCGACGACTTGACGTTCACGATCAAGTTGAACAAGGAAGCTGGCGACTTTGCCCAGCGCCTTGGCTACTCGGCCTACTATCCGCTGCCCGCGTCGGCTTTTGACGACATGCAAGCATTCGGGCAGCACCCGATCGGCAACGGCCCGTACATGCTCGCCGGTCCGGACGCGTGGCAGCACGACGTCCAGATCGACCTGGTGACGAACCCTGACTACATGGGCGGGCGCAAGCCAGTCAACGATGGTCTGACGTTCGTCTTCTACGCCACGCAGCAAGCCGCATACGCGGATTTGCAGGCCGACCAGGTGGACGTCATCGACGGCGTCCCGGACAGCGAGTACGCGACGTTCGAGACGGACTTGGGCGACCGCGCTGTCAACCAGAGCGCTGCGATCTTCCAGTCCTTCACGATCCCCTACTGGATCGCGCACTTCAAGGGCGAAGAGGGCAAGCTGCGTCGTCAGGCGCTGTCGATGTCCATCAACCGCAAGGAGATCACGGACGTCATCTACAACGGCACCCGTACCCCTGCCAGCGACTTCACGTCGCCGGTAGTCGACGGATGGTCGTCGAGCCTTGATGGCGCGGATGTGCTCGCCTACAACCCCGACGAGGCTAAGAAGCTGTGGGCTCAGGCCGACGCAATCAGCCCGTGGAAGGGTGAGTTCAAGATTGCCTACAACGCCGACGGCGGCCACCAGGCCTGGGTCGACGCAGTCTGCAACTCGATCAAGAACACCCTTGGTATCGAGGCGTCGGGCGACCCGTACCCGACCTTCGGCGAGTACCGGAAGCTGGTGCACGACGAGTCGATCAAGACCGCGTTCCGCACCGGCTGGCAGGCGGACTACCCGGGTCTGTTCAACTTCCTGGGCCCGCTCTACGCCACCGGCGCTCCGGTGAACGACGGCAACTACTCGAGTGCCGAGTTCGACAAGCTGCTCCAGGAGGGCAACGTCGCGCCCGACACGGCTTCGGCCAACGAGAAGTTCCAGGCGGCCCAGGAGGTCCTGCTGCAGGACCTGCCTGCGATCCCGCTCTGGTACGCCAACGTGACCGGTGCTTACGCAAACACGGTAAGCAACGTGCAGTTCGGCTGGAACTCCGTGCCGCTGTACTACCAGATCACGAAGAACTAGCAACATTCCCGAGGGCCCGTCCCGCTTCGGCGGGGCGGGCCCTCGGGCCTTTGCAAGGGAGGTGAAGGCCACTTCCCGGAAGGCGCTCAAGGGGTAGCACAGCCCCTACGATGGCTGTAGATCTCGAGTTGGTCCGACGCGAAACGGGGAACCCGCATGACGCGGTACGTGATTCGCCGGTTGTTGCAGGCGATACCGGTCTTCTTTGGCACGACGCTACTGATCTACTTCATGGTGTTTGCCATGCCGGGAGACCCGATCCTTGCGCTGTTCGGCGATCGCACCCCGAACCCCGCCGTTGTCGAGGCCCTGCGTGCGCAGTACCACCTGGACCAACCGTTTCTGACGCAGTACCTGCTCTACATGCGGGACGTGTTTACCTGGAACCTTGGAGAGACCTTCTCCGGCCAGAGCGTCAAAGATGTCGCCGCTCGGACTTTTCCCGTCACCCTCAAGCTTGTCGTGATCGCCGTTATCGCCGAGTTCGCGCTCGCCGCCGTAGTCGGGCTGATCTCTGGAATGCGGGCGGGCAAGTTGATCGATCACTTCAACCTTGTGGTCGCGCTTGTGTTGAACTCATTCCCGATCTTCGTGGCGCTCTTCCTCGCCCAGTACTTTGTTGCGATCAAATGGGGGTGGGCGCCACCTACGGTAGGGGCGAACTCCACTTGGGGCGCCATGATGCTGCCTGCAATCGTCATCGCCGTGACGATCTATGTGACAGGCATGCGCCTCATGCGCGGCTCGGTCATCGAGGCCCGCGACGCCGACTACGTGCGCACCGCGTACGCGAAGGGTCTTACCGCACGGCGCGTCATTCCTGTTCACATCGCCCGCAACTCGTTCATCCCCGTGGTGACAAACACGGCCGCGAGCTTCGGCGCGCTAGTCGCCGGCACCACGGTCACCGAGGGAATCTTCAACATTCCGGGTGTCGGCAACACGCTCTACCAGGCGATCATCCGCGGCGAGGGCCCCACGATTGTCACCTTCGTGACGATCCTGACGCTGGTCTACGTGGTCGTGAATATCTTGGTTGACCTCTTGTACGCCGTCCTTGACCCGAGGATTCGATATGTCTAAGCGCTCCGAAGACCACTACGTGGCTCCGCTCGGCGAGGACGATGCCGTCGCCGACGTCGACACCGTCAGGCTGGGTGACCGGCGCAGCAACCTGTGGCTCGATGCCTGGCGGGACCTGCGACGACGCCCGCTGTTCTACGTCGCTTTGGTCATCGTGGGCATCTTGCTGGCAATGTCCTTCTTCCCGACGCTGTTCACGTCTGCGGAACCGAACCACGACTGCATGCTCTCGAACAGCAACGGTGCAGGCGAGCCCGGGCACCCGCTCGGATACACGCGCCAGGGTTGTGACGTTTACGCACGCGTCGTGTGGGGCGCTCGGACGTCGCTAGCTGTGGGCGTGCTCGCCACGCTCATCACGGCACTGATCGGTATCCCGATGGGCGCGATTTCCGGGTACTACGGCGGCAAACTTGACTCGCTGATGTCCCGCGTAGGAGACATCTTCTTCTCCATTCCCTACTTCCTCGCCGCGATTGTCGTCATGACGACGCTGCGCGAGCACCGCAGCGTGTGGACCATCGCGTTTGCCATCGGTGGCTTCGCGTGGGCGTCGCTTGCCCGCATCCTCAGGGCCGAGGTGCTCCAGGTGAAGAACAACGACTACGTAGCGGCGTCGCGCTCCCTGGGTCGTTCCCGATTCAGCACCCTTGTGCGCCACGTCGTGCCCAACTCGATTACGCCGGTCATCGTGTACCTGACGATTAGCCTCGGCGCGGCCATCGTTGCCGAAGCGACATTGAGTTACTTGGGAATTGGATTGGGACCGAACGTGATGTCCTGGGGCAATGACATTTCCGCGGCGCAAACCACCATCCGCACTTCGCCCATGGCACTGATGTGGCCGTCGCTCGCGCTGACCACTGCCGTGCTCGCGTTTATTGTGCTTGGCGAACTGATCCGAGACGCGCTTGACCCGAAGGCGAGGGCACGCCGATGACCAGCGAGCTCACCGAAGTAGCAGTAGCCGAGTCGCGAAAGGCGCCCTTCACCGGCCCGCTTGTCAGCGTGAAGGACCTTGAGGTCTCTTTCCGGACCCAGCGCGGCGCGATTCAGGCGGTCCGCGGCATCTCGTTCGATATCCATGCTGGCGAGACGGTCGCGATCGTGGGCGAGTCGGGTTCCGGAAAGTCCACCACGGCCACCGCTTTGCTCAACCTGCTCCCCGGCAGCGGCAAGATTTCGGGTGGGCAGATTCTCGTCGAGGGCGCCGATATCGTTCGCAAGAGCGAGCGCCAGATGGCGGGCATCCGCGGCTCCGTCATCGGCTACGTGCCGCAGGACCCGATGTCGAACCTCAACCCCGTGTGGTCCATCGGATTTCAGGTGCGCGAGGCCATTCGGGCGAACGGCAAGGCGAAGGGCCGCAAGGAAATCAACCGGCTCGCAATTGAGGCCCTCAAGCACGCGGGCCTCGCGGATGCCGAGCGGCGGATGAAGCAGTTCCCGCACGAGTTCTCTGGCGGCATGCGCCAGCGCGTCTTGATCGGCATCGGCCTCGCCTCCGGTCCCAAGCTCCTGATCGCGGACGAGCCGACGTCGGCGCTCGACGTGACGGTGCAGAAGACGATCCTCGACCACATCGAGACGCTCGTAAAGGAGCGCAATACGGCGTTGCTGCTTATCACGCACGACCTCGGTCTCGCGGCCGAACGCGCGTCCAAGCTCATCGTGATGCACGAGGGCAAGATCGTGGAGGCGGGGCCCAGCCTCGAGATCGTCCAGCGCCCCCGCCACCCGTACACGAAGCGTCTGATCGCGGCCGCGCCGTCGATCGCCTCGCGTCGCATCGAGGCGAGCGAGAAGGCGCCTGCCGAGGGCAGCTCCAGCGGAGTAGACATGGTGGCGATCGCCGCGCGCCGCGAGGCCGCGCTGGCCGCGGATAGCCATGCGATTGTCCAGGTTCGCGACCTCACAAAGGTGTACGCGATTCGGCGCGGGGGCTTCCGCTCCGAGCCGCTCACGGCGGTGGACAACATCTCGTTCGACGTGAGGCGCGGCTCGACAATGGCGATTGTGGGCGAGTCCGGCTCCGGCAAGACCACGGCCGCCAAGATGATCCTCGGGCTTGAACAGCCAACGTCCGGCGAGATCACCGTCGCGGGGACCAAAATCTCCGGAGCCTCGCACGCGAAGTTGTTCGCGGTGCGCAGCCACATGCAGCCCGTGTTCCAGGACCCGTACGGCTCGCTCGACCCGCAGCGCTCGATCGGCGCCATCATTTCGGAGCCGCTCAAGGTGCACCGCGTGGGCGACCACGCCAGCCGGTCAGAACGTGTGCATGAGCTCCTCGAGCAGGTGTCCCTGCCGTCGTCGCTCGTGCACCGCTACCCGAACGAGTTGTCGGGCGGGCAGCGCCAGCGCGTGGCCATCGCCCGCGCCCTGGCGCTCAAGCCTGACCTTGTGGTGCTCGACGAGGCGGTCTCGGCCCTCGACGTGTTGGTGCAGGCTCAGGTGCTCCAGCTACTTGCGGATCTCCAGTCCGAGCTCGACCTGACGTACATCTTCATCACGCACGACCTCGCGGTCGTGCGCGTCATCGCGGACGACGTGGTGGTGATGGAGGACGGCAAGATCGTCGAGTCCGGCACGACGGACGACATCTTTGCCAAGGCCAAGAAGCCTTACACGAAGCGCCTGCTGGACGCGATCCCCGGCGCCGGCATCGCCTGGGGCAAGTAGCGCCAGCCGCGCGCGTCAGTCCTCTGGGTCGAGCTCGGCAGCCGCGATCTCGCGGATGTCCAGGTGGACCTGCGCGGGCGTCTCGAGCTCCGAGCTGATCTGCTGCATCTCGCCGAACTTGCGCGCGCTCACAAGCACCCGGGTCTCCATGGACGCGACCGTCTGGTTGTAGGCCTTGCCGGCGCTGTCGAGCGCGCGGCCCACCTTGGCGAGGTGGCCTCCCATGGTCACCAGGCGGTCGTAAAGCTCCTTGCCGGTGGCGAGGACGAGTTGCGCGTTCTTGGCGAGGGCGTCCTCCTTCCAGGCGTGCGCGACCGTGCGGAGCATGGCCACCAGCGTGGTGGGGGTGGCGATCATGACGTTCTTGGTGAACGCGTGCTCCTGGAGCGTCGAGTCCTGCTCGATGGCGGCCTGGTAGAAGGCCTCTGACGGCACGAACATCACCACGAACTCCGGGCGCGGACGAGAACTGGTCCCAGTACTTCTTGGAGGCGAGGTCGTCCACGTGCTTGCGCACGTGCTTCGCATGCGCAAGCAGGCGTTCCGCGCGCACGGCCTCGTCGTCCGTCTCGAACGCCTCGATGAGCGCGGACAGTGCCACCTTGGAGTCCACGACGATGGTCCGGCCGCCGGCCAGCTTGACGGTCATGTCCGGGCGCAGGTTCTTGCCGTCGTCGTCCTTGACGTTTTCCTGTTCCTCGTAGTCCACGTGCTGGACCATGCCGGCGAGTTCCACAACGCGATGGAGCTGGACCTCGCCCCAGTTGCCGCGCACGTCCGAGCGCCGCAGCGTGTTGATGAAGTCGGAGGTGCGCTTGTCGAGCTTCTCGCTCGCCATCAGCATCGCCGTCACCTGCTCGCGCAGCGCTGCCTGGCCCTCGGCCCGCATCTTGTCGGCATCTGACGTCTGCTTGCGGACGTCCTCGAGCGCCTTGGCCATGGGCTCCACGAGCTGCTTGACCGCCTGCTCTCGCTTTGCTAGCTCTGCGTCCTGCTGCTGGGAGGTCAGCTTGAAGCGCTGGTCCGCCATCTCGAGGAACTGCGCCGAGTTGGCGCGCAGGACGTCCGTGCTGAGGGCCTTGAACTGGTCCTGCACTTGGGCGTACTGCTCCTTGATGTCGGCGATGCGGCGGTCGGCCTCTTCGCGGACCCGCGCCTCGCGTTCGTCGGCGCGGCGGTTCGCGACGGCCTCGGTGCGCGTGGAGGACCGCGCGACCGCCACGGCGTACGCAATCACTGCGCCCACGACAAGCCCCGCCACTGCCCAGAGAATCTCAGTCATGCCGTCAGGGTACGGCGGCCCCCCGACACGGCCGCCAGCACGCGCCGGGCGGCGCGCACCCCGCACGCCTACGATGATCGTGTGCTTCCCAACATTCACGAGTTCGCGGGGATCCCGTTCAGCCTTCACGACTCGCTCGTGGGCCTCGGAATGCTCGTCGGCGGGCTCATTGTGTATGCGGAAAGCCGCCGCCGCGGAATCCTCAGCGACGACTGGTGGTGGCTGCTGCTCGGCGCTCTCACCGGAGCGCCTCATCGGCGCGCGGCTTGGACCCGTGGTTCCAGAGCCTCGATTTCAGCAACAACCTCAGTCTGCTCGAGCAATGGCAGCACGGGAATCGGTCCATCATCGGCGGGCTCGCGGGGGCGTGGATTGGCGTGCTGATCGCCAAGCGCCTCACCGGCGTCACGACGACGACGGGCGACGCCTTCGCGCCAGCGGTCGCCCTTGGCATGGCGATCGGGCGCGTGGGCTGCTTTCTGACGGAGGTTCCGGGCACGCCCACTGGCGGCGACTGGGGAATCGTGTTGGGGCCCGAGACCGCGCAGTGGCTCCCGGGCGCGCCAGTTGGCGTGCCATTGCACCCGTCGTTCGCCTACGAGATCGCGTTCCACGCGGCGGCGTTCGCGGTGCTGTGGGCCCTGCGCAAGCGCCCGTACCCGCCCGGCACGCTGTTCCGCTGGTACGTCGCTGCCTACGGCGTCTTCCGCTTCCTTGTGGAGTTTGTGCGCGGCAACGAGGGCGTGTGGCTGGGGCTTAGCCGGCCCCAGTGGTTCATCGCGGGCGCGTTCGCGGCGGGTGGCTCTGGCGCCTGTGGAAGTGGTGGCGCGCGCGGGTCGGCTCAATCCGCGCCGATTTCACCTCCCCTCCGGACGATTCGCGCGTTACTGTCTCCTCATGACAGGACCCGAAGAGACACCGCCGTCGTCAGACGATCCGTTTGCGACCCCGCCGCCGCCGATGGCCAAGCCTCCGGCGAACGCGGTCCCTCCGAACGCCGCGGTTCCGCCGCCTCAGAACACTCCCGGGTACGGGCCTACGCCTCAGTACGGCAAGCCTCCGCGCAAGTTTCACCCCGGAACCGTGTTCCTGGGAATCGTCGTGGGGATCGTGGGAATGGTGATCGTTGGCTTTCTTGGGGCCGCCCTGCAGAGCGGGGCCACAAGCTCGGGGAACATCGACGTCGCAAATGCGCTCGCGACGCTGACGCTGTTCGCGGTCGTGGCCGCCCCTATCGTGCCCGGGATCGTGATGGTCCGGCGTGGCTCCGCGTCCCGTCGCGGCTGGGGAATGGGCTTGCTGCTTTCTGTCCCTGTGGGATTGTTCGTGGGTGCGGGCATCGGGCTCGTTGTGTGCATCGTCGCGATTTCCGGGGGCGGGTACTAGCGTGAGCGTCGACATGACCGGCGCCGCGCTCCGCGGCGACCGGATCCACCGGTACGTCAACTCCTTCTGCCCTCACTGCCACGCCGACAACCCCACGCGCCCGCTCGAGGAGGTCCAGCGTCTGGCCGGCTGGCTCGCCGTGCGGGACGGCACCGTCTGGCTCGAGCGCGGCTGCCGCGTCCACGGCAAGGTCGTCACCATGTACGACGAGGACCCCGAGATCCTCAGCTATCTCGAGGAGTGGACGGCGCCCACCAAGACGCACACGGCGGACACCCCGGGCAACTATGCGCCCATCCCCGAGGCCTACCTCGCTGGCCTGCCCGAGATGCAGACGCAGCACACGTGCATCCTGCTCGAGGACATCGCCGCCGAGTGCAACCTCAAGTGCCCCACGTGCTTCACGGAGTCGTCGCCTCAGATGCAGGGCGTGGCCGCGGTCGAGGACGTGTTTGCGAACCTCGACCAGCGCCTCGCTCGCGAGAACGGGCGCATCGACGTCTTGATGCTGAGCGGCGGGGAGCCCACCATCCACCCGCACTTCGAGGAGATTCTCGAGGGCGTGGTCGCGCGCAACGCCGTGCGCATCCTCGTCAACACCAACGGGTTGCTGATCGCCAAGGACGACGCGCTGGTCGAACTGCTCAAGAAGCACCGCGACCGGGTCGAGGTCTACCTCCAGTTCGACGGCGAAAGCGCCGACGCCTCGCGTCACCACCGCGGCGGCGACCTCACAAAGGTCAAGGACAAGGCGATCGAGCGCCTCAGCGAGGCGGGCATCTTCACCACGCTCACCATGACGATCGCGAAGGGCGTCAACGACCACGAGATCGGCGCCGTCATCAAGCGCGCGATGAATACGCCCTACATCGGCGGGGTGTCCCTGCAGCCGCAGTTCTTCTCCGGCCGCGCCGAGGACCACGACTGGATGGACCGGCTCACGCACACGGGTGTGCTCAAGCGGCTCGGCCCGCAGACGGATGGCCTGGTGGAGTGGCGCGACCTCACGGCGCTGCCGTGCTCGCACCCGCACTGCTGCTCGGTGGGCTACATGCTCAAGGACGACTCCGGCGAGTGGAACTCGCTCACCAAGCTCGTGGGCCACGACCAACTCAAGGCGTTCCTCGACCTCAACCCCGACCTGGTGGCGAACCGCATCGCGGACAGCGCGATCAACACCAAGATGAAGTCCGTGGTGAAGGAGAGCCTGCTCGGCCTGCTCTCCGAGCAGTCCTCGCTGTCCCACCCCACCGTCGGGACCATGTGGAAGGACATCTGCGACAACTGCGACCTCGGCATCGGCACCATGATGGCGCTCGCGTCGTCGTCCCTGCCGGGCGGCAAGGACCGCCTGCGGGAGATGCTCGGCACGCGCATCAAGCGCATCACGATCAAGCCGTTCATGGACATGGCGACGATGATCGAGGAGCGGCTCATCCAGTGCTGCGTGCATGTGGGTACGGTGTCGGACGAGGGCGCCAACCAGTGCGCGCCGTTCTGCGCAGTACAAGCGTGGCCCAAGCTGTCGCAGCAGCGGCTCGCGTGGGCCAAGCCCGTGGGCCGCGAGCTCCCGCTGGTATCGACGTGAGCCTGCGCCGGCGAATGACGCACGCGGAGTACGACGCCCAGCGAGCCCCGGGCGACGCGGATGGCCAGCCTGCCGCGAGCGTGAAGTTCCCGTACCAGCCGCCGGGCAAAGCCACCGCGCCGTTCGACCCGCTTCGCCTATGCATCTTCGCCACGATCGCCCTGCTCGGCTGGCTCGCGGGCCCCGTGGCGCTGCTGTTCTTCGCCGTCCTGGGGCTCGTGGGCTACGCGCGCGCTCGCAAGGCTGGCCTGCTGACGTCGCGCTGCGTGCTCGGCGACACGCGCATCGTCATTGCCTACCTGAGCCTGCTAGTAGCCGCGGCGGGCGTGGGCATCTACTTCCTCGTCACGCGGCTCTTGTAGCGGCCGCACGCAGGTGCCTGCGCCGGGACGATGCCCCGGTGACGCTACTTGCCGGCCGTTGCTGAGGGGTCGGGCTTGGGCTCGGCGGCGGGCGGGATCACCACGGTCGAGGTGATCGGCAACGCCGTCGACCGCGAACTCGGAGTGATCGTTCGCGGCGAGGTACACCACGAACGTGGAGCCGGGACCGCCAGCGGTGATGTGAGCGTCCGGGCCGTAGAAGCGGCCGATCTTGACGCCGTCAACGTAGATGTGCGCGTGGCCCTCGCCCGCGACCCGCTCCAGGTTGACGTTCTCTGGGGTCCAGGTGAAGTTCGTCGTCTCCATGTGGACGTTGTAGCCAATGGCCGCGTCCGGGGTCACGGTGAGGACCACGGTCGGCGCGTTTTCGGCTGGGATGTCGAAGAGCGTGTGGTCCCCATCCGTGACGATCTTGGGCGTCTCCTTGGGAGCCTCGACCGTGACGGTGACGGTGGGGACCGGGTCGGCGAAGCGTTCGCCCTGCCACGAGCCCGTCAGTGCGGCCGCGCTCGCGGCGAGTACTGCGAGGCCAATGGCTGCAACGATGTATGAACCCATGTCCGTCTCCTTCAGCTCGCACCCGTCCGGCGCTGCAGGCGCCGTCCCTCGGAGTGCACTACGTGGTCAGAATAGCGCCGTAGCGACTCGGGCGGGTTGTCCGAGTTGGGAGATTCGCCACACTGCGGGCCCCGTTAGACTCGCCCACGTGGCCCTAACTATCGGAATCGTCGGACTCCCCAACGTGGGCAAGTCCACCCTCTTCAATGCGCTTACCCGCGCGGAGGTTCTCGCCGCGAATTACCCGTTCGCGACGATCGAACCCAACGTCGGCGTCGTGCCTCTGCCGGATGAGCGCCTCGGCAAACTTGCCCAGATCTTCGGTTCCGCGCGTGAGCTGCCCGCGACCGTGTCGTTCGTGGACATCGCTGGCATCGTCAAGGGGGCGTCGGAGGGCGAGGGCCTTGGCAACGCGTTTCTCGCCAACATTCGCGAGGCCGACGCGATCTGCCAGGTGACCCGCGCGTTCGTCGACCCCGACGTCACGCACGTTGACGGCAAGGTGGATGCCGCATCGGACATGGAGACCATCTCGACCGAACTTGGGCTCGCTGACCTCCAGACGCTCGACAAGGTGATCCCGCGCGTCGAAAAGGAAGTCAAGATCAAGAAGGCGGACCCCGCCTACCTCGAGGCGTGCCTCAAGGCGAAGGAAATCCTCGAGTCAGGCCAAACCGTGTCCGCGGGCGCGGCCGCCGCGAAGCTCGACCTCGACGTCATCCGCGACCTGAGCCTGCTGACGGCCAAGCCGTTCATCTACGTCTTCAATACGGACGATGCCGGGCTTGGCGATGCGGCGAAGAAGGCGGAGCTCGCCGCGAAAGTCGCGCCGGCCGAGGCGATCTTCCTTGACGCGAAGTTCGAGTCGGAGCTCGTGGACCTGACGCCCGAGGAGGCAGCCGAAATGCTGGCCGAGAACGGGCAGCAGGAGTCGGGCCTCGACCAGCTCGCGCGCGTCGGGTTCGCCACGCTTGGCCTGCAGACGTACCTGACGGCGGGCCCCAAGGAGGCGCGCGCATGGACCATCCGCAAGGGATGGACGGCGCCGCAAGCCGCGGGCGTGATCCACACCGACTTTGAAAAGGGTTTCATCAAGGCCGAGGTGGTGTCGTTCGACGCCCTGGTCGATGCCGGCTCCGTGGCCGCCGCGAAGGCGGCGGGCAAGGTGCGCATGGAGGGCAAGGACTACGTGATGGCAGACGGCGACGTCGTGGAGTTCCGCTTCAACAACTGAGCCACGCACGCGTGCCCAAGTGTCGCGGGCGAGGCGTCAGCGCTTCGCCGCACGGCAGTCGCCTCCCGAAACGGCGCATTCTGCCCAATATCGGCTCAATAATGCGGGACCTTGAGCCTAAATTTCTCTCCGCAGTTGCGCTAAACGGCCACGAGCCGTACTTTGGAGCCTTATCGAGTGTGACTTACGTCACATTCAGCGTGTGACTTCTGTCACACAGTGTGGCGTAGATCACCGGGCAGGGGTGACTTGCGGCACTAATTTACGCATCCGGTTGAGGGAGAGAAAACAATGGGCAACATTCGACAGGCATGGACGCGGTCAAACCTGACTGCGCTTGCCGGAGTCTTCGGTCTCGCAGCGATCGCAACGGTCGCCGCTGCAGGCCCCGCAATAGCAACGTCTGACTCGGAGCACCACGAGGTCTCGCTATACGTCTACCAGAAGCTCGACTCGGGCTCCGCCGCCTCGTGGGAGAACAGTGGTCAGCAGACGCTTATCACTTTCAAGTCTGGCACGGACTGGTATACGTCGTTCCCGGGAAGCCTCCCGGACGACGTGTGCGGCGACGGCTGGGGGTACCAGCAGGACAAGGTGACGTACACGGGTTCGTTCACGTGGCCCACCCACATTACGTACCCGGTTGACAACATTGGCTGGCCGCCGATTTACGACGCGAAGCACGGCGAATTGAGCGACCTGATTCAGATCCCGTCGTGCGACAGCCACACGCCGTCGTACACGCCGAGCTACACGCCGTCGTACACGCCGAGCTACACGCCGTCGTACACGCCGTAGTACACGCCGAGCTACACGCCGTCGTACACGCCGAGCTACACGCCGAGCTACACGCCGAGCTACACGCCGAGTACACGCCGAGCTACACGCCGTCGTACACGCCGAGCTACACGCCGTCGTACACGCCCAGCTACACGCCGAGCTACACGCCGTCGTACACGCCCAGCTACACGCCGTCGTACACGCCGAGCTACACGCCGTCGTACACGCCCAGCGGCTCTCCCTCCGAGAGCGTGCTGCCGTCGCACGACCCGTCGCCCTCGGAAAGCGTTCTCGCCGAAACCGGCGCGAGCGGCGAGTGGGCACGCACGGCTGGACTAGCAATCACTCTGCTCATGGCAGGCCTCGTACTCATGTGGGTACGTCCGCCGGCTTCTGAGCAGTCCTAAGCAACGGCCGGCTCGTTGAGCTCTCGGGAGAAGAGCCCAATGGTGCGGATCGGTTCGACGAACCGGGCCAGCGGGGCGCTACGCGCCTCGCTGGCTGGGCTCGGCGCGCTGGCCACAGGTGCGGCGCTTGCAGTGGCGGTCTCCATGGGACCCGCTGCAGCCGAATCCGCTACCGTCGTTGCGAACGTCTCGGTGGGCACGTCGGCCTCTACGGCCGACGTGCTCCCGGGCGAGACGCTCACCGTCACGGTCACCGTGACGGAAGAATCGGGGGAGTCCGCACACGACGTGGCCGTCTGGCTCACGTTGCCTGACGGACTTACCCTCACCGGGCCCAGCGGGCCCGCCATCGTTGACCTCGAGCCTGGCGGCTTTGCGACGGCGTCTTTCGACACCGTGGTGGCCGCCTCGCTTCCCGCCACCGTGACCGAACTAACGATCGGCGTCTCGACGTCGACGGGAGCGTCGGATTCGTTGACGGTAACCGTGCTTGAGCAGGCGGCAATCTCGGTCTGGGACCTCGGTCCGGCCGCCTCGTCTGACTCATAGCTCATAGATTCGCCGATCTCCCTCGGCGATGCGGGAGGCTCGGGCGGTCCCCACCGCCCGAGCCTTTCCGCCTTACTGGCCCACTTTCAGCGTTACACTCTCCTGGCGGTCTGCGTACGACCGCATTCCCCACCCTTACGGATCGAGAAACTTATGCCCGCGCGTTCTGACCTGCGCAACGTCGCCATCGTCGCCCACGTCGACCACGGCAAGACCACCCTTGTGGACGCCATGCTGTGGCAGGGTGGCGCCTTCGGCGAGCACGATCACGTCTCCGAGCGCGCCATGGACTCCGGCGACCTCGAGCGCGAAAAGGGCATCACGATTCTCGCGAAGAACACCGCGATCCGCTACACCGGCGCACACGCGCCGGACGGCGGCGCCACCATCAACGTCATTGACACCCCCGGCCACGCCGACTTCGGCGGTGAGGTCGAGCGCGGCCTCTCAATGGTTGATGGCGTCGTGCTGCTTGTCGACGCGAGCGAGGGCCCGCTGCCGCAGACCCGCTTCGTGCTCCGCAAGGCGCTAGAGGCGTTGCTCCCCGTGATCATCGTCGTCAACAAGGTTGACCGCCCCGACTCGCGCATCGCCGAGGTCGTCGAGGAGACTCACGACCTTTTGCTCGGCCTCGCATCCGACCTCCACGACGACGTCCCGGAGCTCGACGTGGACGGGCTGCTTGAGGTCCCGGTCGTGTACGCGTCGGCCAAGGCAGGGCGCGCTTCGCTCAACCAGCCCGCCAACGGCGAGCTGCCAGACAGCGAAAACCTCGAGCCCCTATTCGGCGTCATCATGAGCCGCATTCCCGCCCCCACGTACGAGGAAGGCGCGCCGCTGCAGGCACACGTCACCAACCTCGACGCATCGCCCTTCCTCGGACGCCTCGCGTTGCTGCGCGTGTTTAACGGCGAGATCCGCAAGGGTCAGATGGTCGCGTGGGCGCGCGCTGACGGCACCATCTCGAACGTCAAGGTCACCGAATTGCTCGAAACCAAGGGGCTCGACCGCGTGCCCACCGACAGCGCGGGGCCGGGCGACATCGTCGCCGTCGCTGGAATCGAGAACATCACGATCGGCGAGACCCTGACGGACATCGACAACCCGCGGCCGCTGCCGCTCATCACGGTCGACGACCCGGCCATCTCCATGACGATCGGCATCAACACGTCGCCGCTCGCGGGCCGCGCCAAGGGCGCAAAGGTGACCGCGCGCCAGGTGAAGGACCGCCTCGACCGCGAGCTTGTTGGTAACGTCTCCATCCGCGTCCTGCCCACCGACCGCCCCGACGCGTGGGAGGTCCAGGGCCGAGGCGAACTTGCGCTCGCCATCCTTGTGGAGCAGATGCGGCGCGAGGGCTTCGAGCTCACCGTTGGCAAGCCCCAGGTCGTCACGCGCACGGTCGACGGCAAGGTTCACGAGCCTATGGAGCACATGACGATCGACGTGCCCGAGGAATACCTGGGCGCTGTGACCCAGTTGCTCGCAGCGCGCAAGGGGCGCATGGAGTCAATGTCGAACCACGGCACGGGCTGGGTGCGCATGGAGTTCATCGTCCCCGCGCGCGGGCTCATCGGCTTCCGCACCTTGTTCCTCACGGAGACGCGGGGCACGGGCATCGCGTCGTCGATCGCGCACGGCTACGAGCCGTGGGCGGGCAACATCGATTTCCGTTCGAGCGGTTCGTTGGTAGCGGACCGAGCGGGCGTCGTGACATCGAACGCGGTCATTACCCTCGCCGATCGCGGCACCTTCTTCGTGAAGCCCACCGAAGAGGTGTACGAGGGCATGGTCGTCGGCGAGAACTCCCGCGGCGAAGACATGGATATCAACATCACCAAGGAAAAGAAGCTCAACAACATTCGCTCGTCGACGAGCGAGGAGCTCGAGCGCCTGACGCCAGCCCGCCGGTTGACGCTCGAGGAGTGCCTTGAATTCGCCCGCGACGACGAATGTGTAGAGGTCACTACCGACTGGGTACGCATCCGCAAGGTAGTCCTGAACCAGGTCGAGAGGGGCCGGACGGCGTCCCGCGCCAAGCGCGCCGAGAATTCTCCGGCGTAAACCCCTAGTCTTTAGCCATGCTGCGACGAATCCTGGGCCTCGCCGTCCTCGCCGTCGCTGGCGCGCTTGTGGCGATCGTCGGCACCGGCGTGCACCGCGCGGCGCCGTACTTCGGCGTGGCGATCGCGATCGTTCTTGTGTTGTCCACCGGCGTCTTCGCGCGCACGTGGCACAGGTACGCGGGGTTGACCGTCTACGCAGGGGCTTGGATCGCAATCATGATGGTCCTCATGTACGGGGACGGACCGGGTGGAAGCTCCGTGTTCGTTGACGACTCCGTGGGCCGAGCGTGGGTGTACGGGGCGGCCGTCGCGATCGTCGCGGTCAGCTTCGTGCCGCGTGGAATCCTTGAGGGGGGAAACAATGTCGCGAGCAAGTCGTGATGACGCGGCGCGCGCGGAGCAAGAACTCGCCGCGCGCAAGCGCAAGCCGGCACTGAGGGGCGTCGCGCGCGCCGCAGCGCGCCGTGACATTGTCGCCCAACGTGCGCTCGCGCCCCGTGCCGAGGTCACTGGGTTCCCGCCGTTGCCCGCGGCTACGGTTGCGGCTGCGGGCGAGGCGAAGGCGCCCGCCAAGGACGCTTCGGCTGACGCCGTCGTCGAGCCGACGGCCGAAGAACTCGCCCGCGCGGTGGAGGCCGTAGCGGCGGACTTCCAGCCGGCCGAGATGCCGGGCGTGCGGACGTCGGACGTAGCGCCCAAGCCCAAGCCCAAGCGTGCAGAGAAGGTGACGCCGGAGCCAGAGCCGGAGCACCAGCCAGAGCCTGAGCCCGAGCCCGAGCCCGAGCCCGAGCCCGAGCCTGAGGCGGTAGCGAAGCCGGAGCCCGAGCCGGAGCCCGAGCCGGAGCCCGAGCCGGAGGCCAAGCCGGAGCCCGAGCCGGAGGCCAAGCCGGAGCCCGAGCCCGAGCCGAAGCGTGAGCCGAGTCCCGCGCGCCCGTCGGCGGGCGTAGCGGTAGTTGCTGCTGCTGCGGCCTCGGTCGCGGCCGCGACGGCAGCTGGCGGGCGCGTCGTGGCGCGTCAGGTTCGGTCGGGGGCGGACTCCTTGGGCGCCCTCGTTGCGCGCCAGCGGGCGCAGGCGCAGGAGCGGCGCCTCGCGCGGGCCGCCACCCGCGATGAGCGCATCCGTGAGAAGGAGGCGCTCGCCGCCGCTGAGGCGACGGTCAAGGCGCAGCAGCAAGAGGCAGCGGAGAAGCAGACGCTGGCCGACAAGGCTGCGGCCGCAGAGAAGGCCGTGGCGAAGAAGCGCGCGGCTGAGAAGGCCGTGGCGAACAAGCGCGCGGCCGAGAAGGCCGCATCCGAGAAGGCGGCTGCCGAGAAGGCGGCGGCTGACAAGGCCGAAGCCGACAAGTCTGCCGCTGACAAGTCTGCTGCCGAGAAGGCGGCTACCAAACCCGCCCCGGCGAAGACCGCACCCGTCAAGCCCGCACCCGTCAAGCCCGACCAGGCAGTCGAGAAGCAGCCCGCCGCGGCGCGCGTGAGCAAGCGCACGAGAGTGACCGTCGCCGTCGCCGTCGGCGTGTTGGCCCTCGCGTACGTCGGCGCCGAGGCGGCGGTGGCGAACAGGGTCGCGCCGGGAGTGACGGTCATCGGTGCCGATCTCGGCGGGCTCAGTTCGTCGGACGCCGCCACTGAGCTCGCGGCGGCCGCGAAGGCGCTCGAGGCGAAGCCGATCGACGCCGTCGTCGGCGGCGAGTCGGTCACCCTTGACCCCGCCG
The DNA here is from genome assembly GCA_963735005.1 of uncultured Actinomycetota bacterium. GTDB lineage: Bacteria > Actinomycetota > Actinomycetes > Actinomycetales > Demequinaceae > WTKG01. The sequence continues at coordinate 228,935 of CAVTJA010000010.1, read as the reverse complement.
CCGCGGGCCTGAGCGTGGATGTCGACGGCACCGTCGGTTCCCTCACGGGCTTCACCTTTGCGCCCTCGCGCCTCTGGCAGTTTGTCGCGGGCGGAGAAGACGCTCGACCCGTGGTGACCACGGATCAGCAGGCGCTCGCTGCGGCAGTCGAGACCGTCGCATCCGACGTCGACCGCAGCGCGGTTGACGCCGACGTCAAGCTCGTGAGCGGGACTGCCTACAGCGTCCCCGCCGTCACGGGAATCACCGTGGACCAACCGTCAGCCGTCGCGGCGCTCGCCGGAGCGTGGCCGTCGGGCACCACTATTGAGCTTCCCGCCGCGATCGAGGACCCGTACGTCCCGACGAGCGAAGCCGAGCGCGCCGCAAAGTCGATGAACGTCATCATGCTGTCGCAGGCCGCGACGCTCGCAAGCCCGAACGGCGACGTCGTCATGTCGCCGGAAGAGATTGCGTCGTACGCAAGCGTCGTGGTGGTCGACGGCAACTTGCGCTTGAAGATTGACGGAGAGAGGCTCGCGGCTGACCTGCTCGCCGCCCGCCCGGGCCTCGAGAACGAGGCCCGGAACGCCAAGCAGAAGTTCAACAAGCGGCACAAGCTCATCATTGATCCGGGCGCTCCCCGCCGTAGGCTACGCGCCAGCGACCTTGGCGACGCGGTCGCGGCCGCGCTCACCGCGTCGAACCACACGGCCGACATCCCGTACGACGAGACGCCAGCGGAGAAGGGGCCCGATCAGTTCGACAACTCTGATTTCAAGGAAGTCGTGTCGAGCTTTACAACGCCGTTCATTCCGCGCGAGTGGAACCGCGAACAGAACATCGCGCGCGCCGGCGTCCTCCTGACGGGCCTCGTCGTCGATCCGGGCGAGACCTTCTCGCTCACGGACGCGCTCCTGCCGATCAACACTGCCAACGGCTTCCGGCCAGCGGGCATCGTGGTCGGCGGTGTCCACCAGTCCGGCATGGGCGGGGGCCTCTCGCAGGTCGCGACGACGCTTTACAACGCTGGCTACTTTGCGGGCCTCGGCGACGTTGAACACCGATCACACACCGAGTGGTACCCGCGTTACCCCGCGGGGCGCGAGGCGACCATCTACACCGGCGTGCTCGATATGCGCTTCAAGAACAACACGCCGTACAAGATCCTGATCAGCGCGTACGTTCATGACGCGAAATTCACCGTCGATTTCTGGTCGACGCCGTATTACGAGGTGACGTCCAAACGCAAGTACTACAGCACGCCGCGCGGCGGATGCAGCTTCAAGGTATCGGACACCCGCCGGGTCTACCTGGACGGCGAACTCGTCAAGAAGGAGACGCAGTACTGGACCTACCGTCACACCGAGGACTGCCACTAGCGGCACCCCGCTCGTCCTCTGGCGGCCGCCGCGTCCGGGTAGAATAAGTGCGGCACTCGACTCCCGGAAGGAGACACTCGTGACGTACGTCATCGCCCTGCCCTGTGTTGACCTCAAGGACAAGGCATGTATCGACGAGTGTCCCGTGGACTGCATCTATGAGGGCGAGCGGATGCTCTACATCCACCCGGACGAGTGCGTCGACTGCGGCGCGTGCGAGCCGGTGTGCCCCGTCGAGGCGATCTACTACGAGGACGACGTCCCCGACAAGTGGGCGAATTACTACGAGGCGAACGTCGAGTTCTTCTCGGAGATCGGGTCTCCTGGCGGCGCTGCGAAGATGGGTCTGATCGAGCACGACCACGACATCATCAAGATGCTCCCGCCTCAGCCGGTCGACAAGTAGCACCACGCGCGAAGGGGTGACGCGATGGGACTGAATCCGGCGTCGCTCCCGGACTTCCCCTGGGACTCCCTCACGCCGTACGTCGAACGCGCCGCGAGGCACGACGACGGCCCCGTGGTGCTGTCCGTCGGCACCCCAGTTGACCCCACGCCGCAGGTGATCCAGGACGCCCTGGCCGCCGCCGCGAACTCGCACGGCTACCCCGCGACGCACGGCACCCCGGCGCTGCGCGAGGCGGTCGCGGACTGGTTCGAGCGCCGCCGCGGCGTGCCAGGCGTGGACCCTGACACGGTGCTGCCCACGATCGGCTCCAAGGAATTCGTGGCTTGGCTACCGGGCCTCATGGGTCTCGACAAGCGGGACACCGTCGTCATCCCCGAGGTCGCGTACCCGACCTACGACGTCGGCGCGACCCTCGCGGGCGCCCGTGCCCTCCCGACCGACAACGTCGCGGATTGGCGCGGCAAGAAGGACGTCAAGCTTGTGTGGGTGAACTCGCCTTCGAACCCCACGGGGGCGGTCGCCACGCGCGAGTGGCTGGCCGAGGTCGTGGAGGCCGCCCGCGCCGTGGGCGCGGTGGTCGCGTCGGACGAGTGCTACGCCGAGCTCGATTGGGACGACGACGGCACGGGCGTCCCCAGCATCCTCGACCCCGACGTGTGCGGCGGCTCGCACGATGGCCTGCTCGCCGTGTACTCGCTGTCCAAGCAGTCAAACCTTGCGGGGTACCGGGCCGCGTTCGCGGCGGGGGATCGCAACGTCATCGCGGCGCTACTCGAGACGCGCAAGCACGCGGGCATGATCGTGCCTGGGCCGGTGCAGGCGGCCATGCAGGCCGCGCTCGCGGACGACGACCACGTGGCGGCGCAGCGCGAGGTGTATCGTGCGCGGCGCGAGGCGCTCAAGGCCGCCATCGAGGGCGCCGGCTTCACCGTGGACCACTCGCGCGCGGGGCTGTACCTCTGGGCGACGCGCGGGGAGGACTGTTGGGACACCGTCGCGTGGCTCGCCGACCTCGGCATCGTCGTGGCGCCAGGCGCCTTCTACGGGGCCGCAGGCGCGGCTCACGTGCGCATCTCGATCACGGCGTCGGATGAGCGCATCGCGGCGGCTGTGGCGCGTCTAGAGGCCGTTTAGCGGGTGCGAAAGGGCTCCTCTGGGGCTCGGTTGGGAACCGTCGCCGGTGCCCGATACACTCCAATCATTGCCAAATGCTGACGATTTGTTGGAGGACCTTATGGGAAAGGCTGTTGAAGCCAGGCTGATCGTCGACGGCAAGGACCGCGAACTCACCATCGAGCGCGCGACCATTGGCAACGACGGAATCTCGGTCGCGACCCTCCTGCGCGACACCGAGATGGTGACGATCGACCCCGGGTTCATGAACACCGCTTCGTGCGAGTCCGCGATCACGTACATCGACGGCGACGAGGGCATCCTCCGCTACCGCGGCTACTCGATTTCCGAGCTCGCGCAGAAGTCCACGTTCCTCGAGGTGGCCTACCTGCTGATCCACGGCGAGCTTCCCACCCGCGACCTCCTCACCGCGCTTGAGAACCGCGTCGCGCGCCACATGCAGGTGCACGACGGCATCAAGCAGTTCCTCGGCGCCTTCCCCCGCGACGCGCACCCCATGGCGGTGCTTGCCGGCGCGATCTCCACGCTCTCGACGTTCTACCCCGACAGCGTCGGCCGTGACGAGGAGCAGGTAGAACTTGCGTCCGTGCTGCTGATGGCCAAAACGGCCACCGTGATCTCGTACCTCCAGCGCCGCGCCGCCGGCCAGGAGTTCATCGAGCCTAAGAAGCACGGCACTGACTACGTCGAGGAGTTCCTCCGGCTCACTTTCGCGCCCAACGCCGACGCCTACGACGTCGACCCCAAGATCCGCCGCGCCATGGACCTGCTGCTGATCCTCCACGCCGACCACGAGCAGAATTGCTCCACGTCCACCGTGCGCATCGTCGGCTCGAGCCAGGCGAACGTTTACGCGTCGGTGTCCGCTGGCGTGGGCGCGCTGTCTGGCCCGCTGCACGGCGGTGCGAACGAGGCGGCACTTCAGATGTTTGACGAGATTAAGGCGTCCGGCGACACCATCGAGCAGTTCGTCGCCAAGGTGAAGGACAAGGCCGAGGGCGCCCGCCTGATGGGCTTTGGCCACCGTGTCTACAAGTCCTACGACCCACGCGGCGCAGAGGTCAAGAAGGTCGCCGACGAGGTGCTCGCCAGCCTGGGCGGCAACAGCGAGCTCTTCGACATGGCCAAGGAGCTCGAGGCGATCGCGCTGAGCGACGAGTATTTCATCGAGCGCAAGCTCTATCCGAACGTGGACTTCTACACCGGCCTGCTTTACAAGGCGATGGGCTTCCCGCCGTCCATGTTCACGCCGCTGTTCGTGCTTGGCCGCATGCCCGGCTGGATCGCGCACTGGCGCGAGATGATCCGCGACCCGCGTACCAAGATTGGCCGCCCGCGCCAGATCTACATTGGCGAGACCGAACGCGCGTACACGGACATCGCCTCGCGCGAGTAGGGCCCCAACGCCCCGTGTGGGCGTGATGCATCCAACACCGTTCGCCAGGCGGAAACCGCGCCGCGGGCCTACCGTGGGTTCAGACCCGAACCAACACATGTGGGGCAAAGATGACTGTGACGTTCGAGGACCAGATCGCGTGGGTTCGAGCGGAGGCGAAGCGCATCCGTGATACCTACGGCGACCGCCTCGCGCTCGAGGCGCACCTCGACAACCCGGTGTGGGGCGCTGGGGTCCGTGCGATGACCCTCTGGGACCCGGCTTCCGAGGGAAGCTCCGCCGCAGTGTGCATTACCGCCACCAGCGAAGAGGGAACGTCGTGGCGTGCCGAGCTGCGGCCGCTGATCGGTGCCGACGACGCCGCCGTGCCAGACACCAAGACCATCGGTTCCGTAGAACTTGAGATTCGCTATGGCCGATGCGTGCGCCGCACCGACAGCCAAGAGCTCGGGGCGACAAGCGGCGAGGGCGGCAAGCCCGACCTCGGCGACGCCATCGCGTCGCTCGTCGCAGGTGACATCAAGGTCGCGAAGAAGCGGTCGTTCGGCGGCAAGACCGCGGCGCCCTACGCGTCCCGCTGAGGAAGCGCGAGCATCACCGTCACGCTGGTCTCCGAGCAGTCTGTGGGTGCGTCCTCTGAAGCGTCCGCGGACCACTCCCCGGTTGCGCGCGACCACGACGTTGCGCACGACGCCACGGACTCGATGGGGTGAGCCGAGGCCGACGTGACTGCCCACGCCGCCAACGCGTCCCGGTAACGGCCCTCATCGTGCTCGAGAACCACCGTCGCGAAGCCCGGCTCGCCAGCGACCACCGTCATGACGACCTGTCGCCCGAAGTTCTGGTGCACCCACGTCCGGAAGTCTTCAACCGCGGAGGCGGAAGGTTTGGACTTCGGCAGGTGGCACGTGACGGCGTCGATGCCTGCACCGCCGGTGAGCGCCGTTGCCCACACGCGCGCCTCGTCCTCGTGGGCGGCGTAGGCGTCGGGGAAGCCAGACCGCTGCACGGTCTGCGCGGCCACCGTCACGTCCATCGCCTCCCAGCCGTCCACCCTGAGCAGGGCCTCGTAGAACGCTTTGGTGGCGTAACGCGGGTTCGAGACCTCCTCCGCGGTGCCCCAGCCTTGCGACGGGCGCTGCTGGAACAGCCCGAGCGAGTCGCGGTCTCCGTAGGTGACGTTTCGCAGGCCGGACTCCTGGATCGCCACGGATAGCGCAATCGTGGCCGCCTGGGTAGGGAGGTCGCGGCGCACGGCGTAGGCCGCGATGATGGCCGCGTTCTCGGACTGCACCCCCGTGAGCGTGCTGCCGTCGTTGGCGACGATCGCGGTGCACGACGCGGTCGAGAAGTAGCGGTCGCCGTAGCGGTCGAACAGCTTGGGACCAAAGTAGATGCCCGCGGCGATCAATACGGCGATGATTGCCAGCGACGTGAGCCCGGCGGTGCGCCGGGAGCGACGGGCAGCCATGGGGGTCCTAATTCGCGTGCAGGGCGTCGTTCAGCGTGACGCCCGAACCTTCGCGCGCTACGGCCTCGAGGGCGCCCGTCATGGAGTTGCGCCGGAACAGCAGGCCGTTCTTGCCCGAGAGCTCGCGTGCCTTGACCACCAGCGGCGCCCCGGCATCGTCCGTCTGGCCCACGAGCGTGACCTTGGAGCTGGCCGTGACGTAGAGTCCGGCCTCGACCACGCAGTCGTCGCCGAGCGGGATGCCAAGCCCTGAGTTCGCGCCCAGCAGGGAGCGCTCGCCGATCGAGATGACCTCGGTGCCGCCGCCGGAGAGCGTGCCCATGATGGACGCGCCGCCGCCGACATCGGAGCCGTCGCCCACCACGACGCCCGCGGACACGCGGCCCTCGATCATGGAGACGCCAAGCGTGCCGGCGTTGTAGTTCACGAAGCCCTCGTGCATGACCGTGGTTCCTTCGGCCAGGTGGGCGCCAAGGCGGACGCGGTCCGCGTCGGCAATTCTGACGCCGGTGGGGACCACGTAGTCAACCATCCGCGGAAACTTGTCCACGCTGTCGACGTTGAGGGCGAGGCCGGCCGCGCGGAAGCGCATCCGCACCTGGTCGATCTCGGAGATGCACACCGGTCCGTGGCGCGTCCACGCCACGTTCGTGAGGACGCCAAAGATGCCGTCGAGGTTGACGTCGTGCGGCTTGACCATGCGAAGGCTCAGCAGGTGCAGGCGCAGGTAGGCGTCGGGGACGGTGGTGGGCGGCTTGTCGCAGTCGATCTCGATGAACACCATGGAGACGTCCACGTTGCGCAAGGCGTCGTGGCGCTCGCCAGCCTTGAGGCCGTCCGGCGGCTGGTGGCCGGGGGAGGGGTCGCCAAGCTCGGGGGCGGGAAACCAGGTGTCGAGCACGGCGCCGTCTGCGGAAGTCGTAGCCAGTCCGTATCCGTGGGCAGTCCGGTTCATGGCCCATAGCCTACGGTGCGCGCCCGCGCTGGCCGTACGCGTGACTACGCTGGTCGCATGAGCCTCGACCTCCGCGCCCCAGTGGGCGAGCTTGCGCGCGCTCTCGTCGACATTCCGTCCGTGAGCGGCGACGAGCGCCGTATCGCCGACGAGGTGGAGACGGCGCTGCGCGCGTGCGGCCATCTTGAGGTCACCCGCGACGGCGACGCCCTGGTCGCGCGCACCCAGCTCGGCCGCGCGGAACGGGTCATTGTCGCCGGCCACCTCGACACCGTGCCCGTCGCGGATAACCTCCCGGCGCGCGTCGACGGCGACACGCTGTGGGGTCGCGGCACGGTGGACATGAAGGCCGGCGTAGCCGTGCAGTTGTCGCTCGCGGCGGCGCTCGCCGAGCCCAACCGCGAGGTCACCTGGGTGTTCTACGACCACGAGGAGGTGGAGGCGACCAAGTCCGGCCTCGGCCGCCTTGCCCGCAACCACCCGCACCTGCTCGCTGGCGACTTCGCCGTGCTATGCGAGCCCACCGACGGCGTGATCGAGGGCGGCTGCAACGGCACGTTGCGTGTCGAGTTCGCCATCCCCGGCGTGGCCGCGCACAGCGCGCGCGCCTGGAAGGGCTCGAACGCGATCCACGCGGCCGCGCCCGTGCTTGCCGCGCTCGCGGCGTACGAGGCCGCGACGGTGACCGTTGACGGGCTCGACTACCGCGAGGGCCTGCAGGCGGTGGGCGTGCGCGGCGGCGTCGCGGGAAATGTGGTGCCAGACGAGTGCGTGGTCACGGTCAACTACCGGTTCGCGCCCGACAAGAGCGTGGCCGACGCTATTCAGCACGTCACGGACGCGCTCGGCGGCGCGGTCCCCGCGAGCACCAAGATCGAGGTCGTCGACCAGGCGGACGCGTGCCGGCCGGGGCTCGACGCCCCGCTCGCCCGGGAACTGGTGGAGGCGGTTGGCGCTACCGGCGTCGGCGCCCCGCGGGCCAAGCTCGGGTGGACGGACGTCGCGCGGTTTGGCGCGCTGGGGATCCCGGCCGTGAACTATGGGCCCGGCGACCCGGAGCTCGCGCACGCGGACGACGAGCAGGTGAGCATCGCGCAGATCGAGGCGGTACGGAAGGGGTTGCAGTCATGGCTGACAAGCTGAAGGGCGCGAGCGAGGAGGGCTACCGCAAGGGGCCCGTGCTGCTGCGCGGCTCGCAGGTGCCGGCGACGTCGTCGTCGTCCCGCCTGCTCGACTCCGTCAACATTCCGCACTGGCTGCACGAGGACCCGTGGCGGGTGCTGCGCATCCAGTCGGAGTTCGTCGAGGGCTTCGGCGCGCTCGCCGAGGTGGGCCCCGCGATTTCGGTGTTCGGATCGGCGCGCACCAAGCCGGGCAGCGAGGAGTACGCGCTCGGCGAGGACATCGGCCGACGGCTGGTGGAGGCGGGCTACGCGGTCATCACGGGCGGCGGCCCGGGCGTCATGGAGGCCGCGAACAAGGGCGCGAACGAGGCAGGGGGAGTCAGCATCGGCCTAGGCATCGAGCTGCCGCACGAGCAGGGCGTGAACGACTACGTCAACCTTGGGGTGAACTTCCGGTACTTCTTCGCGCGCAAGACGATGTTCGTGAAGTACGCGCAGGGGTTCATCGTCCTGCCTGGCGGCTTCGGCACCTTCGACGAGCTGTTCGAGTCCCTCACGCTGGTGCAGACCGAGACGGTGCACCACTTCCCGATCGTGCTCGTCGGACACTCGTATTGGGACGGGCTTGTGATGTGGCTGCGCGAGACCGTGGCGGTGCACGGCAAGATCGCGCCAGGCGACCTCGACCTGATTCAGGTCACCGACGACCCGGCCGAGGCGGTCGCGATCGTGCGCGAGTACGCGGAACGCGTGGGCCCCGCGCACCTCGACGACGCGGAGGGCTAGGGGCACGCGCTACGCGGCCCACGCAATGCGCAACGCAACGCGACGCGGGCTGCGCCGCGCGCGCGACGCGGTACGCCCTACGCCGCGCGCAAGGGCTCAGCACGCGCGAACTCCGCGCACTCCGCGGGCGTGAGGCCGTAACGTGCGCGGCCGCCGAGCACCGGCCGCCGCTCCGGGTCGACCGAGGCGGGCGGCACGAACCACACCGTCCGGGGCAGCATGTCGCCGTCGCCGTCGCCGTCGCCGTCGCCGTCGCCGGCGGTCGCGTCGCCCACCTGGATCTCCCATCCGTCGCGGTGGACGCGGTGGTGACAGGCGGTGCACAACAACACGCCGTTGCCCAGGTCCGTCGCGCCCGCGTCTCGGTCCCACCACCGGATGTGGTGGGCTTCCGTCCACGAGGGTGGGGCGTGGCACCACGAGCAACCGCCGTCGCGCTCGGCGAGCGCAAGCCGCTGGGCGCGCCCAAACAGCCGTCTTGAACGGCCGAAATCGAGCACTTCGCCGTCGGAGTCGAGCACCTCAGGGATCACGTCCGCACCGGCGGCCATCCGGCGCACAGCGGTGGCGGACAACGGCTCGTCTGTCCCATCGAGGTCGCCGAAACCCAGCCCCGACCGCAGTTCCTCGAGCCCTATGCGCACCACCACCGTCGTGGTAGGCGCCAGCGGCACCCCGTCGGCCTCGCAGCCGAGGGCATGCCGCCCGAGGTCCGCGAGTGCGTCGGCGCGGACTTGCGCGGGGCTACGGTCGTCGGCGCCCGTCGCCTCCGATGCGCCCAGCTGCGCACGCCCCGCGGTGTCCCGCCTGCGCCGGAGCACCTCGGCGACCATGCCGTCGAGCGCCGCTCGCAGCGGCGCGGCCGTCTCTACGTCGAGCTTGCCATCGATGACCACCATGCCGCGGCGGTTTTCGTAAATCTGGAGGTACCGCTGCTCGTGGTGCGCGCGCTCGCGGCGCGCGTGAGCCTGCGTGTCCAGGCGGGCCTCGAGTTGGCGGATGACGGCGGCGAGCCGGTCAAGCGGCAACGTGCGTGCGCGCGCGACCAGCAACTGCTCGGCGCGACGCGACTCCGCCGCGTCCACGGCGTCGGCCACGCGCACCAGCATCTGCGAGATCGCGCTCGCCGCCTCGACACCGATGTCGCCGGCGCGCGCCGCCGCAGCCAGCAGCCCAAACTGTGGACCGGCTGCGGGTGCGTCGCCGTGCATCGCGTCTCCGGCGGCGATGAGCCGCTGGGCCTCCGCTCCGGACCCTCCGGTCGCGTGCGCTACCAACCGGGCGGGCGTCGCGAAGCCGCGCCGGCGCGCGAGGCCCGCCGCGGCATCGTCCCCCGTGGACCGGCGCCGTATCGCCGCCGCGACGGCCGCGAGCCTGACGTCGGCGGCACGGCGTTGCGCGGTCGCCTGGTCGAGCAGCGTGAGGAGCTCGCGGTCGGGCAGTGCGTCGAGCGCTTCCGGTTCGAGCTCCGCGGGCGCCATCGCGCCGCCGCACGAGCACGCGGTGGCGCGGCGCGGCGGGGCTGGCGCGGTTGCTGTCATACCTATATCCAAGCAGCGGGGTGTGACACGCGCCGATGCGTCGGGACACCCGAGGAATTCGCCGCGCCTGGCAGGACCTGGGGACATCGGCGCGCTGGGCCCTGCCGTCCCACCCCCCGCGCCGAGCGCGCGAAAGCCCGGCCCCAGGTTTCCCGGGGGTTAACTCTCGCGGCCCGGTTTCTGCCGCGAGCGCTCAACCACGTAGAATGGGACAAGCGCCGCGGAACCCGCGGCCGAGCGATGCAAGGAGAATGACCACCGATGGCTGCTATGAAGCCCCGCACCGGAGACGGACCCATGGAGGTCGTCAAGGAAGGTCGCGGTTACGTGATGCGCGTCCCGCTTGAAGGCGGAGGACGCCTGGTGGTTGAGATCTCGGCCGACGAGGTCGAAGAGCTCCGCGCCTCGCTCGCGGGCGCCCAGGGCTAGCACCCGCGCCTAGTGGCGCTTGACCGCCACCAGCAAGCCGTCGCCAGACGGTAGCAACACACTCTGCAGCCGGTCGTCGGCGCGCACCTTCTTGAGGGTCTCGCGGATGATCGTGGTGTTCTCGTCGCGCTGCGCCGGATCCGCCACACGCGAGTGCCACAACGTGTTGTCGATCGCCAGCACGCCCCCGGGGCGCAGCATGCGCACGGCGTGCTCGACGTATTCGGGGTACTCGCGCTTCACCGCGTCCACCACCACCATGTCGTAGCCGCCGTCGGTCATGCGTGGCAGCACCTCGAGCGCGGCGCCCGCAATCATGCGCACGCGCGCGGGGTCCACGCCCTCGGCCGCGAGGGTGCGCTTGGCGGCCTTCTGGTTGTCAGGCTCGATGTCGATGGTGGTCAGGATGCCGTCCGGCGCCATGCCGCGCAGCAGGTACACCGCGGACACGCCCGCGCCCGTGCCAATCTCGCATACGGACGACGCGCCCACCGCTGCCGCCAACACCGTCAGCGCCGCGCCGCCCCCGGGCATCACCGGCACGCAACCAAGCTCGGCCGCCTCGTCGCGTGCGGCGAGCAGGACGTCGTCCTCCGCGATGAAGCCCTCCGCGTAGGCCCAGTTTGCCGCTGCGTCGTCCGTCATGGTGCTCCTTGTCGTTTCCCCGCATCGTATCGGGGGCGCGCGGGGAGAGTCGAAAGCCCGAGTGCAGGCGCTGCGCGCGAATTCGTGGGAACATGGGGGTACCCAGAACCGTTGAGGAGACATGGAGGCGACAGTGGTAGACGTCCAGCCGCGCGCTTCCGCGACCGAGCAGCAGACTTTCGTTGCCGGTATCGAGGCGCATGGCCTCACGTGGGAGGGGATCGTCCGCGATCACTCGGCCCGCGTGTACCGCCTGGCGCTGCACCTCACCGGTAACCCGCACGACGCCGAGGACCTCACCCAGGACGTGTTCGTCCGGGTGTTTAACTCGCTGTCGCAGTACAAGCCCGGCACGTTCGAGGGCTGGCTCCACCGCATCACCACCAACCTGTTCCTTGACCGCGTGCGCCGCAAGAAGCGCATCCGGTTCGACTGGATGGGGGAGAACGCGGACTCGGTCGCGACGTCGGACTCGTTCGACCGTCACGAGCGCAGCGGCCAGCCGGAAGACGCATATGACATGGGCAACCTCGGCGACGACGTCATCGCGGCGCTCGCGGAGCTCCAGCCGGAGTACCGTGCGGCCGTAGTGCTCAGCGACATCGAGGGCCTCTCCTATGAGGAGATCGCGGCGACTCTGGGGATCAAGATGGGAACCGTGCGTTCGCGCTTGTCGCGGGCGCGGGCCAAACTTCGTGAATCTCTAGCGCACCGTGCTCCCGTGGAGGGAGCAGTGTGACGTCGCGTCACCTCGGCAACCGGATTCACGACCTCCTCGACGGCAGGCTCTCGCGAGCCGAAACCGTCGCCGCGATGGCGCACCTCGACGACTGCGCCGATTGCACCAGCCAGCGGGACGCGCTGTTGCGCGACCGCGAGAAGTTGCAGACTTCCGGCCAGGGCATCGACATGAGTTTCACGGCCCACCTGCTCGACCGCGACCGGATCGCCGAGATCGCCAGGGACGAGCCGCGCCGCCACCGCAAGGCCGCGCAGGGGCCGGGCCGGAACGTCGCGCGCATCGGTGTTGTCGCGGGCGCGGGCGTGGTCGCCGCGCTCGGCGGCCTCTACGTGCTTGGCGCGCCCGACACGGCACGCCTTGAGTACGCTTCCACGACGTCGGTCAAGGGCGATTCCTACGCGTACATGACGGCGTCCGGGATGCGCTCCGGCGATGTGCTGAAGTCCTGGATCCACCCCAACTGGGACGACACCGGCCTGGTCCCGGTGGACGCCCGCCTGGTGCTCACCGACGACGGCACTCACGTGCTCGAGGCGACGATGCTCGCTGGGCTTGACAGCGTGTTCGTGACGGAGCAGCACGGCCAGCTGCCGGGGAACATTGGCGCGATGTACCCCGCCGCCGAGACCGAGGAGCGGGACGCGTACGTCATCACCACCACGCCCGCCCAGATTGTCTTTGAGTCTGGAAACGCCGTGGTGTCCATGGCGTGCAATTGCCCGGTGCGGGTGCTGGAGGGCGTCGCAGACGGCTTCCCCGACAACGACGACCCGGGAGTTTTCGAACAGATTGGAGACGGTTTCGCCGAGTTGGCTGGCGCCGTCTCAGGAAGGTAGCCCTCGCATGACTGATAGCACCGAAGGCACGGCCACGCCCGAGCCCAAGAAGCCTGCGGCCGCTAAGAAGCCTGCGGCTAAGAAGCCTGCGGCGAAGAAGCCTGCGCGCGAAGAAGCCGGCGGCGAGGAAGCCCGCCGCCGACACCCCTGCGACTGGCGCGACCGCCGTGCGTAGGCCGGTCGCAGCATCGGCCGCCGCCAAGCCTACGGGCGAGGCGGCCACGGACACCGCGGAGATTTCGACGCCGGACGTCGCGGCCCAGGCCTCGTCCCAGACGGCGCCCACCGCCGAGGTTACGATGCCGCCGCCGCCGCAGCGCGTAAACGAGATCGCCGTGCGTGCGTTGCCGCGCCCGCCGCGCGTGCCCCGCTCGTGGCTCGTCGGCACCGCCGCGCTGGCGCTGCTGCTGGGCGCAGTGGGTGGCGTCGCCGGTTACGGCGTGCTCGACGCGCTGAACAAGAACTCGTCCGACCTGCCGCCCATCCCGGCCGCGCAGGTCGTCGCCGATCACGGCACCGTGGGCGCCGTCGCCGAGGCGGTGCTGCCCTCGGTGGTGTCGATCGACGCCATCAACGGCGGCGTCGTGATCGCCTCCGGCTCGGGCTTCGTCATCTCTGCTGACGGCTACATCCTCACCAACAACCACGTGATCGAGCCAAGCGACGGCGAGGTGCACGTGGTGTACTCCGACGGCGAGGAGGAGACCGCGCAGATCGTTGGACGCACCGAGGACTACGACATGGCTGTCCTGCGCGTGAAGCGCAAGGGCCTGGTGCCGCTCGTGCTCGCTGACTCGTCGAAGATCCAGGTGGGCGACCCGGTCATCGCGATCGGCTCCCCGCTGGGGCTTGACGCGACGGTCACCACGGGCATCGTCAGCTCGGTGCACCGGCCGCTCGGCGGCTACTCGGGCAAGGCGTTCGTTGACGCCATCCAGACCGATGCCGCGATCAACCCCGGCAATTCGGGCGGGCCGCTGCTGAACTTCAAGGGCGAGGTGATCGGCGTGAACAGCGCGGTCGCCGCCCTGCCAGGCGCCACGGAGACGACGGGCGCGGGCAGCGTCGGCCTGGGCTTCGCCATCCCGTCGAACCAGGCGCGCCGCACCTCGGACGAGATCATCAAGACCGGCAAGGCGACCTACCCCGTGGTGGGCGTGCTGCTCGACGAGACCTACATCGGCGAGGGCGTCCGCGTCATCGACGACGACCTCGCCAACGGCGTGCGCGCGGTGTCCGTGGGCGGCCCGGCCGACAAGGCGGGCTTCCAGGCCGGGGACGTCATCCTGTCCATCGAGGGCAGGCCGGTCACGCGGCCGGTCGAGCTGATCGTGGCGCTGCGCGCGTATGCGCCCGGCGACTCGGTAACGCTCCGGGTGCGCCATCCTGACGGCACGGAGGCGGACCTCACCATGGTGCTCGCGGCCAACACGGACGTGACCTACGAGGACGGCTCCGACCAGGTCAGGCCCGACGCCCAGCCCGTCGCCTTCGGGTAGCTAGGCGGGAGACGCGTAGCGGCCCCGCCGTGCACTGGTCCAGAATGGAACCGTGATGGACATGAACGGCGGGGAGCTGCTCGTCATCCTGGTGGTGGCGCTGCTCATCGTTGGCCCCGAGCGCCTGCCCGGCTACGTGAGCCAGTTCCGCGACGTGGTGCGCCGCATCCGCGGCTTCCTGCGTGACGCCGAGAAGACGGTGCGCTCCGAGGTGGGCGACGCCGACCTCAGCGCGCTCGACCCGCGCCAGTACGACCCTCGCCGCATCGTGCGTGACGTGATGCGCGAGGACCTGCCTGCGGGCCGCGCCGCCGGAGCCGCCGCTGGGGCTGCCGCCGGCTGCGGCGTGGTCGAGGCGGACGCCGCGACGGAGGAGCTAGGCCTCGGCCCGCGCGTCAAGACCCGCCCCGCTGGTGCGCGCGCGCCGTTCGACACCGACGCGACGTAACTTGCCGCCGCGCGCGCTCCTACGGGGCAAGCGCAGTCGCCCATTCAACGCGCGCCGCCAGCCCTTGTTCGGTAGGTTTCTACGCAGGACGGATCAGGTGTGCGGCGACGCCGTGCGCCTCACGCGAGGAAATGGGGAACGACGGTGGAGTCGTCAAAGCGCTCATGGGGTATTCGCGCGATTTCGCGAGTCGTGATCACCGCGCTCGCGGCTTCTGTGATTTCCGTCATTGGGAGTGACGTTGCGTCGGCCCTGCCCGCCGACGCGACGTTCAGCATCAGCGGCATCTCCACGGAGCCGGATGCGACAAGCACGGGCATCCACTACGAGTTTACGTTCACGCTCGACTCGTTCAGTACCGATTGTGGTTGCAGCGTCGTTATTTACTCCGGAGCCAACGGCGTACTTCACGACTGGAAGCATGTGCACGTCGGCGACTCCCAGACGTTCGAGGGCTGGGTTTACGGTGACTCGAATACCACGCCAGAAGACGCGGCAAAACTTAGGGTGGTGGTCATTCACCAGACCAGCGGGTACCCAAGGAAGACATGGAAAACGCCCCAATATACGCTCGACTTGGGATACGTGGACCCGCCCGCCCAGGGCGCCTACACCATCAAACAGTTCTACTACGAGGGTACGTCGGCCATTCGCTACGAGGTCGACGCTCACGTCTACTCGCCCGGAGGCTCCGACCACGACATTTGCGGAGGCGACAACTCCAAAGGTTGCGAACTAGAACTCTATGTCAGGTCTGACTCCTGCGGTCTCGAAGTTCTTGCATCAACGCATGTACATGGCGCCCTCACCGATTACACAATGCAAAATCTCGCGGCGGCGGAACCTCTAGATATTCCATCCTTCGGATCCGACGCCGAATTCGGGCTTCGCGTAACTGGGTCGCATACGGGCGAGCCGGATCGATACCTCTATCTCGACCCTTTCGAGGTACCCCCGGGTGGGATTGGTCTCGCTGCGACACCGCCTGAGACGAGGCCCAATACGCCCAGTGTCACCCTGCTTGCGCGCTACTCAGGCGATATTTCTGCTTGGGGCGACGGCGATCCGGCCGCGCTTGTCATCGCCGACACGACTGCCGGCACCATTCTGAACGTGTGCGATAGCGCGCACGCCTGCAACGCGCTTGTCCCGTGGGTTTCGGATAGCAAGCACACCTACGTCACCTACATTGCGCTAACAGCGAGCCCGGGTGTCCCGCTCTTTGAGACGCCGAAAGACGCAGTAACTTTGCCCAATGCGGATGGCGTGAGTACGTGGGAGCTGAATGGCGGTGACATCCCCTCAGAAGCGTGCACGACTGCGAAGCACGGCGACCCGATCAACTCTGCGACAGGCGAGTTCTACGAACATGTGCGCGACCTGGGTGTCGCCTGCGTCGGCCCGCCCGTGATTTGGTCGCGTACGTATTCAAGCCAGGGAGATGGGTCTGACGGTGGCCTTGGCGTGAACTGGAGCGTCAACTACGGAATGCACCTGCGCGTGGTTGAGGGGGGCACGCTCGCGACCGCAACGCACCTCGAGGTTGTACAGGAGAACGGCTCGATAATCCCCGTCTACGGTGACCCGACGTTTGGTTACGACGTGCCGGTGCGCGTTCACGCGAAGTTCAAGAAGCTTGAGGGCGGCGGCTTCCTCCTCAAGCGCGGCATCGACGAAGCCTTCTACTTCGACTCGGGTGGCCTCCTTTCCCGCCTCGTCGACCGGAACGGCAATGAAGTGAATGTGGCTCGTGACGCAACGGGTCGCGTCGACCACGTGGACGACGATTTCGGCAGGTCTCTCGACGCCGTGTGGGTGGGCGATCACATTTCAACGGTCACGGACGACACGGGACGCGTATTCACGTACGCGTACGACTCGAACGATGACCTGGTGTCGGTGACGGACTTCAACGGACTTGTTACGACGTACACGTACGACGCTGAGCACCGCATGCTGACAATGACCGCGCCGACAGGCTTTGTCGTCACGAATACGTACGACGCTCAAGGTCGCGTCGTCGAGCAGGATCAGAGCGACGGGCTTTCTACGTACCTTGCCTATGGCGCCGGGTGGGTTGACGTGACGGACGCGGCCGGCACCGTGACTCGCGACGTGTACGATGGCTACTTGTTGGCGTCGGAGACGGTGGCGTATGGGACCTCGCTTGCCGCGACCACCTCGTACGAATACGACGACGCAAACAACCTCGTCAAGATGACGGATGCGGCGGGTAACGCCTTCACCTATGCGTATAACCGCAAGGGCCTCAAGACATCGGAAACGGGCCCCTTGGGCTACGAGCAGCACTGGTCGTATACAGCCGGTGGGCGCCCGATCACGACGGGTGCGAGTGGGACGGTCGGTGGGTCGACCCGCTGCTACGATTCCAAGTCCAACCTCACAGGCGGGTTCCTCTTCGGCCAAGCGCCAACAACCTATGAGTACGAATCCCACGGCCTGACGTCGCGAGTCGACTTGCCCACGGGCGAGCACAAGATAATCACCTACAACGGCCACGGTCATCCCACCTCCGAGACGCTTTCGGATGGCAGCAAGTTCACGACCGCCTACGACCCGTTGGGCAATCCCTCGGCAATCACGCAGTATCGCGACCGAGACGGTGACGGCACCAAGGAGGCCGACACCACGACGTTCACGTATAACAACCGATCTCAGATGCTGACAATGACGGACGCGTTGGGTGCGACGACGACATATACGTACGACGCGTACGGTCGCCTCGTGTCCGCCGAGGACGCGCAGGGTGCTACTACGACGTACGCGTACGACCCATCCGGGCGCCGCACGTCGGCGACGGACGCGGAGGGGTTGACGACAACGTACAACTACGACGCCGCGGGTCGACTGGCGAGCGTCACCGGGCCCGGCGGTGCGGTGACTTCCTATGACTACGATCTCCTTGGGCGCATCACGGCCGTGACCAATTCCCTCGGCCAGTCCGTTAGCTACGAGTACGACGTCCTTGGACAGAACACGGCCGTAGTCGACGAGCTTGGCCGCCGGTCTCAATCGGAGTACGACGCGCTTCGGCGAGTTACTCACCAAACGAATCCCGCCGGCGGCGTCGTGACCTACAACTACAACCTGAAGTCGCAACTTGAGTCCGTAGTCGACGCGGGAGGCCGTTCCACGGACTTCGCCTACGACAAGTGGGGAAGACTCAAGTCGAAGACTCGCGCGGACGGCGAGTCGTGGTCGTACACTTACGACAACGACGCTGGCCAGCTTGAGTCAGCGACGGACTGGTTGGGTCGCGTGGAGTCGGTCGATCGGGACGGATTCGGCCGCCCGACCACGATCACAGACTTCCAGGGCCTTACGACGTCCGTCTCCTACCGCGACGGCCTGGTCGCGCAGGTCACCGCGCCTTCCGGGCTGGTGTCCACGCCCACGTACGACGCGCTCGGGCGCGCAACCACGGTTGCGCATTCGGGAGATGTGGCACCGACAGTGTCCACTTACGACTCGGTGGGCAACCTCACCGGCGTTTCGGACGACGGTGGCCAATCAAGTTATGCCTACGATTCGCTCGGGCGTGTCACGAGCGCAACGGGGGCGCTCGGCGACGTCCAGTACGGGTACGACGCGCTCGGCAACTTCGACACGCTCACCTACCCTTCGGGGTTGGTCGTGACGTACGATCACGATGTCCTCGGGCAGCTCACCGCAGTCAATATCCCGAACAAGGGATCGATTTCCGTGAGCCGGGATGCCGCCGGCAGTGTCACCGATGTCGGCTACCCGAATGGGGTCGATCTCCAGGTGTCGTACGACGCCGGGGCACGCGTCGACGGAACGCTGCTCACCGGGCCGGGCGCCAACGCGTTGTTCGCCGAGTCCTACGCCTACGGCACGGACGGCCTCATGACGGCGCAGTCGTTCTCGCGCGGAGGTGCCGTCACCCAGTCTCGGGATGTCGTGCGCGATGACATCGGGCGCGTCGGAAGCATTACCGACCAGGCGGCCGCGCTGAGCACCCTCACGTACCGGGCGAGCCACGAAGTCTTGACCGACGACATGGGATCCACCCTGTCGTTTTCGACTGGCGGGCAGCTCGACAGCCTGGTGACGGCTGGTGCCGAAACGATCACGTACGCGTACAACGCACTGGGGCAACGAACGTCCTCGTCCGCAGTTACCGGGGTGGACGCACAGTCGTTCACGTACGACTTGCTGGGGCAGTTGTCCTCCGTGACCTCGGGCGCGGCAACCTACGACTACACCTACTCGCAGGGCCTTCGCACGTCAGCCGACGACGGCACACAAACCACGCAGTACGTGTGGGACACGTCGGCGGGCGTGCCGGTGCTTCTTGAGGATGGCGAGAACGCTTACGTCTATGCGGGCGGTTCAACGCCGCTGGCCCAGGTGAGCCTCGCCTCGGGCGATGTCACGTATCTGCACGGCGACCTCACCGGCTCGGTGCGTGCGGCGACCGACGAGTCGGGAACCGTCGTCGGCACGTGGGACTACAGCGCCTATGGGCAGGTCACGGCAAGTACGGGCAATGCGCAGGTGACGCGGTTTGGGTTCGCGGGTGAGTATCGCGACCCGACGGGTTTGTATTACTTGCGGGCGCGTTATCTGGATCCGGTGTCTGGGCAGTTTTTGACGGTGGACCCGTGGGATGGCTCGACGGGCATGCCATATGCGTATACCGCGGGTGACCCGTTCCAGCAGTCCGATCCGATGGGGTTGTCGTCTGGCCGTAGTGAGCCGGGTCAGAGCTTCAGTGATGGTGTGGGCGACCTGTTTAGTGCCCCGTTCCAGGAGTTCGAATGTGACAGGTCGAAGCTGGGTTTTTGGGGTGCGGTCAACAAGAACTACAACCCGATGTATCACTACCTGGAGCATGAGTCGGCGGCGTGGGATTCGATGCTGCAGGGTGACGTTGTGGGGTTCGCGAAGAACTCCTACTTCGCCACCTTGGATGTGCTGGATGCGGCACTGATTGCTGCGCCGTTTGCGTCGATCGCGGTGCGTGGGGTGCGGCTGGCTGAGTCTGCGCTTGCCGGTGCGCGCGGGCGATTCGCGGAAGCTTATCCGGGCGGGTGGCGCACCGCCTTGGCCGACGATACTGGGTCCATCGGCATAGGCAACGCTGCCGCAAACACCGCAGCTGATGTCCCCACGGTGGTGTTCAGCAGAAGTCGAGCACCGGGGATCGCGCAGAACTTCGACGATGCCGTCGCCAACGGCGCGCCCACCCAGCTCAACCGCGTGTCTGCTGCTGCGCGGGACGCCAATCGGAGGGCAGCGTTGCGAGGCCAGTCTCCAGCGCCAGCAGGGCAGTCGCTTGACGAGTACCCGTTCGCGTGCTCGGCGCAGGGCGGCTGCGGCTCCTTCGTACGGTCGGTTCCTCAGGGTGAGCAGTCCTACCAGGGCGGCGTCCTGAGTCGGTTCTTCCACAACAACGGTGTCGGGGTTGGTGATCCCTTCAATGTGGTGTTCGGTCCATGACGAGTGAGATTTCTTCGGCGCTGCTCGCGATCGAGGAGGCCTTGCAGAGGCTTGGGCGGCGGGTGCTGCTCGACGCGCTGCGGGTAGGGATTGACGCGGATCGGGTGCGTTCGTTGCTGGCGGCGTGTGGTCTGCCGTGCGCGCAGGATGTCGAGGCCCTGTACGCCTGGCGTGACGGCACCCAGACGAAAGGCGTTGCCTCGGTGGACGACATCCACCTCTTCCCTGGCTTCTACCTGCTCTCTCTTGAGGACGCGGTGGCCCACTACCGAGCCTTCGTGGAGGACTCGCGGTGGGCGCAGGACTGGCTTCCCCTCTTCGCAAACGGAGGCGGAGACTTCTACCTCGTGGAGTTGAGCGGGGGCCAGCAAGGAGCGGTGAGGCACTTCCGGCTAGAGGAGGCTGAGCACCCGGTCGAGTTCTTGTCCTTGACGGACATGATCGACACGCTTGCTGTCGGGTTTGACCGGCAGGTGTTCTTCGTCGACTCGGGCGGCTACCTGGAGATGGATGATCTCGCGTTCGTCGCACTGGCCGCTGAGCTCAACCCCGAGGTGGGCTGGTGGTCGGAGTAGCCGACCGCTAGTCAACTGGCGCCGGTGGTGATGAGGCGGAGTTTGACTTTGGCCATGAGGGCGTGGATGACGTTGGTGATGGTGGCGAGGTCGGCGGCGTGGGCTTCGATGGGGTTCGTGGGGTTCGTGGGGTTCGTGGGGTTCGTGGGGTTCGTAGGGGCGTGCAGCGGCCATTACGCGCGCGTGCCGTCGCCTGTGCGGCGTCCCAGCGCGGCCTTGAGCGACACCTTGTTGCCGTAGGCGATCGAGCCGTAGGTGAACACGCGCACCGCGATGCGCATCACGACAGCGGCGAGGGCGAACAGGATGACGACGTCGACCACGCCCGCCCACAGCGGCAGCGAGCCGAGCGCGTTGCGCAGCGTCACGGTCCGCGCTGTGGCTCCGGTGTGGTGTCGCCAGGAAGTTGGGGTGGTGCGCCGGTAGCGTGATGGTGTGAGTTTCCGGTTGCGGGTGGTCGCGTGGGTGGTGTGTGTCGCCACTGGTGTTGGTGGCCTTGACTTGTTGCCGGCGGCCCCTGCGGCGGCGTCGTCCATTGTTGATGGGCGAGTTGCGGCGAGTGCGGGTGAGGCGCAGGCGACTGCGTTGGGGTTCGTGGGCGCCGCCTTCGAGCAGTTCGAATGTGACAGGTCGCAACTGGGATTTTGGGGCGCGGTCAACAAGATCGACAACCCGATGTATGACTTCGCTGAGCATTGGTCGGCGGCGTGGGATGCGGCCCTGCAGGGCGACTTTGTGGGCTACGCGAAGAACTCCTACTTAGCCACCCTGGACCTGATGGATGCGGCGCTGGTGGCCGCGCCGTTTGCCTCGATGGCGGTGCGTGGGGCGCGGCTGGCTGAGTCCGCGCTTGCCGGTTTGCGCGGCACCGTGACCGAAGCGTCTGGCGGCGTCTTGCGCGCCGCCTTCGCTGAAGACGTGGGATCGGTCGGCGCGGGCAGCGCCGCAGACAGCGGTGGTGGGAACTTCGTCTATCGAGCACTCAACGCTGCGGACCGGGAATCCATCGACGCCGGGTTCGGTATTTCGGCCAAGAATCCGGAGGGAACGTGGAGCCTCGGCGAGCACATTGTGGGCGGTTCGAGCAGGGCATCATGGGCCAACGATCCATGGATCGCCACGTCGCGTGACCCTGCCGTTGCCGCCGCGTTCGACTCAGGCAATGGCGTCGTGCGAATCAACCTCGATATGGTCAACTCGTCGACTGCTGAGGCTTGGCGGATCTATCCTCGACTCAACGGCGAGGCCGGCTTGCCCTACCACTATTCGTTCTGACAGCAAGAAGTCTCGATATTCGGATCCATACCTCCGGGAGCGATCGGATGACCAAATCTCAGTTCGAGGGGCGTCTCGACGAGTTGACGACTGCCCTCCTGGTTCCGCTCAGAACCGAGAAACGCTTGGAGGTTCAGGCGCTCGACGAGTTGTGTTCGCTCGTCGCCGAGCAGAGGAGTGCGGGGCTGTTCGCGGACACGATCAGCGTCCGGCTTGCGGGGAAGTACTGGTCGATATTCTGTTCGATGCTTGCGGAAGCCGACCATGCGAAGAATCCCGAGCCGATACTTGACGCCGCATGGCGTTACCAAGAGGAGTTGCGACGGGCGTTCGGCCCCGTCTATTCGCGATGAGAGCGGGCCGTAGCGCGAAGTTCAGTACACAGACCGCGTGGCGAGTGACCGTTCTCGCGGTCTTGCTTGGCTACACGCACCTCCTCTTCAGCGGGGGTATCGCGACCGCGTCGACTGCGTCCCGGGGCTACGCGTACGACACGAGCCCCCCGTATGACGGTGCCGCCCACAGTGCGCAGGCGCGCACCAGTGCGACAACTCCCGTCGGGATGCAGGACGGGGTCGACGGCCTCCGGGAGAGAGCAGCGACTGCGGCTGGACCTTTCCATGTCGTGTTCGCGAAATGTGTTGCCGCAGAGTCGGTGCCGGAAGGAGTCGTCTACAGGCGGACTGACTTGCTTGGCGGGAAGCCGCCCATCGATAAAGCGAAGAGCGAGGCGCGGAACGTTTCGCGCCAGTCTGAACACTCGCGGGCGAATCCGGATGCTGACGTCGAGTTCGAGATCATCGGCCGGGCCGATCCCGGTACGGAGCTCGACCGGATGGAGGAGTTCTTCATCCGACAAGAGGGTGGGCCCACAAACGTTGGGAACCCGAACGGCGGTCTCGCGAACCGGAGGCATCAGATGAATGACTCGCGGTACTTGGGTGCTGGGGGTGATCTCTGGTGACTCAGCTGAGGGTCGGGGACGTCTTCATCGTTCCGACCGGAGACGGTCGCGCGGGCGTGGGTCAGGTTGTCGCGTCTTACGGGAGGGATGCCTACTTCTTTGCCATCTTCGAGCCGGTGTTCCCGATGGGCGAGGTGGTCGAGTCTGTGGGGCGAGCCCTGACGGCTCCGGTGTTGTTTCTCGGGCTCTCGATGGACGCCAAGATTCATGCCGGCCATTGGACGGTGGTGGGTCACGCCGGGGTTGATCCGGCGATCCCGTTGCCCGCCTACAAGGAAGCCGTTGGCACGGCAGCCAACGTCGAGGTCGTCGACTATTCGGGAGACCGGCGGAGACCCGCTACTGCGATCGAGGCGGCTACTTTGCCCAATCGCAAAGTGGTGGCTCCTGTCCGATTGGAGCGGGCGTTGCGAGCTTCCCTCGGCTTGGAGCCGTGGCTCGATGCTTTCGACGAACTTCGCGCGGAGGGCAGGGTCACCACCGCCGACATCTTCGGATGAGCCTTGGCGGGCGCCGACGCCGTGCCACTTTCCGGGTCGTCCGTTCGGAGACACGTCGCGCCGATCCGCGCGTATTTTGGTGCCGCTGGCGGTGCGCAGTCGCACACCAGGGGCGCGGCGCAGCGTTTGGCGACGCTGGATATGCGGGCCGGGGAGGGGCGCCGGCGCGACGTAGTGGCCGCTACGCCCGCGTGCCGTCGGCCGTGCGCCGTCCCAGCGCGGCCTTGAGCGACACCTTGTTGCCGTAGGCGATCGACCCGTAGGTGAACACGCGCACCGCGATGCGCATGACGACCGCGGCGAGCGCGAAGAGGATGACGACGTCGACCACGCCCGCCCACAGCGGCAGTGAGCCGAGCGCGTTGCGAATCATCGAGGTCACCGGAGCAGAGTACGGGAAGAACGTGAAGATCTTGACGATCAGCGCGTCGGGCGAGGACACGATCAGCGGCGAGATGTAGATCGGCAGGAACAGCGCGATCACCACGCCGCCAAAATAGGGCGCCGCGTCCTTCACGGTGGGCATCGCCGCGCCGATGGTGACGAGCGTCGCCGTGAACAACGAGAACCCGCCGAGTAGCAACAGGGCGCCGATGATCATCGGCTCCGCTGCGAAACTCAGGGACGACAAGTCGAAGTTCGGCAGGCTGAGCTGCTCGCGGAAGAACACGTAGCCGACCACCATTGGCACGGCGAACACCAGCATCTGAATCAAACCAATGACGAGCAGCGACACCACCTTGCCGACCAACAGGTTGGTGGCGCGGATGGTGGTGAGGATCATTTCGGTGACGCGATTCTCCTTCTCCTCCACTGTCGCCGCGAGCATCTGGTTGCCCATCAGGATCACCGTGATGTACAGCAGCAGTAGGTACAACATCGGGCCGATGATCGACTCGACCCCGCCTGCGACCTTGCCGTCCTGGAAGGCGGTGGTGTTCGTGGAAGCCGCGCCGCGGGCGAGCGCCGTGAGCTCGGGCGAGCCTATCTGCTGCGCGGCGCTCTGCGTGAGCAGGGCGCTCGCGACGGAGCCGTACTTGCCGTTGTTGAAGAGGCCCTCGTTCGCGCCGTAGACCTCGATGGTTTGGGTGGTGGGATCGCTCGGGTACGAGAAGAACGCGGCGACCGCGCCGGACTTCACATGCGCGATGCCCTGGTCGGGGTCCGTAATTTCGACGCCGCCCGCGGCAGTCGCCAGCGCGGGGTCCACGAGCCCGGAGGCGTCCACGTACTCAAAGGCGAACTTCGCGTTTGCCTGCGCCTCCTGGGCCGCCTGCGACGACTCGCCCGACAGCGCCGAGATGGTGAAGATCACGGCAATCATGCCGGGCAGCAACAGCGTCGCGAGCCAGAAGCGCCGCTTGGTGACTGTCCGGCGCACCTCGAAGGCCACGACGTCGCGTAGCGCGTGCCGCCGGGCGCTCATTCGGCCCTCGCAGCGTCGGCGCCATAGACCTGGACGAAGATGTCGTCGAGCGACGTGAGTTCCGGCGTGAAGCCGTGGACCTTGACGCCCGCGGCGACCAGCGCCGCCAGGATCGCGGCCGTGTCCGCGCCCTTCGCGACCTCAAGCTCCGTGTGCCCCTGGCGCGCCTCCGCGATCGCGTAGTCCTTGGACTTGGGCAGCTTGCCGTCGTGGTCAACGTGGATGCGCAGCCCGCCAAACTCCGCCCGCACCTCGTCCACGGTGCCGTAAGCGCGCGCCTCGCCGTCCTTGAGCAGCAGCACGCGGTCGCACAGCCGCTCGACCTCGTCCATCTGGTGGGTCACCATCATGACGGTCGCGCCCGCCTGCTTCTGGCCATCGATGATGTCCATCAGTAGCCTGCGGTTGACCGGGTCGAAGCCCTTGGTGGGCTCGTCGAGGATCAGCAGCTCGGGGTCGTTCATAATCGTGACGCCCAGCTGGATCTTCTGCTGCTGCCCCTGCGAGAGCTTGTCGATGCGCATCTTCGCGTGGTCGGAAAGGCCGACGCGCTCGAGGTAGGCGGTGGACCACGTCGCGGCGGCGGAGCGTGTGAGTCCCTTGAGCTTCCCGAAGTAGGTCATCACGTCGATGACGGACTCCTTCTGGTACAGCCCGCGCTCCTCGGGGAGGTAGCCCAGGCGGTCGCCAAGCTCCGGGCTGAACGGGCGGCCGTCGATGTGGAGGAGGCCGCGCGTGGCCGGATAGATGCCGAGTAGCGCGCGGATCGTCGTCGTCTTTCCCGAGCCGTTGCTGCCGAGGAAGCCGAAGGTCTCGCCGCGGCGGATGTCGAACGACAAGTCCTCGATCACCGTCGTCGTCCCGAAGGTCATCCCGAAGTGCTCGACCGTCACGAGCGGCTCGCCGGAGGTGGCGGCGGCAGAGCGGGTCATGCGATCAACGTTAGCTGATCCGGGGATTGATGGCGCTCGAAACCGTGGCCTGTCGCCTGGCATTTCCATTGCGGGAGTGCGGCGTGGGGGATGATGGAGGAAATCAGACGTGACGGTGGAGGTTGAGTTGGGCGTACGGGGAATCGGGCAGACGGCGGCTCCTGGCCGGGCCGTGGGGGTGACGTTCGCGCGGCTCGCTGCGGGGGCGGCGATTGCGAGCGCGCTGGCGGGCTGTGCGGTGCTCGGCCTGGATCAGCTGGCGCTCAAGGAGGTGCAGTGCGACCCTTCGGACCCGGCGGTGGTGCCCACGACTTGCTGGATCGGCGTCGACGACCGCGGCCCAAACGATTCCGCGGTGATCCGCGCGCTCACTGACTGGGGTGCGGCCCACGGCGCCTCCGACGTGAGGATCGACATGGGCACGTGCATGGACGACTTCGACACGGCGCCGCGCGACGACGTCGACTGCGAGGTGCAGATCGTCGACGGCTCGACCCGCGCGGTGGTCGGCCGCGTGTCGGTGAGCTTCAGCCCTTCGAACTCCACTGAGTACTCATACAAGGTGAGGCCAGAGGCGTCCTGAGGCCGCCGCGTGTCGCCCGGCCTAGGTCAACAGGCCGCCCCACACCGCCTGCGCGCCTGAGTCGCCGATCAACACGATCAACAGCAGGCTGCCGCCGCCGACGGCCGCGATGGCCGCTCCGAGGGTCCACCAGACGAGCCGACGCACGCCTGGCCGAGTCCGGCCGACGCGCTCGGCGTACGTCCGGAACCACAGCCACTGCGCCACGGCGAGGACGAACAGGCCGATCGCCCATGGCAACAATTGGCGCGCGTATCCCGCGTGCGTTTGCACCGCTGGGATGGGGCCCACGACGGTCGCGAGCTGTTCGCCAGCGCGCTGCGTGATCGGCACCAGCACCAAGACCAGTAGCGCCGCGAGCGGCGTGACGATCCCCAGCCGGCGGCGGGCCGCGGGCCACACGTGGGCCAACGCCACCGCGAGGGTGGTCAGCGGGAGGAGCACCAAGACGGCGTGCACGAGCAGGGGGTGTAGGGGCAGTCCGCCCACTTGCATAATGTTGTCCATGCCCGGTACACGAGACGCGCAGCCTCCAGGTTCAATGGCGCGCGTCAATTGAACTGCGCGAGGTTGCGTCTCGTTACCCCCATATGGCGTCGCCCAGGCGGGCGGGTCGTGAGGCGTCCCGTTTGGGGCAAAAGTACGGGAGGTCACGGTGGCGGTCGATAGGGCGCTGGTCCTGCGCGAGCTGCACGATCAGCATGCCGCAGTGATCTGGCGCTTCGCCGTGCGCCTCACCGGTAACGCGTCCGCTGCAGACGACGTGGTTCAGGAGACCCTGCTCCGCGCATGGCGCACGCCGCGGATACTCGAGCAGGACCCGTCGTCGACGCGCTCGTGGCTGTTTACCGTCGCGCGCAATCTGGTTATCGACGATGCGCGTAGCGCCCGACGGCGGCACGAATCGGCGCCGGGCACGCTGCCCGACCAACCCGAAGACGACGGGACGGAGGCGCTTTTCGACACTCTGCTCGTGGGCGAGGCCCTGGCGACGCTCAGCGCGGACCATCGCGACGTCATCGTGCAGGCTTACTACGGCGGCCGGAATACCGCCGAGCTCGCGCGCGAGTTGGGCATCGCCGAAGGAACGGTAAAGTCGCGACTGCACTACGGACTACGCGCATTGCGCTTGGCGCTTCAAGAGCGGGGGGTGATGAGATGAGCAACGATCACGCCCGCTTCGCCGAGTGGGACGCCGCCTACATCCTTGGCGCGCTGACGCCCACCGACCGCCGCGAATACGAGGCGCACCTGCGCGACTGCAAGCACTGCCGCCAGGCGATTGCCGAGATCGCGTCGCTACCGGCGCTGCTCACTGGTGCCCAGCCTGTCGCCGCCGCGGACGACGCAGTGGGCGCTGTGGCGACGCCCCCCGTCGATCTTGTTGACCGCATCCGGGCGCGCGAGGAACGCCGCGCGCGGACCGTCCGGCGGCGGATTGCGGTGGCGGCCGTCGGCGCGGCCGCGACGATCGCCCTCGCGATCGGAATCCCCATGGCCCTCGGGGGCCCGGCGCCGGAAACCACCTCGGTGGTGCTGGCGGCGGTGGTGGACACGTCGCTCACCGCGTCCGTCGAGCTCGAGGGCGCCTCTTGGGGCACGCGCATCTCGATGGACTGCGACTATCCGGGGGTTGTCGTGGCGCCGAGCTACGGGAGCCGCGGCACCTATGTGCTCGTGGTGACCGACGCGGCGGGCAACGCCAGCCAGGTGTCCACCTGGACTGCGGCGCCGGGCGAGTCCGTGCAGTTTGACGCAGCAACCGCGGTGCCGCTCGACCAGATCCGTTCCATCGAGATCCGGTCGGCGGAGGGCGACACGATCTTGTCCTCCCCCGTCCAGCGCTGACGTGGCGATCCGCGATCCGGATTGAACCGATTCCGCGCCCGCCTCGTGTAGTCAGTGACCGCGCCCGCGGTCGTTCGGAACGAAGGGACCCGTCTCATGAAGTCAAGAATTACCACCGGAATTGCGTTTGCCGCGGCCGCAGCGCTGAGCCTGGCCGCGTGCTCCGCCGGCACCGAGGACCCGAGCTCAAGCCCCACGACCTCAGCGCCGACGACGACGGACGCGCCCACGACGCCCGCCGCAGGCACCGATCTGATGGCCGCGGACTCCGCGCTCGGGTCGATCGTCGTGGACGGCGAGGGCAACGTGGTCTATCAGTACGACGCAGACACGCAGGGTGCCGATGCGTCGGCCTGCGGCGGCGGCTGCCTGTCGAACTGGCCTCCGGTTCACGGCGGCGCGGACGCGGCTTCACTCGACGGTGTTACCGGTGAGGTTGGCTCGATCACCGGCGCCGACGGCAAGCCGCAACTCACCCTCAACGGCTGGCCGCTGTATTACTTCGGTGGCGACGGCAAGCCTGGCGACACCAACGGCCAGGGCGTCGGCGGCGTGTGGTGGGTAGTGACGCCCGCTGGGGAGCCGGTGCACAACTAGGCGAAGGCCCTGGCGACTTGTCCACGAGTGGCGCCCACCCCGTCTGCCAGGCGGCGTGGGCGCCACTCGCGTGTGCACGGCGGTGGACACATGGAAAAGCATTGATTATGTGCGAAAGCCGCTGTAACATCAAGAAAAGCGGATGAAAGCGGGGCGCAAGTGGCGCGGACGGTTGATGACTGGGAGCGCCGCCTGGGAGACCAGGCGCGCGCCGAACGGCTGCGCCGCCGCCTCAGCCAGGCCGACCTCGCACGCGCGGCAAACGTCTCCACCCAGAGTATCTCCGCGCTCGAGAACGGCGCTGGTTCCCGGCTCGCCACCGTGGTTGCGGTGGCGCGGGCCCTGGGGCGGGAGCAGTGGCTCGACCAATTCGCCCCGGTCGGCGACATCTCGCCCATCGAGTTGCTGCGCGAGCAGCAGCGCCGGCCCGCGCCCCGGAAGCGCGCGCCCCGTTCCGCGCCCGAGGCAGGCTGACGTGGCGTACCGGCCGGTCGAGGCCGTCGGAGTTCGCGCCTGGGGGCGCGACGTCGGCGCCGTGGCCCTAGACCAGAACGGCATCGGGGTGTTCGAGTATGACCCAGCCTGGGCCACCCACGGCCTCGAACTGGCGCCGCTGCTCGCGCCCACGTCCCAGCGCATCGTCCGGGGGGAGGCCCGCTCGCGCGACACGTTCCTGGCGCTGCCGCCGTTCCTCGCGGACAGCCTGCCCGACGCGTTCGGCAACGCGGTCGTGGACGCGTACCTCGCGCGCGAGGGGATCGAGCGGTCCGCGTTCACGGCGCTCGACCGCCTGGTGTACGCAGGCAGCCGAGCGATGGGCGCCCTCGAGTTTTACCCGCCGGGCCCGGCCGCCGCCGCGCCCAGCGCCCTTGACGTCGCGCGGCTCGTGGACCAGGCCCGGCGCGCCATCTCCGGCGACCTTGCAAACCACCCCGGCCCGGCCGTCGGCCAGCTGCTGTCCGTGGGCGCGAGCGCGGGTGGCGCGCGGGCCAAGGCGGTGGTGGCCGTGAACGCCGCTGGCGAGGTGCGCTCCGGTTCGATGCCGCCCGAGCCCGGCTGGACGGACTACCTGCTGAAGTTCGACGGCATCGGCAACGCGGACGGGAGCACCGACGGCTATACCCGCATCGAGTACGCGTACCACCTGATGGCCGGCGCCGCGGAGCTTGACCTGCCGGCGGCGCGGCTGCTTGAGGAGGGCGGGCGGGCGCACTTCATGACCGAGCGATTTGACCGGGCCGACGGCGCGCGCATCCACCTACAGTCGCTGTGCGCGCTCGCGGGGCTTGACTACCAGCTGACGGACACGCACGACTACGGGCAGTACTTTGACGCGATCGACCGGCTTGGGCTGGGGGCCGAGGCGCGGCACCAGGCGTTCCGGCGCGCAGCGTTCAACGTGTTCGCGTACAACCGCGACGATCACACCAAGAACGTGGCGTTCCTGATGGGCGAGGACGGAGCGTGGCGGCTCGCGCCCGCGTACGACCTCACGTTCTCCTACCGGCCCGACTCGCCGTGGGTGGCGCGGCACCAGATGGCGGTGGATGGAGTGTTCGCCGACCCGACCGAGGCGGACCTGCGGCGGCTGGGCGACCGATGGGCGGTGCCGGGTATCGCGGAGGCGCTCGACGCCGTGCGCGCGGCCGTGGCGCGGTGGGAGGAGTTTGCCGGGGAAGCCGGGGTTGAGCCCGAGCGGGCCGAGCGCATCGGCGCGCTGATCGGGCCGCGCCGGGGGTGATGTCCCCGCGGCGCCGCTGGCGGCCGTAGGGTCTCGCGCCGCCCGCATCGTCCATCCGGCGAAACCTGGAACAATGGCGTGTATGAAGCCCCGCGTGTTCTCGGCCATGCAGCCCACGTCCGACAGCCTGCACCTTGGCAACTACATCGGCGCGCTCACCAACTGGGTGGCGCTCCAGGACTCGCACGACGCGATCTACGCGGTGGTGGACCTCCACTCGCTCACAGTGCCGCAGGACGCGGCGCAGTTGCGCGAGCGTACCCGCCGCACCGCCGCGCAGTTCCTCGCTGCCGGCGTGGACCCGGATAGGTCGCTGCTGTTTGTGCAGAGCCACGTGCCGCAGCACGCCGAGCTCGCCTGGATCCTTGGCTGCTTCACCGGGTTCGGCGAGGCCGGCCGCATGACCCAATTCAAGGACAAGTCCGCCAAGCAGGGGGAGTCGGGGACCACCGTCGGGCTCTTCACGTATCCGGTGCTGATGGCCGCGGACATCCTGCTGTACGACGCCAACGCCGTGCCCGTGGGCGAGGATCAGCGCCAGCACCTTGAGCTCAGCCGCGACCTCGCGCAGCGCCTCAACACGCGCCTTGGCGAGGGCACCGCGACTGTGCCGGAGCCGCACATCGTCAAGGAGACCGCCAAGATCTACGACCTCCAGGAGCCGACGGCCAAGATGTCGAAGTCGGGCAGCCCCCAGGGCATCATCGAGCTTCTCGACGACCCGAAGGTGATCGCCAAGCGCATCAAGTCTGCGGTGACGGACACCGGCACCGAGATCCGCTTCGACCGCGAGAACAAGCCGGGCGTGTCGAACCTGCTGACGATCTACTCGGCGCTGTCGGGCAAGACCATCCCCGAGCTCGAGGCGCAATACGAGGGGCAGATGTACGGGCATCTCAAGGTAGACCTCGCAGAGGTGGTGGTGAATTACGTGACCCCCATCCACGACCGCGCCATGGACTGGCTTGAGTCGCCGAACAAGCTTGACGACGTCCTGGCCACCGGCGCCGCGAAGGCGCAGGTGATCGCGCAGGCGACGCTTGAGCGCATCTACGACCGCGTGGGCCTGCTGCCGCCGCTACACCGCTAGGGCCGATGCGCCGCCGGGTTGAGTGGGTCAAGGACCGCATCGCGTGGTTCAAGACGACGCGCGCCTGGGCGGGCATCGAGCGGTACAACGACGCCCGCGGCAACGTGCTCGCGGGCGGCATCGCGTACCACGCGCTGATCTCGCTGGCCGCAGCCGTGGTGGTGCTGTCTACCGGTGCCGCGGTGATCGTGGGCAGCCTGCCGTCGTGGCGGGACGCGGTGCTGCGGTTCCTGGCGCGCACCGTCCCCGGCGCCGTGGGCGAGGGCGACAACGGACTGATCGGCGCGGACTCGCTGAGCTCGGGGGCGGGCGCGGTGACCGGAATCGTGGGACTGATCGCGTTGATCGTCGCCCTCAACCGCGCGACCCGCTACGTGTCCGCGCTGCGCGGTGCCTCCCAGACGATGCTCGGCACCGAGTCGAAGTCCGTGCTGCATGGCAAGGCCCGGGACCTGACCGCGCTGGTCGCGTTGCTGGGACTCGCCGTGGTCGCGGCCGGCCTGCAGGTGGCCGCCGGGTCAGCGTCCGCGTGGATCGGTGGGGACGGCGAGGCGCGCACGTGGCTGGTGCGGGGCGCGGCCTTTGGCGTGGGGCTGCTCGCCGACTCGGCGTTTGTGTACATGGTCCTCACCGTCTTGGGCCGCGCCGGGCGCCCCTACCGGCGCCTGTTGTGGACCGTGCTGGCGGTGGCCGTCGCGATCGGTCTGCTGCGGGCAGCGTCGGCACTGCTGGTGAATGGCGCGGTGTCGAACCCGGTGCTCGCACCGTTCGCCGCCGTGGTGGCGATCCTGGTGTGGGTTGACCTGCTCGCGCGGCTGGTGCTACTTGGCGCCGCGTGGGTGGGGGCAGGTGACGCAGCGGGCAAGCGAGCTCCGCGCCGGCGCACCTGAGCCTAGTTGGGGGGGCCTGTGCTCTGGCGCACCCGAAGCGACGGCGTGATCACGATGCTGTGCGCGGGACGGTCGGGACTTTGGATCCGCTCGGCCAGCAGGCTCATCGCCGCGCGCCCAAGAGACGCGCGTGGCGGGCGGACCGCCGTGAGCGGAGGAGTGAAGAGGCCCGCGAGCTCGTCGTCGTATGCGATCACCGACAAGTCCCCAGGAACGCTCAGGCCGCGCATTTCGCACCGCTGCGTGATGGACGTGGCGGCTTGGTCGGCGTGCACGAGGAGTGCCGTCGTCCCCGTGGAAAGACACTTGTCGAGGATGTGGTCGACCGTCGCGCCCCACGACGTTTCGCGAGAGTCCGGCACGGTCTCGTCGACCACGTGGTTCAGTTCATCGATACCGAGCTCGCGGCGCGCGGTCATCCATCCGTGGCGCAGGTGCGGAGCCGTGGGGCTGTCGCCGCTGATGATGAGACCGATGCGGCGGTGCCCCAACGATGCGAGGTATCGCATCGCTATCGCGGCGCCTTGCGAGTGGTCGGACACCACGGACTCGACCGTCGTGTGCAGCGGGCCAGCGGTGCTGGTGCGCTCCATGAGGACCACCGGAACGCCAGCGGCGACGAGGGACTCGAGCGCCTCCCCGGAGTGTGCCGCGCCCATGTTGGGGGCGAGCAGCAGGCCCGCCGCGTGAGCCTTGTTGAGGAGGTATTCGACGTGCGCGACGCTGTCGTCCGCCTCGTACGACGAGCCACGCAACACCACTGACAGGGCGTGCTTTGCGGCCTCGTGTCGAGCGCCCTCGATGACGCCGGGCCAGTAGTAGTCAAGGGACGGCACCAGCATCCCAATCCGGCGGGTCTTGGCCTCTGCGCTGTCGGGGTCCGTCGCGCTATCCGAGGTGCGGTCTTGCACCAGTACCGCACCGCCGTGGACGCGCCGGACAACGCCTTGTTCCTCAAGTTGGGTGATGTCGCGGCGAATGGTGGCCGGCGTCACGCCTATCGAAGCCGAGAGTTCGGACACGCGCACGGCGCCGTCTCGGCGGAGCATCTCGACGATGGACTCGCGTCTTGTCTCGCCCAGCGGCGAAGCGTTCGCCGTCGGCGTCTGCGTGGCTCCGTCGTTCACGAGTAGACCCTACCGCTGGTCATAGTCTTCGCTCCGTTCGGTGACGCGCGCTGGCGATGAAGGGGCATCGTCGCCCCGGCCTTCGTACATGTTCAATCACGTTCGTTTCTGTTCGAATATAACCTATTAGTCAAGTGTATTGACACAGACGAACATTTTGGATTCAATCGGGTGTGGTAGCCCGCATGGGCAACCATGGTCAGTCGCACGGCAGTCCCGAGGATACGGAGCAACGAAGCTTTGTCTAGTCCACACCGCAGGTATGACGGCATTGAGCACGTGCTCCGCGTGTCGTCTGAGCCGTGCGACCGCGAGCAGGTGGGGCCCCGTCCACACCTCTTGCCGTGGGGGCGGAGATGACTGTGGTCGCCACACCGCCGCGGATTGCGACCCGAGAGCAATTGCGTGCTCAAGCCGAACTGATGCTCGCCGCCGCGAATGCGCACGGAAGCCCGCAGCACGCTCGTGTGCTGTTCGATGGAGCGCCGGGCGGCTACGGCAGTGACATCGACGGCCTCGAGGGCTTTGCCCGCACCTTCCTGCTCGCAGGGTTTCTCTTGAAGGGGTCCAACGGCAAGCACGGCCAGGAGGCCGCTGAGTGGTACGCCCAGGGCATCGCCGCAGGCGTCGACCCCCACTCTCCAGAGCGCTGGACGCGCCTCGACGAGCACCCGCAAGCAAAGGTCGAGGCCGCCTCGATTGCGCTCATCCTTGACATGACGCGCCCCTGGATCTGGGACAAGCTCTCCGACGTCACGCGCCAGCAAGTCGTTGACTACCTCAGCCCCGCGGTGGGCGACCAGACCTATCCCCGCATCAACTGGGTGTGGTTCAGGCTTGTGGTGCAGACCTTCCTCAAGTCGGTCGGTGGCCCGCACTCGTTGGCCGACATGGAGGCCGACCTCGCCACGCATGATTCGTTCGTGCGGCCGGGCGGCTGGCTCGCGGACGGTCCCGAGCGTTCGTTCGACCACTATGTGGGCTGGGCGCTCCACCTCTACCCGACATTGTGGGCAAGGATGGAGGGCGCCGGCGCACTCGCCACGGCGCGCGGAACGTCGGATCGCGACCGCCTTGACCGGTATCTCGGGGACGCGCTCGCCCTCGTGGGTGCCGATGGCTCTCCCTTGATCCAGGGCCGCAGCTTGACCTACCGCTTCGCCGCTGCCGCGCCGTTCTGGATCGGCGCACTCGCCGAGGTTCCAAGTCACCGGCCCGGCGCGCTCCGCCACGCAGCGCTTTCTATCGTGAATCACTTTGTCGAACACGGGGCGCCCGATGAGAAAGGCGTCCTCAACTGCGGCTGGCACGGCGCTTGGCCGGAACTCGCCCAGTCGTATTCCGGCCCCGGGTCTCCCTATTGGGCGAGCAAAGGCATGTTCGGCCTCGCGCTTCCTGAGGACCACCCGGTCTGGACCGACGCAGATGTGTCGTTGCCCGTAGAGCAGGCGGACGTCTTGATCGACGTTCAGGCACCAGGATGGATCGTTTCGGGTACGAGCGATGACGGCATCGTGCGCGTCATCAACCACGGCACCGATCACGCGTGCGAGGGCGATGTCGCCGGCGACTCGCCGCTTTACGCAAGGCTTGGTTACTCGACCGCGACCGCCCCGCCGCTGGACGAAGCAAGCTGGCTCCGGCCTCTCGATCAGTCGGTCTGCCTCGTTTCCTCCGTTTCCGACTCCACCCACCGCTCGGGCATGCGGGTGCTCGACCTCCGTGTTGACGACGACGGAGCGACCCGCGTTGGCGTGGCGTCCTCGGTGTCTGAGGTGCGGTGGCTCGAACCGGGTGCGGAGCAGGAGCGCCACGGCTCGGGGCTGCGCGGGCGCGCGATTGCTGCGGGCACCATCGCCGTGGTGTCGCTGGTACGCGGTCCGTACGAGTTGCGCCTCGCCTCGGTGACCGAGCTGACCCAAACTGGCCGGGACCGCGCGTCCTGGCTCCGGATATCGGGTTGGCCTGTCGCGGGCCAGGGTGCGATCGTCGTGAACGACAGCGGACCGCGCTCCACCATCGCGGAAGTCGCGACAGATCGGCTTGTCTCTCGGGTATACGCGTCCACGAGCGACGCGACCGCCTCCGTTTCTGACGTGCGCGGCGCAAGCCCGCTGGGCCCCACAACAATCGTTCCCTGGATCCGTGTGCCCGTGGAGGTCGGCGCGTGGGTGACGTGCATGGTGGAGCTTTCGGGCTCAGTGCCGTGGAACTCGGTCACTCGCGAGCCGCCTCAGGCGGCGTCGTTCGACGCTGACATACGAGGGAACGAGGTGACAGTGACGTGGCCCGATGGGAAACGCACCGTCACACTTCTCACCACAACTTTCCCAGCCCCGCATGTGCGGGGATCGGGGAAATAAGCGGTCCGAACAGTCGGGCCATACAGGTACTAGGAGATGCAATGAAGCGCTCAATGAAGTGGGGGGCTGGGCTCATCGCGGTCGCCTCCCTAACGGTGGCGGGTTGTGCGAACAACACGCCCGACGAAACCCCAACTACAACGGCAACTACGGCAGCCATGGAGCCGGTGACTCTCACCATGGCTGGGTGGAGCCTCGACTCTACGCCGGAGTTCCAGACGGTCGCGGACGCTTTTCACGCCGCGAACCCGAATATCACCATCGACATCAAGGAATACGACGCATCTGAGTACGACACTCAGATGATCGCGGACCTTGCCGCTGGTTCGGCTCCGGACGTGTACATCCTCAAGAATCTGAAGAACTTCTTCACGTACGAGGATGGCGGACAGCTCATGGACGTCTCTGACGTTGCAGCTGGCCTTGACAGCAAGACGAGCGGTCTGGCCGGATACACCGTTGACGGCAAGACTTACGCCGTTCCCTATCGCCAGGACTCCTGGTACTTGTACT
This sequence comes from uncultured Actinomycetota bacterium, assembly GCA_963735005.1. Lineage (GTDB taxonomy): Bacteria > Actinomycetota > Actinomycetes > Actinomycetales > Demequinaceae > WTKG01. The sequence continues at coordinate 192,251 of CAVTJA010000010.1, read as the reverse complement.
ACGACAAGGACCAGTTTGACCAGGCTGGTGTGGCGTACCCCGACGGCACGTGGACCTGGGACGACTACGCAACGGCCGCCCGGGCCCTCACCAAGGGCCTCAAGGCCGCAGGTAGCGACGCGGTGGGCTCGTACGAGCACCGCTGGCAGTCGACACTTCAGGGATTCGCAAATGCGCAGACTCCTGGTGCCGACATCCTCAGCGGCAACATTACCTACATGAAGCCGTACTACGACCGGATGGTTTCCCTGGAGAATGACGGAGCTCAGATCGACTACAACGTGTCGAAGACGAACTCGCTGAGCTACCAGAGCCAGTTCGGCACGCAGAAGGCCGCCATGCTCATCATGGGCTCGTGGTACGTCAGCTCCTACCTCGCTCAGGTTGCCAGCGGTGACGCAACGGAATTCAACTGGGGCATCGCTCCGGTTCCGCAGGCTGACTCCAGCACCATCGACATGCCGGTGACCTTCGGTGACCCGACAGGCATGGGTATCAACCCCGCAATCGACGCGTCGAAGGTTGACGCCGCCAAGAAGTTCCTGGCGTTCGTCGCTGGCGAGGACTGCGGTGTCGCGCTCGCGAACATCGGCATCACCCCGGCCTACGCTTCGGACGCGGTTACCGCCGCGTACTTCGCAGGTCCCGGAATCCCCAGCGACGACCTGTCGAAGTTCACCTTCGGCACGCACAAGACGCTGCCGGAGAACCCGGTTTCGCCGAACACCGCTGCGATTCAGAACATCCTCGGCGACATGCACGACGCAATCATGTCGAAGGCCGTAAAGGTCGACGACGCGATTGCCGAGGCTGAGGACCGTATTGCCAACGAGGTACTCAACCAGTAGTTAGAAAGTATTCGTCGTACTTTCCGAGTACGGCCTGGTGCGCAGCCGCACGGCTGCGCACCAGGCCAACCGACGTTGGGAGAAATCGCATGGCCGTTACTACAGCGCCGCAGCCAACGCAGCGCAACCTTAAGCGCGAGAACACGCTTAAGGGTTGGATGTTCATCCTCCCCAACTTTGTGGGGTTCGCGCTCACCACCCTGGTTCCTGTGGTGATTCTGTTCTATATGTCATTCACCAAGTGGAACGTCTTTGGCGGGTCCACGTGGATTGGTTTCGACAATTACAGTCGCCTGTTCGGAGACAAGACTTTCCGCAAGGCGCTCGTCAACACGCTGCTGTACAGCGTGCCGCACGTTACCGTCACGCTCGTCGTGTCGCTGAGCTTGGCGCTGCTGCTCAACACCAAGTTGCGCGGGCGCGCGTTCTTCCGCACGGCAGCCTTCTTCCCCTACATCACCGCGATCGTCGCCATCGCAGTCGTCTGGAATATGCTCTACAGCCCGGACGTGGGCGTGATCAATCAGGGCCTGCGTGCGATCGGAATCGACAATCCGCCCGGCTGGACCACGTCGCCCACATGGGCGATGCCAGCGCTCGTGATCGTGGGAGTGTGGAGAGACGCTGGCTACTACATGCTCTTCTTCCTGGCCGGTCTGCAAACGGTGCCGAAGGAACTGCTCGAAGCGGCCCGCTCCGACGGCGCGAACGCGTGGCAACGATTCGTCAATGTGACCCTGCCGTGCATTCGTCCCACCACATACTTCGTCGTCATTGTCTTGACGATCCAGAGCCTCAAGGTCTTCGACCTTGTGCTCGTGATGACCGACGGCGGCCCCGGCCAGTCGACGCTGGTGCTGTCCCAGTTCCTCTATCAAAAAGGCTTCGTCGAAAACCAATTCGGCTACGCCTCTTCTTCCGCAGTCATCCTGTTCCTGTTGGCGGTCGTGATCGCTTTCGTCCAGTTCCTCTACACCAAGCGGAGGGATAGCTGATGGCAACGACAACTGACGTGAGCCCCAAGGCGCCTCGCACGAAGCCGCGTACACACCGTCGGAGCCAGATGGGAAGGACACGTTTCACTCCCTACGCGAGGGCGCTCGGGTATGTCGGCCTCGCCGCTGCGACAGTTCTGGTGTTCGTTCCGTACGTGTGGATGGTTGTGTCATCGTTCAAGCGCAACAACGACGTCTTCACGGTGCCGGTCCAGTGGTTCCCGAGTCCCGTCGAATTGTCGAACTACGTCGACATTTTCGCCAAGGCGGACATGATCACCTGGATCAAGAACTCTTTGATCCTGTCGGTGACCGTCACCTTCCTCCAGGTCCTGACCGGCAGCTTCGCGGCCTACGGGTTCTCGAAGGGCCGCTTTCCGGGGCGCAAGGTGCTGTTCGTGGCGTACGTCGGGACTATCGCCGTGCCGTGGCAGGCGTACATGATTCCGCAGTACGTGATGTTTTCCAAGGTTCACCTGACGAACACGCTTTGGGCGATCATCGTGCTTCAAGCGTTCGGAGCGCTCGGGGTATTCCTGATGAAGCAGTTCTTCGACACCATCCCGGACGCGTTGCTCGAGGCCGCGCGAATAGACGGGCTGTCCGAGATCGGCATCTATCGCCGCATCATGTTGCCGTTATCCATCCCCGCCATCGCGGGCCTCAGCCTTATTACGTTCGTCACCACGTGGAACGACTTCGTGGGTCCACTGGTGTATTTGCGGGATCGGTCCATCTGGACCATCCAGCTGGGGCTCAACTCGTTCAACGCCCAGTACGACTCGGACTACGCGCTGATCATGACTGGCGCTGTCCTGTCGGTTGTCCCCGTCGCGCTGATTTTCGGATTTGGACAACGGTTCTTCGTCGAGGGCATCGCCACGACCGGTGTGAAGGGGTAGCGCCGTGCGTGGCTTCTACACGGGTTTCATGCAGATCAGCGGAATGGTCTATCTGACCATGGCGACCAACCTGCTCATGGCGGTTGCAAGCTTGCCGTTGGCCATGGTGTTTATCTTCACCGACGTGAGGAAGACCTGGCTGCTCGCAGCGGTGCCTGCGGTGCTCCTGGCGCCCACGCTTGCGGCAGAGTTCGCCGTATTCGAGCGTTTCACGTCCCAGGGCAGCATTCCCGTCGTCGCGACGTTTGTGCGCGAATGGAGGGCGAAGTTTCGGCGCGCGCTCGTTGTGGGCGCGGTCGCCGTCGTCGGCGTGGCTGCTTTCAGCGTTGACATCGCCGTTGTTTGGGGCCACCGCGTAGGCGCGGCCGCGATTCCGGTGTTCGCAATGTTGATCGCGTTGGTACTTACCACCGCAATCCACGTCTTGGTTGCGACATCTCTCGAGATTGCGACGCGAGGGCTGGCACTGGCCAAGCTGTGTCTCTACCTTGCCGTCCGCAAGTGGTACCTGTCGGGACTGTCCATCGTTGCCCTCTACCTCCTCACGTCATTCATCATCGTGGAGCCTGCGTGGGGACTTGGGCTCGCTGCCAGCCCCGTGCTGTATCTGGTGTGGGCGAACAGCAAGTACGCGTTGCGGTCAGCGCTTGCGCCGGTCGCGACCGGCCCTGAGCGGGTGCTCGCGTGACTCGCCACAAGCTCCGGCCATTGACAACGACTCATCAATCCGCGTGCGCAGACGCACGACAACAGCATTGGGGGCTAGGCGACGTTCATGGACGTTGACAGCGGGGTATTGAGCGGGCTCAAGGTGTCCGCGGCGATCAAGAGTGCACTCACGACGATTGACGCCAATCTCGAACGGTTTTCTTCGGACTTTCCTGAGGACACCACCGAGAACGGTGTCTATCCGCTTCGATCACGCGACGGCTTCCCGGATGGCGCCAACGTGGGGTGGACGACTAGTTTCTGGCCGGGAATGCTGTGGCTCGCGTTCGAGTCAACCGGCGAGGAACGCTATCGGCAGGCAGCCCTGGCGTTCCTCCCGAGCTTTGAGCAACGCCTCGCCGACGGAGTCGATCTCGATACGCACGACCTTGGCTTCCTCTACACCTTGGCATGCGTGGTGCCGTGGCGCTTGACGGGAGACAAGGGCGCCCGAGCGTCGGCGCTCGCGGCGGCCGACCACTTGATGTCGCGCTTCCTGGAGCCAGCCGGCATCATCCAGGCGTGGGGCGACCTCAGCAACCCGAGACAGCGTGGCCGGACCATCATCGACAGCTTGATGAACACGCCCCTCCTCTTTTGGGCGAGCGACGAGACAGGCGATTCGCGCTACCGGGACGCAGCGCTGCGCCATGCCCGCCAACTTAGTGAGCACATCTTGCGCGACGAGGGCTCGACGTTTCACACGTTTTACTGGGATCCCGAGACCGGCGAGCCACTGCGCGGCGCGACGGAACAAGGCCACTCGGACGATTCCTGCTGGGCTCGCGGGCAGGCCTGGGGGATCTATGGATTCGCTATCAACTATCGACTGTCGGGCGACGCTTCGCTACTCGCCGCGTCTGAGGAATGCGCCGACTATCTCCTCCGCCACCTCCCTGCGGACTCCGTACCGTGCTGGGATCTCGCCCTCTCCGACGGCGACGGCGAACCGCGCGACAGTTCGGCGGCCGCTATCGCGGCGGCGGGGCTCATGGAGCTTGCGGAACAACTCGGCGATACGCCGCGCGCGCGCGAGTTCCGCAACGTCGGCCTTGCGATGCTTGCGTCTCTCGCGGCCAACTACAGCACGTGCAGCGCAACCGATGGTGCTGCGCTTATCGATCGCGGCGTATACGACGCACCCAAGAACGTTGGCGTCGGGGAGGGCACGCTCTGGGGGGACTACTTCTACCTCGAATCGCTCGTGCGAGTGGGCAGCCCCGACTGGGTGTCGTACTGGTGAGCGCTGAGCAGATGCATGGATGGGCCACCCGATGCGCTTGGTGACGTTTGACCGCGGCGCTGGCCCCGCGGTTGGGGCCCTCGCCGACGATGGCACAGTGGTGGTGGACCTTGGCGCCGCTGATCAGGATTGCCCGCCGTCGGTGCTCGACATCCTTCGCGCAGGGCCTGGGGCGCTCTCGCGCGCTGCGGCAACAGCCGCGAGCGCCCAAGCAAGTGCTCGATTCGAACGATCCGCCGTCCGACTCCACGCACCTATACCCGTGCCCGGCAAGATCGTGTGTATCGGCTACAACTACCGTGGTCACGGAGTCGACGATGGCTCGGACATCCCCGACTACCCCGACGTCTTCGCCAAGATGCAGAACACCATTATCGGTACGGACGACGCCGTGAGGCTCCCGCGGATATCTCGCGCTATCGACTACGAAGGCGAGCTTGGCGTCGTCATCGGCCGGACAGCGTCGGCCGTTCCGGAGTCGCAGGCGCTGACCTATGTTGCGGGGTACACCGTCTTCAACGACGTGAGCGCGCGCGACGTGCAGCAACGAGGCAGCCAATGGGTTCTCGGAAAGTCCTTCGACACGTTCGGCCCGATGGGGCCAGCTCTCGTTACCGCTGACGAAGTCCCGGACCCCCAGGCGCTTGACATCACCGTGAGATCGAACGACACGGTGACGGTCCGTTCCACCACGGCGGACATGATCTTTTCCGTCGCGTATCTGGTCTCGTACCTCAGCACCGTCATGACGCTCGAGCCGGGCGACCTCATCGCGACGGGCACGCCGGGGAAGATCCCCGAGATCGGCGCGCTCGGCCGATTCATGGAAGCCGGAGACACAGTGTCCGTCACTTACGGCGCCGTTGGCACACTCACCAACCACGTCGAGGGCCCGGTCGCGTGAAGAAATCTGACCTATCACCAAGGAAAGGAAGATCATGAAGAACCACCTGTACCTGCCGTCGGAGAGCGGCGTCAACGCGCTGCCGTTCAACCCCTGCGAGTTGCTCGACTTCCAGACGGTGCACCTCGCGCCAGGGGAATCGCACTCGGCATCGTCGGGAGACCGCGAAATCCTCGCCGTCGTACTCGGCGGCGTTGCCGACTTCACCGTCGGCGCTGCTGCGTTTGAGAAGGTCGGTGGCCGTCCGAACGTGTTCTCTGGCAAGCCTCACTCGGTCTACATCCCCGCGGGCCACGACTACACCATCACCGCGCGCACGACGCTTGAAGTTGCGATGCCGTCGGCGCCGTCTGACCTTGAAACCGACCCGTACGTGATCCGACCCGACCAGGTTGCGGGCGGCCGCTGGGGCGCGGCGAACTTCTCGCGCAACTTCCACCAGATCCTCACCGAGGTTGCTCAGCCCGATCTGCCTGCGCGAAGGCTCATTGTTGGCGAGACGTACACGCCGTCCGGCAACTGGTCGACATACCCGCCGCACCGCCACGCGAATGACAACCTCCCCGTCGAGGCGAAGCACGAGGAGATGTATTACTTCCGTGTGAACCCTGGCGACGGTTTCGGCATCTGCCGGATGTACACCGACGACGGTTTCGAGGAGAACTTCACGGTTCGCGAGCACGGCATGCACATGATGCCGTCCGGCTACCACACCGTCGTGAGTGCGCCCGGTTACACCACCTACTACCTCTGGTTCCTCGCGGGAGAGCAGCGCACCCAGGGAGCGATCGACGACGCCGACGTCGGCTGGGTGAATCGCACCGTCCCGATGCTGCGCGACCTTGGGCACTAGGGAACGACGATGATCCTCGATAGCTTCTCACTCGCGGGCAAGAACGCGCTCGTCACAGGTGGCACCCGCGGGATCGGCCGTGCCTTGGCGCTCGCGTTGGCCGAGGCAGGCGCGGACGTGGCGCTGCTCGATCGTTCGGGCGGTGGGGAAACCACCGGCGAGATCGCTGAGCTCGGGCGCAGGTCGCTCGGGCTCACGGTCGACCTCCTCGACGCGAGTGCGACCGAGCTTGAAGGTGCTGTTGGACAGGTGGTGGACGCGTTCGGCGGGATCGACATCCTGGTGAACAACGCCGGGATCATCCGCAGGGCGCCAGCGGTGGAACACCCTGCCGAGGACTGGGATGACGTGCTGAACGTTAACCTCAGCGCGGTGTTTCACCTGTCGCAGGCGGCGGGCAAGCACATGCTCGCGGTGGGCCGCGGGTCGATCATTAGCGTCGCCTCCATGCTCTCGTTCCAAGGGGGCATCAACGTGCCCGGGTACAGCGCGAGCAAGCACGGCGTGGTGGGGGTGACCAAGGCGCTCGCGAACGAGTGGGCGAACCGGGGGATCACAGTCAACGCCATCGCTCCGGGGTATATCGCCACTGACAACACAGCGCCACTGCGCGCGGATGAGAAGCGAGCCGCCGACATCCTTGCCCGCATCCCCGCCGGTAGGTGGGGCGTGCCAGAGGACCTCATGGGGATGGTGGTCTTCCTCGCGTCGGATGCCGCGAGATACGTGAATGGTGCAGTCATCCCCGTGGATGGAGGCTGGCTTGCCCGCTAACGAAGCGACGTTTCGCGAGAAGTTGCGGCGGGCCCGGCTCGTGCCGGTCGTGGTGATCGACGATGCGAAGGACGCGGGCCCGCTCTCACAGGCGCTCGTCGACGGCGGCCTTGCGATTGCCGAGGTCACGTTCCGTACCAGCGCTGCGCCAGAGGCGATCTCACAGATGGCTGCCCGCGGCGACATGCTCGTTGGCGCCGGAACGGTGCTTTCCCCGGCTCAGGTGGACATGGCGGTCGACGCAGGCGCGTCGTACGTCGTGTCTCCCGGGCTCAGCCGGGCTGTCGTGGAGCGGTGTCGTGAGCGCGGCGTGGTCGTCCTGCCTGGCGCCGTCACAGCCACCGAAGTCCAGGCGGCGACGGAGCTCGGACTGTCTGCTGTGAAATTCTTCCCGGCCGGAACATCCGGAGGCGCAGCCGCGGTCAAGGCGCTCTCGGCGCCGTTCGCTGGTGTCGAATTCGTGCCGACCGGGGGCATCGGCATCGACAACTGCCTCGACTATCTCGCGTTGCCGTGCGTGCTCGCCGTCGGCGGATCGTGGATGGTTCCGCGTGCTGCCATCGTCGACGCGAACTTTGACCTCATCCGTACGCTCACGGCGGAGGCAGTGGCGAAGGTCGTCGCAACCTAACGGCAGAAGCGGTCGGGGCGCGGATTCGTCACGACAGTTGTGCCGTCATCGCGACGGCTCCCTCGAACCGCTCACCGTCGCCCGGCGCGGCGACCGCCGCGGTGAGGCGCGTGAGGCGCTCTCCCCACACCTGCGTGAGAAGAGGGTCGTCTAGCGCCCAGGCCTCGCTGCTGAGCGCGACCGCGTCGCCCTCCCAATGGAGTCCGACGGCGCGTCCGCCCGCGGCAGGCCGGATCACCACGTCCGAAGCGCCGATCAGATCTACCTCTCCATGTATGAGTAGGTGCAGGAGGACCCCGTCGAACGGCGGGTCTTCCGGCCGCGGGAGGCTCCAGGCATCCGCGACGACCACGCGGTCGTCTGCGCGTTCGAGGCGCACCTTTCGTGTCCAGCGGGAGCCGCTCGGCAGGGGGTAGGCGTCGGCAAGCGAGTAGGTGGCCTCGGCAGTCGCGCCGTTGTCAGTGTGCTCGGCTGTGGCGGTGGCATCTCGCCCGAGCCGCTGCTCGAGCCCCCACGGTGCTGGAGCGTTGTGCCACCCGCTCTGCATCGTCCGGATGGCGTATCGATTCGGCCCAAACGTTTGCGCGGTGTACGTGGGCTGCCCGGCGTCGGCTAGCACCGGCGCCCCGTCCCATGCAAGGCTGAACGCGCCGACGTCCTTGTGGTTGTGATTCTCAGCGTTGTGCCCGCCTTTTGCCGCCAGCACTGGCCCAGTGGTACTGGCTCCACGCGCGACCATCAACTGAACCGACGGCAACCAGACGGACTCAGGTGCGTGGTCGTCGGCGCCTTGTGTCCTGCCGGCGCCCGCGGCCGCCCAGGCCTGGTCGCTGAGGGCGAGCAGGGTGCGGCCAAGTCCCACGGACTCGTCCGCGACGGACGTCTGTTGCGCTCGCGCGTGCGCCACGGCGGCGTCGTCTCCGACTGCGCGCCCCCAATGGTGGAGCGTGCGCCAGGGGACGGGGTGGGGGAGCCGCGCAGGGGCATCGGCCACGTTGACGTACCAGGGCCCCGCGACGTGCATGCTCGCGGGAAAGCGCACCACCGAACTCAAGAGCGGCAATTCCGCTGCGTTCAGGCGCCCGTCCGTGGCGTGCTCGACAAATTCCAACGCCTCGAGTGCGCGGGCCGCTCCGTTCCACCAGTACGCGTAGCCCTCGTCGATAGCGCCGTCCGGCGGAAGCGAGGCGAGATAGCGGTCGATGCCTTCGATGGAGAGCGCCACGACTTTGGCGCGGACCGCCGGATCGTCCGCGAGCGCGCATGCAGCCGTGATGACGTTCCCGTGAATCCACGGGTTCCAGTTGTGTACGTCGCCATCAAGCCCAAGCCAGTGCCAGTCGCGCCTGCCGAGGAACGGCTCGAACACCCGTGAGGCGACCTCCTGGCGGATGCGCGCGCGAAGCCCCGGGGAACGCGCATCGAGGGCGTCGCCGAGCGCAAGGTCTACCCATGCGAGTTGCGCCGCGACTTCGCCGGCACCGAGGTCGAGGAAAGGCGCGGCGCGGTCTGGAAGCACATCGCCGGTGCGGGCGTGGACATCGTCGTGCGCGGCCCAGCACCAGGTGCTCTGTTCGCAGAACACCATCGCGCCGTCTGTGACCTCGTCGATCCAGGATTCGGAATCGGCCCCACCCAAGGCGGCCATCAGCGTCGCGCGCGTGAGCCGTGTGTGCCGAGCGTGCACCGCGGATTCGTAGGCGGTGCGGTTGCCGTCGCGGAAGTACCGGGCAAAGTCCGACGCGCGGGCCACGGGCCACGGCGTGCCTCGCTCGGCTGTGGCGCGCGCGGTGAGGCCGCGGAGGCTCGACGCGCTCCACGAGGTTGGGCGGCACAGCGCGGCTAGGCGCTGCGGGGCCCCGGCCAGATCCTTCATGAGCGACTCTTCGCTCGCCGCTGCGCCCCACAGGTACGCCAGGGGGCCACGACTGGAGGTGGCCAACGCGGAATTCACGTACACCACGTCCTTTCGGTGCTTGCCGCCATCGGGCTAGTCGATAAGGGGCGGTAGTGGCAATTATCGTGCCTCGGAGAATGGCGGGGCAACCGCCGTCTGGCGCGCCCCGGCAGCCACACGCGGCCACAGTACAGTGGCATGGACGATTTTTGTGGGGCTCGATTCCCAGCGCGGAAGGACATCATGGTTGAGGTCGAAGTGAAGGCCGCTAGCGCGGCAAGGTACGACGCTGTGTCGCTCGGCGAGGTGATGCTGCGACTCGACCCTGGCGAAGCCAGGATTCGCACGGCGCGCATGTTCCGCGTGTGGGAGGGCGGCGGCGAGTACAACGTCACCCGTGGCCTGCGGCGGGCCTTCGGCCTCCGGACCGCAGTCGTCACCGCGCTTGTAGACAATGAGGTGGGACGCTTGGTCGAGGATTGCATACTCGCCGGCGGGGTGGACACGGCGTTCATCACCTGGGTCCCCTTTGATGGCCTTGGGCGGGAGGCCCGCAACGGCTTGAATTTCACCGAACGCGGGTTTGGCGTGCGCGGGGCGCTAGGCGTGTCCGACAGGGGCAACACGGCTGCGTCGCAGCTGGCGCCGGGCGACGTGGATTGGGACCACCTTTTTGGCGACCTTGGCGTTCGCTGGTTCCACACGGGAGGGATCTTCGCCGGACTATCCGAGACCGCCGCCGCGACCGTGCTGGAGGCCGTAACCGCAGCCAAGCGCCACGGCACCATCGTGTCGTACGACCTCAACTATCGACCAAGCCTGTGGAAGGCGACCGGAGGCCAGGCACGCGCGCAGGAGGTCAACCGGGAGATCGCGCCGCACGTGGACGTGATGATCGGCAACGAGGAGGACTTCACGGCTTCGCTCGGCTTCGAGGTTCCCGGCGTCTCGCCCGACTTGGCGCACGTGGAGGCGAGCGGCTTTACGACGATGATCGAGAACGTCGCCAAGGAGTACCCCAACTTCTCCGTCATCGCGACCACGCTCCGCGGGGTCAAGACGGCAACGGTGAATGACTGGGGCGCCATCGCCTGGTCGCGGGAGTCGGGCTTCGTGTCGGCAACCGACCGCCCCGGGCTCGAAATCATGGACCGGGTGGGCGGCGGCGACTCCTTCGCCTCCGGCCTCATCTGTGCGCTCATCGAGGGCAACGACCTGCAGACCGCTGTCGAGTGGGGCGCGGCTCACGGAGCGCTCGCGATGACCACTCCTGGTGACACCACCATGGTGACTCGCGACGAGGTCCTCAAGCTCGCGACCGGTGGCGGCGCGCGCGTCGTCCGGTAGCGGTGCCGCGTCGGCCCGACGAATCTTTCACATTTCGCGTCGCCGCGACGCGGGCGGAGGTAGTTATGTTACCGACAACATGGGAAAATGCCTTATGTCCCTACACATCCTGACCTCGCCCTTCGCTGGACCCTTGGAGTCAATCCAATGAAATTCGACGCGACACGAATTTCAGATCCCAAATTTGTTCAGCAGAATCGCCGGGCGGCCCACTCCGACCATCGTTGGTTCGCGAACCTGGAGGAAGCGGCGCAGGCCACGAGCAGTTTCGAGCAGAGCCTCAACGGGCTGTGGAAGTTCCACCACGCCGAGAATCCAAGCATGGTCATCCCCGGATTCGAACGGCCGGAGTACGACGCGGAGAGCTGGGACGACATCCCGGTGCCGGGCCACGTCCAGATGTACGGCTACGACCGCCCCCAATACACGAACGTCCAGTATCCATGGGACGGACTTGAGGATGTCGAGCCCGGCCAGGTGCCGCGGCGCCGGAATCCGGTCGCAAGCTACGTGCGCGACTTCAGGCTCGATTCGGCGCTCGCACCGGGAGAGCGGCTAGCGGTGACGTTTCACGGCGCGGAGAGCGGCATTGCGGTGTGGCTCAACGGCTCGTACATCGGCTGGGCGACCGACACGTTCAGTCCCGCAGAGTTTGATCTCACGGAACACCTGCAAGACGGCGACAATCGGCTCGCTGTGCAGGTGTTCCGTTGGACGGCGGGGTCGTGGCTCGAGGACCAAGACTTCTTCCAGTTCTCGGGCCTGTTTCGCGACGTCGTGCTGTATCGGCGGCCGGTCGTTCACGCCGAAGACCTTCGCGTCACGACAGTCGTCGCCGAGGACCTCCAGACCGCGACGATCGCCCTCGACGTGACGCTCGACGGCGCGGGCACGGTGCGCGCTGCGATCGACGGCGGCCCGGAGTTCGTCCCTGACAGCGACGGCAGCCTGGTCGCGAGTCTTGCGAATCCTCACCTGTGGAGCAGCGAAGATCCATACCTATACCGGGTGGTGATCGAGGTGCTCGACGCCGATGCCGTTGTCACTGAGGTAGTGGAGCAGCGGGTGGGCGTGCGCCACGTGTCCATCGACGACGCGGTGCTCAAGGTCAACCACACCCGCGTCGTGCTGCTTGGCGTTAACCGGCACGAGATGGGCCCGCGCGGTCGCGTCATGACGGCCGACGAGATCGAGGCCGATATCCGCATCCTCAAGCGTGCGGGTGCCAACGCGGTGCGAACCAGCCACTACCCAAACTCAAGCGTGTTTTATGCATTGTGCGACCGCTACGGGCTGTACGTGATTGACGAAATGAACCTCGAGACGCACGGCATGTGGGACAAGATCATCCGTGGCGAGCTTGCGGTGGAAGACGCCTTGCCTGGCGACCGCCCGGAATGGCGGGCGGCGCTTGCTGACCGCGCGGCGAGCATGCTCGAGCGGGACAAGAACCATGCGTCGGTGATTCTGTGGTCGCTCGGCAATGAGTCGTTCGGCGGCGGGCTGCTGCTCGAGCTTTCCGACTGGTTCCGCGCAACCGACCCCACCCGACCCGTCCACTACGAAGGCGTGCACTGGGACCCGCGGTTCCCGCAGACGACGGACATCACCAGCCAGATGTACACCCCGGCCGCGGAGATCGAGGAGTACCTGGCGACGCACCGCGACAAGCCCTTCATGCTGTGCGAGTACGCCCACGCGATGGGCAACTCGTTTGGCGCGGTGGACAAGTACATCGACCTCGCGTACCGGGAGCCGCTGTTCCAGGGCGGTTTCATTTGGGACTTTGCGGACCAGACGTTTCCCATGCGGGACCGCCACGACCAGCCGTACATGGGCTACGGCGGCGACTTTGGCGAGGCGCCAACGGACTACGAGTTCAGTGCGAACGGCATCGTCTTCTCTGACCGGACTCCAACGCCCGCTTTCCAAGAAGTCAGGTACCTCTACCAGCCCTTCCACACCGTCATCGCGGACGGCGCCGTTGACATCGCCAACCGGCGCATGTTCGCGGGCATGGGCGACGTGGAGGTTCTCGCGACCCTCACCCGGGAAGGTGAGGTGCTTCACCAGGCACCGATAGATGCAGATGTGCCTGCCGGCGAGAGCAAGTCCTTCCCGCTGCCGTTCGCTGTGCCGACCGCTCCCGGCGAATACACGATCGACGTCGCGTACCGGCTTCGCCGTAGCAACGCGTGGGCCGACGCTGGATACGCGATTGGCTGGGAGCAGGCAGTCGTCGAGGTCGCGGGGTCGCAACCTGAGGCCTCGCAGCCGGCGCCCCCCTGCCCGCGGGTGGTCGAGAGCACCCACAACATAGGCGTCCACGGCGACCATTTCTCCGCGCTCTTTTCGCGGATACGCGGCTCGCTCGTGTCGTACCGCTACGGCCGGACGAGCGACGGCGACCGCGAGCTACTGCGCGACCTGCCGTTCCCAAGCTTCTGGCACGCGCCTACGGCGAACGAGCGGGGCTGGGGGATGCCTTTCCGCGACGGCCAATGGATGCTCGCCAGCCGCTATCGGAAGCCGCGTGCGGGTGTCGAGAACCCGCAGGTGGTGCGGCATGCCGACGCGGTCGAGATCACGTACGGCTACGACCTGCCGACTGTTCCGCCGAGCGAGGTGGACGTGACGTATCGGGTTGATGGCGCTGGCCACGTCGTCGTCACGGTCGATTTCCGTCCAGGTAAGGGGCTTGCGGACCCGCCGGAGCTTGCGATGATGTTTACCGTCGACGCGGATCTTCACCGGCTGCGCTGGTACGGCGAGGGTCCCGCCGAGAGCTACGCGGACCGCCGCGGAGGAGCGAGGCTCGACGTGTGGTCGTCCGACGTGCGTGAGCAACTTGCGTCCTATGTGCGCCCCCAGGAGTCCGGAAATCACACGGGCGTTCGCTGGGCCGAGGTGCTCGACGGCGCAGGCGCTGGTATTCGGCTCGACTGCCCCGGCGGCATGGAGTTCTCGGCCCTGCCATGGACGCCCTACGAAATTGAGAACGCGCGTCACCCGGTCGACCTCCCGCCCATTCAGCGCACGATCCTGCGCCCGGCCCTCGCGCGCCGCGGGGTTGGCGGCGACAACTCGTGGGGAGCTATGACGCACCCTGAGTTCCGCTTGCCGACGGGTGAACTGACCTTCACCTTCGGGTTCCAAGGGGTCCTTCGCTAGAAGTGCGGGAGTGGTGGAATTGGGCCGCCCGCATCGTCACTGCCGCGCAACGTAGGTGGGGACCGGGGCTGCCGCGGGCAAGCGGGCGCGTCGCGCCGGGAGGCGAGCGGAACGGCGAGCGCAGCGAGACGCGTCGTCCATCCCCGACCGAAAGTCTGCCTAGGGCGCAGCGGACGAAAGGGATAACCTGGGTTGGTGAGCACCCACCGAGGGAGACGGACGGGGCTAGTCGCCCTGGCTGCGGCAGTGAGCCTGATGCTCTCGGCATGCACTGACGACTACGTCGACCCGTACGTGGATGCGCCCCCCTTGCGGCCGGCCGTGGACATCCTTCAAGACCTCGACCTGGCGGCCGTGGGGTTGCGCGCTTACGACTGCGACCTGTTCGAGGCCGAGGTCGCGCGATGCTACGACTCGCGCACGTGGGGCTCCGTGAATTCGGGGCGAATGACGCTCGCGCACGTCCACCGCGAGCTGACGGCTGCCGGCGCGCGGTTCTACGGCGGTGCGGACCACTCGCGGGCGGAGTTCGTGCCCGCGATCGATGGACTCGACCTCGCGTGCTACTACGACTACCAGGCAGCGGACATGGCGCTACGGGTCACGGTGGTGGGGCCGTCCGGGGAGCGGGCGCCGTGCCAAGACGGGCTGCCGCCCGAGGGCGTGAGCGAGGTGTGGATCATCGGCGTGCCGTTTGACGCGGCCGAGGTGTACCAGCAGGTGGAGTATCCGCCCGGGTTTGAGGAACTGCTCGCCACGCTGCCGCCCGTGGTGACGCCGGTAGGCGACGTGTACGGCGGGCCCGCGTCCACCGTCGACGGGTACTACGGTCCCGAGCTGCCGCCGGTGGCGCCGGGGGCGACCGGTGTGGTGCTGCTGCCGGAAACCGTGTCGATCCGCGACGGGGTTGCGCGCGGGCTTGTGCAGTACGTCGGGGACGGCGCTGTGGCGGTCGGGGACGATGGCGCGGCTACCGGGGCGTGGGGCGTGATCGTCGCCGCGGGGGACAACTTTGGCTCGGTGCCAATGGTGATCCGGCCGGGCGAGTCCGCGCCCTTTGAGTTCAAGGTGCCGCGCAAGACCAAGATCAAGGACCTCACGGTGCTGCCCAACTGGGTGACGGTCACCGAGGACTGGCGCGGCGTGCTGTACCTGACCGGGCCGGAGGCAAACAAGAAGTGCGCGGACGGCGTCCAGGTGGACGGCAAGGCCGTCAAGGCGCTCAAGCCGAGCAAGTCCGAGAAGTGCTGGGTGGTGACCGGGCAGACGCAGACGCTGATCGGCGACCGTTACGTGGTGGACGCCCTCGTGGCGACCTTCAACCCGAATGGCACCGTACGAGATGTGTATCAGCCGTACCTGCTGCGCGGCGCCAACGAGGAGGGCGACCCCGGGCTCGTGCGCCTCAACACTGTCGCCGCGGACGTGCAGCTGGTGTGGGTCGCCAAGCGGCTCAACGTCGATCAGACCGGCGTGTGGATGCGCTACGCGAAGGTCGAGGACCTGACCGGGTCGCCGGCGTACACGCGGGTGACTCCTTAGCCGCGAGGTGCGTGGGGGCGCGCGTGTGGTGCGTGCCGCCGCGGCCGGTGCGTGCCGCCCGGCACTGATGTCCCCAGGGCGCGATTTGCGTGTCGTCTCCCCGGTGGGCGAGCCCCGCTGATGTCCCCAGGTCGCGCGTAGGTAACCGCCGCATCGTTCCTCGGGCTGTCCGTTTTGGGTGTCGGACCTGGGTGATTGAGTGGAGGCATGACCACGGAAGCCGGGACTCCCGCCGCCGCGCTGCTGAGCGCGCTGGTGGGCGGGCCCGCGCCCGCGGTGGACTGGGGGTCGATGCCCCGCGCGCAGCTACTCGCCGCACATCGCGAGTTCGCGGCCGCGCGCCGCCGGTTGGACGCTGTGCTAGCGGCCGCCTCGGCCGAGGTTGCGCGCAGATCCACGCTGGACGACGGCGCGGCGGGCCTGGCCCGGCGAGAGGGCTTTGCCACGCCGGCCGCCCTGGTTGCCGCGAGTACCGGCGGAAGTAAGGCCGAGGCGGCGCGGTTGATTCGGGCAGGTGGCGCGGGTGCGGGCGCGGGCGCGGGTGCGGCCCGGTACCAGGCGGAGCACGTGGCGCGGGCGCTCACGGACGGTGCGATCAGCGTGGACGCGGCGGCGGCGATCACCGCGATGCTCGACCGCGTTCAGGACGTCGCGGCGCCCGGGCGGCTCGAGGACGTCGAGGAGCTCTTGGTCGACCGCGCGACGCGCCTGCCGCTCGACCGGCTCGCCGCAGTGATCCGGCAGGCGGAGGCGCGGCTTGACGCCGCCGAGCACGCGCGCCGGCTAGTGGCCACGCGCGACGCGCGGTACCTCAACGTCTATGAAAACCGGGCTGGCGCGGTCGTGATCGACGGGCGGCTGGACCCCGAGACCGCAGCACCCCTGCGCGCCGCCCTCGACGACATGGTGGCCGCGTGCCTGCGTCGCAAGCGGGACGATGCCGGGCCGCTCGCGGACGATCGCACCGCTCCACAAATGCGGGCGGATGCGCTCGCGGGCATGGCGCGGCACGTCATCGGCTGCGAGCTCGACGAACCCTTGGCACCCACCGCCTCCGTGGTGGTGCGCGTGGGCCTGGACCAGCTTCGGGAAGGGCGCGGGCTCGCGCGGATCGACGGCGTGGACCAGTCGCTTGACGCCGGCACGGCGCGCCGCCTGGCCGCAGCAGCGGACGTGATTCCCGCGGTCATGGGCGGCGACAGCGAGGTGCTCAACTTTGGGCGGGCGCGGCGGCTGTTTACGCGGGCACAGCGCCGAGCGCTGGTCGAGCGAGACGGCGGGTGCGCGCGCTGCCATGCACCGCCAAGTTGGACGGAGGCCCACCATATACGCTGGTGGGAACGCGACGCCGGCCCCACGGACCTCGACAACGGGGTGTTGCTGTGCGCCGCGTGCCACCATCGCGTGCATCGCGACGGCTGGGACATCGAGGTGCGCGACGACCGAGTGTGGTTCCGGCCGCCCGCGTTCGTCGATGAGCGGCGCGCGCCGGTGCTAGGCGGGCGCGCGAAGTTCGAGTGTCCAGCCGCGGCGTAGCGGTACAGGCGCGTAACGGGACAGGCGCGCAGTGTGCTGCCCGTCGGGCGGCGTGCGCCCCGTACCGCTAGGTTGTGACCAGGAGCTTCACGCTGAGAGGAAACGTTATGGCAGACGATATCCCTGGAATGATCGGCTCGTCTTCGCCTGAGTTGCCGCCTCCGCCCGGTTTTGCGTCGGGCGATGCACGCAAGGCGACGTCGAGCGCGGCGTCTGTGCAGCCGTCGGACGTGCAGCCGTCGGACGTGCAGCCGTCGGGCATCGGGCCTGGCGCGACCTACGGCATGCCGTCCGGTCCGAAGCCGTCAAGCTCGCTCGGCCTCGTCGCGTTCATCGTCGCCGTCATCGGCTTCCTGATCGGCATCCTGCCGTTCGTCGCGCTGGTCTTCATCCTGCCGGGGCTCGTGCTCGGCATCATGGCTTTGCTCAAGAAGAACGTCAGCAAGGGGCTCGCGGTCGCCGCCGTCATCCTCTCGTCGATCGCTCTTGTCACCAACATCGTGGTGGACGCAGCCGTCGTGTACGCGGCGTCCCACCCCGTCGAGACGCCCGAGGCGGTGGGTGCCGCCCCAACGCCAAGCGAGCCCTCGGATTCCGGGCTTAAGCCCATGGTGACGGACCCAGCGCCGTCCGCCACCGAGCCCGCGCCTATAGCGGGGGTTGACCCCACGGCCCCCGCCATCTCGGCGGACGAGACGCCGTCCCAGCAGAACGCCCGCGAAAGCGCCGAGTCGTACCTGAAGTACACGCCGTTCTCGCGGTCCGGCCTGATTGACCAGCTGAAATTCGAGGGTTACTCCGCGGCGGACGCCAAGTACGCGGTAGACGCCGTCGGCGTGGACTGGAGCCAGCAGGCGGTTCTCAAAGCGCAGTCGTACCTGAAGTACTCTGCCTTCTCGCGCTCCGGCCTGATTGACCAACTGAAATTCGAGGGCTTCCCCGGCAACGACGCTAAGGCCGCCGTGGATTCGCTTCACGTGGACTGGAACGAGCAAGCGGCGCTCAAGGCGCAGTCGTACCTCAACTCCTCCTCGTTCTCAAGGTCGCGGCTGATCAGCCAACTCAAGTTTGAGGGCTTCACAGCGGCCCAGGCCAAGTACGGCGTGGATCAGGTGGGCCTGTAGGGCTAGTGAATCTCGCCGGTCGTGAGGGCCTTCTTCACCTCGCTGATCGCTTCGGTGACCTGAATGCCGCGCGGGCACGCGTCGGTGCAGTTGAAGACCGTGCGGCATTTCCACACGCCTGCCTTGTCGTTGAGGATCTCCAAACGCTCCCACTCGCCATCATCGCGCGAGTCGAAAATGAACCGGTGCGCGCCCACGATCGCCTGCGGGCCAAAGAACTGCCCGTCCGTCCAGAACACCGGGCACGAGGACGTGCACGCCGCGCACATGATGCACTTGGTGGTGTCGTCGTAGCGGGCGCGCTCCTCCGGCGACTGCAGCCGCTCGCGCTTGGGCGCGTCGCCGCTGGGCATCAGGAACGGCATGATCTCGCGGTACGACGCGAAGAACGGCTCCATGTCCACGATCAGGTCCTTCTCGACCGGCAGTCCCTTGATGGGCTCGATCGTCACCGGCTGCGCCAGGTTGAGGTCCTTGAGTAGCACCTTGCACGCGAGCCGGTTCTTGCCGTTGATCCGCATCGCGTCCGAGCCGCACACCCCGTGCGCGCACGAGCGGCGGAACGCTAGCGAGCCGTCGTGCTCCCACTTCACCTTGTGCAGCGCGTCGAGCACGCGGTCGGTGGCGAACATCTCGAGCTCATATTCGGCCCAGTACTCCTTGCCGGCCTCGCGCCCGTCGAGCCCGTCCGGGTCCATGCGCTGGATCCGTAGCTTGACGTTCAGCTTGGTGATCTCGGGCGCCGCGGTCGGGGCGGAAGTCTCAGTTGTCGTCACGTGTAGCCCTCCCGGCCCTAGTACTTACGTTCCATTGGCTGGTACTTGGTCACGGTCACCGGCTTGTAGTCGAGCTTCACCACGGACTTTCCCGCTGTAGCCGCGCCCACGTAGGCCATCGTGTGCCGCATAAACTTCTTGTCGTCGCGCGTGGGGAAGTCTTCGCGGAAGTGCCCGCCCCGCGACTCCTGGCGCGCGAGCGCACCCTCGATGATGACGTCGGCAAGGTCCAGCAGGAATCCAAGCTCGATCGCCTCAAGCAGGTCCGTGTTGTAGCGAGCGCCGCGGTCGTGGATCGCGATCTTCGCGAACCGGCCCCGTAGCGCCGCGACGTCCTTCTTGGCGTCCTTGAGCGAGGCGTCGGTGCGGAACACCTGGACGTTGCGGTCCATGGTCTCTTGCAGCGCCTTGCGCACGTCGGCCACGCGCTCCGTGCCCTTGGCGGTGGAGCCCACCGTGTCGCGCAGCGCCGCGACCGTCGCCACCACGGCGGCCCCCGCGTCGTCCGGTAGCGAAGTCGCGGTAGCCGCCAGCGCGTGCTCCGCCGCCGCGATTCCCGCGCGTCGGCCAAACACGTTGATGTCGAGCAGCGAGTTGGTGCCAAGGCGGTTCGCGCCGTGCACTGACACGCACGCGCACTCGCCCGCCGCGAACAGGCCGTCCACGATGTCAGTGTTGTTGCGCAACACCTGCGCGTCGACGTTGGTGGGGATGCCGCCCATCGCGTAGTGCGCAGTCGGGTAGACCGGCACCGGCTCCGTGTACGGCTCCACGCCAAGGTAGGTGCGCGCGAACTCGGTGATGTCGGGCAGCTTGGCGTCGATGTGGGCGGGTTCGAGGTGGGTGAGGTCAAGGTGCACGTAGTCCTTGTGCGGCCCGCAGCCGCGGCCCTCCCGCACCTCGTTGGCCATCGCCCGCGCCACCATGTCGCGCGGCGCCAGGTCCTTGATGGTGGGCGCGTAGCGCTCCATGAACCGCTCACCGGTGGAGTTGCGCAGGATCGCGCCCTCGCCGCGCGCGGCCTCAGACAACAGGATGCCAAGCCCCGCGAGGCCGGTCGGGTGGAACTGGAAGAACTCCATGTCCTCGAGCGGCAGCCCCGCCCGCAGCGCGATCGCCATGCCGTCTCCCGTGAGGGTGTGCGCGTTCGACGTGGTCTTGTAGACCTTGCCCGCGCCGCCCGTCGCGAAGATCACGGATTTGGCCGCGAACTCGTGGATCTCGCCTGTCGCAAGCTCATAGGCGACGACGCCGCGGACAGTCACCTTGGCGCCCTTCTTGGCCGTCTGCGGGTCCTTGTCGAGGATCAGGTCGAGGACGTAGAACTCGTTGAAGAACTCCACCTCCTGCTTGATGCACTGCTGGTAGAGCGTCTGCAGGATCATGTGGCCCGTACGGTCGGCCGAGTAGCAGGCGCGGCGCACGGCCGCCTTGCCGTGGTCGCGCGTGTGGCCGCCAAAGCGGCGCTGGTCGATGGTGCCGTCCTCGGTGCGGTTGAACGGCAGGCCCATCTTTTCGAGGTCGAGCACGGCGTCGACGGCCTCGCGGCAGAGGATCTCGGCGGCGTCCTGGTCAACTAGGTAATCGCCGCCCTTGATCGTGTCGAACGTGTGCCACTCGGCGTTGTCGTCCTCGACGTTCGCGAGCGCCGCCGCCATGCCGCCCTGCGCCGCGCCCGTGTGGGAACGCGTGGGGTACAGCTTGGTGAGGACCGCAGTCTTGGCACGTTGCGACGACTCGAGCGCCGCGCGCATACCCGCGCCGCCCGCGCCCACAATGACGACGTCGTACTCGTGCTTGGCCATGGGTCTCCTTAGTTGCCAGTAACAGAAGCGCAGAAACTGGGCAGGTCGCCCGCCGCCGCGGCCGCGGGGCAGGGGTCGAAGGTGAAGATGACGAGCGTGCCCAACACCACGACCAGCCCGAATGCGAGTGCCAGTAGCGTCTTGAGGGTCTTGTTGGTCCACGCCTTGCGCGCGTAGTCGTTGACGAGCACGCGCATGCCGTTGGTGCCGTGGATCATCGCGAGCCACAGCATGACGCCGTCCCACCACTTCCACAGTGGGCTGGCCCACTTGCCGGCCACGAACGCGAAGTCGATTGCGCTCACGCCGTCGCCCGTATAGAGGTTGATGAATAGGTGGGTGAGGATCAATGCGAGTAGCAGCACGCCCGACGCACGCATGAACAGCCACGCCCACTTCTCGGCGGACGAGCCGGAGCGAGGGCCGCGGCGGTAGCGCGGCGCGATCAGCTCGGGGGCGCTCACGCGTCACCTCCAAAGACGTGGCCAAGGTGGCGCGGCAGGAAGCCCGCCATCAGCATCACCCAGATGAGCCACACGATGGCGGCGAGTAGCTTGTGGTGGCGGGTCGCCCACGACCACGCGTCCACGGCGATGATCCGCAGGCCGTTGAAGGCGTGGAAGACGATGGCCGCGACGAGCCCCGCCTCGACAAGGCCCATCACGGGAGTCTTGTAGGAACCGATGATCTCGTTGTACGCCTCGGGGGACATGCGCACGAGCGCGGTATCTGTGACGTGGACTAGCAGGAAGAAGAAGATGCCGACGCCCGTTGCGCGGTGCGCCAGCCACATCCACATGCCAGGCTGCCCCTTGTAGAGGGTTCTGGTTCCGGACACTCGGACTCCTCGCGGCGTTGATCGGTCTACGTCTCATCCTAGTCTTGACCCATGAGCAAAGAATCCGACGACGTGCGCTCCGCGAACGGCCTCATCGCCGTGATCCCCGCGGGGGGCATCGGCAGCCGGCTATGGCCGCTGTCCCGCCCCGACCGGCCCAAGTTCCTGCTCGACCTGCTGGGGACGGGCACCACGCTCATCCAGGACACGGTGGCGCGCCTCGCCCCGCTCGCGGACGGCGTGATTGTGGTGACCGGGCAGCGGCACGCCGACGCCGTGGGCGCCCAGCTCCCAGGCGTCGACGCGGCGGACATCCTCACCGAGCCAAGCCCCCGCGATTCCATGGCGGCCATCGCGCTCGCGGCTGCCGTCATCGAGCATCGGCACGGCCCGCGGGTGATGGGGTCGTTCGCGGCGGACCACGTGATCCGCAAGCCCCAGGCCTTCGCGGCCGCGGTAGCGACGGCGGCCGGTGCGGCTGCAGAGGGCGCCGTGGTGGTGATCGGCATCGAGCCCACCGAGCCGAGCACGGCGTTCGGGTACATCCGAGCCGCAGGTGGTGGCGCGGGTACGGTAGCCGCCGAAGTACTCGACGTAGCCGCGTTCACCGAGAAGCCCGACGCCCAGACCGCCGCGGGCATGATCGCCGCCGGCGGCCACTTCTGGAACGCGGGAATGTACGTGGTCCGCACCGACGTCCTGCTCGGCCACCTGGCGCGGCTCCAGCCCGGCATTCACGACGGCGTGCGCGCCATCGCCGCAGCGTGGGACACCGACGGCCGCGACGCCGCCGTCGCGGCCCACTGGGACGGCCTCACCAAGATTGCGATCGACCACGCGATCGCCGAGCCCGTCGCCGCGCAGGGCGGCGTCAAGGTGGTGCCGGCGGACCTCGACTGGCACGACATCGGCGACTTCGCCGCGCTCGCCGAGATGATCGAGCCCGGGCCGGATGGTGTGATTCGCATCGGCCGGGACGCGGCCGGGGCGCTCGGCGCCGTCGCGACCGTTGACGCGCACGGCGCCATGGTGGTCGGAGGCGACCGGCCCGTGGCAATTGTCGGCCTCGACAACGTGACGGTCGTGGACACCCCGGAGGCCCTGCTGATCCTCGGCCGGCACGCCGCTCAAGCAGTCAAAGCGGCCAACGACGCGCTGTAACGCCGACAATTACCAAACCGTTATCGGTTTCTCGCCGAAGCCCGTGTCGCGGCATCGCCGCGCCCGTAGCATGAGAACTACGCCCGCCCCTACAGGGGCGAGAACTCAAGATACGAGGAATCGCACATGAAGAACATCATTCGCGTGGGTGCCGTGGTTGCTACAGCAGCCCTGGCGCTGTCCGCGTGCTCGTCTAGCCCGAGCCACTCCGACTTCAAGGCCTGCATGGTCTCCGACTCGGGCGGCTTCGACGACAAGTCGTTCAACCAGTCCGGATACGAAGGCCTCCTCAAGGCTGAGAAGGACTTCGGTATCACGATCGCCAAGGCCGAGTCCGCGGACGAGAACGACTACGCGCCGAACATTGACGCCATGGTCGCCGCCAACTGCGACCTGATCATCACGGTCGGCTTCCTGCTCGCCAACGCGACGGCCGAGGCCGCAGCGACTTACCCCGACACCAACTTCGCGATCGTCGACTCGACGTTCTCGGATGCTGACTTCAACCCGCTGACGTTCCCGAACGCCAAGTCCCTTTTGTTTGCAACCGACCAGGCCGCGTTCCTCGCGGGCTACGCGGCTGCGAGCGAGACCAAGACGGGCGTCGTCGGCACCTTTGGTGGAGGTCCATTCGCAGGCGTGACGGACTTCATGGACGGCTTCTACGCCGGCGTGCAGTACTATAACGCTGAAATGGGCACGTCCGTGGCGGTCCTCGGATGGGACGGCGAGTCGGGTATCACCGACACTGATTTCGTCGACCAGACGATCGGCAAGACCACTGGCGAGAGCTTCATCGAGCAGGGCGCGGACATCATTCTGCCCGTCGCCGGCCCGGTTGGCCTCGGCACCGCGCAGGCGGCTCAGGACGCCGGCAACGTGAAGATCATCGGCGTTGACTCTGACTGGACGCTGACCGCCCCCGAATACAAGGACGTGATTCTTGCGTCCGTGCTCAAGGAGGTTGGCCAGGCCGTCTACGACGCCATTGACGAGTCCGTCAACGGCACCTTCTCGAACGAGTCCTACGTCGGCACCCTGGAGAACGGCGGAGTCGGCCTTGCCGGTTACGACGCCGACTTCAGCGACCTGATCAAGGGAATCATCGACGGAAGCATCGCCACCCACTAAGGGGTTAAGCAAGTCAATCGGGGGGCGCGCTGTGTAGACCACAGCGCGCCCCCCGTGCTTGACTGAGAAGGCCCGGCGGCGGGCCGCACATGGAGGTCACACGTGAAGCTTGAACTGCGAGGAATCACCAAGCGGTTTGGGGATTTCACGGCGAACGATGCCATCGATTTGGTGGTCGAGCCCGGCCAGGTTCACGCGCTGTTGGGCGAGAACGGTGCGGGCAAGTCGACGCTCATGAACGTCCTGTTTGGCCTGTACGACGCCGACGGCGGCGAGATTCTGCTGGACGGCGTGCCCGTGGTGTTCGACGGCCCGCGCGACGCCATGGAGGCCGGCATCGGCATGGTGCACCAGCACTTCATGTTGGTCCCGCCGTTCACCGTCGCCGAGAACCTGATGCTTGGCCACGAGGAGCTTCGCGGCCCCACGACGCTGCTCAACTTTGACGCCGCGAGGGCGCGCGTCCGCGAACTTTCGGAGCGCTTCGGCTTCGACATCGACCCCGACGCCGTGGTCGAGGACCTTCCCGTCGGCTCCCAGCAGCGCGTCGAGATCATCAAGGCGCTGTCTCGCGACGCCAAGGTGCTCATCCTCGACGAGCCCACCGCCGTGCTGACGCCCCAAGAGACCGACGAACTGCTCGGCATCGTCAAACAGCTCGCCAAGGCGGGCACGGCGGTGGTGCTGATCACCCACAAGCTGCGCGAGGTCCAGTCCGTCGCCGACACCGTGACGGTCATCCGGCGCGGAAAGGTGGTGGGGCAAGCGAAGCCGAGCGCGTCGCGCGAAAAGCTCGCGTCGATGATGGTCGGGCGTGACGTGTCCATGACCGTCGACAAGCCCGCGGCAAAGCCGGGCAAGCAGATGCTTGAGGTGCGCGGCCTCACGGTCCTGGACGCCGCCGACCGTCCCCAACTTCGCGGCGTGACGTTCGACGTGCGCGCGGGCGAGATCGTGGTCGTGGCAGGCGTACAAGGAAACGGGCAGACCGAACTCACCGAGGCGTTGCTCGGCCTCGCCAAGGTCGCGGCTGGCGACATCCGGCTGGACGGCGAAAGCCTCGCCGGGTACTCGATCAAGGAGACGCTGCTGGCGGGCGTCGGGTTCGTGCCTGAGGACCGCACCGAGGACGGGTTGGTGGCGGCCTTCACGATCGAGAACAACCTTGTGCTCGACGTGCACGACCAGGCGCCATACGCGCAGGGGCTCGCGATGCAGCGCGGAGCCGTCGCCGCGCACGCTATCGAGCTGGTGGAGGAGTTCGACGTCCGCACCACGAGCACTGCGGCGCTCGGCGGCTCGCTGTCCGGCGGCAACCAGCAGAAGTTGGTGCTCGCGCGCGAGATCTCGCGGCCGCTCAAGTTGCTGATCGCGTCCCAGCCGACGCGCGGGCTCGACGTCGGTTCGATCGAATTCGTGCACAAGCGGCTCATCCAGGAGCGAGACAAGGGAGTGGCGGTGCTGATCGTGTCGACCGAGCTTGACGAGGTGTTCGCGCTCGCCGACCGCATCGCGGTGATGTACCACGGGCAGATCGTCGACATGGTGGATCCGACCATCAGCCGCGAGCAGATTGGCTTGCTCATGGCAGGCGCGGGCAAGGCAGCAGCGTGAAAGACACCGCAGACGAGCCGCGCGGCAAGGAACTGCCTGAGCCGCCTACCGGCAAGCGGGTGCGCGTCAAGGACCTGCCGGAGCCGCCCACCGGCGACGAGCCGCACGAAGGCGGGTTCCGCACGTGGCTGCGCGAATTCACCGGTAGCTCGACGCTGGTGGTGCTGCTCGCCGTAGCGGGAGCCCTGATCGTTAGCAGCATCCTCGTGATCCTGGTAGACGAGGATGTCGCCGAGGCCGCCGGCCACTTCTTCTCGGCGCCCGGGGACTGGTTCGCGGCAGCCGGCAAGGTGGTTGGCGCGACGTTCAACGCCATCTTCGAAGGCGCAATCTTCCGCCCCTCCGGATCCACCTTCGCCGAGCAGATCAAGCCGCTCACCCAGACCCTCACCATGGCCACCCCGCTGATCTTCGCCGGGCTTGGCCTCGGCATCGGCTTCCGGGCGGGGCTGTTCAACATCGGCGCCCAGGGCCAGATCATCATCGGCGCCATGCTTGGCGGCTACATCGGGTTCGCGTGGCACCTGCCGGTGGGGTTGCACCTGCTGCTCGCGTTGCTCGGGTGCATCATTGGCGGCGCGCTGTGGGGTTTCATCCCCGGCCTGCTCAAGGCGCGCACCGGAGCGCACGAGGTCATCACGACCATCATGCTCAACTACGTCGCGCTCAACCTTGTGCGCTTCGCGCTGTCGAAGGACGCGTTCCAGATTCCCGGCACCGACAACCCGAAGTCGCCCCAGATTGACCCGAGCGCACAGTACCCAGCGTTGTTCAACTGGCTGCCCGGCGCGAACTTCCGCCTCCACCTTGGCTTCGTTCTTGCGTTGCTCGCGGCGTGGGGCGTGTGGTGGCTGATGGAGCGCTCGACCTGGGGCTTCCAGTTCCGCGCCGTGGGCGCCAACCCGAACGCGGCCAAGACCGCAGGCATGAGCGTCTCGCGCGCGTACATCCTCGTGATGATGATCGCTGGCGCGCTCGCAGGCCTTGCCGGCTCGGCGCAGATCCTCGGCACCGAGCGCGCGCTGACCGAGGGCGTCGCCGCCAGCTTCGGCTTCGACGCGATCACGGTCGCGCTGCTGGGCCGGTCTAGGCCAGTCGGCACGGTGCTCGCCGCCGTCCTGTTCGGCGCGTTGCGCGCCGCCGGGCCCAACCTGCAGGTCAACGCCGGGCTACCTAGCGACATCGTGCTGATCATCCAGGCGCTCATCGTGCTGTTCATTGCGGCGCCGCCGCTGGTGCGATTCCTGTTCCGCCTGCGCACCCCCGTCAACGAGCAGGAGGTGGCGGCGTGACCGCGACACTCGACAGGCCAGCGACGGGCGCCGGGGCGCCGGACGAGGACGTCCTCGCTCAGCGCCACTGGAAGGCGCCGATCGGCTACGGCATCATCGGCGTGCTGTCCCTGCTCGCCTTCGGCCTCGGCAG
The DNA here is from genome assembly GCA_963735005.1 of uncultured Actinomycetota bacterium. Classification (GTDB taxonomy): domain Bacteria; phylum Actinomycetota; class Actinomycetes; order Actinomycetales; family Demequinaceae; genus WTKG01. The sequence goes on along the minus strand of CAVTJA010000010.1, from coordinate 165,026 downwards.
CCCCTCCGGCGTGGTGACCACGTTCCACCTAGCCAAGGACACCGACTTCTTCGAGATCCCCGACTTCGGGGTGAACGCGCGCTCGTCCGCGGTGTTGCTGTCGCTGGTGGCAATCGGCCTCGGGGCGCTGGCGGCATGGGCTACGTGGGCCCGGCGCCGCCTTGGGGCGTGGGTGCCCTCGCTGTTTGGCGTCGCGGTGGTGCTGGCCTTGCTGGTGTGGGCGGGCGCAGGTAAGGACCTGACGAGCATCAACCTCACGAGCATGCTGGCGCTCGGGCTGGTGGCCGCCGGGCCGCTCATCTTCGGTTCGCTCGCGGGGCTGGTGTGCGAGCGGTCTGGCATCATCAACATCGCCATCGAGGGGCAGCTGCTGTTCGGCGCGTTCATGGCGGCGCTGGCGGCGAGCGCGCTCCACACGCCGTGGGCCGGGCTGGTCGCGGCGCCGATCGCCGGCGCTTTCATTGGCGGCCTGCTCGCGCTGTTTGCGGTGCGCTACTGGGTGGACCAGATCGTCGTGGGCGTGGTGCTCAACGTGCTCGTGATCGGGCTCACCGGCTTCCTGTTCGGGACCGTGTTCAAGTCCCACCCGGAGCTCAACCAGCCGCCCGGGTTCGACCACGTGCCCATCCCCGTGCTGTCAAAGATCCCGGTGCTCGGGCCGGTGCTGTTCAACCACACCCCGCTGGTGTACATCCTGTTCGTGGTGGTCGCCGTCCTGCACGTGATGCTCTTCAAGTCGCGCTGGGGACTGCGCGTGCGCGCCGTCGGTGAGCACCCCAAGGCGGCGGACACCGTGGGTATCAAGGTGAACCGGACCCGCGTCCTCAACACCATGCTCGGCGGCGCCATCGCGGGCCTTGGCGGCGCCTTCTTCACTGTCGCCGCGAGCCTCGCGTTTGGCAAGGAGATGACGGGCGGCAAGGGCTACATCGCGCTCGCCGCGATGATCCTCGGCCGTTGGTCGCCCAAGGGGGCGCTCGCCGCCGGCCTGCTGTTCGGCCTGGCCGACCAGTTGCGTCGGGAACTTGGCATCATCGGCTCGGATATCCCCACCGAGTTCATCACGATGATTCCGTACCTTGCCGCCATCTTCGCCGTCGCTGGCATCGTGGGCCACGTGCGCCCGCCCGCGGCGGAGGGAACGCCGTACAAGAAGTGAGTGGCGCCGACGTGACGGGTACGGAGATCGACTGGGACGCGTTGCGCGCGGCCGCGCGCGCCGTGATGACGCGCGCCTACGTTCCGTACAGCAAGTACCCAGTGGGCGCCGCTGCGGTCACCGAGGACGGCCGCGTGATCGCCGGCTGCAACGTCGAAAACGCGTCGTTCGGCCTCACCCTGTGCGCGGAGTGCTCGGTGGTGTCGCAGCTGCACTCGACGGGCGGCGGCCGGCTGGTCGCGCTGGCGTGCGTGGACGGCAGGGGCGAGCCGCTGACCCCGTGCGGGCGCTGCCGCCAGCTGCTGTTCGAACACGGCGGCGCGGCGATGCTCGTCGACGCCGACGGCGGCCCCGTCACCGTTGGCGACCTGCTTCCCGGCGCGTTCGGGCCCGGGCACCTGGACACCGCGACATGACCGAGAAGCACGACGCCGTAGACGTCATCGTCGCCAAGCGTGACGGGCGCGAGCTGTCGGACGATCAGATCGATTGGGTCGTGGACGCGTACACGCGCGGCGCGGTGCACGACTACCAGATGAGCTCCCTCGCGATGGCGATCCTGCAACGCGGCATGACCCGCCGCGAGCTGTCGCGGTGGACCCGCGCGATGATCGAGACCGGAGAGCGGCTGGACTTCTCGAGCCTGTCGCGGCCCACCGCCGACAAGCACTCGACCGGAGGCGTCGGCGACAAGATCACGCTTCCGCTGGCGCCGCTCGCCGCCGCGTGCGGACTCGCCGTACCGCAACTGTCCGGGCGCGGGCTCGGCCACACCGGAGGCACCCTCGACAAGCTCGAGGCCATACCCGGCTGGCAGGCGGATCGGACCACTGCGCAGATGCTCGCGCAGCTCGAGGACGTCGGCGCCGTCGTGTGCGCGGCGGGCGCGGGGCTCGCCCCGGCCGATAAAAAGCTCTACGCGCTACGTGACGTCACCGGCACCGTCGAGTCCATCCCGCTGATCGCGTCGTCCATCATGTCCAAGAAGATCGCCGAGGGAACTGGCGTGCTGGTGCTTGACGTCAAGGTCGGTAGTGGCGCGTTCATGAAGGACCTCGCGTCAGCGCGCGAGCTTGCCACGACCATGGTTGAGCTCGGCACCGACGCCGGCGTCGCGACCTCTGCTCTCCTCACGGACATGGACACCCCGCTCGGCCGCGGCATCGGCAACGCCCTTGAGGTCTCAGAGTCCGTGGAGGTGCTTGCGGGCGGCGGCCCCACAGACGTCGTCGAGATCACCCTCGAACTTGCCCGCGAGATGCTCGCGCGCGCGGGCGTGGACGGCGTGGACCCCGCCGACGCCCTGCGCGATGGGCGCGCGATGGACGCGTGGCGCCGCATGATCACGGCCCAGGGCGGGGACCCGGATGCGCCGCTCGCCACCGCCAAGCACGAGCAGGTGATCGTGGCCCCGGCGGACGGCGTGGTCACCCGGATGGACGCGCTAGGTGTGGGTGTTGCGGCGTGGCGCCTCGGCGCCGGGCGCGCGAGCCTTGCCGACGTCATCCAGCCCGGCGCGGGCGTCTACATCCACAAGCAAGTGGGCGAGGCGGTGCGCGCGGGCGAGCCGGTGCTGACGCTCTTCACCGACGAGGAGCAGCGGTTCGAGCGCGCCCACTCCGCGCTTGCGGAGGCCGCCGACGGCGCGGGTTCACTCGAGTTTGGGGACACCGCGCCCGAGCGCACGCTCGTGCTCGATCGAATCGGCCCCGCGTAATGGCGTGGCAGCTCACCACCGTGCTGGCCCGTGCGGGCAAGGTGTTGGGAACGCGGAGGCGCTGGTCGAGCGCCGACGCGGGTGCGCAGGCGCAGGCGCTGCTCGACCGCCGCAGCTCGGGTTCGGACGGCGTGGGCAAGCGCGCGTTCGCGCGAGTTGAGCGGGCACTTCCTAGCGACGAGCGGGCCGCGTTCGCGGCGGCGACGGCGCCGCTCGACGCCGCGGGCTCGTGCGCGGCGAAGCGGGTGCTGGCGGCGGGCGCGCCCGTGCGAGTAGCGATCGCGTTCGCGCGTGCATGGCCCACGCTTGGCGAAACCGAGCGCGAGCTGGCGTGCCGTCCGCTCGGGCGCGACGACGCCGGGCCCGTCGCATGGGGCGGCACCGCGGCGCGGCAGATCGACTCCACGACGTGCGGCGCCGCCACGCTCGCGATGATGGCCATGCTCGGCGACCCGCTGCTTGGACTGTGGGTCGCGAGCGGCGCGCGTATTGACGGCTACGCGCCGCCCGAGCTGAGCCGAATCTCTGGCCGGCACACGAGCATCGGCGCGCGCTGGGCCGCCCTCCAGCGCGGCGAGCATGCCGCCGCTACTCGTTTTGGCATCGGCCCGTTTCCGTGGCCGCGGAGGTTCGGCACGCCGCCGTGGCGCGTCAACAACACCGCACGGTTCCTGGGGCTCCGGCTCGTGGGCGCGGTCGTGGACGACACCGACGACCCAGCGACCCAGGCGTTGATCGACCACGCGGCCGCCGCCGTCTTGGACGGAATTCCTGTCCCGCTGTACGCGTCTGGCGACTCGACGCGCGGCATCGACACGGTGCTCCCGCGGCACGTGGTGCTACTGACGCACCGCACCGACGACGGCTTCCTTGTCTACGAGCCAAGCTCTGCCGCGCTCCAGCCCCTGACGGACAAGCAGATGCTCGACGGCGGCGCTCAGGTCAAGGCGCTCGGGAACTGGACGCACGTGTCGTGGATGGTGCTGCCCCGCGCGCGGTCGCGCGCCGAGCAACTAGCCTGGGGATCATGACTGCGACCGAGGACATCGTCCGTTCCCTGCCCAAGATCGTTCTTCACGACCATCTTGACGGCGGCCTGCGCCCCGCGACGCTTATCGAGCTCGCGGCGGAGGTCGGCCACGAGCTGCCCACCACGGACGCCGATGCGCTCGGCAGGTGGTTCGTCGAGGCGGCGGACTCGGGGAGCCTTGTCCGGTACTTGGAGACCTTCGATCACACCATCGCCGTGATGCAGACGGAGGCGGGGCTCCAGCGGGTGGCCCGAGAGGCGGTGCTCGACCTTGCCGCGGACGGCGTCATTTACGCCGAGCTTCGCTATGCGCCGGAGCAGCACCTGGCCGGCGGGCTGACGCTTCAGCAGGTGGTGGAGGCCGTGCAGGCGGGCATCGACGCCGGGGTGGCCGAGGCCGCGGAATCCGGCCGCGAGATACGCGTTGGTGCGCTCGTGACGGCGATGCGTCACGCCGACCGCGGCACCGAGATCGCCCAGCTCACCATTGCCAACTACGGCACGTGTTGCGTGGGCTTCGACATTGCGGGGGCCGAGGACGGCTTCCCGCCGTCGCGCATGGCCCAGGCGTTCGCGCTGCTGCGCGACGCCCATGTTCCCGCCACCATCCACGCGGGCGAGGCGGCTGGGGTGGAGAGCATTTCCGAGGCCATCGGACTTGGCGCCGCCCGCCGCATCGGCCACGGCGTGCGCATCCACGAGGACATCGAGGGTTTCGGCGTCGACGACCCCACATTTGGGCCGGTCGCCGCGTTCGTGCGGGACAACCGCATCCCGCTTGAGCTGTGCCCCCTGTCGAACCTCCAGACCGGCGCCGCAGAGTCCATCGCGACGCACCCGATCACCGGCCTGCGTGACCTCGGATTCACCGTCACCATCAATACCGACAACCGGCTCATGTCCGGCACCTCGATGACCCGCGAGATCGCGGGACTGATCGACGAGGCGGGCTGGACGCTCGCCGACGTTGAGCTCGCGACAATCGACGCGGCGTGGGCGGCTTTCCAGCCGCTCGACGTGAGGCGCGATCTTGCCGACGCGGTGTTCGACGCCTACCTCGAGATTGAGGACGCCAACTGATGGGCGCGCGGGGGCCGGTAGCAGCGCTGGCCGCGACGGCGCTGGCGGCGGTGGTGCTCGCCGCATGCAACGGGATGCCCGCGGAGACGCACGACGCGCCGAGTACCACCACAGTCCAGACGACGACGGCCGAGACGCCGGCCGCCACCGCGACTCACGACGACTCCGACGGCCACACGCACGACGACGCCGAGCTTTCCGGCGGCCCGGACGTTCACGCGCTGCCGCTCGGCGACCAGCGCTACTCGTCGGCGCCGCGGCAGGGCTACGTCTACGCATGTCGCACCGACATGACCGGAGGTGGCGCGCAGACCTACGGGCCGTGGATCGACACCAACGCCGGCACCTGGGACCTGACGTCCAAGGTCTCCGTGGACGGGCGGGTGTCGTGGCATGGCAAGGTCAGCATCGGCACCTCTGCCGCGATGCGCACGATCACGTCGAACGACTTGCCCACCGGCCACACCACCGGCAGGTACCCGATAGCGAGCTCCGACGACGCGTACAAGTACGACACGAACCCCAACTCGATCCAGCAGCAAACCTTCTCGTTCCAGGTGCCACTGAACCCCACCGTGAACGCCACCCCCACGTGCGTGGGCGGTGAGGTTGGCATCGCGACCACGGGCGTCGCGCTGTTCTCGGCCTTCGACGCGGGCGGTCGCGACGCGGTCGCGGTCGAGGTTCAGGACCACTGCCAGGGGCACCCGCAGTCGTCGGGCGCGTACCACTATCACGGCTACTCGTCGTGCTTCGATGACCCGCAGACTGGCGAGCACTCGCCGCTGTTGGGTTATGCGTTCGACGGATTCGGCATCTACGGCATCTACACCGACGGCGGCGTCGAGCTGTCGACGTCGGACCTGGACGAGTGCCACGGCCACACCGGGCTCGTCGAGTGGGACGGCAAGATGGTGACGATGTACCACTACCACTTCACCCAGGATTTCCCGTATACGGTCAGCTGCTTCCGCGGCACGCCATCGGTGAAGGCGCTCACCGCCGAGACCCAGGGTGGCGGCCAGGGCCCGAGCGCGCCAGACGCGCCCGACTCCGGCAGCGGCAATCCCGCATTGCCGGGAGGGCCGCCGGACGCGCCCACGCTACCGCCGCCGCATCCGCCCAAGAACGCCAAGCACTAGCCCGCCGTCACCAGGAGTCATCATGGCCATCACCCGCGCCGAACTCGCCAGCATCGTCGATCACACGCTGTTGAAGCCAGAGGCGACGGCGGCCGACGTCGCGGCGCTCGTGGCCGAGGGCGCAGACCTGGGCGTCTACTCCGTGTGCGTATCGCCGTCGATGCTGCCCATCGAGGTCCCGGAGGGCCTGCTCGTCGCTGCCGTCGCCGGGTTCCCGTCGGGCAAACACATCAGCGCCGTCAAGGCAGCCGAGGCCGCCGCGGCGATAGCGGCCGGGGCGGACGAGGTTGACATGGTGATCGACGTGGGCGCCGCCGTCGCCGGAGACTTCGCCGCGGTGGAGGCGGACATCGCCGCCGTGCGCGCCGCCGTGCCCACGGGCAAGGTCCTCAAGGTCATCATCGAGTCAGCGGCGCTCACGGACGACCAAATCGTCGCCGCGTGCGAGGCGGCCGAGCGTGCGGGCGCCGACTTCGTGAAGACCTCGACGGGGTTCCACCCCACCGGCGGCGCCACCGAGCATGCGGTGCGGCTCATGCGCGCCACCGTCGGTGACCGCCTGGGCGTGAAGGCGTCGGGAGGCATCAGGACGGCCGACGCCGCGCTGGCCATGATCGAGGCTGGCGCCACGCGGCTGGGGCTGTCCGGTACCCGGGCGGTGCTGGACGGGCTCGACGACGACGGCGCAGCGGTGGACGCGGCCGAGGGCCAGACCGAGGACGCGGGCGGGTACTAGCTAGAGCCCGAGCGCCGCGTGCACGTCCGACGCGAGTTCGGCGATCACGGTTGACGCCGCGGCCCGCGCGTCCGCCACCGTGCTCGTCACGGGCTCGATTACCTCGAGGTACGCCTTCACCTTTGGCTCCGTGCCGCTTGGCCGGATGATGACCCGCGCGCCGGATTCGGTGAGTAGCCGGATGCCGGACGACGGCGGTAGCCCGTCGAGCCCGTCGGCCATGTCGTCGATCGACACCACCGGCGAGCCGCCAAGCGCGGCAGGCGGCGACGCCACCACGCCCGCGACCGTCGCCTTGACCGTCTCCACCGAGTCGAACCGCGCCGACACCTGGGAGGTCAGGAACACCCCGTATTTCTCGTCGAGGGCCTCGAGGGCGTCGGCGATAGTGCGGCCCTCGGCGGCGAGGTTCGCCACGAGGTCAGCTATCACGACTGCGGCCGACACGCCGTCCTTGTCGCGCACCATGTCGGGGTTGGTGCAGTACCCGAGCGCCTCCTCGTAGCCGTAGATCAGCCCCGCCTCGCGCCCGATCCACTTGAAGCCGGTGAGGGTTGCGGCGTAGTCGAGGCCGTTGCGCTGTGCGATGGTCGCGAGGATCTGCGACGACACGATGGAGTTGGCGAGCTTGCCCTTGCCGCCCGCGGCGGAGGCGATCTTGTCGCCAAGCAGCGCGCCCACGCGATCACCGTGGAGCGTGCGCCACTTGCCGTCGATGGGCGCCGCCACAGCGCAGCGGTCGGCGTCAGGGTCGTTGGCGATGACGACGTCCGCGCCCACCTTGTCGGCGAGCGCGAGCGCGAGGTCCATCGCGCCCTTCTCCTCCGGGTTGGGGAAGGCGACGGTGGGGAAGTCCGGGTCGGGCTCGGCCTGCTCCGGCACCGTGTGGACGTTCGGGAAGCCGGCAGCGGCGAGCACGGCCTCGACCGTCTTGCCGCCGACGCCGTGAAGCGGCGTGAGGACGATGGTGACGGCGGCGCGCTGGGCGGCGATGTCTCCGGTGGGCGCGGGCACCAGCGCGGCGCACTTGGCGACGTAGTCGTCGAGCAACGCGTTGTCGAGGACGGTCCAGCCGTCGGTGGCGCGATCGACGGAGGATACCGAAGGGACCTCCGCGATACGGGCCGCGATCTGGCCGTCGTGCGGCGGGATGATTTGCGCGCCAGCGCCCTCGCCGGGCACGATGCGCCCGCCCACGTACACCTTGTAGCCGTTGTCTTGCGGCGGGTTGTGGGAGGCGGTGACCATCACGCCGGCGTCCGCGTCGAGCGCGCGGACCGCGTACGCCAGCACCGGCGTGGGCAGCGCGGAGGGCAGCAGCAGCGCCTCGTGGCCCGCGGCGGTCATCACGGCGGCGGTGTCGACCGCGAAGTCGTGGGACTTGTGGCGCGCGTCGTAGCCGATGACGACGCGGCCGGCGCCGCCAAGCTCTGCCGTCATGTGGGCGGCGAGGCCCGCCGCCGCGCGGATGACGACGGCGCGGTTCATGCGATTGGGGCCGCCGCCGAGGGCGCCGCGCAGCCCGGCGGTGCCGAACTGGAGCAATCCCGAGAAGCGGTCGGCGAGCTCGGTGGTCGCGGAGGCGTCGCCGCCGTCCGCGGACTCAAGCAGCGCCGTGAGATCCGCGGCGGTGTCGGGGTCCGGGTCGTCGGCGATCCACGCGGCGACGGTGTCGTGCAGCTCGGTCATCAGATCTTCTCCACGATGTCGGCCAGGAGGCGCGAGATGCGGGGGGCGGCAGCCTTGCCCGCGTCGATCACCTCTTGGTGGTTGAGCTCGCCGGCGGAGATGCCGGCGGCGAGGTTGGTGACGAGCGATAGCCCGAGGATCTCGAGCCCCGCCTCGCGCGCCGCGATCGCCTCGAGGGCGGTAGACATGCCGATGAGGTTCGCGCCCATGGTGGCGGCCATGCGCACCTCGGCCGGCGTCTCGTACTGCGGCCCGGGGAACTGGATGTAAACGCCGTCCGGCAGGGTCGCGTCGACCTCTTGGGCGATTGCGCGCAGCCGCCGCGAGTAGACGTCGGTGAGGTCGATGAAGGTCGCGCCGGTCAGGGGCGTGGCGCCGGTGAAGTTGATGTGGTCGGCAATGAGCACGGCCGAGCCTGGGCCGACGTCGGTGCGCGTGGAGCCGCAACCGTTCGTGAGCACCAGCACGGAGCAGCCGGCCGCGGCGGCGGTGCGCACGCCGTGAACGACCGCGGCTACGTCGCGGTCCTCGTAGAAGTGGTGGCGAGCCCCGAGTACCAGGACGCGCTTGCCTGTCGCGGTCAGCAGCGAGCGGAGCTCCGAGTGGTGCCCCGCGACCGCCGCCTCGCCGAAGCCGGGTACCTGCGTCGACGGAACCCGCGCGACCTCCTCGCCGATCAGCCCGGCCGCGTCACCCCAGCCCGAGCCGAGCACCAGCGCGATGTCATGCTTGGCGACGCCGGTGGCGACCGCGATGGCCTGCGCCGCTGACTCCGCTGCTTGTTGAGCTGGGTTCACCATTCGAGCCTAGCCCGCGACGTCAGGGGATGCGACGGGCCGCGGCCCGCCTAGGCGAACAGGGAGGTTCCGAGCGGCGCGTCGGCGGTGAAGCCGGGCAGGATCAGGAAGCTTCCCGACGCGACGGGCCGCGCGTAATCCATGAGGTCGTCTGTCTCGTCGAGGCGGTGCTGGGTGCGCACGAAGTCGTCGAGCTCCCGCTGGAAGCAGATGAACAGCAGGCCTTGGTCGTCGGCAACTGCGCTCGTGGCGTCGAGCACGGGCCCATTCGAGTACGCGTACCCCCGTCGCAGCATCAGGTGGCTGCCAGTGAACGACGGGTGGGCCGCGCGGGCGTGCGAGCGCAGCGGGGTGATGAGCTCGCCGTCGGGCGCCTTGGCGCGCAGGTCTACCTCGTCCAGCGGACCGCCTCCCGTGAGAGGGGAGCCGTCGGCCTTGTGGCGGCCGATGGTGGCCTCCTGCTCCGCGATCGGGTCGGCGCCGAACCGTGCCACGTCTAGGCGCAACTGGCGCACCACGCACACGGTTCCCCCGGCCGCGGGGCCGTCGGCGATCCACACGTTTTCCGCGAGGGCGTCGTCGCCGCGCGGCACGATCACGCCGTCGTGGAAGCCGAGCGGGTTGCGCACCACCGTACCCTCGCCCGGCCCGCGGAAACCCGAACTGCTGCACGCGTACCGTGCCCGCTCCCAGCGCCACGAGCACGCGGGTGAGCGCCGGCGTGAGCGCGGCCGGGTTGCTCGCGCACACCTGGACGAGCAGGTCGCCGCCGTTGCGTCCGGGGGAGATGTCGGCGTCACCCTTGAAGGTGGGCAGGCGGATGGCGCCCGGGAGCGAGGGATCGATCGCGGCGACGATGTCGGGGCCAAGGCCGACCGTGACGGTCAGGTCAGGCGCGTCGGGGGAGCCGGTGGTGAGCGCCAGGATTTCCTCCGAGGCGCGCGCGAGCTGACCGGGTATGGAGGTGGCGATGCCCGTACGGTCCGCGTCGCGGACGTTCGCGATGGCCACGAGCGCGTGCTGTTGCGGCGTCGCGGGGCGCGAGATGCCCGCTTGGTGGGTGCCGACGGCGGTTACCGGTGAGTTGAGGGCGGCGGGCGCGGGATCCGTAGGGATACCCGCGCCGGCGAGCCGCGGCACCTGCGTGCCGACCGCGGCGCCGGCCACGACCGCGCCCGTCGCGATGAGTGCCTCGCGGCGGGACACGCCGCGCTTGGGTGATGGGCTGGCGGGACCGGATATGGCGGGGCGGCTAGGCACGGCGCTACTCCGCCGCCGACGCGAGGTAGAACTCGTAGTTGAGGTCGACATCTTTCGCGGGACCCAGGTCGAACGACAGCCACCTGTCGCCAAAGAGGGCTTCGACGCGCATGAGCAGACCGTCCTCGGCCACCCAGTAGCGCAACCGCGACTCCGCGGGCGCCGCACCTGCATCGGCGATGCCCGTGGGTCCGGAGAACACAGTGACCGGCACCCCGTATGCCTCGTCGGTGCGGATCCACAGCGCGCCGCCCTGCTGGAGTAGCAGCGGGTTGTCGGGGCGGTCGTTGCCGAGGCCCGTCATCAGCGCGAGCGCCGCATGCAGCGTCGAGCTTGAGGGGTCGAGGGCGCCGCTGGTCCAGCCGTCGCCAAGGTAGCCGCCGCCCGTGGTGCTTACCAGATCCGGCACCGGAAGTGGCGGGATGTCAGTCGAGCCCGGCGCGTGGATCGCGAGTCTGTCCCCGTGCCACGTGACGAGGTTGGTTGGGGCAGTGCCGACGAGGATCGTCGCGTAGCCGACGCCGGTGCGAAAGTCGACGTAGCCCTCCAGGGTGATCTCGCGCCCCGCGTCAGAAAATTGCACGTCGAACGAGCGCGCGCCGGCGTCGTAGTTCTTGAAACGGGTCACCGCGAGCAGCTGCGACTCGTCTGTGGTGATCGCGCGCGGGGTGGGGTCGGCTGCTGGGGAGCACGCAGCCGCGACGGCCACCGTGAATGCGAGCGCGAGGGCAGATGCGGCGCGCGTGGCTATCATCACGGCGCGATTCCGGTGAGTTCTATATAGAGGTCCGCCGACGGGAGCGTGACGTCCTCGAGGCGCGGGTGGACCACGGCGTCTGGGAGCCGGGCGGGCGTCGCGTTGGCGTCCGGCATGTTCGGCTGGTCGATCGGACCCGACACCTGCAGGAAGCTGACGCCGGGTGGCGCGGCCGGGCCGGGTAGGGCATCCGCGGTGACTGCCACCTGCGGCGCCGCGCCGTCCCCGGAAGCGCACGGGGCGAAGAGACCCTCCGGCAGGGTGGTGAGCGCCGCGCCGTCGTCCGCGCAGTTGTCGGTGGCCGGCGCGCGGTCAGCGGACACGTTCGCGACGTCCACGCCATTGGCCGCGAACGTGTTCGCGAGGAAGCGGTTGCCGGCGGCGGGGAGGTCCTCGGTATTTGCGATCAGGACGCCCGCGCGCGGGTTGCCCGAGACGACGTTCTTTGCCACGACGTTGTCGAGCCCGCCCGAGATGCCGATGCCCACGCCGAACCCGCCGTCCTCCTGGCGCGGCGAGTCCTCGCTGACGTTGTCGGTGATGACGTTGCCCGCGACCAGGTTCGCCTTCTGCGGGGTGAAGGCCTCCTGGTAGTTCGACAGCAGCGTCAGGCCCACGCGGTTGTTCGAGAAGCGGTTGCCGACGATCGTCAGCGAGTCCGATGCGTTCGCGTTCTCAAAACCCACCGCGTTGCGCTCCGCGACGTTGCGGGCGACAAGGATGTCGCAATCCGCGCACTGGCCGACGTAAAAGCCGCTGTCCGCGGAGCCGGACGCGTACGAGTCGGTAATCTCGCCGTGGCGGGAGTTGAACGCGTAGATCCCGTAGAGGCCGTTGTTGTGCGCCGTCACGTAGTTGACCGCGAAGCGATCCACTGGCGGAAACTTCTTGGGGTCGAAAGCGACGTATCCGTTCGCGGTGTGTGCGCTGGGACCGTTCTCGTCGGACAGCCCGGTGACAAGCACCCCGTAGAACGTGGCGTTGCGCACCGTAAGGTTCTGGACCCGGACGCCGTCCGCGACGGCCACGATTCCGTACGGCCGGATCCCGCCGCCGTCGATGATCACCCCGTTGCGGTCGGTGCCGCGCACCGTGACGTCGTCCTTATTCACCACCAGCTGTTCCTCGTAGACGCCAGGCGACACGAGGATCATGCCGCCTGGCGCGACGGCAGCGAGCGCGTCGTTGAGGGTGGGCGCGTCTGCCGGGACGAGGACGAGGTTTGACAGCTCCGCGGGAGCATCCGCGCCGCAACCGGCGGCACCAACTGCAACCGCGGCGGCGAGCGCGGCGACCACCAGTGTCGCGACGCCGCGGCGTCGCCGGGCTACGTCCGCGATCATGGCAGAAATCCTATCGTGGCCCGATTTGCCGCGATTATCTGTGACATGGGTCACAACTTCACCATTAATGGGGGCAGCCTCATGGGCTTTTCGGCCGCCGCTTGGTACTTTCTGGGTACGGACCGGGCGACGTACCCGGTCTCATTTGCGTTTATACACCCGCTTGCCACGTCAATGGAGGGATTTACGTGCCGCGAGTTTCGGTAGTCGCGCATCCTCGTATGCGCGATCGCCTCCGCCGCTTCGCCGCCCTAATCGCGGTCGGAGCGTTCGCTGGCGCCACGGTGGTGACGGGCGTTGCGACGCCAGCCTCCGCGGCGGGCGGCTCCGTAACGGGCACCGTGTTCCGGGATTACAACGGCAATGGGCGCATGGACACCGCAGGCGGTAGCGGCGTCCAGGTTGACGTGGGGGTGGGCTCGGTCGCAGTCGAGGCATTCGACTCGACGGGCGCGTCAGTCGCAACCACCACCACCGCCGCAAACGGTACGTACACGCTCACTGTCGCTGGCGCGGCGACCACCGACCTTCGTGTTGAGTTCAGCGGATTCCCCGCTGGCTTCGAACCCTCTATCAACGGCACGCTCGGCGGCACCTCCGGCGCCACGACTGTCCAGTTTGTGTCGATTGGCGACACCGGCGTCAACCTCGGCATTCAGGTCCCAGAGGAGCACGCCCAGGGTGACGCGCCGCTCGTGACCCCAATTCAGCGTGCGGGCAAGTACAACGACGCCAGCGTCAGCAGCCTCGCGGCGCTCGCGGCGCTCCCGTGGTCGGCGGGCTACTCCACCACCAACGGCCAGGCTGCGAACTTCCCGGGCCGAGTCACCCTCGCCACGACCGGCCAGGTGGGTGCCATCTGGGGGACGGCCTTCCAGGGCACGACCAACAGCCTTTACGCGGCCGCGACGCTCAAGCGCCACTCTGGCCTTGGCCCGCTTGGAATTGGCGGTATTTACCGCGTTTCGGGCGTCTTGGCCTCTGACGGCACGTTGTCGGGCGCGACCACCGTCGACCAGTGGCTCGACGTCGATGGCATGCCCATCGCGGGCGGCGGCACTGTTGACGTGGGCTCGGTGAACAGCGACGCGTATCGCGGGCTCACCAACGCGACGTCGCCCGGCCTCGACCTTGAGGGCTTCACGAACGCGGGCGAGGTTGGCATCGGCGGTATCGCGGTCAGCACGGACCAGCGCACGCTCTATTTCATCAACCTCTACGACCGCAAGCTGTACTCGATCGATATCAGCGACCCGGCCTCCGTCGATAGCTCCACCGAAGCCACCCAGTACGACCTCGGCCTCAGCGGCGACCAGCGTCCGTGGGCCCTCACGGTGTACCGCGACCAGGTTTACGTCGGCTACGTCGACAGCGGCGAATCGCAGGCGACGCCCACGAGCGCGAGCTCCGCTGGCATGGCGGCGCACCTGATTCGCGCCGACGAGAACGGCGACGGCACGCTCGGCGCCTTCTCGGGCGACATGCTCAACCTCAGCCTCGGCTACACCAAGGGCCTCGCGGGCGCGAGCGGCGGCCCGTCGTCCACGGTCAACATGGCGCGGTGGAACTCGTGGACGGACAGCTGGAGCTGGTCGCCGTTCGGGTCCACCGACACCGTGGAGCTGACGTGGTGGGGAAAGCCCGCCCAGATCTTCCCGCAGCCGATCTTGTCCGACCTCCAGTTCGACGCCGACGGCTACCTCATGCTCGGCTTCGCCGACCGCACCTCGCTGCAGGGCGGAAACCGCAACTACGCGGCCGTAGACGCAGACGCCGACAACGCCGCCGACGACACCACCACCTTCTACGAGCCCGCGGCTAGCGGCGACTTGCTCCTCGCGTACGAGACCTCGCCCGGCGTCTTCTCGGCAGAGAGCGCGGGCGCAGTGGGCTCGCGCACCACCAGCGTCACGGGCGGCACCACGAACGCGAGCGGCCCCGGCGGCGGCGAGTTCTTTCAGGACCAGAACTCGCTCGGGACCAGCAACGACCACCGCGAAAACACGCTCGGTGGACTTGGCCTCCTGTTCGGCATCGACGAGGTCGTCTCGACGTCGTACGACCCGCTTGCCCCTGTGCGCGTCGCTGGCATCAACTGGTATGCGCCGTCCGACGGCCAGGTTGAGCGCGGCTACATCCAGACCCTCGACAACTCCGACCCCACCGAGCCGCGGCGTAGCCCCGACGGCACGTTCCAGAAGGGCGGCGGCCTTGGCGACCTCGAGACGCTCGCCGAGGTGGCGCCGCTCGAGATCGGCAACCGCGTCTGGCTCGATTCTGACGGTGATGGCGTCCAGGATGCCGGCGAGCCCGGCATTGACGGCGTCACCGTGCAGTTGCTCGACGCATCGAACACCGTGGTCGGCACCGCCGTTACCTCCGGCGGCGGCGAATACTACTTCTCCACGGCGGTGACCGAGGCGGCGGCGGGCGACGGCGACAACATCGGCGGCGGCCTCGATTACTACAACGACGTCACGGTCAGGGTGGGAATCGCCGCCGACTACGGCTCTGGGGGCGCGCTCGAGGGGCTGATCCTCACCACCGAGGACGCCGCGGCCGACGACATCGACTCCGATCCCGCGACGGGTGTCGGCACCCTGGGGTCCGCGTGGTTCCCGCTCATCCCGGTGGACGGCGCAACCCTGCTTCCCGGCGACAACAACCACACGTACGACGCTGGGTTTACTACCCCGCCCGTCGTACCTGAGCGCGACCTAGCCCTGCGCAAGACTGTTGTCTCGGCGACCGGCCCGCTGGCGTCGGGCACTGTGACTTTCAACCTGCGCGTCTTCAACCAGGGCTCCGGTGACGTCGGTAGCGTGACGCTTACGGACTACATCAACGGCGACCAGTTCGCGCCCCTGCTGTCCGCCCAGGACGTCGCGGACACCACCGCCACCGGCAGCGGCAACGCCATCGCCATCGGATCGTGGAGTGCGTCCACGGGCTCTGACCCCACTTACGCCTCGCAGATCACGCTGACCGGCGTGCTCGAGCCCGGCGATTTCGTGGACGTGCCCATCACCCTCGACGTGGACATCGCCGCGAGCGCGCTCGCGGACGCCATCGCGAACGGCCTAGATAACTACGCGGAGATTTCGGTATTCGACACCGACAGCGACGCAGGCAACGGCGACTCGAGCACGGGCGCCGTGTACGACGTCGACTCGATCCCGGACGCGAACCCCAGCAACGACGGCACCGTCGAGGACGACGTCATCGACGAGCAGGCGTGGACGAACACCGCCTCCAGCTCGACCGGACCTACGGCTGGCCAGGACGAGGACGACCACGACGTCGCGACCATCCCGCTGTACGACCTCGCGCTCATCAAGGAGCGCGCGTCCGGCCAGGAAGCCCACATCACGTCCGCGGCGCCCGCGACGGTGAACTTCGACATCACGGTCAAGAACCAGGGCGCGAACGACGCGTACAACATCCACGTGCAGGACTACCTCGCGAGCGGCCTCGCGTTTGGCACCAACGCGACGCAGGTCGTGTCCGGACACACCGTCACGTACGTCGGCTCTGGCGAGTTCGTGATCGACGGCCTCGCCCCCGACGAGTCTCTGACCTTCCCGGTGGTCACCACCGCCTCGCCCACGACGCAGAACGTGCTCGTCAACACTGCCGAGATCACGGCTTTTGACAACACCGCGTCCACCGGCGACACCATCCCGGCCTGGGTGGTGGACTTCGACTCCACGCCCGACACCAACTCGAGCAACGACGCGACCGACGGGCTCGGCTCCGTGTTCACTGTCGACAACAGCAACGACATCGACCTGGCGCCGGTGAACGGCATCAACATCGCCGACGAGGACGACCACGACACCGAGGGCGTGACCTTCGCGCTGATGCGCCTTGGCTCCACGGTGTACATCGACGGCAGCAATGGCGGCACCATCGACGGCGTCGGCGAGTTTGGCGAGGGCGTCGAGGGCGTGCTCGTGCAGCTGCGTGACTCCGGCGGCACCGTCATAGCGGAGGACGTCACGGACGCCAACGGCGACTACTGGTTTACCGGCCTGTTCCCGGGCACGTACACCGTCGGCATCCCCGCGGTGCAGGACGCCATCGACAACTCGCTCGACGCGTCCATCGTCCCCGGCGCGCTCGACTACTACGAGCCGGTCGCGGGCTCGGTCGCGAACCCCGAGGACTTGAACTTCGACAACGACGGCGACGCCGAGTCTGGCTGGCTGTCGCTGAGCGACAACGTCGTGCTGACGTACGACGGTGAGCTCGCCGACAACGCCGCCGACACATCGCGTGCGCCCGGCACGTACGCGGACGCCAACTCGAATCTCAACATCGACTTCGTGTTCGACCAGATCCTTTACGAGTTCGGCAACCTGGTCTGGCTCGACGCCAACGACAACGGCATCGCCGACTCCGGGGAATCGGGCATCGACGGCGTGCGGGTCGAGCTGTGGCTCGACGTCGACAGCGACGGGGTCTTCGAGCCCACGGGCGACGACTCGACCGGCTACGTCGGGTACGACGACACCGCGGGCGGTGGCTACTACGACTTCGCGGGCCTGCCCGCGGGTGACTACTTCGCGCACATCGACGACCAGTCCGCGCTGAACGGGCGCACGGAGTCGTCGGTGACCGTGGGCGACGCCGACGCCGACGTCGACAACGACAACAACGCGGTGCCGGATGGCAGCAACGGCGGCTGGACCTCCGGCGCGGTCACGCTTGGCAACGGCGACAAGTCGGACGAGCCCACTGGCGAGAAGGACGGCACCACCGGAAGCGACGCTGCTCCAACCGAGACCGTGGCGGACGACCGCGCCAACCAGACCGTCGACTTCGGCTTCGTCGACCGCGTGCGCATCGGTAACCAGGTGTGGCGCGACGAGTCCGACAGCGACCCGGCGACCTCCGCGTTGACGGACAACAACGGCGTGTTCGACGCCGCCTCGGGCGAGGTTGGCCTCGCAGGCGTCACTGTGTACCTGTTCAAGGACGACGGCGACGGCAACTTCGAGCCGGGCGTGGGCGCGGGACTCGACGGCGCCGCGATCGCGTCCACGTCGACGGACTCCGAGGGCAACTACTGGTTCGAAGGCGTCGCGGCGGGCGAAGACTACTTTGTAGCGATCCAGGCGATCGGCGGCGGCTTCACGACGCCGCGCTCGTCGTCCGGCCAGTCCTCCGCGATCGGCGACGACGACAACGACGACGACGGCAACCCGAACGCCGGCTACCTGTCGGTTTCCCACGTGTTCACCGCGACGCTGGGCGCCGCCACCACGGGCGAGGTAGACGCGAACCCCGCGGCTGACGGTTCCGCCGAGACCGAGGCGAACGCTGCCGGCCGCACGTACGCCGACAACGACTCCGAGCTCGCGGTCGACTTCGGCTTCGTCGACGTGCCGCTGTACCGCATCGGCAACCGGGTGTGGCTCGACGAGAACGAAAACGGCGTTTTCGACACTGGCGAGGCCCCGATCGAGGGCGTCCAGGTGGAGCTGCAGAACTCGGGCGGCACCGTCATCGGCTCGACCGACACCGACGCCTCCGGCTATTACGCTTTCGAGGACCTCGTGGCGGGCAACTACCGCGTCGTTATTCCGTTCGACCAGTCCGGGGCCGCGGTTCCGACCGCGCTTGACGGACTGGCGTCGTCCGCGATCGACGCTGGCGACCCGGACGTCGACACGGACGACAACGACGACAACGGCATCGTTGACGCCGCGGATTGGCGCAGCGCGGTCGTCACCCTTGGCGGCGCGTTCGACGGCACCTTCGGCACCGAGCCCACGAACGAGCAGAAGGCCGTTGGCGACGCGACGGACGACGACACCGGCTGGACCAGCGGCCCCGACGCGCAATCAAACTTCACGGTGGACTTCGGGTTCGTTCCGCTCTACCGCATCGGCAACGTGGTCTGGCAGGACCTCGACAACAACGGCACGTTCGACACCGGCGAGTCCGGGATCTCGGGCGTGACCGTGCAGTTGTGGGTCGACACTGACGGCGACGGCTTCGAGGGTGGGGACGACGACGTGCTCGTCGACACCGTCCTCACCGACAGCTCCGGCAACTACGCGTTCGAGGGCCTCATGCCCGGCGACTACTACGTCCACATCCCCACCCAGGCGAAGCTCGACGGCTTCACGACGGCGGGCACCCCTGTGGCCAACGCTGACGGCGACGTCGACAACGACAACAACGCGGTCGAGGACGGCACGGTGGGCGGCTGGACCGCGGGCGAGGTCACGCTTGGCCAGAGCGCCGAGCCGGACGACGAGACCACGCGTGACGACACCGCGACGGACGACGACGACGGCACCGCGGTGGGCGCCGGCGCCGACTACGCCGACAACCGTTCTAACTTCTCGGTGGACTTCGGATTCTTCAGCGGCCTGCGCATCGGAAACCTTGTGTGGCACGACGAGCAGGACAGCGACCTGTCGACCACGTCGGCAACCGACAACAACGGCGAGGTTGACGCGGGCGAGTCGGTCATGCCGGGCGTCACCGTGAAGCTCTACGCCGACGGCGGCGACGGCACGTTCGACGCTGGACTCGGCGGCGGCGACGACACCTACGTCGACACCACGACGACCGACGCCGAGGGCAACTACTGGTTCGAGCACCTCCCCGAGGACGACTACTTCGTCGCTATCCAGAGCCTTCCGGGCGGCTTCGGCACCATGAAGTCGAGCGACGGCCGCAACTCCGGCGGCGCCGCGGCCGACAACAACGACAACGGCGCGGCCGCCACCGACGGCGCCGCCAACCCGTACATCTCGGTGTCGGACCTGATCACGCTGACAATCGGCGGCGAGCCCACGGGCGAATCCGACGCGCTACCGACCGCCGACGGCTCCGCCGAGACGGAGGCCAACAGCCAGCTCGCTCTCGACCTGACGGACGACGATGACTCCGAGCTGACCGTCGACATGGGCTTCATCCTGGTGCCGGAGTACCGCGTCGGAAACCTCGTGTGGCTCGACACGGACCGCAACGGCACCGCCGACAACGGCGAGGACGGCATTGCGGGCGTGCTCGTGGAGCTGCTCGACGACAGCGGCACCGTGATCGCGCGCACCGTCACCGACTCGGCGGGCTTGTACTCCTTCGAGGGCCTGGCGGCGGGCGACTACCGCGTGCGCATCCCCGGCGTTCAGGACGACCCGACCGACGCGCTCGACTCGTCGATCATCTCGGGCGCGCTCTCGAACCTCATCTCCACTGTCGACGGCGGCGCCGTGTCCACTGACGCCGACAACGACGACAACGGCGTGATCGCCGGAGCGAACTGGCAGAGCTCGTTGTTCACGCTCGGCTCGGACACCGCCCCGTACGGAGTCGAGCCGACCACCGAGCAGTTCCGCAGCGACGTCGCGACCGACGACGACTCGGGCTGGACGGACGGCACCGACGACCGCTCGCAGTTCACCGTCGACTTCGGCTTCGCGCCCGGCCTGCGCATCGGCGACACGGTCTGGCTCGACGACGGCGACGTCGCCGAGAACAACGGCGCGTACGTCCCGGCGAACGAGGACAACGGCGTCTACGACTCGAACGAGGACCCGATCCCGGGCGTTGACGTCGAGCTGTGGATCGACGTCGACGGCGACGGCAACTTCGAACCGACCGGCGACGATGCGACGGGCTACGTCGGCACCGACACCACGGACTCGGCCGGCGAGTACTTCTTCATTGGCGTCGACGAGCTCAACGACTACTTCACCGTGATCCCCGCCGGCGCGGGCAAGGGCGACGGCGCTGGCAACAACGCGACGCTGCTCGCGGACCTACGCTCCTCGACCCCCGCATCGGCCGCCACGACCACCGGCAACGACACCGATCACGGTGACCCCGCGACGGGCTATGCGTCGGTATCCGGCCAGGTCGCGCCCGTGCGCGGTGGCATGACCTACGGAGACGCGGCCGACGAGGCGAACGCGGACACCAAGACGGGCGTGACGCTCGCCGACGGCGACTCGAACCTCGTCATCGACTTCGGCTTCTCGCCGGTGCCCGAGTACGAAATCGGCGACCTCGTGTGGCTCGACGACAACGACGGCATCGCCGAGTCGGGCGAGACCGGCATCCCGGGCGTGACCGTGTACCTGTTCCGCAACTCCGGCTCCGCGAACTTTGAGCCCGGCGGCGGCGAGGAGGACGGCCTGCCGATCGCCACCGACGTCACCGACTCCAACGGCGTCTACGAGTTCACCGGCCTGCCTGCGGGCGACTACTGGGTGATGATCCCCAAGCAAAGCGCGCTTGACAGCCTCGACTCGTCCACCGTCCGCGAGGCCAACGCGAACAACGACGTCGACAACGACAACAACGGCGTGGACTTCTCGTACCTGAGCTACGACGGCTGGGCCGCGAGCCTCGTCACGGTTGGCGAGGGTGACGACAACTCCGAGCCCACCGGCGAGACCGACGGCACCACCGGCGTCAGCGCCGAGGACGGCTCGGTGCGCGACGACCGCTCGAACCAGACCATCGACTTTGGCTTCGCGCAACGCGTGCGCCTCGGCAACCAGGTGTGGCGCGACGAGTCCGACTCCGACCCGGCCACCGAGGCCGCGACGGACAACAACGGCGTCTTCGACGCATCGTCCGGCGAGACGGGCCTGGTGGGTGTGACTCTCCAGTTGTGGCACGACGAGAACGGCGACGGATTCCAGGGCCCCGCCAGCGACGACGTGCTCGTGGACACCACGACGTCCGTGTCCGAGGGCAACTACTACTTCTCGAACATCGTCCCCGACACCGACTACTACGTCGCGATCCCGTCCGCGCCGTTCGCGGACGCGCGTTCGTCCGCCGGCCAGTCCACGACGGTGGAGACCGGCGACAACGACGACGACGGCGCCGTTTCCGGCGGCTACATCGCGGTGTCGAAGTCCATCACGCTGAGCATCTCGAGCGAGCCGACCGGCGAGGTTGACGCCAACCCCGCCGCGGACGGCTCCGCCGAGACCGAGGCCAACACTGCGATCGGCGCCACCTACGCGGACTCGGACTCCAACCTGCGCGTGGACTTCGGCTTCGTCGAGGTGCCCGTCTACCGCATCGGCAACCGGGTGTGGCTCGACACGAACAACGACGGCGTGGCCCAGGACATTGAGGACGGCATTCCCGGCGTGCTCGTGCAGCTCCTGAACGCGGCAGGCGACACCGTGCTCGACGAGACGGTGACGGACTCCAACGGCTACTACGCGTTCGAGGACCTCATTGCGGGCGACTACCGCGTGCTCATCCCGAACGACCAGACCGAGGACATCGTGGGCGGCACCGCCCCGACCGCCGGCGCTCTCGACAACCTGGCCTCGTCCACGACGGACGCCACCAACGCGAACGACGACGCCGACAACGACGACAACGGCGTGGACGCCGGCGCCACCGTGAGCCCCGTCACCGCGGGCGACGCGCTGTCGAGCATCGTGACGCTTGGCGACGCGGACGTGGATGCCGCCGTGAACACCGAGCCCACGGACGAGCAGTTCCGCTCCGACAATGCGGCGGACGACGACTCCGGCTGGCTCGGCGGCCCCGACAGCCACTCGAACTTCTCCGTCGACTTCGGCTACTACGAACTGCTGCGCCTTGGCGACGTGGTCTGGTATGACGACGGTGACGTCAACGAGAACAACGGCACCTACGTCCCCGCCAACGAGGACAACGGAATCTTCGACTCGAACGAGGACCCGATCGCGGGCGTCGACGTCGAGCTGTGGACCGCAGGCGCGAACGGCACGTTCGACGGCGGATCCGGCGACGACGTCTACGTGGGCACCGCGGTCACGGACGCGAACGGCCTGTACTACTTCACCGGCCTGACCGAGGGCGTGTACTGGGTGGTTGTGCCGGCCGCTGCGGGCAACGCGGACGGCGGCAACTACAACGTGACCGCGCTGTCGGGCTACCGCAGCTCGACGGGCCAGGCCGCGAACGACGCCACGAACCAGCGCGACCAGGGCGCCGAGCAGTCCGGCTACGCGGGCGTGTCGAAGAAGGTCACGCTCGTGGCCGGCGGCATGACGCAGTCCGACTCGGGCGCGGAGGCCGCGGCCAACACGAACACCGGCGTCACCGTGGACGACGCGAGCTCGCTGCTGACGATTGACTTCGGCTTCTCGCCCGTCCCGACATATGCGATCGGCGACCTCGTCTGGTACGACTACAACGACGACGGCGTGGCCGACAGCGGTGAACCCGGCATCCCGGGCGTGGACGTCCAGCTGTGGATCGACGTCGACAACGACGGCGTGTTCGAACCCAGCGGCGACGACGCCGCGGGCTACGCGGGCACCGACACGACCGACGCGGACGGGCGCTACCTGTTCGACGGCATCGTCGCGGGCGACTACTTCACCTACATCCCGAAGCTGCAGCCCGAGCTCGACGGATTCCGTACCTCCGGCACGCCGGACGCAAGCGCGGACAACGATCAGGACAACGACAACAACGGCGTTGGGAGCTCGTCCGCCGGTTGGCACTCCGGAGCGGTGACGCTGGGCGGCGCCGCTGGCCCCGCCGACCACGACGAGCCCACGGGGGAGACGGACGGCACCACCGGAGACGACGCCGAGGCGCCCGTGTCCGTGCGCGACGACCGCTCCAACCAGACCGTGGACTTCGGCTTCTGGCAGGGCCTGCGCCTCGGCAACCACGTGTGGCTCGACGAGGGCGCCGGCTCGGCCCAGAACAACGGCCTGCTCGATAGCGACGCAGCCGAGGTGGACATCGCCAACGTGGACGTGGAGCTGTGGCTCGACGGCGGCGACAACGCCTTCGACGCTGGCACGGGTGACGACACCTACATTGGCTCGACCACCACCAACTCCGACGGCCTCTACTACTTCGAGAACCTCGAGGAGGGCTCGTACTGGGCTGCTGTCCCGTCGGTGCCCGGTGGCGGCGTGCAGTCGTCGACCAACCGCGCGGGCAACGCGCCGAGCCTCGTGAATGACGCGCAGGACGACGGCGAGCCGAACGGCTCTTACCTGTCGGTGAGCCCGCGGTACACACTCGCCATCGGCGGCGCGCCCACCGGCGAGGCAAACGACCTTGGTGCGGCGGGAACGGCCGAGACCGCCGCGAACTCCGCGACCGGCACGTACCGTGACATCGACTCGTACCTCACCGTCGACTTCAGCTTCATCGACGTGCCGTTGTACCGCATCGGCAACTTGGTGTGGCACGACGACAACAACGACGGCGTGGCCGAGGACGGTGAGACGGGCATCCCCGGCGTGCTGGTGCAGCTGTTCGACGACTCCGACACCCTGATCGGTGAGACGGTCACGGACGCCTCCGGTAACTACGAGTTCACGAACCTCGCCGGTGGCGACGTGTACGTCGTGATCCCGATGGCGCAGGACGCCGTGGACAACTCGCTCGACCCGTCGATCGACAACACGGCGCTGGATGGCTTCTACGTGTCGACCACGACGACCGCGGACGCGAACGCCGACAACGACAACGACAACAACGCCGCCGTCAACGGCGCGCTGTGGCAGACCGGCACCGTGACGCTCGGCCCCGACACCGCGGGTGGCGACCCGGACGTCGAGCCGACCGACGAGCAGTTGCGCTCCGACAACGCGACGGACGACGACGCGGGCCAGGCGAGCGCGTCGCGCATCGACGACGACCGTTCCAACTACTCTGTCGACGCGGGCTTCTACTCGATCTCCGTGGGCAACATGGTGTTCTCCGACGTCGACAACGACGGCGTGTACGTCGTCGCGGACGGCGACACCCCGATCGACGGTGTGACCGTCAACCTGCGCCTCGCCTCCGACGACTCGCTGGTGGATACGACCACGACGACGGGTGGTGGGCTCTACCTGTTCACGGGGCTCGTGGACGGCGAGACGTACTACATCGAGATCCCGGCGTCGCAGTTCGATGGCGGCGCGCTCGACGGCTACTACAGCTCGGATTCCTCCGTGACCGTCGAGGGCGCTGCGGCCGACGGCTACGACCACGGCATCGACCCGGCCGCGCTTTACGGCGCGGTGCTGTCGAACGACTTTGTGGCCGAGGCCGGCGGCGAGTGGACCGCGGACGGCACCGGCGACAATCCGGACAACGACGCGATTCGCCCCGACGACTCCGAGGACCTCACCGTCGACTTTGGCTTCTACCGCCTGGAGCTTGGCGGCAACGTGTTCTGGGACCCGCAGAACGACGGCCTTGACGACGGCGACCGGTACTTCGAGGACGTCACCCTGCTGCTGTACACCGGCGGCGGCGCGCCGTTCCTGCGCGCTGATGGCTCGCAGGCGACGACCACCACCAACGTGGACGGCGACTACGTCTTCACCGGCCTGCCCGCGGGCGACTACATCGTGGAGATCCCGGAGTCCGAGTTCTACGAGGAGCTCGCGGGCCTCGGCTCATCCGACGGCAACGACGTTGCCGGCCTCGCCCCCGACCCCGACAACGACGTGTCCGGCGAGGACAACGGAAACCCCGTGGGTGGTGACATCTTCGTGGGCGCGGCCGTGCGCGCGCTACCGGTCACCCTCGCGGCGGACAGCGAGCCCACGAGCGACACTGGCCCCACCGCGGGCGTCGTGAACGACAACTCAAACCGTAGCGTAGACTTCGGCTTCTTCGACGTCCAGATCAACCTCGAGCTTGGTAACCAGATCTGGTTCGACAAGGTCGAGGACGGCGTCTACGGCGCTGGCGACACCCCCGCCCCCGCGGGCGTCGTCATCGAGTTGTGGGATGTCACCGACACCTCGGCGCCGTACGCGACCACGACCACCGACGGTCTCGGCCAGTACCTATTCTCGGGCCTTCCGGCGGGCGACTACTACCTGGTGCTGCCGTCGTCCAACTTCAAGAAGGGCGGGCCGCTCTACGGGTACGTCCCGACCGACGGCCCCGGCGTCTCGATCGTCCCCGACGACGGAACCGACTCCGACTCCAACGGCGAAAAGAGCACGGGCTTCTCGGTTCGCACCGCGGTGTTCTCGTTCTTCTCGCAGATGCCCACGGGCGAGTCTGAGGGCCCGTACACGGTGACCGACGACCGTCTCTCGGACATGACGATCGACATCGGCCTTATCGAGGACGTGCTTGCGTACACGGGCGTGGACATCGGCCCGATGCTGACCTGGATGATGATGCTTCTGTCGGTCGGCGTGTGGCTTATGGTGGCGGACAGGAACATTCGGCGCGAGCGGCGTCGGCTCCTGGGCGGCCCCCACGCAACCTCGTAGCGCCGGGACCGCGCCTGGCCGATGCCGCCGCGGCTGGCACACGAGCGAGGGGCGGGCATGACCAACAGGATCGCGATCGTCGGAGGCGGCCCGGGTGGCTACGAGGCGGCGCTTGTCGCGGCCAAGGAGGGCGCGGACGTCACGCTCGTCGAGCGTCAAGGGCTGGGCGGCAACGCGGTGCTTACCGACGTCGTGCCGTCCAAGACGATCATCGCGACGGCGGAGTGGCGCACCATCTCGGAGCGCGCGCCCGCGCTTGGCATCCGCGACCTCGACGGCGGGGATACGGAGGAGCGTGACGCGCACCGCGTGGACATGAAGGCCGTGAACGCGCGCATCGGCGCGCTCGTCGCCAAGCAGTCCGACGACATCCGGGCCAGGCTCGAGCGCGACGGCGTGCGTGTCATCGCGGGCGAGGCGCGCCTGGAGACCGCCCAGCGCGTGGTGGTCAGCGGCCAGACGGGCGCGGGCCAGACGGGCGCGGAAGTGGCGGTGGACGCCGACGCCGTGCTGCTGGCGCTTGGCGCCAGCCCACGGACCCTGCCCGCCGCCATGCCCGACGGCAAGCGCATCCTGACGTGGACCCAGCTGTACGACCTCACGGAGCTGCCCGAGCACCTGGTCGTCGTCGGCTCCGGCGTTACCGGCGCGGAATTCGCGGGCGCGTACCGGTTACTCGGCTCCGAGGTGAGCCTGGTGTCGTCCCGGGACATCGTGCTCCCAGGGCAGGACCCAGAGGCGGCCGCCTTCATCCACGATGCGTTCGTGGCGCGCGGGATGAACCTGGTGACGGGCTCGCACGCTACCGGCGTGGACAACACCGGCGACGGCGTGCGCGTGACCCTCGCTGACGGCCGCGTGGTCGAGGGCAGCCACTGCCTGATGGCAGTCGGCTCGGTGCCGAACACTGCAGGCGTGGGCCTCGAGGAGGCGGGCGTCCGGCTCGACTCGCGCGGCTACATCGAGGTGGACAAGGTGTCGCGCACGTCGGCCCGCGGCGTTTACGCGGCGGGGGACTGCACCGGGGTGATGCCCCTGGCGTCCGTGGCCGCCATGCAGGGCCGGATCGCGGTCGCGCACGCGCTTGGCGACGCGGTGGCGCCGCTCAACCTCGCGCACGTGGCTGCGAACGTGTTCACGAGCCCCGAGATCGCCACGGTCGGCGCGACCGAGGAGCAACTGCGGGAGCGGGGCATCTTCTTCGAGGTGTCGCGCCTCGAGCTTGCCCGCAACCCCCGCGCCAAGATGCTCGCGATCGACGAAGGCTTCGTCAAGATCTTCGGGCACACCGTCACCGGGATGGTGCTTGGGGCGGTGATCGTGGGGCCGCGAGCGAGCGAGCACATCTTCCCGCTGTCGCTCGCCGTGGCACATCGGCTCACCGTGGACGACGTGGCGTCGGCGTTTACCGTGTACCCGTCGCTGAGCGGGACGATCGCCGAGGCCGCGCGCCGGCTCCACCATATGACGGACCCGCAACGGGCGTAGTCCCTACGGAATCGACACCACGTAGTTGAGTGACAGATGGTCGGACAGCCCGGAGTCGCCGATCGCGAATTCGGTCACCTTGAGGCCCGTGTAGAACACGTAGTCGATGCGGTCCTGGAAGTCCGAGCCCACGTACGTGTTCGCGTTGCCGATCGAGTCGTCCTGCGCGCTTGAGTAGTGCTTGAGCATGAGCGCCACGACGTCCGAGTCCGGGGTGTCGTTGAAGTCTCCAGCCACGAGTGCTGCCGGGGCGGGCGTGACGACCTTGAGGTACTCCTCTGCCTCCGCCACGCGGGTGGCGTCGTCGTCCTTGTGCTGGAGGTGAATCGACGTGAACTGGATAGGCCCGTTCGCCGTGTCGATCGTGGCGACGATGGCACTGCGCCCCTGCGGTCCGGCGCCGTACGGCAGCTTGTGGGCCTCGACATCCTTGAGCTCGTACCGCGACAGGATGGCGTTGCCGAACTGGTGGTCGTGGGCACCTACGTATACGTAGCCCATGTCGAGCTCGTCGGCGAGCACCTGCAGCATGTCCGTGCCTCCCGCGAGGATCCAGCCGCGGGTCATCTCCTGGATGATCACGACGTCAGGGTTGTGTGAGCGGATCTCGTCGGCGATGGCGCCAAGCGCCGCGTCCGGACCGCCGGAGAGGCCGGGAGTGACGCCGTAATGGAGGTTCCACGACATGACGCGCAGCTCCGTGGGCGGCTCGCCCGACGAGCCCCCGCCGCCGTTGAACGTCATCAGCGCGAGCGCGGCGACCAGCACCGACGCAATGCCGAGCACGCCCGCACGCCGCCGGAAGCCGACTGCCGCGGCGACAAGGCCCTTGCGCCGCTCGAGGCCGCGCGCGCTGATCGCCGAGCCAACCATCAGCGCGGCTGCCGCGGCGACCATCACCATCAGGTGCGGCACGCCGAGCGGGATGTCGTAGTCGAGCTGGACGAGCATGAACGGCAGCACCGTCAGCAGGCCAAAGACGGCCGCGGCCGACGCCACGCGCCATCCCGACGCGGGGGCCGGGGCGGCGGAGGTCATGGCGCGGCTGGCGAGGTAGGTGGTGCCCGCGATGGCGACGGGGCCCATCACCACCAGCACCGGTCCCTGGAAATACATGAGCGTCCACACGGCGAGCACCGTGGCGGCGCCGATGGCGACCACCGCGGGCTGCGGGATGTTCGGGCCGCGCGACGCGAGCACTGAGCCGGCGCCGAGTCCCACGGCCGCGAGGACGATCGCGACGCTCAGGTGGTAGCCGGTCTGCGAAGACACGAAGGCGAGGTTCGCAAACGAGAACGCGGTGATGGACATCCACAGGCCGAACGCCCACAGGCCGCGCACGTGTTTGTCGGACTGGTCCTTGCGGCCACGCCACGCGGTGTAGAGCAGCGACAGGCACAGCGCGGCAGTGGCGGCGATGGCGAGGAGGTCGGAGCGCCACACGGCGTCCCACGTGTGCAGCAGGCCCTGCTCGAGCACCGCGATCATGGCCCCGACGGCCGCGGAGGCGATCGCGGCGGGCGGCCCGCCGGCCGCGGCGACCGAGCGGAAAGACACGACGAGCAGCGCGAGCGTCAGCGCGAGGGTGATGAGCCCGTACAGCACGAGCGTGTCGCCGGCCAGGAAGGGGACCAGCACGCGAAGCACGACAATCGCCGCTGCGAGCAGCAACACCGTTCGCCCGAGCCCGACCCTGGCTCCGATGACTTGCGCCGCGTAGGCGAGCACGGAGCCGCCCACGAAGGTCGCGACAGCGGCGCCGGCGGCGATGGTCACGCCCACGTCGAACAGCTGCGAGATCAGGGGACCCGAGAAGCGGATCATGTCCAGGGCAAGCCACGTCGCGACAGCGAGGAGGCCGACAACTCGTCGTTGAGTTCCAGTCATGGGTGCAAGGCTACCCGGTTGCGCACGTGGCGCGTATGTGGCGTTTGCCGCTACGAGGCTTCGTCGATGTCGCAGATGGCGGTGCCGGACGACACGCTCGAGCCGACGGCCGCGGTCAGGTTGGAGACGGTGCCTGCGCGGTGCGCGGTGAGCGGCTGCTCCATCTTCATGGCCTCCAGGACGACGATGAGGTCACCCTCGGCGACCGTCGCGCCTTCCTCGACGGCCACCTTGACGATCGTGCCCTGCATTGGCGACGACAGCGTCTTCCCTGACGCGACCGCCTTGGCGCCGCCGCCTGTGCGCACGCGGCGCGCCGGGCTGCCCTTGCGTGCGTTGGCGCGGCCGGCCTGCGCGAGCCCGGCGGGCAGCACGACCTCGAGCCGCTTGCCGCCCACCTCGACGATGACTCGCTCCGTAGCGCCGGCCTGTCGCCGTCCCCCTGGTCCCCGGAGGTTGCCTTGCCTAGCGCCGCGACCGTCGGCCGCGAAGTCGGACTCGATCCACGTGGTGAAGACCTTGAAATTGCCGTCCGCCGCGACGAACTCGGGGGCGTTGAGGACGGCGCGGTGGAACGGGAGGACGGTTGGGATGCCCTCGACGGTCATCTCCGCGAGCGCGCGGCGGGCGCGGGCGATCGCCTGCTCGCGGCTGGAGCCGGTGATGATGACCTTGGCAATCATCGAATCGAAAGCGCCCGAAACCGTGTCTCCTTGCGCGACGCCGGCGTCCACGCGGACGCCCGGGCCAGACGGCATGCGGAGGCGGTTGATGCGGCCGGGGGAGGGCATGAAGTTTGCGCCAGGATCCTCGCCGTTGATCCGGAACTCGATGGAGTGGCCGCGCACGTCAGGGTTGAGGTTCGAGATCGGCAGGCCGGCCGCGATGCGGAACTGCTCCTGCACCAGGTCAACGCCGGTGACCTCCTCGGAGACCGGGTGCTCCACCTGCAGCCGTGTGTTGACCTCGAGGAACGAGATGGTGCCGTCGATGCCCACGAGGAACTCGCAGGTGCCTGCTCCCTCGTAGTTTGCCTCGCGCAAGATGTTCTGCGACGCGGTGATCGAGCTCGGCGTTCTGCGCGTCCGTCAAGAAGGGCGCGGGCGCCTCTTCGACGAGCTTCTGGTGACGACGCTGCAGCGAGCAGTCGCGCGTCGAGACGACGACGACGTTGCCGTGGCTGTCGGCGAGGCACTGGGTCTCGACGTGGCGCGGCCTGTCTAGGAAGCGCTCGACGAAGCACTCGCCGCGGCCGAAGGCAGAGATGGCCTCGCGCACGGCGGAGTCGTACAGCTCGGTGATGTCTTCCTTCATGCGCGCGACCTTGAGGCCGCGGCCGCCGCCTCCGAACGCCGCCTTGATCGCGACGGGCATTCCGAACTCGTCGGCGAAGGCGTGGACGTCGTCGGCGCTGGTGACTGGGTCCTTGGTGCCGGGGACCAGGGGCGCGCCAGCGCGCTGTGCGATGTGGCGGGCCGACACCTTGTCGCCAAGGGCCTCGATGGCGTCGGGGGACGGGCCGATCCACGTCAGTCCGGCGCCGATCACGGCGCGCGCGAAGTCGGCGTTCTCGGCGAGGAAGCCGTAGCCGGGGTGCACGCTTTGGGCTCCGGAGCGTTGCGCGACCTCGATGATCTTGGCGATGTCGAGGTAGGTGTCGGCCGCAGTGGCGCCCTCGAGGCTGTAGGCCTCGTCGGCGAGGGACACGAACGGGGCGTCGCGGTCGGGCTCGGCGTAGACGGCCACGGAGCGTAGCCCCGCGTCCTTGCACGCGCGGATAACGCGCACGGCAATCTCGCCTCGGTTCGCAATCAGGACGGAATCGAAGGTCGGCACCCAGCAAACTTAGCGCGGGTTCGCGCGCGCCGATACGCGGGAGCCTAGCCCGCGGCCAAGTTTGGGCGCGAGACTAAGGCCCTGCGGCGCGATTTGTAGGTTTCCACCAATAGATCCGCGCTAAATCTTGGCTACGCGCACGTAGGTTGTGTGCGGTCAACAATCGGCGGTCGCGGAGCGGCTACGCCCACAGCTCATGGATGGCAACGTCGCGGGCGCCTAGCAGGTGGCGCAGTAGCGGCAGGCTCACTCCTACGACGGCGTGGTAATCGCCGTCGATGCTTTCCACGAACGGCCCGCCACGGCCGTCTACGGTGAAGCCGCCGGCCACCGCGAGCGGCTCGCCGGTTGCGACGTACGCGTCTACCTCGGCGTCGCTGAGGCTAGCGAACCGGACCACCGTTGACGCCGTCTCGCCAGCGCCGGATCCGTCCCGCAGGTCCACGAGCCAGTGCCCCGTGTGGAGGGTCCCGGTGTGCCCGCGCATCGCACGCCACCGTGCGGTCGCGACTGCGGCGGAACCGGGCTTGCCCACGATCTCGCCCCCGAACTCGAGCATGGAGTCGCAGCCGAGCACCAGCGCGGCGGTGTGCGGCGCGGCGGCGCCGGCCACGTCCTCGGCCTTGGCGCGCGCGAGGGCAAGCACCGCGTCGGCCGGTGACAGCTCGGGATTGGCCGCGCGGGCGGCTGCGAGCACGACGTCCTCGTCTACTGAGCTGACGAGCACCTCGGGGTCGATCCCGGCCGCGCGCAACGTTGACGCCCGCGCGGGTGACGCGGACGCGAGGATCAGCGTGGGCGTGGCAGGCATGCGGCGAGCCTACCGGTGCGGCTAGGCGGCTTTCGCGCCCGTGTGGATCGCGACTATCCCGAAAAGCAGCTTGCGGAACTTCGCGGCCTGGTAGCCAGCCTTGTCCACCATGTCGCGCAGCGTCATGCGGTCGGGGTGCATCCGGATGCTTTCCGCGAGGTAGCGGTAGGCAGGCGCGTCGTTGAGGACGATCTTGCCGAGCGCGGGTAGCGCCGCGAACGAGTAGGCGTCGTACGCTGGCCTGACCAGCACGTCCACCGGGCGCGAGAACTCGAGCACGACCAACCGGCCGCCGGGCTTCAGCACGCGCAGGATGGAGCGCAGGGCCTTGTCCTGGTCCGTCACGTTGCGTAGCCCGAACGAGATGGTGACGGCGTCAAATGATTCGTCGGGGAACGGGAGGTCCTCGGCGTCGGCCTCCACGAACCCGAACTTGCCGGGGTGCTTGCCGGAGGCGATCTTGCGGCGCGCGCCCGCCAACATGTGCGAGTTGATGTCGCTGAGGATGACCTCGCCGGTGGGGCCCACCTTGCGGGCGATGCCGATGGCGATGTCGCCTGTGCCCGAGGCGACGTCGAGCACGCGGTCACCCGGGCGGATGTCGGCGGCGGCGATCGCCTTGCGCTTCCAGCCGCGGTGCATCCCCAGGGTGAGGAGGTCGTTCATGAGGTCGTACTTTCGAGACACCGAATCGAATACCGTGGCGACGGCGTCCTTCTTGCGCTCGGACTCGATCGACTCAAAACCAAAATGCGTCAGGTCAGACATGCGAGGGCCTCCTTGGCCACGGGTCACGCCGATTCGAGGCGGCCTGTCCCGCTATGCACTCAGTACTTCTACCCTCACACTAGGTCGAATGCGCGCCGAATGTTAGGCCAAAAGTCCCCCGGTTTGCGCCGCGCGCGTCGGCTACAGTCCCAGCACGGCCTTCCACGCGGCCGCGACCTCGCGGATGTTCCCTGTGTAGGTGCCCATGCGTCCGCCGACCGCGGGGTACGCTCCCTGCACGTCAATTCCCGCCTGTCGGCACAGCCACGTCGCACGCGCCACGTGGAATTCTTGCGTGACGACCACGGCGCTGGTGATCCCGAAATTGGCGGCGGCTCGGTCGCACGAGGCGCGGGTGTTGAGGCCCTCGCGGTCAAGCAGGATCGCGTCGTCTGGCACGCCCGCGGCGAGCGCGAGTTCCCGCATCGCGCCCGGCTCGTCGTACCCCGGCCGCGACGAGCCGTCGCCCGTCATGATGAGAACGTCAACAGCGCCGTCGTTGTAGAGCTCGACGGCCCTGGCGACCCGCTCCTGGAGGAATGGGCTTGGCACACCGTCGTCGCCAACCTTGGCGCCCAGCACGATGGCGGCTTGGGCGTGGCGTGGCACGGCGTGTGGGCCGTGCGCGGACGACGCGGTGGTCCCGCGCAGGTATAGCCACGGCCCACAGATGATCGTGGGCACGGCGACGATCAGGGCGACCAGGAAGCGGGCGCGGGGCGCGAGACGGTGGGCGCTTCGAAAGGGGGGCACGGCTTCAGCCTAAGCCGCGGGCGGCGATGGCGCCCGCCACGCGGCTACTCCGTGACCGTGAACGGTGCGGTGATGGCGTCGCCGGTCATGCCCGGCTTGCAGCCCGCGAGGTAATCACCGGGCGTGAGATCGACGGTCAGATCGCGCGTGAGTCCCGGGCCGATGTGCTCGACCTCGGCCAGCTCCTTGCCGTTCGGGTCGAGCACGTACAGCTCGGTCTCGGCTGAGCCGTTGTTCGTCACGGTGAAGGTCACGGCGCCCGCGGGGACGGTCGCGACGCTCAGGGTGCACGTGGTGTCCGTGGAGGTCGCCGCGATGTTGATGTCGCCGGCGGCGGGTGCGCACGCGGCGGCGCCGACGAGGAGCGCGGCGGCTACGAGGGCGTGCTTGGAGGAGGTTGTCACGATGCGAGTCC
Organism: uncultured Actinomycetota bacterium; assembly: GCA_963735005.1. GTDB lineage: Bacteria > Actinomycetota > Actinomycetes > Actinomycetales > Demequinaceae > WTKG01. Next base: position 131,138 of record CAVTJA010000010.1, on the reverse strand, counting down.
CTACTTGGTGGTTGAGGCCGCGGCTTGCGGCGTGGTGGTGGCTGGGGTGGCGGGCGCGAGCCGCGCGGGCGCCTTGCCGAACGCCAGGCGGACAAAGAAGTACAGGGTGGGCACGGCGTAGGCGAGCCATGCGGCCGCCTCGAGCACGGAGGTTTGCGGCGAGAAGTTGAAGATGCCCTTGAGTGCAGTTCCGTACCAGGAGCCGGCGGGCACCTGCGCGGAGACGTCGAACGCGAGCGTGTGGAGGCCCGGCAGGATGCCCGCCTCCTGGAGGTCGTGGATGCCGTAGGACAGCACGCCTGCGGCCACGAGCACGAGGAACACGCCCGTCCACTGGAAGAACTTGCGAAGGTCGAGCCGGAGTGCGCCCCGGTAGATCAGCACGCCGAGCGCTACGGCGGTGCCCAGCCCAAGCACCGCGCCGACGATGGGCGTGGTGGTGCTGCCTGCGGCCGAGATTCCCGCCCACAGGAACAGCGACGTCTCGATGCCCTCGCGCCCGACGGCGATGAGGGCGACCATGGCGATCGCGCCCACGCCCACGTTTGCCGCAGCCTCGAGCGCGTTCTCGAGCTTGGAGCGCAGGAAGCGCGCCGTCTTACCCATCCAGAAGATCATGCCGGTTACCAACACCACCGTGACGATGCTGAGGATGCCGCCGATTGCCTCTTGCGCGGTGAAGCTGAGCCCACGCGGGCCCCACGTCACGGCGGCGCCGACGGCGAGCGACACGGCGATCGCGGCGCCCGTCCCGAGCCACACGCCGCGCAGGTGGGAGCGGCGGTCGGTACGCACGAGGTACGCAATCAGGATGCCGAGCACGAGCGACGCCTCGAGCCCCTCGCGGAGGCCGATGAGGAAGTTCGCCATCATGCTGGGCTCCTCGGGTTGGCGGCTGGTGGCCGGTGTGTGCGCCCCCGGCTGGGTGGCGACTTAGGTAACCCTAAGCGGCACCGGCGCCCGTTGTCAAAAATACGGAACTAGAGTGTTGCGTAATTCACTCGCGGGCCGTCGCGAGCGGGCACCCCGAGCACGCGGCGCCGGCGGCTGCGCACGCCGCCCCACACGACGCGACCGGCAGCGATCGGAGCTCGAGCCGGGTGGCCTCCGCCACCATGGCGCGCACCAGGCCCGTGGGCACGCCCGTGCGGTCAGCGATGGCGCCGGGCGCCTCCCCGCGGCGAAACGCGCCCACCACCTGCTCAAACCGCGACGCGCTCACAGCAGCCGGCCCACCTGGAACACGGCGACAGCGAGCAGCCACGCGGCGGTGAACTGCGCGAGTGTGGCCACGCCGGCGCGGCGCCAGCCGATCGCGCGCACCTGCGCCGCCATCGTTGACACGCACGGCACATACGCGAGCAGGAACACGAGCAGCGCGGCGCCTGCGGCCCCCGGGTGCCCGCCGGAAGACGCGGCGAGCGCCTCCTGCAGCTCTCCGGGAGCGTTGCCGGTGCCTGCGGCCACCTGCCACTCGGCAAACCCGCCAACGAACGCCTCGCGCGCAACCACCCCGGTGAGCAGCGCGCCCGCAACGCGGGCATCGTCGGCGCCCATGGGGGCGAGCCCGGGCGTGGTCCATTCGGCGAGGGCCCCGAACGCGCTGTCGGCTGGGGCGACGTCCGCGAACCGCCCCTCGCCCGCGGGGATCGCCAGCGCCAACCACATCACCGCGATCGCCGCGACCACGATCGGCCCGGCCTCGCGGATGAATAGCCACACCTGGCCGATGGCGCGGCCAAGTACGGTCGCCAGGCTCGGCCATCGCAGGGGAGGCAGGAGGGACGATGCGGCGGCGGGCCGGGGCGCCGGCGCGCCGCCGTGGGGGCGCAGCAGCAGTGCGCCGGCGGCCACGATAGCGCCGCTCAGCACGTACATGGCGAACACCGCGGTGCCCGCGTGCGCGGGGAAGATCGCGGTCGCCACGAACAGCAGCACCACCATGCGGGCGCTGCACAGCGTGTACGGCACGAGGATGGCGGTGACCATCCGGTGGCGCGCGTGCGGCAGGCCCCGTGCGGCCGCGACCGCGGGCACGTTGCACGCGAAGCCAAGGATGATGGGCACCGCGCTGCTGCCGTCGAGCCCGACCCTCGCCAACGCCCGGTCGCCAAGTGCCGCGGCGCGCGCGAGGTACCCGCTGTGCTCCAGCACGCCGAGCGCCGCGAACACAATCGCGATGAGCGGCACGAAGGACGCGACCGTGGCGACGCCGAGCAGCACGCCGTCCACCACGAGGCCGTGCACCCAGCCGTCGTCCGCACCAAGCGCGCCAAGAACCGTGCTGGTGCCGGACGCCACCGGACCGTTGATGAGCCAGGCGCCCGCCGCCATCGCGGGCGCGGCCACGCGGGTGGTCAGCTCGAGCAGCGCCCACATGGACGCGAGAAACACGGGAATGCCCACCGCGGGCCGCCGTAGGGCGGCGTCGATGGCATGGCCGGCTCGCCACCGGGGGCGCGGGCCGGGCGGGAGGGAGGCGCCCACGCGTTCCACCCAGTCGAACAGCCGCGCGGCGCGCTGTTCGGGGGTCTCGGACGGGGGCGGCGTCGGCAGCTCCACCCGCGGGGCGAGGGGGCCCGGCGGGGGTGCCGCGGCGTCGGCGTCCCGGAAACCCGCCGCGCCCGCGTCCCGGGAAACCGCCGCGCCCGTGAGTGCCTCGAGCGCGGCGGCAAACCCCTCCCGGCGGGTGCCGCGAATCCCGCGCAGGCGAACCTGCGCACCCTCCCCGGCATCGAGCGCCTGTGCCACGTCGTAAAGCCCCGGGTACGGATCCCGTGCATCTACGCACGGCGACCCGGCCGGGGCCGCCGCCTCAACCGAGACGGGGCGCTCCATACGCCGAACGTACGACTTAGGCACGCCTTACCGGCGGGACCATGGTCCCCGGGCTCATTCCTCCGCGTTGAGGACGCGCATCATGCGCGGCGATGGTTGCACCTTGAGTTGACCATCCTCGCCAAGCCACGACACCTGCTCAAACTCTCCGCTTTCCCACCACAACAGGTTTGGCGAGATCGCGCCGGGCGCGGTGCGAAACTGTTCGACGGCGAGGTTGGCCATGCCAGTGACAGCGGCCACGATCTGCGCGACGTCGCGAGGGATATGCACCGCGACCATGTTCCGGTGCGGAATCGCGACCAGTAGGCCCTCGCGCTCCTCTCCGCCGAGTTCAGTGGCGGCAAGCAGCTCCGGCAAGCGCAGTGCCTGCGAGGCCACGTAGACGGAGTCGCCCGCCCACACGTGGATCACGCCGTCAGAGTCGGAGAGGTTGATCTCTAGGTGTTCGTGCCCGGAGTCCGCGCCGAGGTTGGCGAGCGCGGCGGCCCACAGCGCCTCGGCGTCTCGGCCGGCAAGGTGGTCGTCGGTAAGGTACGTGACGGTCTGCGGAAAGTCGGCGACCAGCACGGCACGAAGGCCGTCCGTCAAGCCCCGGCCGTAGTCAAACGTGAACTTGGCGCCCCCGCCCGCCAACATCTCGTCGGCCGCGATCCGGGGGTACGCAATCGCCGCCAACGCGGCGTCATCCATATTGTCGAAGTCGCGGTCCTGCTGTTCTGCGCTAAGCATGCGGTCCAGGAACGACTCGCAGACCTTGCGCCATGTGCGCTCGGACACCCCGGTCGACAGGCACTCCCGGATCAAGTTGTGAAGTCCGTATTTCTTGCCTTCCGAGGTCTCGATGTGGTCGCCGTGGTCCTCCGCGGATATCCCCTTGCGGGCGAACGCCTCGACGTAAAGCCTGCGAATCACATCCGCCTGGTTCTTGGCGACGTCTTCAAAATGAGGGTCGGGCTCGCCGGTGGCGGGGTGCTTGCTGTTTCCAAAGGCCATGGTGCCATCCTGCCAAAGCGCGGCGCCGGTAGCGAGCACAGCGCCTGGGGTTAGTCGCGGGCGACGTCGCCGAGCGCCTTCCAGGCCGCCCCAAATTCGCGCAGGTTCTCGCGCGCGATCGTGGCGGAAGAGGACGGCGGCGCGTACACGCCCGTCGCGTCAAGCCCGGCCTGGCGACACAGCCACGTGGCCCGGTATGCGTGGTACTCGTTCGTCACCACGAGGATGCGGGACAGGCCCAGCTTCCCGGCGGCCGCCGCGCAGGACGCGTGTGTGTCGAGCCCGGTCGGGTCAAGCACGATGGCCGACGCGGGCACGCCGCGCGAGGTCGCGTAGTCCCGCATCCGATCCGGCTCGTTCTGGCCCGTGTCCGTCGTGGGCGTGCCGCTCATGACGAGCACCGGTACCGCGCCGGAGGCGTACAGCTCGACGGCCACGTCCACCCGCTCCTCCAGCCGCGGGGAAAGGCTGCCGTCCGGGTTCACAAGAGTGCCGAGCACGAGCGCGGCCTCGGCGTGCGGCGCGTCGGAGCCAGGGGCGAGCGCTTGGACGTGCGGCCCGGCCGATGCGCGGATCCAGATCCACGGCGCCGCGGCTATCAGCGCCGCCGCCATCACCGCCGTGAGCACCAGGCGGTAGCGCCGCCCCAGCCGAAAGCGTCGCGTGGCCATGGGACTAACGCAGCGAGTGGCGCCAGGCGGAGTCGCCCTTGCCCAGCACGCCCACGCGCAGCCCGCGCAGGGTGCGCGAGCGGTCCATCCATGCGGAGGTGGGCGAGCCTGGGTCCTCGTCCCGCTCGTTCGCCGACGCGTACGCGACCATGCCTGCCACGAGGGCCGCGAGCTCGGCCTCGTCGGGCTCGCCGCGCACCACGCGCAACGAGGCGGCGGCCTGGGCGATGTCCTCGGCGCGGGTCACAGCGGGATGTTCCCGTGTTTCTTGGGCGGCAGGGACGCGCGCTTGGTGCGCAGCGCCCGCAACGCGCGGACCACTTGCGAGCGGGTTTCGGACGGCTCGATGACGGCGTCGACGTAGCCCTTGTCGGCGGCGTCGTACGGGTTGACGATCGCCTCCTCGTACTCGGCCGTGAGGCGGGCGCGCTCGGCCTCGACGTCGCCGCCGGCGTCGGCGACCGCGGCCAGGGCCCGCCGCTGCAGGATGTTGACCGCCCCGCTGGCGCCCATGACGGCGATCTGCGCCGTCGGCCATGCGAGGTTGACGTCTGCGCCGAGCTGCTTGGAGGCCATCACGATGTATGCGCCGCCGTACGCCTTGCGGGTGATGACGGTGACGAGCGGGACCGTGGCCTCGGCGTACGCGTAGATCAGCTTGGCGCCACGGCGGATGATGCCAAGGTGCTCCTGGTCAACGCCGGGCAGGAAGCCGGGCACGTCAACGAAGGTGACGATGGGGATGTTGAAGGCGTCGCAGGTGCGCACGAACCGGGCGGCCTTCTCGGCGGCGGCGATGTCGAGCGTGCCTGCCATCGACTGCGGCTGGTTCGCGACGATCCCCACGGAGTGCCCCTCGACGTGCCCGAAGCCCACCACGACGTTTTGCGCGAACAGCGGCTGGATCTCGAAGAAGTGGCCGTCGTCCAGGACGGTCTCGATGACTGTCTTCATGTCGTACGGCTGGTTGTCGCTGTCCGGGACGATCGAGTTGAGCGCCTCGTCCTCCGGCGTGAGCTCGAGGTCTGCCTCCACATCCCAGTTGGGCGGGTCGGACAGGTTGTTCTGAGGCAGGAACTGCAGCAGGTGCTGCACGTACTCGATCGCGTCGTCCTCGTCGCTGGCGAGGTAGTGCGCCACCCCCGACTTGGTGTTGTGGGTCGCGCCGCCGCCGAGCTCCTCGAACGTGACCTCCTCGCCCGTGACGGACTTGATGACGTCCGGCCCGGTGATGAACATTTGCGACGTGCCGTCCGCCATCACGATGAAGTCGGTGAGCGCGGGGGAGTAGACGGCGCCGCCGGCCGACGGCCCGAGGATGATCGAGATCTGGGGGACGACGCCCGACGATGCCACGTTGCGCCGGAAGATCTCGGCAAACTGGGTGAGCGCGGCTACGCCCTCCTGGATGCGCGCGCCGCCGCCGTCGGAGATGCCGATCAGCGGCACCCCAGTGCGCAGCGCGAAGTCCTGAATTTTGGCGATCTTCTGGCCGTGGATCTCTCCGAGCGAGCCGCCAAACACTGTGAAGTCCTGCGAGTACACGGCCACCTGGCGGCCGTCGATGGTCCCGTAGCCCACGATCACGCCGTCGCCGTAGGGGCGCGTCTTGTCGAGGCCAAAGTTGGTTGAGCGGTGCCTGGTGAGCGCGTCGAGCTCCACAAATGAGCCCTCGTCGAGCAACTGCTCGACGCGCTCGCGGGCGGTCTTCTTGCCGCGGGCGTGCTGCTTCTCTTGGCGGACGGGCTCTGCGGCCGTGATGGCCTCGTCGACGCGCGCCTGCCACGCCTCACGCGCGCCGACGGTGGTCTTGGTTGCCTTGGCGGCGCTACCGGCCTTGGGGGCGGCGCCGGCGTCCGCGGCTTTCTTCTTCGTCACAACAGGAATCCTCCTCGCACTGCAGTTAGCCTAGCGGCGTGACGACTTTAGACGGCCACTCGCCCCACTTTGACGAGTCGCGCGCGGCGCTCGACGCCCAGCGCCTGGTGCGCGACTGGTCCGGCGAGGCCGGGCCGTTTAGCCAGCTCAGCGTCGTCGCCACGTCCGCGTCCACGAATTCGGCCGTCGCTGAGTCGCTGCGCGCCGACGGCCAGGGCTGGCCCCATATGTCCGCTTTGGTCGCTGGGCATCAGACGTCCGGGCGGGGCCGCGCCGGCCGCACCTGGGAGACGCCGGAGGGCTCCGCGCTCACGGTGAGCATCGTCCTGCGCCCCGAGTCCCCGAACGAGGCGACGCTTGGCTGGCTGCCGCTGGTTGTGGGCGTGGCGGCGGTGCGGGCGCTCGCGACGGTGGGTGCCGATGCGACGCTTAAGTGGCCGAACGACATTGTGGTCCCCGCGGCGGACGCGATCGCGGGCTGGGGTCCGTGGCGCAAGGTGGGCGGGATCCTGTGCGAGGTGGTGGGCGGCGCCGTCGTCGCCGGGGTGGGTCTCAACGTGAGCCAGCTGCGCGGCGAGCTGCCGGTGGAGCACGCGACGTCGTTGGCGCTCGAGGGCGCGGCGACCGACCGTGGCGAGCTGCTCGGCGCGCTCGGCACTGAGGTGCGCGCCGCGGTGGACGCCTGGAGCGACGGCTCGGTGGACATGCTGGCGCGGGAGGTCGCGAGCGTCTGCTCGACCCTTGGCCAGGACGTCACCGTGACGGTCGCGGGCGCGGCGCCGGTGAGCGGGCGCGCCGTGGGGCTGTCTGGCGCGGGGGGCCTGCTTGTTGACGTGGGAGCGGGCGGCCGCATCGAGGTGCTCGCCGGCGACGTCTCGGTGCGCGCGAGCGCCTGACGCCGCGCGGCACGATGTGCGAAATCCCACGCACGTCACAAGCGGCGAGACGCCGTTCCGTGGCAACATGTGATCTAGTGTCCGTTTGGTCCAGTGTGCACATGGTGAGGCTCTGACTATGACTGTCCAACGCTCGTTCCGTCCGCCGAACTTTGGCGACGACGACTTCCTGCCCGACCAGCGTTCCTGGTACTCGCTGCCGCTCACGATCATGTACTGGGCGGGCATCTTCACCATCGTCTACTTCGCGACTCGGAACGTGGACATCGAGGACTCCGTGGCGGCAGGCGGCTACATCCTGACGCTGCTCATCACGTTCGTGCTCGTCATCTTCTTCGTGATCCCCGCGTTCACACTGTTCTTCGGGCGGATCGTGGACGACGCAACGGCGCACATGTCCACGATTGGTTCGGCCGCGCGGTTCGCGCTGTATGGGTTCGTCGCTGGCATCGTCCCGGCGGTGTTCATTTTCTTCATCAACACCAAGTACGGGTGGCTACCGTTCACGCAATTCATCATCCCGTCGCTGCTTGCCGGCGCGCTGGCGCGCATCACCCTTGAGCCCACGCTGCGCAGCGCGGGCATGAAGTTCTTCACGATCGCCTTCACGACCATGGTGGTTGTTGGCTCGCTGGCCATTGGCGTCGCGGTGCTCAACGGGGCCATCTAGCCGATGCGGTCGGTCGTCGTTTCCGTCCGCGAGGCCCAGGCCGCGCTTCACGCGGACGGCTGGCGAGAGCGTTTCCCCACGGCGTACAAGATTGCTGGGCCAAGCACGCACAGGGCGTGGACGGCGTCGGCGCTTGGGACGGCTGTGTTCTCGGTTGGGTTCTGGTTCTTCACGCTGGCGGGAAAGGGCACGTACCCGGTGCCGGAGGGCGGCGAGGCGGCCGACGGCACGGCGTTCGCGCCCACTGTCATGATCGTGTACTTCGCCATCACGGTGGTGGTGTGCCCGCTGTTTGTGCACACGGTGGGCGCGTGGCTTGACCGGTGGGCGGAGCAGTTCAAGTTCGAGGACTCGGTGCTGATCTTCGCGGGGATCGGGGTGGGGCTCGCCGCCGTGCCCGTCACCATCGCCACTCTGGCGGGGCCGGGCCTGCACGGGCTGGTGGCGGCGCTGTTCCTGTTCGGGATCCCGGTGACGCTGGCGACCATGCTCACGCGGGTGTACCTGCCGCGCGTGCTGCGCAGCCCGCTGGCCACCAACGTGGTGTTCGGTCTGGCGGCGCTGCCGCAAGTGCTGGTGCTGCTTGGCCTGCTCGGCCTGTACGTGGCGCAGGGTGCTGAGCTGTAACCAGGGTGCTGAGTTGTAAGTAGGGATCCCGCGAGGGCCTTACGCCTGCGCAGGCTCCACCAGCTCTGGGCCGTTGTTGCGCACGTTCCCCACGTCCTTGCCGACGCTGCGTCATGACTGCTGCGGGCGAGTCCGCCGCGAGCGCCGCCTCGAGTTCCGCCTCCCCGGCGTCGTGCGCCGTCCAGGCCTCCCGGGCGTCGGCCGGGAGCATGATGGGCTCGCGGTCGTGGATGCGCGCCAGCTCCCCGCGGGCGGCGCGGGTGAGGATGCTGAACGTCACCAGGGGTGGCTCGCCCTGCGGCCCCCACAGCTCGTAGAGGCCGGCGAACGCGAGCGGCGAGCCGTCCTCCGCGGTGATGAAGTACGGCTGCTTGCCGCCGGGCAGCGTCTCCCACTCGTAGTAGCCGGAAGCGGGCACCAGGCAGCGGCGGCGCTTGTAGGCGGCGCGGAACGACGGCTTCTCGGCAGCGGTCTCGGAGCGCGCGTTGAACATCCGGGAGCCGACGCTGGGGTCCTTTGCCCAGCCGGGAACCAGTCCCCAGCGGGCCGCCTCAACGCGCAGCCCGCCGTCTACGGGCGTGAGGATGCGGGCCGCCTGGGTGGGCGCGATGTTCCAGGACGGCGGCAGCAGCCGGGCGTCGTCAGCGGACTCCGCGATCGCGAACGCGTCCTCGAGATCCTGCTGCTGGAGAAAATCCGCATATCGCCCACACATGTCTCAAGGGTGCCACGTACCCAGGTCTCGTGGGTCCCAGAGTTATCCACACTCGCCGAGCGAGCCCCCTGCGACCCCACCTAACCTGCCTTACATGACGGCAGAGGTGGCGTCGCAGATCGAGGACCAAGTCCGGGATCTGATTCGACGCAAGGGAGTGGACCCCATCCGCGACGTGGACGCGGTGGCGGTCCTAGTGGACGACGCCCTGCGCGCGTGGGACGAACGGGCGCTCGTTGGCAAGGTTGCGCCGGTCGCGGACCGCGCCCTCACGGCCAAGTCGGTGATGGACGCGGTTGCAGGCCTGGGGCCGCTCCAGCAGTACATGGACGACCCGGCCGTGGAGGAGATCTGGATCAACGAGCCGGCGCGGGTGTTCGTCGCCCGCGGCGGCGAGCCTGAGCTCACTCCCACGATCCTCACCGCCGAGCAGGTACGCGACTTGGTTGAGCAGATGCTCAAGGCGTCCGGGCGGCGGCTCGACCTGTCGAGCCCGTTCGTCGACGCCTCGCTACCCGGCGGGGAGCGGCTCCACGCCGTGATCCCCGACGTCACCCGCGCGCACTGGGCCGTGAACATCCGCAAGTACGTGGTGCGGGCGTCGCACGTAGACGACCTGGTGGAACTGGGATCGCTCACCCGCGCCGCCGCTGACTTCCTGGGCGCGGCCGTCGCGTCCGGCCTTAATGTGCTGATCGCGGGCGCCACGCAGGCGGGGAAGACGACGGCCCTGAACGCGCTCGCTGGCGCGATCCCCCCGCGCGAGCGCGTCATCACCTGCGAGGAGGTGTTCGAACTTAAGATCCCGCTGCGAGACGTCGTCTCGCTGCAGTGCCGCCAGCCCAGCCTCGAAGGCACAGGCGAGATCCCGCTCCGACGCCTCGTGAAGGAGGCGCTGCGCATGCGCCCCAACCGCATCATCATCGGCGAGGTTCGCGAGGCGGAGTCGCTCGACATGCTGGTGGCGCTCAACGCAGGCGTGCCTGGAATGTGCACGATCCACGCCAACAGCGCGCGCGACGCGATCACCAAGATGTGTACCCTGCCTCTGCTCGCGGGCGACAACGTGTCCGACCGCTTTGTGGTGCCCACGGTCGCGAGCGCGCTTGACATCGTCGTGCACCTCGAGCTCGACGCTTCGGGAGATCGGCGGGCCACGGAGATCGTGGGCGTGCCGGGGCGGGTCGAGTCGGGGGTCGTGGAGACCTCGGACCTGTTCCACCTCGCGGGCGGCAAGCTCGTCCGTGGCGACGGCTTCCCGCCGCACGTCGAGCGCTTCGAACGTGCGGGCTTTGACCTTTCCCGCCTGCTGAAGGCGGCGTGACGTGGGGCTCGTGCTTGGTTCGACATTGGGGGCAGGGCTCTACCTGATCTGGCTGTCCGTGTGGCAAGACGACGCGCCTCGCCCCGGGCGGGAGTCCACGTGGAACGCGCGAACCCAGGACCTGCTCATCCAGGCAGGCGCGCCCCGCGTCACGCCGCGCGCGCTGGTCGGGACCTCCGTGGCGGTGGCACTCGTGGCATTCATCCTGACGGCTGGATTGACGTCTGCCCCCGCGATTGGCCTCGCGCTTGCGGCTCTTGCCTCGCGAGCGCCGTTTGCGCTGGTGTCGGCTCGCGCCCGGGCCCGTGCGGTGGCGATGCGCGACGTGTGGCCGGAGGCGGTCGATCACTTGGCTTCAGGTGTGCGCGCGGGCCTGGCGTTGCCCGAGGCCGTCACCCAACTGGGAGACCGCGGACCCGCCGAGTTGCAGGCCCCGTTCCGGGAGTTCGGCGCCGACTACCGCGCGACGGGACGGTTCGGCGACAGCCTTGACGCCCTCAAGGCGCGGCTTGCGGATCCCATCGCCGACCGCATCGTCGAGTCCCTGCGCGTCACGCGCGACGTGGGAGGGACGGACCTCGGGAGGGTGCTGCGCGCGCTGTCGGCCTACCTGCGTGAAGACGCGCGTACGCGCGGCGAGCTCGAGGCACGCCAGAGCTGGACGGTCAATGCCGCGCGACTCGCGGTCGCCGCGCCGTGGCTGGTGTTGCTAGCGCTCGGCTCCCGCCCCGAGGCCGCGCAGGCCTACAACACTCCAGCGGGCGTGACGGTGCTCGCCGCGGGAGCAACGATGACGATGGTCGCCTACCGGCTGATGATTCGGGTAGGGCGGCTACCGGCGGAACAGCGGGTGATGCGATGACGGCGACGCCCTTGCTTCTCGGCGCCACCGCGGCCAGCGGCGCCTGGCTGATCTGGCGGTGGTGGCTCGCACGTACCCCCACTCTCGAGGCCCGAATCGCCCCTCGGCTTCGCGCTGGCAGCGCCGTCGAGCACGAGGCGCTCACCCCGTTCCCCACGCTCGAGCGGCTGCTCGCCCCGGTGCTTCGAGACGTGGTGCGCCGCGTCGAGGGCTGGGTGGGCGGCCGAGCTGCGCTCGCGGTGAGGTTGCGGCGTGCCGGCGGCGGCGTGTCGGTGGAGCGATTCAGGGCGGAGCAAGTCTTGTGGGCAGTTGGCGGCCTGGCGGTTGGGATCGTGTTCGCGCTCGGGTTGTCTGCCCGGCCAGACGCTGGCTTCCTCCCCCTGGCGATGCTCGCACTCGCGTGCGCCGCAGCGGGCGCCGCCGCGCGCGACTACGCGCTCGGGCGCGCCGTCAGGCGCCGAGAACAACGCGTCCTTGCTGAACTCCCAACGGTGGCCGAGATGATGGCGCTCGCGGTGAACGCTGGCGAAGGTGCGCAGGGGGCGATCGAGCGAGTGTCCACGATTACCGCGGGCGCACTCGCCGACGACCTGCGCGGCCTCGTGGGGCGCGTCCACGCGGGGGCATCACTGCCCGTGGCGCTGCGGGATCTCGCGGCGGAGACGGGCGTGGCGCCGCTGCGTCGGTTCGGGGACGCTGTCGCAGTAGCGATCGAGCGTGGCACGCCACTCGCGGACGTCCTGGCGGCCCAGGCCCAGGATGTCCGCGATTCCGGGCGGAGGGCGCTCATGGAGGACGGCGGGAAGCGCGAGATCGCGATGATGGTGCCCGTGATCTTCCTGATCCTGCCGGTGACTGTCGTCTTCGCGATCTTCCCCGGCATCGTGGCGATTCGACTAGGTGTGTGACGGAACAAAGGAGAGGGAATATGAAGGTATTACTGGCGCGACTGCGCGAGGAGGCCCACGGGCCCAGGAAAGATGCGGGCGACGTCCCGGGCTGGGTGCTCATCACCCTGATGACTGCGGGCTTGGTGGCGGCGCTCTGGGCCGTCGCGGGCCCCGCGCTGACGGACCTGTTTTCGTCGGCGATCGCGAGTGTCAGCGGAGGCTAGCGGGAGCGATGGCGGCAGTGCCGCGGCCGAATTCACGATGGTCGCGGCGCTCCTGACCCTGCTCATCGCGGGGGTCCTGCAGCTCGCCCTCGCCCTGCACGTGCGCAACACGATGATCTCAGCAGCCGCCGAGGGTGCACGGGTCGCCGCGCTCGCCGACCAGACGCCGCAGGCAGGGGTTGACCGAACGGAGCAGCTCCTGGCTGATGCACTCGGCGGGTACGCGGCAAACGTGTCGGCTGACGTGGTGACCGTGGACGGCGCGCCGGTAGTCGTGATGACGGTCGAAGCGCCCGCGCCCGAGTTCGGTCTGTGGGGCTTCGGCACCATTCGCGTCGACGGCCGCGCGTTTGTTGAGGGTCCGCGTGACTAGCCCGCGGAGGTTTCGCAGCGGTGACGTGCCCGCCGACGCCGGCGGCGCAATCGTCGAGTTCATCGGGATGTCGTTGTTGTTGCTCGTGCCGGTCGTGTACCTCATCGTCGCCCTGAGCCAGATCCAGGCGGCGACGTTCGCGGTCGAGCTGTCTGCAAGGGAGGCCGCGCGGAGCGCCACTGTCGCCGGCGTCGCGGCACTCGAGGACGGTGCCAAGCCGCGGGACGCTCGCGGCGTCGCGTCGCGGCGCGCGGAGGCCGCGACGGACCTCACGCTTGAGGACTTTGGTTTCACCGAGCCCAAGGCGCGCTCGATCGAACTGACGTGCTCGAAGCGACCCTGCTTCCAGCCCGGGACCGACGTGTACGCGACCGTCGAGGTTCGCGTCGCGTTGCCGGGCGTGCCCTCGGGGCTGGCCAGCTGGATGCCGCTGGGCGTCACCGTTTCCGCTTCCGCCGTGTCGGCCGTCGAAGACTACGGGACGGACAGGTGATCGCGGCACGGCGTCGGGCGGCGCGCGACGACGGCAATATCACGCTGCTGTCGCTGGGGTTTCTGGTGCTGACCGTGCTACTCGTGTTGGTCGTCTCGGCGGCGACCGCGGTGCACGTCGACCGCCTTCGCGCGGTTCGGCTCGCCGATGACGTCGCGGTCGACGTGGCGGACTCGCTCGATCTGCGGGCGTTCTACCGCGGCGAGCTCGACGAGCCCACGGCCGACGCCGCGGTGCTCATCAATGACGCGGCGCTGCGCGAGGCCGCGTGGGAGTCGGTCCGCGAGCAATCGGCGCGCTACGGCCTCGATCAAGTGCGCGTGGTGAGCGCGACCTCACCCGACGGGCACTCCGTGGTCGTCACGCTTGAGGTGCGCACCCCCGTGCTGTTCGGCGCGGACTCGCTGCTGCCGTGGAGCGACGGCGTCGTCGTCACGGTCACGTCGAGCGCCCGCGCCTACTGACCGAGCCGCGCCCGCCTGCCGCACCACACGCACACGCGAGAGCGTCAGGGTTGTTGTAGCGGCGACGCTTTGGGGGTTCCGCGGCGCCGACCACGCTGGAACCCGCGCTAGCGGTCGCGGAATCCACTAGGTGGCGTTAGGGTCGGGGCTATGCGAACACTCGTGGCAGTAGCGGTCCTGGTTGCGCTGACCGGTTGCGCGTCCACGCCTTCGACCACTCCCGGTGAGACCACCACTTCAGAGACGACGGCTCCAGTGACTGCGGAGACGTCAGCACCGGTGGCGGCCCCAGGATCATCGTCTGACAATGCGACTGATGCCGACGGCTTCTGGGAGCAAGTCCCCACGGACGGAGCGATCCTCAAGGGATCTATAGACGACAACGCCGCAGCAGGGGATTGCGACTCGCTTCAGTTGACGTACGACACGTGGGAGCAGGGCAATTTCGACTCCGACGTGAAGGCGTCGCTGTTGACGTACATTGACAACGCCAAGGCGACTGCGGGCTGCGCCTAATCGTCGCCGCTCAGCGCCACCGTCGATGGGCGTAGGCGTCGTGCTCGCCTGCTGGCGTGGGCTGTGCCGTGTCTGCCGTGCCGCATGGAACGCAAACGTGGGGGCGAGCCTCCCGGCTCACCCCCACGTTGACTGCGTCAGATCTGTGTAGCTACTGCGCGTTGTAGACGTCCGCAGCGCCGATCACGCGGTCCCAGCCGTTGTCCGCGGCCACCGTTCCGCTCTGGATGTCCTGGAGCACACGCTCCACGATCGCCGCGATGTCGATGTGCTTGCTGGAGTAGTAGATCGGGGTCTGCATCTCCGCCACACTCTTGGCAAACAGCGGCCCAACCGGCGCATCGTTGAAGTACGGGTTGGTGTCCGACTGGATGCCGTCATCGGCGAACAGCGCCTCCTGCGACGGAAGCTTGCCCACCACCTGGTACAGCGCCAGCTGCTGCGGGCCCTGGATCAGCCACTCGAGGAAGTTGTACGTCTCCTGGGTGGTGTACGTGTCGAACTGGTCCGGAATCGTGAAGAACGCGCCGCCCCAGTTGCCGCCTGGGCCCGGCAGGTCAGTGACGTCCCACTTGGCCTCGGACCCGGGGTTGGAGGCCTTGTTCTCGATGTACGGGAGCATCCACGACGGGCACAGCACAGTGGCGAACGCGTCGGTCGACAGGCCCTCGTCCCACTTCGGGATCCACGTGTCGATACCTGCGGACAGGTGCGACGTGATGGCCTCGGAGGCGGTGTCGAACGCGGGCTTGGTGGGGGCCATCTCCAACTCGCCGTTGCGGTTGTAGTAGTCAACGCCAAGCTGGGTGCGGATGGGCTCCATCATGTTCGTCGCGTTGTCGATGAAGCTCTTGCCCGTCTGCGCGTAGTACTGCTTGCCCAGCTGGACGAACCCTTCCCACGTGTCGCCGATGGCGGCTGCCACCGCGTCGCGATCGGTGGGCAGGCCCGCCGCCGCGAACAGGTCGCTGCGGTAGCACAACGCAAGGCCGCCGGCGTCGGAGCCAAGGCCCACGATGGTTGCGTCGTCCGGAGTGGTGCCCTCGGCCCACTTCCACGGCAGGTAGTTGTCCTTGTACTTGGAAGCGCCCATGTCCGCGAGGTTCACGAAGTCGCCGGACATGTCCATGAACTCGGGCATGTAGCTCTCGTCGATGGTCGCGATGTTGGGCGCGCCAGTGCCGGCAATCAGGGCCTGCTTGAGGTCCGAGTGCTGCTGCGTGTAGTCGCCGCCCTTGATCACGATCTTGGCGTACGGGTGTTCCTTCTCGTACTGCGCCGCGAGGTCCTCAAGACCCGGGTCCCAGTACGCGATGGTGATTGTTACGGGGTCCTTGGGCGGGCCAGTAGGGGTGGGTTCAGCCGTCTTGCCGCAGGCGGACAGCAGCACTGTCGATGCCACTGCGGCAGCGACTACGCTGGCCGTTCTGGTCCGTGTCAAATTCATGTGTCCTTCACCTTTTGTGGATGGGAAAAGTCCCCACACGGGGGTGCTATGCATCACAGTACCGGTGCGCACGAACCGCCGCGGCTCCTCGCGGAACCGAGGCGACGGCGCTCCAGAGTCGTCCCCAATACTAGGCGGTGCTGCGGTCCCGGCGCCACGATGCCGACGCGCGGGCCACGTTTGGCTGCGAGGACGGCCTAGGAGGCGCGCGCGAGTTTCGGCCGGGCGGGGTGGCTCACGTAGGCTGTGCGCCGTGTCCACCGTCGATTTTCCCGCCGAGATTGCGTCGCTACGCGCCACCCTCGACTCGATCGAGGCGGTCTCGGACCCCGAGGAGCTGCGCCGCCGCCTTGCCAAACTGAGCGAGCAGGCCGCCGCCCCGGACCTGTGGGACGACCCTGAGCACGGCCAGAAGGTGACCTCCGCGCTGTCCGCCGTGCAGGGCGAACTTGACCGCGGCGCCGCCTTGCGCGCGCGCATCGACGACATCGAGGTGCTCGCGGAGCTCGCCGCCGAGGGCGAGGACGCCGACGCCATGGCCGAGGCCGAGGCGGACCTCGCAGCCATCCGCAAGGAGCTCGCCGCACTCGAGATTCGCACCCAGATGACGGGGGAGTGGGACAAACGCGACGCCGTGGTGACCATCCGGTCTGGAGCGGGCGGCATCGACGCAGCCGACTTTGCCGAAATGCTGCTGCGCATGTACCTGCGCTGGGCCGAAAGGCGCGGCTTCGCCACCAAGGTGCTCGACACGTCGTACGCCGAGGAGGCGGGGCTCAAGTCCGCCACGTTTGAGGTGTCTGGGCCCTACGCCTTCGGGACACTCAGCGTGGAGGCCGGGACGCATCGGCTGGTGCGCATCAGCCCGTTCGACAACCAGGGCAGGCGCCAGACGTCGTTCGCCGCGGTGGAGGTGATCCCGTTGATCGAGGGCACCGACCACATTGAGATCCCGGACACCGACATCAAGGTGGACGTGTTCCGCTCGTCCGGGCCGGGTGGCCAGTCGGTGAACACGACGGACTCGGCGGTGCGCATCACCCACTTGCCTACGGGCACCGTGGTGTCGATGCAGGACGAGAAGTCGCAGATCCAGAACCGTGCGGCCGCGATGCGGGTGTTGCAGTCGCGGCTGCTGCTGCTGCGCCGCGCCGAGGAGGCCGCGCAGAAGAAGGAGCTCGCCGGGGACGTCAAGGCGTCGTGGGGCGACCAGATGCGTTCCTATGTATTGCAGCCGTACCAGATGGTGAAGGACCTGCGCACTGAGTATGAGTCGGGCAACCCGTCCGCGGTGTTCGACGGCGACCTCGACGGGTTTATTGAGGCAGGGATCCGCTGGCGCGTGCGCGGCGGCACGGGGGCTTAGCAAGCGGCTGGTGGCGGCGGCAGGAGCCTATTCTCGCAAGGCAGATGAACCGTTCACCAGGCGAAACGTCGCGAGTCGCGTTAACGTCCAAGTGTGGGGAAATCGACGCGTCAGTCCCGAGGGTTTTCCGCTGGACTTAAGTCGGCGGTTGTTTCCGTGGTCGTTGGCACGTTCGTCGTCCTGAGTGGCGGGAGCGCCCAGGCGGCGACGCCGTGGTCTGGGTCCATCACGAGCTTCACGGCTGACACCCTGACCACGGACGTCAACCACAACTACGCGATCGTCTCCGTTGAGGTGAGCGAGCCTGTACGGGATGGTTACCTGATCTCGGTGTACGACGACTCCGGGACGCGGGTGTGCCAATCAATGACGAGCTACCCGACGGGTTGCGCATTCACGTCTCGTCCAGCAACCAACTCGTCCAAGTCCTACACCGCTTATGTGGCGTTGGATGCTCCCACCACGGGTCCGCCGACGGACCATGTGGCTTCAACAGCTGGTCCGGTGACCGTGACCAACGTGGGGTGGACTGGCCATTTTACGTCGGTCGATGTCGTCGAGGGCGACGAGGCGTTCCTGGGCGCCACCTCAGCGGTTTTCACGTGGGACGAGCCACTTGAGTTCGTGCACATCGACATCGTTGACAGCGCTGGCGACGTGATTACCACGTGCAGTACGGCTGGCATCCTCGACTGCGCCGGCGCGCGAGCGCTCGGACCGGAAGAGACGGAGGCCATTCACGCCGAAGCCCGCGTGACTCTTCCTGACGGCGGGTACGCAACTGTCGCGACGTCCGCCGACGCTGAGCTCACCGGCATGGATCCCTATGCGTATGCCGACTTCCTGCTTGAAGCCCCACAGGCTTCTGTCGTCGAGCTGGTTGGTGAGGAACTCGCCGCCGATGCGTTGCTCATGAGGGCCACCGTCTTTGACGAAGCCTTTTGTTTGGAAATTGGAGTCGTTCTCCCGAGCAACGAGGTGTTCCATGCGTCAGAGCCGGATGCGTCTCTGGAATGCCAAGCCGGCCCGAGCAGGGTGTTGGGATGGCTCATCATCACAAGTGGCGTCGCGCTCGCCATCGCGACGGTTGTCTTCGTCGCGTCTCACCACAATGATCCGGAAACGCAGCCCGACCCCATCGACCCTGGCGGACCAACCGATCCGCCTGAAACCGACGTAGACACGTGCCAACTCCCGCCAGGCCCTGATCCCGAGACGTTCTACTTCTATCAACGCACATGGCAGGCGGACGACATTCTGGACTCTGGCGTGCGTGCGGTGGGCTCACAAGGGAAGATCTGGCTTGCAAGCGTGCTCTACGCGTCGGGAGCTGACGCCGCAGCACCATTGGCGTTGCCTGATCCGCCGCCCGACGGCTATTTTGAAGTGCCAACGGACCGCCTCGAGGACCTTTACGGACCCTACTGCGTTGTACCCGACTTCGGGCAACCCGGAGGCGGCATTGAATACTGGACGACAAAGCCGATAGATATGAGTGGGCTCGAATGGCACCCCTTCCCCTGAAGCATGAGTTCGTCGGTGAGTATGTCCACGGAATGGGCAACCAATTCTTCCTGATCCGGGCACGGTCAGCCGAGGAGGTCCGTGCGCGGTATCCACTTCTGGTGGTCGTGACTATCGAGGAGAGTCGGCTTCCCGCCGAAAGTATCGAGTTGATGAGAATGTATCCGGGAGAGGGGCGGCCCATCGATCTCGCGGTGGCTAAGCGCAGCCATCGCGAGCGCGCGCGTTTTAGGGTTGCGGCCATGCGACAGCGCGAAAGCGCGCGTAGGCGAAAGGTTGCGGCCAATTTCCCAATTCCGGCCCACGAAAAGCAGCGCTGGGTCGATATTGATGACGATGCGGAGTTCCGCATGCAGATGCACGATTTGTGGAAGGACGACCCGCGCTACCGCGAGCTCCCGCCGGAGCGCCGGCTTTTCTAAATGCTTGCCGCGGCCACCAGCAAGCAACGAGGTGTTCCATGCGTCAGAGCCGGATGCGTCTCTGGAATGCCAAGCCGGCCCGAGCAGGGTGTTGGGGTGGCTCATCATCACAAGTGGCGTCGCGCTCGCCATCGCGACGGTTGTCTTCGTCGCGTCTCACCACAATGATCCGGAAACGCAGCCCGACCCCATCGACCCTGGCGGACCAACCGATCCGCCTGAAACCGACGTAGACACGTGCCAACTCCCGCCAGGCGGGGAACCCGAAACCTTTTACCAATACACTCGTTGGGACGCCGTTGCAATCATTGAGGAAACGGGAGTGAGGCCCGTGCTGGGAGCAGGGAAGATTTGGCTGTCTCCCACGCTGTACTCCGATGCGGCAGCCGCCCAAGCCGACCTGGCGCTGCCCGATCCGCCACCTGACGGCTACTACGAGATTCCACGGGAACGACTCGAAGACATCTATGGCCCGTACTGCGTTGACCCTCTCTCTGGGCAACCGGGTGGAGGGGTGGAGTATTGGACGACGAAGTCGATCGACATGGCTGGCCTGACCTTCCACGCGTTCGCATGAGTAACGAGTACGTCGGGATCTACAGCGACGGAACCGGGGGACAGTGGTTCATCGTCCGAGCGTTGCGCGCGGACCTTGTCGCGGCCAGGTACCCAAAGCTCAAGGTGTTCCCGGTCGACGACGCGCCACCCAGGGATGCTGAGTATCTCGAGCGTCTGAGGGTATTTGTCGCTCCCGGTGTCGACCCCCTGGAACCTGTGCGTGATCGCACGCCGCAACAGCAGAAGGAGTTCCTCGCGTTCCGCTCACAGGTTCTCAAAGAGGCCCGGCAGCGGCGCTTGGTGTCGCAGGTGCCAGAAGACATTCGAGCAAGAACCGATCGCGTCCCGCTCTGGGTCGATATCGAGAACGATGGCGGATTGCGCGAATACCTCGAGTCCTTGCCGCCGCCGTACGACCGCTGACGGTTCCGTTGCTTCCGCTCCATCCGTTCATGTGAGGAGCGAGTACGGTGCCGAGTTCAGGCACTACACGACGGAAACGGGTCGAGCCGGCATTGCGCCGGGCGGCGAGATCGCGAGTAGTTCCGGAGTGAACTACGTGACGCCCAACGGGCACGCGAGCGGGACAGCCGGGCGGCGGCAATCTATATTGGACTACTCAGGACATCGACACGACGGACCTTCCATGGAATCCGATCCCGTAGGGCGCGAGTTTCTTTGCGTGTGGGACGAGCCGTACCGCGGCCCGCGCACGCTCCTGGTGCGCGCTCTCGACGCTGACGCTGTGCGACGACGATTCCCAGGCCCCGATGTCATTCCGGTGGACCTTCAGAGTGTGAGCGCGCCCGAAGTCCTTGAGCGAATGAGATACGCTGCCGGGCCCTTTCAGGATCCGATCGCGCCGGTGCAGGCGCGCACGGAGACTGAGCGTAGCCAGTTCTTGATGTCACGCAAAAAGTACCGAGAATCGTTGCGTCAGTCGAGGCTCAGGGCCGGAGATTCAGCCGAGTCCTTGGATGATCTCGTGCGCCTGCCGTTCTGGGTCGACATCGATGATGAGCCATCGATCCGGCTCGCTACCCGAAACATGCCGGATGTCTAGCGCCGCTGTTGGATTGCCGCCCGTGTGCGCCGTGCGCAACCGCGTGTTCGAGTCCGGTAACTTGTCTGCGGTGTTCGACGGCGATCTTGACGGGTTCATCGAGGCGGGGATCCGCTGGCGCGTGCGCGGCGGTGCTGGGGCGTAGCGGCGCTGCTGAATGCTCGGCATCTTGCAAACCCATCTCACCGGAGAGTAGCCATGGAACCGACATCGTTAGTGGGCGCGGAAGTCGTGCTGTGTGATCAAGGCGACGGTTGGTTCTCGGGTCTGCCCAAGGCCATCTCTGGCCGCGTCGACGGCATTTCCCTCTCTAGCGAAGGCGAGCGCACGGAGATCTGGCAAGTGCTCGTGTCTCTGAACGCGTGTGACTATGAGCCGCGAAGCGAATGGGATGGTGCGGGGGTAGCGGTGATGCTTGACCGTGAGCGGCTCGGGGTCGTGGATGGGACGGTTCCGTTCGCGCCGTCGGTGCCCGCGTACCTGGAGCAACTCCGTGAAACGGGACGTGCGGCTCCGGCGATTTCGGCGGGGAAGGTTACCGTCTTCCCTGCGTTGCACTTTGCTCACTTGATCGAGTCCGTGGGCTGTTCGCCCGCGTCGTCGGATGGGAATGTTGGGCTGGCCGACACCGTCGAGTTTGAGCTTCTTGGCGACCCGCAATGGCGACCTGCCGATGGACGGTCACGCATGCGGGCGGCGTGCGTCGATCGCGCTCCTGTTCAGGTCCCCGGGATGGGAGTCTCGTTCGGTGCGTATCGGTTCGAGACTCCGGTGGCGTGGCCCCTCAACGGAATGCCTTCGGCGTCCGGTGCTCAGGTTTCGCGGACGACGACCCTTGCGCTTCTGCGGACGGACGCGAGGCCAATCGATGTCCAGGGAGTTCGCGGGACGCCAAGCGTTCTCACTGTCGTTCCGGTCGTCGAAATGCGCGATCTTGCGATGCTCACGCTGGCCGCGACTTTTCCGGTAGCTAGCGCGGAGTTCGCTGCCGGCTAGAACCGCCGCGTCGTGCGTTGGCTGCCCTCAGCGACACAAGTCTGCACCCCACCGGAACTGGGCTTGTACGGGTCAGCGCGGACTCCTAGCGTCGATGCTTGGCGAGCGCCGCCGGGCGATTTGCTCGTAGCACGGGCGCGAATCGGGGCCAGGGTGGGATGCTGTGGTGATGGCATCCGTTCCCGTGAAGCGAGAGTATCTCTGCGAATACGAGCACGGGTGGGGGCTCAATGCGTACCTGCTTCTCGCCCGATCCCAGGCTGAGATCCTCGAGAGGTACCCGTTGTTCTCGGTGGTCGAGCCGGACAACCAAGACCGAGTGGCGCCGTGGGCGATCGAGAGACTTCGCATGTTTCCTGGCCCCGGCCGTGCTCCTGATATCGCGGTAGCCGCGCGCAGCCCCGAGGAGCGTCTCCGATTCCGGGAGGCACAGGAAAGCGCATGGAACGACACCGCCGAGCGGATGGCGTCCCATGGGCTACCGGGTGCGTCGTTGTCGCAGGTGAAGTCTCGGCAGACGTGGGTCGATATCGATGACGATGCGGAGTTCCGCATGCAGATGCACGATTTGTGGAAGGACGACCCGCGCTACCGCGAGCTCCCGCCGGAGCGCCGGCTTTTCTAGACGCTTGCCGCGGGCACCCGGTGTGGCTGCTCAAGGGCGATCTCGACACGTTGCTGCCTGCCGCTCGCACGGCCTGACAAGAGTGGCAAGTGCGGTCGCGCGATTTTCACGTGGCCGAGTCGTGAGGGGAGATGTTGCCGTGAGGGGATCCTTGCCTCGTCTTACCGCTAGCGATCGCCGACGAAGCCTCCGCTGACCTCGCGAAATCGCTCGCGCCCGCGTCGCGTCTGCGCAAGCGTAGTTGCTCGTTGGGCTGGTAGGGCGACTTCCACCGCGTAGCCAAGCCGGGCCGGCGTGGCCTTGGCCAGCGCGTAACCCCACGCGATCGCCAACAGGGCGCCCCACCAGTGCGCGCCCGCAAATCCGTCGAAGCCCGCGTGGCTAAACATCGCCACCCCCGCGCCAATCGTGAGGATCGGCAGCGGCACCCAGCGGGGCAACTCGCTTGAGAAAGGCGCGAAGCAGATGCGCCACGCGATCACCATGACCGCCAGCATCCCCATCCAGACGAAGAACCCGGCGGGCCGCGCCACGGCAAGCTGGTCCTTCCACGCGAGGCCCGCGATGTTGCCGTCCGCCCAGGCGAGCACGCCCAGGTAGGTCGCCGCCGGCGCCACCAGCGTCACGCCTACGAAGTACAGATAGCCCGGCCACGGCATCGTGCGCTTGCCCGCGAGCTGGGGCCACCGCTTCGCAAGCGCCACGCTCCACCACGGCGTGTCGAGCCCTATGAACCCGGCGATCGCGACCATCGCGACCAGAAACACCGCGAGCGCCTCCGGAACCAGCGCGAGCCCGGCAAAGTTGCCAAGGATGCGCCCGGCGAGAAACCCAAAGACGATGGCGACAATCCCGGTCACCGCGCCAGCGACTGCCGGGCCGCGCGCGCCGGGCGCGTACTCGACCGGGGCGGCATCCGCGAGGGCCAGCGTGGCGAGGTTTGCGTCGCTTGTCACGTTTGGGTAACGCTTGCCGCGAATGTCAGGTTCCCTCGGCATCGTCCCCCGGCCGGGCCGCGGACCAAAGGTCCCGTTCCGGACACGATGCGCGACCGTAATTTTGAGGTGTCACACCACGACATTTGCGGGCCCCACAAGGGCCCCACCATGAAGGGCGTAAACACCATGACTGACGTTCAGGCACACGGCACCTCGCGCGAGACGGATACGGCCTGGGAGGGCCTCCGTGCGGGACCGTGGCAGGACCGCATTGACGTGCGCGACTTTATCTCCGTGAACTACACGCCGTACGACGGCGACGGCGCGTTCCTCGCGGGCGCCACCGCGCGCACCGAGCGCGTGTGGAAGGTCATCACGGACATGTTCCCGCAAGAGCGCGACAAGGGCGTGTACGACGTCGACGCGACAACTCCTGCCTCGATCACCGCACACGCGCCCGGCTACATCAAGCAGGACGACGAGATCATCGTGGGCCTCCAGACGGACGCGCCCCTCAAGCGCGCGATCATGCCGTACGGCGGCTGGCGGATGGTGGCGAACGCCCTTGAGACCTACGGCTACGACGTCGACCCCGGCCTCGAGCGCATCTTCACCGAGTACCGCAAGACGCACAACGACGGCGTGTTCGACGTCTACCCGCCCAACGTGCGCGCCGCCCGCTCCTCGCACCTGGTGACGGGCCTGCCGGACGCCTACGGCCGCGGCCGCATCATCGGCGACTACCGCCGCGTGGCCCTGTACGGCGTGGACGCGCTCATCGCCGCCAAGCGGGTGGAGCGCCTCGAGCTCGACATGCAGCGCTCGACCGAAGACACGGTGCGCGACCGCGAGGAGAACTCGGAGCAGATCAAGGCGCTCAACGAGCTCAAGCAGATGGCGGCGTCCTATGGCTCGGACATCTCGAAGCCCGCGACCACCCTCAAGGAGGCCGTGCAGTGGCTGTACTTTGGCTACCTTGGCGCGGTCAAGGAGCAGAACGGCGCCGCGATGTCGCTCGGCCGCACGTCCACGTTCCTCGACATCTACGCCGAGCGCGACATGGCCGCCGGCCGCCTCACCGAGGAGCAGGCGCAGGAGGTCATCGACGACTTCGTGATCAAGCTGCGCATCGTGCGGTTCCTGCGCACCCCCGAGTACGACGCCCTGTTCTCCGGCGACCCGACCTGGGTCACCGAGTCCATCGGCGGCATGGGGGAGGACGGCCGTCCGCTCGTCACCAAGACAAGCTTCCGGTTCCTCCAGACCCTCTACAACCTCGGCCCCGCGCCCGAGCCCAACCTGACGGTGCTGTGGAGCGAGCGTCTGCCCAAGGGCTTCAAGGAGTTCTGCGCACAAGTGTCGATCGACACGTCCGCCATCCAGTACGAGTCCGACGAGCTGATCCGCGAGTCCTGTGGGGACGACGCGGCGATCGCGTGCTGCGTGTCCGCGATGGCCGTGGGCAAGCAGATGCAGTTCTTCGGGGCCCGCGTGAACATGGCGAAGGCGTTGCTGTACGCCATCAACGGCGGCCGCGACGAGAACACGGGCAAGCAGATCGCGCCGCCCAAGCCGCGCGTGGTGGGCACCGTGCTCGACTACGAGGACGTCCGCGAGAAGTACGACAGCCTGCTCGACTGGCTCGCCGAGACCTACGTCGACGCGCTCAACTGCATCCACTACATGCACGACAAGTACGCGTACGAGCGGCTCGAGATGGCGCTGCACGACGGCAACGTGATGCGCACCATGGCGTGCGGCATCGCCGGCCTGTCCGTGGCGGTGGACTCCCTGTCCGCCATCAAGTACGCGACCGTCAAGGCCATCCGGGACGATGCCGGGCTGGTCGTGGACTACGAGGTCGAGGGCGACTACCCGACCTTTGGCAACGACGACGACCGGGTGGACTCGATCGCCCAGGAGCTCGTCGCATCGTTCATGGAGAAGATCCGCAAGCAGCCCACCTACCGCGGGGCGGTGCACACGCAGTCAGTGCTCACCATCACGTCGAACGTGGTCTACGGCAAGCACACCGGGAACACCCCGGACGGGCGCCGCGCAGGCGAGCCTTTCGCGCCCGGAGCCAACCCGATGAACGGGCGCGACACCCACGGCGTGATCGCCTCGGCGTTGTCGGTGGCGAAGCTGCCGTACACGGAGGCGCGTGACGGGATCTCCCTGACGGCCACCGTGGTGCCCGCGAGCCTCGGCCGCGAGCGCGCTGACCAGGTGAAGAACCTGGTGGGAATCCTCGACGCGTACAACGTGTCGAACGGCTTCCACGTGAACGTCAACGTCCTCAACCGCGAGACGCTCGAGGACGCGATGGAGCACCCGGAGAACTATCCGCAGCTCACCATCCGCGTGTCGGGCTACGCCGTGAACTTCGTGCGGCTCACCCGCGAGCAGCAGGAGGACGTGCTGTCCCGCACCTTCCACGCCGGCCTATAGGGCTCGACACCTTAGAGTCGGTGGGGGGTCGCGGTTGCGGCCCCCACGGGAGGAGCGTAGATGCCTGAGTCGCGGCCGGTTCAGTCGCCGCTGCCGCTGTCGCCGCCCATGCACGTGGCCGACGCCGAGATCGCCGCGAGCGAGGCGATTGCCGCGGGCGACTCCGGCTCAGTGCACTCGTGGGACCTGGTGACGGGCGCCGACGGCCCCGGCTCGCGCATGACCCTGTTCCTCGCCGGCTGCGGCATGCGCTGCCAGTTCTGCCAAAACCCCGACACCTGGAAGATGCGCGACGGCAAGCGCCACACCGTGGACGAGGTCATGGAGCGCGTGCTGCGCTACGAGCGGGTCATGAAGGTGACCGGCGGCGGGCTGACGATTTCCGGCGGCGAGCCCCTGCTGCAGCATCGGTTCGTCAACGAGATCTACCGTCGCTGCAAGGAACACAACATCCACACGGCGCTCGACACCGCGGGGCTGCTGGGCGCGCGGCTGACGGACGACGACCTCAACAACGTCGACCTGGTGCTGCTGGACATCAAGTCCGGCGACCCGGAGACGTACCGCCGTGTGACCGGCCGCCCGCTGCAGCCGACGCTCGACTTCGCGACGCGGCTGTCAAACCTCGGCAAGACCATGTGGATCCGGTTCGTGCTGGTGCCCGGGCTCACCGACGCGGTTGAGAACGTGGACCTGATCGCGGACTTTGTGGCGACGCTCGACGGCGTGCAGCGCGTGGAGGTGTTGCCGTTCCACCAGATGGGCCGCGACAAGTGGGAAGCGACCGGGGAGCCGTACCTGCTCGAGGACGCGAAGCCGCCCAGCGGCGAGCTGCTCGCGCGGGTGAAGGCGCAGTTCCGGGCGCGGGGGCTCGCGACGTTCTAGGCGGCTGGCTTCGCGGCCGACGCGGGCACCGGCTCCGGCTTGAGCAGGGTGCCGCGGGCGAGTCCACTGACGGTCCGCACCAGCGCCACGAACACGATGGTCGTCACCGCCCACAGAGTGGCCAGGCCGGACCACAGGCACCACGCGCAGTCGGTTGCGGCGGCGTCGGCGAGCAGCGCGACCGCGAGCGCGGCCAGGGGGAAGGTGTAGGCCCACACGGGCGGGCCGAACGGCGCGCGCCGCAACTGAGGAATCTGGGACGCGAGCAGCACCGCCTGGAACACGGCCACCGACAGGAGCGTCGTCGATACGGCGTCGCCCCACTCGCCGTGCACCGCGACCCACGCGATCGAGCCCACCGCGGGCGGCGAGATCAGGATCGCGAGCGTGGGGAGCATGGGCGTGGGAAGCGGCGTGGCGGAGACGAGGCGCATCAGCACCATGGGGAATAGCGCCAGCCAGTACACGATGCCGACGGCGAAGAACCCGACCATCAGCTCCTTGGGCGCGTAGTTCATGCCCACTAGCGGCGCGACGATGTTGCCGACGGCCGGGATGAACCAGCCCGGGTGGATGTGATCGGTGGTGAACTGGGCGCCGCCGATCCACGCGCGCACGACGCCCACGGTCATCACCGCCTGTAGCGCAAGGCCGCACCACCACAGCGGCTCCGCCACGGAGGCGGCGATCGGGTGGAGCGCGCCCGCGAGCACCATGGCGGCGATGGGGATGGTGGGGACGAATGCCATTTTGATGGGGTGCGACCACTCGGCGCGCACGGCAGAGAAGTGGCGGATGGCCTTGGCCCCGTACGCGGCCACGAGCCCGACAAAGACGGCGGCCGCCAGGTAGGCGAACGCCGTCGCTATCCACGTGGGCGTGTCTGTCGAGGCGCTTGCCCAGCGCCATGCCACCGACGTTCCTGCGATTCCCATGACGGCCCCGAACAGGGACACGGGCAGCAACGCGAGGCGGGGCGGCGTGGGGGTCATCGCGTTAATCGGCGTACTCCTTGACCGCCGCGAGCAGCTCGCCCAGCGCCTTCTTGGCGTCGCCGAGGAACATCGACGTCTTGGGGTCGGTGTACAGCTCGTTGTCCAGGCCCGCGTAGCCGTGGCCGAGCGAGCGCTTGATCACCACGATCGACCGCGACTTGTCGACGTCGAGGATGGGCATTCCCGAGATCCCGTTGCCGGGGCGGCGGGCGGCCGGGTTGGTGACGTCGTTGGCGCCGATGACGAGCGCGACGTCGCACGTGTCGAACTCCGGGTTGACCTCGTCCATCTCCTTGAGCAGCGTGTACGGCACGTCGGCCTCGGCCAGCAGCACGTTCATGTGGCCGGGCATGCGGCCCGCGACCGGGTGGATCGCGTAGTACACCGTGATGCCCTGCGACTCGAGCAACTTGCCGAGCTCGCCGGCCTCGCGTTGCGCCTGCGCGGCCGCCAGCCCGTAGCCCGGGACGATGATGACCTTCTGCGCGTACGCCAGCTGGATCGCGACGTCCTCCGCGCCGATCAGGCGCACCTCGCCGCCAGGGCCAGCCTCCCCGCCCGCGGTGGCGTCGCCGGTGCCGAAGCCGCCGATCATGATGGCCATGATCGAGCGGTTCATGGCGTCGGCCATCAGCTTGGTGAGGATGGAGCCGGAGGCGCCCACGAGCGCGCCGGCGATGATCAGGATGCTGTTACCGATGACGAAGCCCGCCATCGCCACGGCCAGGCCGGTGAACGCGTTGAGGAGCGACACAACCACGGGCATGTCCGCGCCGCCGATCGGCAGCACCATCAGGATGCCGAAGCCGAGCGCGGCGATTGCCAGTACCACCAGCGGCGCCGCGCCGGGGGAGGCGACAAGCCACACCAGCGCGCCGACACCCGCGAGCGCGCTCGCGATCGCGAGCAGGCGCGAACCCGGGAAGGTGATCGGCTGCCCGGGGACCCAGCCCTGCAGCTTGCCTGCCGCGATGAGCGAGCCGGAGAACGTGACCGCGCCAATGAGGATGTCGAGGCCAACGGGCACGGTGAAGGCGGCCTCGAGGTTCGAGGTGGCGCCGCCAAGCAGGTCAAGCTCCTTAACCCGGTGCGTGAGGTCGACGACCGCGACAAGCGCCGCCGCGCCGCCGCCCACCGCGTTGAACACGGAGACGAGCTGAGGCATGTCCGTCATCTGCACCCGGCGCGCGGATACCAGTCCCGCCAGCGACCCGACCAGTGTGCCGGCCGCGAGCACGATCCACGCTGTCCGCGACACACCCGCGAAGCCAAGCGTGTTCGCCTCGCGCGCGAGCGCCACGAACGTGACGGCGATGGCAAGCGTCATGCCGGAGGCGGACAGAATGTTGCCGCGCCGCGCGGTAGCGGGCGAGCGCATCATGTGCAGGCCAAGTACGAAGCTAACGGCGGCGACGAGGTAGATGAGCGCCGCGACAATCTGGAGCGTCGTCATGACTTCGCCTCCTCGGAGGGCTTGGGCCGCGCTTTGAACATGCCGAGCATGCGGTCGGTGACGGCGTAGCCGCCTACCACGTTCATCGCCGCGAAGGCCGACGCGAGGAACGCGAGCACATAGCCCCAGAAGTTGTCGGCGTACCCGGACACCAGGATGGCGCCCACGAGCACCACGCCGTGGATCGAGTTCGCACCCGACATCATGGGCGTGTGGAGCGTGGCGGGGATCTTCGAGATCACCTCGAAGCCGACCAGCAGTGCGAGCGTGAACAGGCTGAGGTCAGTCAACAGATCTGCGGTCACGAGGCCGCTCCTTTCTGCTTGGGACGGATCCACATCGCGTCGATGACCTCGTCCTCCGGGTCGAGCACGATCTCGCCGTCTGGCGCGATAGCGGCGATGACGGCCGCGACGTTGCGCGCGTACGCGGCCGACGCGCCGGCTGCGGCGCCGGACTCGATGTTGCCCGCGCCGATGATGGTGACGCCGTTCGCGACGACGGTCGCGTCCGGCTTTGAACCCGCGACGTTCCCGCCAAGCGCGGATGCAGCGAGGTCCACAACCACCGTGCCGGGCTTCATCTTGGCCAGGCTGTCCTTGGTGACGAGCAGCGGCGGCTTGCGGCCGGGCACTTTGGCGGTGGTGATGACCACGTCAAACTTGGCGATCTTGTCGGCTAGCGCCTTCTGCTGCGCCGCGGCCTCCGCCTTGGTGAGCTCGCGCGCGTAGCCGCCCTCGCCCGCCGCATCGGCCACCCCGGCGTCGAGGAACTGCGCGCCGAGCGAGGTGACTTCCTCGCGCGCGGTGGGCCGGACGTCGTACGCCGTGACCTGCGCGCCCAGCCGGCGTGCCGTGCCGATGGCCTGGAGCCCCGCCACGCCCGCGCCGAGGACCAGCACGGTGGCTGGCTTGGCGGTGCCGGCGGCGGTGATCATCATGGGGAAGTAGCGGTCGTACGCCTCCGCGGCGACGATCACGGCGCGGTAGCCGGCGATCGACGACTGCGAGCTGAGCGCGTCCATGGTCTGCGCGCGCGACACCTTGCGGGGCAGGCGCGTCAGGCAAATGGGGACGACGCCCTTGCCGGCAGCCGTCTCGAGAGGTTTCGCGTCGTTGAACGAGTCGAGCAGGCCAAGGACCACCTGGCCCTTGCGGAGCTTGGTGAGCGTCGCGGGTGCCGGCCTGCGCACCACCGCGAGGATGTCCGCCTTGTCGAGCGCCTGGGCGGCTGTCACGAGCTTGGCTCCGGCGGCAACGTATTCGGAGTCCGGGTGGCTGGCGGTGTCGCCTGCGCCCTTCTCCACGAAGACTGACGCGCCCTTTTTTACCAGGGCGGCAACAACGTCGGGCGTCAAGGCAACGCGAGTTTCTGCCGGATCGCGTTCCTTCAGGGCCACTACTGAGATCGCCATCGTGCCTCCTCGCACACGCTCCCAAGTATGGTGCATCGCCCAGCGTGAAAACCCATGACCTTGGTCGCTGGTGCAGGCCCGCGGTGACCTTGGTCCCGCACGCGCGGTCCCGGGCGCCGCCAGCATGGGCGCAATCGAAAGGAACCACCATGAGTTTTTTGGACCGCGCATCGACAGTCGCACCGGCGGGCTACAACCGTTGGCTCGTACCACCGGCCGCGCTCGCAGTTCACCTGTCCATCGGCCAGGTCTACGCCCTGAGTGTGTTCAAGCCGGCGCTGCGCGAACGCTTCGGCGTGGACGGCGTGGAGGCATCGGACACGTCGATCGGCATCATCTTCTCAATCGCGATCGTCATGCTTGGGCTGTCCGCCGCGTTTGGCGGGCGGTGGATGGAGCGCCACGGCCCCCGCAAGGCGATGGTGCTCGCGGCGCTGTGCTGGTCCAGCGGCTTCGCGGTCGGGTCGTTCGGGATCTACTCCGGCCACCTGTGGCTCGTGTACCTGGGCTACGGGTTCATCGGCGGCATCGGCCTGGGGATGGGCTACATCTCGCCGGTGTCCACGCTCATCAAGTGGTTCCCTGACCGCCCGGGGCTCGCCACCGGCCTCGCGATCATGGGCTTCGGCGGCGGCGCGATGCTCGCGTCCCCGCTGTCGACCCGCCTCATGGACGCGTACGCGGACACCGAGGCGGCAGCGCTGGTTCCCACGTGGCTCACGATGGGCGCCGTCTACCTGATCCTGATGTTGCTCGGCGCAGTGGTGATCCGCGTGCCAGCCAAGGGCTGGAAGCCAGCCGGGTGGGCCCCAAAGAAGCACGGCCCCAAGTTGTCCAGCGGCGGCCAGGTGAACGCCAAGAACGCGATCAAGACCCCCGCGTTCTACTTCCTGTGGTTCGTCCTGTTCTGCAACGTGACCGCAGGCATCGGCATCCTTGAGAACGCGCGCCCGATGATTCAGGACTACTTCCCCGAGGTGACCGCCGCCGCGGCCGCCGGATTCGTGGGGCTGCTGTCGCTGTCGAACATGCTTGGCCGCATCGGCTGGTCAAGCTTGTCGGACAAGATCGGCCGCAAGTGGACGTACATCAAGTACCTCGGGCTCGGCGCGATTCTGTACACCGCCGTCGCGCTGTTCGGGCCGACGTCGATCGTGCTGTTCGTGATTGTCGTGGTCGTGATCATCAGCTTCTACGGCGGCGGGTTCGCCACGATTCCCGCGTACCTCAAGGACGTGTTCGGGGAGTTCGAGGTGGGCGCCATCCACGGCCGGCTGCTGACCGCGTGGTCTGCGGCGGGCATCGCGGGGCCGCTCATCATCAACAGGGTGCTCGACTCGCTCAAGGGCCAGGGGCTCGAGGGCGCGGACCTGTACCGCCCGTCGATGCTCGTGATGGTCGGCATCCTGCTTGTTGGCTTCACAGCCAACCTGCTGATCCGCCCGGTCAGCTCCAAGTTCCATGAGGCCGACGACGCCGTCGCCGACCACGAGAAGGCGCACGCCAAGGCCGCGAAGGCCAAGACGCCCGTCGGCGCTAGCACTGGAGGAAAGTGATGAAAGCCGTTCACAACCCGCTCGCCTACGTCCTGTGGGTGATCGTGATCGCAGGGCTGGCCTACGGGGTCATCCAGACCGCCCTCAAGGCCGCGAGCCTGTTCACGGGCGAGTAGCCCGCCGCCAGACCACCGCGCCTCGGCTTCGCCATTCGGCTGGCCGGGGCGTGGTTCTGCGCCCGGGGGCCTGCAGCCGTAATGGCGGGTGGGCACCGGCGCGGCGCCGCGCCTGGACCCACATCGACGCATCTGGGTCCACAGGTGCAACCCACCGGCGCTCCTGGACCCGAAATCGATCGTCCGCGTCCAGGCGTGTTCACCTGTACTCGCGCGGACCTTCGCGCCGACGCACGCGTCCAGGCGTGTTCGCCTGTACTCGCGCGGACCTTCGCGCCGCGCCTGCGGCCCCGCGCCTGCGTCCCCGCGCCTGCGGCCCCGCGCCTGCGCCCCGGCCCCCGCCCGCGCCTGCGGCCCCCCGCCCGCGCCCCGGCCCCGCGCCTGCCCGCCCAACCCCCAACCTTGCGCGGCAGGGCGAATGGGCCCTAAGTCCCCGGGACTTTGGGCACCGGATTTGCCCGGTTCTGAGCCCTAGCGTGAGAAGTGGGACGAGACAGCGTAGTTCTTGGCCGCAAGGCCCAAAAGGGTCCCTCAACCATGGAGTGAAATCATGACTACGACGCACGCCCAAACGGAGACCGAAACTCCAGACGTCGCCACCGCGATCGACACCCTCGTGGCAAACGCCAAGCGCGCCCTCGACGCCTACAGCGCCTTCACGCAGGAGGACGTTGACCGCCTCGTGAAGAAGGCCTCCGTCGCAGCGCTCAACCAACACGGCGCCCTCGCCGTCCTTGCAGTTGAGGAAACGGGCCGCGGCGTGTTCGAGGACAAGGCCGTCAAGAACATCTTCGCGTGCGAGCACGTCACGCACTCCATGAAGTCGGTGAAGACCGTCGGGATCATCTCCGAGGACCCCATCACGGGCGTCACAGAATACGCCGAGCCGGTGGGCGTCGTGTGCGGCGTCACCCCGGTCACCAACCCCACGTCGACCGCAATCTTCAAGTCGCTCATCGCGCTCAAGACCCGCAACCCGATCATCTTCGCGTTCCACCCGTCGGCGCAGCAGTCCTCGGTGGCGGCGGCGCGCATCGTGCGAGACGCGGCGATCGCGGCGGGCGCGCCCGACAAC
Organism: uncultured Actinomycetota bacterium; assembly: GCA_963735005.1. Lineage (GTDB taxonomy): Bacteria > Actinomycetota > Actinomycetes > Actinomycetales > Demequinaceae > WTKG01. The sequence goes on along the minus strand of CAVTJA010000010.1, from coordinate 97,817 downwards.
TGCATCCAGTGGGTGGAGCAGCCGTCCATCGAGGCCACGAACCTGCTGATGAACCACAGGGGAGTGGCGCTCATCCTCGCCACAGGCGGCAACGCGATGGTCCGCGCGGCGTATTCGTGCGGCAAGCCCGCGCTCGGTGTCGGCGCCGGCAACGTTCCCGCCTACATCACCAAGTCCGCGAAGCTCAAGAGGGCGGTCAACGACGTCGTGATGTCGAAGTGCTTCGACAACGGCATGGTGTGCGCGTCCGAGCAGGCCGCGATCCTCGACACCGAAATTTACGACGACGCGATGGCCGAGTTCGTCACGCTGCACGCGCACCGGTGCACGCCGGAGCAGAAGGCGATGCTCGAGCAGCTCATCTTTGGGATCGACGCCACCGGCCAGAATTGCGCGGAGGCAAGGCTGAACGCGTCCGTCGTGGGGAAGAGCCCCGTGTGGATCGCCGAGCAGGCCGGCTTCACCGTGCCCGCCGACACCAGCATCCTGCTCGCCGAGGCCGGGCTCGTCGGCGAATCTGAGCCGCTCACCCGCGAGAAGCTGTGCCCCGTCCTCGCGGTGCTGCGCGCCGAGAGCACCGAGCACGGCATCAGCCTCGCCGAGCAGATGGTCGAATTCCACGGCCTTGGCCACAGCGCCGCCATCCACACAACGGACGACGCCCTGGCCAAGGAGTACGGCTCGCGCGTCAAGGCCGTACGCATCATTTGCAACGCGCCTTCGAGCCACGGCGGCATCGGAGATATCTACAACGCGTTCATCCCGTCGCTGACGCTCGGCTGCGGTTCGTACGGCGCCAACTCGGTGTCGAACAACGTTTCCGCCATCAACTTGGTGAACGTCAAGCGCATCGCCCGGAGGAACAACAACATGCAGTGGTTCAAGGTCCCTGCCAAGACCTACTTCGAGCCGAACGCGATCCAGTACCTGCGCTCGATGGAGGACGTCGAGCGGGTCACCATCGTCACCGACCACACCATGACAAAGCTCGGGTTCGTCGACAAGATCATCGACGTGCTCAGCCGCCGTTCCAACAAGGTGCACTTCCAGATCATCGACAACGTCGAGCCAGAGCCGACGATCGGCACGGTCAAGCGCGGAGCCGAGATCCTGCGGGAGTACCGCCCGGACACGATCATCGCGCTCGGCGGCGGCTCGCCCATGGATGCGGCGAAGGTGATGTGGCTGCTGTACGAGCACCCGGACATCGACTTCGCCGACCTCAAGGAGAAATTCTTCGACGTCCGCAAGCGAGCGTTCCAGTTCCCGAAGCTGGGCGACCTCGCCAAGCTGGTCTGCATCCCGACCACCTCGGGTACGGGCGCAGAGGTCACCCCGTTCGCGGTCATCACGGATCCGGAGACGGGCCGCAAGTACCCGCTCGCGGACTACGCACTCACGCCTACCGTCGCGATCATCGACCCGGTGCTCACCAGCGACATGCCAGCCAAGCTGGCCGCGGACTCGGGCTTCGACGCCCTCACCCACGCGACCGAGGCGTACGTCTCCGTCTACGCGAATGACTTCACTGACGGCATGGCGCTGCAGGCGATCAAGCTGATCTTCGACAACCTCGAGAAGTCGGTCGCGGGCGGGCCCGGCGTGGACGAGGCGCGGGAGCGGATGCACAACGCGGGGACCATCGCGGGCATGGCGTTCGGCAACGCGTTCCTTGGCATCGTGCACGCGATGGCGCACACCATCGGCTCTACGTTCCGCCTCGTCCACGGCCGCACCAACGCCGTGCTCTTGCCTCACGTGATCCGTTACAACGGCACGGTGCCTACCAAGCTCACGAGTTGGCCCAAGTACGAGCACTACGTGGCTCCCGAGCGCTTCCAGGAGATTGCGAAGACGCTCGGGCTCCCGGCCAGCACTCCTGCGGAGGGAGTGGAGTCCTACGCCGCCGCGGTCGAGAAGCTGCGCGATGCGGTGGGCATCGAGTCAAGCTTCTCCGCACAAGGCATCGGCGAGGCGGAGTTCATCGGCCGCCTCGACGAGCTCGCGATGAATGCCTACGAGGATCAGTGCGCGCCCGCTAACCCGCGCATGCCGATGCTCGCGGACATGAAGCTGCTGATGGAGGCCGCGTACCGCGGCACCTCGTTCACCGAGGTGTCCGCGGGCCGCGCAGCGGGCAAGGTTGCGGCCGTACCGGCCGACTCTCCTTCCACGCCACGCAAGCGCACGGCCAAGGTCGCCAGCTAGCGAGCAACCCCACCGGAACGGCGCCGCCCGCTGCAGGGGTGCGGCGCCGTTCCTATGCGCGCGGCCGCCGCGGGCTTAGCCTGAGCGCATGGACGGGACGATGCGGGTCCGCCGTGCGGCCGCCGCGGGGCTAGCGCTCGCGACGGCCTCCACGCTGGTGGCGTGCGACCCGGCGCCCCCTGATGTGCCAAGCCCGCCAGCCACCGCCAGCCCCGCCCCCGCCCCGTCGCCAAGTCCGGCCGTGGACCCGAGCGTCGTCGCGGAGCCCTCGCCGGAGCCAAGCCCGGAGCCCACCCGGCCCGACTGGCTCGGCACGCGCATCCTCAAGGAGCGCCCTGACGGCTTTGGCTACGCCAGGGCCACGCCCAAGGAGCTGCGCGAGCGCGAACTGCCGCCGCGGCCCTTTCTGCCCGAACCTGCGACCGACGCCTTCCAGTCGTCGATCTCGCGCGTGCCGGACGACGTCATCAAGCGATCGACGTACAAGAAGGGCTGCCCCGTGGACAAGAGCGAACTTGCGCTACCTGCAGATGACGTTCTGGGGCTTCGACGACCGCCCCCACACGGGCGAGATGATCGTCCACAAGGACGTCGCGAAGGACGTGGTGTCGGTGTTCGCTACGTTGTATGAGGCGCGCTACCCGATCGAGGAGATGCGGGTGTATTCCAAGCAGGACGCAAAGGCGCCCCGCACGGGGGACCTCAACGTCACAAGCGCGTACGCGTGCCGCCCCGTCGCCACCACCAAGAACATCTGGAGCCAGCACGCGTACGGCCTTGCGATCGACATCAACCCGTTCATGAACCCGTACACCAAGGGCGACCTGATCGTGCCCGAGCTGTCGCGCTCGTATCTCGACCGCAAGTGGCGCCGGCCTGGCATGATCCGCAAGGGCGACCTCGTGTACAAGGCGTTCGCGTCGATCGGCTGGGAATGGGGCGGGCTGTGGGACATCCCCGTTGACCGGCATCACTTCGCGTTGAACAACAAATAGGTGGTTTGTCGCCGGTGGGCGATGTGGCATATCGGACACGCCGCCCCGACGCGCCTCCTGGGCAGTTGGCTAATCGCGACTTACGCTCGAACGAGGGACGGGTGTCAACCCCACACGCCCCCACATCACCGTGATCAGATTCGACAACGTCACCAAGACCTACTCCCGCGGCGCGCGCCCGGCACTCGATGCCGTGGACGTGATGATCGAGCGCGGCGATTTTGTGTTCCTCGTGGGCTCCTCTGGATCCGGCAAGTCGACGTTCCTCAAGCTCGTGCTTCGCGAGGAGCGCCCCACCAGCGGGCGCATCTTTGTTGCGGGCCGCGAGCTTGGCAAGTTGTCGAGCTGGCGGGTGCCGATACTGCGGCGCGAGATCGGCGCCGTCTTCCAGGACTTCCGGCTACTGCCGAACAAGACCGTGTTCCAGAACGTCGCGTTCGCGCTGCAGGTGATCGGCAAGGGCAAGCGGCACATCGCGGCCGCGGTGCCCGAGACCCTCGAGCTTGTGGGGCTCGCGGGCAAGGAAAAGCGGCTGCCGCACGAGTTGTCGGGCGGCGAGCAGCAGCGCGTCGCAATTGCGCGCGCGTTCGTCAACCACCCGCCGATCCTGCTGTGCGACGAGCCCACCGGAAACCTTGACCCGGGCACAAGCGTTGGCATCATGCGGCTACTTGACCGCATTAACCGGACGGGTACCACCGTGTTGATGGCCACTCACGACGACGAGATCGTGGACCAGATGCGTAAGCGCGTGATCGAACTGCGTCAGGGCCGCATGGTCCGCGACCAGGTCCAGGGCGTGTACGGATTGGAGGACGCGTGAGACTACGGTTCATCCTGTCCGAGGTCTGGCAGGGTCTACTGCGCAACTCCACGATGGCCCTGTCGGTGGTCATCGTGACGTTCGTGTCCCTCGTGTTCGTGGGCGCCGCGGCGCTGCTGCAGGTCCAGGTGGACAAGCTCAAGGATGACTGGTTCGACAAGGTCGAAGTGTCCGTATTCCTGTGCCCCAACGTCTCGTTGTCACCCAAGTGCCAGGCCGGGCCCGTGACGCCCGCCCAGGAGGCAAGCATCCTCGAGGTGCTGAACACCGGCGCGCTCGGCGACCTCGTACAGAACACCTGGTACGAGTCCAAGCAGGAGGCGTTCGACCGCTTCCTCGCCTCCAACGGTGACTCCATCTACGCGCAGCACCTCACGGCGGACGACATGCAGCCGTCGTTCCGGGTCAAGCTCAAGGACCCGGAGCAGTTCAACGTTGTCGCCGACGCAACCTCGAACCTGCCAGGGGTCGAAAAGGTCGAGGACCAGCGCGAAATCTTCAAGAACCTGTTCCAGGCGCTCAACGGCGCTACGCTCGTGGCCGCGGGGCTCGCGCTCGTGATGTCCCTCGCGGCTGGCCTGCTGATCACCACCACCATCCGCCTGAGCGCGCTCAGCCGCCGCCGCGAGACAAACATCATGCGCATGGTCGGTTCGTCAAAGACCCTGATCCAGATGCCGTTCATGCTCGAGGGCACCATTGCCGCGCTGCTTGGCGCCCTGCTTGCGATCGGAGGCCTGTGGTTTGGCGTGCGCTACCTGGTAGAGGACTGGCTCACCAAGGAGTCTCCGTGGGTGCACTACGTCACGGCTAGCGAGGTCTTTGCGATCGCGCCGTGGCTGCTGCTCATCGCCGTAGGCCTCGCCGCCGGCGCATCGCTGATTACGATCGGCAGGTACACCAACGCATGACGCGCCTAGCCAGGGGAACGATCGTCGCGATCCTCGCGGCGGGCTTTGCGCTGTGCCTGACGTGGTCGTCCGCAACGGCGGACGGTGCCACCGTGCGCCTCGACAACAACTACGACGACCAGATCGCCGAGGCAGAGAAGAAGAAGGCCGAGCTCAAGGATCAGCAGGAGGAGCTCGACCAGGCGCTTGAGGACACCTCCGCGGACCTCGTCAAGGCCAACCAGCGTCTCCGCGATCTCAACGCGCGCCTGCCGGAGGCCCAGAAAGAGCTTGACCTCGCCGAGGAACGCCTGTGGCACGCCAACCTCGAGCTCGAAATCGCTCAGAACAAGCTCTCCGCCGCCGAGGACGAGGACGCCCGCATCACCGCGCAGATCGAGGCAGACACGGCGCGCCAGGAGGAGCTGCGCACGCTCGTCGCCGAGCTCGCACGCAGCCAGTACCGCGGCGAAGACTCGAGCGCGACGTTGCGACTCATCTTCGGCTCCGCGACTACCGACGACTTCCTCAGCGAGTTCACCTTCCAGCACACCGTCGAGCGCACGCAGGGCAACGCGCTCGCGGAGATCGACCAGATCGCGGCGGCGAACCGCAACCGGGGCGTCCGCCAGGACGCGGTCCGCGCCTACGCCGAGGAGCTCCGCCAGGACGCAGCGAAGCTCGTCAAGCGTGCCGAGCGAGCGCGCAAGGTGGCCGACGCCAAGCGCGCCGAGATCGAGGCAGGACTAGCCGAACAGGCGAAACTAAAGGCCTACCTCCAGGACCAGAAGGCCAGCTTCCTCGCAGACATCAAGGCGAACAAGAAGGAGCAGATCCAGACTGAGTTCGAACTGATCAAGCTCGCGCGCCAGGCGAAAAAGGACGACCTCAAGTTCCCGGCAGGCGACTTCCAGTCGCCCGTGCCCAAACCGTCGTGGGTCACCAGCCACTTCGGCTACCGCATGCACCCGATCTTCCACATCCGGCTGTTCCACACCGGCGTGGACTTGCACGCGCCGTGTGGCGTGCCCATCAGGGCTTCCACGTGGGGCGTCGTCGTGCACGCGGAGCTGACGGGCGGGCACGGCAACCAAGTGCTGCTCAACCACGGCATCATCAAGGGCCACGCGTACACGTCGACTTACAACCACTTCTCAAGGTTCGCGGTCAAGAAGGGCGACGTCGTGGCGCCAGGTGACGTGGTCGGCTACGCCGGCACCACGGGCAATTCGATCGGCTGCCACCTCCACTTCGAAATCACGCGCGACGGCCACTACGTTGACCCGATGAATTACATACATCTAGGCTGATGGGTCGCCGTGACCACGGCGCGCAGCACAGATGAGAATCGGGGGGTGAGTCATGGCCGACGAGGCAAAGGTCAAGGTTGTCGCGAGCAACCGCAAGGCTCGCCACGACTACTTCATCACCGACACCTTCGAGGCGGGTCTGTCGCTCACCGGCACCGAGGTCAAGTCGCTGCGCCAGGGGCGCGCGTCGCTCGTCGACGGCTACGTCAACGTTGACCGCGGCGAGGCGTGGCTCGAGAACGTCCACATCCCCGAATACACCGAGGGCACCTGGACGAACCACTCGCCGCGGCGTAAGCGAAAGCTACTGCTGCATGCCGAGGAAATCGCCAAACTGGCCGAGGGCACGCGCGAGAAGGGGCACACCGTCGTCCCTTTGCGGCTGTACTTCGTGAAGGGCCGCGCCAAGGTGGAGATCGGCCTCGCCCAGGGCAAGAAGGCCTACGACAAGCGCCATGCGTTGCGCGAGCAGCAGGACACTCGTGAAGCGCAGGCGGCAATGAGCCTGCGCAAACAGCACTAGACGCGGCATGATGGGGGGCATGAAACGACTCCTCGCCGTTGCCGCGATCCTGGCCGCCTCGATCTTCGCTGGGGCCCCCGCTCAAGCCGATCCCCAGCCGGGCGGCGACATCCCCATCGCCGAAACTGGCTACTCCGGCGAGCACGTGCGCAACTACGAGGCGTGGTACGACGTTCACGCCGACGGCACCACGGACGTGGTCATCGAGATGGCGTACGACTTCGCGGGCCAGTACCGCCGCGGCCCCTACCTCTCGTACCCGATCCGGGTGCCGTACGACAAGTCGAACGACCGCTTCTTCCCGATCTCGAACATCCGCGCCGAGAGCCCCAGCGGCGCGTACGCGAAGGTCAACCTCGACAAGGGCAAGAGCTGGCTGGACGTCCGCATCGGCGACGCTGACCACCCGGACACGCTCTACGTCGAGACCTACCGGATCAGCTTCACGGTCGACGGTTTGCTGAACGGCATTGACGAGTCCGACTTTGGCGAGGTCACGGGCGATCCCAAGCCCCTGTGGGATGAGTTCTACGTCAACGTGATCGGCGACAGCTGGACGGTCCCGCTCGCGAACGTCACGATCCACGTCACCGGCGACTCGCCCATCCTGCCGGTTTCGCAGGACGACGCTGGCGTGCTTTCCACAGGCGCCGACGCCGCGGGCGAGGGCGTGTATTGCACCACCGGCGACTATGGCTCCGTGCAGAGTTGCGACTCGGCTATCACGGACGGCACCACGGCAACCTTCACCCAGGATTGGGTACCGGCCTACGAAAGCATGACCGTGCTTGCCGCCTTCCCTCCCGGATCCGTCGACACGACTCCGATTATCCGCACGAAGAACGACGTCGCATACGCACTGCGGATCACGCCAGTGACCGGCGGCGCCGCTGGTGCGGTGCTCGTGGGTGGGGTGCTGCTGCTGAGCCGGAAGATTCGCGGCTCGGCGGTTGATGAGCAGTACGCGGGCATGACCCCCGGCCTTGGCCCCACAGACATCAGCGCCGCGCGCATCGTCAAGCGCGACTACCACGCGCCCGTCGCCGTGCAGTTTGAGCCCCCGCCGGGATTCCGTCCCGGCCAGTTGGGCACACTCATGGACGAACGCGCCGACGTGCGCGACGTCACGGCTACCATCGTTGACCTCGCCGTGCGCGGGTACCTGCGGATCGAAGAGGTCGGAGACAAGAAGAAGAAGCCCGACTACGAACTTGTGAAGCTTCGCGACGCGGACGACGGCCTGTTCGCGTACGAGAAGAAGCTTCACAAGGAGATTTTCTCGGCGGGCGACCGCATCAACATGAAGGACGATCTGCAGACCAAGTTCGCGTCCGACCTCGCTGCCGTGCAGTCGAAGATGTACGAAAACGTCGTGGACCTCGGCTGGTTCCGCGCGAACCCCAAGACGACGCGCACCGCGTGGGCCGGAGCGGGCGTCTTCGTGCTGCTGGCAGGCATCGGACTGGGCGTCTTGCTGGGCAAGATTGGCCCGTGGGCTTTCATCGCGGTGCCGGTGGTGCTGATCGGCATCATGATCCTGTTCACCGTCAAGAACGCGCCCGCGCGCACCGCCGAGGGCACCAAGGTGCTGATGCAGGCGCAGGGCTTCCAGACATTCCTGGAGACGGCCGACGGCAACAAGCTGCGCTACGAGGAGGGCCTCGACATCTTCAGCAAGTTCCTCCCGTACGCGATCGCTTTTGGCGTCGCCGACAAGTGGACAGCCGTGTTCGAGAAGCTCGCCGCGAAAGGCGCGGCGCTACCGAACCCGACCTGGTACTCGGGGTCCAACCCGATGTTCTGGGCCAACATCGGCAGCTTCAATAACCGACTGTCCTCGTTCGCGTCAGTCGCCGACCGCGCCATGTCCACGCCGACGCCCGGGTCCAGCGGGAGTTCCGGCTTCTCCGGAGGTGGCGGGGGCGGCTTCAGCGGCGGCGGCTCGTTCGGCGGCGGCGGCGGCTCCTGGTAGCACCTCAGGGGCGGCCCGTCGGTGGGTAGGCGTAGACTGGTGCCATAACTCCACAGGGGATGATCGGTTTCGACGTGTGTCGTTATTTCAGGGGAAGCGGGCCGAGGATGCTCAGTTATCTCGCAAACGCTCTGAGCAAACCAATAGGTGCCGATTCCAATCGCACCGACTTCGCCCTCGCTGCTTAAGCGAGCCTGAAGTCCGTCAGCCTAGGTTCGTTCTCGACCTAGTTCCTGGCGTCATCTAGAGAACTTGCTGGTTGCTGGCGTCACGGCGGCAACTGGGACTACTACCGTGACTGGGCCTATCTCGCTGGTTGCCTGAAGCTTGGTGAGGGGCCGAGAAACAGCTTCTCAGGCTGCGCCCGGAGAAGCCCTGTTATGGGACACGCGGACGCGGGTTCGATTCCCGCCATCTCCACTTTGGTGAATAGACACCAGATTGGGCCGTCCTCGAGCGCCTCGGCGCCTCGGGGGCGGCCCTTGGCGTGTCCGCGCCCGCCGTGCTTGCGCGCAAGTATCGTGTTCGCATGACGCAGCCTCTCGACCCCCCAGTGTTCACCCCCGTGCCCGACCCAAGGCCGGGCGCCGGGACCTGGGAGCCCATGGCGTGGCCGCCCGCCACGTCCGCGCTGACCGGATCCATAGTGGAACTGAAGCCGTCCGTGCCTGCGGAGGATGCCGAGGCCCTGTTCGCGGCGCTCGACTCCGAGCGGGTGTGGAAGTTTCTCAAATCGGGGCGGCCCGCAGACGCCGCGACGCTCGCCGCGCGGCATCAGGCGATTGCGGCCAACCGCGGCCTTCCTTTCGTGGTGCGGCTGCGGGTCCCGTATCGCGGGTTGCCCGCCGGGTCTTTGGTCGGCACCTCCGCCTACCTCGACGCCGTGCCCGAGCATGCGCGCGTCGAGGTTGGCGCCACGCTGTACGCCCAGTCCGTGTGGGCGAGCGGGGTCAACCCGGAGTGCAAGTTGCTGCTGTTTGGCCACGCGTTCGACGTCCTAGGCGCGGGTCGTGTGCACCTGGTGACCGACGCGCGCAACGAGCGCTCGCAGCGTGCGATCGCGCGCCTCGGCGCAACGTTCGAGGGTGCCTTGCGACGGTACGAGCGGCGCGGCGACGGCACCGTGCGGGACACCGTGATGTTCTCGGTCATCGCCGAGGATTGGCCCGACGTGCGGGCGCGCCTCGAGGCCCGCGTGGCCGCCGCGGTCGCTGAAATCGAATAGCGGCAGCCGGGTAGCGGCGAGCTGCCGAGGGGTAGACGCGCCTCTTCACCCTTCGTTAGTATGTGCGTATGAACGCAGATATGCAGGGAGCGCAGTACTCGCCCGACGATCCCTTCGTCGAAATCGCGGCGGAGGTCTTCGGCCTGCTCGCCGACGCGACGCGCGTGCGCATCGTGCTCGCGCTCGGGGACGGCGAGAAGTCGGTGGGGGACCTGGCCGAGATCGTCGCGAAGGCTCCCGCCGCCGTCTCGCAGCACCTGGCGAAGCTCCGCATGGCCCGCGCCGTGACCACCCGGCATGAGGGCACCAGGGTGCATTACCGGCTCGCCAACGACCACATCCTTGGTCTCGTGAAGGACGCGATCGACCAGGCTGAGCACACCGTCGACGGCACCCCGCGTCACCACCACGGCGGCGCATCATGAGCTCGGACCTCGACGAGCACGGCGGCGGCCTCAAGGGCTGGCTCGCACACACGTTCACGCCGCATTCGCACGGCGCCGCCGACCGCATCGACGACGCCCTGGAGTCCAGCCGCGCGGGCGTGCGCGCCGTCAAGGTGTCGCTCATCGCGCTCGGGGCGACCGCGATCGCGCAGCTGGCGATCTTCGCCGTCAGCGGCTCGGTGGCGCTGCTTGCAGACACGATTCACAACTTCTCGGACGTGCTCACCGCCTTCCCGCTGTGGATCGCGTTCGTGCTCGCACGGCGCCCCGCCTCCCGCACCTACACGCACGGCTTCGGCCGCGTGGAGGACGTGGCGGGCGTCTTCGTGCTCGTCATGATCGCCGTGTCGTCGGTGATCGTCATCGTCGAGTCGATTCGCCGGCTCGCCGAGCCTCAGGACATCCACCACGTGTGGTGGGTGTTCGCCGCCGGACTCGTCGGGTTCGCGGGCAACGAGGCGGTGGCCGCGTATCGCATCCGCGTGGGGCACCGCATCGGGTCCGCCGCGCTCGTGGCGGACGGCCTGCACGCGCGCACCGATGGGCTCACGTCGCTCGCGGTTGCCGCAGGCGCGGTGGCCGTGTGGGCAGGGTTCCCGCTAGCGGACCCACTGATCGGGCTGCTGGTCGGGCTCGCGATCGTGTGGCTGCTGATCAGTGCAGCGCGGGACGTCGGGCGGCGCCTGCTGGACGGCGTTGAGCCAGAGGTGGAGCACGCCGTGCGCGAGGCGTTGACGGGCGCGCTCGGGGGGCTACCGATCCGGGAGCTGAGGCTGCGCTGGAGCGGTCACCAGTTGGTGGTCGCCGCCACGGTCGAGTGCCGCGGCGAGAGCTCAGTCGCAGAGTTCACGAGTGTGGCGCTGGTCGCGGCCGCCGCAGTCCGCAAGGCCGTCGCAAACGTGGGGCGCGTCGTCGTTACTCCGGTTGCGGCGATCCCGAAGGACGCGGGCGCCGCGCGGTAGGCCCTGGCGTTAGCGGCCGTATTCGCCAGCGACGGGGCAGTGGAACGGGTCGCGGGCGGACAGGCCCACGCGGTTCAGGTACTGCATCACGATCATGTACGAATTGCCGAGCGTCGTCTCCGTGTAGGGGATGCCCAGCTGCTCGCAGTGCTCCTTGACGATCGTGCGCGTGCGGCGCAGGTACGGCCGCGCCATCGACGGGAACAGGTGGTGCTCAACCTGGTAGTTGAGGCCGCCAAGCAGGAAGGTCGCGAACGGGCCCTTGATGTTGCGGCTCGTGAGCACCTGCTTGGACAGGAAGTCCACCTTGGAGTTCTCGGGGATGATCGGCATGCCCTTGTGGTTCGGCGCGAACGACGCGCCAAGGTACAGGCCGAAGACCGCGAGCTGAACGCCAAGGAACGCGAATGCCATCCCGATCGGAAGGGCCCAGAACAGCAGGCCCAGGTACACGGTCCAGCGCACGGCGAGCAGCGACAGCTCAAACGCGCGTCCCTTGACGACGCGGTTGCTCGGCTTCACGAGCCACTCCACAGACTTGTAGTGAAGGTTGATGCCCTCAAGGGTGAGGAGCGGGAAGAACAGGGTGCCCTGGCGTTGCGTGAACCACTTCATGAAGCCGGTCTTGTCGACGGCGGCGTCCTCGTGGAACGAGATGGTGTCGGTGGCGATGTCCGGGTCGACGTTCATGACGTTCGGGTTCGCGTGGTGGCGGTTGTGCTTGTTCATCCACCACGAGTAGCTGAGGCCGAGCACGAGGGTCGAGACGACCCGGCCGGCGCTGTCGTTGCGGGGGCCGGTGGCGAAGATCGCGCGGTGCGAGGCCTCGTGCCCAAGGAACCCGAACTGCGCGAGCACGAGCCCGAGCGCGACGGCGTTCAGCAGCTGAAACCACGAGTCGCCCATCATGATGAACGACACCATGATGCCTGCGACCATCGCGCCGAGCCCGAGCGTGAGCAGCGCGTAGAAGTCGTAACGGCGCTTCATGAGCCCCGCATCTCGCACCGTCTTCGCGAGCTTCGCGTACGTGGTCGTGTACGGCACCTTCTCGACGTCGAGAAGGGCGCTAACAACGGGCGCGGTGGGTGCGGTGGAACTCATATACAGACCTCTTGCCGATAGGAACGTCGGCTACAAGGCCGATGTGCGTGCTTACAACTGTTGTACGGTTGCCCCCACCTTAGCGGGCGAGGGCTGTTTTTGCGTCGCCCATCTGGGGGAGTCCAGAATTTCCCGTGGCGTGCGATTCCTCGCGCCGAGCGTACCTATGGTGCGATGCTTCAACGCTCGCCCGGTCCCCTGGGTGGCCGTAGAGGCGGCCCTCGAACAGTTTGACGGTCGCGATGAGCGCGAAGCTGAGGCTCACGAGGATGGCCCAGCTGCCCATCGTGCCCACGTGCACCATCTCCCAGCCGTCTCGCTGATACGCCCACGTCCACGCGCCAAAGTAGGTGCCGACGTTCTCGGCGAGCCACACGACCATGCCCGTAAGCGCGATCCCGATGGCGAGCGGCATCCTGATGCGCCTGCCGGCGACCGTGAAGTGGATTCGGGTGCGGCCAAGCACCACAAGCGCGGCGAACGACAACGGGATGCGCATGTCCGGGCCGATGTCGTCCGTGAAGAAGTTCACGTACATGAGCACCGCGACCGTCGTCATCAGCACCGGCCGGTATTCGGTCACGCGCATGTCGAGCCGCCGCCAGGCCTGGCAAATGTACGAGCCGATCGACGCGTACATGAAGCCCGAGAACAGCGGCACGTCGAAGATGCGGGCGTTGCCTTCGTCCGTATATGACCACGCGCCCACCGAGACTCCCCAAATCTCGGCGCCTAGGCCCAGCAGGTGGAACCCGAAAATCACGCCTAGCTCGCGATTCGTCTCCCACTTGGTGAGCCACAGCACCAGCGTCACCGCGAGTGCGTAGACGAGCAGGGCGTCGTACCGCGGCCAGGGGAGGTCGACTATCGCCGTCACGGCGAGTCCCACCAGGATCAAGGCCGCGAACAGGCACGACGTCGCCTGCTTCACCACGAAGTCGAAGAGCGCAGCGAACACGGCGCGGGCCGTCCATGGGGCCGATGCCGTGGAGACGGGGTCGGGGAGGGGGCGGCGCTTGCGCATCAGGTCGGAGTACACGTCTGCCTCTCGGTCAGGCCCGGCCCTCAGCGCCGGCGCTTACGCTTCCAACGCACGAGCACGCCGGGGCGTGCCATCGCATCGGCTAGCCTCGCCTCATGACCGTCGCGGTGATCGAGCTGATCGCGGGCCTAGTCGTGCTCGGCTGGAGCGCGGATCGCTTCGTGCTGGGCAGCGCGGGCGTGGCAAAGCACCTTGGGCTGCGGCCGCTGCTGATCGGCATGGTGGTGATCGGCTTCGGCACCTCCGCGCCGGAACTGGTGGTGTCCGGCTTCGCGGCCGCGGGCGGCAACCCCGAGCTCGCGCTTGGCAACGCGTACGGCTCCAACATCGCGAACATAGCGCTGATCCTTGGCGTGACGGCGCTGATCGCGCCGATCGGCGTCCGGCGCGGGATCCTCCGCCAAGAGATCCCCATCCTGCTGGCCGCGACCGCGCTCGCGTTCTGGCTGTTTCGCGACTACGAGCTGTCGCGGCTAGACGCGGTGGTGCTACTCGTGGCCTTCGCCGGGTTCCTCGCGTGGAGCATCTGGGCGGGGCTGCGCGTCAAGAAGGACGTTCTCGCCGAGGACGTGGAGCAGGAGGCAAAGGAGCACCACCTCACCCGGCGCGCGGCCATAACGTGGCTGCTCGTGGGGCTCGTGCTGCTGGTGGTCTCGTCCCACTTCCTCGTCGACGGCGCCGTACACATTGCGCGCGACCTTGGCGTCAGCGACCTCGTGATCGGCCTGACCGTCATCGCGATCGGAACGTCGCTTCCGGAGCTGGCGAGCGCCATCGCCGCCGCGCGCAAGGGCGAGAACGACCTGGTGCTGGGAAACGTCATCGGCTCGTCGCTGTTCAACGGGCTCGGCGTCGTGGGCCTCGCCGGCGCGATTTCGCCAGCCGCGGTGGACCACGCGATTCTCGCCCGCGACCTTCCCGTGCTGGCCGCGGTCACCGTCGCGATGGCCGCGTTCGGCATCCGCTGGGGCCGCGATGGCCGCATCAACCGGATCGAGGGGGCGGTGCTCGTCCTGGCGTTCGTGGGATACACCGCATTCCTGCTGGCGACCGCTCTCTAGCGCCTAGGCTGTGGGGATGGCAATACCGACCTCGGCCGGACCCGCGGAGACGCTGCCGGCGTTGCGCCTGACAGGCATGCGCAAGGCGTTCGGCTCGGTCGTTGCAGTCGACGGCATTGACCTCGACATCCCGGCGGGATCGTTCTTTGGCGTCGTTGGCCCCAACGGGGCGGGCAAGACCACCACCCTGTCGATGGCCACGGGGCTGCTGCTGCCTGACAAGGGCAAGGTGCTGGTCCACGGCGTTGACCTGTGGGCGGACCCAGACCGGGCCAAGCCGATGCTCGGGGTCCTTCCCGACGGCCTGCGCAGTTTCGACCGGCTCACGGGCGCAGAGCTGATCTCGTATGCGGGGCTCCTGCGCGGCATGGACCCCGAGACGGTCAAGGAGCGCAGAGACGACCTCCTAGCCGCCCTTGACCTCAATAGCGCCGGGCGCACGCTCGTCACGGACTTTTCGGCGGGCATGACCAAGAAGATCGCGCTCGCGTGCGCGCTCGTGCACGCCCCGCGCGTGCTCGTCCTCGACGAGCCTTTCGAGGCCGTTGACCCAGTCTCGGCCAGCGCCATCCGGCGCATCCTGTGGAGCTTCGTCGACTCGGGCGGCACCGTGGTGATGTCGAGCCACGTGATGGCGCTTGTGGAGCGGCTATGCAACCACGTAGCGATCATCGGCGACGGCAAGATCCTCGCCGTCGGCACGCTTGACGATGTGCGGGACGGCATGGACCTTGAGGACCGGTTCGTCGCGTTGGTCGGCAAGGTTGAGGACGAGCGGGATTTGACGTGGTTAAGACAATCCTGAGCCTCCGCTACACCACGACCGTGCACCAATTGCGGCGGGAGTGGTGGCGGATGCTGGTCCTCATCGGCGGCGCAATCTGGTCCATTTCCCTGTTCCCCACGGTGGTGTGGGCGTCGCGCGTCATCAGCGAGAACGCTCCGAATCTCAAGTACGAGGCGCTCGTCGCGATCGTCGCCGTGCTGATGCTGGGCTGGGTGATCGTGCCGGTGCTCATTACCGGCGTGGACGACACTCTCGAGCCCGGCCGGTTCGCCTCGTTCGGCGTGGGCGCACGCCGGCTCATGCCGGGGCTCACCGCGTCGTCGCTACTCACGATCCCCGCGCTGTTCTTCCTCGCCGTGTTCGTGATCCTCGCCGCGGCGTGGTGGCCCCAAGGCCCCGCGACGTTGACGGTCGCCATGTTCGGCGCGGTGCTGACTCTGCTGACCATCGTGTTCTCCGCGCGCGTGGCCGTGATGTGGAGCGCGCGCGTGCTGCAGTCACGCCGGTCGCGCGAGGCGATGTTCCTGGCACTGCTGCTCGGCGCGCTGCTCATCACGCCCGCGATCTACCTGCTGGTGTCGGACGGGCTCGAGATCGTGCTCGAGTACGACGTCAAGCTGCTGCTCGACATCCTGGGCGGGACGCCGATCGGCGCGCCGGTGCAGGCGGCGTTCGACGCCTCAAAGCACCACTGGGGGGACGCGACCTTGCATTTGGCGATCTCCGCGGCGTGGGTCACGCTGTTGCACTGGGTGTGGCGGGTCAACGTGGCTCACTCGCTCGTGAATCCGCTCGCGCGCGGCGGCGGCATGCGCGAGCGCGAGGACACGGTGATGGCGGCAGCAGTGCGGGCCGAGGCAAAGCGGCAAGGCACGCACTCCTCGCGCGCGCGGGTCGCTGTCACCTCGCGCACCTTGCGGTACTGGTTCACGGACGCGCGCTACCTCGCGAACCTCGTGTCGGTGTTGGTGTTCCCGTTGCTGTTCTTCATGCTCGTGTACCCGGTGTTCAAGGCGCCAGCCGCGCTTGTCCTGGCGGTGCCCGTGCTGCTTGCCGGCACCATCGGCTGGGGCCGCCATAACGACGTCGCGTATGACAGCACCGCGCTGTGGATGGACGTGGTCTCGGGGCGCATCGGCCGCGAGGTGATGACCGGGCGCATACTCGCCACCGTCACGTGGGGCGCGCCGCTGGCGGGAACAGCGGTGATCGTGGCCGTGGCGGTCACGGGCCGCTTTGACCTGCTTCCCGCGGTCATCGGCGCGACCTTCGGGGTGCTCGGGACGTCGCTCGGCGTCGCCGCGATCACCTCGGTCACCATGACGTACCGCGCACCCGCGCCTGGCTCGAATCCGTTCGCCGCGGAGGTGGGGTCCGTGGGCGCCAGCCTCGTCGCGCAACTCGTGTCTTCGCTTGTCGCGTGGACCGTCGCCGTGCCCGTGTCCCTGCCGCTCGCGCTCGCCGTACGGCTCGACCCGGCTTGGGGTTGGCTGGGGCTGGTGACGGGGCTCACGGCGGGCTCGCTCGTGCTGTGGTTCGCCACGCGGTGGGCGGGCTCGATTTACGACCGCCGTAGCGGTCGGCTTGTCGCCGCCGTCAGCTAGGCGGGCCGCGTACCATGGGCGCATGAGCACAATGGAGCCCGAGGCCGAACCTCGCAAGAGCGTCGGCACCGACACGATCGTCCGGGAGAAGACCCGCGAGCTCGCCGAGCCGGGCGACGCGGAACGTTTCGCGCACTACGTGCGCAAGGAAAAGATCACCGAGTCCGCCGTCACCGGCGAGCCCGTGATCGCGCTATGCGGCAAGGTGTGGGTGCCCGGCCGCGACCCCAAGCGCTTCCCGGTATGCCCCGCGTGCAAGGAGATCCTGGACGGCGCGTTCCCGCCCCAGGACGGGGACGGCGACAAGTAGCCCGTGACCGAGGCCGAGCACGCTCCCGAGGGGGGCCAAGCGACACGCGACGCCCTCGACGCGTGGCAGACGGTCGTGTGGAACGACCCCGTCAACCTCATGAGCTACGTGACGCGCGTGTTCCAGGAGTACTTCGGGTTCCCGCTGCCTGAGGCCGAGCGGCGCATGCGCCAGGTCCACGAGGACGGCCAGTCCGTGGTCTCTGAGGGCGGGCGCGAAAAGATGGAGATCGACGTACAGGCGATGCACCGCTACGGCCTCAACGCGACAATGCGGCGGGTGGGCGAATGAGGGCCTTCGCGCTCGACGGCGCCGACGCCGTGGCCCTGCTCGAGGCCGACGAACGACTAGTGGTGGCGCGCCTTGTCGCGGACGTGGCGCTGCTGCTCGGCGCCGACGACCTTGGAGCGCAGGTGGCCCACCCGGAGCCGAGCGACGACGACGACCTCTTCCGCCACCTGCGTGGCCTCGAGGAGTCCCTCGCCGCGCCTGACGACCCTGCGCTGCTGCGCCTGCTGCCCAACGCATCGGCCGACCGCGAGCTTGCCGACGAGTTCCGCCGCCTCACGGAGCACGAACTGCGCGCCGACAAGATCGCGCGGCTGCGCCGCATCTGGGAGCAGCTCAGCGGCGAATCCGATGAGTGGCGCGTTCCCGCGGACGAGGTGATGTCCGTCGCGGCTGCCCTCACCGACGTGCGCCTTGTGATCGCCTGCCGTCTGGGCGTGGAGGCGGACCAGGACTCGGAGCGGCTCCACAGCGAGATCGCGCTCGCGGAGCATGCGCTCGAGACCGACGCGGGCGAGCAGCTCGGCATCGACCCCGAGCGGGTGTGGCTGGGCATGCTGTACCACGCGCTGGCGTGGCTACAGGATTCGCTGATCGCGGTCCGCGACGACGAGGAGGCTGCCAGTGAGTGACGCGCCGATCGGGGTGTTCGACTCCGGCGTGGGCGGCCTCACGGTCGCGCGCGCCATCATGGACGTGCTCCCCAACGAGTCCATCCACTACGTGGGCGACACCAAGAACGGCCCGTACGGCCCGCTTCCCATCGCGGAGGTGCGCGAGCACGCTCTCACGATCATGGACGCCCTCGTGGCGGACGGCGTCAAGATGCTCGTCATCGCGTGCAACAGCGCCTCCGCCGCGGTGCTGCGTGACGCCCGCGAGCGCTTCTCGCGCGAGCGCGGCGTGCCGGTGGTCGAGGTCATCGTGCCTGCGGTGCGGCGCGCGATTCAGGCGACCCGTAGCCAGCGCATCGGGGTCATCGGGACGACGGCGACCATCACGTCCGGCGCCTACGACGACGCGCTGGCGGCCGCAAACGGCGTGACCGTGACGTCCCAGGCCTGCCCGCGGTTCGTGGAACTTGTCGAGGCGGGCATCACCGCCGGCCCCGAGGTCATGCAGGTCGCGCACGAGTACTTGCAGCCGCTCGTGGAGGCTCAGGTGGACACGGTGATCCTCGGCTGTACCCACTACCCGATGCTGCAGGGCGCGATCGGCTACGTGATGGGCGAGGACGTCACGCTCGTGGACAGCGCCACCGAGACCGCCCGCGACGTCTACGCGGCGCTCGCGGGGGCGGGCCTCGAGCGCACCGACACTGCGCCCCCCTCGCACGTGTTTATGGCGACCGGCGAAACCGAGCGGTTCCGGCAACTTGCGCAGCGGTTCCTTGGCCCGGTGGTGGACACTGTGGGGCGGCTGAGCGCATGAGGCTGCGGGTGGTCGGATGCGCGGGCGGAATGCCCGGACCGGCCTCTCCCGCGTCGTGCTACCTGCTTGAGGCTGACGAAGGCGGCCGCACGTGGCGCGTGGCGCTTGACCTCGGCAATGGCTCGCTTGGCTCGCTGCAGCGCTGGTGCGATCCCCGCGAGCTCGACGCCGTGGCCCTCAGCCACCTGCACGCTGACCACTGCGCGGACCTCGCTTCCCTGCACGTCTACCTGCGCCACCACCCGGACGGCGCGGCGCAGCCGGTTCCGCTCTACGCCCCGTTCGGCACGCCGTCGCGCCTGGCGCAGCTGAGGGGGACGCAGGAGCCGAGCGCGGCCTTCGAGATTCACGCCTGGCAGTCCGCGGCGGCCACCGAGGTGGGGCCGTTCAGCATCGCTTGTGAGGCCGTCGAACACCCCGTGCCCGCGTACGCCATGCGCATCACGGGGCCGCGCGAGGACGGCTCCGGGGACGCGGTAATCACATACTCCGGCGACTCGGACTCGTGCGAGGGCCTCGACCGCGCGGCTGAGGGCGCCGACCTGTTCGTGTGCGAGGCGACCTACCTCACCGGCAACGTGGGCGAACCCGGCTCCCACCTCACGGCGCGCCGCGCGGGCGAAACCGCCGCGCGCGCCGGCGTCGGCCGGCTGGTGCTGACGCACGTTCCGCCATGGACGGACCCGAACGACACGTTTGCCGAGGCGCGCGCGGAGTTCACGGGAGACATGGTGCTGGCAGTCCCCGGCCTCCTGCTCGCGGTCTAGCAACTAGGCTCGGGCCTATGACTGACGCCACGCGCGCGGACGGCCGCGCCCTCGACCAACTCCGCCCCGTGAGCTTCGAGCGGGGGTGGCAATCGTCGGCCGAGGGCTCGTGCCTGGTGACGTTTGGAGGCACCAGGGTGCTGTGCTCCGCGTCCTTCACTGCCGGCGTCCCACGCTGGAAGCACGGTAGCGGCGAGGGCTGGGTGACCGCGGAGTACGCGATGCTTCCCCGCGCCACCAACACCCGCAACGACCGCGAGAGTGTGCGCGGCAAGATCGGCGGCCGCACCCACGAGATTTCGCGGCTGATCGGCAGGAGCCTGCGCGCGGTCATCGACGTCAAGGCGCTCGGGGAGAACACCATCGTGCTCGACTGCGACGTGCTTCAGGCCGACGGCGGCACGCGGACGGCGGCTATCACTGGCGCGTACGTCGCGCTCGCGGACGCCATCACGTGGGGCAAGGCGTCGGGCGACGTCCCGGCCTCCGCGCAGCCGCTGTATGACTCCGTCAGCGCGGTATCGGTGGGGATTATCGACGGCACTCCGATGCTCGACTTACCCTATGAAGAGGACGTCAGGGCGGAGACAGACATGAATGTGGTGATGACCGGCAAGGGCCTGTTCGTCGAGGTCCAGGGCACCGCGGAGGCGGCGCCCTTTGACAAGCGGGAACTCGACGCGCTGCTCGCGCTGGCCACTGCGGGAAACGCGGAGCTGGCGCGCGCGCAAGCGGCTGCGCTGGCGGACTAGGAGCAACTGGTGGACATCGGGGCACGGCTGGGCATCGCGACCCACAACATGCACAAGGCGCGCGAGATCATCGACATCATCGCGGAGACCCTGACGGATCTCACGCCGCGGCAGGTCATCACCGCGCGCGACGTGACCGCCGAGCCCCCGGTGGAAAGCGGCACGACGTTCGAGGAGAACGCGCTGATCAAGGCCCGCGCGCTCGTCCGCGAGACCGGGCTACCCGCCATCGCCGACGACTCTGGCCTGTGCGTGGACATCCTGGGAGGCGCCCCCGGCATCTTCAGCGCGCGGTGGGCCGGGCGCCACGGCGACGACCTCGAGAACCTCAACCTGCTCCTCGCGCAGCTTGCCGACGTTCCGGTCACCCAGCGCGGCGCGAACTTCACGTGCGCGGCCGCGGCGGTGTTCCCCGATGGCACCGAGATCGTCAAGGTCGCCAAAGTCGAGGGCGACCTCACCAAGGCGCCGCGCGGTACCGCCGGGTTCGGCTACGACCCTATCTTCATGGCCGACGGCCGCGACCTCACCAACGGCGAGCTCGCGCCGGCGGCGAAGAACGCCATCTCTCACCGCGGGTTGGCGTTCCGCGCGCTCGCTATGGAGATCGCCTCGCGCATCCCCGCAGAGCCGCAGCCGCTACGCGCGCCAACGCCCACGCTGACGGCCGAGGACGTCGCGGCGGCACGGGCAGAGGCGGCTGCGGCCGCTGCCGAGGCGGAGGAGGCGGCCGCACGGGCCACGCGCGCTCGCGACGCGGCGGCTGCGGCCGAAGCGACGTACACCCAGGAGATCCCGGCGCACGCGGTGCAGGCCGCCGCGACCGCCGAGGCCATGGCCACCGCGGGTCAGCAGGCCCCCGCATCGGCCCCGGAGGACGCGCCGGTTGCCGAACCTCCCGCCCCTGCCGAGCCAGCCGCCCCCGCGCCCAACGCCGACGCGCCCGCCGCCCCGGCGGCGCCCGAGGCTGCGGCGCCCGAGGCTGCGGCGCCCGAGCCGGTCGCCACTGCGAACCCGGAGGAAGCGTCCACTGCGGAAGCGCCGGAGGATGCGGTAGCCCCCGCGGAACCGGCTGCTGCCGACCCGTCGGCCGACCCCGCGCCCCAGGACGACGCGCCGGCCGCCGCGGAACCGGCCCCTGCCGCCGAGCCCGCCGCCGAACCAGAGCCCGCGCCCGGCCCGGCCGAGGTAAACGAGTCGGAGCCTGCACCGGAACCCGAACCCGAACCCGAACCCGAACCCGAACCAGAGCCCGAACCGGAACCAGAGCCAGAGCCAGAGCCGGAAGCGCTTCCCCCCGCTGACGTCATCAAGGCGGGCCTCAAGGTGCTTTTCCTCGGCCCGGTCCCGCCCCCCTCGGAGGACCCTCACTTCTACACCGAGCCGGGAGACCAGTTCTGGAAACTGCTCGCCACCAACGGCTTCACGCGGTCTCTCATCAAGCCGGAAGAGGATAGCCGCGTCCTCAGCTACGGCGTGGGGCTCACGTGCAACATCGAGCTCGTGAAGGCGACCGTGGAGCGCACAAGGCCCAACTGGCTTGCGATCAACGGCCGCACCCTCGCCGCCCAGTTAGCGAAGCGCATCGACCGCTCCGAGCCGCGCATGGGCCAACAGGAGTGGCAGATCGGCACCACCAAGGTGTTCGTGCTGCCGGGGTCGGGGCCGGACGTCGTAGGCCCGTGGGGCTCCAAGCCGTCGCGCCAGGCCTGGTGGAAGGAACTTGCGGACCTCATCAGCTCCGCGCGCTAGGGCAAGCCAGCCCCGGCGTCGGCGCTAGTGAAGCATCGGAGCTAGTGCAGCGCGCCAACGGACGCGAGGCCCTGCCGGAGCAACACATCCTGCCCGCCGTGCATCTCGCGACCGACCTCCTCGGACGCGGCCTCCTCCGGCGTGAGCCACGCAATGTCGAGCGCATCCTGCGACGGCGCGCAGTCGCCGTCCACGGGCACGACGAACGCGAGCGAGACCGCATGCTGCCGCGAGTCGTAGTACTTCGAGACGCCCCTCACGGGAAAGTATTCGGCGACGGTGAACGGCTGCGGCGACGGGGGCACTCGCGGCATGGCGGCGGCGCCGAGGTCCTTCTCGATGTGTCGCACAAGGGCGTCCCTGATGCGCTCGTGATAGAACACGCGACCCGAGATCAACGCGCGCGACATGGCGCCGTCCACCGCGCGCAGCAGCAGCCCCACCTCCGTCACCTCGCCCGCCTGGTTGACGCGCACGGGGATTGCGTCGACGTACACCATCGGCAGGTTCGCGCGAATGTATGCGAGCTCCTTGTCCGGCAGCCATCCGGAGGGCTCTGGCGGGAACTCGTCCATGTCGGTCACGATCTATTTGTACCCTGCCGGTGGGCCGGTGTGGAGACGCGCGCCGATGCGTGCCAGTCTTGTGGAATACCCCTGGGGCTACGTTCGTTGTCGCCCATGGAACCAACGGGCCGATGAAAGGACAGACATGGCTACCGTGGAATTGAGCACCGAGACTTTCGACGAGACCGTCTCGAAGGACGGGATCGTCCTCGTCGACTTTTGGGCCGAGTGGTGCGGGCCGTGCAAGCGGTTTGGGCCCATCTTTGAGGAGTCCAGCGGCAAGCACGCGGACATCACCCACGCGAAGGTCGACACCGAGGCGTACGGCGAGCTTGGCGCGCGATTCGGCGTCACGGCGATCCCCACGCTGATGGCGTTCCGCGACGGCGTCATGGTCTTCAACCAGGCTGGCGCGCTGCCTGCGCCCGCGCTCGAGCAGCTGATCGGCCAGGTCGAGGGCCTCGACATGGACGACGTCCGCAAGCAGATCGCGGAGCACGAGTCTTCGCACAAGTAACACCTAGACGCGCGCGCGTCCTCGCGCGAACACGGCGGCGGCCCCTCCTACCTGCTTGGAGGGGCCGCCGTTTTCGTGTGTGCGCGAGGGGGGACTTGAACCCCCACGTCCTAAGACACTGGAACCTAAATCCAGCGCGTCTGCCAATTCCGCCACTCGCGCAAGGAGACCAGGATACGGGGCTACTAGCCCCCGGGACGATGCCGTGGCTGGCTAGTCGAGCCCAAGGTCGCGTCGCAGCTTGGAGACATGCCCGGTCGCCTTGACGTTGTATTGGGCCAGTGAGATCTTGCCGTCGGCGTCGACCACGAACGTGGAGCGCAACACTCCCTCGACGGTCTTGCCGTACATGCTCTTCTCTCCCCACGCGCCGTACGCGCGGTGCACGGCGGCGTCGGGGTCGGAGGCGAGGGGGATCGCGAGGTGCTCCTTGTCGCGGAACTTCGCTAGCTTAGCCGGCGCGTCGCGCGAGATGCCGACAACCGTGTAGCCGGCGGCCGCGAGGCGGTCGAGCGACTCGGTGAAGTCGCATGCCTGCGTGGTGCAGCCCGGGGTGAGGGCGGCGGGATAGAAGTAGACGATCACGTTCTGCCCGCGGTGGTCCGCGAGCGAGAACGTGCCGGTGTCGGTTGCGAGGGTGAAGTCGGGGGCGGTGTCGCCCGGCTCGAGTCGAGTGGTCATAGTGTCAAGGCTAACCGGCGCCGCCGCGCTGGCATTCCCCAGTATTGCGTTTCGCATTGCGGTGGCCGTGGCACGTCACTAGCGTCAGCAGTGACGAGGGGATGACTTCAATGGCGAACTCCAAGCAGTCTCGGCGCGGCCCCATCGCGTGCCCCTTGTGTGGCGAACCCGTTCAGGTGGACGTTGTCGAGCGGTGCGCGACCTGCGGCATGGATACGCGCGATCCTGGCGTGAGCCGGATCCTCGAGATCGACGCCGAGTGGCAAGAGATTTCCGCCGACTACGGGCGGCTGATGGAGAAGCTCGAGGCGCTCAAGGGTGAGCGCCAGCGGTGGATAGACGCCTTGCTTGCGTCGCGGGTTCCGCCGGAGGCCACCGCAGGCGCGGCCTCCGCTCACGCCGGCGCCGCACCCTCCCCGCTTGCCGCGCCCGCCGCGCAGGCGACCGCCGCCGCCGGCCCGCCCGCGCCTGATGCCGTCACGCGGCTCGACGGCCAGCCCGTCCCGCCTCCGGGCGAGTGGCCTCAGGCCGCTCCGCGCGCGCCGCGCAGGGCCCGCCCGCGTCGCCTCACCGCGCCCAACATGCTCGGCGTCAGCGGCGCCGCGCTGCTCATCACTGGAGCGATCCTGTTCGTGGCCGTGACGTGGGCGACTTTCCCGCCCGTGGCGCAGGCCGCCGTGGTGCTGCTCGTAGCCGCGGGTATCGCCACTCTTTCCAGTTGGCTTACCGAGCGCGACCTGCCGGTTTCGGGCGGCGCCGTGGGCGTCGCCGCGATCGCCTTCGCGGGCGTCTCCGTCATCGCAATTGATCGCGGGATACACATCCTTGGTCGACTCACGGTCGCGGCGGCGCTCGCCGTGACCGTCGCGGCTGGCGGCGGCGATGTCCCGCCGAGGTATCAAATGGACGGGAACGCGCTGGCGCCAGCGCTGCGGTCGCCTCGGGCATAGCCGCGACCATCGGGATTGTTGGCGCCTCGGGCTCGCCGTCCGGCGCGGCGTGGACCGTCGATCGGAACGTTGTTCGCGCTCGCGGCGCTCGCTACCCACCGGCTGTGGGTGACGGAGCCCGCACGCATCGCGGTCACGTACGGCGCGGTGGGCTCGATCACCTTGTGGTCATTCGTCTCGGCGCTGCTGCTTGGCGCGCGCGAGCCTGCGCTTGGCCCCATTCTCGCTGGGCTACTTGCCGCGGCCGCGCTGGGCGGCATCGGCGCGTGGTGGAAGCCGTTTGCTGGGGGACTAGGCGCACTCGTGCTCACGTTGATTTCGGCGACTGGGGGCTCTGCGCTCACGGGTAGCGGGTGGGGCTACACGCTAGGCGCTGGCGTGGGTATCGCGCTCGTGGCGGTCGCGGCGCGCCAGCTTCCGGACACCTGGCGCCCGTCGCTTACGTGGGGCGGCGCTCCCGCGTATGCGTTCACGATCGGCGGTGCGATCTTTGGCGTGGTGTTCGTGCTTGCTCGCACCATCGCGGGGCCAGCCTTGTACACCCAGTCGGGCCCGTACCTTGGCCCGGCATCGCGCTTATCACCGCCGCCATCGGGCTGATGGTCGCGGCGCGATTGTTGATCCAGGGAACCGCGGCGCCGCTCGTGGAGGGCCTCGGCCTAGTGTCGGTTTCGCTCGGCGGGCTACTCGCGGCCTATCACTTCGCCGACCGCTCACTCGAGTCGGCCGCCGCAGGCACGTCCCGCTCGATCATGGTGGGCGCGCTCGTCGTGGGCGCCACGGCATGGGCCGCGCACTTCCCTCGCGTGAGGATGATGGGAGCGGTCGCGGCGAGCATGGTCGTCGCGCTCGCGGGTGTGTCCGGCGTGTACGCGCTTGCCGCCGCGGAGGAGCCCTTCGCGCTCGGCCTCGTGTGGGCGCTCGTGCCCGTGGCGGCGCTCGTGGCGGTGGGCCTCAAGTTGCCGAAGACGGGCATGATCGCAGCGGTGCTGGTCGGTTCCGCGGTGGCGGCTGCCGGAGCCGCGCGCTACACGGACGCGTTCGCCGCGTGGGTCGCATTCGGCGCGGCGGTGGCGGCGGTCGCGGCATGGGTGGCCCTCCGCGGGAATACGCGCGTACGGGACGCCGTGATCGTCGGAGCGTCCACGCCGCTGGCCATCGGGGCGATAGTCGCGGTCGGCGGCGTCGCGGTGGGTGTTTCCGAGCTCGCGGACCATGGGACCGCGTCCGCGGCCGGCGCACTCAATCCGTGGATCAGCCTTGCTGCGCTCGCGTCCGCCGTCGGCTTCATCGGCGTCGCCCGCGTGATCGCGCACCCGACGAACAGCGTGCTTCCTGCGGTGATCGCTGCCGTGCTGACGCCTGTGGCGGCACTGCTTGGCTCCTACGCCATCGCGGGGCTCGTGGGCGACCACGCGAACTCTGTGGTCGCGCTCGCCGCCGGTGTCCTCGCAGGCGGTGTGGCTGCGCTCGGGCGCCTGCTCGCGGATGGCCCCGCGCGGCGCGCCAACGCCATCGGCGCGTCCGTTGTCGTCGGGATCGCGGGCGTCCACGCCGCAATAGCGCTTGCCGACGCCTCCGAGCCCCTCGTTCTCGGCATCGCGGCCGTCGCTGTGCCCGTCCTAGGCTGCGCTGCGCTCGCGCGTTGGTGGCCCGCCCACACGCTTCCGCTGGCGTCCTTCATCGCCACGGCGGCTGGCGCCGCGGCCGCCATGCGCGGGGACGTGCCGGTCGCCGGCGTCGTCGCGGTTTCGGTAGGACTCGCCGCCGTCATCGCGTGGCTCGCTCCGCCCAAGCCGCCGCGACTCGTCACTCCGCTGTTGTTCGGGCTCGCACCTGCGGCGCTCGCGGGCCTTGGCTTCCTCGCGGTTGCCGTCACCGCGGCGGTGATCCGCGTGTTCGCGTTCGGGCGCCCGTTGGCGGACCCTGGCAACACCGGCTGGGTTCTCGCCGCGCTGCTCGCTCTCGCCGCGCTCGCTGCTGCGGGCCGGCGCCACCGCGCGACGTCGCGCATCTTCGCGCCCGCCGACTACTTTGGAGCGATCGCCGTGGTGGCTGCGATGCTGACGGCGACCGACCTGCTTGCGGAACAGTGGGGCAGGGACGCGCTGCCGCTGTCGCTTCCCGCCACCGTCGCGGCTGCTGGAGCCGTCGCCGCCGCCTTCGTGTGGTGGCACAAGCGCGCCAGGTTCATGGTGGGCATCGGCGCGACAGCCTGGGTCACCGTGACGCAGTTGGCGGCGTTCGTGCCGCTGTATCGAGGCGAGCACAGCGTGCTGTTGGGTGCCGGGGTGGCCGCCGGGGTGGTCGCCATCCTTGCCGTTGCAGCGCTGCGGTTTACGCGCACCACTCTTGGGCCTGCCGTATTGCTGGTGACGTGGGGGACGTTCGCCGCCGCCGGGGACGGCCTTGAGGCGGTCCAGGGTGTAGCGGTGATGTCCGTCGCGGTCGCGATTCTCGCGTGGGTGTTGCCTCGCATCGCGCCCGGTAGCGCCCTGATTGGTTTGTTCGGGCTCGTGCCGGGGGCCATTGCCGTCGGTGCCGCCGCGCTTACCCAGCTGGTGCCCAGCCTCGGCGAGGCGCTCGGGCTGTACGTGGAGCCCTACGAGCCTTCGCAGCTGTGGCGCGTGCTACTGGCCGCCGCCGGTCTAGCCGCTGCGCTCGCGTGGGCGCCAGCGCGCCGCCACGCGGGCTGGTGGATGCTTCCCTTCATCGCGATCGCCGCCGCGAACGTGCCGCGCGAGTTCGCGTGGGTGGCGCTCGTGGTGCTGAGCCTGGCGCTCACGATCGCCGGCCGCCGTATCAATGTGCTTCCCGAGCAGGCGCTCGTGGTACTGCTCGGTTCGATCGTGTGGACCACAGCAGTGCTCGACCTCGCCGTCGCGGCCAGCGCCGCGACGGCCCTCGCTCTGTGGGTCGGGTCGCACGAGCCCGAGGGAGTGCGCAAGCACGGCGCGTTCGGCGTCGCCCCCGGATTCGCCGCGGCTGCCGCGGCGGGAGTCGCCGCACACTTCGACGCGACGCAAGCTGGGGTGGCGGCCGCGACGCTCGTCACGGGTATGGTCGCCGCGTTCGCGATCGCCGCGAGCCCCCTCAAGCCGCACCCGCGTGCCACCCGCTACGCGGTAGCCGCGATCGGGTTCGTGGTGCCGCTGCTCGCCGGCACCTTGCTGGCGGCCGGAGTCCTGCTGCTGATCGCGGGCGTCGCGCTGTTCGCCACCGCCGTCCAAGGCTGGACCATCGGCCGGTTCTTGTCGTCGATCGCGCTCTCCGTTGGCACGGCGCTGGTATTTGCCGATTCCGGAACGTCAGTAGTCGAGGCGTACACGGCGGTCCCGGCGCTGTGCGCGCTCGCGCTCGGGCTGTGGTGGCTGTCCGAGAACGACAAGGTCGGCAGCTTCGTGGCGACCGCGCCCGGCCTCGCGCTCGGTACCATCCCCAGCATCATTGCGCTCGCTGTCAACCCCGACCACCTGGCGCGGACGCTCGCATTGCTGCGCATTGCGCTCGCGATCGCGCTGTGGGGCGTGCTGGCGCGGTGGTTCGCTCCGCTGCTGGCGACCGCCGTGGTGCGCGCTTGGGCTCTCTGTTACCCAGGTGCTGACGGGCTCCGACCTGGTGCGCCAATGGGTGTCCGATCGTCGTCGTGGGCGCGCTGTTGCATCGCGATCGGCGCGACGTATCGAGAAGCTCAAGCAACTGCGGTGACGGCGCGCCTTGGCGCGCCGCCAAGAATTTCCCGCGTGGATTTCTACTCGCGCGCGAGGGCTGGTAAAGTTGCCGGGCGCCGCAAGAAATGCATGCGGCCAGGCGCCTCTAGCTCAATTGGTCAGAGCATCTGACTCTTAATCAGAGGGTTCTGGGTTCGAGTCCCAGGGGGCGTACACACAACGAAGGCCCGGTCCGTGAGGACCGGGCCTTCGCCTTTCCCGGCTGAGCCGGGAGGTGTGCCGTGAGTGTTAGCCGAGCGACGGGTCCGACGAGAAGACCAGCCCAAGGACGACCTTCCCGTCCGTGATCGCCGACTTGGTCAGCGGGCCGCCGCGTGTCGAGAGCGGAGAACTCGGAGATCTCGATGCCGTAGGTGTTCTCGAGCCCAACCTGGCAGAACGGGCGCTCCGGGCACTCGACGGGGCCGCCGAGCGGGATCGGGCCGCATGTGTCGGCCAGCTCCGAGAGCGTCGAGACGCCCCACTTGTCGGCGAACGCCTTGGTGGTCGCGAACGTGTTCGCGTCCTGGGCGGCCGAAGGCATACCGAACGTCACGCCAACCTCGTCGCCGAGCGTGCGCAGCGCGGCCACGGTTGCGTCGGTGTCACCCGATGCGACTGGTGCTGCGTCAGCGCCGTTTTGCTTGAGGTTGAGGAACTCTGCGGCGGATGCCGCGTACTCGGGGAAGACGTCGATCTCGCCGGAGATCAGGCCGTCCATGTAGATTTCCCGGTTGTCGAAGGTGCGGATCTTGACGTCGAAGCCGGCGTCCGTGAGCACCTGCGCGTAGATCTCGGCGAGCACGTTCGACTCGTACCAGTTGGCGCTGCCCACGACCAGCTTTCCGCTCGACTTCGTGGGAGCGGTGATGCCCTTGTCGGCGATGAAGTCGGCGGCAACCTGCTTGGGGTTGTCGAGGTCGACGACGACGCGCTTGTTGAGCGCGACGAGCGTAGGCGTATCCAGCACCTTCGAGACCTCGTCCAGCGCCTGGCCGATCGCGAGATCGAGCGCCGTCTTGGAGTTGATCGCAGGCAGGACGTTCTCGGCGTTCTGAAGGCTGAGGTCGTCGGCGAGCACGACGAGCGTGTCGTCGGCAATCGGAACGCATTCCGCCGCCATCGCGGTGGGCTCGGTTGTGGTGGGGGTGGTCGTTGGTGTTTCTTCGGCGGGCGAACACGCCGCGAGGGCTAGGACGGCCGCGGATGCGACCGCGGTCAAAGCGAGTGAAGTACGCAAGTTTCTCCCCTTCTGGTGACTATCTGTCACTTGCTCAACCTCTCGCGTCCCGTGGATGTTCCCCGGACGACGCGCGGGGTCGGTTACGGATTCGCGGCTCGCACGCGCTCGGATTGGTGCTGGGGCAGGTTAGGCGGCGACTCTCACTCGGAGCGGAAGTGGAGTCAGCCGGCGCTCGAGCCGGCCC
This sequence comes from uncultured Actinomycetota bacterium, assembly GCA_963735005.1. Lineage (GTDB taxonomy): Bacteria > Actinomycetota > Actinomycetes > Actinomycetales > Demequinaceae > WTKG01. The sequence goes on along the minus strand of CAVTJA010000010.1, from coordinate 67,714 downwards.
AACAACCAGTCCGCACCCAGGCTGAACCCGGCCACCAGAATTGCCCCCGCGAGCGCTTGGCCGTACCGCTGGGTGCCGAACCCGGCGCGGATGATGTACGCCAAGTCCGCCCCCCGCGACGAGCGCCGCGAGTGGCAGTGTCGCGATCGCCTGAACCGTCGCCACCCGCAGGCCGGTCGCGATCAGCGGCCACGCGAGCGGAAGTTCCAGCCGGGAGATGAGTTGCCACCGCGTCATGCCTTGGCCGCGGGCCGCCTCGCGCAGGTCGGGGTCGACGTCGAGCATGCCCGTGAAGGTGTTGCTCAGGATGGGCGGGATGGTGAACACCGAGACCGCGATCACTGCGGCGACGTTGCCGAAACCGACGGACGTGGTAGCGAGGATCATGAGGATCGCGAGAGTGGGAATGGCTCGTGAGATGTTTGACGCCACCACGGTCACCACACCGCCGCGCCGCGTGTGGCCCAGCCACACGCCCAGCGGCAGCGCAATAAGCGGACGCGAGGCCCACCGCTCCGACGGTCATCAGCAGGTGGTCGTAGGCGAGGCCGAGTATCGAGTCTTTCGCTGGCTTCCACGCGCCGTCGTAGCCCTGGACAAAGATGCCCTTCTCGCCGAGCCAGTTCTGCGCCGTAGTGAGCCACGACCATGCGTCGAGGATCGTGCTCATGACGGCCGCCTGCGTAGCCACGGCGTCAGCCACCGACCGAGCAAGAGCAGTGCGACGTCAAGCACCAGCCCGAGCGCGACGATGAGCAGTGCGTTCGTGGTGACTTGGGCGCGATAGTCGTTGGCGAAGCCGCGCTGCATGAGCGTCCCGAGCCCGCCGTATCCCACCAGCACGCCAACGGTGACGAGCGCGACGGTGGTCACCGTCGCCACGCGTAGTCCCGAGAAGAACGACGGCAGGGCGTTCGGCACCTCAACGGAGATGAGCAGGCGGAGCCGCGAGTACCCGAGCCCGCGCGCCGCGTCCACGACGGCGGGGTCCACGCCCTGGAGGCCGGTGAGAAAGTTCTTGACGAGCATGAGCATCGCGTACGCGACCAGGGCGATGAGCACGGTTCGCCGCCCGATGCCGGTGATTGGCGCCAGGATCGCGAACAGCGCGAGCGAGGGGATCGTGTACATCACCGCCGAGGCGCCCAGGATGGGGCCAGCGAGGCGCGGCCGGTAGTGCGCCACGACGGCGAGCGGGAGGGCGATCAGGCAGCGCGATCCCGACGGCCTGCGCGGCGAGCGTCGCGTGCTCGACGAGCGCCTCGGAGATGTCGCTCCAGTTGCTCGTGACGTAGTCCCAGCTGAGCCACGGGTTGGGGCGGTCCATGGCACGACGCTACCTGGTGAGGCGGCGATAGCGCTTCAGAGGTAGCGTGGCGGGATGGCAGGCAAGCGACCGGCGAAGCGCACCATCGTGTTCAAGGGCGCCCGCAAGGAGTACCCAGACGGCACCGTCGCGGTCGATTCGCTCGACCTATCAGTCACCAAGGGCGAGGTGTTGTGCCTCGTCGGCCCCTCCGGTTGCGGCAAGTCGACGACGCTGCGGATGGTCAACCGGCTGGTCGAGCCAAGCGCGGGGTCAATTACGGTCAACGGCGAGGACGTCATGGCCCAGGACGCCGTTCAACTTCGCCGCCACATTGGCTACGTGATCCAGCACGTGGGGCTGTTCCCGCACCGGACCGTGTCGCAGAACGTCGCGACCGTGCCCGGCCTGGTGGGATGGGACAAGGCGCGCACCGCCGCGCGCGTCGCGGAGCTCCTTGAGCTCGTGGGCCTTCCAGAGGACACGTACGGTGCGCGCTACCCGCACGAGCTCAGCGGCGGCGAACGTCAGCGCGTTGGCGTGGCACGTGCGCTCGCCACCGAGCCGCCGGTGCTGCTGATGGACGAGCCGTTCGGCGCGGTGGACCCGCAGGGTCGCAGCCGCCTCCAGCAGGAGTTCTCGATGATTCAGCGCAAGCTTGGCCTGACCGTGATGATGGTGACTCACGACATCCGCGAGGCGGCCGTCCTGGCAGACCGGATCGTGGTGTTCTCCGACGGCGCGACGGTCGAGCAGATTGGCGCGCCGGACGATGTACTCGGCAAGCCGGCCAACGCGTTCGTCAGCGACTTCGTCGCGGACTTCGACGTGCCAGCCCTCGTGCGTCGTCTATGGTCGCCTCGCGCGCCTTTTTCTTGGTCTTGGCGTCGTCGGCGTCGGCGCCCCGTTCTCCCTCAGCCGCGTCGTCCTTCAGCCCGTAGCGGTCGAGTAGCTTGTCCTTCTGCTTCTCGGGCCACAGCGAGAACTTGCGGCGCGCAGCGCGGTCCTCCGCTTGTAGCTCCGCCTTGCGTTGTCGTCGCCTTCAGCCATTCTTTACCACCCAGTAGACGTCTAACACTTTCTACTCATCTAACCATCTCCTATCATTTACCTACCCTTTCAAACTGTGACCTACATCTATGACCTCACATACTCTCTCCTCAACTTCTAGCATCTCATCCTCTCCACTTCTATAACCTTCAGCATCTTCTCTCTTTCAACTCCTCATACAACTAGTCTATCTAGATTTATTCCAATCCATATCTATCATAATCTAGCAATACACTCAATCATACCTCTTATCAACTCCACTAGCATGTACTACCAGCTCAACTATATCTCCACTATCACTCCTCTTCTTTTTATCTCTCACTTACTACCACTACATCCTCTTCACAACCTAGATACTCCATACTCACAACTAATCTAATACATCTACATAATCACCTCGTTCTCTCTCTAGTACTCTTACTACTCAGCCTACCGCCTTGTGAATTGCTCTATAATACCGCCTCGATCATCGAGTCTCTCTATGAGTACACCAGCGACATCTCCTCGACATCTTGCCAGCTGCGCACTTACACCTTCTACATTGTTATCAACCTCCTTTCTCTTCTTGTATCTACGTCTCTCACATACATTATCTGCCCTACTAGCCCTCGCCGTCCACCACAGATGTGTAGACGTACGACAGCCGTGACCGTCTGCAGACTCGTGCGAACAGCACTCGTTCTTATGTGTATGACTACTTAAGTCTTCAGCTCACAGTCCCTCTTATTTATACTCCTTCTCTTGCCTCATCTATCAACTTGTCTCTGTCTTACTTCTAGATGACCTGATTGAGTCTTTGTCTCAATACATCACCACCACTGCCTACACCTTATATGTATCATATCGTAAGTCTGTTTCTACTTTCACTCTCACTAATGCTCTCACTTTGACTCTTCACTATTCATATCCTACATATAACCCTTCTTTCGTATAGTCCACTGTCTGTGGCACGACGTCTACGTCTTGGTATGAGTCGTCTCTGGGTGGCGATCTTGGTGTGACGGTGACCGATGTTGTGTTGTCTGGCGTTAGCCTACCTTCACGGTGATGTGGTCACTACGGTCACGTTCGACAGTTCTAGTGATGTTGCGTCGTTCTGTGAGTTCTCTTATTACTACTAGTACTGTCTCTTAGTCACTGTTCAGCCCTACACTCGTGCTGCCACTTATGCGTGGTTCCGTGCGCATGAGCGAGCGGTGTATGACTCGGGTCTGATCTTGATGGGGGTGCGCCTCTATAACCCGATCACTCGCTCGTTCACGTCGACGGACCCGGTTCCAGGTGGTGGCGCGACGGCGTATGCGTATCCGTCGGACCCCGTGAATCAGTTCGATCTTGACGGTCGGATGTGGGGGTGGCTCAAGAAGGCGGTCAAGGTGGTGACCAAGGTCGCCGAAATCGCGTCCTACATCCCCGGACCGATCGGAATGGTGGCTTCTGGTGTCGCAGTGGCCGGGAACCTTGCCCAGGCAACTACAAGAAGGCCGCCGAGGCTGCGCTCTAGCTAATCCCTGGTGGCAAACTGATCGCTACGGCGGCGAAAGCGGCGAAGGTGGTGTCGAAGACCGCGAAGGCGACCAAGGTCCTTAAGAAGGTCTCGGCTGCGTCAAAACCGGCGATCAAACCCAAGAAAGTCAATTACGGAATCTACGTCGTCAAGACGAAGAGCGGCAAGAAGTACGTTGGAATGTCTACAAACATCAACCGACGCCTCGGGCAGCATGTGCGAAGTGGCAAGATCACAAATCGCGCCGGCAATCGTGCGAAGCGGATCGCCGTATCCGCAACGGGACACCGCGATTCGCTACGTGTCGCTGAGCAGCGAACGATCAACCGGTACGGTGGCATCGGTAGGCTCGCGAACTCGAGAAATGAGATCGCGCAACGTTACTGGCGGACGTACGGAATTTACTGACGACGAGGATGTATATGGTGGCCGACAAGAAGTCGTGGCAAGCCGACGTCCGGATGCGGGGAGGCGGCGGGCCTTCGGACGCGACTGGGCCGTAGTCGATGTCTCGCTTGACGGGGAGAGCACAGAACTCGTGCTCTACGCGCGTTCGCTCACTAACGCGACCTTCCGCGCGGTGAAACTGTGGTCGCGCAAAGTTTCGAGGGTCACGCTGTTGTATCCAGTCAACCTTTTCCGGATCGCCGAGCTCGACTCACCGCAACTCGATATCGTCACTATGGAGCCTATCGCTGCTGACCTGCTGTATGAGCTCTCGGATAGCGTCCGACACCTAGTTGTATCAGCGCCGGCCTCCAGCGATTCGGCTATCAGTCTTCGTCGACTGCCGCATCTCGAGAGTTTCTTCGGGCCCGAGGGCTACGTGCAGTTCGACGTGGGCGCTGGCCCGCAGTTTCGGGAACTCGGACTCGAGGATTTCGCCGGAACAGATCTCGCGAGCGTCGCCAAGTTCAATGATTTGCGTGGCCTGCGGCTGCTGAACGCGCGGAGACTCGAGGATATTGGCGGGCTCAAGGCTTTTTCGGCAATGGTCGACGTCGAGATTACTTACGCGCGGTCACTCACCGAGTTTTCCCCAATCGCGCAGATGCAGGCACTTGAGAAGCTCGTGCTTGAGCGCTGCACCGGCCTCGATAACCTAGGTTTCACTCGGGCGCTGAGGGGGCTCCGGTTTCTCGACATATCTGATGTGAAGGACGTTGCGTCGCTCGAACCGTTGCGGGACCTCCGGGGCCTTGAGACCCTGCTGGCGGCTGGATCGACACGGATCCTCGATGGCGATCTGTCGCCGCTAATTGGGCTACCTCGCCTTGCGACAATCGGCATGCGCTCAAGACGTGACTACACGCCTCCGTTGCGAACCGTCCTGCTCGATCGAGGAATTGACCCCGACGAGTAGGGACACTCTGGCCGCTAGCTGGACGGCGCCGCGCTTGCGGGCGTAGAGATCAGCCTTGCGAGCGCGGCGCCGGCCTAGCTGTCGGAGAGGTTCATTGTCGTCGTGCGCGCTAGTCCTCTTCGTGTCCTGAAGTTCCTCGGGCCGTCGAGGTCGTCCGTCTTGAGGCGGAAGCGGTCAAGCAACTTGTTCTTGCGCTCGGCGGGCCACAGCGACAGCTTGCGCCGCGCCGCGCGACCCTGGGCCTGGCGCTCTGCCTTGCGCCGACGCCGCCGTCGGCCCGTGGTCACAATCCGATAGACCGCGAACACCATGCCGAAAATGAACAGCAGCACGAGCCACGGCAGCAGGATGGCCGCGAAACTCATGCTGACGGCGGTGGCGTCCTCGGCGAACGACGCGACGGGGGAGCCGGTGCCGCCGGTGGCCGCGTTGACGGCCGTGCGCGACGCGGCCTTGGCCGTGTGCACCACCAGCGCCACGATCGCGCCGAGCGTGTAGCCCAGCCACGAGTGGTCTTGCCAGAACTGCGAGTTCTCCACGACGTCGGCGGCCGCGGTTGCCGCGAAGATCACGGAGCCGACGAGCGGGCGCACGGCGGTCTGGATGACGTCGTTGACGTGATCAACGCCGGGGATCTTGTCGAGCACCAGCTCGGCGAGCAGGAGAACCAGCGAGATGATGATGGCGGGCCAGGATGCCAGCCAGTCGAGGCCGTCCGGCAGCTTGATGAGCTCGGTCCATCGGGCCAGCACGCCGACGATGACGAGCGGGATGAACGCGTTGAGTCCGGCCGCGGCCGAGAGGCCAGTGCCGGTCAGGGCGGCGAGCATGTTCCTCCAGGTTGACCCGTGCTATTGCTACCGCACAACGATAGCCTGGCGGGGGCGCCAACGACGGCGCTCGCGTTGGAGAGGAAATCATCATGGGACTTTGGCATGCACTCATCGCGGGCGCAGTACTCGCGATTATCGCTTCGCTGCTTCGCCGCGGAAAGTCCGGGATGCCCTGGTGGGGCAACTGGCTCGCTGGCATCGGCGGCGCGGTTGGCGGTTTCTACCTCGCGGATGCGCTGGGCGTGGCTGAGACCAATGGAATCGACTGGATTCGGTGGGCGATCTCGATCGTCCTCGCGATCATCCTGCTAGGAGTGGGCGGCTCCCTGTTCAAGAAGAAATAGCGATCGCGGCCGCGCTGTGCGCGGCAAAGCGAAAGGCCCGCGGGACTCCCGCGGGCCTTTCGCATACATGGGGTGCCTGACGGGACTCGAACCCGCGGCCTCCGCCACCACAAGGCGGCGTTCTAACCAACTGAACTACAGGCACCATGAGGCCCGTGATCGGACCGGCGATTAGTGTATCGCGTCGGCTAAGCGTCGGCGACGGATTCCGCGGCGGCCTTGGCGGCGTTGGACTCGGGGCCGGGTAGCGGCACGAAGACCGTCTCGCGGTAGTAGCGCAGCTCCCGAATGGAATCCTGGATGTCGCCGAGCGCGCGGTGGCCGCCCGTCTTCTCTGGGCCGTTGAAGAACACGCGCGGGTACCAGCGGCGCACGAGCTCCTTGATGGAGCTGACGTCTACGACGCGGTAGTGGAGCCACGCGGCGAGCTCGGGCATGTCTCGCTCCAGGAAGACCTTGTCCATCCCCACCGTGTTGCCCGCCAGCGGCGCCTTGCCCTCGGTGGTGTGCTCGCGCACGTAGTCGAGCACCACCTGCTGGGCCTCCGCCATCGTCAGCCCGCCCTCGAGTTCGGGAAGCAGGCCAGACGTCACGTGCATCTCGCGCACAAAATCGCCCATCTGGTCAAGCGCGGCGGCGGGCGGCTTGATGACGACGGAGACGCCGTCGCCGATGGGGTTGAGCTCGCCGTCGGTGACGATCGCTGCCACCTCGATCAGGGCGTCGTTGACGGCGTCGAGGCCGGTCATCTCGCAGTCAATCCAGACGAGGTGGTCGGGGGTGGCCATGGCACCACTCTAGAGCCACCGGCCGACGCGTCAGTCGTCGCCTGAGCCCACCATGCAGGTGAAGGACGTTGGCCCCACCGCCGGGAACGCGACGGCCAGGGCGTCGGCGATGCGTCGCGCGTGCTCGCGGTCGCCCTGCGACGTGTAGTGGATGTCGTCCGAGATGAACCAGCTGTTCTTCACCTCGCCGCCCCAGTCGTACACGCGCATGTTCGGGTAGCGCAGGCACGCCTCCTCGAGGGCACGGTTCATCTTCATCATCTCTTTGTTGGCCCACGGCCCGTCCGAGCGGCGTGTGCGCACCGTCGTCCACATCGTGGGGCTGTCGCCCACCAGGTGCTGCATCTTGTCGATGCGGTCCTTGAGGCTCGCCTGGCCGCCCACCGCCACGTTCGCGGCCTCGTTGAGCCCCATGGCGATGACGTAGCAGCCTTTGAAGCCGTCGTGCTTGGCCGACCGCACGGCGTCCTGGGCGTTTGGCTGGTCGTGCCACTTCTCGACGATCGAGCGCGCGCCCAGGATGTCCGTCCGCACCTCCGTGATGCCTACGCGTTCGAACTGGGCCTGGATGCGGTCGTCCTTGTCCGGCAGGGATGTCTTGCTGATGAGGCCTAGTGAGGTGGAGTCGCCCACGTGAAGCACCGCCGTGCACGACGTCTTGCCGGCGAGCGCTGGCACGAGCGGCTCGACCACCGGGGGCGCAAGCGGCACGACGCTGGGCAGTGCCGCGAATGGCCAGTTGGCGGGGGCGGGGGGCAGGGGCGAGGGAGACGGCGGGGGCGGGTTCAGGTTGGTCACGCCCGTGGGCGAGGCGAGCATGGCCGTGCCCGCGACCACCACGACGGCGGCGCCCACGGCGACCGGCGCCCGCAGGGTGATCTTGCCGATGTGGGCGGCGCCGATGCGCAGCACGTCCTTGAAGCCCCGCGTGCGGATGGGGTTCTCGATCGCCCACCAGCTGAGCGCGGAGATGCCGACGGTGAGGGCCGCAGCGATGAGTGCGCGCGCCCACGTGACGCCCTCAAGCAGCCTCTCGGGCATCAGCGCGATGACGGGCAGGTGCCACAGGTAGATGCCGTAAGAACGCTCGCCGATCCACTGCAGCGGCGCTACCCCAAGGACGCGGGCGGTGATCGATCTTGGGTGGGCGGCGGCCGCCACCAGCAGCGCCGTGGCGACGGCGAGGCCAAGCAGGCCGCCACGGTAGAGCGCGAGCGAGTAGTCGTCGACGGTGGCCATGAGCGTGATCACGGCGGCGAGCCCGACCGCGCCGCCGAACTCGAGCCAGCGGGAGGCGGGCGCAAACACCGGCGCCTTCGGCTTGATCTTCTTGCGCTTCTTGGACGTGGACCTGGTCTTGGCCTTGAGCGGTTTTGCCGTGACGCCTCCACGCCAGGCCACCGCGAGCGCCGCGCCAATCAACAGCGCGCCGGCGCGCGTGTCCGTGCCCTCGTACGCGCGCGTGTTGTCGAAGGTGGAGCTCGCGAGCAGCCACAGCAGCGCGAAGGACCCCGCGCCAAGTCCCAGGATCGCCCCCACCATCCACTTGCGGCTACCGCGGGTAATCCACAGCAGGCCCCACAGCAGCAGCGGCCACAGCAGGTAGAACTGTTCCTCAACCGCGAGCGACCACAGGTGGTCGAGCGGCCCGGCGGCGGCGGTCGCGTCGAAGTAGCTGTCGCCGGTGTAGATGTCCGTCCAGTTGGCCACGTATAGCGCGGCCGACAGTGCCTCGCGCCATAGTGCGTCCAGCTGGTCACGCGCGATCCACGCGGCGGCAAGCAGCACGGCGGCGAGCATGAGAAAGAGAGCGGGCAGCAACCGCCTGGCGCGAGCGAGCCAGAACCGGCCCAGGCGCAGCGAACCGTAGCGCTCCCAGCGGCTGATGAGGATGGACGTGATGAGGTAGCCGCTGAGTGTGAAGAAGACGCCGACTCCCATGAGGCCGCCCGGCAGCCAGGGAGCGCCCACGTGGTAGAGCACCACGCCAATCACGGCGATCGCGCGGATGCCGTCGAGGCCGGGCCGGTAGGCCGAGCCGCCTTCAGCTGGGCGGGGCACTTGGCGCCCCTTCTCGTCGTCGAGAGGAAGTCACACTGAAGTGTATTTCGCGTCACGGGTTGCGCGGCGTGCGGGCACGCGGTTTTTGCGATGGAGTTGACATAGCGGCGCCCGCATGGTTAGTTAGTCAGTGAAGTAACTAACTAACGCGGTGGAGGCGAGTGATGGACGACGGACGGCCGATCTTCATGCAGGTCGCAGAGCGGCTTGCAGACGAGATCGTCAGCGGCACGATGGCGGAGGAGTCCCAGGTGCCCTCCATCAACGAGCTCGCCGCGTTCTACAAGATCAACCCCGCGACCGCGCTCAAGGGAATCACGCGCCTCGTGGACGCAGGCGTGCTTTACAAGCGCCGCGGCGTGGGGATGTTCGTCGCGGACGGGGCGCGGGAGCGCCTCCTCGCGGAGCGCCGCCAAGAGTTCGCCGCCGAGTTCGTGGAGCCGCTCGTGTCCCACGCGGTCGCGCTTGGCATCACCTACGAAGTCATTGACGGACTGATCAGAAAGGAGATGGGGCGATGACCTCCATCATCGAGGCGAGTGGCCTCAGCAAGACTTACGGGAGCGTCGCCGCGGTCTCCGACGTGTCTTTCTCGCTCGACGGCCCGGGCATCCACGGTCTCCTCGGTCGTAACGGCGCCGGAAAGACGACGCTGATGCACCTTCTCACCGGCCAAGACTTCGCGTCCGCAGGCACGGTGCGCGTCTTTGGTGAGTCTCCGGTAGAGAACGCGAACGTGCTGCGCAGGGTGTGCTTCATCAAGGAGTCACAGACCTACCCGGACCAGTTCAAGGGCGAACACGTACTCAAGTCCGCTCAGTGGTTCTTCGAGAACTGGGACGCGGAGTACGCGGCCCAGCTGGCCTCCGAGTTCAAGGTGCCTCTCAACCGGCGGATGAAGAAGATGTCGCGCGGCCAACGATCCGCCGTCGGGGTCATCGTGGGCCTCGCCTCGCGCGCTGAGCTGACGTTGCTCGACGAGCCCTACGCGGGGCTCGACGCCGTCGCGCGCCAACTCTTCTATGACCGCCTTCTCGCGGACTTCGCAGAGCACCCGCGCACGGTGCTGCTATCGACTCACCTGATCGACGAGGCCGCTCCGCTGCTCGAGCGCGTGCTCGTGATCCACGACGGCCGGATCGTCACGGACGGCGACGCGGACGAGTTGCGCGCGAGCGCCGTGACCCTTGCGGGCAAGGCCTCGGACGTCGACAAGTTCGGCCGCGGCCGGCCCGTGCTCGACGCCTCGTCGCTTGGAGGCCTCAAGACCATCACGCTCGAGGGCCTTTCGCCCAAGGACCTCACCGCAGCCAAGCGCGCCGGGCTCGAGGTCTCCCCAGTCTCGCTTCAGCAACTCATCGTGCGCCGCACCGGCGGCGCCCCCGCCCGAGAGGAGGTCGCGTCATGACCGCCGCGACACGTCACCCGCAGACCGTCCCCAGCCCTGCCGCGCCGTCGGCGCTTGGCCGGATCTGGAACGTCGTGCGCCTGCACACGGCCAACCCCTGGACCACGATCATCACGCCGTGGCTCGTCGTCGCCGCTGTGTTCGGCCTCACGTACGCGATCTGGCGGATCGTCCAGGCCGCGCTCGGCGGGCCCGGCAGCGTCGACTCGGGCGGCTTCCAGATGAGCGGCGGCATCAGCTGGATCATCATCTTCATGATGGTCGTGGGCATCCAGGCGATGAACCTCACGTTCCGGTTCGCGCTGGGCTACTCCGTCACGCGGCGCGACTACTACCTAGGGTCCCTCGTGTACTTCGTGCTGTTGGCGTTGATGTACGGCGCGGGCATCGCGCTGCTGTCGGGCATCGAGGACGCCACGGGCGGGTGGGGCGTCAACGGCGCCTTCTTCGCGCCGATCGGCCTGGTGGACGTGCCTTTGTGGCAGGTCGGCTACGCGTACTTCACCCTGCTGCTGATGATGTTCGGCGTGGGGATCATGTACGGGACGGCGTACGTCCGGTGGCGCGCAAACGGCGTGCTTGTGTTCTCTGGCTTGATTGCCCTGCTACTGGTGGGCGCGCTGTGGCTCGTGATCTCGACGGACTCGTGGACTGCGGTGGGCGACTTCTTCACTGACCAGTCGCTCGTGGCGTTGATGTCGTGGGCACTTGTCCCGGCAGCAACGTTCGGCCTCGTCGGCTATTCGGTATTGCGGCGCGCGACGGCGTTCGCGGACTAGCGGGGCCAGCGGCCGCGCTCGTACTGCGGAGCCCAGTAGTCGAGTGCGACGCCAAGTTCGTGCGCGGCGCGTAGCCCAAAGTGCGGGTCGCGCAGGAACTGGCGGCCCACCATCACGGCGTCCGCATCTCCAGAAGCGGCGATGCCCTCGGCCTGCTCGGCCTCGGTGATCTGCCCGACCGTCACGACGGGTGCCCCTACAGCGGCCTTGAGCGCCGCCGCGAAGGGCACCTGATAGCTGGGCCCCGTGGGGATTTTGACTCCGGGGATCAGGCCGCCGCTCGAGACGTCGAAGAGGTCGGCGCCCGCCTCGACGGCCCAGCCGGCGACGGTGTGCATCTGGTCCGGGGTCCAGCCGTCGGGCTCCACCCAGTCGGTGGCGGAGAAGCGCACCATCAGCGGGAAGGACTCGCCCACCTCGGCGCGCACGGCGCGCACGATGTCGAGGATGAGGCGCGCGCGGTTCTCAAGCGAGCCGCCGTAGTCGTCCTCGCGGTCGTTGGAGAGCGGGGACAGGAACTGGTGCACCAGGTACCCGTGCGCGGCGTGCAGGTCGATGATGTCGAACCCGGCCTGGACCGCGCGGCGCGCGGCGTCGGCGAACGCCGTGACCACCGCCCCGATCTCGTCCACGGTGAGCGCGCGTGGCTCCGCGAGCCCCTCGAACGCCTTCGCGCTTGGCGCGACGCTTTGCCAGCCGCCGTCCTCGATGGGCTGGCTGCCGCGCCCGCTCCAGTCGCGGTACGTGGACGCCTTGCGCCCGGCGTGCGCCAGCTGGATACCCGCCGCCGCGCCCTGGCTGTGAATGAAGTCGACGATCCGCGCGAAGCCGTCCCGCTGGTCGTCGTTCCATAGCCCGGTGTCCCACGCGCTGATGCGGCCCTCGGGAACCACGCCGGTCGCCTCTGCGACGACCAGCCCTGCGCCGCCGCGCGCGAAGGAGCCAAGGTGGGCGAGGTGCCAATCGGTGGGCACGCCGTCGCGGTCCTCGCACGAGTACTGGCACATGGGGGACACCCACAGGCGGTTGCGGAACGTGGTGCCGCGGACGGTGAGAGGGGAGAACAGAGCGGAACTGGGCATGGGGTCCTCTGCGGGGATCGGCATTGGGGTCTGTACTTTCAACCTACGCCCGCCTCCAGAGATTCCGTGGGGGCGTTGGTCCCGCGCGGGCTAGGTGGTGGGGACGGGCTCGCGGGTGCCGTTCTCGTGGGAGCGGATCGCGGCGTGCGCCAGTTGCAGCGCCCGGCGGCCGGCCCGCGCGTGGATGGGCGGCGCCTCGCCCGCGCGCAGGGCGGGCAGGATCCGGTCGACGTGGCGGTCGAACGTGTGGTGGAAGTCGCGGGCCTCGTCGTTGAAGTAGCCGGCGCGCCACACTCGCCCCACCTCGTCGCCGGCGCGGTGGATCTCGAGCTCGCGGACGGTGTCGCGGATCACCAGCCGGCCCTCGGTGCCGTTGATTTCGATCAGCTGGGAATCGGGGTACGCGTACGACGAGTCGTAGCTGCCGAGCATCGTCCCCACGGCGCGGTTCTCGAACTCGAGCGCGAGCGCCACCGTCGACCAGTCGCCGTAGGTCTTGTCGGTCATCTGCGCTGCGACCGAAGCGATGGGTCCCACCAGGTGCTCGAGCATGTCGAAGCCGTGGCACTGGGTCTCGATCAGGTTGGCGTGACGGGACGTGCCGTGATTGGCCTCGCCGCCGAACCGCCAGGTGGCAAACACGGGCTCGCCGATCTCGCCACCGTCGATCGCGGCCTTGGCGCGCAGCACGGGCTCCGCATAGCGGTGGTTGAAGTTGATGGCGACGAATAGGTCGCGCTCGGCCGCGGCGGCGATGAGCCGGTCCGCCTCTTCCAGCTCGAACACCAGCGGCTTCTCCACGAGCAGCGGGACGCCCGCCTCGATCAGGTGGAGCGTGGCGTCGAAGTGGCCCTCGTTTGGCAGGCAGACGGTGACGAGGTCCGGCTTGGCGGTGGCGAGCATGTCGTCGATGTCGGTGAACGGCGCGACGTCGAACTCAGCTGCGCGGGTGGCGGTGCGCGCGGGGTCGCGGCCGACGATGCCGACCAGCTCGGTGTCGGGGCGTGACGTGAAGACGCGGGCGTGCTGGCGGCCCCATCCACCTGCGCCGACTACGGCGACTTTGAGCTGCTTGGTCATCGTTGACTCCCTTGTTGCGCGAGGAAACCCCACGCTAGCACCGGGCCGACGCGGGGGCGTGGCCGGGTGTGGGGAGGGAAAAGCGCGTGGCGTGTTGCGCGTCGTGCATACTCGGTATACATTGGCGATTGCATAACGAGTATGCAATGAGGAGGCGTGATGTCGATCAAGCATTCGTTGCTGGTCCTGCTGGCCGAGGGTGACCGCTACGGCTACGAGCTGCGCGCCGAGTTCGAGGCGCGCACCGGCGGTGTTTGGCCGCTCAACGTGGGCCAGGTGTACTCGACGCTCGAGCGGCTCGAACGCGACGGCTGCGTGGCGCGCCTCGACACCGACGACGAGCGTCAGGTGCGCTATGCGCTCACCGACGCCGGCCGCGACATGGCCGAGGCGTGGTGGGCCACCCCCGTCGAGGCCGCCCGCGCGGGCCGGGACGACGTCGCGCTCAAGGTGGCGCTCGCGGTCTCCACTCCCAGCGTGGATGCGGGCGCGGTCATCCACGAGCAACGCCGCGCGGTGATGGCCTCGCTCCAAGAGCTCACGCGTACCAAGCGCGCCAGCGACGACGAGGCGTGGGACCTCGTGGCCGACGCGCTCATCTTCCGGGCCGAGGCGGAGATCCGCTGGCTCGACCACACCCAGGCGCGGCTCGCGCTCAAGACCGGGCGGCGCGTCGCTGAGGGCGCTCCGGCCGCACAGAAATCGACCGTGACGACCACATCGGAGATGCACTCATGAGCACCGAATCCAGCGGCGCGCCGGCGCTCGCGCTCCGCGACGTCACCAAGAGCTACGGCGACGGCGCCGTGCAGGTGACCGCGCTCGACCACGTGTCGTTCGACGTCTACGCCGGCGAGATGGTGGCCGTCATGGGCACCTCAGGCTCGGGCAAGTCCACGCTGTTGGCGATCGCGGGCGGCCTCCTGGCGCCGACGTCCGGCGAGGTCTACGTGGGCGGGCGCGAGCTTGGCGCCATGAGCGCCCGTGACCTGGCGCAGGTGCGCCGAGAATTAGTCGGGTTCGTGTTCCAAGACTTCAACCTGCTGCCGTCGCTCACCGCGATCGAGAACGTCGCGCTGCCGCTCGATCTTGGCGGACTGCCGCGTGCGGCCGCGCGTGCCGAGGCGCTCGCCGCGCTCGAGGCCGTGGGGCTTGGCGAGCGCGCGGCGTCGTTCACCGACGAGCTATCCGGCGGCCAGCGCCAGCGCGTGGCGATCGCCCGCGCCACCGTCGGCAGCCGCCAGGTGCTGCTCGCCGACGAACCCACGGGCGCGCTCGACTCCGTCACCGGCGAGGCCGTGCTCGAGGGTCTGCGCCAGCGCGCCGACGCCGGGGTCGCCGTCGTCGTCGTGACGCACGATGCGCGCCACGCTGCTTGGGCCGACCGCATCGTGTTCCTGGGCGATGGCCAGGTCGTGGACGAGACGCGCGCCTCCGGCCCCGAGTCGCTGCTCGCCGGCGGCGCGCAGTGAGGAGCGGACGGAACCAGCTGAATCAGGCGCGCACCGCGTTGCGCCTGGCGTGGCGTGACCTCCAGAAGAACCCGCGCGGCGCGCTGTTGGTGGGAGCGCTGGTGGCGCTGCCGTCGGCGCTGATCATGCTGTTGAGCACCGTGCTCGCGGGCCAGCAGCCCACGACCGCCGAGCGGGAGGCGGCGCTGCTTGGGGCAGACCGAGGCGCGCATCACGGTCGGCGACCCGTACGGGAGCGCGCTCCAGCAGTCGCCCACGGACCCCAACCTCTACTGGCAGGACAGTCCCGGCGGCGGGCCAATCCAGTCCTCCCAAGACGAGACCGCCGTGGAGGACGTGCGCGCGTTGCTGCCGCAGGGAGCCCGCGTGATCGAGGTGCTGCATGGCGCCGTCACCGTCACCACCGGGCAGGCGCGCGTGTCCGTGGATGCCGTCGAGGGCGACGTGTGGGACCCGGCGCTTGCCGGGCCGTACACGCTGACAGCGGGCGCCGCGCCCGCCGCAGACGACGAGGTGCTGCTCTCGCCCGGCCTGGCCGAAGTCCTCGGCGTGGGCATCGGCGACGAGGTTTCGGTGGTGGACGACGGCACGCCGCTGACGGTTACCGGGTTCATGACTGCGCGCGACGACTACGGGCAGCACACGCTGTACGCGCGGCCTGGCACGCTCGCGCTCGACCCCGACCTGTGGAGCGTGCGGTGGTTTGTGGTGGACAAGCCCGTCGGGTGGGACCAGGTCCAGTCGCTGAACACTCACGGCCTGGTCGCGTACTCGCGCGCGGTAGCGGACGACCCCCCGCCCGCGCCCGATTTTGGAATTCACAACGCCCCGGAGCCCGCCCTGCTTGCCGCGGGCGCGGTGGGTCTCCTCGCCGCGCTGCTGCTTGCGGGAGCGGGATTCGTCGTGACCTTCCGGCGTCAGCAACGTCACCTCGCACTCGTCGCCGCCACCGGCGCGACGCGCCGCGCCGTTGCCGCCCAGGGGATGGCCCGCGGGCTGTGGATTGGCCTGGCCGGAGGCGCGGCTGGAGCGGTAGTCGGCCTACTCGGCGGGCTCGCGTGGACGGCGGTGCAGTTGCGCTGGGGCGGGCCGGATGCGATCGCGAGCACGTGGGGCTACCACGTGACGTGGTGGCACGCCGTGGCGACGGTCTTGTATGGGGCGCTGGTCGGCACGCTGTCCTCGCTCGTGCCAGCGTTGACGTCCGCGCGGCTTGACGTGGTCGCGGTGCTGCGCGGAAGCCAGGGGCCCGCGAAGGTGCGGCGCTGGCCCGCCGTGGCGGGCGTCGTGCTCGTGGCGCTCGCGGCCGTGGCGCTCGTGATCGCGCAGCGCGGGTACGACGCCTCGCTCGACCTGCCGGGCGTCGAGGCCTACTCCGCAAGTACTCGCGCCTCGTACTGGCTCCTTGCCGGAATCGCGCTTGGGTTCGGCGGGGGAGTGCTGGTGGTGTCGCTCGTGCTTCGCGTGATCGGCCGCGTGGCCGGCGGCGGCGCGGTGTCCCTGCGCATCGCCACGCGCGACGCGGCGCGCAACGCCGGAAGGACCGTGCCCGTCGTCGCGGCGATCGCGCTTGTCGTGACCATCGTGGCGGGTGCCGCGCTCACCATGACCCGCGACGAGCAGCGCGAGGCCGCGTGGTGGACTCCCCGGTCGCCGGTCGGAGACGCAATCGGCGACCTTTACGCGACCGACTCGAGCGATGCGCCCCTCGCGGGCCAGCGAGCGAAAGCCGCGGTCCTCGCCGAAATGCCGGACGCGAAGGTGAGCGTCATCGAGGAATGGCAAATCTCCGGGCCGGAACTTGAACACGCGACCGCAGTGCCGTCGCTGGTGGTACCCAAGGAGAACCTGTGCCCAGACTGGTACACCTCAGGCGTGGAACGCCACACCCAACGTGAGATCGCGGCCGACCCGCGGTGTCAGCCCAACCGCGACGGAATTGGGCCCGTTGTCTGGGACGTGGCCGTAGGCGACGCGGACACGCTGCGCGCGCTCATCGGATCGGAGCCGTCGGCCGCGGCAGTCGCGATGCTTGATGCGGGCGGCGCGGTGGTGCTCTCTCCGTTGCTCATGAAAGACGATGCCGTGGTCGTGGGACTTTGGGATTTCGCCAGCGGAAACTACGGCGACCCCGACACCGCGCCCGCCGAGCAGTTCTCGCTACCGGCGATGTACGAGCAGCCGCCGCACGGGACGACGAACGGCGGCCGGGCGGTGATTTCGCGCGAACTCGCGGACCAGATCGGCTGGCCGGTCGTGCCGACGCTCATCCTGGTGGACGCGCCTGAGCCGATCACCGAGGCACAACGCGCCACGCTCACCGACGCGGCGACGCGTGCAGCGGGAACTCACGTGTGGTTCACCGTAGAGAACGGGCCGTATCACACGATGACGCCCGGGATGTTCGCGGCGCTGCTCGCGGTGACCCTGCTGTTCGCGGGCGGCTGCACGGCGATCGCGCTGGGGCTCGCGCGCGCAGACGCGAAGCGAGACGACTTCACGCTCGCCTCGCTCGGCGCGTCCCCCCGCATCGTGCGGGCCGTGGCGGCGTGGCAGGGCGCGTTCATCATCTGGATCTCGAGCGCGATCGGGCTTGGTCTGGGCGTCGCATGGGTCGCGGTGGAAAGCCATTCGTCGCCGGAGGCGCCGGTGCCGATGCCGTGGGCGTGGGTGCTGGCAGCGTGGTTCGTCATGCCCGCGGTGGTGGGCGCGCTCGCGTGGGTGTTCACGCGGGTCCCCAAGGCCCTCCACTACCGGCTCGCTTCCTGATCGAGCTGGCCGGTAGTGGGCGCGGCTAGGCGATCTTGCGCCGGTAGATCGCCATCGCTGCGACGTACGCGGCTAGGAGCAGCCCGACACACCAGGCCAGCGCGACCCAAATCGCGGAGCCGACGGGCTGCTGCGCGAACAGGCTGCGGATCGCGTCGACGATCGACGTCACCGGCTGGTTGTCCGCGAACGCGCGCACCGGCCCCGGCATCGTCTCCGTTGGCACGAACGCCGAGCTGATGAAGGGCAACACGATCAGCGGGTACGCGAAGGCGCCGGCGCCGTCCACGGACTTGGCGACCAGACCGGGGATCATCGCGAGCCACGTGAGCGCGAGCGTGAACAGCGCGACGATGCCCGTGACAGCCAGCCACGCGAGCGGCCCCGCGCTCGACCTGAACCCCATCAGCAGCGCGACGCCCACGACCACCGCCACCGACACGAGGTTCGCGACCAGCGACGTCAGCACGTGCGCCCACAGCACCGAGGACCGCGCGATCGGCATCGAATGAAGCCGCGCAAAGATCCCGGTCTTCATGTCCACGAACAGGCGGTACGCGGTGTACGAGATCCCGGACGCGACCGTGATCAGCAGGATCCCCGGCAGCACGTACGCCACGTAGGAGTCGGTGTTGGCCGCGATGGCCCCGCCGAACACGCCGACGAACAGCAGCATGATCGCGATCGGCATGAGCGCCGTGGTGATCACGGTGTCGAGGCTGCGAGTGATGTGCCGCAGTGACCGCCCGAGCAGGATGGTGGTGTCGGCGAAGAAGTGGGTGTTCATGGGTGGCTCCTACTTGGCTTGCTTCTTGCCCACGACGGCGAGGAAGACCTCCTCGAGCGTGGGCTGCTTTTCGACGTATTCGACGGTGGCGGCGGGCAGCAACCGCTTGAGCTCGGCGAGCGTGCCGTCCACGATGATCCGCCCTTCGTGCAGGATCGCGATGCGGTCCGCGAGATGCTCGGCCTCCTCCAAGTACTGGGTGGTGAGCAGCACGGCGGTGCCGTTCTTCGCGAGGCCCTTGACGGTCGTCCAGACGTCAAGGCGCGCCTCGGGGTCCAACCCGGTGGTGGGCTCGTCGAGGAAGATGACCGGCGGGTCGCCGATCAGGCTCATGGCAATGTCCAGCCGACGCCGCATCCCGCCCGAGTAGGTCGCGACGCGGCGGTCAGCGGCATCGGCCAGGGAGAAGCGGTCGAGCAGGTCACGCGCGATGCCGGCCGGGCCGTCGAGGTGCCGCAGCCGGGCCACGAGCACGAGGTTCTCGCGGCCGGTCAGGGTGTCGTCGACGGCGGTGAACTGGCCGGTGAGACTGATCGACTCGCGGACCTTGGGGGCGTCCCGCGCGACGTCGTGCCCGTTGACCTCGGCTGTGCCAGCGTCGGCACGCAGCAGCGTGGACAGGATGTTCACCGCGGTGGTCTTGCCTGCGCCGTTCGAGCCGAGCAGGGCGAAGATCGTGCCAGGCGGCACCTCGAAGTCGACGCCGCGTAGCACGTCGACTTCGCCGTACGACTTGACGAGCCCCTCCACGCGGATCGCTGGCGCCGCGGCGGTCATGACGACGCCTCGTCGCCCCTGGCCTCGCCGCCCGCCGCCTTGTCGATCGCGCGCTTCAGGCGGTCCTGTTCGCGCGCGATGTAGCCGCCCTTGTCGTAGTTCGCGATCAACGCGTCGGCGAACTCGACCGGGTCCTCTCCGACGATCGCGCGCACCGGCGTGCCGTCCGCCGCGGCCTGTTCGAACAGGTCAAGCACGTCGGTGAAGAGCGCCACGATGCCCTCGCCCGTGTGGGGGCCAAAGTGCATCACGTAGCGTTCGACAGCCGCGACGGCGTCGCGGTAGGTCGGGGGGAGCTTGCGGACGCGGGCCTTGTACTGGCGCCACTCGCGCTTGGGTCCGATCATCCGCTGGATCAGGTTGGGCTTGTCTTCGTTGTACATCAGTTGCCTCCTTGGCGAAGTTGTTCCAGCCGTGCTGCGAGGAAGCCCCAGGTGCCCCAGAACTCCTCGAGGTAGTCGCGCCCACGCGCGTTGAGCGAGTAGACCTTGCGGGGCGGCCCCTTCTCGGACGGGACCTTCTCCACGTCCACGAGCCCGCGTTGCTCGATCCTGACCAGCAGGGCGTAGATGGTGCCCTCGGCGATATCCGTGAATCCCTGCTCCCGCAGGCGCGCGGTGATGTCGTACCCGTACGCAGGCCCGCCCGCAAGGATTGCCAGGACGATGCCCTCGAGAGTGCCCTTGAGCATCTCGGTGATCTGCTTTCCCACGGCTGTGCCCTTCGCTCTACCTAGTAATAGTGACTACCAGTAGATAGTAACACTGAATAGTGGGCGCGCAAGTGCCGATGCATCGGCGGCTTCGGGGTGTGCGGTTGGCGAGGTGCCCCCGGCAGGATTCGAACCTGCGACCTACGGATTAGAAGTCCGTTGCTCTATCCAGCTGAGCTACGAGGGCGGCGTCGGCGTGCGCATCCAGGGTACTGGCGCCCGGCCCGTCGCGTGCGCTCGGAGCCCTTCGGAATCCCCGCGTGCGGCGCGGTCACTTGGCACGCGGTGCGCAAGGCGGCACGCTAGGACCATGAACATGCGTCCGGTGAAGTCTTGGGCCTATCCGGGCGCGCTCCTTGACGCACTTCGCAACACGCGGCGCGACATCGCGGCCGTGGAGTTTCCGTTCCCGTCAGCGGGCCGCACCAAGGCCGAGGACATCAAGCGCAAGGCCGTGGACCAGCTCGACCAGCACCTGATCCCGCGCGTCGTCGAGCACTCGAGCCCGGCCGTGGTGGTCGTGGCGGGCTCTACCGGCTCCGGCAAGTCCACCATCGTCAACGCGCTGTTGGGAGAGAACCTCACGGCGGCGGGCGTCCTGCGCCCGACGACCATGCAGCCGCACGTGTTCCACCATCCCCTCGACGCCGACCTGCTCAGCAGCGCGGCCCGCAAGGCGCGTGTCACGCCGTCCGAGCACATTCCGCGCGGCCTGGCCGTGGTGGACTCGCCCGACATCGACTCGCTCGTGGGAGAGAACCGCGCCGTGGCCCGCGAGCTGCTCGACGCCGCCGACCTCTGGGTGTTCGTCACCACCGCCGCGCGCTACGGCGACGCCATGCCGTGGGACATCCTGCGCGAGGGCGCCGACCGCGGCGCGGCCATCGCCATCGTCCTCAACCGCGTGACAGTGGACGTCGCGGCCCACGTGCGCCGCGACCTCGTGGAGCGCCTGCGCCGCGAGGGTCTCGAGTCCCTGCCGCTGTTCGTCATTCCCGAGGACCCCGACGGCCTCGAGGCGCTCCCGGCCGACGTTGTGAAGGGCTTGGGCCGGTGGCTCGACTCGGTGGCGGCGGCCAACGCGGGGCAGATCATCGACCGCACCCTCGAGGGCGCGACGGAGGCGCTCAAGGAGTGGCTCGAGAAGCTCGCCGAGCTCATGGACGACCAGGCCCAGGACGTGAAGCGCGCGCGCGGCGACCTGCGCCGTGCGGCCGCCCGCGTGGAGCAGGAGGGTGGCGAGTTCTGGTTCAAGGAGATCGCCTTCGGCCCCGTGGCCACCCGGTGGGCGCAGGCGGCTGGCCCGGGTGGGCCGCTACACAAGATCCGCGGCGGCGGCTGGGCCAAGCGCAAGACGGTCCGCGAGGAGCGCGACGCCGCGCTCGAGGCCATCCGCGTCGACCTCCAGGCCGCGATCGCCGACAGCCTCGCGTACGCCGCGGGCCAGGCATCGGACTTCATGGGTGAGGTGCTTGCCGCCGACGTCGACGGCCCGGGGGAGTGGATGCTCGCCCAGCGCAAGGTGGCCGACGCCCGCGCCGCCCGCGCGCGCCACGCACAGGACGCCGCGCTGTCCTGGCTCTCGCAATGCGAGCAGATGGTGATGGCGCTGCCCGCCGCGCCCGCCGCTGTCGAGCTGGTGGGGGAGGCCGGGCTCACCACCACCTTCGCCTCCGCCGTGCTTGGCATCGCGCCCGCCCGCCAGGCGCTCGCGCTGCTCGTGGGCTCAGGCCTCCAGCCGCAGTTCGACGACGCCCGCGCCCGCCTTGGCGCCGCCCGCCGCTACTGCATCAACCGCGAGGCCCTCGACGCCATTGCCCCCACCGACACGCCAAGCCTGGTGCCCGACGCATCGTCCATTGTGCGGTTGCGAAGGGCCGAGCTCAGGAGCCTGGTGTGAGCGTCTCGTTTGCACACCTCGAACCACCCAGCGAGACCTCCTTCCTGCGCGACCGCGTCAAGCGCCTGCGCGCCAGCCTCGAGTGGGCGAGCGAGGCGATCTCGCCCAAGGTGCGCGCGGCCGTGCTCGAGTCCGTTGACCGCTGCGAGCAGCGGCTCGACCTTGGGGTCGACTGGACTGTCGTGGCGCTCGCGGGCGGCACGGGGTCCGGCAAGTCGAGCCTCTTCAACGCGATCTCGGGAATGGACTTTGCGGTCGCTGGCGTGTCCCGGCCCACCACCGCGCACGTGTCCGCCGCGTCGTGGGGCGGCAAGGCGGAGGAGCTCCTTGACTGGCTGGGGGTGGCGCGCGAGCGGCGCCTCGAGTGCGAGACCGCGCTTGACGACGACGGCGAGCACCGGCTCAACGGCATGATCCTGCTTGACCTTCCCGACCATGACTCGGTGAACGCGGCCAACCGCAAGATCGTGGACAAGGTGGTGCCCATGGCGGACCTGCTGGTGTGGGTGGTGGACCCGCAGAAGTACGCGGACCACGCGCTGCACTCGCGCTACCTGCAAGGGGTCGCGGACTTCAAGGCGCCCAGCGCGGTGGTGCTCAACCAGGTGGACCGGCTGGCGCGCGCGGACGCGGACGCGATCATGTTCGACATCCGCCGCCTGCTGGCCGAAAAGAAGATCGAGGACGTGCCGGTGATGCTGACGAGCGCGCGCACCGGGATGGGCGTGCAGTCGCTGCGCGGGGCGATCGCGGTGGCGGTGTCCAAGCGGTCCGTCGCGGCAGAGGCCGTGCGCGCCGAGCTCGTGGCCGCCGGGCGCACGCTCGCGAAGGCGCTGGCCAAGGACGCGGAGCCCGTGCTGCCCGACTTTGACGCTTTCGTGGACGGGCTGGCGGTGGCGGCTGGGGTGGACGCGCGCGCCGATGCAGCGGCGGCCGTTGCGGGTGGGCTTGGCGGCGAGGTGCCCGAGACCGCGACGCTCACGGCGGCGGCCGTGCACCCGCTGCGCGAGGCCTGGCTTGACGACGCTACGGCTGGCTTGCCGCGCGCCTGGCGCGCTGTGCTCAACAAGGCGATGCCCAAGGCGCGCGGGATCGCCGAGACTGTAAACGTGGCGCTCGAGGTGGCGCCGTGGCCCGACGTGCCGGCGGCCAAGCCCAAGCGGTTCGGCAAGCCCAAGCCGGTGGCCGAGGTGGGGGAGTCGTTCCGCGACTTGGGGCGGCGCGCGATCGCGGTGACGATCGAGGGCGAGATCGTGGGGCCTACCGAGACGATGCATCAGTCCTACCGTGCGCTCGACGAGTTGACGTCGCTGGGCGTGGAGCAGAAGCCGCGGACGCAGGTTTAGGCGTCCGGCGGGCTCGGCACCGCTCGCCACCCCGCCGTCGCCCGCGCACTGCGGCCGCCCCGCGACCCCCTCAAGCGCCCTGTGAGGACATGAGTGCCGGATTCCTGCTCACACCTGCACTCATGTCCTCACAGGGCGCTCCACCGGGGTGACGCTCGTTCACAGGGCGCTCGCGGAGCCCCGAGGCCGGCCCGCGCCCCCCAACCCGACCGGTGTCCCCAGCCCCAGCGCACAGAGGGCCGATGCCCGGGCCCGGCCGCCGCATCGGCGCTAGGGAAGCGCGTGGGTAAGCCTGAGGCGAGCCGCAAGTAGCGGCGCGTTGAAGGAGTTGCGATGAATGATCTGACGATGACGGTGAACGGCTGGGTGGCCACCGAGCCCAAGCAGCACGTGGGCCCGTCGGGGGTGCGGCTGACGAGCTTCCGGCTCGCCACCACCTCCCGGTACTACGACCGCGAGCAGCAGGAATGGGTGGACGGCCGCACCGAGTGGTTCACGGTGAAGGTGTTCCGGGCGGCGGCCATCACGGTCGCGGAGTCCGTCAAGAAGGGCCAGCCGGTGACGGTGACGGGCCGGTTCCGCACGCACGAGTGGGAAGGCGACGAGGGCATGCGCATGGACCTCGTGATCGACGCGAGCAGCGTGGGGCACGACCTCACGCGCGGCACCGCCACGTTCACGCGCGCGGTGGGCGACGAGACCGTGGGCGAGCCCGACGCGAAGGACGCGGACGCGGACGACGAGTCCGGTCCGGGCGCCGCCGCCGAGGCCCAGGAGGACCAGCTCCCGGTTTCCGCGTAACTGGCGGCCGCGCCCCAACCGATCACAACGCACGAACGTTGGGACGGTAGGGGCGCGGCCTCCCTGAGGGGAATCGGCTGCGGGGGCCGCGTGCAACCACGGCTTGCCGCGTCGGATCGGCCGCGCCCCGCCTTTGCGCCGGGCGCCGGTCGCCCCAAGCCATCTCGCGCCGCGCTGCGGCGCAAACTGGCGCGCAACCCGACGCAAACTGTGAACGCTCACGTTTTGGCCGCCTGGCATCGAGGCGATCGGAACGAATATGCGCAGTTTGTGCGCGGGCGTTACGAAACTGTTATCGCTAACGGCTTGCAACCCCCGCGGATGTTAGCGCTAATATGCGGTGGTGGCCCGCCCCGGCGGGCACGAGGGGAACATCCCCACGCTGGCACAGTAGCTGGCACCGAAACAAGGAGGTTTTGGACGCATGAAGATGACAAGCAGGGTTCTCTCGAGTGTTGCACTGGCTGGCGTTGCTGCGCTTGCCATTGCTGGCTGCTCGAGCACCCCGAAGGACACCGCGACGCCCACCACGAGCGAGACGACGGCAATGTCGGACACGATCACGGTTGGTTTCGCACAGACGGGTTCGGAGAGCGGCTGGCGTTCGGCCAACACCGACTCCATGAAGGCTGCGTTCTCTGCTGACGCTGGCTTCAACCTGGTCTTCAACGCCGCGGACAACGACCCGGCGCAGCAGATTGCTGCCGTCCGTAGCTTCATCAACCAGAAGGTCGACGCGATCGTTATTGCGCCGATCGTCGAAGACGGCTGGGACGACGTCCTGACCGAGGCGAAGAACGCCGGCATCCCCGTCATTCTTGAAGACCGCACCGTGACCGCCCCGGAAGACCTTTACGTCACCTGGGTTGGCCTGGACTTCAAGAAGGAGGGCGAGGTCGCTGGTAAGTGGGCCGCGGACAACTACGGCTCCACCCCGACCAAGATGGTTGTGCTCGAGGGCACGACCGGTTCTGCTCCTGCCAACGACCGCGCCGAGGGTTTCGACTCGTCGATCGCCGGCACGCAGATCGAGAAGATTGACTCGCAGTCGGGTGACTTCACCCGTGACGGTGGAAAGACCGTCATGGAAGGCTTCATCCAGAAGTACGGCCTTGACGGCATCGACCTCGTGTTCGCTCACAACGACGACATGGCGCTCGGTGCAATCGAAGCCATCGAAGCCGCTGGCGGCAAGCCGGGCGAGGACATCAAGATCGTCTCCATCGACGGTGTCCACGACGGCATGCAGGCGCTCAGCGACGGCAAGATCAACTACATCGTCGAGTGCAACCCGCTCCTCGGTGACAAGGTCGCCGCGCTGGTGAAGGCTGTCATTGCTGGCGAGTCTGTGGACAAGCGCACCATCGTTACCGATAGCGCGTTCGACCAGGCTGCTGCAACGGCCGCTCTGCCGGACCGTAAGTACTGATCCTCACGGATCTACCTCAGTAGGATCAAACATGCGTCCCGCCGGGGAACGAAAGTTCCCCGGCGGGCACGCCTTACGCGTCGCACGAGAAAGTAGTCGAACCATGTCTGCGAAGATGCAGAACAAGCCAAGCAAGCCTCAACCCATCGTTGAGATGAGCGGAATCACCATCCGCTTCCCCGGCGTACTGGCCCTCGACGGAGTCGACTTTGTCCTCCGTCCCGGCGAGATCCACGCGCTCATGGGAGAAAACGGAGCCGGCAAGTCAACTCTTATTAAGGCGCTCACTGGCGTCTACTCGATTGACAGTGGCAGCATCAAGATTGAAGGCGACTTTCGGACCTTCCACCACACTGCCGACGCACAGGCCGCTGGCATCGCGACGGTGTATCAAGAGGTGAACCTGTGCCCCAATCTTTCGGTCGGCGAAAACGTCATGCTCGGCCACGAGCCGCGCTCAGGAAGGTTCATCGACTGGGCAGCGACGCACGCCCAGGCGGAGCACTACCTCCAGGGCCTTGGCCTCGAGATCGACACCCGGTCCATGTTGCATTCGCACTCGATCGCGATCCAGCAGCTCGTGGCGATCAGCCGCGCCATGGTGCTCGACTCGAAGGTGCTCATCCTCGATGAGCCGACGTCGAGCCTCGACCGCGACGAGGTCGAGCGGCTGTTCGCGGTCATGCGCGACCTACGCGAGCGCGGCGTCGCGATTCTGTTCGTCTCTCACTTCCTCGAGCAGGTGTACGAAGTCGCCGACACGGTGACCGTGCTGCGCAACGGACAGTTGGTGGGCGAGTCCGTACTTGCCGATCTCTCTCGCGACCAACTTGTGAACCAAATGATCGGCCGCGAGCTTGAGGACCTGGGCGCGATCGCGACGACCTCCGACCGCGACATTGATCGCTCCGGCATCCCCGTGCTCCGCGCGACCGAAGTTGGCAAGCGCGGCGTCCTCGAGCCCGTCGACGTCGAGGTATTCCAGGGTGAGGTCGTCGGCCTCGCTGGCCTGTTGGGCTCCGGACGCACCGAGCTCGTGCGGTTGTTGTACGGCGCCGACAAGGCCGACTCCGGCACGGTAGAGGTGCACGGCGCCACGACCCGGCTCGGCTCGCCTCACCAGGCGATCGACAACCGCATCTCCTTCTCTTCAGAGGACCGGCGCGCAGAGGGCGTCATCGACGACCTCACCGTCGGCGAGA
The DNA here is from genome assembly GCA_963735005.1 of uncultured Actinomycetota bacterium. GTDB lineage: Bacteria > Actinomycetota > Actinomycetes > Actinomycetales > Demequinaceae > WTKG01. The sequence goes on along the minus strand of CAVTJA010000010.1, from coordinate 40,918 downwards.
ACATCGTTCTGGGAGTGCAGGCTCGCCGCGGTTGGGTGTCAAAGCTCCCCAAGGTGGAGCAGGACGCCATCGTCGCGGAGTACATGAACGCGCTCGGCGTGCGGCCCGCAAACCCCGACGCCCGCGTCGGCGACCTGTCGGGCGGCAACCAGCAGAAGGTGCTACTCGCGCGCTGGCTCGCGATGGCTCCCGAGCTGCTCGTCCTTGACGAGCCGACGCGAGGCATCGACGTCGGCGCCAAGGCCGACATCCAGGCCAAGGTCGCGGAGTTGGCGGCTAAGGGTCTTTCTGTCATCTTTATTTCGTCGGAGCTTGAAGAGGTGCTGCGACTCGCCCAGCGCGTCGTCGTGATGCGCGACCGGAAGAAGGTCGGCGAGCTCAAGGCGCACGACGCCAAGCTTGACGACCTTGTCGACTACATCGCCAACGCGGGCGGGGAGAGTGCAGCGTGACCAAGATCTTCAAGAGCCGGCTGATTTGGCCCGCCCTCGCCCTGTTCCTGCTCATCGCCGTGACTGGCATTTGGAACCACCGCTTCGTCTCGATCACGGTGCGCGAGGGGCAGCTTTACGGCACGCTGATCGACATCCTGCGAAGCTCGGCCCCGCTGATGCTTGTCGCGCTTGGCATGACCATCGTCATTGCCACCCGGGGTATCGACCTCTCCGTCGGCGGCATCATGGCCGTGTCTGGTGCGGTCTCGCTGACGATCATCGACAACTCGGGTCAGCCCGGTTCCGTGAGCACACTGCTGATCGCCATCTCCGTGGGCGTGTTGGTGGCGCTCGTGCTAGGCGTGTGGAACGGGTTCCTTGTCACGGTCGTCGGGATCCAGCCGATTATCGCCACGCTCGTCCTCATGCTCGCCGGACGCGGCATCGCTCTACTGATCACGGGCGGCGCTATTACGACGGTCAACAGCGACCCGCTGAAGTTCGTAGCGGCTGGCTACATCTACTTGGTCCCGTTCGCCATGTTGATCTCCGTCGCTGCCATCACCGTCCTGTCGCTGGTCGAGCGCAAGACGGCGCTCGGCGTCCTCACCGAAGCCGTCGGTATCAACCCCGAGGCGAGCCGCCTGGCTGGCGTCCGGTCCCGCGGGATCATCTGGGGTGCGTACATCGCGAGCGGAGCCCTGGCAGGCATCGCAGGTGTGATCACGGCCTCCAACACCCGCGCAGCCGACGCCAACAACGCTGGACTGTTCATCGAGCTGTACGCGATCCTCGCGGTCGTGCTCGGCGGGACGTCCCTCATGGGTGGCAAGTTCTCGATTGCCGGAACGGTCCTGGGCGTGCTCATCATCAAGACGCTCGAGAAGACGCTCCTCTTTATGGGAGTGGACTCGAAGAAGAGCCCCGTGTGGTTCGCGATCATCGTCATCTTGGTGGTCGTGGTGCAGTCCAAGGACATCCGCGCGTGGCTCAAGAAGGTGTTCGGAGCGGGAAGCCGGGCTATCCCGGCGGCGCCCGCCGAGGACGCATCAGGCGATAGTTCAGTATCGAAGAAGAAGGCAGGCGCGAAGCGATGAGCACGACGACACTCAAGAAGAACGAGCGCGCGGACGGGCCGTCGAGTTTCGCCTTGTTCCTGAGCCGCAGGTCGGCGATGATACCCACCTTCGCTGCGATCGGCATCTTCATCATTCTGATGGTTGGATCGCAAATTTACTTCGCAAACTACGTCACGCCAGAGAAGTTCTTCATGTCGCCGGGCAACTTGTCCTCGTGGCTCTATGACTACGCCTACCTGATTATTCTGGCCGTGGGAATGACGTTCGTGATCCTCACCGGCGGCATCGACCTGTCCGTTGGGTCGGTCCTCGCGTTCTCCGGCATTCTGGTGGCGCAGTTCGTGTCACACGGAGTCCCGCTCATCGTCGCCGCGCCCATCGCCATCCTCGCTGGTGGCGTGATCGGATTGCTTGTCGGGCTGCTGGTCAGATATGCGAACGTGCAACCGTTCATCGCGTCATTGGCGGGCCTCTTCCTTGGCCGCGGCCTCACCTTCGTGGTGAGCACTGACTCCATCCGCATCGAGGATCCCGCCACACTCTGGTTCCAGACCAAGTGGTACATCGGCAACTGGTACATCACGCCCGTCGGTGTCATCGCGCTCCTCACGGTTGCCGTGGGAGCGGTCATCCTGCATCTCACGCGCTTCGGTCGCACGGTCTACGCCATCGGCGGCAACGAGCAGTCAGCTCGCTTGATGGGCCTGAGCGACAAGCGCACCAAGGTGATGGTCTACGTGATCAGCGGCCTGTGCGGCGCCCTGGCGGGCTTCGTGCTCGTCGCGTCCTCCGGTCAGGGCTACCCCCGCTACGGTATCGGCACCGAGCTCGACGCGATCGCTGCAGTCGTCATTGGCGGCACCTTGCTCGCCGGTGGACGAGGGTACGTGCTTGGATCCTTGGTGGGCGTGCTGGTGTTTGTTGCCATCCGATCGTTCATCTCATTCAAGGGACTCGAACAGGCGTGGAACAACATCTTCGTCGGATTGCTGGTGCTGCTGTTCATCGTTGTTCAGCGCGTGATCGTCGCCAGATCTGACAGAGCAAGTACATAGTCTTAGGCACAGATGGTTCTCGCCGTGGCCGCGCCACGCGTCGCCCGCCATAATGGGGGGGTGAACAACGCGCGGCCACGGCTGGAACTGACCGGCGCAACGGTCAAGTTCGGCAAGTACGTCGCACTAGACGACGTCTCCTTCCGCATGTACCCAGGCGAAGTTCACTCGCTCATGGGCGAAAACGGCGCAGGCAAGTCCACGCTCATCAAGGGCGTTACCGGTGTGTTGCCGCTCGACGCGGGGACCTTGGTGTTGGACGGCGAGCCCGTGAACTTCGAGACGCCGCACGAGGCGCAGGACGCGGGCGTCAGCACGGTCTACCAAGAAATTGACCTGCTGCCCAACATGACGGTGGCCGAGAACATCTGCCTGGGCCGCGAAACCCGCCGCTACGGGATGATCAGTCGCCGCGAAATGAACGCGCGCGCCCGCAACGTGCTCGAGGAACTTGGCGTGGAGGTTGACCCGACGTCCTTGCTCGGTTCGCACTCGCTCGCGATCCAACAGCTGGTGGCGATCGCGCGCGCGATCTCGACCGACGTCAAGGTGCTGGTGCTCGACGAGCCAACGTCCAGCCTCGACGTCGACGAGGTCGCCGAGCTGTTCCGCGTGATCCGCCAACTCAAGAACCGCGGCGTCGCGATCCTGTTCGTCTCCCACTTCCTTGACCAGGTCTACGAGATCTGCGACCGCATCACCGTGCTGCGCGACGGCAAGCTCGTGGGCGAGTACCTCACCAAAGAGTTGCTGCGCATCGACCTCGTGCAGAAGATGCTGGGGCGCCGCGCGACCGAACTCAAACTTCGCTCTCGCCCGGAGGAGTCGGCGACGGGGGCCAAGCCCGTGCTCTCTGCTGTCGGGGTGACCGCGGGTCGGGGAATTGCCGACGCCGATGTTGTGCTCTTCGAGGGGGACGTGCTGGGCTTCGCGGGCCTACTTGGCTCCGGACGGACGGAATTGGCGCGGGCCCTCACGGGCATCGATCGCATCGAGTCGGGCGAGGTCGTGTTTTACGGGGGAGAGAAGCGGCCGACGTCGCCACGCGAGGCCGTCTCGCGCGGCATTGTCTATTCGTCCGAGAATCGCCGCACGGAGGGAATCCTTGGCGACCTCAGCGTGCGCGACAACATTGTGCTTGGGGTGCAGGCTCAGCGAGGCGTGTTTCACCAGATGGCGATGAACCGGCAACAGGAACTCGCGATGAGCTGGATCGAGGCGCTGGCGATCCGTCCGGCGGACCCTGATCGTCCTGCGGGCATGCTCTCGGGCGGAAACCAGCAAAAGGTGTTGTTGGCGCGGCTGCTGGCGATGTCCCCGCGCGTGCTGGTGTTGGACGAGCCCACGCGCGGCATCGACGTTGGCTCCAAGGTCGAGATTCAGAACCTCGTGGGCGAACTCGCCGACAACGGCCTCGCCGTCATCTTCATTTCCGCGGAGCTCGAAGAGGTGCTTCGCGTGAGCGATCGAATCTCAATTCTGTGGGACCGACACCTGGTGGACACCGTGCCCACGGAAGATCTCAACGTCGACCTGCTGCTGGGGCTCGTCGCACAATCCGCACCGCCGGAAGCCTGAGGGGAGGCGACATGGCAGACAAGAAGCCCGTACGGGCCGCCAACATCTTCGATGTCGCGCGCCTCGCAGGCGTCTCGCACCAGACGGTGTCGCGCGTCCTCAACGGGCTTCCCAACGTGCGTCCCACCACCAAGGAGCGCGTCGAGGACGCCATCGCGGCGCTGAACTACAGCCCGTCTCCCGCGGCCCGGGCGCTTGTCACGCGCCGCACGCGGACCATCGGCCTGGTGACGCCGTCGATCGCGGACCACGGCCCGGTGTCCATCGCCATGCACTTCAACGTCGCGGCGCGCGCCGCCCGCTACAACGTCGACACGGTGAGCGCGGCGCCGCGCGACCCGGACACCGTGCGGGCGGCGATCGAGGGGCTGCTGCGCCAGCGCGTCGATGCGATCGTCGTCGTCGTTGTCGACTTCAGCGTCCTTGAGGTGGTGCGGGGCCTGGACGTGGCCATCCCGGTGGTGGCGGCGGCGTCGTCGCCGCGTCCCATCCCGCGCGTCGTGTCAATCGACCAGTACCGCGGGGCGCGCGCGGCGGTGCGGCACCTCGCCGAGCTTGGCCACCAGCGCATCGTCCACCTGGCGGGCCCGGCCACCGCGCCGGACGCCACGGAGCGCGTGCGCGGCTGGCGCGACGAGCTCGCGGCGCATCGTCTTGAGGTCGAGGAGCCGTCCATTGGTGACTGGACCGCCGCGAGCGGCCACCGTCTTGGCGTCAGTCTCGACATTGCAGCGGGTGACGCTGTGTTCGTCTCGAACGATCAGATGGCGATGGGGCTGATGTCCGCGCTGCGCGAGCGCGGGCTGCGCGTGCCCAAGGACGTCAGCGTCGTGGGCTTCGACGACATCCCGGAGGCCGGATTCCTCTACCCGCCGCTCACGACGGTGAGTCAGGACTTCAAGGCGCTCGGCCAGCTGATGATGCAGAAGGTGCTGACCGCGCTCGAGGAGGGCGGCGACGAGACCATCGACACCCCCATCCCCACCGCGCTCGTCGTGCGTAGCTCCACCAGCGCCGCGGCCCCACCCAAGGCATCGGACCGCGCCCCCGCGTCCCCCCGCTCGTCGTCCCGCTCGAAGGCGCGCGAGCGCACCTAGCAATCCCGCGCGGCGAGACGCGGCGGACGCGGCGGCGCAGGGGCGCCCACGCATTCCGCGTAGGCTAGTCCGCAGACCTTCCCCCTCGATCAACACGGAGACACGTCAGTGGCTGAGTTCATTTACACCATGCAGAAGGTGCGCAAGGCGCACGGCGACAAGGTCATCCTTGACGACGTCTACATGTCGTTCTTCCCGGGCGCGAAGATTGGCGTGGTCGGGCCGAACGGCGCGGGCAAGTCGTCCGTGCTGAAGATCATGGCGGGGCTCGACCAGCCGTCCAACGGTGAGGCCCGGCTCAGCGACGGCTACACCGTCGGCATCCTGATGCAGGAGCCGGAGCTCAACGAGGACAAGGACGTCCTTGGCAACGTGCAGGAGGGCGCGGGCGAGGTCAAGGAAAAGCTCGACCGCTTCAACGAGGTATCCGCGCTCATGGCGGACCCGGACGCGGACTTTGACGCGCTGATGAAGGAGATGGGGGACCTCCAGGAGTACCTCGACCACGCCGACGCGTGGGACCTCGACTCGCAGCTGGAGCAGGCGATGGATGCCCTGCGCTGCCCGCCCGGCGACGCCTCCGTCAAGACCCTCTCCGGCGGTGAGCGCCGCCGCGTCGCGCTGTGCAAGCTGCTGCTGCAGAAGCCGGACCTGCTGCTTCTCGACGAACCCACCAACCACCTCGACGCCGAGTCCGTGCTGTGGCTCGAGCAGCACCTCGCCAAGTACCCTGGCGCCGTGCTCGCCGTGACCCACGATCGCTACTTCCTCGACAACGTCGCCGAGTGGATCCTCGAGCTCGACCGCGGCCACGCCTACCCGTACGAGGGCAACTACTCCACGTACCTTGAGCAGAAGCAGGCTCGCCTCGCGGTGCAGGGCAAGAAGGACGCCAAGCTCAGCAAGCGCCTCACCGAGGAGCTCGAGTGGGTGCGCTCGAACGCGAAGGGCCGCCAGACCAAGTCGAAGGCTCGCCTCGCCCGCTACGAGGAGATGGCGGCGGAGGCCGAGAAGACCAGGAAGTTGGACTTCGAGGAGATCCAGATCCCGCCCGGCCCGCGGCTTGGCAACGTGGTGCTCGAGGCCAAGGACCTCAAGAAGGGCTTCGGCGAGCGCGTGCTCATCGACGGGCTGTCGTTCACGCTGCCGCGCAACGGCATCGTTGGCGTCATTGGCCCCAACGGCGTGGGAAAGACGACGCTGTTCAAGACCATCGTGGGCCTGGAGCCGCTAGACGCGGGAGACCTCAAGATCGGCGAGACGGTCAAGGTCAGCTACGTGGACCAATCACGCGGCGGCATCGACCCCAGCAAGACGCTGTGGGAGGTCGTGTCGGACGGCCTCGACTACATCAAGGTTGGCAACGTCGAGATGCCCTCGCGCGCGTACGTCGGCGCGTTCGGCTTCAAGGGTCCGGACCAGCAGAAGCCGGCGGGCGTGCTGTCGGGTGGAGAGCGCAACCGCCTCAACCTGGCGCTGACGCTCAAGGAGGGCGGCAACCTGCTGCTGCTGGACGAGCCCACCAACGACCTCGACGTCGAGACCCTCGGCAGCCTCGAGAACGCGCTGCTCGAGTTCCCCGGCTGCGCCGTGGTGGTCAGCCACGACCGCTGGTTCCTCGACCGCGTAACCACGCACATCCTCGCGTGGGAGGGCACCGCGGACAAGCCCGGCAACTGGTACTGGTTCGAGGGCAACTTCGAGTCCTACGAGGCCAACAAGGTGGAACGCCTGGGCGAGGACGCCGCGCGTCCGCACCGCGTCACGTACCGCAAGCTCACGCGCGACTAGTCGCGCAAGCGGATCATGCCCTCCTGGGCGATGGTTGCCACCAGGCGGCCGTCCTCGGCGAACACCCACGCGCCCGTGAGGCCGCGCCCGCCCTGGGCGGTGGGGGTGTCCTGCACGTACAGCAGCCACTCGTCGGCGCGCGCGGGGCGGTGCCACCACATCGCGTGATCGAGGCTCGCGAACGAGAAGTTCCGGTCGATCCACGACACCCCGTGCCGCCGCATGAGCGGCTCGAGCATGACCTGGTCGCAGCCGAACGCGATGAGCGCGCGGTGCACGAGTTCGGGGACATCGCCCAAGGGACGACGCACGCGCATCCAGGTGGTCTGGTACGCCTTTGGCTTGGGGTCGCGCGAGGTGAACAGCGATCCCTCGACGTGGCGCACGTCGAACGGCGCGCGCTCGAGCCAGAAGTCGGCGTTGGCGTGGCCGCGGAATTCGCTGAGCACCGTGACGCCAGAGGTGACCGCGGACGGCGGCGGAACCTCGGGCATCGTCACCGCGTGCTCCGGCCCGGATTGCGCGACTTGGAACGAGGCGATCATCGACAGGATGGGTCGGCCGTCCTGGATCGCGTGCGTGCGCCGCGCGCTGAATGAGCCGCCGTCGCGCATCTCCTCAACTTCGAATCGGATGGGCTTGGAGGCGTCGCCCGGCCGCAGGAAGTAGCCGTGAAGCGAGTGGGCGTGGCGCGAGCCGTCAACGGTGCGCCCGGCCGCGATGAGCGCCTGGCCAAGTACCTGGCCGCCAAAGACGCGCCCGCCGGGCAGGGGGAGGGACTCGCCCTCGAAGGTGTCCTTGTCGAGCTCGTGCAGGTCTAGGGCGGCTAGCCCAGAGGCGACTGCGGCCCCGCCCAGGGGATCGTCGATGTCTTGGTGGTCGCCGGGTTCAGCCATGCTCCGATGCTAACCCGAGGGTCCGACCCCCGCGCGCGGTGGGGTCAATCGCTATCCTGGGGCCATGTCGTCTGTTCCCGAGCCCCCGGACCCCTTCGCGCAGGTGACTCCGCGCGAACTCACCCCCGAGCAGATTCGCGCATTCCCCGCGCCATCGGGGGCGCCGATGGCGCCGCCCTGGAAGCGGGAGTGGCGCACCACGTGGAAGCGGTGGGGGCTCGCAGCGCCGCTGGCAGTGCTCATGGCGACGTTGGTTGGATGGTTCGTGGCCTCGGCGGCATTTGCGAATAGCCCGGACGACGTGTCCTACTACCTTGGCCAGTTCGCTGGCGGCGCGTTCTGGTACGGCCTCGCGTTCGGGCACTGGGCCGACCACCTGATGGCGCCATTAGGCAAGTGGGGTGCGTTCGGAGTCACTGTCGGGGGATCGGTGCTGCTGAGTGCTCTTGGTTCGTTCGGCATCCCGTGGGTGTCTCCGCTTGTCTACATCGCGACGAACGTCGGCATCTGCGCGATAGTTTTCCTGCTGGTGTCCGCCGCGGTGAAAGAATCGTTCCGGCCCCGAGAGGCCTAGGTGTTCGCGCTCAAGGCCCTCGCGATGTCGCTGCTCAACGTGGCGCGCGCCGGCAAGTGGCGCAGGCCGTGGAAGGTGACGGCGGTCCGCACCGGCGTGGCGTTCGTCCCGGCGGCGCTTGCCGCGTGGATGCTCGGGTGGGTGTCGGGCGCCGACGGCGTGGGCGGCTTCGCACGGACGCTCGGCCTGCTCGCGGTGCCGGTGGCGGTCTATCTGGGGCTGTGCGCGGGGTTCCTGGTTGACCACGTGATCGGCCGCATCGGCGCGCTGATGACGTGGGTGGTGCACCTTGCGTGGTCGCTGCTGTCGCTGGCCCTGGTGGGCTCGATCGTGCTGGTGGTGCTCGTGTTCATCGACGGCCCGACCCCGGAGTTCGTGGCGCTGTGGATCCTCGTGTTGCTGTGGTCGCCCGCGTACGTGACGGTGGCGTTCGTGCTGGGGCGGCTGGTGCCGGGGTCTTTCCCCAAGCCCAAGCCGTGGCACGAGAACGTGCAGGACATACGCGCCGCGTACCGACGGCTCCGCCAGCGCCGGGCTGGCCGCAGCGCCGCCAAGGCGTTGGAGCCGCCCAAGCCGAGCCGCAAGCAGGCGCGCGCGGAGCGGCCCCGCAAGCCGTCGCGCGGCGAGCGCCGGAGGGCGCTCGGCGACGCCGTCGTCCCGGGGCGGCCTGAGCTCCCGCCCGGCGCCGCGAGAGCTGCCGCCCGGCGCCTCCGACTGACCTCAGCGTCGTGCCGATGCGGTGCCTGCGCCTCAGCGACGGCGCGCTGCGAGGACATGAGTGCGCGACGTGCCGCAACGCCGGCACTCATGTCCTCAACCGGCGCTCGCGGTCACGGCGGGGCCAAGCTCGGTTTCCGACGTGGCGGTGACTGTGGCCGGGCTAGGCGCCGGCATGCTCGTGGCGACACTGCTCGCCGGGCTAGTGCGGCGCTCCTTCGCCCCGAAGGACGCGCCCACGGCCTAGCGGCGCGGGGTGTCGTCGAACGTGTTGACCATCGAGTGGGCCGCGCGTTCCAGGTAGTCCATAAGCGTTGACGCGTGCATGGGCGCGATGTCCAGCGTCCCGACGGCCGCGCGCATGTGGCCAATCCACCGGTCGCGGGCGTCCGGGTTGACGTGGAACGGCTGGTGGCGCATCCGCAGGCGCGGGTGGCCGCGCTGCTCCGAGTAGGTCTGCGGCCCGCCCCAGTACTGCTCGAGGAACATGGTGAGCCGCCGCTTGGCGCCTTCGAGCGACTCCTCGGGGTACATGGGGCGCAGCACCTCGTCGGCGGCCACGCCTTCGTAGAACGCGTCCACCAGCGCGGCGAACGTCGCCTGGCCGCCCACCATGTCGTAGAACGATGCGGCGCGCTCGAACCCGGCCGGGTCGTGCTCCGCGTAGGGCTCGGCGGCGTCGGCGGACGCGTCCCCGGCGCCGCCCGCGTCGTCCGTTGTCACAGTTGGGGGCCGCGAGCGCGCACGTGCTGGATGAGGTTGCCCGTGGGGGCGGCGAGCTCGATGCCGCGGGCGCGGAACACCTTGCGCATTTCGGCGCGGATGGCGCGCTGGACCGCCCACTGCTGGGACGGCTGCACCTGGATTAGCAGTCGTAGCATGACGGCGTTGAAGTCGAGCTGCTCGACGCCGGGGACCTGTGGGTCGTCGAGGATTGCGGCGGCGATCTCCTCGTCCTTGGCAGCCGCGGCGGCGGCGTCGAGCATCGCCTGGCGCGCCGCCTCGGGGTCCACGTCAAGGTCGAACCGCACCTCGATGAGCACCCGCGACCACAGCTGGGTCTTGTTGCCGACGCGCTGGACCTCGCCGTTCGGCACGTACCAGACGGTGCCGTCGAGCGACCGCAGCCGCGTGGACCGCAGGCCAAAGTTCTCGACGACGCCTGACGCCTCGCCAAGGTCCACGACGTCGCCGACGCCGTACTGGTCCTCGATCAGCATGAACAGGCCACTCAGGAGGTCCTTCACGAGGCTCTGCGCGCCGAAACCGAGCGCGACTCCCGCGACGCCGGCGGACGCGAGGATGGGGGCGACCGACACGTGCAGTTCGCCGAGGATCATGAGCACCGTGATGGCGATGACGACCACGTTGAGCGCAGCGCGCAGCACGACTCCTATCGTGTTCGCGCGAGTGGCGCGGCGCTGCTCCTCGAGGCGCTGCTCGAGCTCCCGCTGCGCCTCGAGTTCGTCGGGCCGGTCGAGCAGGTTGGCCTTGTCGAGCACGCTGCGGGTGGCGTCCTCTGCCACGTCGAAGCCGCGCGTGATGCCCTTGACGATGGACCGGATGATGAGCCGGCCGATGCCCCAGATCACCGCGGCGGCGAGCACGATCAGGATGATGCGGAAGGCCGTCTGGCCGCTGCCCTCGATCCATTGCTTGGTGGTGTCCCACCAGGACTTGTCGGGGGCGGCCGATGCGAGGAGGAAGGAAGTCACGCCCCCAGCCTAACGACGCGGCGCGGCCAGGCGCGACTTGCGTCCGCTCTGGCAGGATTGAGGGGTGAGCGAAGCCCCGACCGGCACGGACGATCCGCAGGCGCGCATCAACGCGCCGTCCGCTGCGTTGCGTCGGCTCGCGGAGGCGTGTGGGGTGAGCGTCGAGTACACCGCTTCCAACGGCGATCAGCTGCGTTGCTCGGTGGCGGCGATCCGCGCGGTGCTCGCAGCCATGGGCATCGACGCAAGCGACGATGCGGCGTGTCACCGGGAGTACGACGCGCTTGAGGACGAGAAGTGGTCAACCCTGGTGCCGCCGGTGACGGTGGTGCTGGAGGGCGTGGGCGGCGAGGTCAACGTTCACCACGGCGAGGGCCACGCGGTTGACGTGGTGCTCGTGCTTGAGAACGGCGTGGAGATGGCGCCGGGCCAGTTGCGGCGCGACGCCGAGCCGCGGATAGTGCGCGGCGTCCCGGTGCAGCGCGCGACCTTTGTGATCCCGGCCGACATCCCGCTTGGCTATCACCGCCTGCACGTGACCGTAGGCGGCCATACGGCCTCCGGCTCCGTGATCTGCACGCCGGCGAAGCTGACCGTGCCTGACGCCGTGCGCGTGCGCCGACCCTGGGGCTTCATGACCCAGCTGTACTCGGTGCGCTCGGCGCGGTCCTGGGGCCTTGGCGACCTTGCCGACCTGCGCGACCTGTGCACGCTGAGCGCGGCCGCGGGCGCGGACTTTGTGCTCATCAACCCGCTGCACGCCGCGGAGCCCGTTGGCCCCATGACGCCATCGCCGTACCTGCCGACGTCGCGGCGGTGGGTCAACCCCATGTACATCCGCGTCGAGGACATCCCCGAGGTCGCATACTTGGCGTCCGCCGATCGCGCCGCGCTCGAGTGGGAGGCCGAGGCCCCACACAAGGCCGCGCGCAGCGCCGCGCTGCTTGATCGCGACGCGGCGTGGGGCGCCAAGCGGCACGCGCTCGACATGGTGTTCCGGGCGCCGCGCTCCGCCGCGCGCGAGGCGTCGTTCCAGCGCTTCGTGTCAGGCCAGGGCTGGGCGCTCGAGGACTTCGCCACGTGGAGCGCGATCGTCGAGGCGCGCGCCGAGGCGGGCGAGGAGGGCCCGTGGCCGTCGGAGCTCGCGAACCCCGGCGCGCCCGGCGTCGCCGCGTTCCGGGACGCCCATCCGGACCGCGTCCTGTTCTACGCGTGGCTGCAGTGGGTGGCCGACGAGCAGCGGGCCGACGCGCAGGAGGCGGCCAGGCGCGGGGGCATGAGCCTTGGCGTGATGACGGACCTTGCTGTTGGCGTTCACCCGCAGGGGGCCGACATGTGGGCGTTGGGCGAGGTGCACGCGCACGGCGCGAGCGTCGGCGCGCCACCCGACCTTTTCAATCAGCAGGGCCAGGACTGGTCCCAGCCGCCGTGGCACCCGCGCGCGCTCGCGGACGCCGCGTACCGGCCGTTCATCGAGATGGTGCGCGCCTCGCTGCGGCACTCGGGCGCGGTGCGGATCGACCACGCGATGGGGCTGTTCCGGCTGTGGTGGGTGCCCGCCGGCCACGGCCCGGCCGACGGCGCCTACGTGCGCTACGACCACGAGGCAATGGTCGGGATCGTCGCGCTCGAGGCGCACCGCGCCGGCGCGCTCGTGATTGGCGAGGACCTCGGCACGGTGGAGCCGTGGGTGAGCCACTACCTTGGCGAGCGCGGCATCCTCGGCACCACGGTGCTGTGGTTTGAAAAAGACGGACAGGGGGCGCGGGCGCCCGAGTCCTTCCGGTCTGACGCCCTTGCCACGGTGACGACGCATGACCACCCGCCCACCGCATCGTTCCTTAGCGGGGAGCACGTCGACGTGCGCCACCGCCTGGGGCTGCTGATCGATCCAGACGCGGAGCGCGCCGGCGCGGCGAGCGACCGGGAGGCGTTCGTGCGGCTCGTGGAGTCGCGCGGCTGGGCGGGGGTTGGCGCGGACGGCGAGCCCGTGAACGGGGACGTGGACCCTGAGCAGGACTTGTTGATTGGGTTGCACCGCGCCGTGATGGCGTCGCCGTCGCTGCTGGTCGGGGTGTCCCTGGCCGATGCGGTGGGCGAGAAGAAGACGCAGAACCAGCCGGGCACGGACCGGCAGTACCCCAACTGGCGCATCCCGCTGACGGACGCCCGCGGGGCGGTGGTGGCGCTTGACGACCTTTTCGAGCACCCGCGCGTGCGCGCGCTCGTCGCGGCGCTGCGCGACGCCCGCAGTTGACGGCGCACCGCAGATAGCGGTTCGCGATGGCGATTGGTAGAGCGGCGCGGGCGGCTGTCGCACGTTCTCGGTCATCATCGACAACTGTGGTAAACACGACCTATGGTTCGACTTCCGGTAGGTGCTGCGCAACGGATAGTGCTTGGGGCCGCTATCGCGGCGGCGGTGAGCGCGTGCTCCGTCGACCCCGCGACGGTGCCCGGGCTGACCGTGACGCCAGCCAACCCTTGCGGATCGGTCTCAGGTACCACCTTCGACTTGGGGGTGTCGTCGACTACTGAGGGTAACTTCGCGACGTTCACCACAGATGGAACGGGCCTGTGGGTCAACGGCTCGGGATGGCTCCATGGAAATGCGTTCGACCCACCGTCGGGTGAGGGCCATTCCGGGCTGTATGTGGGACTCGCTTCGACGCCTCCCATGAAGGACGAGCAGACGGGGCATCTGTCCAACGTGGTGGTGGAGAGCGGGGTCTACGAGGGTCGGTGGACGTTCTTAGAGCTCCCAGCAGGCGACTACTCCATACTCACTGGCTCGTGGCTCGACCTCCAAATTCAGACCTGCGGCGAGGGGGCCGTCAGCAACGTCGTTCCGGTCCCGCCGCATTTCGCGCCAGGGGTGACCTGGACGGCGGTCGAACCGTGCGACCCGAGCGACGGGACCGTTGTGGCGTTGGGTAGCCCTCGGCTCCAGTCCGACACCTGGGCCACGCTGTCGACAGACGGTGGCGAAATATGGGTGACGGCGCAGGGGTATCGACACGAAAAGCCCCTCGACCCAGAGGTGGGGACTGGTGCGGTCTACGTTGGAGCTGCCGCAGACAAGCCGACGTACAAACCCGGCGGTGGAGTCCCCGAAAACCTCGTTGATGTGAAGCCACTGAGGGAAGGCGGGTGGACCCTTCTGGAACTCCCCGCGGGCGACTATTGGTTGACGATCACCGATGCTTCCGACGTCGTCGCCACTAGTTGCGACCCGGCGGGGATTTTCAACCCAAGCCCGGCCCCATCGCCAGCGTCATGACAGCCTCGCGGGAAAGCCGCCGCCCGCCGCCAAGGCAGCCGCGAACACGGCCCGCGGCCTCATCGCCGCACTCAACGAGTCGCGGGCCCGACGCGTGAGCGACCACCCCTACTCGAAGCATGGCTCGCGCCGCGCGGGCCGCCGGTCAAGCACCCCGCGCGTGCTGGGGATCACCGGCCTGGTGCTTGTGCTGCTCGTCGCCCCGGTGCTGGTAGTCACGGCGCTGCAGTCGCTGATCCAGGGCGTCGACGTGACGGTCTCGTGGGTCGCTGGGTCTATCGCGGCGGTGGTGGCGGTGATCGCGTACCGCGTGATCGCGCCGTTGGTGCTCGACTTCAGGCGCACGGGCCTGCTCTACGGAGAGCCGGTCACCGTTGACGCGCGAGCGTTCCCGTTCGACCAACATGGCGACCAGGACTTCCGCAGCGGTGTGGCTGAGGCGGGAGACACCGAACTTGTCGAGCTGACGGTCACGCAGCACACATGGGCAGCCAAGACGCCGCGCACCTACGCGGTGGCGGTGGCGCCCACGACGTTTGCGGCGTCGTTTACACAGGTGTGGCCGCAGCGCGGGCTGTCGCGGCTGATCCAGCTCGCGGGCTTCCGCGATGTCGATGTCGAGAGCGCGGCATTCAACGCGCGGTGGCGCGCGTTCGGCACGGACGTGGGCGCGAGCTACCGGGTGCTCACTCCCGTGGCACTCCAGTTCTTGATCGAGACCTCCATACGCTGTGGTCACTGGTTCCGGGCGCGGTAGTGGTGGGGCGGCGCAAGGGCAAGGGAGGCGACGACGACCTCATGGGCGCTGCGGCCAGACGTGCGGCGTCGCGCCGGAGCCGCCTGCGGGCGAGCGTCCTGCGCACGGCGCGCGCACGCCGCGCCGCGCCGCGCGGGAGTCCGCGTGGCGGCGACTCCCGGCCCGAGTGACTGCCACGTTGCTGAGCGCCGCGATCTTCGCCGCCGGGCTCTGGGCGGTGCTGGCGTGGGTGTCACGCGGCAATCAGTACGACGTCGAGGCGAACCTTGTCCCCGCGATGATGTTTGCGACCTTCGTTTGGCTGCCACTGCTCGCCTTTGGCGTACCCGCGCTGCTCAGCCTTGCGGCGGTGGCGTGGGGCGACGCCGTCCGCCGCGTCGCGCGTCGATAGGGCAGGATGGGCCGAAGGCAAGCTTTTCTAGGCAACCACGACGAAGTAGTAGATCGTGAACACGACGAGGATCGCCCGCGACAGGATCAGGGCGAACTTGGGGGCGTTGGCGGGTGACGCGTCGATGCCCGCGGCGTTGTGGGCGGTGAGCAGGTCCCACCAGTCGTCCTGCCCGGCCTGGCGGTTCCAGTCCGTAGACAACTTCATCCCGGCGAGCGTGCCAACGAGCTGGCCAAGATCCGAACCGAGGGGCGCATTGAGCACCGCGTTGGTGAGGGCGTACTTCTTGTAGTCGCCGAACATCAGCGTGATGGTCTTGCCGTCGATCTTGACGTAGATCGCCCACTCGGCGCGGCGCACCTTGCCGATCTCGCCCAGCGGCTTCTCGAAGACCGGTTCGCCCGCGTCGTCCGCGAGCACCACTCGACCCTTGCCGTCGTAGACGAGGGTGCCCGTCTGCGGGCGGCCCGTCATGCCCACGACGTAGTCGATGGGGGTCACGAGCGGAGTGGTAGGAACGGTGGGCTCGGGCGTGGCGTTCACGGGGTCTCCTTCTGGGTCTCTTGGACCATAGCGGCAGGTTCGCACGAGCGCACGCCCACGCGGCGCAAGCGGTGATAGGGAAGGATGGGCGCATGGCACAGGAACGAGCGATGCACTGGACCGCAGAGTCCGAGACGACGACGTTTGACCAGTGGTTCGCGGGGCTGGTCGGCGTCGTGGGCGTGGGCGTGGGCGTCCTTGGGTTTGCGAAGAGGGCTGAACAGGGGTGGGGTTTCACCATCGCGATGCTCGTGCTTGGCCTCGCGCTTGTCGCGTTTGGTGTCTGGAAGATCGGCGGCAGGGTCCGTAGCTACTCCATCACCGAGGTTTACCAGGCGTGGGGCGCGTGGGCGGTCGCGCACGGTCTCAACTTTGTCGACGCGCCTGCGTCGCTGACGCTGCCCACGACCAAGGTGCAGGTAGGCGGCTTCGGGCAACCGATCACTCACGCGGCGCGGGGCCAGATCGACGGCCACACGGTGGTGACGCTGTTGCTCGGCTTCACGACCACCAACGTGAAGGGCGAGCACGCGCCATTCATCGAGACTGTCCTCGCCGCCCACACAAAGTCCAAGTACCCGCCGGTGACGATCGTGCCGCAGAAGGGCGTCCACAGCGCCGCCGCCGCGATGGGCAAGGACGTGCTCGTCGAGAGCGACGACTTCAACAGGCGCTACCGGGTGATCGCACAAGATAAGCAGACGGCGCACGCAGTATTGCAGCCGCGCGTGATCGAGCGCCTGCTGCAATGGGGAACTGACACAAGCGTGACCTGGGACGGCAACTCGATCATCCTCAAGCAGACGGGACTGATGGGCGACGCCGCGAATCTCGACGCGCACCTGGCGCTGCTCGCTGACCTCGCCGACATGGTGCTGGGCTTCCACCAGGTGGAGCCGGCGGGGGCGTCCCACCTGCGTCGTGCCGTGCGGATCCGGCCCAAGCCGGTGAAGGCGGAGATGTTCGTGAGCGTGGCGGATGGGCTGCGCTGGCCACTCGGCATCTTCCCGACGCTGTTCGGGGAGTGGCGGTTCGGGATCTGGTCGCTCGTCCCGGGCTGATTATGACCGTCATCTACAACGTCATCTGGACCCGCCGCTACGGCGAGGCGAAGGAAGACGCCGATCGCTCGTACTACACAGACAACCTCAAGTAGCCGCGTCCCGCGTCGGCTCGCCGACGCCCCACACGTAGGGAAGGATGGGCCGATGGCCGCCGCTCGCAAGATGCACTGGACGTCGTTCTCGGAGACATCGCTGAACGACCGCCTCCTGGCGATCGCGCTCACCATTATGGGGTTCATGACCTTGATCAGCAGCGGGGTGTTCTTGCTGCAGCGAAACCTGGGGTCCAGCGCTTTCGCCCTGCTGATCGGCGCGGCGATGGTGTACTTCGGGTTGAGGTGGGCGACTCGACGCTCGCCCAGCTACCCGATTGCCCAGGTGTATCAGGCCTGGGGGGAGTGGGCGCTCAGCAAGGGCATGACGTTCGTCGACAGTCCCCAGGAGTTCACGCTGCCCACGTCCCGCATGCCCATCGGCACGGCTTCCCGCCCCATCACCCACGCCGCGCAGGGCACGATTGGCGGCGCGACGGTATCGACGATGCTCATCGGGTTTACGACCACCAACGTCAAGGGCGACGACCCGCCCTTCATCCAGACGGTGCTCGCCGCGCACACCAAGTCCAAGTACCCGCCGGTGACGATCGTGCCGCAGCGCGGGCATCACGAGGTCGCGGCGGCGATGGGTAAGGACGTGCTTGTCGAGAGCCACGCCTTCAACAAGAAGTACCGCGTGATCGCCAAGGACGTGGAGACCGCCCACGCTGTGCTGCAACCGCGCGTCATCGAGCGGCTGCTCGCGTCGGACCTGCCCACTGCCATCGCATGGGACGGCAATTCGATCATCCTCACGCAGAAGGGGCTGATGGGGGACTCCGCCAACCTTGACGCCCACCTCGAACTGCTGGGGGACCTCGCAGAGCTGGTGCTTGGCTTCCACCAGGTGGAGCCGCGGGGCGCTGCTCAGTTGCGGCGCAAGGCGGAGATTCGGCCTGCGCGTTTCAAGGGCGAGATAGCGTTGGGGCTCGCCACGGCGGGGCTGCTGGTTCCTGGCGTGTTCCTGGCGCTCAACGGGGCGTGGCGAATCGGGCTGTGGTTCGTGGTGCCTGGCCTCGTGCTTTCCGTGATCTACAACGTCAAGTGGAGCCGCCGCTACCGCGCGGCGAAGGAAGCCACGGAGCGCGCCTATTACACGGAGAACCTTGACTAGCAGCGGGGCGGGCGCATGAGGCAGTTTAAGTCGTTCCCCGCCGACGACCCTGACGTGCCGTGGCAGCGGCGGCGCGAGGTGACCATGAACAGGGCGCTGAGGGTCCTTGCCGCCTGCGTCGGCATGGCGTTGTTGGCGATGTTCGAGGCGCTAGGCGCGGTGGGTGAGCAGAACCCCAGCGAACTCGCCGTACTCGTGTGGCGCGGGACGCCCGTGGCGTTCGGGGTCGCACTTGTGTACCTGGTGGCAGTGTTCTGGTGGGTTGACCACAAGCTCGCCGTCCGAGGCGGCCTGGCCGTGTTCCGCGCGCATATGGCAATCATCGCGGGTTCGACCGTGCTCGCCGCGATCGTCGCAGCATGGATCGCATCGCGCCAGCCAAGCTACCCGGGCTTCCTTGATGCCGCGATCAACTGGGTCTGGCTGGGCCTCATGGTGGCCTTGATGCTTGCCATGGGTCTGTGGATCGCAAGGGAGAAGGGCGATTCGTTTGAGCCCGAGCGCGACAAGCGCGCTCGACGTGCGCACGAGGCAAACATCGCTCGCCGCGCGAAACGCGACGCGGAAGGCTAGCGTGAGCAACGAACGGCTGGGAGGGCCCAATGACGCAGTCCAATCCTGAAGTTGACGAGCTTGGCCCGGGTGAATGGCGTAGGCGCCCCGCGGTGACCGCCTTGCGCACCCTGGCGCTGTTCTTCACCGCGCTCGCGGTCGCGATCGTGACGATTTTCATCTCAGCAAATATGGAAGACGGGGGTACGCACGGGGATCTGCCGACGCTCATGTTTGCGGGCGCGCTCGGGTCGTTCGTGCTGACGTTTGTGTACCTGGTCGCCGTCTACTGGTGGGTGGATCACCGGTACGCCCACTTGGGGCGGCGCGCCAGCCTGCTGAGGCACGCGGGAATCGTCGCGGGGCTGACGGTGCTGGTGATGCTGCTCTCCGGGCAGGCGTTCTTCGCGACGATGCTGGGTGGCGGAGTCCTGATACTCGGGGTGGTCGGCAACCTCGCTGCCGGGCGCGTTCCGGGGTCCTTCCCGCCGCGTGACGAGGCGCCGCAGCCCTAAGCAGGAGTGCGCGGCGCACCCTGGGGCTCACAAGCGCCTCGTCGGCTAGCGTGGGGCGACTACCAACGAGGAGAGCGACTGTGGAATCACGCCGGTCTGCGCAGCACATCACGCGGACGAGGGGCGGCCTCGGCGCGGTGATGTCCTTCAGCGCCGTGCTCATCGCGTCCGTATTCGTGGGGATAGCGATCGGCAACGCCGTCTCGTCCGACTCGGACGCGATCCTTGGATACGTGGGGATGGCCATGGCCATCGGCATCGGTCTCTGCGTTGCCACGCTCTTCATGTCGGCAGAGTTGAAGGCGGCGCGCAGGTACGCGCGCATGCAGCGCTTTGTGCCGTGGGCGCAGAGCATCGGCATCAAGCCCATGCGACGCCGCGCGCCTTTCCTCAACCCCAAGGCGCCTGACACGCCTCACCACCGGTTCTTGCGCAGCATGGACAAGATCCTGCGCACCTCCATCCGCGGCAAGGGCGTGCCGTTCGTCGCGGACGCGCTGCATCACGGGGAGATTCTTGCGGTGGGCTCGTATCGCGACGTCGAGGTCGCCGTGGAGCACTACTCGCTGCGCTTCGCCGACACGCAATACCGCGAAGACGTCGCCCACACCATCGTCGCCGCGTCGGGAAACGCCAAGTTCCCGTTGACCGTGATCCGGCCCCGCGAGGGGCTAGGCGCCGTCATCGAGCGCACGCGCTTGCGCGAGCTGGCGACGGGGAACGCGGCGTTCGACCGGCGGTGGACGGTGTTGAGCACTCGGCCCGAGCGAGCCCTTGAGGCCCTCCAGCCGCCCGTGCTCGACAGGCTCATGAAGCCCGACGCCGAGGGCATCGAGTTCACGCTCGACGGCAACAGCATCCTCACCGTCGAACCCGGCTACCGGGAGGACACCGACGCGTTCAAGCAGCGGCTCGACGTGGTGACGGACGTGGCGCACGTGATGCCTGGCTTCATGCGGGACCAGGGCCTGCCGGCACCCGAGCCGACGCTGGGGGACGCGGCGGCCGCGGCTCACCCGGGACGGCCTATCGGCCGGGCGGCACTTATCGGCTACGGCGTCGGGCTGGTCTCCCTGGCGGCGGCATGGCTTGCGCGGACGGGCGCAGACGGTGCGTCGGCGTTTCTGCTGGGGGTTGGCGTCGCGGTCATCCTCGTCACCGCAGCGGTGAGCTGGTCCCGCGCAGCACGCCGCAGCCGCGAAGCGAACTGGACGGGCCTTGCCTCAATGTAGTTGACGGGAGCCCGAGTCAGGAGCCCGCGCGGTCTCGTCGGCCGCCTGGCAGGTTGGCCGGCTGCGTAGCGGCGCGTCGGCGATACGCTGGGCGGCATGAGACTGCGCGAGTTGGTTGAGGCGGTCGTCGAGTACTCCGGTCCGTGGCTCTATGTCGCCGCCGTGTGATCGCGGGGGTGCCCGCGGCGATCGTGACCTGGGGTGCGCAGGAAGTGTCCACGGCCCTAGCCGCCGTGGCTTTCGCGTTCGTCGTGGGCGTCGGCGCGGCGTTCGCGCTGAACCGGGCGGCGGCGCGATGGGCCGAGCGCAGGCGCGCGGGCATTGCGCGGGCGAAATCGGACCTGGCGAACAGTTACGGCGAGCCATCCATGCTGGAGATTCCGTCGCTCGAGCGCTCCGCCAACGTGTCGGTGATCCCGTTCACGCTTGAGGGCAAGCACAGCGCCATCGCGGGCTACGAGTCCGTGGTGCGCGGCCAAGGCGTCGCGGTCCAGTGGTATCGCGTGGACACGGGCTTGGACCCGTTCCGCCCGGAGGTGGCGTTCTTCACGTACGTGGCGGTCACCGGTAACGCGAACTTTCCCGTGACCGTGATCTCGCCCAGGCGCGACGGCGCGTTGCCGGGCGCGAGTTGCGCTCACACGCTTGACACCGAGTCGGCGGAGTTTAACGCCGCGTGGCACGTCGGCTCGGACCAGCCGGGCACGGCCCACGCGCTGCTGTACCCACGGGTGATCGAGCGGCTGCTACAGCCGGACGCCAGGGGTGCGGAGGTCGCGGCTCAGGGCGCGACGCTGGTCGCGGTGATGCGCGGCGCGGTGACTGACGTGAAGGAACTCACGCGGCGGGTCGAGCTGCTCGTGGACATTGCGAACCTGGTGCCGGGGTTCCTGCGCGCCGACGGCCAACTACAGGGCTCGCCGTCATCCACGCCGGCGTTGGCCAAGCGCGGCTCGCGCCGCGCGGTGCGCGTCGGGCCGTGGGCGGCGCTCGGCGCGATCACGGGCGTGGCGTCGTTCATCGCGCGCCTGGCCGACGCCGCGAGCGCCGCGCTGGTGGTCGTGATCGCGGTGGCAATCGCGACACTGCTTGCCCTGGTGCAGCTGGTGGCGCACCTGGTGGGGCCCTTCGTGCGCCGCGCGCGCAACCTTCGCCAGGCGCGTACGCGGCGCCTCCGGCGATAGTGCTCGCGCGCTGTCACCTAGTCCGGCGCTACTGTGATCGAAGAGCGTTGAGCAACGCCCGGCACTCGGATGCCGCCGTGCCTTACGTGAGCATCCCAGGCCACCAAGCCTGATTCGAAAGGACGACCCCGTGGCAAAGAACCGACCGCTGACGTGGAAGCCGTACATCGGCGTCATGGGCGGAGCGCGACGGGTGCTACAGGTCGTTGCCGTGTTCTTGTTGGTGCTCCTTTGGGTGCCATTGGCGTTGGTGGTGGTGGGCTTAGCCCAACTCGCGGGCCCACACCGCGCGGCGGGGATCGCGATGATCGTCGGCGGGATCGTGTTCGCCGGGATCGCGGCGGCCACCCTCTCGTTTGCGCGCGGCACGTCCGCGAGCGGGACGGCCACCCGCGAGCAGGTCATGCGCGGCCTCGAGGATTGGGCGCGCGTACGCGGTTGGGACTTCTTGGGCGACGCGGGCAAGGCGGCCGACGCGGTGCGGAGCTTTCACATCTCGGACCAGCGGCTCGACGCACCCGTTGCGATGGCTCAGGGCCAGTTGTTTGGCATGCCGGCGATGGTGATGTTCGTGAGCGACAAGGACCCAGAGGTAGCACGGTTCACGACGGTCTGTGCTGTCGCGACATCTGCCGAGTACCCGCTGACCACGGCCACCCCCATGCGCGTCTTGGACCCCGTCCGCGACGTTGTCGATGATGAGATCGACATGGAGAGTGCTGACTTCAACCGGGAGTGGGCGGTGCGAAGCGCGGACAAGGCTGGCGCCCACGCGATCTTCACGCCGCTCGTCATCAACCGGCTCACGGAGCCGATTGATGGAGGGGTTACCTCGCTGACGTGGGACGGTCCGTCCGTGCGGTCAGAGGACGATGCCTTCATCGCAGACCCCGATTTCCTCGATGCACGGCTGTACCTGCTCAGCGACGTCGGGTCCCTGACCCCCGCGTATCAACGGACAGGTAAGTTTGACGATCGCACCGCCGACAACTTTCTGCCCAAGGCCCCCGCGCCCAAGCCCACGGTTGGCGACTTCGCGGGGATGCTGGGCGGAATGCTGCTGTTCGGTGTCGCCGGGCTCATGTCGCAGATACAGGACAGCGCGGTTGCGGTGGTGCCGTGGATCGTCGCGGGCGCTGCGGTGATCGCCGCTACCGGCGTGATCTCGAATCGCCGCGACGCCGCGCGCAAGCGAGATTGGTACGCGCAGAAGCGCGCCGAGCGCGACGGCACGGCCCCATGAGGCGCCCGATAGCGGTGGCGGCGGCCGCCGCCACCGTCGCCCTCTCGCTGGTCGCTTCGGGTTGCGCCTTGCCGTACACCGCGGATTACGACGACAACCACGAGTTCGACAAGATCGAGCCCGTGCTCGACGAGGACCTTGCCGCGTACATGGACGCGGTGGACTACATGGAGCAGCTCAAGGCGGAGAATCCTGGGGCCACGCAGATTTGGTGGACGCACAACTCTGTGTGCGCCACCGCCGCGGACGGAAACAAGGTCTGCGTCGACGCCACGGAGGGCACAGCAGGCCCTGCTCGCGCCCGCTGTCGCGCCCTTCCAAGGTCTACGTCGTCGGGCCTCGACTTCCAGGCCAAGGACCCGGGTCGCATCTTCGTCATTTTCAACGCAACCCGAGCCGCCGGTGGTCTACGCGATGTACGCGCCGGACGACGACGACCCGGCCGGCTATGCCAAGGAGCGCGGCTTCGGAGCGGTGCGGGAGCTCGGGGCCGGGTGGACGCTGCTCGGCAGCATTCGCGACCGAGACAAGAGCGACGCCCAATGGCGGTAGCCCGGGCGGCGTAGCGACCGCGCCGGGACGATGTGTCGTTGGGACTCTCCATACCACTGTGGGATTCGAAACGGTGTGGAGGGTCGGGACGGCATGCCTAAACGCAGCGCGCGTGGCGCGGCGCACGTCGGGGGCTGGCTGCCGCTAGGCCTTGTCGGCCGCCTGGCAGGCGAGCGCGCGGCGCACCGTGTCGCGGCCCTCGATGACCAGGCGGTTCACAGAGGGAGAGCGCCGCGCCGAGGTGTCCGCGGTGCGGACGGTCACGACGCAACGCCCTCCCAGAGCGCTAGCGGCGAACGTCTAGCACCGCGAGGTGTAGCCGCAGAAGTAGCCGGACGTCGCGTCGTCGTTGTACGTACCGGTCAACTGTGCGGTGTATGTCTGCTTGGCCCACCACTTGCCCCAGCCGCCTGCATACGTGTAGTCGAACAGCATCGCGCTGCTGTAGTTGCCGTTGTTGTACACGGAAGTCACCGACTGGTTCACAGAACCGCCCATGATTGCGTAGCTCACGTTGGCAAAATTGGGCTGGTAGTACTGGAACTGGTAGCTGGACGAATTGCCGCCGCCAGTCGCGAAATTGGCGTCCCTCCACACGCACATGGCGCCGCTGTCACAGCCATACAACGAATTGGCGGACGCGGGAGCTGCGGATAGCACCGCCGCCGCTGTCGCGGCAATGAGTGCGGCCGCCAACGGCCGGATTCGAGCGTGTCGTGAAACCATAGGTTTCTCCATTTCTGACTTGCGCGCCAGGAGACTTTCCTGGCGCGGTCGGGGCTAGATTGTTCCAGTCCCCAGTTCGGCAACGTATCAGCGGAATGCCGGGTGTGCACCTTTTAGGCGTTGTGCATTCAAGATGCGGAACGGGAACTTTGGGCCTAGCATGGGCGAGGCCCCGGAAGGGTGCACCGAAAGGATGTGAGGATTCGAATGTTCGTGGGCGCGAGTGGACGAGTCGATCGCCGACGCAGGTGGCGGGTGCTCGGTGTGGCAGCGGGGGTCAGCGCCGTTGCCGTGGCGCTCGCCGGGTGCGTGAGCCAGGCGCCAGAGCTCATCGAAACGTCCTCCACCGCGCCCCCGGACGGTATGGCGACGTACACCCTTCCGCTTGATGACTACATCATCTCGCCGTTCGATTTGGACCTTGGCAACTATGCCGAGAACTTGCTCGTTGAGAAGTGCATGAACGCCCGGGGCTATGAGTGGGCTGTGCCCAAGCGTGATCTGGATTCGCTCGCTCCGTCCGTTGCCCAGTCGGCCAGTGGCCGAAGAATCTTCAACGCGGCCATTGCGCAGGCGTACGGTTACCACTCCCCGGACTGGCTCCCGGTCGATGTTGTGGCAGCGGAACGAGCGCTCGGCGCGCAGGTCCTACCCGCTGACAAGCAGGCGGCGCTCGACTCGTGCATTCATCGATGACGCACGCGGGCAAACTGCCGCTGCCGGAGAACTACGAGCAGCTCGGCGTCAACCTCGCGAACGATGCGCTTGGCCGCGCGCTGGAGAGTGCTGACGTTGTCGCGGCAGCGCAGGCGTGGAACACGTGCATGCAACCCGCAGGCATCCCGGCCTTCCGGCGACGCCGCAGGGCATGCCGGGCGATTCGCTGGCGGCGGCCTTCGGGTTCGATGACCCGGACAGCACCGCATCTGCGGCAGAAATCAAAGTCGCGACAGAAGACGCCGCGTGTCGAACGCAGAGCGGCTACGACGTGGCGCTTGTACAACGCGGAGTGGCGATTCCAAAGCGAAGCGCTCGCCGAGAACGCAGATGCGCTCGTCGCCGAGCAACGCGAGGCGCAGGCGTACCTAGCCCGGATCCAGGAGACGCTCGCGTCCCTGGGCGACTTAAGCGACGATGGCTACGAAACGCTACCGAGTCGGCAGTCTGGAACGACTCAGCCCTTCTGGCTCGCCGCGGGGTTCGCGCGGCGGTGGCTGTCGGCGCGGGTGTGCTCATCTTCGGCGGCGGATGGTTCGCGGCCTCGCTGGTACAATCGCCCGCGCAACGTGAGGCCCTCGTCGCGCCGCCGAAGCCGGGCTTGGTCACGGCGGTGGTTCAGCGCGGCGATCTCGCGGAAACGACAACCGCGCAAGTTCGCGTCGAACGGACGACGGCCGCGGACATCGTGCTCGTCGCGCCAGCGGGCTCGGGTGGCGCCGTGGTCACGCACTTGCTGGTGAAGCTCCTGGCACAGAGGCGGAGGCGCTGACGCCCGTCGTTGCCGTCAACGACCGACCCGGGTTCCTGCTGCCGACTACGTTCAAGCCTTATCGCGATCTGGTCGAGGGTGACCGAGGTTCGGATGTCGCGCAACTTCAGGCGGCGCTTCGGAAGGCCGGGTACAAGATTCCCAAGTCCGAAGGAACCTTCGGGCCCGCGACGCGCGCGGCCGTCGTGAAGCTGTACACGAAGGCAGGCTACTGGCCGGTCGTGTCCAGCGGTGTCGGAGTCGCCCCCCGGTCCCCTGGGAAGATCCGCGCTACGGACAAGGTCGTAGTTCCGGCCAGCGAGTGCGTTTCCGTGCCAGTGCCTTTCCCTGTGACGGTCGACGCGATGCCGGAACTCGGTGCCGATGTCGCTTCTGGAGCCGCCGTGATCTCGGTGTCGAGCGGGGACTATGTTGCCGTTGCCGATATCCCCGACGGCATCGTCCCGCGCATGTCCGTCGGAGCCACCGGCACGCTTGGGAGTTTCACGGACACGCCTGTGCCGGTCACCATCGTTGAGGTGGACCAGGGCGATCCGGAGCACGGCGTTTCCGGATCGATCACGATGGTGCCCACCGGCGGCGAGTCGTTGCCCGTCGAGTGGGAGGGCCAAGAGATCGTTGCGACGATCGCGGTGCAAACCGTGGCAACCGACGCGCTGATCGTTCCCAGCCGTGCGGTGTCCACCGATGCTTCCGGCAATTCCAGCGTCACGGTGGTCCTTGACGGCGGATCGACGCTCGCGATGATTCCGGTGCGCGTCGTCGGAGAGCTCAACGGCCTGACCGCCATCGAAGCGGCGAGCGGTGACGTGAACGCAGGGGACGTCGTCGTCGTTGGCTAAGAACCCGTTGCTGAGCGCGCGCGACATTCGCGTGACGTACGACGGCCCAGCGCCGGTGCATGCGTTGCGCGGCGTGAGCATCGAGGTCTTCCCCGGCGAAATGGTGGCGATCGAGGGGCCGTCCGGGGGAGGCAAGAGCTCCCTTCTTAACGTCCTTGGTTTGCTCCAGACGCCCTCGGGCGGCAGCTACGTCGTTGACGGCGCGGACGTTGCGCAACTGAGCGGCGCCGAGCGCACGCGGTTGCGCGCGGTGAAGTTCGCATTCGTCTTTCAGAGCTTTCACATGCTGGCCGGGCGGCCCGCGCGCGACAGCGTCTCGCTTGCGAACAGGTACACCGGCCTGGCGCCGGGGGAAGCCGAGGCCCGGGCGAACGATGCGCTCGCGAAGGTTGGCCTGGCGGAATTTGCCGATCAAGACGCCAGCACGTTGTCGGGCGGGCAACAGCAGCGGGTGGCGATCGCTCGCGCGCTCGCGACGGGCGCCCCGGTACTCATTGCCGACGAGCCGACGGGAAACCTCGACACCGAGAATTCGGCGCACGTGATGGACCAACTGTGCGCGCTCCGGGACTCCGGCGTCGCCGTTGTCCTGGCGACTCACGAGGAGGCGGTGGCGTCGCGGGCCGACCGGCGCATCCGCGTGCAGGACGGCAAGGTTGTTGGCGCTGAGACCAAAGGTGGTGCGCGCCGACGCGCTGCCAAAGTCACTCAGCCCGGTGGTGTGGGAGCCGCAGCGTCCGTCGTCCCGCGCCGTCGGCGTGGATCTCGGGGTCTGCTGCGCGATGCGCTCGCTTCGCTGGCGGCGCGGCGGTGGCGCACGGCAGGGCTCGTGGGTGCGGTAGCCGTGGCGGTGGGCTTGGTGGTCGGCACGTTTGGGCTCGGCACCACGTCTAGCGCCCAGGTGAGCAGCGAGTTCGACATCCGGGAGAACCGCTCCGTGACGATCGAGCAACTCTTGCCAGGCGAGGCACAAGAAATCGCGACTACGGGATGGGTCGCGCCACCGCAATCAGAGGTGCTGCGCCAACTCCGCGGAATCGCGGGGGTGACCAGCGTTGCGATCCTGACTGATCACGACCAGCGCGACGTGGCCGGCCTCCCGACCCGCGAGGCTCAAGCGGTGTCCGTGTTCTCGGCGCTGGGCGACCTTGAGGAAGCTACGGATAGCACGGTCGCTTGGTCGGAAGGCGCCGCCTCGATCACGGGGCGCCGCGCCGTCGTCGGGACTCACACGGCGGCGAGCCTTGGTCTTGGCCCGCTTGATTCACTTCCGACCGTCTGGATCGATGGCAATCCGTACCCGGTGGTGGGCGTCCTCGAGGAGTCGGGGCGCATGCCTCGCCTCACGGGCTCGGTCATGGTGATGGGCGCCGACGATGCTCTGCTGCCTTCGGCGTCACGCGTGGTTGCCTCGTTCACAGTGAGTTCGGGCGCGGCGCCTCAGGTGGCGGAGCAGGCGGGCATCGTGCTCGATCCCGTGAACCCGGAACTGCTCAGGAAGACCGTGCCCCGCGACCCGCGGGATCTTCGCGAGCAGATCGAGTCGAACGTCGCGACCTCGCTCGCGGTGCTGTCGCTCGTGGCGTTCGCGGCCGCGGCGCTAGCACTGGGCAATGCCATGTCGCTCGCTGTATCTTCTCGCAGGAGCGAGTTTGGGCTTCGGCGCGCGGTCGGCGCCGCGCCGCGCGATGTCTTTTCGTTGGTACTCACGGAGGCCGCGCTGGTGGGAGTCGCAGGAGGCGCGGTAGGACTGCTGCTCGGGTACCTCGCGGTGTTCGCGGTCACGATCGCACACCGCTGGACGCCGGTGATGGAGCCCCTGGTGGTGCCGCTCGCGCTCGTGGGAGGAGTAGTAGTGGGTGCGCTTGCGGGCGTCGTCGCCGCGAACCAGGCGTCGCGAGTGGACCCCGCGCAGGCCCTGCGGATGTAGCGCCGCGACTCCGACCCCGCTAGCCCTTGTCTGCCGCCTGGCAGGCGAGCGCGCGGCGCACCGTGTCGCGGCCCTCGATGACCAGGCGCTTGAGGGCGTCGTGGGCGTCGTCGTTGGCGGCGAGCCACGCGTCGGCGCGGTCCTGGAGGTCCGGCACGCGGCCCGCGTGGAGCACCGGGTAGAGGCCCGGGATCAGGGTGGTAGCCATCTCGTTGGTCTTGTCCGCGTAGATGCGGCGCAGCATCGCGAAGTAGTCGTCCACGAATTCCTCGAGCAGCGCGGTGTCGTGCACCCGGCTGAAGCCCGCGGTGGCCTCGAACTGGATGGCGTTGGGGAGGTCCTCGCCGTCGACGGCGTTGACGAGCGTGTGGTCCGGCCTCGGCTTGGAGATCAGCGCGGCGGCGCGTGTCCGGGTTTTCGTTCACCGCGCGCTCCCGCGCTCGCGCTGGTACGGTCACAGCGACGATGACAATGCCGTGACACGCTGAAAGTCCGGCGCTGACGGGAAAACCTGATGATGAAGATGCTCGTTCGCGCACTCGCCGGTCTGTTGCTGGTGGCGGTGACCGCGCCCACCGCGGCGGCGGCCAGTCCCGATACTTCGGAGATCTTGCTCTTCAAGGATGCCCGCGCAGAGATCTCGTATCGCTACGTCAACACGGACGGGAGCCGCTACCACGCCGAGATCTCGATCGCCAATGTGTCGGACCGCGACATTTCCAACTGGAACCTGCTGATGGACCTCGGGTACACCGTCACCGACACGAGCTCCGTCACCTTGATGTCGCAGCGCGGACGAGAGGTCGTCTTTGGATCGGACAAGGCGCACAGCGTCATCAAGCCGGGCCACACGGTGCAGTTCAAGTTCTGGGCCGACGCAGCTGGCGATATCGACGTGTCGCCGCCCGGCTTCGTCTTCCCCCTCGAGGACGGTGTGCTGCCGGACACGGATACGGATGGCGACTTGCTCCCTGACTACGTGGAGCAGCATTGGGGCACGAACCCCGCCGCGGCCGACTCGGACGGTGACGGACTCTCGGATTACGTTGAGTGGGTGATCGGCACCGACGCCCAGATCGTCGACACCGATGGAAATGGCGTTCCCGACGGGCAGGAAGACGCTGATGGCGACACGGTCGTCAACGTCGAAGAGGTCGCAGCTGGTACGGATCTTCTCGATGGCGACTCCGACCACGATGGCCTGGCCGACGGGGACGAGGGCACTTGGCACACGGATCCGTTGGCTCCTGACACCGATTCCGATGGCGTCAGCGACGGCGTGGAAGTCGAGATTGGTTCCGATCCGCTGGTGCCCAACAGCCACTTTGACGTGACGCGCACAGCTTCGGGCTCGAGCACTCTGGTGTCCGCGAACATCGTGGGGCTCGATGCCGACCAGGTGAACTCGTTCGCGATCATCTCCCTGCCGGCCGATCAGTCGCAGTTTCCTGAGGAGACGCCGGGCTACATCGATTCGGGCTTTGAGTTCCAGGTAAGCGGGGAATTTGCGCAGGCGCAGTTGACCTTCACGTTCGACCCGAGTCTTGAGGGCCCCGACTTTGATCCTGCGATCTACACGTACGACGAGGACTCGCAACGGCTCATCGAGGTGCCGAACCAAACGATCGCCGGCAATTCAGTGTCCGCCACCGTTCCGCATTTCTCGAAGTACATCCTCCTCAACCGAACGAAATTCAGCGAGGTATGGGTCTACTCGTTCCTCCAAGCGCCCGACGAGGCGCACACCTACGACAACTTGGACGTGGTGTTCGTCATCGACAGTTCTGGCAGCATGACGAGCAATGATCCGGCGCGCGAGCGCATTCAGGTTGCGAAGAACTTCGTGGCGCGCCTCGGAGTCAACGATCGTGCCGCGGTCGTCGATTTCGACAGCGGCGCGATCGTGAGATCGGGGCTTACGGGCGATGTGTCGGTCCTGAATGCGGCGCTCGACCGCATCGACTCCTATGGAGGGACCAACATCGGCGCTGGCGTGTCCAGGGCGCTGAGCGTGTTCGACCCCGCGACGCCGGGGACCTTGCGCACCGTGATCTTGCTGACGGATGGTCAGGGTTCGTACAGCCACAGCCTCACGACCCAAGCCGCCAATGGCAACATCGTCATCCACACGGTGGGGTTGGGTTCAGGTGTCGACGCCAACCTGCTGCGGGGCATTGCCTCGCAAACGGGGGGCGAGTACTACGCGGCGAGAGACGCGGAGCAACTTGCCACGATCTTCGAGTCGATCACGGACGCTTCGGACCTCCTGCGCGACTCCGATGGTGACGGGATCAACGACTATTATGAGAAGGAGATGCGCGCCGGCCATTTCGTGTTGGGCAACGGTGTTCCCATAGGTCTCATGGATCCGTTCAATCCGGACTCCGACGGGGACGGTCTCAAGGACGGCGAGGAAGTGTCGATTCGCACCGTCCAGGTCGGTAGCTCGACGACGCTGACGTTCGCATTTCTTTACTCGAATCCGATGAAGCGGGACTCCGATGGTGACGGGCTCGCGGATCGGGTGGACCCACTTCCGCTGGTCTACACACGCCAGGAGATGCTGATCCACCAGTCGTCCAACCGCGAGGGTGTCCGGAAGCATGTACTAAATACCCCTTTCGAGGTCCCGCCGAGCAAGCAGATTTCGGACGACTTGACCTTCAACGACTACACGTTTACCGAATTGCGGCGCCTTGGGTCCGGCTTCGACGTGGCCCGGATTACGCCGGAGTTCATGATGTGGGGCGAGTTCAGTTCAATTCTCAATATCGGCAAGGCTGGTGCGGATTCCGACCATCGAGCGGTAGTCGACGGGCTGTACGATGAATTCAAGAATGGTCACGATGGCGTGGGAAATGGCTCGGTGACCGTTGACGACAACTTTGACCCGTCCGACTACCACGTGTACTCAAGTGATGCCCTCAACCGGGCCGTCGGAGACTCGCCCCAAATGCAGGCGTATATCGTAACCGCCAAGGAGAAGGTGATCGCGTCAATAGCCGCGAACCACGGCTCGACCGCACAATTGCGCGTCCAGGATGATTTGCGTCGGAACCTGCTCTACCAGGAGTTCGGGGACGATGACGATTTCCGGTATCCCATCTATCGGTTCTCGGGATCAAACCTCACGAACTGGAACGAGCACGCGCTTTCGATCGCCATCCACCAGTTCCACGGCCACCAAATCCGGCTAGCGGATTATCGCGTCAGCGGCAACACTTTTTCCGGGACGCTGATCTTCAAGTCGTATGACCACTTCGGCCTCGATACGGATGACGGAATCACTCGGATTGGGTTCATAGACTGGTTCACGTTGCAGCATTTTGATCGCTTCGACGGCAAGTACGTGCCGCCGTTGACTGAGGTTGAAATCGAGGTGCCGTTCAGTGGGACTTTCTGACGAGGTGACCGTGCTCCCTGCCCGCCGCACGGCTGTTGGGAGACTCCGGGGCGCCGCCGCGCTCGCTGCCATCGCTGTAGCTACATCGGCTGCCTGTGGTGTGTTGCCGACGGCGGCATCCGACGACAACAAGGAGTTTGACAAGATCCAGGCCGTGTACGAGCGCGACCCTGGGGCATTCGGCGATGCGATAGTGCACATGCAGTCGCTGATTGATGCCAATCCGGATGCGCAACGGATTGCATGGACGTACGGGCGTGTTTGCGTCAACGTGACACACGACGACGACGCGTGTCAGGAGTCGAGCCCGCAGGAGGATGCAATGTTCGGCGCGCTGCCGGGCAACACTGTCGGAGTCATCCACTATGCCAAGGACGGCGACCGCATCTTCCTACATTTCAACCGTCCGGAGCCGCCAGTGGTGTTCGCCATGTACGCGCCGTCGGACGAGGACCCTCGCACGTACGGCAAGGAGCATGGATTCGGGACGTTTCGCGACCTAGGCGACGGCTGGTCGTTGCTTGGCGATATTGACGACCCGATCCAGCGTTCCGAACAGTTCCCTGGCTGAAGCGCGCCGCGACAACTTTTCGCCCCGCGAGCGTCCGGCTGCGGGCAAGCAGTTACGCGTCGTGCGCGCGGTGTGTCCCCTCGCGGGTTAGGCCTTGTCGGCCGCCTGGCAGGCGAGCGCCCGGCGCACCGTGTCGCGGCCCTCGATGACCAGGCGCTTGAGGGCGTCGTGGGCGTCGTCGTTGGCGGCGAGCCAGGCGTCGGCGCGGTCCTGGAGGTCCGGGACGCGGCCCGCGTGGAGCACGGGGTAGAGGCCCTGGATCAGGGTGGTCGCCATCTCGTTGGTCTTGTCCGTGTAGATGCGGCGGATCATGGCGAAGTAGTCGTCGACGTACTCCTCAAGTAGCGCGGTGTCGTGCGTGCGGTTGAAGCCCGCGGTCGCCTCGAACTGGAGCGCGTTGGGGAGGTCCTCGCCGTCCGGGGCGTTGACGAGCGCGTCCCACGCGGCGCGCTTGGCCTCCGCGGTGGGGATCGCGGCGCGGGCGTGCGCGGCACGGCGGGCGCCCGATGCGGTGTTGTCCTTTGACAGCATCGCGTCAATCTCGGGGGCGGCGGCGCGGCCACCGGTGACGAGCGAGATCAGCAGGTCCCACGCGAGGTCGGTGTCGATGGGCAGCTCGTCCAGGTGGAGCTTGTCGTCGAGCAGCTGCTGGACCACGTCAAGCTGGGAGTCGGTCTCGGCGAAGCCGGCGAACGCCTTCACGAACTGGAACTGGTTGTCGCTACCGGGCTCGGCCTCCTGCGCGAGCGCCCACAGGGTGTCCGCGGTGGCGCGGCTGATGTTGCCAGCGGCCGCCGGGTCCACGTACGTGCCGATCGCCTGGCTTAGCTGGCGCAGCAGCATCAGCACCACGGTCGATTCGGTCTCCTTGGCGATGTTCCCCAGCACCAGGTCCACGAACTGCCGCGCCGGCATTTCGCCGTCGCGGGTCATGTCCCAGGCGGCCGCGAACACCATGGACCGCGGCAGCGCGTCGGCGAAGGCGTCGAGGTGCTCCACGGCCGTGGCCATCGACGCCGCGTCAAGGCGGATCTTGCCGTAAGCGAGGTCGCCGTCGTTGACCAGCAGCAGGTCCGGCATGGGCTTGCCGACCACCTCGCCCACCGCGGTGAGCTCGCCGTCGATGTCTGTCTCGACGTTCCACACGCGCTCGAGCCGCGCGGCCGAGCCCTCGCCCACGACGTCGTAGCCGCCGATGCCGAGGCGGTGCGGGCGCTGGGTGGGCCACTCCGCGGGGACCTCCTGGGCGACGCTGAAGGACGTGATGACCCCAGCGTCGTCCGTATTGAGGATGGGGCGGAGCGTGGTGACGCCGGCCTTCTCGAGCCACAGCTCGCTCCACGGGTCAAGGTCGCGCCCGGAGGTCTTCTCGAGCTCGACCAGCAGGTCGCTGAGCGTGGTGTTGCCGTGGTGGTGCTTGCGGAAGTATTCGGCGACGCCGGCGAAGAACGCGTCCTGGCCCACCCACGCGACAAGCTGGCGCAGCACTGAGGCGCCCTTGGCGTAGGTGATGCCGTCGAAGTTGACCTCGACGTCCTCGAGGTCGCGGATGGTGGCGACGATCGGGTGCGTGGAGGGCAGCTGGTCCTGGCGGTACGCCCACGACTTCTCGAGGGTGTTGAAGGTGGTCCAGGCGCCCTTCCACTTGGTGACCTCGGCGGTGGCGAGGGTGCTGACGAACTCGGCGAAGGACTCGTTGAGCCACAGGTCGTTCCACCACTTCATGGTGACCAGGTCCCCGAACCACATGTGAGCGAGCTCGTGGAGCACGGTGACGGTGCGGCGCTCGACGCGCGCGACGGTGGGCTTGGAGCGGAACACGTAGTCCTCGAGGAACGTGACGCAGCCGGCGTTCTCCATGGCGCCCGCGTTGAACTCGGGGACGAACAGCTGGTCGTACTTCTCGAACGGGTAGTCCATCTCGAACAGCTGCTCGTAGAACGTGAAGCCGGCCTGGGTGTCGTCCAGGATGACGCTCGGCGTCGAGGTGCTCGGCGAGCCCCTTGCGGCAATACACGTTGGCGCTGATGCGGCCCTTGCGCGACAGCACGGAGCCCTCGACCTTGGCATACGGCCCAGCGACGACGGCGGTGACGTAACAGGGGAGCACGGTTGTCGCGGGGAACGCGTGCGTGACGATGGCGCGCTCGGTGCCCGCGATGGTGATGGTGCCGCGTTCTCCGTCAACCGCTGCGCGCGGCTCGGGGCGCGGGTTGGGGGAGTTGGACACCACCTGCCAGTGCTCGGGGGCGTGCACGGTGAACTGGAAGGTGGCCTTGAGGTCGGGCTGCTCGAACACGGCGTACGCGCGGCGGGTGTCGGCCACCTCGAACTGGGAGTACAGGTAGATCTCGTCGTCCTCGGGGTCCACGAACCGGTGCAGGCCCTCGCCGGTGTTCATGTACGCGCAGTCGGCCACGACGGTGAGCTCGTTGGAGTGCTGCAGGTTCGGGCAGCGTGATGCGGCTGTCCGCGAAGTGGGTCGCGGGGTCCAGCTCTGCGCCGTTGAGCGTGATGCTGATGACGCGCGGCGCGATCAGGTCGATGAACGTCTCGGCGCCCTTCTCTGCCGCGAAGCGCACGTGCGTGGTGCTGCGGAAGGTGGGGGTCTTGTCGGTGAGCCCGGTGGTGAGGTCGAGCTCGACCTCGTACTCGGAGGTCTCGACGATGGCGGCGCGGGCCTGCGCCTCGGCGCGGGTGAGGTTCTTTCCTGGCATGCACACATCTTGTCACGTGCGCGGCGCCGCGGCATTGGCGGCGGTGACCCGTACGTGGCGCGCGAATGCGCGCCGCTAAGCGCGTCCAAGCCGGTCCGGGTGCGCATCCCGGCGATCGGCGTGGACTCGTCGCTCATCAAGCTCGGCCTGCGCAAGGACGGCACCATGGAGGTGCCGGGCGGACGGACGGCACGCGGGCTGGTACACGGGTTCGCCCACGCCGGGCGAGGTTGGCCCGGCGGTCATCGCGGGCCATGTGGACTGGGTTGGCCCTGCCGTGTTTCACGATCTCGACAAGCTGGTGCCCGGCGACAAGATCAAGGTCACAAGGGCCGACGGCAGCGTCGCCGTCTTCGAGGTGGTCCAGGTGGGCAAGTACCCCAAGGACGAGTTCCCCAACGCCAAGGTGTTCGGTGCGGTCGACTTCGCGGGCCTGCGCCTGATCACGTGCGGGGGCCAGTTCGACGACGCGACGGGCCACTACCGCGACAACGTGGTGGTGTTCGCGACGCTGGTGTCGTCCAAGCCGGCGCCGCCTGTGGTGGGTGCCGACGGCGGGTGAGGTTGGGCGCGGCCTACGTTGCGCCTGCCTCGGCGGCGGCTGCGCGGGCGCGGACCCAGGCCTCGAGGCGCTCGGTGTGTGCCATGGTGCGCGGCGTCGACATGCTCCGATGTCGAGCGAGCGCGTCGTCGAGTGCGTCGCTGGGGCCGTCGTCGCAGATGAGAATCGCCTCGGCCATCGCGTGCCGCCCGATGAACCACGGGGCGTCGTTTTGGGCAAGTGCCTCCGCGCGCAGTTCGGCGAGGAGCGCGTCTCTGTCGAGCAACCGGTCGAGAAGTGGCCAGCCGTCCGCCCTCAGCCTCTCCGCCATGTCCTTGACGATGCGCGTGGCATGCCGCGGCTTCGAGAATTCCCAGTATCCGTTCTGCAGCGTTACTCCGCTTTGGGGGTGCATGCGGCGCCGGAACAGTCCGAGGTGCTGGCCAATGGATTTTGGCATTGCCCCGCTGCTTCGTGCGTAACTCCAGTCGATCCAAGGCGCGGGTGCGACGGCCAGGTTGATATAGCATTGCATGATGTGCTGGTGCTGTACTTAGAGCCCTGGACGTTGACGATCGCCCAGTCGCCTTGGGCATTTTGCTTGCGCCAGTTGGGTGCCGTGCCTTTGAATCCATGCGCGCGTGCCGCGGGGCTGAGTATCTCGCGCAGCGCGGTCTTCATGGCGGACTGCACTGTTTCGCGGGGCCTCACGGTTCAAGACTAGGGCGCTGCCGCTGGCGGTGCACGGCGTGAGACGTCTGTGCGATCAGGTCGATGAATGGCTCGGGGCCCTCTCGCCCGCGAAGCGCGGGTGCGGGGTTCTGTGGATCGTGGGGCGCTCGTCGGTGAGCCCGGTAGTCAGGTCGAGCTCGACCTCGTACTCGGAGGTCTCGACGATGGCGGCGCGGGCCTGCGCCTCGGCGCGGGTGAGGTTCTTTCCTGGCATGTGTTTGATTCTGTCACGCGAAGACGACGGGTGGCGCGTGAAGCTACGCGGCCGTGCGCGCTACTTTCACGTCGGAGCGTATCGCCCGCATCGCGCTGCGACGACCTGCGCGTAACGTGCCAAGCCGTAAGCCTCGTTCAACCTAACGTCGGCCAACCTTGACTGTGCCGCTACGCACTCCTGATTGCGCCACCCGCCGGTCGGCGTGCACCGGGCAGGGGCCTCGGCCACTTTCCTTTGTTCGCTTGAAGAGCGCCCCGCCGCCCGCTCGGGGCAGCACAATGGCTCGACGGAGCGAAAGTGTTTCGCGCTACGCGTCGCCTCGCGCCGCGCGGCGTCCATGTAAGGGCGACATAATGGCGAGATGACGTCGCAATTGCCGCCCCCGAGTAGTCTCGTCGGGCTCCGGCTCGATGGCGGGTGGGAACTGAAGTCCCTCGTACCTCCGGGGAAGACCGGTGGCAACTTCTCGCTGGGGTACGTCGCGGTTCGCGGGGACGGAACAGAGGGTTTCGTGAAGGTGCTCAACTACGAACGAGCAGCGAGGCACGCGGACCCGCCGGGCGAGTTTCAGCGCCTCGTCAATGCGCACGTGTTTGAGCGCGACCTCGTTGACCGATGCGGAGCGAAGGGACT
This sequence comes from uncultured Actinomycetota bacterium, assembly GCA_963735005.1. Classification (GTDB taxonomy): domain Bacteria; phylum Actinomycetota; class Actinomycetes; order Actinomycetales; family Demequinaceae; genus WTKG01. Next base: position 3,659 of record CAVTJA010000010.1, on the reverse strand, counting down.
GTCGCACGTCGTCAGGGGATACGCGCACGGCAGCCTGACGGTGCCGCCGATGCCGCTTCCGGTCATGTACATCATCTTCGAGATGGCGTACGGCGACGTCCGAAAAGCTTTTGGCTTCGCGGCTGAACTCGATGCGGCGGCGCGACTCCGAATGGCGCACAATGCTGCCAACGGAGTGCGCCAACTGCACGCGATGGACGTAGCGCACCAGGACGTTAAGCCGAGCAACTTGCTGGTGTTTGACTTCCTCGAGCGGGATCTCGGCTTGTCCAAGATCGCGGATCTAGGGCGCGCATCCGATCGAGATGAGCGCGCCGCACACGACAACCAACGTGTCGCGGGCGACCCGGCATATGCGCCTCCCGAACAGCTTTACGGCGAGGTACGAGCGTCGTTCGAGGAACGAAGGCTCGCTTGCGATCTGTTCCAACTCGGCAGCCTCATTGCCTTCTTGGTGTCCGATCTATCGATAAACACAAGGCTTACGCAACACCTTGACCCGCACCACCTCTTTGAGAATTGGGGGAGGACAGTTTTGCCGACGTGCTGCCGTACGTCGTAGACGCGCATGCGCGAGCTGTAGAGGACGTTGAACGTGACTTCCGGTCACCTCAGGCGCACGACCTTGCGGAGATCATTCGCGATCCGACCGCGCCCGACCCGGCGCGCAGGGGGCACCCGCGCAGTCTTGGACGCTCCGACCAGTACTCGCTCCACCGCACAGTTACGCAACTAGATCTCCTGTGCCACCGCGCACAAATCGACCTGGCACAGGGAAAGAATCCGCAGCATTGAGTGCAATCAACGATCACTCGGCCCGTCGGATACTGCCGCGCTGGCGCAGGTACGACGTCGCCGTTTCCCAACCTGATCTGTCCCACCCCCGCGTGCACGACGCTCCGAATTATGTGAGTACGCCGAGTCCGGTAGACCTCGACTCCTTTTCGCGGCACCCGTCGATCTTCCTCGGCGCCGATCTGTTGGCTATCGCGCTCGGGGACCCGGCGAGAGACGACTGGGTTGAGCCGATAGTTGACTTTATGCGGGCGAACGAAGCCAGTTCCCCCGCCTTGCTCTCGCTCGCTGACGCGGTCCAGCGCGGTGAGCGTGGGAATCGCGGCTTGTCACAAGGAGCTCGACTTGAGCACGATGTCGGTCTCGGTCGGACGTCGCTGCGCGACCAATTGCGGCGAGAGCCACGCAACGCCGTGCGGTGGATTGATTTGGCGCTCCTGCAGACGACGTTGGGCGATGCGAGCGGTGCGTCTCGATCGGTCGCGAATGCTCTTCAGTTGGCGCGAACCAATCGATTTGTAGTCAGGGCGGCTGCGAAGTTCTATGACCACATCGATGAAACCGAACGCGCACGCGATCTTGTGGTGGCGACACCGGGGGCGACCGAAGATCCCTGGCTCATCGCTGCAGAACTCGCGCTATCGACAGAATTGTCGGAGCACGCGCGGTTTGAGAGAGCGGCCCGACAGCATGCTCGTCAACGGCGGTACCGACCGACTGATGCGACTGAAATGTTTGCGGCACTTGCGAGCATCGACGCAGACGCTGGGCGTGACCACGCAGCGAAGCGCATGCTATCGGCGGCTATGGAGGCCCCCAACGAGAACTCGATCGCGCAGGCGGAATTCGAAACGCGCCGGGTGAAGTTCGAAGTGCCTGAGGAATTGATCAATCGCCCCAACTCGTGGGAGGCGCTTGCTCGGCACGCGCGCGGCGAGGACCGATGGGCCGACGCGGTCGCCGCTGCGCGGGGATGGCAAGTCGACCAAGTCTTTGATCCGGAACCGTCGATATTCCTGTCATTTGCGTCGTCGGTTCGACTCGATGACTACGCCGCGGCCGCCGATGCGGCGCGCATCGGCCTGCAAGGGAATCCTAAGAACGCGATACTTCTGAACAACTTGGCGTTCGCTTCCGCTTCGAGCGGTGACCACGTCGAAGCGACTCGCGCTATTGCGCGGATCGACTATCGCGATCTCGTCGAACGCGACCAGATTGTCGTGACGGCCACGGAAGGTTTGATCGCGTTTCGCAAAGGAGCGTCGCGAGACGGTCGAGATCTCTACGCTTCCTCCGTGCAGCGTGCAGCCGCGCTGAACCTGCGAGACTTGGCGGCGCGGGCACTAATCTATTGGGCACGCGAAGAGATTCTGCAACGAACTGATTGGGCTCCGTTGGTGTTGGGCACCGCATTGTCGGAAGTCGAACGACATGGCACATCCTCGACCAAGCACATCCGAGATGAAGTGGAACTGCTCGCGCGCATGTACGGTGTGGCAGCAGGTGACTCGATCTCCGTCGCGAGGGTTCACGACGCCACTCGTGGCGTTGACCCAACGACCAACGCGTTTCCTTAGCGCGAACATCACGGGCACTGCCAACTGCACAGTTACATGCGCACGATTGCAACTGAACACGCAATCGTGGTCGTGGTGCAATGTCGCGCGTGCAACGCACGCAGTTCGACGATTCCCCGGAACCGCTGCTCCGCGTGCGTGGCACGGGCATGGCCGCGACACGCGAAGCGCGCGGAACCTTCGGTGGCCCGTTCGGTCGCTTCGGTGTTCGCGGCGTGCTACTTCTTTTCTTTCCAGAGTCGCTGCGCTTCTTGCGCCACGATCCGTCCTTGTTCCGGCTCCTGGGTTGCTTCCCGCCGCCCGTCTCCGGGACGTGGGGCACTTTGCCGGCGCGTCCATCCGCCATTTCGCACCTCCTTCCATGGAACTCGACTTGCGTTTTCTCATGACTGTACGACCGGGGTCTGACACGTGCTCGGGTCAGGACTCGGGACCGGCGACGTCGCGGAGGTAGGCGACTAACGTGTCGTCCGTGGGGATGTGGGTGATGAGCGTGCGGTAGTGGTTCGGGCGGTCGGGGCCGTGCGCCACACCGTGCCAACCTTGGCCCACGCGGCGGCGTCGCAGTTGTCCTTGTTGGCGATCTCGCCGCCCTCGGCGAGCCACGACTCCCACGTGAGGCCCCAGCGCGCGAGCGTGTAGGCGTTGCGGCTGTCGGCGTCGAGCGCGTCGCGGTAGGTGGCGTTGGTGGCGAAGGCGGCGTCGGCGCGCGCCTCGGCGGCGGCTCGCCACGCCTCGCCGTCGATGCCGAGCTGAGCGAGGAACGGGTCGAAGCCGGGCTCGGCGGGGTACGGCTCCGGCGTCCACGTGAAGCCGTGGTCCGCCATGCACGACGCGATCGCGAGCTCCCGCTGCCACGCCTCCCACACCGAGACGACAATGCGCTGCTCCTCGGTGAGCCCGGGCGTGGGCGTGGCGGAGGCGGTGGGTGGCGCCGTGGTGGTCGCGGTGGGTTCGGGCGGCGCGGTGCACGCGGCGAGGGCCGCGAGGGCGAGCGCGGCCGTGACGGTGCGGCGTGCCGTGGCGGCGATTGTCACTCGGTGCCTCCTTGCGCGGGCGTGGCGCGGGCCGAGCCAAGCGTAGGCGCGGGGGTGCGCGGGCGCGAGCCCTCCGATGTGTAGCTACCATGCACGCTTGGAGGGGGCCGCGTTACGCTTGAGATGACCTGAGGAGGAGTGATGACCAAGAAGACCGTTCCGGCGACGATCCGTCGGCAGATCGTCGAACGCTCCACCAAGGTGTCCGCGAAGTTGGAGCGGCGCGTCGTGCCCGCCGATCACGTGCGCT
>CAVTJA010000009.1:0-110916 GCA_963735005.1 uncultured Actinomycetota bacterium | reverse complement strand
CGGGCCATCGGCGATGTCGTCGCTCCGGCCGTTTACCATACTCGACGTCGTCCGGATTGATGGCACTCGTGTACGGCTCGATACGGCTCGTCTTGCCCTTGACCGCGTAGTGGTTGGTCTCGCGCGTGTAGTAGTTCACCATGCCGTTGTTGGACGAGTCCAAGGTGATGTCAAGCATCCACCGGTAGCCCTGGACGCACTCGTCATCTGCGGCGGTATCACACCGCGGCTCGCCCTTGTCGTCACCGAAAACGGGAACCGTCGCCACGGAGTTCGTGTTGGTCGCTGCGGAGCCCCCCGCAGACCCAATCGCGCCGTACCCGAAGTAGTAGCGCGTGCCTTCTGGCGTCTGGACGAGGAAATACTCGCCGTCGTTGTCGCCGTTGAATGTGGCATCGGCGCGGTGTGGCGCGTGATCGCCACCCACCTCAGTATCATGCGATAGCGGTTGTCGCATCCAAAATGAGGTCGTAGGACGCGCCGTTGAGGCTTAGCGTTAGGCCGCTTCTGCGGGCACACCCGAGTACGGGGACTCCAGCAGCGATCCAGGAGCCCGGTTCCATAATCATCGTCGAGACATGAAATTAGTGGCGCTCAATGAAATCGGACGGCGAGCCCAGCCCTCGCCCAGGATCGACGTTGCCGTCGAGGGATTTGGTCTTGCCGTCCGTGCTTCGGACGAGTACGACAGGACAGTGACGGAACCGGTCCGAACTGGGCGGCGGCGCCTCAATGGGCACCGAGTACGTAAATTCGCCCGACTGCTCGGACACGCCCACGTGCCCTTGGGGCGAGATCCGTAGCCTTGAAGTCGCCGTCTGGCCCTGCGCACCGGACACAGCGGAACGATCGTGCCGCCGCCTGGCCCCGCGAACTTGAGGCCGCGCTGCTGCGCCAACGCCGCGGCGAGGTCACCCGATTGGGAGGAACCGTTAGCCGCCACAGACATGCCGCGACTGGCACTCCCCAAGTCGCGCGCGTTCCCGGGTACGGAGACTGACACGACGCCGTTGCCATGACGCTCGGTGTCAAGGGGAAGCGCAGTCAGACAGTCGGGGCCATCGGGGCGCTCGAGCGCGCATCCGGCAAGAGCACGAACTGGACGGGTCCGCGTAGTTGGCACCAAGATCTCCGTCAAGCTCCGAGGTGTCGATTGCGACATTCACCCAGGTGGAGTCCTGGCCGGGTGCTCCCAGGTGACCTCATCGCGAACGCAGAGCCGCGCACGAAACGTCTCAAGCCCAAGGAACTGAGCGATGCTCGCAGTTCACGACGCGCCCGCGCGCGTCCGACGCGCTGGGGCCGCCTGCGCCTCGGGCGGAAGGGCTCCAGCAAACGGCGCTGACGGGGCGTCTGCAGCTCAACGAGGTTGGCAGGCGAGGCTCACCACAGAAATCACAAGTCGGTCTCCGGGCGCGTGCCTGCCCGAACCGAGTCGCGATAATCCGAGCCGGAGACGACTCGCAAGGTATCCGTGGCGAACCCGGGGGGCGCGACAGGTGCGGAGGGATCAGCCGGGAGCCGGCCGGAGCCCACCACTCGAGGCCCCTTCCCCTCATGGGAAGGCACGGCACGCGCCTCTTCGACGACGAGCGGGTCCGGCTCGACCGTCTCACTGTAGGTCAGCTCAGGAGAAGGGCTGGGCGACGGAGATGGGCCAGGCGATGGCGCGGTGAGTCGTGTCGTCAGGCGTCGCCGAGGGCGAAGGCTCCGGCTGTGCGGTCATGTCTGATGACGCGCTCGGCTCTCCAGGCCCTGCCGCCTGCGCCGGGATCCCGGACACCGCAATCGCGAGAGCGGCCGTTAGCGACACCGCTCCCTCGTCCACTCGCGCCAGGACGTCTTCCTTGGCCTCCATCGTCCTACACCGTTCCCGTCGGGCACACGCCGGGTGGCGTCGTGTGCGGGGCCGCGGGGCCGGGCCCGGGGGTCGGGCCGGGCGCGGAGACTGCGATACCACGTCGCACGCGGCGTCGATGTCCCGGACGACGTCGCCCCATAGAGGTACTTGAATGTCACCGATCCAACGAGGGGGACCGCGGAACGCCGCCTCCCGTCGTGAGACCACACGTCAATTCGGTACGACGAGCCGTATTGCAGGAACTGGCCGATCGACGCTGACGAGAATTCTCCGCTCGGCTCGAACTCGCCGGCGACGTCGCTCGCCACGAGCAACTCGGCGCCGGGTGCGTAGGGGAACGTCTCGTAGATGTCGAACGACGCGCGCACCGCGGCGTTGTCAGTGTCCGAGACCTTCGCTTCGACCGTCACCACAGGCGAGCTGACTTCGTATGGCGAGCCCAGCGGAGTGCGTTCGCTTTGATGAGTAGATCCGACGGTGTGGCAGGCGCCTTGTTGTAGGTGAACGTAATTTTGGGGCGGCGTGTGCTGTCGTAGTAGTCGCGGGAGTAGAAGCGCTTCCACGCGAAGTAGTCACTTTCGTCCGTCGCTTTCACCATGACGCCGCGCTTGGTATCCGAACTCTCGGCCCAGCCCCTCACCATCGCCGTGACGGCGTCTGAGTCCGCTGAAATGTAACCGTCGGGGCACGCGTTCTGGTCGTAACCGCGGGTCTCATCAAACTCCGCGATGAACGTCATTTCGTCCGGCTGCGAGTTCCACGTCAAGTCCGAGGGCTGGTTGTCGACCTCCCATACTTGCCACGGCTCGTCGGTGCAGCTCCACGAGTGATAGTTGTACAGCTCCAAGCTTGCGGTCTTGATGTCCTTTTCGTCGACGTCATCCGTCTGGAAGTTGATGTACGAGCGGTACATGTTCGCCCCGCCGTCCCATCCGATTCGAAGGTACGTGTCCGACGTGTAGGACGAGTTCCTATTTCCGGTACCCGCGTTCACGCTCGTGTCATACCAAGTTTCATAAGCATCGCCGATCGTGGGGTCGATGATCAGCGGCAATACCCGATCGGGCGAGGCCGCCCACGCGCTGTCGACGTCAAGTGACACCGTCGTTCGCCGCCCTGTGGTCTTGAGCGACAGCGATACGGGGATTGTCACGGGCGACACGAGACCACGAGTGGCCTCCTCGATCGCCGCCTCTTGAGCGTCGGTGAGACCCGCAATCGAAACATCGAAGCCGGGTCCAAGATTGTTTTCGGAGTTCCACGGCTGCAGGACAGGGTGCGACTGCCGCGAGTCTTCTGCGGCGTCCCAAGCGAAGGCTGTTGGCACGTGGGCTACCTCGACGCCATTGGCCGTGATCAAGGAATAGCCGCCGTCGTCCGTCGACGCGACATCGGCTCCACGCACATCAAGTGTGTACGTGAGGGTATCGATCTTCGACACTGCCGCCGACGAACGCACCACGAAGTACTGCTCATAGCCAGAGGGCAGCGAGTCGACCACCAAATCGACGTCCTGCAAAACATTGACGTAGATGGCGCGCGACCCATCAATGATCGGAGCTGGAATAGCGCCATCCCACGTGAGGTCGACCGAAACGTCGCCATCCGCCAAGCTCTGGTGGATCAGCACACCGCCAGACGGTGACCCCGGCGAGAGCCAAAATTCCGCAGGAGACGCAGCGGGGCGCACAAGGCCGTCGGGCGCGACTTCTAGTCCGTAGTCCACTTCGGCCCAGTCGTCGAGTTTGCTACCGTCACCTTTCACCAGGATTCGGCCCACGGCAGACTCAAGCTCCCGTTCCCAGTCTCCGTTGGGCAACGCGAACAACCGGGAGCTCTCTTCTCGCCCCGACAACACCTCGACACGTTGTCCAGTTGTGACTGCCTTTACTTGCGCGTCGTAGGCCGTCAGCTCGACGGGCGTGTCCGGCGCATCCGCCGCGACGGTGGCGAGGCCTTCGCCCTCGGGCGTCGACTCGTCGGCTACGGCGATGGCACCAGCAGGCGCGGCCGTCAGCGCCGCCGCGACAGCAGCAGCAAGTGCAGTCAAATACAGCGCCTTACGACGCGCACTAGCCAAGACCACAACGCCCCCCAGAACCAAGACGATTATCGGTGTCCACAGCACCACGTCCTCGTGGTCTGTCCCAGGGCAAACGTATTGCCAGTGAGGGGTGCCCGCAACTCGAGGGGCAATATTGGTGGATAGAGCCCGCCGTCGGCAAAGGTGTCCGAATCCGAATCAAATCATCAGCCGTGCCGATGTCCGGATCAGTGATCTCCGTGTCACCCAAATACACGGTCGCGGCGTCGGGCGAGCCAGGTCTTGGTGGGCTGCTCGACCTTGATGCGGTTCGTGATCTTCTTGATCTTGCCCGACGGCGAGTACGACCACGCAGCAGTCGCCAGCGGCGGAAAGTCGAACACGCCATCGGTATCCGTGTCACACGCGAACAGGCACAGAGCTCCGAGCTGACCCTGCGAACTCCCCGCCCCACTGGTATCGCGGTGATACCATGGGGACATGGCTATGACTCTGCGGACCACGAGCGCGGTTGAGGCGGCTCTCGCTCGCCTTGCGCAGCGACAGGGCGTGTCAAAGCACGAGGCCGCCGTGCGTGCCATCCTCCGGGATGACGCGGAGACGCGCCTCGAGGACGATGCCCTCAGCGCCTACGAGCGCGTCGCCAGCGAATATCGGGGAGCGCTCGACCGGCTCGGCTCGGTGTAATGCCACCCGCGCGGCCGCTCCCCATCCGGGCGGTGCTGCAGATCGTCGAACACGAGGGCATGGGCCCCGTGCGCGACATCGGCTTGCTAGCGTCCGCTCTCGCGCGCCCGCTCACCGTCGTGATGGGCGCGGACGCCTACCCCTCCCTAGCCGAAAAGGCCGCGTCGCTCCTGCACTCCGTCTGCCTCAACCACGCACTGGTGGACGGAAACAAGCGCCTCGCGGCCATTGCCGCGCTCGTGTTCGTCGACATCAACGGCGGAAGTGTCGAACTCACCAACGACCAGCTGTTCGACTTGGTCATGGCAGTGGCATCGGGCGAGTTGCGAGACGTGCCGACGATCGCGGCGCGCCTGGCCGTGCACGACTAGCGACCGCAGGCCTAGGCCTCGCGCGCCTCGGAAATCGTCGCCAGGATCTTGGCGCGCACGATGCCGCGGACCCTATTGCGGATCGGGGTTGTCGAGGAGCGGCTGGTACTCCGAGCGCTCATACAACGTCGGCATCCCAGAGAACCCGTCCCAGTAGACCCACAGCCGATCGCACGTGCCCATCGCCGTTGAATCACGGGACCAAGACGTCGTCGACGTGCACGCGCCAAACTCCAGCGGCAACCTCAGTCACCTCGAGCACGCGGCGAGCACTATCGGCCGACTGCCCCGCCGGACCGTCGGCCCGCACGCGCGAGCCGCCGATCCCGATCACTCGCACGGGCGTATCGGTGTAGTACGTGTCGGACCCGTCGCCCAGCGACCCGCGCGAGTTCAGGCCCCAGCACCACACGCTTTCGTCCGCGCCGGCGGCGCACGTCACGTACTGCCCGGCGCCCACCTCCACGGCCTCGACGTCCAGCGGCACTTGCTCCGGCTCGCCCAGACCAGCGGCGGCCTCCCCGGCAGGGCGCGGGACGATGTTCCTCCAGCACTCGACGCCGCCCGCGGCGGTGACCGCGCAGAGAGACTCGTCGCCCACCGACACATTCACCACGGCCGCGCCCGGCATGACCACCACAGCCGTGTCTCGCCACGACGGCCCCGGCCCGTCCACGATGCCGCCCCAACACATCAGCGTCTGCGACCGGGACACCGCACACGCCGCCGCGTCGCCCACCGCCAGCTGCACGGCGTCGGCCACTCCGTCGATCCGCACCTGCGACGACGCTCCGCCATCGGCCGCCAGCCCAGCAGGGCTCGCCGCGTACGCCGCGCCCCAACACCACACCTCGCCGTCCTGCCCGAGCGCACACCAGCCGCCAGTGGTGCCTTGCACGTCGACCGCGGGGCCAGGAAGCGGAATCGAAACGGCCGCGGTGTCGATCGAACCCGAATTTCCAAGGCTCGTCTGCACCAGCGCGCCCCAGCACGTCACCCCGCCGTCATCGATAAGCGCGCACGACATCCCGGTGGCCGTCGCCACCCTCACCGCGTGCTCCACGCCCTCGACCCGAATCGGGTGGTCCGTGCCCGCGCCAACGCCGTGGCCCACCTCGCCAAGGCCGGACTCGCCCCAGCACCACACGCGCCCGTCGTCCAGCGCGGCGCATGTGTGGCCCACGCCGTTCGACACGCTCACCACTGTGGAGTGCAGCGGCACCGCGACGGCGCCGCGCGTGCGCCCTACCGTGCCGACGCCCAGCTGGCCCCAGTTGCCCGCGCCCCAGCAGTAGAGCTCGCCGCTGTGCGCGATCACGCACGACGTCGCGGCACCGACGGAAAGCCTGTCGCCTGCGTCGCTCGTGACGGTCGGGGACGGCTGGGGCGACGCCGTGCAGGCGGCGACTGCCAGGGCGAGCAGCACGGCGGCGAGAATGCCACCCCACCGCCGCATCACCGTCGGGCCCTCACCGCTGGTCAACGACGCCGCAGGCGCGCCGTTAGGCCTCGCGCGCCTCGGAAATCGTCGCCAGGATCTTGGCGCGCATCTCGTCGGGCGCGGCCTCCTTGGGGCACCGCGACACGATGTCCTTGATCTTCTGGTTCACCTGGAGTTCCTCGTTGCACGGGGGACAGTCGTTCAGGTGCTCGCCGATGCGAACGAGGTCGCTGTCGGGCAACTCGCGGTCGATGAACTCATACAGGCGCTCGAGGGCCTCGTCGCATTCCTTACCGGACATCGTCGCCACCCTCCTGAGCCGCGGCCTGCGCCACCGGTCGCTTGTCGGTGAATCCGCGCTCGGCGGCATAGGCCTCGAGCATTTCGCGCAGCATCTTGCGGCCGCGGTGAAGCCGGGACATCACTGTGCCCACGGGCGTGTCCATGATCTCGGCGATCTCCTTGTACGCGAAGCCTTCGACGTCGCTGAGGTACACCGCCATCCGGAAGTCCTCCGGAAGCTCGGCCAGGGCCTCCTTGATGTCGGTGTCGCCAATCAGCTCGAGCGCGTGCTGCTCGGCACTGGCCAAGCCGGACGACGTGTGGGACGCCGCGCGCGCGATCTGCCAGTCCTCGATGACCTCGGCATCGCTGCGCTGGGGTTCGCGCTGCTTCTTGCGGTACGTATTGATAAAGGCGTTGGTCTGAATGCGGTACAGCCACGCCTTGAGATTGGTGCCCGGGCGGAACTTGTCGCGGCCGGCGAACGCCTTGGCGTAGGCCTCCTGGACAAGGTCCTCGGCGTCGGCCGGGTTGCGCGTCATGCGCATGGCGGCGGCGTACAGCTGGTCCATATAGGACAGCGCCTCGGCCTCGAAGTCGAATCCCTCGAGGTCGCCAGCGTTCACGTTGTCAGTCATCGCCTCAAAGCCTACTGGCGCACGGTCCAGGCGCGCGTCACGAGACGCGGGACGGACTGCAGTCATCAGACTCATGCAGGGATCAACATGTCCCCGGGACGATGCATTCCCGGGCTAGGGTCCAGCGCGCAAGGTTGGTAGGTTTGTGGGAAAGGAGGCGACATGTTCTTTCGCACGATTGCACGGCCGCTGCTCGCGTCGTGGTTCATCTACGGAGGCGTGCAGGCCATCCTCGACCCCGTGCCGCGCGCCAAGCGGTCCGCCCCGATCGTCGAGCCCGCTCTCAAGGAGATCGGCGCAGAGGTCTCCGTGGGCTCCCTGGTCCAGGCGCACGGCATCGCGCAGGTGATCGCCGCCACCATGCTCGCCGGCTCCAAGACGCCGCGCACGTCCGCGCTGACGCTCGCCGGCCTCGCCACGCTCACCGCCGTCGCCGGCCGCCCGTTCTGGCTCGAAGAGGACGACGCCGAGCGTGAGGTCCAGCGCGAGGCCTTCGTCAAGAACCTGTCCCTGCTGGGCGGCGTCATGATCGCCGCCACCGCTGGCAAGTCCTCCCGCCGCCGCAAGCCCGCCAAGAAGAAGTCCAGGTGAGCGCAGCCGTCCGGCCGAGCGGCATCGGCCCTGGTGAATTGTGGGATGCGCCCGCCGCTGCGGGCCTGCTTGACGCGACCGTCGAGGTCCCCGGGAGCAAGTCGCTCACGAACCGCTACCTGGTGCTTGCCGCGCTCGCGGACGGCCCGGTGAAGGTGCGCGGTGGCCTGCGCTCCCGCGACAGCGAGCTCATGATCAACGCGCTGCGAGCGCTCGGCGTGTCCGTGGACGACTCCGGCGATGTGTGGAAGGTGGTGCCGGCCGAGATCCGCGGCGGCGTCAAGATCCACTGCGGGCTGGCGGGCACGGTCATGCGGTTCGTGCCGCCGCTCGCCCTGCTGGCCGACGGCCCCATCACCTTTGACGGGGACGAGGCGGCGCGCGAGCGCCCCATGGGTCCGCTGCTCGAGGCGCTGCGCGCCATGGGCGCGACGGTGGACGACGCCGGGCGGGGCGCCCTGCCGTTCACCATCGAGCCTCCTGAGGACGTGCCTGCGCGCGTGGACGTTGACGCGTCGGGGTCGTCGCAGTTCGTGACCGGGCTGCTGCTCACCGCCCCCGCGCTGCCCCGTGGCCTGACCGTTCGCCACGTGGGCGAGCGGCTACCAAGCCTGCCGCACATCGACATGACGTGCGAGTTGCTGCGGGACGCCGGCGTTCGGGTGGATCAGCCGGACGAGCGCACGTGGGTGGTGCACCCCGGGCCGCTCGCGCTCGCCGAGGTCACGGTGGAGCCGGACCTCAGCAACGCCGGCCCGTTCCTCGCCGCCGCGCTGGTGGCGGGCGGCACGGTGCGCGTGCCCAACTGGCCGTCGCAGACCACGCAGCCTGGCGCGCTCTACCCCGGCCTGCTGGAGCAGATGGGCGCCACGTGCGAGTTGCGCGACGGCGTCATGACGGTGACGGGGCCCGGCGTCGCGGGGCTGCGCGGCATCACGGCGGACCTGTCCCCCGCCGGCGAGATCACGCCCACGATGGCCGCGCTGTGCGCGCTGGCGCAGGGGCCAAGCGAGCTGACGGGCATCGCGCACTTGCGCGGGCACGAGACCGACCGGCTCGCGGCGATCGCCACCGAGGTGCAGCGGCTGGGCGGGCAGTGCGAGGCGACGGACGATTCGCTGCGGTTTGGCGGCATGCCGGCGGGCGGCCTGCGGGCGGCCGAGATGGAGACCTACGAGGACCACCGGATGGCCACGTTCGCCGCGATCATCGGCCTGGCGGTGCCCGGCGTGCGCGTCGTCAATGTTGCGACGACCGCGAAAACTCTACCGAGTTTTCCACAATTGTGGATAACTCTTGCTTCTGTGGATAACTCCCCCGCGGGGGCCTCCGGCGCGTGAGCGGCGACTACTCGCGCTACGACGAGTCCGACGCAAGGGTGCGCCCGGGCAAGGGGTCGCGCCCGCGCTCCAAGCAGCGCCCCAAGCACGAGGCCGCCGTGCCGGGGACAGTCATTGCGGTTGACCGCGGCCGCTATACGGTCGCGATGCCGGACGCCACCCGCGTCGTGGCCGTCAAGGCCCGCGAGCTCGGCAGGCGCGGCCTGGTGATCGGGGACGCCGTCTCGCTCGTGGGCGACGTGACGGGCGCGGACGGGACGCTCGCCCGCATCGTCCGTAGGGAGGGCCGCCGCCACGAGCTGCGCCGCACGGCGGACGACACGGAGGCGACTGAGCGGGTCATCGTGGCCAACGCCGACCAGCTGGCGATCGTCACCGCGCTCGCGGACCCGGAGCCGAACACGCGCATGATCGACCGCTGCCTGGTCGCGGCGTTCGACGCAGGCATGGAGGCACTGCTGGTGCTCACCAAGAAGGACCTAGGGTCGGGTGCGCAGTTGCGCGCTGACTACGAGCCGCTTGGCGTGACGGTGGTGGAGACCGCGGTGAAGCCCGACGCGGACGGCTGGGTTCCCGGCGACGGCCTGCCGCAGATCACCGAGCTTCTCGCCGGCCGCACCACCGTGCTCGTGGGGTATTCGGGCGTGGGCAAGTCAACGCTCGTGAACGCGCTGGTGCCGGACGCCGTGCGTGCGGTTGGCATCGTCAACGACATCACGGGGCGCGGGCGGCACACCAGCTCATCCGCCGTGGCGCTTGAGCTGCCTGGCGGCGGCTGGATCATCGACACCCCAGGGGTGCGGTCATTTGGGCTGGCGCACGTGCAGGACGAGCACCTGCTTGCCGCTTTCGAGGACGTGGCGCAGGCGGCCACGGACTGCCCGCGCGGCTGCACGCACCTGGAGGACGCCCCCGGCTGCGTGCTCGACGCCTGGGCGGAATCCGACTCCCAGCGAGCCCGGGTGGACTCGGTGCGCCGCCTGCTGGCTAGCCGCGCGTCGTACGACCAGTTTTAGACGCCTACGCAGATAGGCTCATCGCATGAGTTCTGGCCCATATTCCGAAGACCTCGCCCTCGCCCTCCAGATTGCCGACGCGGTGGACGCGGTCACCATGGCCGGGTTCGGCCCCAACGACATCCCGTTCGCGCACAAGGACGACGAGTCCCCCGTCACCGAGATTGATCGGGACGCGGAGAGCACTGTGCGCGACGTCCTGGAACGCAAGCGCCCGGCCGATGCCGTGCTGGGCGAGGAGTTTGGGACCAAGGGCGGAGGGCCGCGCCAATGGGTGATTGACCCGGTGGACGGCACCAAGAACTACATGCGCGGCATCCCCGTGTGGGCCACGCTGATCGCGCTCCTTGACGAGGGCAAGCCGGTGATGGGCGTGGTGAGCGCCCCCGCGCTTGGCATGCGCTGGTTCGCGGCCAAGGGCGACGGCGCGTGGAAGGGCAAGGGCGTCAAGGACGCCAAGCAGATCTACGTGTCCGAGATCGCGGAGGTCAAGCAGGCCACCATCAGCCACGCCTCGATTCACGCGTGGGAGAAGGCTGGCAGGTTCGAGGAGTTCGTTGACCTGCTTGGCGCCTGCTGGCGGGAACGCGGCTTTGGCGACTTCTGGAGCTACATGCTGGTGGCCGAGGGCGTGGTGGAGATTGCCACGGAGCCCAGCCTCGAGCTGTACGACATGGCGGCGCTGGTGCCCATCGTGGAGGAGGCCGGCGGCACGTTCACGTCGGTGGACGGCCAGCCGGGTCCGTTTGGCGGCAACGCGCTGGTGACGAACGGGCTGCTGCACGACGCGGTCATCAAGGCGCTCGCAGGCGAGTAGCTCGTCGCGCGCCGGGCGTGCTGGCGGGTGTTGAGTGCCCGTGAGCCGCAATGGTGGGCAGTAATCACCCGCCAGGAAGCCGACCAGTGGTGACGTCTATCGGAGCGCGAGAGCGACGCGTAGACCCTCGCCCACGTCCTGCATCACGCGCAGCGACAGCGCGCCCGCGTAGCGGCTGACGTCTTCCGGGTACATCGGCTCGATGTCGTCGCAAAGCGCGTAGCCCGCGCAGCACTCGCCTTCTGGGATCGGCACAGCCGTGCGCACGTGCCGCTTGTCGGTAGTCGTGATCCTGACCACCAACGCCGTGCCCAGCTTTGTGTTGCGCGCGTTGTTTGACACCACGAGATACGGCTTCGGTTCATCCACCTGAGGCATCACGGCAAAGTAGACCTGGCCCCGCACGAACGTGGGCGCGGCCACGGGTCAGCCCCGGGAGTATCGCGGAGACGCCGTGGAGCGGGCCCGGTGGTACGCCTGGTAGTCCTCGTCCTGCGCAAGCGCCGCGTAGCCTTCGAGGTCCTCGAGCTCGCGCAAGCGCTCCAGCCCGGCCTCGAATACGGCCCGCGCCAGCCGAGCCTCGGATGCGTCAGCCGGCGGGGAGCCGGGAAGCGCACGCAGCTTTTCGGGCGACTCGCGCAGCAGGCGCAAGTCCTCAAGATCCCGTGCCGTGAACGGCACAGACAACCGCTTCTCCAGCGGCGAGGCGTCCTCCGCTTCGTGTGTTGACGTCATCGCCGAAGCCTCCCTCCCGTCATGTCATCCTGTGCATCACTTTTGATGCACTCATCTTCGCACACTCCCATGAGAATCACGAGGCCCCCACAGTTCGCAGACGAGTCGCCGCCTCGAGGGCCGCCGCCGCCAGCACGTGGAAACCCTGCGTCGCCGGCGAGCCAGGTGCGCGCTCCGTGAGCGACTGGCCCGCGAGCAGCGCCTCGTCGCACGCCTTTGGGTCGTCGGAGACGGTCCACACGCGGTCAACGGAGGCGTAGCGGGCAAGCGCATCCGCAACCGCCTCGGCTGGACGGGCGCCAGCGGCCGACGCGCGCAGCCTGTTGACGACCACCAACCGCTCGGCGCCCTCGGCCAAGCCCGAGTCGGCCAGGTCGCTGAGCGCGGCGACCAACCGCTGGATACCCACCGGGTCCGGCGCGCCCACAACCACCACCACATCGGCTGCCGCGAGGGCGCTCGTGGCGGCCGCGTTGCGGCCGCCGCCGTCCACCTCGATGCACGAGTGAGTGTCGATCACTGTCACCGGCGAGGCGTCGCGGGCCCCCTCCCAGACGGCGTCGAGCGCGGCCTCCGACAGCTCAGGCCACCGGTCCGGCCGCGACAGGCCGCTCGCTACCCGCAGGCCCCCGCCCACCCCGAGCGCGTGCCGCTCGACGTCCGCGGCGACCAGCGTGCCTGCCACGCCCGAACGCGCCAGCGCGGCGATCCCCGGCGCCTCGTCCAACATGCCCAGCCGCTGGGCCACGGACGCCCCGTAGGTGTCCGCGTCCACGAGCACCGCGCCTGCGGCGCGCGCCGCGAAGGCCGCGATCTCGATCGCGGCCGTGGTGCGCCCGGGGGCGCCCGCAGGCCCCCACACGGCGATGACCACCCCGCGCTCCCGTGGAGCGTCGGCCTCGACATCGGACGGCACCTCGGCCTCGAGCTCACCCCCGGCTAGCGCCGCGGCCACGCCCGCGACGATCGCATCCGCGCCGTCACCGGCGTCGAAAACCTGCGCGAGCCCGAGCGGCGCCAGCGCCTCCGCATCGCGCTCACCGTCCGCGACCCCCACGATCGGCACGCCCGCCTTGGCGATGCGGCGCACGGACGCGCGGTTCAGGTGGGGCTGCGCCGACACCACGACAACGCCACCCACCCCCGCCTCGGCCGCGGCGATAGCCTCGGCCAGGTCCGCGCATCGGCGCGACACCACCAGCGCAGGGTGCGCGTCGATGGCCGCAGCGACGTCAGCCTCGATCCCGCTGCGGATCGCCATCACCACGCCGTGCGGCATGCCTACCGCCCCCCAGCCACGCTCACGACCGCCACGTCGCCGCCGCCAGCGATGTCCGCCAAGAAGGTGCCAACCGAGCCCTCTGGGACCAGCACGTACACGGTCTCGGAGCCGCCGGTTGCGAAGGCCCCCGTGTCACGGGACACGTCCTCCACGACCACGTCATGCGCGACCTGGCGCGACGCTGGCCCGTCGAGCTCGTCGGTCGTCACCCACACATCCACCTGCGAGCCGCGCTGCACCTCTTGACCAAGCGGCAGCGTCGTCACCACGGCGACCGACCGCGTCACAAAGGCGTCCGGCTCGGCCAGCGCCGTGGCCGGGACCAGCTCCCCCGCTCCCACGACGCGCGTCGCGACCTTGCCCACCACGTCGTCGGCGTTGCTCACGTAGCCATCGCCCACGCGCACCTTGACGATTAGCAGGTCGTCGAGCGTGATGGCGGTGCCCGGAGTGAGGGTGTCGCGCGCCGCGTAGAACGGCTCCGTGTGGTCCGCGCCGGCGACGACGGATGCGGTGCCGACCATCGCGACCACGACCAGCGTGATCCCGATCAGCAGGCGCGGGTCGCGCCAACCTGGCCGCTTGAGCCGTCCTGCCATGGGTCCAGTGGGTACCTTCACGTCTACCTCCTCGTCCGTACGCCCATAGTGGCCAACGGCGCCGGGGCTTGCAGGACGGGTGTGGATAACCACGGCCAAGGCCGGTCATCGTGGGAGAATTCAGACATGGTCAAGGACACGGGCAAGCGATTCCTCCGCCTCACCGAGGTCCAAGAGATCCTCGACGTGACAAGCGCTCAGGCCTACGCGCTGGTCCGTTCGGGTGAGCTCCCCGCCATTCAGGTAGGCGGGCGCGGCCAGTGGCGCATTGAGGCCTCGGTGCTCGAGGAGTACATCGCCCAGCAGTACAGCGCAACGCGCGAGAAGTTCGGGATCGAGGCCGAGGGCGCGCTAGGTCGAGGTGACGCGCACTAGCAGCGCGAACGGCACGGCGACCGCCTGCCCGTTCTCCTGAATCAGGTCCAGGTGATCGCGACCGACCGGGCCGATCACCCCCACGCAGTCCCCGCCCGTCGTGGCCACGGCCACCGTCACGCGGTCACGCGCGAGCGCCCTAAGAGCGTGGCCAAGCGGTAGCCGCCGCTCGACCTCGCTGACTTCCGCCGCGCGCGGCGAGACTCCACCCACAAAGGCGATGGCCGACGTCGGCACCAGGTGTTGGCGGCCGCCGTCCTCGACCAGCACCCACTGCGGCGTGACGTCGGCGACGCGGCCCCGCACGCGGCTGCCGCCGGCGAGCGACACCGTGACCTCTGCGCCTCGCGACGCGACAAGGCGGCTCCCAAACTCCACGGACGCGCGCTCCGATTCCGCGCGCTCGGAGACCTCGGCGTCAAACTCCGCCGCCTGCGCCGCATCTAGCTGCGCCTCAAGGTCACCGAACAAGTCGTTCCACCGCATCCCTTCAACTTACGCGAACCGCGTTGTCCACACCTTCGCGTTCCGCTGGACAATCAAACGCTTACGTAAGACACTAAACAACATCAACTGACATTAAACAATGCCTAATGGGCTTTGCAGGGGTCATAGGCCGAATTGGAGGTCCCCATGTCTGCAGCGCTTGCCGAGGCGCCAATCGTCCACGCGACGCGCGCGCCAAGCCGTCCCGCGCCGCCCAATCCATACACGCGGGCGCGCAAGCAACTAGGGGATCCCACGCCGCTCGCATGCACCGTCGTCAAGACGGCGGTGGAGGCCGTGCTGGGCGGGCGCGAGGTGGACACACTCGTACGCTGGATCACGCCCGAGATTTACGATGCGTTGGCGTCGCAGTCCGCCCTCGCCAGGCGCGCTGGCAAGGCGCCCGCGCACCAGGCGCGCATCAAGCGCATCCGGGTCTACCGGGCGTCAGAGGTCGCTGCGGAAGCCAGCCTGGTGGTGGACGACGGCGTGCGGGTGCGCGCTGTCGCAGCCCGCTTCGAGGACGTCTGCGGCCGCTGGAAGGCGACCGCCCTCGAGATCGGTTAAATGGCGCCCGTCAGGACTCGTTCTTGCCGTGGCAGAGCTTGTACTTCTTGCCGCTGCCACACGGGCACTGCGCGTTGCGCGGGGTGCCCTCGAAGCTCTGGCCGTCGGCTGAAGGCTTGTGCACCGTCGCGGTCTTGGCCCCGCCTCCCGCCTTGCCCTTCTTGGGCGCCGCAGCGGTGCCCGGCTCCGACGGGCCCGAGTAGCTCAGGTTCTGCTGGAACGCCGACCCGCCTCCGCTCCCCGTAGAGGTCGCTGTCGAGATCATGCCAGGAGGCGTCGCGGGCGCGGCCGCGCGGGCGCGGCCCGCGTTTGACGTCGCCGCAGCCGCAGCCGATGAGGCCGTCAGCGGCTGGCCCTGCTGGAGCTGCTCGCCGGGGGGCGGGCCCTCGCGCTTCTCGACGCGGAACATGATCTGGATGGCGGACTCCTTGATCGAGTCAGTCATCGCCTCGAACATCTGGAAACCCTCGCGCTGGTACTCCATGAGCGGGTCGCGCTGGCCCATGGACCGCAGGCCAATGCCCTCGCGCAGGTAGTCCATCTCGTACAAGTGTTCGCGCCACTTGAGGTCAAGCACCTGCAGCACCACCTGGCGCTCCACCTGACGCATGACGTCCGTCGTCAGCTCCTTCTCCTTGGCTTCGTACAGCAGGCGGGCGTCGGACTGCCACTCGCGCACGAGGTACTCGGAGGTCATCGCGTGAAGGCCGCCGGCCTCCTCGATCAACTCCTCGGGCTTGATGGTCAGCGGCACCACAGCGTGAAGTTCCGTGAACAGGGCGTCGAGGTCCCAGTCGTCCGGTGCACCCACGGTGGTCGCCGGGACCACGTAGTCGCGGATGACGTCGTCGGCGAAGCCCTTCATCTGCTCCTCGAAGTCCTCGCCATGCAGCACGCGGCGGCGCTCCGAATAGATCACGGTGCGCTGCGAGTTCATGATGTCGTCGTACTTGAGGACGTTCTTGCGCATCTCGTGGTTGCGGCCCTCGATCTGGGACTGGGCACTGCGCACGCCGCGCGTCAGCACCTTGGACTCGATGGGCATGTCGTCCGGGAACGCGCCCGAGTTCATCATCGTGGCCGCGATGCCGGACTGGAACAGTCGCATCAGGTCGTCCTCGAGAGACAGGTAGAAGCGGGACTCGCCCGGGTCGCCTTGGCGGCCGGAGCGTCCACGCAGCTGGTTGTCGATACGGCGGGACTCGTGTCGCTCTGTGCCAAGCACGTACAGGCCGCCCGCCTCGAGCACCTTCTCGCGCTCGGCCTCGGTGGCGTCCTGCTCCGCCTCGAAGACCTTGTCCCATTCCTTCTCGTACTGCTCCGCGTCCTCGGCGGGGTCGAGGCCCTTGTCGGCGAGCGTCTTGACGGCGCGGAACTCGGGGTTGCCGCCCAGCATGATGTCAGTACCGCGGCCAGCCATGTTGGTGGCGACGGTGACGGCGCCAAGACGGCCGGCCTCGGCAACGATCGAGGCCTCGCGCTCGTGCTGCTTGGCGTTGAGGACCTCGTGCTTGATGCCGTGCTTCTTGAGCTCCTTGCTCAGCCGCTCCGACTTCTCGACCGACACCGTGCCCACCAGCACCGGCTGGCCCTTCGCGTTGCGCGCCTTGATGTCCTCGACGATCGCGTCGAACTTGGCCTGCTCGTTCTTGTACAGGAAGTCGGACTCATCTTTGCGGATCATCGGCAGGTTGGTCGGGATGGGCAGCACGCCCATGCCGTAGGTGCCGTGGAGCTCCGCCGCCTCAGTCTGCGCCGTACCGGTCATGCCGGCCAGCTTGTCGTAGAGGCGGAAGTAGTTCTGGAGCGTGATGGAGGCGTAGGTCTGGTTCTCCGCCTTGACCGGCACGCCCTCCTTCGCCTCGATCGCCTGGTGCAGCCCCTCGGAGTAGCGGCGGCCCTTGAGCAGGCGGCCAGTGTGCTCGTCGACGATGTCGACCTCACCTGCCTGCACCACGTACTCCTTGTCGCGCTTGAACAGCTCCTTGGCGCGGACGGAATTGTTGAGGAACCCGATCAGCGGGGTGTTAGCCGGGTCGTAAAGGTTGTCGATGCCGAGCGCCTTCTCCACCTTGTCGATGCCCGGGTCGAGCATCGCCACGGTGCGCTTCTTCTCGTCGACCTCGTAGTCTTCTTCCGCCACCAGGCGCTTGGCGATCTGGGCGAACTCGCCGTACCAACGGTTGTTGTCGCCCTGCGCGGGGCCGGAGATGATCAGCGGCGTACGCGCCTCGTCGATGAGGATGGAGTCAACCTCGTCAACGATCGCGTAGTTGTGCTCGCGCTGGACGAGCTCCTGGGTGCTGCGCGCCATGTTGTCGCGCAGGTAGTCGAAGCCAAACTCGTTGTTGGTGCCGTAGGTGACGTCCGCCGCGTACTGCGTGCGGCGCTCCTCGGGCGGCTGGTTCGACAGGATGCAGCCCGTAGTCATGCCAAGGAACCGGAAGATGCGGCCCATCAAGTCGGACTGGTAGTGCGCCAGGTAGTCGTTCACCGTGACGATGTGGACGCCCTTGCCCGCGATTGCGGCGAGGTACGCCGGCAGGGTCGCGACGAGCGTCTTACCTTCACCGGTTTTCATCTCGGCGATGTTGCCGCCGAACAGCGCGGCGCCACCCAGCAGCTGCACGTCAAAGTGGCGCAGGCCGAGCGTGCGCACGGAGGCCTCACGGACCGCTGCGAAGGCCTCGGGCATCAGGGAGTCGAGGGACTCGCCGTCGGCGTGGCGCTTGCGGAAGTCCTCGGTGACGGCCTTGAGCTCGGCGTCGGACATCTCTTGGTAGAGGGGCTCCAGGGCGTTTGTCAGCCTGACGACCCTTGCCAACTTGCGGAGCGTACGCCCCTCACCCATGCGCAACAACTTGTCGAGGACGGCCACGAATACTCTCCAGACTCAGACGATGTTCGGCCTCCATCGTAGGCCGTGACTCAGGTTAGCGAGGTTCATCTCGCTCTGGGCGCAAGATGACCACGGCGAACGCGAGCAGCACTCCGCCCGCGATCCCCCACGCACCCAACGACTCGGACAGTACGAGCGCACCCAGCACGGCCGCGATGAGGGGCTCGAGAAGGGTGACGATGGTCGCGACGGTTGGGGTGACGGTCTGCAGGCCTGTGAGGAAGAACAGGTAGGCCACGCCAGTAGTGACGATGCCGATGACGGCGACGAGACCCCAGCCGGCGGCGTCTGACGGCGCGCCAACCCCCGCCGCGAGCGCGAACGGCACCAGCATCAGCCCGGCGGCGGTGAACGCCGTCGAGGTCAGCAACGCGGCCGGCAGCCCGGGGACGGGCTCGCGGTTGATGACAGTGACCCCCGCGAACGCCACCGCGGTCGTCAGGGCGAGGCCGGCGCCGATCAGGCCGTTCCGTCCAGCATCCAGCGAACCCGACAGCAGTAGCGTCAGCCCCGCGAGCGCAAGCACCAGCGCGATGATGGTCCGCGGCGCCGGGCGCGACCGCCCGCGCACGGAGGTGTACACCGCGACCAGTACGGGCGTCGCGCCGATCGCGATGAGCGTGCTGAAGCCCACGGACGTCAGGTTGATCGCGGAGAAGAACGAGCCCTCGAACAGCGCCGTGAACGCGCCGGTCCCGAGGATGCGCGCCCACCCCGCACGCGTGATGCTCGCCAGCCGCAGCCGCCGGGTCGCGACCAGCCACACGGCAAGGCCGAGCCCTCCCACCAGCATGCGCCACATCGCGACCGACAGCGGATGGAGGCTGGCGTAGTCCCCGAGCACCTTTCCGAACACGCCGCTGGTGCCCCACAGGGCCGCCGCGATGACGACGAACAGGAAGTCCCGCGGCCGGGTCGCGACGGACCCGGCCGGCGGGAGTGGCGCGGTCAGGCCGTCTCTCGCAGTCCCTGATCGCCCGCGTCTGCGTCAATCGAGCTGGGCGCCGCCGGGGCAGCATCCAGGTGGATCACGCCGTACGTCCAGCCGCGGCGGCGGTAAACCGCCGACGGCAGGCCGGAGTCGGCGTCGTGGAAGAGGAAGAAGTCGTGGCCGACGAGCTCCATCTGGTCGATCGCGTCGCCGATCGTCATCGGCGTCGCCTCGTGCGTCTTGGAGCGGATCACGATGGGCGTGCCCGCGACCGGGATCTCGCGCGTGTGGCCGTCCGGCTCGCCTTCCCACGAGGCGACGTCGCGGACCTCGACGGCGGGTGCGGGCGCAACGTCCGCAGGCGTCTCGACGGGCGGCACGTCAGCGGGCATGGTGCGCACGGTTCCCTTGACCTGGTGACGGTGGGCGAAGCGTTCGTGCTGGCGGCGCAGCCGCTCGAGCAACTTGAAGGCGGCGGCGTCGAGGGCGTCGACGCGGTCGGCCGCGGCGGCCTCGGCCCGGATCACGGGGCCCTTGCTGTGCACCGTCAGTTCGACGCGTTCGCGCTCGTCGGTCAGCTTGGGATTCCTCTCGTGGACCACGTGGACCTCGACGCGGGTGGCGCGGGGGTCGAGCGACTCAACCCTCGAGAGCTTCTCCAGGACGTGCTCCCGAAACTCTTCACTGACCTTGGTGTGGCGTCCGACGACCGCGATGTCCATGATGACTCCTCAAGCGATTAGGGGGCTGCGATCCTTGTCGCGCCCGCGCGTGTTCGGGGGTTCGGCGTTCGCTACGCCGATGCCATCACCCCCTCCGCGAGTTGTCGGAGCAAGTACGTACGTGCCTGTTCTCAGTTCACCACAGTGGCGGACCTGGGTCTAGCCGATTTGGTCACTTTCGCGTGAGCCGGAACGGGTGGGACGCTCACCTGCCCCTTGCGGCCAGGGCGAGGCCCGCACACACCACTCCACCCGCTGCCTCGAGCGCCGCCGTCGCTGCCGCCATGGTGGCGCCGGTGGTGACCACATCGTCCACCAACACCACCGGGTCACGCGGCGCCGGGCCCGCCGCGCGCACCGTCTGGAGCGCCCGCCGCCACCGTTCGCGCACGCCAGCACCGCGCTGCTCCCCCGCCCCGATCCGGAGCGCGCGATGCACCTGTGCCGGCACCCCGGCGGCAGTGAGCGCGCCAGCAACCGCGGTGGCGACCAACCCCGGCAGGTCCGCGCCACGCCTCCGCACCGAGGCCGGCCGCGACGGCAGCGGGACCACCGCAATCGCGCCCTGCCCGAGCACGCGTGCCTCCGCGAGCGCCGGGGCCACAGCGTGCGCTGCCCGGGCTGCGGCGTCGGCGAAGAAGGTGTCGAGGTCGCGGCGGTGGCCGTCCTTCCACGCGCCCACCATCGCGTGCGCGGGGCCCTCGAGCGGGCTCACCGCCCACACGGGCAGCGGCGGGCGGTCATCTACGCACAGCCGGCCCGCGCCCCCCTCGCAGCGCCACGGCGGCTCCCACCATAGTGCGGCGCACGGCTCGCACCAGCGCACGTCCTCCATGCCGCAGCCCGGGCATTGCACCGGAACGATCAGCCGGGCGACGTCGCGCGCGCTGGCCGCGAGCGCGCTGAGCGCGGCATGGGGCTTGCGGAGCTGGGCTGGGCACATGGCCCGAGTGTGCGCCGCGCCCACCTGGGCGCGTGCGCGCGTGGCGGTCGCGGTCAAGCCGAGGCTCGGGCTCGAGACCCTGGGGGCATCAGCCCGCGTAGGCGATACCCGTGATAGCCGCGGCCAGGTCGCCGACGGACACCGCCGACCAACCCGAGGACGTCCGCACGTGCAGGCTGCCGTTGCGCGTGATGACCGCGATCGTGCTCTCGCCGTTGCGCGAGGCGAGGCCCACCGCGTCGGGCACCGCGAGCACGGTGGTGGTCCGCCCGCCGATCTGGACGATGTGCAGGGCGGGCGTCTCGCCCGGCTCGCTATCCGCGAGCACGGCGAGCGTCTGATCGTCGACCCACGCGAGCGCCACGCCGCGCGTCAACGCCGTGCCGGCCTCGAGCGTCGTCGTCGACACCGAAAGCGGCACGCCCTCCTCGCCACGCACAAGCCCCGCGACGTCGAGCCGCACCACCCCACCCGCGTGGGACAGGACGGCAATCCGGGACCCGTCGCGGGCTACCTTGACGCTCACGAGCTCACGGCCCTCCAGCCACGGCACCGCCACGTCCTGCCGTTCCCCGTCGGGCGAGATCGCAATGATCGAGCCATCGTTTGTGGCCTCGCCCGTCCACAGCCAATGGTGCCGATCAAAGCTCGGCTCGACAAGGTGATGTCCCTTCGCCACCACGGTGCTCTCCATGACCGTTGCTGGCGCCAGCGCGTCGGCGAGCGGGATAAGCGGGGTGGTCAGCGCCGACGTCACGTGCAACTCGTCGCCGACGAGGTATGCGGCCCGCTGGCCGTCGTACGACAGCGCGGGCTTTGACGCGCCCTCGGGCAATCCGCCGACATCCCCGGAGACCACTTGGATGTCGGTGCCGTCCCAGCGCCCGAGCATCCCGTTGACGATGACCACGGCGCGCGGGCCCGGCACCGGAGACGGGGCAAGCTGGTAGGTGTCGTCGCCCCCGATGGGCCCGGACGTCCCCTGCAGCACGTCCACGCTGACGACGTTGGGGAGTTGGGTGAGAGTGACCTCGAACTGGCGGGTGATCAGCCCGCGCTCTGCCAGCGTGCCGAACGACGCTCCTCCGAGCACCACCTGCGCGTTGCCGGTGACCACCGGAACCGAGTCAACCTCGAGCGTCGTCCCTGCGGGAATGCCAGTCGTCACGGCGTCCGCGAGCCACGGGCTTGGCCCGCCAATGAGAGCGCTCGCAGCGTCCGTCCCCACGAATCGCGCGGGTAGCCAGCGCCGCTCGCCCACGGCAACCTGGCCGTCTGGCGTCGAGAACGCGAGCGACACGTCGCGGTACAGCGCCTGGAAGCTCGCCTCCGACAGCACCACGCCGTTGGGCAGTGCGGCGATCCGCCACTGGTGGTCAACCCCCTGGGTGACAGTGAACTCGAGCGTTTCCGACGTGCCCGGCGGCGCCTCCGTCATGCGGCCGTCGGCGTCGACGTACGCCGCGACCGGGATGGTGTAGCGGAGCCGGTTGTGCTTGGGCTCCCACTCGTCGTTGACGTCTCCCGGGCCAAAGATCACCACGCGCTCATCCGGCTTCCACACCTTCTTGGCCTGCGCCGTGAGGTGGTCAAGCGCGTACGACAGGTCGCCGCGAACGCCCGCCGTGTTTGCCTCGATGAACCCCGCGACAATCGAGGCCGGCGGCGCGTCGAGCGCGGGGCCGCCGCCGGGGATTGGGAATGCGGGCTCGGGGACGCCGACGACCTCCTGGCCGGTCTCGACGGGCCCCGACGTGGGAATCGCCGAGCAGCCGCTCGCGAGCAGTATCGCTCCGAGCGCGGCGGCGAGCGCCCCGGCCACGTGTCGCCTTGCGCGGGTCATGACTGCTCCTCCTCGGCGGCGACGGACTCCACGTCGACGGGGCTCGCCTCGCGCGGGAACTGGTCGCGGGCCATGGTCAACGGTAGGGACGGGCGCTGGCCGAGCCCCTCCGACGTGCGCGGCAGCCGGAGCCGGAACGCCGCGCCGTGTCGGGGTGCACCCCACGCCTCGAGCTTGCCACCGTGCAGCAGCGCGTCCTCACGCGCGATCGACAGGCCAAGGCCAGTGCCGCCCATGGACCGCTTGCGCGACTTGTCGGCGCGCCAGAACCGGTCGAATACTCGCTCCACCTGCTGCGGGGTCATGCCTTGACCGTAGTCCCGCACCATCACGCCGACGCCGCGCCGGTTGGATCCCACCAGTACGTCGACGCCGCGATCGTCGGCGTGCTCGATGGCGTTCGACAACAGGTTGCGAACGATGCGGGCGACGCGCGGCCGGTCGAACGACGCGGCGTGCTCGCCGGATTGCGCCCACATCCGAATGGGCACGCCAAGCTCGCGCGCCACGGGCAGCACCGCGGCGACCTCGTCGCGCACGACGGCCGCCAGGTCGGTGAGCTCAAACTCCAGCTGGGCCGCGCCGGCGTCGATGCGACTCATCTCGAGCAAGTCCGCCAGCAGCGCCTCGAAGCGGTCGAGCTGAGCGTTGAGTAGCTCGGCGGAACGCGCCGCCTCCGGGCTCATCTGCGACCGCGCCTCGTGGAGCACGTCCGAGGCCATCCGCACGGTCGTCAGCGGCGTGCGCAACTCGTGCGAGACGTCCGACACGAACCGGCGCTGCAATCGTGACAGGTCCTCCATGCGCGTGATCTGGCGCTGGAGGGACTCGGCCATCTCGTTGAAGGTGGTGGCAAGCGTCGCCATCTCGTCGCGGCCACGAACGGCCATCCGCTCGGACAGCAGGCCCTCGGCCAACCGCGACGCGACGCGCGAGGCACGCCGCACCGGGCGCACTGCCTGCAGGGTCACCCACCACGTCATGAACACCACGAGCGCCACCAGCACGCCGCCGCCGAGCGCCAGGACGGACTGAATGAGGTCGAGCGTGCCCTTCTCGTCGGCGAGGCTGTAGACGAAGTACAACTCGTAGAGCGACGCCTCCCGGTCCTGGCCCGCGCCCGGCAACGTCAGCGTCGTCCCCACCACGACGCCCGGCGTCTGGTCATCGTCGAGAGCGATGTGCTGCCACATCAGCCCCTCGCCGTTCTGCACCGCCGCGCGCATCTCGGGGGACACCGCCGCCTCCACGCCTTCGGGCGAGCCCACCGCGGTGACCGGCACGTTCGAGGTGTTCTCGGGGTGCTTGAGGATGACCACGCCGCGGTTCTCGCCGCCCACGTTTCGCAGGCTCACGATGAGGTCGTAGACGAGCGCCTGGAGTTCGGCCGGGGTCTGGGCGGGCGCGCTATCGACACGCTCTTGCGTGCCCTCGGCGTCTTGCGCGCTCTCGGCGAGCAGCCGCTCGATGCTGGTCTGGACGAGTCCGTCGCGGATCTGCGCGGTGACGTACGCGCCCAACCCCGCCACCGAACCAAGCCCGAGCACCATCGTCGACGCGACGACCCGCAGCAGCATGGAGCGCCGCCAGCGATGCAGCGCCAGCCGCACCGGCTCGGTCAGGACGCCGACAACCACGCGAGGCGTGAGCCTCATCGCGGGCTACCGTTCACGCCGAGGCGCCGCCGGCCTTGTAGCCGACGCCGCGCACGGTCAGGACGATCTCGGGGTTCTCCGGGTCGTTCTCGATCTTTGAGCGGAGGCGCTGGATGTGGACGTTCACCAGCCGGGTGTCGGCCGCGTGCCGGTATCCCCAGACGTCCTCGAGCAGCACCTCGCGGGTGAACACCTGGCCGGGGCTGCGCGCGAGCGTCACGAGGACGTCGAACTCGAGCGGCGTCAGCGGGATGATCTCGCCGCCGCGCAACACGCGGTGGCCGGTCACGTCGATCTCGAGGTCGCCAACGCGGACGGTGGCGGGGGTCGCGTCGGACGAGCGGCGCAGGCGGGCGCGCACACGCGCGATCAGCTCGCGCGGCTTGAACGGCTTGGGGACGTAGTCGTCGGCGCCGCTCTCGAGGCCGAGGACGACATCTACGGTGTCGCTCTTCGCGGTCAGCATGATGATCGGGACGCCGCTCTCCTGGCGAATCTCGCGGCAGATGTCGACGCCGGACTTTCCCGGAAGCATCAGGTCGAGCAGGATGACGTCGGGCTGTTCGGCGCGGAACATTGCCACCGCATCGTCGCCGTTCTCGCAGAAGATGGGTTCGAAGCCGTCCGACCTCAGCACGATGCCGATCATCTCGGCCAGCGCAGTGTCGTCGTCTACCACCAGGATGCGTGCACTCATGCCACCCATTATGGAGGGTGCGTTCGTGGCAGGATAGGACGCGAACTCAGAGGAGATGCATATGGCCAAGGCGGAAGACACATCCGGAAGCAACCCGGCGGCGGCCGGATGGGCCGCGCCAGGCGGGCCCGCACCCGTCGCTGGCACCCCCGCGTCTACTGCCTCAACGCCCGTCAGTTCGCCCCCGCCGCCTCCTCTGGCGCCCGGGGGGAAGCCGCTGCCGCCGCCCACCGGGACGCCAGTGGCGCCGCCACCCGGGAACGTCGCTGGCGGCTCAAGCTGGAAGCCGGGCATCATGCCGCTGCGGCCTCTCAACTTCGGAGAGTTCCTCGACATCCCGGTGAAAGCCATCCGGCACAACCCCAAGACCATGCTGATGGTGCCAGCGATCGTGATGCTTATCTCGACGGCCATCGCGGCGTTGCTGTCCTACGAGGCCGCTGCGACCGCCTTCGACTTCAACAACTACTACACATCCGCCGGGTACAACGTGTCCGCGCAGGCGTACCTGAACCTGTTCCTCGGCCTGCTCATCGCGTCGCTCACCAACTACACCATCGGCGTGATGCTCACGGTCAGCGCGGCCCGCTCGATCCTCGGCGAAAAGGTGCCGCCGTCTTACGTATTCAAGTTGTTCGCCAAGCGGTTCTGGGCCCTGCTGGGGCTCGGCCTGATGATCATGGGCATGTACTTGGGCGTCGTGGTAGCCACCGTCATTGGGGGCTTCATCCCGATCCTTGGCACGTTGGCGTCCTACCTGCTGCTCGCGTGGTTCTTCGTGCGCGTGCAGTTGTCGGTGCCCGCCCTGCTGCTCGAACGGCTGGGTCCGGTGGACGCGCTTCGCCGGGGGTTCCGGTTGAGCCGGACCCGCCAGTGGAACTACATCGGCGTAGTGGTCGTCGTCTACATCATCCTCGGCATCATCGCGCTGGCCCTCCTGGTGCTTCCTTTCGTCATAGCGATCTCCGCGACCGACGGCGACTCCAAGTCGATCGCCACGTCGATCACGATCACCATCGCCATCGCCGTGTACCTCAGTTCGCTGATCTCTACGCCTTACTGGTCGGCCCTCGCGGCGACGATCTACACGGACCAGCGGATCAGGCTTGAGGGCTTCGACCTTGACCTGGCCGAGGCGGCCCGCGCGAGGGAGTCGGGCGGCGCATGATCTACTGGGACGCGCCCCTGACTCCAGACGAGGAGACCGCGCGCCAGTGGGCCATCGACGAACTTTCCACGAACTCGTCTGGGTCCAGCCGGAACCTGCTGCAGATCTTCTTTGACTGGATCGACAACCTCTTCAACTGGCTTTCTGACATCAACCTCGGCAGCGCAAACGTGCCACTCATGGTGTTCGTCTTGCTCGGCGTGATCGCGCTGGTGGCGATCAGCCTGCGGTTCGTGGGGCCCGCGCGCAAAGCGAGGTCGGCCCGCGCCCGTGGTGACGTGACGCTCGACGACGACCCGCGAAGCGCCGCCGAGATGCGCGAGGCCGCGGCAGCGGCGGCCGCGAATAGCGATTGGTCGGCCGCCGTCCTCGACCGGTTCAGGGCGATCGTGCGCGGCGTCGAGGAGCGCCTCATCATCGACGAGCAGTCCGGCAGGACAGCGTACGAGGCGGCCGTGGCGGCCTCCGGGCCGCTCCCCGACCATGCGCCGGCACTCGTGGCAGCGTCCGGCACGTTTGGCGCGGTGTTCTACGGGCACTCGAGCGCCACAGAAGCCGACTACCAGCGCCTGCGCGCGCTCGACGAGGCGATTGTCGCGGCGCGTCCGCGGCTTGAGGTGTACGCGTGACGATCACCTCCCGCGCCCCCGCCGGTTACGTGCTTGGCGACGGCACGACCGCGCTAGCGAAGGCCGCCTCCCGTTGGAAGCAGTGGGGCTGGTTGGTCTGGACGCTCGCCGCAATTCTGCTGACAGTGGGCCTCAGCGCAATCATCCGGCTCCCGCAGGACACAGACGAACTGTCGATCTACTCGCACACGGACTTCGGCGCCAGCGCGACAGGGAACATCTTGCGCGACCACGGCATCGACATCGAGCAGGTGTCCACCCTGGCCGACGCGGCAACCAAACTCCGCGAGGGCGACACCTTGGTGATTGCTAGGTACACGTATTTCGACAGCATCCAGGTCGCCTCGATCATGCTGTGGGATGGGCCCATCGTCTGGATCGACCCGAATTTTGCGGAGATCGTCGACGTTAACGACGCGCTCGAGACCCGCTCGACCCGCATCTACGACCGCCGGAACGTGGACTGCGACGCCGCGGAGGCCATACGCGCCCGCGGCGTGAGCGCGGGCGGGCCGGGCCGCGACATCGGCAAGTATTGGAACGCGCTCCAAACCGGAGTATCGGTCTGCTTCCGGGACTCGAATACGGACGCCGGCCTGTACGTCCGGATGGACCGCGGCCACCGCGGGCCGGTGCACCTGATCGCGACGGCGAACATCGTCAACAACCAGGGGCTCATCGACGACGGCAACGCTGCGCTCACGTTCAACACCATCGGCGGCTCGGACCACGTCGTCTGGTACACGGGCGACTACGACTACACCACCCTGCGAGCCGACAGCAAGGTCTCCCAGGACTACATCACGCCCACCACGCCGTCGTGGCTCACGCCAGCGATCTTCATGGGCACCTTCATTGGACTCGTGGGCGTGCTGTGGCGCGGCCGTCGCATGGGCAAGGTCATCACCGAGCGCCTACCCGTCGTCGTCCGCGCGTCCGAAGCGACCCGCGGGCGGGCGCGGCTATACCGCCGCCAGCGCTCGTACGGACACGCCACCGCGGCACTGCGGGCCGGTGCCATCATGCGGATGGCGAAGCGGCTTGGCCTGTCGCGGACCGCGGACCACTCCACCGTGATCGGCGCGGTCGTCGCCGCCACCGGACGCCGCGCGGACGAGGTCGACGCGATACTTTACGGCCCGCCGCCGAGCGACAACGCCTCGATCATGGATACCGTTGCCAGGTTGGACCGACTAGAGAGAGAGGTTCACGACTCGTGAGCACGAACGCCACTACCCGCAGCACAGACCTGCAGTCGAGCCTGACCGCGATTCGGGCGGAGGTGGGCAAGGCCGTCGTCGGCCAGGACGCCGCCGTCACCGGGCTCATCATCGCCCTCCTCTGCCGCGGGCACGTGTTGCTCGAGGGAGTCCCAGGAGTGGCGAAGACGCTACTCGTGCGCGCCCTCGCGCACTCCCTCAAGGTGGACACCAAGCGCGTCCAGTTCACGCCTGACCTGATGCCCGGAGACGTCACCGGGTCGCTCGTCTACGACGCGCGCACCGCGGAGTTCTCGTTCCGGGCCGGCCCCATCTTCACCAACCTGCTGCTTGCCGACGAGATCAACCGCACGCCCCCCAAGACGCAGTCGGCGCTGCTCGAAGCGATGGAAGAACGCCAAGTGTCCGTGGACGGCAAGGCCATGCCGCTGCCCGAGCCGTTCATGGTGATCGCGACCGACAACCCCGTCGAGTACGAGGGCACCTACCCCCTGCCCGAAGCCCAGCTCGACAGGTTCCTGCTCAAGATCGCGATCGACCTGCCCCCGCGGGACGTCGAGGTCGAGGTGCTGACGCGCCACGCTGGCGGATTCTCGCCGCGCGACCTCAAGGCCGCCGGACTCAAACCCGTCGCGACCATCAAGGACATCGACGCCGCCCGCGCCCAAGTCCAGAAGGTTGACATCTCGGAGGACGTCATCGGCTACATCGTGGACGTGTGCCGCGCCACCCGCGAGGCGCCGTCGACCTCGCTCGGCGTCTCGCCGCGCGGCGCCACCGCGCTGATGTCCACGTCGCGCGCGTGGGCCTGGC
This sequence comes from uncultured Actinomycetota bacterium, assembly GCA_963735005.1. Taxonomy (GTDB): domain Bacteria; phylum Actinomycetota; class Actinomycetes; order Actinomycetales; family Demequinaceae; genus WTKG01. The sequence continues at coordinate 82,264 of CAVTJA010000009.1, read as the reverse complement.
TAGCCGGCCGCGACTTCGTCACCCCCGACGACGTCAAGGCGCTCGCCGTCCCCACGCTCCAGCACCGAATCCAGCTCCACGCGGAGGCGGAACTCGAGGGCGTCACCGCCTCAAGCGTGCTGACTTCAGTGCTCGCGAACGTGCCCGTGCCGCGCTAACTCATGTACCTCACCTGGCGCGCGCTGGCGCTCACCGCGGTCGGGCTCGTCCCGGTCATATGGCTCTCCACCCTGTCGGTGGGTGCCCTGTGGACGGTAGGCGTACTCGTGGTGTGCGCGGTAGACGCTGCGCTCGCGCCATCGCCGCGGTCGGTAGCCGTGCGCCGCGACGTCCCGGCCCAGGTGCGTCTCACCGAATCCGCGTCGTCGACGCTCACCATCCTCAACGTGGGGCGCAGGCAGATTCACGGCGAGGTGCGAGACGCGTGGGAGCCCTCCGCGGGCGCGGGCACCAACCGCCACCACATTGACGTTCCCCCGCACGAGCGCCGCCGCGTCACGACTCGCCTCACTCCCACCCGTCGCGGCGACCGCGCGGCGGGCGCGGTGACACTCAGGCTTGTGGGTCCATTACGGCTCGCGGGCCGCCAGTTGTCCATCGACGTCCCGGCCCGACTGCGCGTCCTGCCCGAGTTCCGGTCACGGCGCCACCTGCCGTCGCGGCTAGCCCGCTTGCGCGAGCTCGACGGCCGCTCCGCGGTGCAGATCCGAGGCGCCGGAAGCGAGTTCGACTCGCTGCGCGAATACGTGATCGGCGACGACGTGCGTTCGATCGACTGGCGGGCGACTGGCCGCCGCTCCGAGGTCGTCGTACGCACCTGGCGCCCCGAGCGCGACCGCCACGTCTTCATCATGATCGACACGTCGCGCACTGCCGCCGCCCGCATCGGCGACCACCCTCGCCTGGATGAATCCATCGAAGCCACGCTGCTGCTTGCCGCGCTCGCCAGCCACGCCGGCGACCGGGTGCAGGTGATCGCGTACGACCGCCGGGTGCGCGGCCGGGTCGCCGGTGCGTCGGGGAGCGCACTCATGTCTATCCTCGCGGACCGCCTGGCGCCCATCGAGGCAACCATTACCGAGATGGACTGGATAGGCGCCACCGAGACCGTCTACAAGCACACCAGCCAGCGCGCGCTGGTGGCCATCATGACCTCCGTTGACCCCGCGGCGGTCCAGAGCGGGCTGCTGCGCGCGATCCGGCCCATCGCCCGCAAGCACCAGGTGCTCATCGGCTCGGTTGACGATCCGGAGCTTACCGAGATGATGGCCGCCCGCACCGATGTGCTCGACGTCTTCGGCGCCGCGGCGGCCACGCGCTTCGACCTTGAGCGCCAGGCAATCGCGATGCGGATGCGTCGCATGGGCGCCCAGGTGGTTACCGCAGCACCGGACCAGCTCGCGCCGGCCGTCGCGGACGCGTACCTCGACCTGAAGAAGGCCGGGAAGCTCTAGCCCGCCACGGGGACGTAATCCCCCGCGGCGTCGGCGTCGATGTCGCCGGTGAAGCCCTCGCGCGCGGCGATGCGGCCAAAGTAGATTACGTAGGTCCAGAAGCCCGCGAGCACCAGCACTCCGATGGCGTCCTTCGCGAGCCACGGCAGCCGCGACCCGGTCACGAAGCCCTCCATGAGCCCGGCAGCCATGAGCACGGCCACTAGGCCCAGCGCGACGCCGATCAGCATGCGGCCCTCGGCCGCGATGGCGTCCATGCGCTTACGCTCCCCTGGCACCATCAGCGACCAGAAGATTCGCAGCCCCGCGGCCCCCGAGATCCAGATCGCCGTGAGCTCGAGCAGGCCGTGAGGCATGATCAGCTTGAAGAACAAGCCGAGGTACCCGAACTCGTACATGATCGCGGCTGCCGTCCCCGTGCTCGCGGCGTTCGCGTACTGGACCCACACCGTGAATATGCCGGTGAAGCCTCCGCCGACCGACTGCAAGACGACCCACGAGTTGTTCGTCCACACCCGGGCGAAGAATGAACTGCTGGGGTACTGAGAGTAGTAGCTCTCGAACTGCGTGTTCGCGTAGTCCTGGCGGGCCTCGAAGCTACCCACCTGATCCAGCGCCCCAGGCTCGTTCGAGATGTAGACGGCTGTCGCGATCGCGATCGCCACGAACGCGATGGTGACGCCCACTGTGGGCCACCGCAGCCGGTACAGCGACAAAGGCAGGTCGCGCGCGAAAAACCTCGCGATCTGCTTCCACATCGGCTGGTTCGCGCCCGCGAGGTGGGTTCGGGCGTTCGCCAGCAGGATCGACAGGCGGGAGATGAGCTGCGGGTCGGGAGCGGCGGCACGCACTTGCGACAGGTCGGTCGCCGTCAGCTGGTACAGCTGCGCGAACTCGTCCGCGGCGGCGCCGGGCATCCCGCGCAGCTTCGCAAGTTGTTCAAGCCGCTGCCAGCGCGGCTCGCGCACGGCAATGAACGAGTCGAGATCCATACCGATACGATGCCATACGACGACCAAGGAGGTGGGTTCCGTGACGAATGCCGACGAAACGGTGATCGGCGAGGGCGTCGTGCTCGACACCGCCACCGCCAACATCGGCACCCGTATCGTCGGCGGCCTCATCGACGTGGCCGTCACCGTCGCCGTCGCGTGGGGCGGCGGAGTCCTTCTCGACTCGCTGGTCCCCCAGGGGCTCGACTTCGCGGCGATTGCCGCGATCAGCGTCGTCTTCACCGCGTTCCTGTTCGTCATCGGACCCGCGACTGTGGAAACCCTCACGCGGGGCCGAAGCCTCGGCAAACTCGCGATGGGTATCCGCATCGTCCGCGACGACGGCGGCCCCATTTCCGCCCGCCACGCCTTCGGGCGAGCCCTGACCGCTGTCTTCGAGACGTGGATGGTCGCGGGCATGATCAGCATCCTCGTGGCGCTCGTGAGCTCGCGCGGCAAGCGCGTGGGCGACATGCTCGCCGGAACCTACGCGGTGCGAGTGCGCGCCGCACGCCAGACGCGCACCCACATGGTGATGCCGCAGGGCCTCGAGGAATGGTCGTCAACCGTGGACATCCGGCGCCTCCCCGACGGCCTGGCGCTCACCGCGCGGCAATTCCTCGGCCGCGCGATGACGCTACATCCCACCTCGCGCGCGCAGATCGGCCAGCGGCTCTACGAGCAGATCAAAGAATATGTCGCGCCGCTCCCGCCGCACCCCGTGCACCCAGAGACGTTTATCGCTGCCGTGCTCGTCACGCGCCGCGACCGCGAGTACAAAATCTCTCTCGCGCACCAGCAGCAGGACGACGCGCAGGCGCAGACGGTGCGCAGGCTGCCCTTCGGCGTCGCCGAGGTGCTCGACTAGTACCGGTAGTGGTCCGGCTTGAACGGGCCCTCGACCGGCACCCCGATGTACTCCGCCTGCTCGGGCGTGAGCTCCGTGAGCCGCGCGCCAAGAGCGTCGAGGTGCAGGCGGGCCACCTTCTCGTCCAGGGCCTTAGGGAGGCGGTGGACGCCCAGCGGGTAGGCGTCGAGGTTGGTCCACAGCTCGATCTGCGCCAGCACCTGGTTCGCGAACGACGTGGACATCACGAACGACGGATGCCCGGTCGCGTTGCCGAGGTTCAGTAGCCGCCCCTCGCTCAGCACGATGACGCTGTGGCCGTCCGGGAACACCCACTCGTCCACTTGGGGCTTCACGGGCACGCGCTTGGCGTCGGAGGCCTCGAGGCCAGCGATGTCGATCTCGTCGTCGAAGTGCCCGACGTTGCCCACGATCGCCTTGTCCTTCATGCGCGCCATCTGGCCCACCGAGATAATCCCCATGTTGCCCGTGGTGGTGACGAAGAAGTCCGCCGTCTCCACGACGTCGTCCAGCCTCGCCACCTGGTAGCCGTCCATCGCCGCCTGGAGCGCGCAGATGGGGTCGACCTCGGCGATGATCACGCGCGCGCCCTGGCCGCGCAGGGCCTCGGCCGCGCCCTTGCCGACGTCGCCGTAGCCGGCGACCAGCGCCACCTTGCCGCCGATCAGGACGTCGGTGCCGCGCATGAGTCCGTCGGGCAGCGAGTGGCGGATCCCGTAGCGGTTGTCGAACTTCGACTTGGTGACCGAGTCGTTGACGTTGATCGCGGGGAACAGCAGCTCGCCGCGCGCGAACATCTGGTCGAGCCGGTGCACGCCCGTCGTCGTCTCTTCGCTGACGCCCTTGATGCCGGCGGCGATGCGGGTGAAGCGCTGCGGGTCCGCGGCGAGGGAGCGGCGTAGGACGGCGCGCATTGCCTCGCGCTCGGGGTGGTAGCCCGGGTCGCCAGGGTCGATGCGCGGCGGGACCTCGCCTGCGGCCTCGGCCTTGACGCCCTCGTGCACCAGCAGGGTGGCGTCGCCGCCGTCGTCGAGGATGAGGTTGGGGCCGTCGCCCTCCCACGTGAGGATGCGGTCCGTGTAGTCCCAGTACTCGTCGAGCGTCTCGCCCTTGACGGCGAACACCGGCACGCCGGCGGGCTCGTCGAGCGTGCCGTGGCCGATCGCCACCGCCGCCGCCGCCTCGTCCTGGGTGGAGAAGATGTTGCACGACGCCCACCGCACCTGCGCGCCAAGCGCGGTCAGGGTCTCGATCAGCACGGCGGTCTGCACCGTCATGTGCAGCGAGCCGACGATGCGCGCGCCTGCCAGCGGCTGCGCAGCGCCGAACTCCTCGCGTAGCGCCATCAGGCCGGGCATCTCGTGCTCGGCGAGGTCGATCTGGTGGCGGCCGGCCTCAGCCAGCGCCGGGTCCTTGACGATGAAGTCGTTCACGCGGTGTCCCTCCGGACGTCTACTTCGAGATAGATGCGCTTGGCCACCGGGACCTTAGCGCGGATGGCTTCCTCGGCCTCGTCGACGCGGCGCGCGCTCTCGGCGACCGTCGTCGTCCCCGGCAGCGCCACCTTGGCCGCCACCAGCACGTCCTCTGGCCCCAGGTGCATGGTGCGCAAGTGGATGACGTCCGTGAAGCCCGCCGCCGTGAGCGCCGCCCTGATGCGCGCCACATCCTCGACGGACGCGGACTCGCCCATCAGCATCGACTTTGTCTCGCGGCCAAGCACCACAGCCACCGTCACGAGCAACAGGCCAATCGCGGCGGTGCCGAAAGCGTCCCAGATGCCGTCGTGGGTGATGAGCGTGGCGCCCACGCCGACCAGCGCGAACACGAGTCCCGTCAGCGCGGCAAGGTCCTCAAGCAGGATCACCGGCAGCTCCGGGCTGCGCGACTTCTTGATGAAGCCCGGCCACGACAGCTTGCCGCGCACCTTGTTCGACTCGCCGATGGCGGTGCGGAACGACATCCCCTCGAGCACGATCGCGACGCACAGCACGGTGATTGGCACCCACTGCCACGACTCGATCGGCTCCGGGTGCTTGAACTTGTGCCACGCCTCGTACAGCGCGTACAGGCCACCGACAGTGAAAAGCACCACGGCCACCAGGAACGCGTAGTAATAGCGCGCCCGCGCGTACCCGAAGGGATGGTCAGGCGTCTCCTCGGCCACGGCGCGCTTGCCGCCAATGAGCAGCAGAACCTGGTTGCCGGAGTCGGCGACGGAGTGCACCGCCTCCGCCAGCATCGACGCCGCGCCCGTGAGCGCGAACGCCACAAACTTGGTGACACCGATGCCGAGGTTGGCGGTGAGCGCCGCGACGATCGCCTTGGTGCCCCCTTGGCTCGACACGGCTCCCCTAGCCGTCGGCTCGCACGGCCGCGAGGGCGCGGTCGCGCACGTCGGCCATGACGGCCGGGTCGGCGGCTTCGACGTTGAGCCGCACCACCGGCTCGGTGTTGGAGGCGCGCACGCTCGCCCACCACTGCGGCTCGCTGGTCCAGTGGTTGATGGACAGTCCGTCGAGATCGTCGGTCGCAACCCCAGGGGCGCCGGTGACGAGCGCGGCCGTCACCCGGTCGAGCGCGTCCTGCGTGTTCGGCACCGTCGAGTTGATCTCGCCCGACGCGGTGTACGGCGAGTAGGTCGACAGGATTTCGCTCAGCGTGCGGTCCTGCTCGCCCAACGCTGCCAGCACGTGCATCGCGGCCAGCATCCCCGAGTCCGCGTACCAAAAATCGCGGAAGTAAAAGTGGGCGCTGTGCTCGCCGCCAAACACGGCGTTGTGCTCCGCCATGAGGGCCTTGACGTTCGAGTGGCCCACCTTCGAGCGCACCGTGATAGCGCCGGCATCGTGGAGCAGCTCTGGCACGGCCATGGAGGACACAAGGTTGTAGACGACGGTGGGGTGGCCGCCGTTGGCGAGGTCGCGCTTGGTCTCGCGCAGGCCCACCAGGGCCGTCACGGTGGAGGCGGCGACCACGTCGCCCTTCTCGTCGATCGCGAAGCAGCGGTCGGCGTCGCCGTCGAAGGCGAGGCCGATGTCGGCACCGTGCTCGAGCACAGCGGCTTGCAGGTCCACAAGGTTCTTGGCCTCGAGCGGGTTCGCCTCGTGGTTGGGGAACGTGCCGTCGAGCTCGAAGTACAGCGGGATGATCTCGAGCGGAAGCTCGGGCAGGCCGGCGCCCGTCCCGAGCACCGCGGGGACGGTGTAGCCGCCCATCGCGTTCGCCGCGTCGACCACCACCTTGAGCTTGCGCGAGCCCGACAGGTCCACAAGGCCGCGGAGGAACGCACCGTACTCGGCGAGCATGTCGCGTTCCTCGGAGGTGCCCCGCGCATCGGCCACGGGGATGCCCTCGGCGATGTATGTTGCGGCGAGCTCGCGCACCTCGGCGAGGCCGGAGTTCTCTCCGACGGCGCGAGCGCGGGCCCGACACATTTTGATGCCGTTGTACTCGGCGGGGTTGTGGCTCGCGGTGATCATGGCGCCAGGGATGTCGAGCGACCCGGACGCGTGGTAAAGCCCGTCGGTCGAGCACATGCCGATCAGGATGGCGTTGACGCCGCGGTCGTTGAGGCCCGCGACGAACGCCTTGGCGAGCGGGACACCGGATTCGCGCATGTCGCGGCCGATCGCGACGGTATCCATGCCGTCGGGCAGGACCACCACGTCGGCGAATGCCGCGGCGATCGCGCGAGTCACATCCTCGGTGAGGGTGTCCCCGTAGACGCCGCGGACGTCGTAGGACTTGATCAGGTTGCTGAGATCGGGCTTCGTAGTCACGCCACTACGGTAGTCGCCCCTAGGCGTCGGAGACTACGCGCAGGTGGCCCCGCCGGGGCGGTTCTGCCTCCGCGACGTCCTGCTGCGGCTCGGGGCGACGCCCGGCCTCGCGCACCGCGTGGGCGAGCGCGTCAAGGTCGTCGGGCGACGGCTCCGGCTCCACGAACTCCTGGTGGAGGTGCACGACGTCCCAACCGCGCGGGGCGGTGAAGGCGTCGGCGTGCCGCACGCACAGGTCGTAAGAGTGCGGCTCCGCGCGCTGCGACAGGGTCCCCACGACTACGGTGGAGTCCTCGTATTGGTACGTGAGCGTCGCCACGGCGGGCGCGCTACACGACGTCTTCGCGCAGTGCCGAATTCTCATCACCCTTTGGACGGTACCCCCGCGCGTCCGCGATGCTCGCGCACCACGCCGCGCGCCGACGCTAGGGTCGCGGTATGGGCACACGGGACAGGCACGGGCGCGGCTTGCGCGCGCCGCTGCTTCCGCCCACGCTGCCGGGTTATCGCACGCGGCATCAGGCTTTCGACGAGCTGGTGATGGCCGCCGCCGAGCGCCTTGAGCCCCGCTGGGGGCCGCACTGGGGCCGCATCGAGTTCGCGGTCGAGGAGGTGCCGCCGTCGGCCCCCGCTGCGTGGGAGGGCGGCGTGCCGCTTGGCCGGCTGTTCCCCGAGGACGCGGGGCAACCCGCGCGGCTGGTGCTGTACCGCCGGCCGATCGAGGACCGCGCGGCGACGCCCGGGGATCTCTCAGGGCTGGTGAGGGACATCGTCGCCGAGCACGTGGCGCACGTGCTGGGTCGCAGCCCGCACGACGTCGACCCCGACTACGGCGCCTGAACCCAACCCGTCTCCGAGTACGGCGCTGGCGCCACCAGGACGCCGACCGGGTCCTCCGTGACGTCCGTGGGCTCGATGGCGGTGACGAATCCCGGCAGGTCACCGACAAGCACCACCCACGAGACGTCGCCCGTGACCGCAACCTCCGTGCCGCCTGGGACGTCGAGCGGCAGCCGGACGCTAGTGCCGCGGGTGACGCGCTGCTCCACGAGCACCTTGCCCGTCGCGACCTCAGTGACGACCACGGTGGTGTCCTGATGCGCGTACACCGCGACCGCGGGCTTGTAATGCGTCACCATGGCGCGCAGGTCGCGCCCCTCGACGTACTCGTGCCCCTGGACCCACACAAGGTCGCGCGCGACAGATCCGGCAGGGGCGTCCTCGGGCACGCGGCCCTGAGTGGTCATCGCGGACGCCATCACGGGCGCCGTTGACTCCACGAGCACAGCGCCCGCTACCGCGACCGGCAACTGAACATCGACAACAGTGCCTGCCTCGAGCGTGATGCCGGCCACGCCCGGCCAGGCCACTTCGCCGACGTTGTCGACGAGCCTGAGCGAGGCCTCGCCGCCCTCGGGTGACAGCAGGCGCACGATGGAGATGCCGTCGTCGGTGTTGCTGGGCCCCACGGCAGGAATAACGAGCGAGGTGGCGGCGGCCGGGGACGGAGGCACCCAATCAGTGCCCTCCGGGATGAAGCCGTCGAGCCGGGAGTCCTGCAGGGTGGCGACGACGCCCGCGCCGGTCGCCTCGACGTGGACCGCCACGGTGTCAACGCCCGCCGCCACTGCCTCGAGTAGCACCTGCTGCGTCGCGCCAGCGCCCACGGCGACGGTGACTTGCGGGGACACCGCTCCGGCCGCGCCGTGGATGGTGACGGTCGCCTCGCTCGGCGCGGTGGTGGGATTCGTAAGCACAAGGCGGGCGCTGTGGCCGACGGTCGTGGACCCGCCGAGCAGCCAGGCGTCCGTGGACGGCGCCACGCACGCGACGGCGGCCAGGCCCGCGAGATCGCCCCCGCCAATCCGCTCGATCGTGGTGGCGAGTGCCGCGTCGAACGACCAGCCTTCGCCCGCAGCCACCGGCTCGTCGCCGTTCGAAAAGCCGCTAAACCTCACGTCCTTCGATCCCGATCCAAGCGCGCCGGTCGCGTCGGGGTCCGCGCCCACCGGTAGCGCCAGCGATCCGGGGCACGCGAGCCGTTGCGCTGCCGGCACCACGTCGAGGTCGAGGGACCCGACCTGGGTGGGGGCCTGCTGGGTGGGGCCCACGACGGCGGCGATCGCCACCGCGAACACGGCGGCGAGGCCAATGACGGCACGCGCGATCACATCGTCCTCCCGTCGAACCTGCGGTCCCGGATGGGAATCGCGTTGAAGATTGTCCACGCGAGCGCCGCGGCCGTCAGCCACCACCAGCGGCGGTAACCGGTGTCGAGGAAGCGCACCCGCAGGTCGCCTGCGTCCGCGCCCACCTGGAACGCCAGCATGCCGTCGTGGTTAACGCTCGGCAACAAGCGGCCGTTGAGCGTCGCGGTCCAGCCGGCGCGGGCCGGCGTGGCGAGCACCACCGCGCGGTCGTCGGCGCCTGCGGCAAGGCTCGCCGAAACGGTGGTCGGAGTGCTGTCGAGCGACTGCTCCCATTGCCCGCCCGACTCCAGCCACACGCGCGAAGCACGGTCGGATGGCGCAACCTCCGCGCGGTCGGACACGCGCCACGTGAGCCCGCGCTCGCTCGAGCCGATCACTGTGAGCCCCTGGCTACGCAAGAGCGCCGCCGCGACCTCCTCCGAGCCAGGCGGGACGACGACGGCGCCAACCCCCTCGCCGCGCAACTGCGTCGCCGCGCCGTCCCCCGCGCCCGCGAGCGCCGCGACGATCGGCGTCAGGCCGTGGACCGCGCCGTCGGGAAGCTGGAAGTTGCGCAACGTGCCGTCGTTTGCGAGGAAGCCTCGCCCGAGCAGCGGGGCCGCGCCGTCGCGCGTCAGGACCGTGTAGGTGACGCCATCTCCGTCGTTCCGGACCACGAGCACGCGGCTCAGGGGGCTCGAGCTGCTTTCGAGGCCAGCGACAAGTGGCAGCACCTCGGCGTCCGCGGGGTGAACATCGCCGCCGAAGTCGCGGCCCGGCCACGCGGCGGCAGCGACGTGGACGGCGACGATTACCGACGCCGCGACCCCCGCCGCGATGTTCGTCGCCCGGGTCGCGCGCAGCATCGGAGCGCTGAAGGAGCTTGTGTCGGCGTCGGCGCGCAGGCCCACGAGCGCCGCTCCGATCAGGCCGAGCGCGACGAGCGACAGCCCGGGGGCCGGCCACCCGTTGGCTGCCTGGGATCCGTCGAGGCCGACGGGCGCGACCACCGTGCGTTGGCACGCTACGGCCAGCGAGATGCCTGCGGCCGCAACGAACCAGCCGGTGCGCACGGCGGCCGCGTGGCGCGCGCCGCCGAGCGCCAGGAGGGCGGCGACGATCACCCCAGCGCCGATGAGATACGCGAGAGCTGTGTCGCCCGCGGGGCCCACAAGCGGCCAGTCCGGCGGCGTCTTGATCACGCCGAGCAGCAGTGGCGCGGGCGCCGCTGGGTCGAACGGGGCGGACGGCCCGGGCTCGCGGAGCAACACGCTTAGCCAGTCCCCGGCGCGCGCGGACCAGGCGGCGACTATGCCGGGGCCCGCGGCCACGAGCGGCACCACGAGCACAAGTAGCGCGATCCTGCGGTGGCCGCGCGCGACGATCACGACGCCCACCACGCCAAGCACGAGCGGCACCAGCATCGCGGGGGCGGCGATAGTGATGACGGCCATGACGACTCCTGCAAGCGCGCCAGCCGCGGGCGAGCCCACGCGCGCCGTGGGAAACTCCGTTCCGTCGCCAAGCCGGTCGCGGCGCTGGGCGGACACAGCGCGCACGAGCGCGAACGCGAAGATGGGAAGCATGGTGTGGACGATCACCGCACCAACGCGGCCGTCCACGACGGACTGCAGGAACGGCGGCCACACGCTCCAGGCGATGGCGGCGAGCGCCCTGGCGGTCACGGACCGCGTCGCGGCGCCCGAGCTCGCCCACGCGGCGAGCCCGGCCCACAGCGGGGCCAGGGTCAGCATGAGCCCGATCCCCACGGCCAAGCCACCGGGGAAGATAGCGAGCGGGATCATCAGCGCCGCCCATCCCCCGTCCAGCGAGCCCGCGCCAAGCCCGACGTCCGACCATCCCGTCCAGGTTCGATCCCACAGCTCGGCGACCGTGACGTTTGTCGCGCCGAGCGCGCCGCCGGTCAGCATCTTCCCGTCGATCAGCCGCGACAGCCACGAGCCGTAGAGCGCGAAGCTGATCGCGACGAGCCCGCCGGTCAGCCCCAACAGCGTCCAGTGCCGGCGCACCGCCAGCGTCCTGAGCTCGCGCACCTGCACCTCGGACGGCCGGTTCTCCGCCCGCCACGACTCGTAGGCACCCAACTCCCGCGCGCGAATGTGTCGCGCGACGTCGAGCCAGCTCGCCAGCAACGGGCGCTCTACGGGCTTGGTGCCCGCGAGCGCAATCCGGGTCCGCGACGCCGGCAGCCGATGCAGGCGGCTGGCAAGCACGAACGGCACCCGCAGCTCGGCAGACACCATGGTCACCTCTGTGGACGCCAGCCGGTAAGCGGCGCGCGCGATCGCCGAGGCCGCCACCCACAGCAGTAGCAGCGGGGCGGCCCACGCCGGCGACCACGCGAGCGCGTGGTACCACTCGGACGCGCGCCGCGCGGCGTACGTGCGGCGGTGATCGGTGCCGGTTTGGTCCGGGGATGTGCGCCCGTACAGGCCAGCCTGCGCGTGGCGCACGCGGGCCGCGGGTACCACCACGACGTCGTGGCCGGCGCGCCAGCAGCGGCGGCACAGGTCAAGTCCAGAGCCGAAGGACCCGTATGCGGGGTCGGTTCCGCCGAGCTCCTCCCACACGCGGCGGCGCACCAGCGCGCCCGCGAGCGACACGGCAAGCGCGTCCTCCCGCGCGTAGTGCTGGCCCTGGTCGAGGTCGTCGGCGTCGGCCACCCCGACCCGCCTCGCGCCGATCCGCGACACCGTTACGCCGGTGTTGACCACCCTCGAGGTGTCGTCGATAGCGGGTGGTTGCCGCCCCCACGACGCCAGCGAGGCGGCGCTTGCGGACCACGGCGACCATGCGGGCGAGGGCCTGCGCGTCTGGCGCGGCGTCGTCGTGCACGAGCCACAGCCACTCGTCGTCCTCGGCGGGATGCTGCTCAAGGAGGGCGTTGACTGCCGCTCCAAAGTCGTTCGCGGCGACCACGGTGACGGGGATGTCGACGCCGTCGGGCAACGCGGTTGCGGCCTGGTCGTCGGTGGTGGATACGACGTGCCAAGCGTCGATGGGGTGTTCTTGGGCGGCCAACGCTGCGACCGCGTGGCGCAGGAATTCGGGGCGCCCGGCCGTGACGACGATCGCCCTGACAAAGGGCGCGGAGGGGCTCACCCCGGCCGCACGAGACACCGCGGGCTAGACGGCGCGGCGCTTGAGCTTGCGGCGTTCACGCTCGGACAAACCGCCCCAGATGCCGAACCGCTCGTCGTTCTCGAGCGCGTAGTCGAGGCATTCCGAGCGAACGTCGCACGATCCGCAAACCTTCTTTGCTTCGCGGGTCGAGCCGCCCTTCTCGGGGAAAAATGCTTCTGGATCTGTCTGTGCGCACAGCGCCCGCTCTTGCCAGCCGAGCGGGCCGTCGTCGTCTTCGGCTCCGAAGATATTGACGACCGATGCGAGTGCGGGAGCAGGCTTCCCTGCGTCTGAGGGAAGCGAGCCGTCATAGACACTCCACATGAGGCCCTCCTTTTCGACGCCGGTCAGTTGCACTGATGGAATTACACCCTTGTAATCCCTTGGCGTCAAATCGAAACTACCTCATTCCGCGCCAGAAGCCTAGACCCCAACTCACGTGCATGGTCGCGAGCACCGGCGGAACCCACAAGGCGCCCGCCGCGCCGGTCCTCCGCGCCAACGCCGCCGCCGCGACCAGCAGCCCCACCACGTACGCCACCGGCGCCGCCAGCGCGAGGGCCAGCCATGGCGTCTGCGCGGCAAGGCCCACGACGCCCGCCGCGATCGCGACCGCGAGCGTCGCCACCAGCAGGGGCGGCGCGAGGTAGCGCACTGACGCCGTGCCCGCGTGGGTGCGCGTCACTTCGCGGCGCCACCTGACCGGACGCATGGAACTGGCGTGCGACCGCCCGCAACGACGCGCGCGGGTGGTACTCCACCTGCAGGCTTGGGTCGAACCACACCACGTATCCCGCCGCGCGCAGCCGGAAGTTCAGCTCCCAGTCCTGCGCGCGCGAGAACCGCTCATCGAAGCCGCCTACGGCCGCGACCGCCTCGCGCCGAAAGACTCCGAGGAACACCGACTCGGCCGGGCCAGGTTCACCCCCCACGTGGAAGCGCGCGCCGCCGATCCCCCACACGGAGCTCATGGCGGCGGCGACAGCGCGCTGCATCGGGCGTTGGCCCACGGGCACCATCTGGCCGCCGACGTTGCCCGCACCGGTTGCGGCAAGTTCCGCGACAGCCGTGTCGATGTAGCCGTCTGGCAGCACGGTGTGGCCGTCGATCCGCACCAGCACGCCGTGCGCCGCCGCGGCGATCGCGATGTTGAGGCCCTGCGGCGTGAGGCCAGTGGGGTTGTCTGCGACCGTCACGCGCGGGTCCGCCGCGAGCGCGCGGGCGACAGTCGCGGTCCCGTCCGCGGACGGCCCGACCGCCACGACGACCTCGATCGTTCCGGGGTAGCCGTTGTCGAGCGCGCTGCGCACGGCTGCCTCAAGGTGCCGCTCTTCGTTGAGCACCGTCAGGACGACACTCACGGGCGGATGAGGCGTCAGCTGTGGCAGCGGCGGCGTGGTCACGACACGAGGTTATCCGGCGCGGGGCAACGCATCTGCCGCCCAGAGCGTTGTTCTTGTGAAAACGACCTACAATGGACGCAAAATCCGTCCTTACCCCTGGGGAGCCCGCGCATGGCCGCATCACGACTCGCGCCACGTCGCCACGTCACCAAGATCAAGAACCGCGCGTGGATTCAATTTTCGGCATTCACCGTCGCGGCCGTCCTTGGCGTCGCCGCTTCCTACCCCTTCTCGTACGTGCGCGAGATCAACGAAGCCATTGGCGATATCCACAAAGAGGACGTCGCGCCACTACTCGGCAACGATCGCCCGCCGCCCCCGCTTGGCCCCAAGGACGACGCCAGCGGCTCGCCCATCAACATCCTGTTGATGGGTTCGGACACCCGCACCGGCAAGAACGGCGCCATCGGCGGACGCGTGGCCCTGCGGCATGCGCAACGACACCACGATCATCATGCACATCAGCGCCGACCGCTCACGCGTCGAGCTCATCTCCATCCCCCGCGACTCCAAGGTGCAGGTGCCCGACTGCACGCTCAACGACGGCAGCACTCGCAAGGGATGGTTCGGAAACTTCAACATTGCGTTCGCGAACGGTGGGGTGCACGGTCACGCGTCCGAGGCCGCCGCGTGCACCATCAAGGCCGTCGAGAAGCTCACCGGCATCTACATCCACCAGTACGCGGTCGTGGACTTCTACGGTTTCGAGAAGATGATCGACTCGATCGGCGGCGTGCCCATGTGCATCCCGTTCGCCATCAAGGCGCACAAGTCGCACCTCAACGTCAAGGCAGGCCCCACGGTTCTCAACGGCAAGCAGGCGCTCGCCTGGGCCCGCACCCGCACCGTGGACTCCGCTGACGGCTACATCGACGGCACCGACCCGCAGCGCATCGGCCGCCAGCAGGACCTCCTCGCGAAGGTCGCCGAGGTCATCCTCGAGAAGGGAATCCTGTTCAAGCCGGACGAGCTAGGTAACTTCCTGGGATCTGGCGCCGAATACATGACGATGAGCCCGGAACTCGCAGACCTCAAGTACCTGGTCGGCCTGGCGTTCAGCCTGCGCAACCTTGACAAGAAGAACATCGTCTTCGTCACCGTGCCATGGTCGTACAGGGGCACTAAGACCCCGAGCCCGGGCGGCCTCGATTGGACGTCCGACGCCTACTCCCTCTTCAAGAAGATCATCAAGGACCAGCCGATCAAGGGCAAGACGGTCGCGAGCACCTCCACCGTCAAGGAATCCACCCCCGACCCGTCGGCGACCGCTACACCGGACCCCACCGCGACCACGGACGACGGGTTCGACCCGAACGACCTGCTCGGCGCGTGCAACACCGGCAAGAAGAAAAAGAAATAGCGCGGAGCTGGCAACGCTCGGCGCCAGTGGTGCGTTGACTCTGCGAATCCGCACCATCGTTGGAGCACCATGAACATTCGTCTGGAGGCGCGCCCGTGAGCGCACGCAGGCTTCGGCACGCCGCGAAAACCAAGATCCACCGTCGCATGGCAGGCGGTTGGTTTCACGCTCGCCGCGGCGCTCGGGGTCGCCGCCGCGTTCCCGTTCACGCTCTATGCGGCAGTTGCTACCTCGGTCGACAAGAGTCAACAAGGTGCAGATCACCCAGATTGTCCACGCCAACCGACCCGACGATCCCGCTCGCGCCTGCGGACGGCAGCAGCGGCTCGGCCATCAACATCCTGCTCATGGGTTCCGATACCCGCAACGGCAAGAACGGAACCATCGGCGGGCGGGTCACCCGGGGCATGCGCAACGACACCACGATCATCATGCACATCAGCGCCGACCGCTCTCGCGTCGAGCTCATCTCGATCCCCCGCGACTCACGCGTAAGGATCCCGGACTGCACGCTGTTCGACGGCACCACGGTGCTGGGCTGGACAGGCAAGTTCAACATCGCCTTCTCTAACGGCGGCCGCCGCGGCGACCCTGCCGAGGCCGCCGCCTGCACCCAGAACGCGGTGGAGGACCTCACGGGCATCTACATCCACTATTACGCCGTCGTCGACTTCTACGGCTTCGAGAAGATGATCGACTCGATCGGCGGCGTGCCCATGTGCATCCCCTTCGCGATCAAGGCGCACAAGTCGCACCTCAACGTCAAGGCGGGCCCGCAGGTACTCAACGGCAAGACGGCGCTCGCCTGGGCTCGCACCCGCACCGTGGACTCCTCCGGCGGCTACATCGACGGGTCCGACATCCAGCGCATCGGCCGCCAGCAGGACCTGCTCGCGAAGGTCGCCGAGACCGTGATCGAGCAGGGCATCATGTTCAAGCCGGACGAGCTCGCCGACTTCCTCAGCTCCGGCGCCGAGTACATGACCATGGACCCCAAGCTCGCCGACATCAACTACCTGGTCGGCCTCGCGTTCAGTTTGCGCGACCTCGACAAGAAGAACATCACCTTCGTGACCGTGCCGTGGCGGTACACGACCGACGGCTCGGACGTCGAGTGGACCTCCGACGCTTACGACCTCTTCAAGAAGGTCATCAACGACAAGCCCATCAAGGGCAAGACAGTCGCGTCCGTGTCCGACGTTGCCAAGCCGCAGCCGGCGCCGAGCGCGTCGCCGGGGGCCACCCCCGCTCCGGCGCCGACGACCACGGTCGATACGTCCTCGACGGACTACCTGCTCGGCGCGTGCGACACCGGAGAAGAAAAAGAAGAAGTAACTACTCGCGCAGCCGCTTACCCTTGGCCTCGGCCGCTTCGCGAAGTTCGTCCTGGAACCCGACCATCTGCGCGCGCACGCGCTCAGCAAGTTCGCCTTGCCCCGCGCCAATGATGCGCGCCGCGAGTAGCCCAGCGTTGCGGGCTCCGGCGATCGAAACCGTCGCTACGGGCACGCCGGCAGGCATCTGGACGATGCTCAGTAGCGAGTCCATTCCGTCAAGGTACTTGAGTGGCACGGGAACGCCGATCACCGGCAGCGCGGTGACGGCGGCGAGCATCCCCGGCAAGTGCGCAGCTCCCCCCGCGCCCGCGATGATCACCCGCAGGCCGCGGTCGGCGGCAGTGCGGCCATATTCGAGCATGGCGGCCGGCATCCGGTGCGCGGACACGACATCCTTCTCGAACGGAATCTGGAACTCTGCGAGGGCCTTTGCGGCCTCCTCCATGACGGGCCAGTCCGAGTCGGAGCCCATCACCACGCCCACGAGCGGCTGATCAGCCATCACGCACCTCCGTCCCTCACGATAGCGGCGGCCTTGCGCGCGCGGAGCACCGCGTCCCGCACATTCGCGTCGAGCACGTTCACGTGGCCAACCTTGCGGCCGGGCCGCACTTCCTTGCCGTACAGCTCAACCTTGGCCCCTGGGTCGAGGACGTGCACGAGCGCGCCCTCCAGGTCCTCGTTGTCTCCACCGAGGATGTTGACCATCGCCACGGCGGGCGCGACCACCGTCGTCGCCCCGAGCGGCAGGTCGCACACCGCGCGCAGGTGCTGCTCAAACTGGGACGTCACGGAGCCGTTGATGGTCCAGTGGCCGGAGTTGTGGGGGCGCATCGCGAGCTCGTTGACCACGAGCGTTCCGCCCACCTCAAACATCTCCACGGCCATCACGCCGACGATGCCAAGTTTGGTGGCGATCATCTCGGCGATGCGTCGCGACTCGCGGTCGAGGGACTCGGTCAGGTGCGGCGCTGGCGCAACCACCTCCGCGCACACGCCGTCGCGCTGCACCGACTCCACGAGCGGCCACGCCTTGACCTCCCCGGACGGCCTGCGCGCCACGAGCGCGGCCACCTCGCGGTCGAAGTCAACCTTCTCCTCGATCAGCACCGCCGGGCCATCCTTGGCGGCGGCGGCGAGCCAGTCCTTGGCATCCTTGGGCTTGCTGATGACGCGCACGCCCTTGCCGTCGTAGCCGCCGCGCGCGAGCTTGAGCACCGCCTCGCCGCCGACGCTCGCGAGGAACGACTTCACGTGCGCCTCGGTTTCGACGTGGCGCCACGCGGGGTTCGGGATGCCGAGCGCGTCCATTTTGGCGCGCATGGCGATCTTGTCCTGCGCGTGCACGAGCGCCTTGAGCCCAGGTAGCGCAGGCACGCCCGCCTTCTCCGCCGCCGCGAACACCTCGGCAGGGATGTGCTCGTGCTCCCACGTCAGCGCGATCGGGCGTGGCTTGGCGAGCAGTTTGGTGATCGCCTTGGGGTCGCCGGGCATCCCGACGACGGTTTCGTGAGCGGGAAGCGCGGCCGCCGCATCCTTGGATTCCACCAGCACGCGCAACGTGATACCGAGCGCCGTCGCCGCCGGGGTCATCATGCGGGCCAGCTGTCCCCCGCCAACCACGGCGACCACCGGTGATGTCATGGCATAACGGTACCGGCGGCTAGGCTCCTGGCATGGAAATCGTGCCGTGGGTCCGCGAACACAAGATCGAGCTGCTCAAGTTCGGCACGGTCGGCGGCGTCGCATTCATTATCGACCTTGGGCTGTTCAACCTGCTGCACACGGTCGACGGCGCGGTACTCGCCAACAAGGTGGTGACCGCCAAGGTCATCTCCGCGGCCGTGGCCACGCTCGTGGCGTGGGTGGGCAACCGACTGTGGACGTTCAGCGACCACCGCACCCGCAAGCCCGTGCGGGAACTGCTGCTGTTCGGCGTCATCAACGTGATCGCGCTGGCGCTCGCCGCCGCCACCGTCGCATTCTCGACCTACGTGCTTAAGCTCACGAGCCCGCTCGCGGACAACGTAGCGGCGATCGTGGGTATCGGTATCGGCACCATCACGCGCTACATCGGCTACAAGAAGTTCGTGTTCGTCGGCAAGCGCGAGCCTGCTGCGGCGGTCGCTGACGCCTAGCGGTCGCCCCGGCGCTTCTTGCGCGTCTTGATCTTGCGAGTGTGAGGCACAACGGCCTCGAGGTCGACCATGCGCGGCACCCCCTGCAGGAACACCGAGAACACGGCGGGGCGGCTCTGCCTGAGCTCCAGGCGCCCACCGTCGGCCGTCACAAGATCACGCGCCAGCGCGAGGCCAAGCCCGGTGCCCTTGCCCGAGGTCACGTCGCGCTTGAAGATCTCCGACTCGAGCTCCTCGGGCACGCCGTCTCCCTCGTCGGCCACCTCAATCACGATCGCGGTGGTGCCAGACTCGCGCACCGCTACCGTGGTGGTGCCGCCGCCGTGGATCAGCGAGTTCTCGATGAGGGTCGCGAGCACCTGCGCAAGGCCTCCGGGCGACGCGAACACGGTCGCGTCGGTCTCGGCGAACTCAATCTCGCGGCCCTTGTCGGCGTAGGCGCGCTGCCACTCCTCGCGCTGCTGGCGTAGCACCTTATTGAGCACGACCATCTCCGTGGATCCGCCGAGCGCCTTGCGGGTGCGGCCAAGCAGGTCGTCCACGACGCCAACGAGCCGCTCGACCTGGTCGAGCGCGGCGTCCGCCTCGACCCGCACATCGTCCTGCTCGGTGGTGGACGCGATTTCCTCGAGCCGCATCGACAACGCCGTCAGCGGCGTCCGTAGCTGGTGGGAGGCGTCAGAGGAGAACTGGCGTTCCGCCTGCAGGCGCGCCGCCATCCGCTCGGCGCTGCGCACGAGCTCGTCGGCAACCTGGTCGATTTCGTCGACGCCGGACTTCGCAAGCCGCGGGTTCACCTGGCCCGCGCCCATCTGCTCGGCGAACACCGACAGGTAGACGAGCGGCCGCGACAGCCGGTTTGCCTGCCACGTCGCGAGCGCGACGCCCACGATGATGGCGACAAGCCCGGCGACGACCACGAGCCCCACGGCCTCGAGCGCGCGGAAGAACACGTCCCACCAGGAGACCTCTATGCGCACCACAAGGCCCGACGGGGTGTGCGTCTCGTGCGAGAAGGACCTCTCCGGCTTTTCGCCAGCCATGAGGTATTCGCCGCGCGGGTAAGGCGCTGGCGCGTTGTCGGGGAAACGCACGGTGATGAAGCCGTCCTGAGCGTCCGGACCACCCACGTAGTTGTTGAGCACGACGCCGGTCACGGGCTCGCCGCGCTCGATGCGGCCGTCGAGCAGGGCCGCGGCGGTCTCGGTCCGGTTCGTCAGGTCAGCGACGGTGTCGTCGCGCACGAGCTGCGCCGAAGATATCGCGAGCGGGATGCCGAGGATGATGACCGCGGCGACCACCGCGGAAATCGTCGCGACGCGTAGTCGACGACGCACGCGGCGGCCCTAGGCCTCGTCGGACTCGAAGCGGAAGCCCATGCCGCGAACGGTGCTGATGTAGGTCGGGTCGTTCGCGTCGTCGCCGAGCTTCCGGCGCAGCCACGACACGTGCATGTCGAGCGTCTTCGATGGGGCACCTGGGTCCGCTGACCAGACGTCACGCATGAGCGTGTCGCGGCTCACGACCGTGCCCGCGTTCGCGACCAGCACGTGTAGCAGGTCGAACTCCTTACCGCTGAGCTGGAGCTCCTCGTCGCCGCGGAACGCACGGTGCCCCGCGACGTCCACGCGCACGTCGTTGACGGTGATCTCGGTCGCGGAGTCGCCCCCGGCGCGGCGGCGCAGTAGCGCGCGCACTCGCGCAAGCAACTCCGCGAGGCGGAAGGGCTTGGTGACGTAGTCGTCCGCGCCAGCGTCGAGGCCAACCACGAGGTCGACCTCGTCTGCGCGGGCGGTGAGCATCAGAATTGGCACCGTCAGGCCCTGATCGCGCACGCGGCGCGCGACGTCGATCCCGTCAATGTCCGGCAAGCCGAGGTCAAGGATGATGAGGTCCGCCCGGCTCGCTGCCTCGGCACCCTCTTTGCCCATCCCAAACCACTCGACGTCGTAGCCCTCACGGCCCAAAGCGCGGGTCAAGGGTTCTGAAATAGTCGGGTCATCTTCGACCAAGACGATTCTTGCCATGCCGACACCATACAGGGGCAGCCTGACGCGCGAAAGGCGCGCGCGCGCCGCTAGGCGCGGGCCAGCGGGCCAGGTAGGCTCACCCCTCGTGAGCACCGCCACCGCTGAGAGCGCCCCACACCCGCTCGAGGCACTGTCGCGATTCGGCGCGTTCGTGCGTGCGGTCGCCGCCGCGCCTGAGCGCATCGTCCTCGTCTCGGTCGCACTCGCGCTTTCCGCTGGCGTGTGGGTCAACCTGGGCCAATTCCACTGGTGGTTAGTCTTTCCCACCGCCGCCGCGATCTCCGCGCTTGGGTGGAGATTCGCCGTGCCGCGCGTGCGCGACGACAAGACCGCACGGGCATCGGCCGTCGCGCTGCTTGCCACCCTCACGTGGGTGATTCTCAACGCCGCGTGGGCCGCCGAATACTTCGTCGTCCGGCGTGACCCAGGGTTCCTGACCCTCAGCGGCATGTGGCTCTCGCATCACGGCAGCACCGACATGCCGCTCGACGGCGCGCGCGATGTCGCAATGCTCGACCAACATTACATTTCCGATGCCCCCGAGGCCTGGAACCACAACGGCGAATCGGTGCAGCCCCAGGGGGCAAAGATGCTGCCAGCGGTCCTCGGCATAGGCGGCTGGCTCGGCGGTGTTACTGGCGTCCTGACGGCGAACGTGGTGGTCGGCGGCGTTGGCATCCTCGCGGTGTACGCGCTCGCAAGGCGATTCATGGGCCCCCGTGCGGCGTTCGTTCCAGCCATCGGACTCGCACTATCTCTGTCACACATCACGCTGTCGCGCGCCGCGTACACCGAGCCACTCACCATGCTGCTCGTCGTCGCCGCCATCACCTGGGCGTGGCAGGGTGTCGAACGAGGCAAAGCGGTGCCGCTCCTGTTCGCGGCAGTCGCTAGCGCCGGGACTACGCTCGCGCGCATCGACGGCCCCAGCTACGCGCTCGGGCTGGCTGCGGGAGTCGCCTTCGCGCTGGCGCTGTCGAACGTACGGCACGCGCTGTGGCGCATCGGCGCGGCCCTCGGGTTCCTCGGCACCCAGAGCATCGTCGTGTACCTCAGTGCCGCGGGCCTTGAACGCTGGAGCACCGCGTACGTCGCTCGCCTCAGCGAACGCGCAACCACACTTGAGACCACTTACGAGCGGGCCACACTCGTGCTCGCCGCCCTTGTCGTCGTCGCCGCGCTCCTGCGCGCCAAACTCGGCGGCCGACTCACCGCCGTCGTCACCTCCGCTCGCGCCACCCGATGGTGGGGGCTCGGCGCCGCGGGGGTCGTCGCGGTGGTGTGGATTGTCCTCGCGAGCCGTCCGTTCTGGATGACCGCGCGGAACGAAAACAGGCCCGAGACGATACGCGCATACATTGCCTGGCTGCAACAGCGGGCGGGATTCCAGGTTGACGACACCCGCACTTACGCGGAGGCGACGGTCAACTGGGTTGCCATGTACCTCGGCTGGCCGCTGGTCGTACTCGGCGTCTTGGGTTTCGCCGTCATGGCCTATCGGATGCTCACCCACAAGCCGCTATGGGGCATCGTCCTGGCAGGCTTCATGGCTCCCGCCCTCCTCTACTTGTGGAAGCCCGCGATCGTCGGCCGATCAGGTATGGGCCATCCGTCGGCTGTCGAGCTCGGCCGTCGTGGGGCTCATCATCGCCGGCGCGGTCGCCTGGCAGTGGATAGCGCCGCGGCTCGTCTCCCGATTCTTGGATGCCGAGCGCGCGCTCACGGTCGCGTGGCTCCTGGCCTTTGTCGTGGCGCTCGGCCCACTCACAAGTTGGCTATCCATCAAGCCGGGGGATGACAAACCCGTGGTGCTGACCAGCGCGCTGACCACCGTCGAGCAAGCGGGCGCGCGCGAACAACTTGATCTGCTGTGCAGGTACATCGACCACCGACCCACCGTGCTGATCGGTGCGGGCTCCCACTTTGGGACGGTGCGCGCCGGCTGCGACGTGCCGGTGGTGCTCGTGTTCGGGTCGATTGACGCGAAACACATGGCAAAGATCTATGACACGTGGGGCGGCGACGTCGCGGTGATCACCCGCAGCACCGACAAGGTCGACTGGGTGATGACACCCGAGCACCCCACGTTCTACTCGCAAATGAAATTCGCACCCGGAGCGCTCGGAAGCCTGCCGCGCGAAGTGGCGACGGCGAACTACAACTGGTACGTGGGTTCTGCAAACGAGGACGGCACGGTCGAATTCGTGCCCGGGCCCGGGGAGCTCGGCAACCCCTTCAAGAACGGCAAGAAGAACTAGGCGCCTCGTCAACACTCCGCTGTCCACAGATCCGCCGCGGCGGTAGCGCGGCGGGCGCGGCCCCGGCACGGTCGTACTCGTGCACATCACCGTCGGTACCAACCTCGAGCTCGACGTGGGGTCCGCTGCGACTGCCGCCGACATCGCGCGCTTCGCGCGAGGGCACGGGGTGGAACTCGACGGCAAGTTGTGGTGCGGCGCCGTGGCCCTCGACCCCGACCACCCCGCCGGCGCCTGGCCCCTCATTCACGGCGCGCGCCTTGCCGGCACGCCCGGCGAGCCAACCGCTCCCCCGCGCGGCCCGGTCCTGCTCGCCGTCTCCGGCCCGGATTCCGGGCGCATCTTCGGGGCCGGAGACGGCGGGGTGGGGCGCGCCACGGAACTCGGCCGCGGCGTCGCCGACCCGCGGCTTTCCCGCACCCACCTCGAGTTGACCGCAGACCCGCACCTCGCGTGCCGCGACGCCGGATCGCTGAACGGCAGTTGGCACGTGCGCGGCGGGGTGCGTAAGCGGCTCGGGCGCCCGCGCCGTCTCGAGCCGGGCGACCGCATCGAGGCGGGTAGAACAGGATTCGTCGTGGTAGACGTCGCGGACGGCGCCGAGACAGAAGCGCAAGCCGTCTCCCCGGCCGCAGGGCTCGGGGCGCGGGTGGCTCCGCTCGCGGCATCCGCGGGCGGCGGCGTCATGATGGCCGCGCTCACCGGCCGATGGTGGTTCCTGCTGATCGGGCTCGCGTACCCAGCGATCGCGCTGGGGCCGGAGTTCGCGCGCAGGTTGAGGTCGGGCCGCACGCCCGCGGCGCCGCCCTCCCCTCTCGACCCACACGCAGAAGACGTCGGCTGGGAGGGGGACACCTGCATCGCCGGGGCGCCAGAAGCAGCGGCGGGGTTCGCGCGCGCGCTGGTCCTCGGCCGGGGCAGGCGCCCGCCGCAGGGCTCGTGGGTCGAGCCGTGGATGGGGCACCTACCCCCGGCCGCGCCCGGCGACGGCAAGGTCAGGCTAGACGCGGCTGGGGCGGGCGCGTCCTGGGACGACGGCGTGGCGACGGTTGGTGAGGGCGGCGTCGTGTGGGAGCGCGCCGGGACCACCCGCGGCGTCGCGCCCGCCCACGTCAGCCGGGCCGTCGCCGACGCCTGCGCGCGGCGCATCGCCGGGCGCTCCCAAGACGAGCCCCTGCCGTCGGCGGTGACGTGGGGCGACGTCCGCCCAGCTCCCGCCACGCTCCACCGGCCCGGACTCAAGGCTCCCATCGGCATGAGCGCGCAAGGCCCGTTTCAGCTTGACCTCGACGCGCACGGGCCGCACATCCTTGTCGCGGGCACCACCGGCAGCGGCAAGTCCGCGCTTCTCGAGACGCTCGTGCTCGGCATCGCGCGGCAGTACTCGCCCGCCGACGTTGCGGTCGCGCTGCTCGACTTCAAGGGGGGCGCCGGGCTTGCGTCGTGCCGCTCGCTTCCCCACGTCGCTGGCGTGCTGACCGACCTCGAACCACACCTCGCCAGGCGCGCGCTCGCCGCCCTCGCGCGGGAACTCACAGCGCGCAAAGAGGGCCTCGCGCGTGCTGGCTTCGCCTCCGTCGCGGACTGGGAGCGCTCAGGCGGGGCACCCCCGCGACTGCTGGTGGTCGCGGACGAGTACCAGGAACTGGCCGCCGGCTACCCGGAGTTTCTGCCGGACCTCGCGCGGCTGGCAGCGCAGGGACGCTCGCTTGGACTGCACCTCGTCCTCGCCACCCAGAGGCCTTCCGGCGCGGTGACGCCCGAGATCCGCGCGAACGTTGGCACCACCATCGCCCTGCGCGTGGCGTCCGAGGCGGAGTCGCGGGACCTCATCGGCACGCCCGCGGCTGCTGCCCTCGGCACGGATCGCCCCGGCCGCGCGATCGTCGCGACGGGCCAGCAGCGCATCGAGGTGCAATGCGCGCTGCCCACCCAGTTGCCGAGCCCTCCGATCGCCGTGCGGGGCCTCGCGCTGGACCTGCCCGACGCCACGGATTTCGCGGCGTCTGCGATCGTGGGGCCGCCCCCGCCGCCGCTGTGGCAGGAGCCGCTACCGGTCGCGCTGGAAGCCGACGACCCGCGGCTGGCTGCGGGCGAAGAGGGCCGCGCCGTGTTCGGGCTATGGGACGAACCCGCCACCCGCACCCAGGGTGCCGCCGCATGGCGGCCGGCCGCGGGCTCGCTAGCCGTCGTGGGGCCGCCCGGCTCCGGCCGCACGGGCGCACTCCGCGCCGTGGCCGCGGGCGCGGCGCGCGCCGGGATGACCCCCGTGTGGCTTCCTCAAGACCCGCGGGAGGCCGCCAGGACCCTGACGCTCGCGGCGGCGCTGCCAGACGCCGTGCTCGTGATCGACGACGCCCAGGAGGCGCTGGTGCGGCTCACCGAGCATGCCCGTGGCACGGCTGGCGAGGCACTAGTGCGGTCGGTCGGGGCGGGTCGCGCGGTGCTCGCGGTCGGCGCAGGGGCGCCGTCGCGGCTGACGTCGGCGTGCACCGCAAAACTGGTGCTTGGAGCCCTCGACTCGGCGGAGGCGGCCGCGTGGGGCGTGCCGCGGCCGCTGGCCGCCGTGCCCGACGCGCCCGGGAGGGGCCGCCTGGGAGTGGGACCCACGTGGCGGGAGGTGCAGGTCGCCCGCGCGGGCGAGCAGCCCCCGGCACCGCTCGTGGCCGCTCTCCCGGCGACGGTTGAGCCCGACCCGACCGGCCGTCGCCTGGGAGTCGGCGGGGACGACGCCGCGCCGTGGATGCCGCCGCCTGGCCGGCCCGTGATCGTGATCGGCGACCCGTGTCGCGAACGCGACGCGATCGTGCAGGCGCTGGCATCGGCCAACCCCGATTGCCGCGGAGCCGACTCGCCTTTCGCGGTGCCCGCCCGCGAGCGCGACGAGGCGCTGCTGGTGGTGACGCGCCCAGTGGAGGCGGGGCTTCGTGAGCTTGCGCCGGAAAGCTTGGCCGAATTCGTCGACGCGGCGCCCCCGCCGCTACGCGTGGTGGTGCTCGACGGCCGGGAGGCGAGCGTCGTCCAACTCGCGGAGCCGCGTGACGGCTAACGCGCGACGCCGGTGCGGCGAATAGCCGACCACACGCCGGCGAGCACCACGAGGCCAAGAACCGTCAGCCCAATCCCCGCCGCGGGGTTGATCAACACGTTCGCCAACCCGATGCCCACCTGGAGCGCCTGCCACGCGAGCGCGGGCCCCCTGGCCCACCGCGCGCCGGCCCACAGGCCCCGCGCCACGATCCCTAGCCCGACGGCCGCCACGGCGGCAAAGACCACGATGAAGCCCGACGTGTCGCCGCGTTCGACGGCGCCAGCACGGTCGAACGCAAACGTCGCCGTCGCCCAACCGAGCACCGCCAAGGCCTCGCAGGCAACGGCGACTGCGGCCGCGCGCTCCCAGACAGTAGGACGGTCGCTAGGCTGGCTTAGGGAATCCTGGGGCATGGCGCCAACATAGTCGCTACGCCCGACAGATTTGGCCAACACGGCGAAACACCCTTGTCATCTGTTGTTAACCATGAGAACCTAGAGCCGTTGGGTTCGTGAGGCCTGCCTCCAGCCCGACTCCCTCGATGGCGAGACGCCGTTACCCCCTGCCCTCTAGGAGCGAATCATGGATTGGCGCGACCGCGCTGCATGCCTCAACGTTGACGACCCGGAACTGTTCTTCCCGGTCGGCAACACCGGCCCTGCCCTGGAACAGATCGAGCGCGCCAAGACGGTGTGCAACTCTTGTGACGTTCGCGAGTCCTGCCTGGCTTGGGCCATGGAGCACAACCAGGACTCCGGTGTCTGGGGCGGCCTGTCCGAGGACGAGCGCCGTTCGCTGAAGCGCCGCGCCGCACGCGCGCGCCGCGCAGCCAAGTAGTTCGCCGCCGCGCGCGCCCCGCCTTCTAGGCCAGCGCCGCGCGGCCGCTAGCGCTGCTTGATCTTCACGCGCACGTCGACCTCGCTACCCGAAGCCACCTTGCGCCACTCGAGCGAACCGCCAAGTTCGTTCTCCACGAGCGTCGTCACAATCTGAGACCCAAGCCCCTTGGGCTGGCTCGTGATGCCCACGCCATCGTCGGCGATCACGACCCGCAGGTCGTCCCCGTCGCGTTGCGCCCTCACCGTGATCGTGCCGTGCTCGCGGCCTTCGAAGCCGTGCTCCACGGCGTTGGTGATCAGCTCGGTCACCACGAGCGCGAGCGGGGACGCCGCGGCGGCGGGGATGAGTCCAAAGCCGCCGTCGCGCACGATCTTGACCTGCACGTCGGAGGACGCGACGTCGGCCGCCATGCGCATCGACCGCGACACGAGGTCGTCGAAGTTCACGAGCTCGTCGAGCGTGCCGGACAGGGTCTCGTGAACGAGCGCGATCGTCGACACCCGCCGCATGGCCTCGGCGAGCGCCTCCTTCGCCTCCGGCGCCTCGACGCGCCGGCTCTGGAGGCGCAGCAGCGCGGCCACAGTCTGGAGGTTGTTCTTGACCCGGTGGTGGATCTCGCGGATGGTCGCGTCCTTGGTGATCAGCTCGCGCTCGCGCCTGCGCAGCTCGGATACGTCGCGGCACAGCACCAGCGCGCCGGTCCGCTCGCCGTCGACCTTGGTGGGGATGGTGCGCAGCGACAGGCAGGCCCCCTGAGACTCGAGGTCCGCGCGCCACGGCATCCGGCCCGCGACCACCATGGCGAGCGTCTCGTCGAGCGAGCCCTTGTCCGTCACAAGGTCGTTCGTGACGCGCGGCAGCGAGCGGCCCACGAGCGTGCCGGTCACGCCCAGGCGGTGGAAGCACGACAACGCGTTCGGACTCGCGTAGCTCACGTGGCCCTGGGCGTCGAGCCTCAACACCCCATCGCCGACGCGCGGCGCGCCGCGCCGCGGCCCCGTGATCGATGTCGCGATCGGAAACTCGCCGCGAGTGACCATATCGAGTAACTCGTCGGCGGCCCCCTTGTAGTTCAGCTCAAGGCGGCTGGACGACCGCGACACCGCCTGGGAGACCTCACGCGTGAGCACCGCGATGGTCTTGCCCGCGTGTACCACCGGGTACGCGTCCTCCCGCATGGCGTACGACTCGCTCCAGCGCGGCTCGCGCGACGCGACCTTCACGCCGCCCTCGTAGGCCTGCTGCAGGGCGCCGACACGCCCCGCCGGGACCATGGTGCCCACCACGTCCTCCAAATGGACCGTGGGGCCCGTCGACGGACGGCAGTGCGCAATGGCGATGAACCCGTCCGGGACAGGTCGCCACATCACCAAATCGGCGAACGCGAGGTCCGCGATCATCTGCCAATCCGCGGTGAGTTCCGCGAGCCATTCCTGCTCGTCGTCAGGCATGGGGCTGTAGCGATCGGTCGTGTCCCGCAAGGTCGCCATGCGCATAGCCTATGCCCCGCCGCGAAGCGGTAATCTGGTGGGCGACGCTCCGGGGGACTCCATGCAACAGCACTTCGAACACCACTTCGCTGCGACGCCCGCAGAGGTGGTCGCGATGTACGCCGACACCGACTTCGCGCACGCGCGCGCAACCGCCACGGGCGCGCTATCGACGGACGTCGTGCTCGACGGCAAGCCACCACTGGGCGCCTTCACGCTCGCCATCCGCCGCACGATGCCCACGAGCGACATCCAGGCGGAATTCCGCGGACTGCTCGGCGAGACCCTCGGTGTGCGTTACACGGAAGCCTGGGAGCCTGCAGATGCGGAAGACGACGACGCCCGCGCCGCAACGTTCGCGGTAGAGATCATCGGCGCGCCCGCGCGCGCGTCGGGCACCATCACTGTGGAGCCCGACGGCGACGGCAGCCTCATGACGTACGACGCCACGGTGTCGGCGTCTGTGCCGTTCCTGCAGCAAATGGTGGTGGGCGCCGTCTCCGACGCCCTCGCGCGCGGGCTCGAAGCGGAGTTCGAAGCGGCAGACGAATGGCTCGCCCGCTCGTGAGACTCCCAGCAACGTACGCGCTCGTCGCACTCGGCGGCGCCGTCGGAGCATCGATTCGGTGGGGCATCGACACCGCCATCCCGTCCGGCGCCGGAGGCATCGCGTGGGAGATCGTCGTCATCAACGTCCTCGGCTCCGCCGCGCTCGGCTTGCTGGTGGGGTGGGCGGAACACCGCGACGAGCCCGCCTGGTACCCGGCGATCGGCCCTGGCCTCTTGGGCGGCTTCACCACCTACAGCGCCGCCGCCGCTGCGAGCCTCGCCGTGGACGCCAACACCACGGCCGCCATCGCGACGCTCGTGGCTACCCTGCTGATAGCCGTTCCGGCGGCCGCGACCGGCTGGGCCTGGGCGCAGCGCGGGCGCGAGCCGGAGGTGGCACCGTGAGCCCGCTACTCCTGCTTGGCGTCGCGATCGGCGGCGGGTTGGGATCGATGGCTCGCCTCGCGGCGGCACACGCGACCAAGCACCACACCTTCCCCACGGGAACCCTGATCGTCAACGCGGCGGGAAGTGCGCTACTCGGAGCGACCGTCGCCGCTGCCGAGGCCGGGGCGCTCGACGGCGAATGGTCCACGGCGCTGGGAGCGGGGCTCGCGGGCGGGTTGACCACGTTCTCGACGCTTGCGGTCGACGCCGCGCGGCTGTGGCGGACAAACATGCGCCCGCACGCATTCGGCTACCTGATTGCAACGCTCGCCGTGGGACTCGCGGGCGCATGGCTGGGCTTCACCGTGCTTGGCGACCTACTTACGTAAGTCCGCTTCGGTTACGGCTGCACGGTGACGCCGCGCCAGAAGGCCACGTGGCCAGCGATGTGTTCCGCGCGCGGCTTGGGGGACGCGTAGTACCACGCGGCGTCCTTGTTGACCTCGCCGTCGACAACGACGTCGAAGTACGACGCGTCGCCCTTCCAGTGGCAGACGCTGGCAAGGTCGGAATCCTGGAAGTACTCGGGCTTGATCGAGTCGCGGGGGAAGTAGTGATTTCCCTCGACGATCACCGTGTCCTCAGACTCGGCGATGACGGCGCCGTTCCAGATGGCCTTCATGTGCTCTTCTCCTTGACGTGGGCGCTCGAGGCGTCGCGATACATTCCACAACGCGGCGCGAGCCCCAGTCATTCCGACTGTTGCCGCCCGTCGACAGCCCGCCTGCGCCGCCAGCGCACCAGCATGACTATCGCCGCCAGCAGGTAGGCGGCGATCGCCCACACGATCCCGCGCGAGTGCTCGGTCGCCACCGCAGCCGCGAGCCCCGCCGAACCGACGATGCCGAAGACGCTCACCCACACAGGTGCGCCGATGGTTGCCACCCGGCGCGCGCGGCGTTGGGCGATGGCGGCGGCGTTGGCGATGGCGTAATAGGTCAGCACCGTGAGGACGGACACGGCGAGCGCCTCAAGCGCAGTCCCCCCTACCGCCACGAGCGCGACCCCCGCGGCCGCGATCACGAGTTCCGCGCGCCACGGCGCCCCTGACCGGCCCACCACTGCGAGCGGCGGCGGGGCGTCGCGGTTGCGCGCCATCGCCATGAGGGTGCGGCCCGCGCCCGCGGTGAGCGCGAGCACCGCGCCAAAGCCGGCCACGACCGCGAGCGCGCGCACCGGCCCGCCCGCGACGCCGGCACCCTCGACAAGCGCGGCGATGGGGTCCGTTCGCGCAACGCCAGCGCCGTCTGCCGCTGCTGTGAAGAGTCCGCCGTAGCCGACCCGCGCGGCGAATGTCACCGCGAGCGCGACGTAGAGCGTGATGACGCCCGCTAGCGCCACCAGGATCGCGCGCGGGATGGTGCGTGCGGGGTCTTTGACCTCTTCGCCGAGCGTCGCGATGCGCGCGTAACCGGCGAAAGCGAAGAATGCAGCCGCAGCAGCAGCAATCGCGGCGCCGGGCAGGGCGACCGGCGCCGACGCGGCCTCAAACTCCGGGTGCGGGTGAGCCCACGCGGCCGCGATCGCCGCCACCAGCCCCAGGATGACCACCGTGGCCACACCCGTGGCAGCCGCCGAGGTGCGGGTAATGCCGCCCGCGTTGAGCGCCCACGACACGATGATCACCGCGGCCGCCACCCACGCCGCATGCTCGGGCCAGACGCCTGCGCCCACCACCAGGGCACCCACCGCCACCGACGCGCTCTTGCCCACGACGAAGCTCCAGCCGGCAACCCTCCCCCAGTCCGGCGACAGCTCCGCGCGGGCATACGCGTACGCCCCTCCGGCGACCGGATAGCGTGCCGCGAGCTGCGCGGTCGACAGCGCGTTCGCGAGCGCGACGAGCCCTGCGGCGACGATGGCCGGCACGGCCCAGGCGCCGGCAAGGATCACGGCCGGCCAGATGACGAAGACTCCCGCGCCCAGCATCGAGCCAAGCCCGATACCCACGGCCCCGACTACACCCACGACGCGCTTGGCTGCCATGCCACGAGGCTATCCGGCGCAGATGTCGGCGCGGCAAACGCGCCCGCGTCCGGGCATGAAAAAGGGCCCCGGCCAATGGCCAGGGCCCTTCGCTAGTAGCGGGGACAGGATTTGAACCTGCGACCTCCGGGTTATGAGCCCGGCGAGCTACCGAGCTGCTCCACCCCGCGTCGGCCCGCCTACTCTACGTGACGTCGCGCGGCCATCCAAATCGGCGCCAACCATCGGACAGGATTCGCGCAGGCGCGCTACGTTTGGTGCATGACATCAACACCTCAAGATTTCCCCGCACCGCCGCCCCCCGGCGGCTTCGTCACCGGCTGGACTCCAGTTGCTCCCACCGGGCTCATGTGGGCCACGATCGCCCTCACCGGCGCCATGTCCGTGATCACCCTCGTCAGCTCCTTCACCCAAGACAAAGAGAGCTTGCGCCAGGCATTGGAAAATGGCCAGCAGTCCGCTAGCCCCGCCAGCTCAAACACCCCCCTGAGCATCCTCGGGGATCTGCTTCTAGTCGGCGCGTTTATCACGCTGTCGCTGTGGATGGTGGCCGTCCACAAGAACCTGGTCTCACGCGGCCAAGCACAGCCACTGCATTGGATTTGGGCGTGGTTCGGATGGTTCGTGCCGCTGGCGAATTACGTGCTACCCGCGATCTACATGAACGGCCTCAACAAGCGCGTGCGCAGCTGGGCGCTGTGGCCGTGGTGGATCGCCTGGTGCGCGTACTGGACCGTCGGATGGGGATTCATCTTCTTCCTCGTCGGCGCGACATACGACGCCGTGTCGAAAAACGCGGACAAGGTCGTGCTCACCGACTCTCAGCTCACAACCACCGTCAACCTGGCGCACCTCCTGTCGGCCTTGCTTGTCATTTCCTTCGTGTTCCTCGCGAAGCTACTCAAGGACATTAACGACCGCCACCTGGCGGACACCCCCGAGAACATCGCGGGCTAACGACGAAGCGGCGGGTCGGGCGCCACACGCCCGGCCCGCCGCTTTCGCGTCTGAACCCCTACTTGGCAGCTGCGGCCTCCGCCGCCTCAAGCCGCGCCTCCGCGTCGATGGCGTCCTGGAGGGCCGCCGCGAGCTTGTCCTGCTGCTCGCCGTAGCCCGCGAAGTCGCCGTCGGCCAGCGCGGCCTGTCCCGCGTCAAGCGCGGCCTTGGCGGCGGACAATGCGTTCTGCAGGTCCGCGCGCGCCAACGCGACGGGGTCGGTCGGGTCAACCGGTTCGGTCGGCACGGTCGGCTCGGTCGGAACCGTCGGCTCCGTGGGCACGGTCGGGCTCGCGAACACCTGGTCGAGGGCCTCATCAAGCGTGTCCGCGAACCCGACGGAGTCGCCGAACGCCACGAATACCTTGCGCAGCAGCGGGAACTGCGTGCCACCCGACTTGCTCGACGACTGCACGTAGACCGGCTGCACGTAGAGCAAACCGTCGCCAACGGGAAGCGTCAGGAGGTTTCCGGAGATGGTCTCCGAGTCTCCCTGCCGCAGCAGGTTGAGGACGTTTTGAGCCTCGGGCTTGGAGTTGAAGTTGTTCTGCACCTGGCCGGGGCCGGGCACCGTCGAGTCACGCGGCAGCTCCAACACCTGGAGGTGGCCGTAGTTCGGGTCGGGCTTACCCGCGACGTTGCCTGGCTCTGAGTTCGCCGCAAGGAATCCGGTGAGCACGTTGCGGTCGGAGTTGCCGCCGGGGATGAATGTCGAGCTCAGCGAGAACACCGGCTTGTCCTGCCCGGGCATCTGCAGCGACAGGTAGTACGGCGGCTGCTCGCGGCCATTTCGCACCGTCGGGTCGCTCGGCACCCGCCAGAAGTCCTGGCTGGAGAAGTACGACGCGGCGTCGGTCACGTGATACTTCGACAGTTGGGTGCGCTGAAGCTCGAACAGGAACTCCGGGTAGCGAAGGTGGCTCATCAACTCGGAGGAGATGTCGGACACCGACGTGAACGAGTCCGGGTAGACCTTCATCCACGTCTGCAGGATCGGGTCCTGGGGGTCCCATGCGTACAGCTTGACCTTGCCGTCGTACGCGTCGACGGTCGCCTTGACCGAGTTGCGCACGTAGCTGATCTGCTTGATGTAGGGAGGGTCAGAGACCGCCACCTGCCCGGCGTACGGGAAGTTCGGCGTCGTCGTGTAAGCGTCAACGACCCAGACGATCCTGCCGTCCACGACCGCCGGGTATGGCCTGGTCTCGGTGAACTCAAGGAAAGGCGCCACGCGAGTGACGCGGTCGATCGGGTCGCGGTGGAACAGCACCTGCGAAGACGTCGTCACGCGCTCAGAGAACAGCATCTGCTCCTCGCCGAATTTGATCGAGAAGAACAGCTTGTCGAGCCCGCTGGTGATGTGCGGGCCGCCGTCGCCCGCGTACGTCGTGTTCACCTGGCCGTTCGGCGAGCTGTCGTCCGGGTAGTCGAGCTCCCACGGCCCTGTGCCCTCGGGGGCGCCCACGATGGAGTAGCCGTCCATGCCGGGCGCGAAGTAGATGCGCGGCTCGTACGTGCCAAGGTCGCCAACCGACGGGATGCCACCCTCGAAGAAGGTGGGCTGGCCGTCCTCGTTCGTCTGGTTGCCGTACGCAGCGACGACGCCAAAGCCATGCGTGAATACGGTGTGGTCGTTGACCCAGTTGCGGTTGTCAGCGGACAGGCCCCCGAGGTTCAGCTCACGCAGGGCGATCACGGTGTCGCGGGTCTCCCCTCTGATCGTGTAGCGATCCACCGAAAGCGTGTCAGCGAAGTCGTAGTACTGCTTGTTCTGCTGGAGCTGCTTGAACGCCGGGGAGACGATGTTGGGGTCAACCAGGCGGATCGACGCCGTGGTCTGCGCGTCAACGCGCAGCGCGCCTGGCAGGGCGCGGGTCTGGGCGTCGTACGGCGTGTACTCGACGTCGTTGAGGCCAAAGGCATAGAGCGTCGCGTCAATGTTGCGTTGGATGTACGGGGCCTCGAACTCCTGCTCGTTCGGGCCCACCTGAAAGCGCTGAACGATCCACGGGTAAAGCCCGCCGATGGCAACGTACGACAGCACCATGAGGCCCACGCCTGCGATTGGCAGGCGCCAGTCGGCGCGGAACATGACCACGAGGAAGCTGAGCGCGACCACGACGGCGATGCCAGCGAGGATTCCCCTGGCCGGGAGCACCGCATTGACGTCGGTGTAGCTGGCGCCGTCGAACTTCTCGCCAGACCCGAGCACCAGCTCGAAGCGGCTGAGCCACGAGCGCAGCGCGATCACGAGCATCAGCAGCGTGCCGAGAGTCGCAAGCTGGTAGCGCGCGATCCCGGCGGCGACGAACGAGCGCCCGCCCGTCGTGATGGCGCCGTACAGAAGGTGCACGAACGCGGACAGCCCGCCGCACAGCAGCACGAGCCACAGGGCGTAGCTGACGAACAGGTTGTAAGCGGGAAGTGTGAACACGAAGAAGGACGCGTCGAGGTGGAACTGCGCGTCCTCGACGCCGAACGGCACCTGGTACCACCACGCGAGGACGGTCTGCCACTGGGACGCAACGGCAAGGCCGAACACCAGGCCAAGAACCACGGAGATGACGATCGTGCCCACTCGCGCGAGCGGCTGGATCTGCTCGCGGTACGCGTCAACCGGGCTGCGCCCCGTGGTGCCCACGCGCGGCCGCGCCTTGCGGGCGATGAACATCGACAGCCACACTGAGCCGCCGGCGAACAGGCCGAACACGGCGAACAGCGCCAACTTGGTGCTCCACTCGGTGCGCCACACGTGCTCGAAGCCGAGGTGCCGGTACCAGATCACCTCGGTCCACACCTGGGCGACGATGAGCAGCACCACCACCAGGCCGGCGACTGACCAGCCCGCGATGGCGAGCGGGGACATGCGCCGGGGCGGGCGAATGGGGCGCGGGGCGCGGGGGCGGCGTTCGTCGCTCTGAGTCACAACAAGGGTCCTTAGAAGATGGAGTGGGACTGGATTTTCAAGCCTGCCACACCTAGGAGCAGGTGGGCAGTGTGGATGTGTCGCCTTCGCCGATAGCGATAAGGGCCGCATAGGCGTCGGACAGGGTGTCTACCGAGACAACGTTGAGGCCGTCCGGGATGTGCCCAATGACCTCGGGGCAGTCCTCGGCCGGCGCGAGGAACCACGTCGCGCCGTCGCGCGCGGCTCCCACGAGCTTGAGGTCGATGCCGCCAATAGGGCCAACGTCGCCGTCGATGTCGATGGTGCCGGTGCCCGCCACTGACACGCCGCCGGACTCGTCCTGCGGCGTCAGCGTCTCGATGATCGCGAGCGCGAACATCATGCCGGCGCTAGGCCCGCTCACCTTGTCGTTGTTGACGATCACGTTGATCGGGAGCTCAAAGTCAGGGTTGATCCAGATGCCCATGACGGCCTTGCCGGTGCCGTCGTCGATCGTGTCGAAGGTGACGTCTACGGAATACCCGTCGCGGGACACGGAGACCGTCACCGGGTCGCCAGGCGTGAGCGCGCCAAGCACCCCGGAGAGGTCGTCCATCTTCGTGATGAACACGCCGTTGGCGAGGTAGATCCGGTCGCCCTCCTTGAGCAGGTTGTTCGCGTTCGACGCGTCCTGGATTCCGACCACAGTGATGGTGGTGTCGAAGGGAATGTTGAGCAGGGTCAGCGCCGCCACGCTCGCGCGCTCCTGCGCCGTCAGCCAGTCCTGGCGCGCGGCGGCGTCTTGGTCGTCGCCGTTGCCGTCGTCAACGGGGCGCGGCACGTCGGGGTACACGTATTGCGTCGTCGACAGCCACGACCGCACCACGGGCCCCAGGGTGACGCGCGAGTCGGCGCCCTGCCACACCTGGACGGTGGTCATGCGCAGCGGGCCGGAGGTGTCGTACGTGGGCTCACCCGAGACGAGCAACGGCAAGCGATCCTCGGACGTGGTGTCGAAAAGGTCGTAGGTGGGGCCTTCCTGCACCACGACGAACGGAAGGGGCAGGAACACGGCGACGCACATCAGCAGCGCCGACACCATCGAGGACACCGCGAGCACGGCGGATCGGCGCAACGGCGGCTCAGGCGCGAGCGGCACGATCGTCGGGTATGGGCCTACGCCAGGCCACTTGGCGCCGTCGGGCCTTTCCGTCTCCACCGCACCATCATCGCTCATAGTGAACGCGGCCCCAACCAGCGACCCGGTGGGGTTACCGTGGACGGGCGGCAATTGCCGCGCATCGTCCGTCCCGAAAGGCGCCATGAGCGACGACGACACCCCCTGGATGCAGTTGCTACGCGAACTCTTTGGCGACCGGGCCGAGGAGGCCGTCGAGGAGATGCGGCGGATGGGCATGGACCCAGCGGCGCTTGCCGAGGCGACCGGAGCCGCCGGGACGCCCGGGATGATGGAGCACGTCCTCACCCAACTGCGCGCGCTTCTCGAGCAGTCGCGCGGCGAGGACGTCAACTGGACGTTGGCGCACGACATCGCGCGCGGCGTCGCTGCCGAGGGTGGCGACCCCACCGTCACGTCGGCCGAGGCCCGCAAGATTGCAGACGCCGTGTCCCGCGCGGAGCTGTGGCTCGACGCCGTCACCGAACTCGCGCCGTCGACGCTTGCCCCGCACGCTTGGAGCCGCGCCGAATGGGTCGAGGCCACGCTTCCCACCTGGCGCACCATCGCCGGACCCGTGGCCGTTTCCGTCTCGCACGCGCTGTCCGACCTGCTGTCGGAGGAGTCCGAGGGCGAGGGCGGCGGGCTTCTCAGCCAGATCGCGCCAACCGTCACGGGAATGCACGTAGGCCAGGCCGCGGGCGCGCTCGCCCGCGAGGCGATCGGCGGTACCGACCTTGGCCTGCTGCTGGTGCCCGAGCCGCGCGCGGTGCTGCTTCCAAGCGCGGTCGCGGCGTTCGGCGAGGGCCTTGAGGTTCCGGCGGACGAGGTTCGCGCGTTCCTGGCGCTTCGCGAGTGCGCGCACGTGCGCCTGTTCAAGCGCGCGCCTTGGCTCGCCGGGCAACTCGTGTCGTCCATCGAGGCATACGCGCGCGAGGTATCGATCGACCCGCGCGCGCTCGACGAGGCCGTGCAGCAGGCGGGGATGGGCGACCCTGCCCGCCTCCAGCAGGCGCTCAGCAAGGGCATCTTCGCCGCGCAGCACACGGAGGAACAGGACGTCACGCTCGCGACCGTGGAGACGACGCTCGCTGTGATCGAAGGCTGGGTCGAGACGGTGACGACCGCAGCAGCGGCCCCGCACCTCGCTCACCTGCCTGCGCTGATCGAAATCTTTCGGCGGCGGCGAGCAGCGGGCGGCCCCGCCGAGGACACCTTCGCCACGCTGCTCGGCCTCGAACTTCGCCCGCGGCGCATGCGCGACGCAGCGTCGATGTGGACTGCTTTGTCTGCACGCGCTGGGGCTGATGTTCGCGACGCCGTGTGGTCGCACCCCGACCTCTTGCCGACGGCGGAGGACCTTGGCAACTGGTCAGACTGGGTTGCCGCGCGCACCAGCGAAGGCGACGATGTCGACCGGGAGCTGCGGCAATTGCTCGACGAGGGAGCCGAAGGGCCCGAAAACGGCAATTAGGGCTCTACGCGACACGACCAGGCGCCTGAGCGTAAATGTCGCACCGTCGCCGTACCCTGAGGGCGTAGGTCCACGGGCCTGGTGCGGCCGGCACAGATGCCGGTCGCGACAAAGATAGGAGACGCTCATGGGCGAGAAGTATTCAGGTGAGTTCTACTGCGTGAAGTGCAAGGAAAAGCGCTCCACCGAGGGCGAGATTGTGGTTGCCCCCGAGACCGGGCGCCGTATGGCGAAGGCCGAGTGCCCCGTGTGTGGCACCAAGTTGACGCGCTTCCTCCCGAAGGCGTAGTAACAGCCATCTAGGCGTGGCGGGCGGGCGGCGGAAGCCGCCCGCCCTTCGCTTTGCCTGCGCGTACCTGTGGATAGCGGCCACGCCCGCCGCGCAGGTGGCACCCTGGGGCCATGCGATTGCGTCCAGGGGTGCCAGTGCTGGCAATGCCGTCGGGCGCGGTGCGGGTGGGGATCGCCCGCCCCGTGGTGCTGCGCGACCTTCCCCCCGACGCCGCGGCCTTCGTGGCGAGCCTCGAGGGGCGCGCCGCGCGCATCACTCCCGCAGAGGCCGCGGACCACGCCGCGATCATCGAAATCCTCGAACGGCAGGGTCTCGCTGACGCCGCGCGCGAGCCCGAATCGCGCGCGCTTGGGCGATGCGCCGTCCGGGTGCGCGGGGTCACCCCCGTGACTCAAGCCGCCGCGCTCGCGCTCGCAGACGCGGGCGTTGGGGCGATCGGTGCCACCTCCGTGCGCAGGGCGAGCGGCGGCGCGCCCGCAGCGAACCTGCACCGCTTGCTGTCCGAGCGCGCGCCCGGCATCGGCGTTGCGGCGCCGTACGCGCCGGTCGAGCTTGAGATCGTTGCCGGGCACGGCGCCATCGATCCGGTGGCCGCGCGCGACCTCACGGGCCGTGACCTGCCGCACTTGCCAGTCGTCACGGACGACGCGGGGGTCACCATCGGGCCGATCGTGGTCCCCGGGCGCACGCCGTGCCTGCGGTGCATCGACCTGCACCGGTGCGACGAAGACCCAGCCTGGGCCGTCGCGGCATTCCAACTTGCCGCGGGCGACAGGCGGGCCGCGCTCACCCCGGACGCCGCGGCGCTCGCGGGGGCCATCGCCGCGCGCGAGGCGGCGCGGTTCCTACTTGGCCCGTGGGAGCCCGGCCCAAGCTGGCGTGTGAACGACGCGCGCCACGAGCCCCCACGGCCCGGGCTCCTCGCCACGGCCCACGCGGCGTGCGGCTGCGGCGCCATGTGAACCCGCCAGTGGCGACTGCTCGGGCGCTAGTGCGCGGCGTGCCCCGCGCCCGCGACGGCCGGGATCTGCTTGGGCACCAGGAACGTCAGCGCGATTCCCGCCGTCGCGAGCACCGCCGACACCATGAAAGCCACCCGGATGCCGCCCGACAGCGCCACGGCCTCGGAAGCTCCGGCTCCGAGCCTCGACAGCGCTACCGCCGACATCGTCGACACGAGCGCGGCGGTGCCCGCGGCGCCGGCCACCTGCTGGATGGTCGCGAGCGTCGCGGATCCGTGCGAGTAGAGGTGCGGCGCTAGCGATCCAAGGCTGGCGGAGAACAAGGTGGTGAACATCAGCGACAAGCCGGCGGTGATCACCACGTGGCATGCCAGCAGGGCGACCCAGTTTGTGGAGTCAGACACGACTGCTACGAGCCCCCAGAGGCCCCCCGCGAGCAGGATGGAACCCGGGATCACGAGTGGGCGCGGCCCGAGGCGGTCGTACAGGCGTCCCACCACCGGACCCATCAGGCCGAAAATGAGCCCGCCGGGAAGCAGGAACAGTCCCGACGCCAGCACCGTCATCCCGAGCACGCCCTGCATGAATATGGGCAGCAGGATGATCGCGCCGAAGAGCGCAGCCATCGCGACAACGAACAGGATGATCGACACGGTGTACACACGGCTGCGGAACGTTCGCAGGTCGAGCAGGGCGCGGTCCGTACGCTGCATGACGAGCTGGCGCCACACAAATGCAGCTAGCGCCACTCCACCGATGGCGAGCGACAGCGCCATCACTCGCGAGTCG
Source organism: uncultured Actinomycetota bacterium (assembly GCA_963735005.1). Lineage (GTDB taxonomy): Bacteria > Actinomycetota > Actinomycetes > Actinomycetales > Demequinaceae > WTKG01. The sequence continues at coordinate 42,389 of CAVTJA010000009.1, read as the reverse complement.
CGCGTCGCCGCGTCCTCGCCGAACTTGCTGAGTCCGTACACGACGCCTCCAAAGCCGAGCGCGGCAAGTGGCAGCGACCAGCCGTCCAGCGCAGCCGTGCCGCGTTCGCCGACGTTCGTCATGCGCGCCACGCCGATCACGAGCGCGGTCAGCGCGACCGGCAGGATGAACCAGAACATAAAGCGCCAGTTCGCCACGCTCAGGATCGCGCCTGAGATGGTTGGGCCCAACGCGGGCGCGAGCGCGATGACGATGGTGATGTTGCCCATCCGGCGGCCGCGCTCGGCCGCAGGAACGAGCGTCATGACCGTCGTCATCAACAACGGCAGCATGATCGCTGTACCCGACGCCTGGACCACCCGCGCCGCCAACAACATCGGGAATCCGCTCGCGAGCGCCGCGAGCAGCGTCCCTGCCGTGAACAGCGACATCGCGGCGATAAACGTGGCGCGCGTGGTGAACCGCTGGAGCAAGAATCCGGTGGTCGGGATGACCACCGACATCGTCAGCAGGAACGCGGTGGTGAGCCACTGCGCGGCGACGACGGAGATGTCGAGGTCAAGCGTCAGGTGCCGGATCGCGACGCTCATAACGGTCTCGTTCAAAATCACCGTAAAGGCCGCGACCAGCAGCAGGTTGATCACGAGGTTGTCGCGCCGGCGCTGCTCGGGGGAGGACTCCGCAACGGGAGCGGCCTCGTCAACGCGGACGGAAGGGCGAGCGTCGGCCATGGATGATGCCTTTCACGAATGGGCGAGGCGGCGGGGGCTAGCGGAAGGCTACCCGCGACCTACGACACGGCGAGGGTGCGGCTGGCGCATCGTCACGGTGCTCCTGACGCGCGCCAACCCGCCGATTCTAATCGGCGCGCACGAGCTCGAGAATCTCGGTTCCGTAACGGTCGAGTTTGGAGGCGCCGACGCCGCGCACGGCCGCGAGCTCGCCGATGTTGGCGGGGCGCCGCATCGCGATCTCGGCGAGGCTTGCGTCCACGAGCACGGTGTACGCGGGCTTGCCGTCGGCCTGCGCGTGGGCGAGGCGCCAGGCCTTGAGGGTGTCGAACAGCCGAGCGTCGTCGGCGTTGAGGTCCTCGGCGGCGGCTGCGGGGCGGCGGCGCTTGGCAGTGTCGCGCGCGTCGGGCCACCACTTCTCGAGGAACCTGGTGCGCTTGCGCGTGGCACGCCCGCCCTCGTTGCGCGCGCGGGCGAAGGACAACGACAGGTGCTCGCGAGCGCGAGTGATCCCCACGTAAAGCAGCCGCTTCTCCTCCTCGATCGCAGCCTCGGTCTCGGCGAGGCCCACCGGCATCAGGCCCTCGCTCATCCCCGCGAGGAACACCGAGTCCCACTCGAGCCCCTTCGCGGCGTGCATGGTGCTCAGCGTGACGCCCTCGACAGCCGGCGCGTACTGGGCGGACGCGCGGTCGGCGAGGTCCTCGACGAACTCACGTAGCGTGCCTTGCCAGTCGTCGGCGAGGGCCACAATCGCGTTCAGTGAGTCCCACCGCTCGCGCACGGCCCCCCGCGGCGCGGGGGGCTCCTCCTGCCATCCGGCCTCGAGCAGGGCGTCGCGCACCGCGACGGGGACCTCCTCGTGGGGCACACCTGCGGCCGCGGCGCGGATGAGCACCATCGCCTTCTTGACTTCGTCGCGCTCGAAGAACCGCTTGCCTCCGCGCACCACATAGCCGATGCCGCGCTGCGCGAGCGCGTCCTCAAAGGTCTCGGACTGGCCGTTGGTGCGGTAGAGAATGGCGGTCTCGCGCGCGGGCACGCCGGCCGCGATCAGCGCGTCGATGCGCTCGGCGATTCCCGCCGCCTCGGCGGCGTCGTCGGCGTAGGCCCGGAACGCCACCTCTGGGCCGGAAGGCCGCTGGGCGACAAGCTCCACGGCGTCCGGGCCGCGCCGCCCCATCAGGCCGTTGGCAAGCGCGACCACCTGCGGAGTGGAGCGATAATCGCGAACCAGCCGCACGAGCGTGGCGTCCGGATACCGGCGGCGGAAATCCAGCAGGTGGCGGGGCGACGCGCCCGCGAACGAGTAGATGGTCTGCGACGGGTCACCCACGACGCAGAGGTCCTCGCGCCCGCCAAGCCACTGGTCGAGCAGGTATTGCTGGAGCGGCGAGACGTCCTGGTACTCGTCCACCACAAAGTGCTTGTACTGGCGGCGGATGGTGTCGCCGATCTCGCGATGGCGTGACATGACGTCGGCCAGCAGCAGCAGGATGTCCTCGAAGTCGAGCACCACCCTGTCGGACTTCACGTCCTCGTACGCGCGCATCAAGTCGGCGACGGCGGACCGCTCGAACCCCGCGGGCGCCGGGCGCCCGGCGTCGGCCGCGACCTTGGCGTAGTCCTCCGCCGCGACAAGGGACACCTTTGCCCACTCGATCTCGGAGGCGAGGTCACGCACCGCGAGCCGGTCCACCGAGCGCCCGAGCTGACGCGCCGCCGCCGCCACAAGCTGCGCCTTGTGCTCGGCGATGGGCGGAATCTGCCCGCCGACGGCCTCGGGCCAGAAGTAGCTAAGCTGGCGCAGCGCGGCCGCATGGAACGTTCGGGCCTGCACGCCGTCGGCGCCGAGCGCGCGCAGGCGGGAGCGCATCTCGCCCGCCGCGCGCGCGGTGAACGTCACCGCGAGCACCGCCTGCGGGTTGTAGGCGTTGACGCGCACGCCGTATGCGATGCGGTGCGTCATCGCGCGCGTCTTGCCGGTTCCCGCGCCGGCGAGCACCACGACCGGGCCATGCAGGGTGGTCGCGACCTCGCGCTGCTCGGGGTCGAGCGCCTCAAGGATCTCGTCGGCGGACATGTGAGGGATTGTGTCAGGCCTTCCGGACATCGGGCCCGGGCTCGACTTCGCCGCCGTACCAGTGGTGAATAAGATTCCGGGCGATTGACCCTGGGGGCGCCAGCACGATGGTGCCGTCGGCTACCTGCGCCGCGACATCCTCGCGCGTGAAGAATCTTGCGTCCTCCACCTCCACGCCGTCAACGGTGATGGCGGTGGTCGCTGCCTTCGCGCGGAAGGCGGCCATCACGGAAGCCGGGAACGGCCACGGCTGCGAGCCCACGTACTCGAGGTCGCGCAGAGTGATCCGCGCCTCCTCCCACGCCTCGCGGTGCACCGCCTGTTCGAGCGACTCCCCGGGCTCCAGGTAGCCCGCGAGGTGCGAGTAGCGGCGCGGCGAGTGGTAGGTGACGTGCGCGAGAAGCATCCGGTCGTCGTCGTCCGTAATAGCGACGATGACGGCGGGATCCGTGCGCGGGTAGTGGTCGCGCCCGTCTTTGGGGCACGCTCGCACCCAGCCGGCCTCGCGGGGCTCGGTGGCGGTGCCGCACAGCGAGCACGCCGGGTTGCGGTCGTGCCAGGTGGTCATCGCGACCGCGGTCACCGCGAGTTCGCGGTCGCGCGCGTGATCGGCGTCGCCCTCGGTGTGGTGGTCGGCGATCTCGCGCAGCGGCGTCCACCGGGTTGCGACGCCGTCGGCCCGCTTCCAGCCCTCGGGCACGGCCACCGCGACGACGTCCGTGCCGTCCACCGCGCCCAGGAACGTGGCCAGGGAGCCAGCGGGCCACTCGCCCGGCGGCACCAGCGCGACCCGGTCAGCGTCGACAAGCACTGACGTGCCCGACACCACCACGGCGCGGCACGCGGCGAGGCCCACGGACGCCCGACGCTCCGCCGCGCGGTCCACCAACAGGGGCTGATCGAGGGGCCACGGAGCATTCACCCCCACACGTTACGTCACCCGCGTAGCCCCGCGCGTGGCGCGAAGTGCCTCCGGGCGAATACCGTGAGGGCATGCCCAACTCTCCGCTGGCTCTCGCAGCCCTCGCGTCGGTCGCAGTTCCTGGCCTCGACGTGTACGACGTGCTCCGGAGCACGCACGCCGATGCGGACTACGACGTCGTGGTCGTCGTGGACTCCACGGGCAAGAGATGGACTGTCAGGGCGGCCCGACGCGCGAGCGCGGGGGCGGCGCTTGAGGCCGAAATGTCGCTGTTGACGCAGCTCGCGAAGGCACGCGACTCCGGCGCGCTGTCGTTCGACGTGCCGCGCCCCGCGGGCACGGCGCCTACCCAAGACGGCGGGCGGGCCGTCGTGTACGAGCAGATTCGCGGCAGCCGCCTGAGCCTCGCGAACCTCGAGCCGGGGCCCGGCCTCGCCGCGTCGCTTGGGCGCGCGATTGCCGAAATCCACGAGCTTCCCGCGGACCTCATCGACGACCTCGGCATGCCCACCTACACCCCGGCCACGCACCGCGAGCGCCGCCTGGCGGAGCTCGACGCCGCGATCCAGACCACCCTGGTGCCGCCGTCGCTGTCCTCCCGCTGGGAGGCTCAACTTGAGGACGTGTCGTGGTGGCGGTTCGAGCCGACCGTCGCGCACGGCAACCTCGGCGAGCACCGCATCATCGTGGCCGACGGCCAGGTGGTTGGCGTGCTGACCTGGGTGGACGCGCGCGTGGGCGACCCGGCGGATGACCTTGGCTGGCTGGTCGCCGCCGCTCCTCCCGACGCGCTCGAGTCCGTCATGGAGGCCTACCACGGGGCGCGGCGAGAGCTGCGCGACCCCCACCTCCTGGACCGCGCACGCCTCGCGTCGGAGATGGCACTCGCTCGCTGGCTGCTGCACGGCGTGCGCACCGAGGAGCCCGCGATCGTGGACGACGCGCGCGGGATGCTCGCCGACCTCGAGGCGCTCCTAGCCGAAGACGACTCGCTCTAGCCTGCCGCGGGCGGCTCGCCCGTGATGAGCGCGACGATCTCGGGTTCGGTGAGCAGGCGCTCCGGCGTCGCGGTCTGGCCGGTCGCAGCGTAGAAGAAGGCGGCGTCAACGTCTTCTACGGGAATGCTGCGCCACGTGGCCCACGCCAGTCGGTACACCGCCAGCTGTATCTCGCGGGCGTGGCGCTCGTCGTCGTCGCGCGGCTCGCGCCCCGACTTCCAGTCCACGACCGTCACGCGGTCGAGGCCGGCGCCTGCCGGGAACACGGCGTCGATCCGGGACCTCAGGGTCACGCCGGCGATGGGCAGCTCGACGTCCACCTCGATGTGCGTAGGCGAGCGCTGGGCCCACGGCGACGCCAAGAACGCCTGCTGGAGGTCGCCGAGCGGCACCGCCGGGCCGGGCAGGAAGTCGTCGTCGTTGAGGAGCGCGCCGTGGCCGTAGTGTTCCTCGATCCATGCGTGGAACGCACTGCCGCGCTCGGCGGCGAGCGTGGGCTCCACGGGGACGGGACGGCGCAGTGACAGCGCAAACGCGTCGCGGTCGCGCGCGAGGGCCACGAGCGCGGTGGACGAGAGGTGGGCGGGCATTGACGCCGACGCCGCGCCCCCCGCGCGCGCGGAGCGCTCGGTGAGCATCGCCTCGACGTCGGCGGCGAGCGGGTGCGCGCCCGCTTCAGCCGGGGACGCTGCGTCAACCACCGCCGCGAATTCCGCGCGCGCCGCGTGAACCGGGCCGGGCGCGACCGGCCACTCGACCGGGGCGGGGGGCTCGGGCTCGCGCCGCTCGGCGGGGTCGGGCGCGTCCACCCACACGTCCGGCTGGGCCACCCCCGCCTGGACCAGCTCCTCAAGGTACGGCGACATCAGGTGCGGGCTCTTGCGGTCGCTCCACCACGCGCCGGACACGATCACGTGCGAGCGCGCCCGCGTGAGCGCCACGTAGAACAGGCGCCGCTCCTCGGCGACCTTGTGGACTCCCGCCGCCCGCCGGTACTCGGACTCGGACTGCGAGAACTCCTTGAAGTTGGTGGCGCCCTCCCAATCCCAGACGGGCAGGTCCTCGCGGTCGAGCCGCAGTGGCCACGGTAGCGAGCCGATTCCCTCAAGCCAGCCGCCGTCGCGCCGATACGGCTTGTGTTGTGTCGGGACGTCGACGTTTGGGAGTTTGCCGTCCACCACGCCAGGCACGGCCACCACGTCCCACTCGAGGCCCTTGGCGGTGTGGATGGTCTGGACCTTCACGGTGTCTTCGCTCGACGTTGGGGCGGGCGCGTCAAGACCGTTCTCCTCGTCGCGCGCGGCGTCGAGGTAGGCAAGGAAGCCACCGAGTGTGGCGTGGTCCGCGGCGGTAGCGAATGACCTCGCGGTGTCCACGAGCGCGTCGAGCGAGCGCGCACCGTGCTCCCCGTCCCTGACCGCGACCTCGATGTCGAGCCCCAACGCGCGCACCGCGAACGTCACAAGCTCCGGAACCGGCAGGTACGCGTGGCGGCGGACGTCCTCGACCAGGCGGGCCAGTACGCGCAGACGCTCGCGCGCGGCGGCCGTGATCTCGCGCCCTTCCCGCGACGAGGCCCAGCCCTCGCGGGGAAGCGTCGCGATCGCGTCGACGATGCTGGGGGGCACGTCGCGCTCGTCGCGGGGCCCCGCGGCTTGCTCCGCCCACTCCTGCAGGGAGGCGAGGTCCCTGGCGCCGATCGCGAAACGCTCGGAGGTGAGTAGCCGCATCAGGGAGTCGCCGCGGCCCGGATCGTGCGCGGCCTCGAGCAGCGCCACGGCCTCCACCACCTCGGGCACGTCTAGCAAGCCACCCAGCCCCACGACCTCGAACCGGACCCCGGCGGCACGCAACTGCTCCACGATGGGCCCAAACTGTGCCTTGGTGCGGCACAGAATCGCGGCGGTCGCCACCCGGGGCTTGCCAGCCTTGTCCCACGCTCGCTGAAGCGAGTCGCGCCGCGCGGTCAGGCCGGCGACCACGGCAGCGGCCTCGTCGGCGGCGGCCTGGTACATGCACGCCGTCACGTTGGGGAAGTCGCGGCCGGGCTCGCCCTCGCCCGTGTATTCGCCACGCGAGCGCAACAGCGGCACCGACACCTTGGCGCCCACGCGGAGCGGGTCGGCGACGACGTTGGCGGCCGCGAGCACGCCGGCCTCATTCCGCCAGGAAATGGTCAGCGACTCCTGCCGCACGACGCCCTGCCCGCCAAACCGGTCAACGAAGTGCGCGAGCGAGTTCGCGGACGCCCCACGGAAGCCGTAAATGGCCTGGTTCGGGTCGCCCACCGCCTCCACCGGGAAGTCCGTGCCGAAGATGTCGGCGAACAACGACAACTGCGCGTCGGAGGTGTCCTGGAACTCGTCCAGCAGGACCACCCGGTACTTTGAGCGCTCCGCCGCCTGGACGGCGCGCAGCCGCGCAAGCCTGCCCGCTATCGCCACCTGGTCGGAGAAGTCGAGCAGCGACCGCTCGGCCTTCGCCGCCCTGAACGCCTCGACGAGCGGTGCGAGCGCCGCCCTGTCCCTGAACCTTGCGGCCGCCGCCAGCATGGTCCCGGTGGGCTTGCCAGGCTGCGTCTTCTCGGTGGACGGCATCTGCTCGATGGCGTCGGCGATCGCTGTGCACAGGGCGGTGACGTCGCGCGAGCTGGCGCCGTGGTCCGCGAGCGCCTTCGCCAGCGCCGGGACGGCCGATGTCACGGACGACGGCGCCTTGTCGATGGAGAGGTCGTCAGCCCAGGATTCGACGATGGTCGCGGCGAGCTGCCACAGGGCGGCGTCGGTGAGCACCACGGAGTCGGGGTCCACGCCCACGCGCAGGCCGTGCTCGGCGACCAGGCCAGCGGCGTACGCGTTGTAGGTGGACACCGCGGCGTCGGCCCGCTCCGGGTCGGGGCCGAACGCGGCCTCGATCTGGGCCGCGGCGCGGTCGGCGATTTCGGCGGCGGCCTTCCGTGTGAACGTGAGGCATAGGATCTCGTCGGGCCCCATGGGCGCCCCGAATAGCTGCTGCGCGTGGTCGAGCAGGTAGACCATCCGCATGGACAGCGTCTGCGTCTTGCCGGAGCCCGCGCCGGCCTTTACCAGCACGGGGCCCACGGGCCCGCCGATCACCGCCGCTTGCTCGGGCGTGGGCGTGACGCCGCCGCGCAGCCGCGCCAGCTCCTCCACCGTGCGGGCCTGGCCGGGCACCGCCCCCGCGCGTGCGGCGGTCACGGCGCAGCCTCGCCGTCGCCCCAGCGGGTAGCGACCTGCCCACCCTCGGGCTGCGCGGGGCAGCTGCGACGCACCGGGCAGTGCTTGCAGTGCACGCCCGTTGTCGCGTGGAACGACCGGCCAGCCATCGCGTCCACGACGTCCCCGAGCCGCTGCTCCGCCGCACCCGCGTCCACGTGGTCCTGGCGGCGGATGGACGCCGACTTGTTCGCGGTGCCGATGTACACGAGCTCGGCCCCCGTGGCCCGCGTGACGCCCTCGAAGGCGCCGCGCTCAGCCGCGAGCTGGTACATCGCGAGCTGGGCGTGCTCGGCGCCCTCGGCCTCGCTCACGGCGGCCTTGCCGGTCTTGAGGTCGACGATCTCGGCGAGGTCCCCCGTGACGTGCAGGCGGTCGACGCTGCCGGACAGCAACGCGCGGCCAATCTCGACGCGCATCGTCTCTTCGGTGCGCACGTCGTCGGCGCCAACACCCGCGATGTAGCCCGCGAGGTGGTCGACGATGCGGTCTGCGCGTTGCCGCAACGCCCGCCCGATCCAGTTGGCGGGCGCCTCCATCTCGTGCCAGCGCGCGTCAAGCGCGGCGTGGAGCTCCTGGGCCGTTCCGCGCGGGTGCTGCTCGGCGATCGCGTGAATGAGCGTGCCGAGCATCTGCGCCTCGGCCGCCTCGCGCGAGCCCCCCGAGTACTCGAGCGCCCACTTGAGCGAGCAGGTCTCGACCGCCTCAACCTTGGACGGAGACACGCGCACCTGTTCGCCGTCGCGCCACAGCGGCTCGTCGGTCGTGGGCGCGACGGCGCCGTACCAGGACGACGGGTCGGCACCGGCCACTCCCGCCGCAGCCAGCCGCGCGAGCAGGGCCGCGCCGGTCGGGTCGGCACCGGCGTCGCGGCGCAGCGCAGCCACGGCGTCGCGAAGGTCCGAGACCCCGCCCACCTGATCTGCGGTGACTGCCTCGACGTCGAGCCCGGCCCGCAGCCAGGCGGCGTAACGCGAGGGCTGCAGTTCGTCATCTGACACGAAGGTCACCACGGTGCGGCGGCGAGCGCGGGTGAGCGCCACGTGGAAGGCGCGGGTCTCGTCGGCGAGCACGGCCTCGCGCGCGCCAGCAAGGTATGCGGCCGAGCTTGAGCCCTGGGGGCTCGCGTCGGTGACGCGCCCCACCACCAGGTCCTGGAGCATGGGCGCGCCAAGGACGCTACCGCGCAGGCGCAGGTTGGGCCACCCGCCCTCCTCCACGCCGGCAATCACCACGGTGTCCCATTCGCGCCCGGCCGCGGCGGCGGGGGTCGCAAACACGACGCCGTCGGCGGAGCCGCGCGCCGCGAGCGAGTCCGCTGCGAACTCCTGTGACTCCACGTAGTCGGCGAAGGCCGTGACGGCTCCGGCGCGCAGCCGCTCTCCGTACTGCTGCGCCACCCGCATCAGCGCGATCACGGCGTCGAGGTCGATGTCGTCACGGGTGGAACCGGCCAGCGCGGCGTCGCGCCACGCCTCGGCGACGCCCAGCCGTGCCCACATGGACCACAGCACCGCGCCGGGTGTCGCGCCAGGGCGGGCGGCAACAGCGGCGCCATCCGCCACCGCACGTGCCGCGAGGGCCGCGCGCGCCGCCTCGGGGCCGCGCAGAGTCGCCAGCCGCTCGGGGGCGCCCATCGCGTCCACAATGAGTTCCGAAGCCGGGCGCGTCCCGCCCGCCTCGCGTTCCTCGCGCGATAGAGCGCGGCGTAGCCGGCGCACGCCGAGCGCGTCGAGTCCCACCGCACGGGAGATCAGCACGCGGTGCGCGAGCTCGGGTGTCCATTCGGCGCCGGTCGCGAGCCGCAGCATCGTCAGCAGCGCGGCTACCGCGGGCTCGTCCCGAAGCGCGGCGCCGTCCGCGGCAGACGCGCACGGCACGTCCATCGCCGCGAGCGCGGACCGCAGCGCGCGCACGTCCGCGCCGCTTGGCGCGATGACCGCCAGCTGCGACCACGGGACGGGATCGCCGCCGGAGCCTGCGCGCGCGCGGCGCAGCTCCACCGCGATCGCGCGGGCCTCGGCGTGCCTGCTAGCGGCCTCGATGAGAGCGACGCTGCCGTCGCCCGCGACGTCTGTGCGCGGCCGCGAGGTGGCGCCCCCGATCACCGGCACGCGAGCGGCGATGAGCCGCGCGCCAGCGAGCAACGTACCCTCCTGCCGATGCGACCCTCCAAGCTCGAAGCGCTCGAGGCCAAGCCCGGCGGGGGCGGCCGCGCTGGCGTCGGAGAGCCGCGACGGGACGGCGCCTCGGTAGCCCTGGACGGCCTCGTCTGCGGAGCCAAGCGCAAACACCCGCGCACCAGCGCCCGCCATGACCGCCATGAGGTCCCAGCCCGCAACCGTCGCGTCGTGGGCGTCGTCGACCACTACCACGTCCCACGACGGCGCCGACGCGCCGGGCCACGAACGCAGCAGGTCCGCGGCGGCGGCAACGACACCGGCCGGGTCGTAACGCGCGCCTTGGTCCGCCGGGCCCGTCGCGAGCTCCATCACCTGCTCGTACTCCTGGTACACGGAGGCCGCCGCGACCCACTCGGGCCGGCCCCACCGCTCGCCCTCGGCGCGCAGGCGGTCCGGCCCCCAGTTTGCCTCGACCGCGCGCATGATCAGGTCCCGTAGCTCGGCGCGGAAGCCCGCGAGCCGCGTGGCCTCCGGCGGCACCACGTCGGCCCAGTCGGGTGCAGCGCCCTCGCCCCTGGAGTGGCCTGCGAGCAGGTCCCGCAGCACGGCGTCCTGGTCCGCGCCGGACACGAGTACGGGGGCTGGCTGGCCATCCGCCCCGGCGCGGGCGCGCAGCACCGCGAAGGCGGCCGATGCGACCGTCCTCACCGTGGGCGCCCCCGTGGGCACCCCCATCGCCGCGGACACCCGGTCGCGGAGCTGGGCCGCGCCTATGCGCGTGGCCGCGAGCACCAGAACGCGTTCGGGCGGCAGTGCGAGCTCGGTCGCCGCAGCTGCCGCGAGCGCGACCGCAAGGGTGGTCTTGCCACTGCCCGCCTCCCCCAGCACGGCAGCGCCCGTGGCGCCCTGGCGCAGGTGCTCGACGACGGCGGCCTGGTGGCTGTCGAGCGCGGGCGCCACGGGCGCCTTGGCAGGCGGCTCGAGGCGCACGACGGTCATGGGTCTATCCCACCACTGGCGGGCGACATCCGCGCGGTGCCGCGCGCCAGGTCTAGCCGTCCGCCTGCGCCTCTCCTTGGTATCCGTCGGGATACGGCCAGGCCTGCGGGGTGCACGGAGAGATGTCAAAGAAGTGATCCACCATCACCGTCGCGGCGGGCGCCTTGCCGGACGGGTGGCACGGCTCGTCCGGCAAGGCGCGGTAATGACCGACGAAGTGGTTGATCAGCCAGGCGCGGGCGGACGCCCGGTCGTCGGCGAAGGCGGCGACCCCGGCCGCCCAGTAGTAGGCGTTGATAACAACGAGACCCTGGTCGGCGCACGACGGCGTGATCTCCTCGGGCGAGGGTCCGGTGGGCGTCGGCGTGGGGATCGCCTCGACCTCGGCCGCAGCCTTGGCCTTCGCCTTGTCGCCGGGGTTCTTCTGGTCGGCGTCGGGCGGCGAGCCGAGGGTCGACGCGAGGTCGGGAAGCTCAATTTCGTCGACGGGTCCCACCGGAACCGTGAATGGGTCGTGCGGCCGCTCGCACAGCGCCGCGGCGGTTTGCGGGGTCACGATCAGGAATCGGATTTCGGGCACGCCCTCGGTGCGGGCGAATGTCTGCGAGCCGCCCGCGCCCCACCCGCGGGGGTCGTTGAGGATGCTGAGCATGTAATCCGATACGACGGTATCGGCGACCGGCAGTCCCTCCTCAACCTCGAACCGTACCCACCGCGTGATCCCGGTCGGAGCCGCCTCGTCCACGCCCGGGACCGGGGTCATGTTTCCCGTGCCCGTCAGCGGGATGTCGAGAGAGTTGAGGCCCGCGAGCGCGTCGTCCGGGTCCATCGCTCTGACAATCGGTGGGTATTGATCCGCGGGAACGGGCGGGCCCACGGTCACCGGGGCCGACGGCTCCGGGCTCGCGCTTGGGCTCGGCTCCGCCTTGAGGTTGCGGATGACGCCGGGTAGGACGCCGGTCAGCCACCCCGCGCCCACCCCCACCGCGAAGGCGACGATGACGATCACGCCGACCAAATACCACGGTGGAGTCTTGCTTCCTCTGAGCGAGAAACCGCCGCGGGTCAGGGAAACCATCCCCCTACGATAGTTCTTAGGAACAGCGACGTAATTCAGGAGGCAAAGGTGGACGTCAGAATCGGCATTCAGAACGTGTCCCGCGAGGTCTTCCTAGAGACGGATGACTCGGCCGACGACGTGGCAAAGGCCGTTACGGCCGCGCTGGCGGGCGGCCCGCTCGAGCTCACGGACAACAAGGGCCGACGCATCATCGTCCCGCCGGGCGCCCTGGCTTATGTCGAGATCGGCGAGGAGTCCAAGCGCCGGGTCGGCTTCGGCGGCTAGCGCTCGTGAGCCGTCCAGGCGCGCGCCCACGCGATGGCGGCGTCTGAGGCTGCGCGCGCGTCGAGCGCGTCCACGTCCAACTCGACGCCGTCCTCCGCGGCGCCCAGCGGCTCGAGGTCGCGGTACTGCCCGTCGAGAATTCCCACGGGGGCAAAGTGGCCGTCGGCGATATGGCGTTGGCGCACTCGCTCCTCGAGCACGTCCTGCGGCGCCGCGAGATGCACGAACGCGGCGTCGGGCGCGTCGGCGCGGATCACATCGCGGTAGGCACGCTTGAGCGCGGAACACGCGATCACTCCCCCGTGCTTCTGGGCAGCGAGCCATGCAGCCACGTCGCGGAGCCAGGGCGCGCGGTCGTCGTCGTTCAGCGGGATGCCTGCGGCCATCTTGACGATGTTCGCCGCCGGGTGGAGGTCGTCGGCGTCGGCGAACGGCAGGCCGAGGGCCTCGGCGAGCGCGCGGCCGACGGTGGTCTTGCCGCACCCGGTCACGCCCATGACGACGTAGCGCATGGCCTCAAGAATAGGCGTCCCGCGCCGCGCGCGCCCCGCGGGGTACACTTGGCTTGACCTAGGTTGACCGGTCGTCATGTGTAGCGCGGTACCGCTGTTGATAGCGACGAGCCGCGATGGAGATGATTCGCGATCGGCTACCTGCCGATATGGAGCGCCTGAGCGCCCCCGAATCACAAGGACATACCCGCATGACGGATACGCACGCCAGTGTGCAAGTACAAGACAAGACCTTCGCCGACTTCCCCATTCGCCCCGACATCATCGAGGCGCTAGCGGAAGACGGCATCACCCACCCCTTCGCCATCCAGGCCATGACGCTGCCCGTCGCGCTCGCAGGGCACGACATCATCGGCCAGGCAAAGACCGGCACGGGAAAGACGCTCGGGTTCGGCATTCCGTTGCTGCACCGCGCCATCGCGCCAGGCGAGCCGGGCTGGGACCAGCTTGACGCTCCCGGGAAGCCGCAGGCGCTCGTCGTCGCGCCTACCCGCGAGCTCGCGGTGCAGGTTGCCGGTGACCTCGAGACCGCGTCCAAGAAGCGCAACATCCGCATCGCACAGATCTACGGCGGCCGCGCCTACGAGCCGCAGATCGAGGCCCTCAACAAGGGCGTCGAGGTGGTCGTGGGAACCCCCGGGCGCCTCATCGACCTCATGAACCAGGGCCACCTTGACCTGCGCTACGTGAAGACTGCGGTGCTTGACGAGGCCGACGAGATGCTCGACCTCGGCTTCCTGCCGGACGTCGAGAAGCTGCTGGGCGCGACTCCCGCGTCCCGCCACACGATGCTGTTCTCGGCCACCATGCCGGGCGCCATCGTGACGCTCGCGCGCCGCTACATGACCCAGCCCACGCACATCCGCGCGGCGGACCCTGACGACGACGGCGCGACGGTCAAGGCCACCACGCAGTTCGTGTACCGCGCCCACGCGATGGACAAGGTCGAGGTGCTCGCCCGCATCCTGCAGTCCGAGGGCCGTGGCCTGACCGTGGTGTTCGCCCGCACCAAGCGCACTGCCTCCAAGGTCAGCGATGACCTCCAGGACCGCGGCTTCGCGGCGGGCGCCATCCACGGCGACCTTGGCCAGGGCGCCCGCGAGCAGGCGCTTCGCGCGTTCCGCACCGGCAAGATCGATGTGCTCGTCGCGACCGACGTCGCGGCGCGCGGCATCGACGTTGACGACGTCACCCACGTCATCAACTACCAGTGCCCGGAGGACGAGAAGATCTACCTGCACCGCATTGGCCGTACCGGCCGCGCGGGCAAGACCGGCATCGCTGTCACGTTCGTCGACTGGGACGACCTGCCCCGCTGGGGCATGATCGACCGCACCCTCGACCTCGGTTACCCCGAGCCAGAGGAGACCTACTCCAACTCGCCGCACCTGTACGCAGAGTGCAACATCCCCACAGGCACCACCGGCCGCCTCCCGCGCGACAAGCGCACGCGTGAGGGCCTGAGCGCCGAGCGCATCGACGACCTTGGCGAGACCGGCAAGAAGCCCGGCGGCGACCGTGGCGGACGTGGCGGGTCGGGTGGACGCGGCGGCGACCGTGGCGGACGCGGCGGCGACCGTGGCGGACGCGGCGGGTCAGGTCTCCGGCTCCGGCTCCGGCTCGGGTGGCGGTCGCGCACGTGGCGGCCGTGGCGGTGGTGGCGGCCGCGGCGGCTCCGGCGGCGGCGAGCCGCGCGCAGAACGCCAGCGCGCGAACGAACCCGCAGGGGGTGCGGGCGGCGGCCAGCGGCGCCAGCGCAGCCGTCGTCGCACTGGCGGAGGCGCGTCCTCCGCGGAATAGCAATCCCGGTTTCACACACGTGTCGAGGGCATGGCGGCTTTTGACAAGCGCGATGCCCTCGGCGCGGCTATGGCCTACTCAGTGAGGCCGATAGCGGCGCCGAATGGGCGCCACAGGGTCGCGACAAACCGCTGCGTGAGGTGGTCGTTGTCGCGGTAGATCATCACGTCGCCCAGCACTACGTCGCAGCGATCGGGGTTGCAGATGTAGGGGTTGAGGTTCACGTACGAGGCGCCTGCCTCGATCGCCGCCTGCGCCGCGGTGCGTTCCGCCACCGCTGAGATCGCCTCGTCAGCGGGTAAACCGCAGCGCAGAACGTCCAGACCATGTTCCGCGGCACACGCCGGCGCACCCTGTGCCATCGCCGGATTGTCAACGATGTAGTACACCCGACTGTTGGCGACGAGTGGTGGCAAGACCGTGGCCATGCCGCGGGCGAGTTGCTTTCCACGACTCTCGCTGTTGCCCACGCCCTGGTACCGCGCCCCAACGATCACGATATCGGGCTTCAACTGGGCGATGCGCGCCAACGCCTTGGAGCGCCACTCGGTACAGCCTGGCCGCTTCGTGTCGGCAGGAATCGGGACGGGCATGCACCCGGCCGCGGTAACCGGGAACACCGTGACGTCGCCGCGCTCGATCCAGGGTTCGAGCGCGCCGTACCAATGGGCGGCGTGCGAGTCCCCAAAGAGCACGATCGTCGTGTCGCCACCTCCGTACGAACACTCCGGGAGTGGATCAAGGCGCTGGTCGCTCTTGACCTGGCAGCCGTCGTCGAAGTACGCCGCCACGTCGGTCCCCGCGTCGGCCAGTTTTGGACGAATGTTGAAGGGCACGGTGGTTGCGAATTCGAGCTCGGGCACACCGAGATCGGCTGGCACGTACGCCTGCGGCTGCGACCAATCCGGCACCGAAACCACCTCGGCATCGGCGAGCGGCGGCGCCACGAGGTTCGCGCCCGAACTCGCAACGCGTTGATGGGACCATGCGCTCGACGCACCGATCGCCACCACCGCGAGCGCGATGAACGCGGTCGACCGATGCCAAACCTTGCGCCGGTCAGCCCTGGTGCGCACGGGCCACCGCATCGCAGGCCTCTCCACCCACCGGTACTGCTGGTCCGCCACCGCCAAGGAGACTAACGCGACGACACCGAGTTCGAGCCGCCTGACTGGCGCGTCGGAGATCGCGGTGGCGATCACGAGGAAGGGCCAGTGCCAGAGATACCAGGAATACGAACGGTCGCCGACCCACGCGAGCGGGCGGGCGACCACGCCGAAACTGGCGGACCGGCTTCCGGCAACCAAGACGAGGGCTGTGGCGGCGACGACCAGCACCGCAGTCCAGCGCGGCCAGCCGCGCTCGCCGTCGATGAGTAGCGCGGAAAGCCCCACGCCTACGAACCCCGAAACTGTCGCGATCGTGGCCGCCCGCGTCGTCCACCTCGCCGCGAGGCGGGTCGCCACAAGTGCAGCTAGCACTCCTGCGACCAGCTCCCAAGCTCGCCCCAGTGGGTCAAAGTAGCCAATGTTGCCGTCGGTCGCGTGAACCGCGAGCGAATACAGGACACTGAGGACCCCGAGCGCAGAGACCGTGATCGTGAACGCCGCAAGGCGCTTGCGCGACGCGAACCACAGGATCGCGATGACGAAGGGCGCGACGATGTAGAACTGTTCCTCCACGCCGAGTGACCAGAAATGAAGGTAGGGCGAGCTCGATGTGGTGGCGCCGTATTCATTCCCCTCCCGCATGAACCAGAGATTGGGAACGTACGCGGTCGCCGCAAGCGCGTCCTTTCCGAGGCTCGCTTCAAAGAATGGCCGTCCCCAGAGCAAGTTCCGCAACGGGCTGATCGTCAAGGCAACCGCAATGGCCACGACGCCGATCGTGAGCATCCCGGCCGGCAGGATTCTCCGCGCGCGTCGCGCATAAAACGCCGCGAAGTCAATTCTGCCCGACGAGATGGCCTCGCTCGCGAGAGCGCCGCCCACCAGAAACCCCGAGACCACGAAGAACACGTCGACGCCGACGAAACCGCCGCTCATGTGGGGAGCGCGGATGTGGAACAACACAACGAGCAGGACGGCAACGCCGCGCAGCACTTGAATATCTGCGCGCTTTGCCCTGGCAGGCGCCTCGGTGCTGGAGCCTCGACTCGCGGTGGTCGTCACGTGTTCCCCTCGCGACTACGTCCCAGAGGTCATTCGAACGCTGGTGGCCGCAAACCGCGACAGCAGGCTATCACCGCGTCGCGCGGTCAGTGGGTACGCGCGCGGCTTGCAAAGCCTCGTACGCGTCCGGCGACGTGAGGTTCTCGCCTAGCCGGTTTTCCTTGCCGGCGCCGTGATAGTCGGACGCCCCCGTTCTCACAAGCGCGAAGCGCGCCGCAATGCTTTCGAGCCGGGCGCGGGCGCGGTCGTCGTGGTCGCGGTGGTCGATCTCGAGTCCCACGAGCCCCGCGTCCGCCATCCCCCCGATCACGGAGGTCGGAACGATCCGGCCGCGGCCGTCCGCGCCGGGGTGGGCGAATACCGGCACGCCGCCGGACGCCCGGAGTGCGCGGGTGGCGTCCCGGACCTCGGGCGCGTAGTGGGCCACGAAGTAGCGCGCGTTGCCGCCAAGGATGTCGTCGAAAGCGGAATCCCGGGTGGGGACGACGCCGCGGGCAACAAGGGCGTCTGCGATATGCGGGCGGCCGATGGTGTCGGTGGCGCCGGCTTGGGCCTCGACGTCCTCCCAGGTCAGCGGGTAGTCCGCGGCGATCCGCGTGACAATCTCGCGGGCGCGGTCGACGCGCGCGTCGCGGGTGCGCTGCATCATGGCGGCCACGGCCTCGTCGTCAGGGTTGGGCCAGTACGCGAGCAGGTGGATACTGACTCCGCGATGCCGGCAGGACACCTCAATGCCCGGGACGAACTCGAGTCCGAGCGTCGCCGCCTCGGCGCGGGCCTCGTCCCAGCCGCCGATCGAATCGTGATCCGTGAGCGCCACGACGTCCAGCCCGGCCGCGGCCGCGGCGCGCATCACCTGAGCCGGCGCCTCTGTCCCGTCCGAGTACGCGCTGTGGGTATGGAGATCGATGCGCACCCCGTCAGAGTACCCGGGGGCGTGGGGCCGCGCCGTGCGACGATGGTGCCATGACTGACGACTCCCCCAAGGCCAAGAACGAGTCCCGCTCCACCCGTCCGCAGAGCGACGAGTTCAAGGAATTCATCGCCTCGAACTGGGCGGACCCCGGCCCACTGGCCACCACCGCCTCGGCAGCCGCGCCGTACGCCGCCGCACGCCGCGCCAGGCTGTCCGCGACGTTCCCGGGCAAGCGCATCGTCGTCCCCGCTGGCACGTACAAGCAGCGCTCGAACGACACCGACTACCGCTTCCGGCCGGACAGCGACTTCTCGTACCTGACGGGGCTCGGCGCGGACTTCGAGCCGGACGCGGTGCTGGTCATGGAGCCTACGGACGACGGGCACGACGCGACCCTGTTCGTGGTGCCCCCCGCTGGCCGTGGCGACGAGGGCTTCTACGCGGACCCGCGGTCCGGCGAATTCTGGATCGGGCGCCGCCCCGCGCCGTCGGACTTCCAGGCGATGACGGGCATCCGCACGCTGCCGCTGGCGGACCTGCCGTCTGGCGTCCGGCCCACCGCCCGTCCGTCCAAGGCGGTGCTGCGCGCGTTGGCGGAGATGCGGATGGTGAAGGACGCCTACGAGGTGGACCAGCTGCGCGAGGCCGTCAACGCGACCATCGCGGGATTCGACCGCGCCGTGCGCGAGCTACCGCGCGCCGTCGATCACAAGCGCGGCGAGCGCGTGATCGAGGCGGCCTTCGACGGCCATGCTCGCGAGGAGGGAAACGCGGTTGGCTACGAGACCATCGCCGCGGCCGGCCCTCACGCGACCACCCTCCACTGGATCAGCAACGACGGCCAGGTGCGCCATGGCGACCTGCTGCTGCTCGACGCCGGCGTGGAGGTCGAGAGCCTCTACACGGCGGACATCACGCGCACCTTCCCCGTGTCGGGCACCTTCACCGAGCCGCAGCGGCGCGTGTACGAGGTGGTGCTCGAGGCGGCCGACGCGGCGTTCCGGGTGGTGCGCCCGGGAGCCAAGTTCCGCGACGTGCACGACGCGGCGATGGCGGTCATCGAGGCGCGGCTCACCGAGTGGGGAATCGTGCCAGAGTCCGACAACCCCGAGGCGATGCTGTACCGGCGCTGGATGGTGCACGGCACGTCGCACCACCTCGGGCTCGACGTCCACGACTGTGCCGCCGCCAAGCACGAGATGTACCTGGGCGGCACGCTCGAGGAGGGCATGGTGTTTACCATCGAGCCGGGGCTGTACTTCAAGTCAGACGACCTCGCCGCCCCCGAGGAGTTGCGCGGGATTGGCGTGCGTATTGAGGACGACATCCTGGTGACGGCGGACGGCGCCGAGAACCTGAGCGCGGCGCTCCCGCGCACGGTCGAGGGCGTCGAGGCCTGGCTGGCGGGCGCCGGGGTCGGGCGCTAGGCCCGCTCCGGTTGCGGCGGTGGCGACAGGCCGTCAGGATGTCCGCAACGACGATGGGGGATGCCATGGAACCGCGCACGAAGGCCGCAGCGCTGATCGCCGCAACGATGCTCGCGCTCACCGCCTGCAGTGCGGGCGCGACGGTGAGCCAGAAGGACCTCGCGAGCGCGTGGAAGTCGACGCTCGCCTGGGACGTGTCGTTCGACCACGGGCTGTCGCTCAACGGCGACGGCACGGCGATCGACTCCGAAGTCCCCCAGGCTCAGATCGACGAATGGACGGCGGACGCGAAGTCGGCCGCGTGCGACAAGTTCGCCGACGTCGAGGACATCACCGGTGAGGACACGATTGACTACACGCGACGCGGCACCGTCGTCGACGACGTGCTCCGCCAGGTTCGCTTCGTCTGGGCAGACGCCGCGCGGTCGCCGGAACTTATCGCCGCCCAAGGTGACGTCTACTCGAAGGTCAACGCCGCTTACCCGTATCCCGACGGCCCGGCGGACGACGCGCCCAACGCGGACTGGGACGCCTTCTTCGAAGCAACGGACGCCGTGAAAGAGCAGCGCGACGCCCAGGCCGACCGCCTGCTCGCGGAGCTGTATCCGGACCTCACGGACCAGGCCGCGGCGTACAGGGACGCGTGGGCGAAGATCTTGGCCGACACCTCAAGCGACGCGGCCATGGCGGACGTCCAGAAGTTCCTGATCGCCGAGTGCGGCCTCGAGGGGACCGACGCCGACGCCGTCTTCACCGGCAAGCAGCTGGGCGCCTACTACCCCGAGGGCTAGCCAAGGGAGGCTCGCCGCTTACTGGGAATGGCCCTCGGCCTCCCCGGGACGGGCGCGCCACGCGGTTAGGCTTGGCCCATGAGCACGACAGGCGACAAGGTTTACGTCGCGCGCCTCGTCGGCACCTCGGTATTCGACCCCCTGGGCGACGCCGTGGGCCGGGTGCGTGACGTCGTCCTGCTGCTGCGGTCCAAGGGTGGTCCGTCGGCCGTCGGGCTGGTGGTGGAGGTTCCCGGGCGTCGGCGCGTGTTCCTGCCCCTCACGCGCGTCACGTCCATCGCAGCCGGCCAGGTCATCTGCACCGGCGTGGTCAACCTGCGCCGCTTCCAGACCCGCACCACAGAAACCCTCGCCGTCGGGGAGCTGTTCGAGCGGGAGGTCGCCCTCAAGGACGGCACCGGCAACGTGTTCATCGAGGACGTCGCGATCGTCCAGACGCGCGCCCGGACGTGGTCCATCACGGACCTCTTTGTGCGCCGCGAGGGCAAGCGGCGCGGGCCGCTCGGGTTCGGCCGCCGCGGCCACGGCATGGTCGTGCCGGTCACCGCAGTGCGTAGCTTGCAGGGGAGCAAAGAGACCCAGGGCGCCGCGCTCATCATCCAGTCATTCGAGGACTACAAGCCCGCCGACGTCGCGGCCGCGTTGATGGAGATGTCACCCGCGCGCAAGGTGCAGATCGCCGAGGCGCTCGACGACCACCGCCTGGCCGACGTCATCGAGGAGTTGCCGGAGAGCGACCAGGTCAAACTGGTGTCCGCCCTCAAGCCCGAACGTGCCGCTGACGTGCTCGAGGAGATGGAGCCGGACGACGCCGCTGACCTCCTGGGAGACCTCCCCAAGAAGCGCGCCGCAGCGCTGCTTGGGATGATGGAGCCCGAGGGTGCGCGCTCCGTGCGACAACTGCTCCATTACGACGACGACGTCGCCGGCGGCCTCATGACCACGGAGCCCGTGCTCGTGGGCCCGGAAAGCACGGTCGCGAACGCGCTAGCCCTTGTGCGCCGCTCCGAGCTCACCCCCGCGCTCGCCTCCATGGTGTTCGTCGTGCGTCCGCCCGCCGAAACCCCTACGGGCCGTTACCTGGGGCTCGTCCACCTGCAGCGGCTGTTGCGCGAGGCCCCGCACGACGCCATCGGCGACTACGTTGACCCCGCGATCGAGCCCATGCGGCCTTCGGACCACCTGTCAGCGGTGGCCCGCACCATGGCGGCGTACGACATCATGGCGGTGCCCGTCGTTGACGACGACGGCCACCTGGTGGGCGCGATCTCCGCCGACGACGTTCTCGACCACCTGCTTCCCGACGACTGGCGCGAGAATACGGACGCGCAGCCCACCACGGGAGGCGCCCGTGGCTGACCGCCTTGACCGTCCCAAGGCCGACGGCGGCCGCTTCGCGCTACGCCGGCGCAAGCCGTCCGACCGCTTCGGCCGCATCTCCGAGGGCATCGCGCGCTTCCTCGGCACGCCGCGGTTCTTGGTGTACCTCACGGTGTTTGTGGTGGTGTGGCTGGTGTGGAACACCTACGGACCCGAGGGCACGCGCTTCGACTCCGCGGACTTCGGCTTCACCGCGTTGACGCTCATGCTGTCGCTGCAGGCGTCCTACGCCGCGCCCCTGATCCTGCTCGCGCAGAATCGCCAGGACGACCGCGACAAGGTGGCGGCCGAGCAGGACCGCCAGCGCGCCGAACGCTCGCTTGCAGACACCGAGTACCTCGCGCGCGAGGTCGCGGCGCTTCGGCATGCCGTCAACGAGACCGCCACACGCGACTTCGTGCGCGCCGAGATCCGCGGGCTGCTCGAGGAATTGCGCAAGGCCGACGCTGACGAGGCGGATTCGGAGCCGCGGCCCAAGCGCGCGCCCGCCGCCAAGAAGCCAGCCACCAAGAAGGCGACCGCCAAGAAGCCCCCGGCCTAGCGCGTCGGCGCTGCCGCACACGCCAACGGCCGGCGCCACCCGAAGGAAACGCCGGCCGTCGAGCCTGACCGAGCGGTGACGCTACTTGTCGCGAATACCTGAGCCGATAACGAAGCCGAAACCGGCGGTAGCGACGAGCATCAGGTAGCCCCAGAAGTCCGCGCTGAAGTAGTCACCGAGGAAGCTCGACGACCCCGCGAAGGTGCGGAACGCCTCACCAAAGCTGACGTCGAAGGCCTTTGCGGCCGACATCGCGTACGCAACGTAAACGCCAAGGATCCAGCCCGCAACGCCGAGCACGGCGGAGATCACGCCGGAAAGCGGCGTCGCGACGTTGCCGAACTTGCGGACACCGAATCCGGCGCCGATGCCTGCCAGGATCGCGAGGTACACGAATTCCTTGTCTGCCAAGACCGCGACAAGCGCGTACACGATCCCCGCGACAAGCGCGAGGCCCGCGCCTGCAAGAATGCCGTACAGCCAATTCGGCGCCTCGGGAACCGCAGTCGGGTTCGCGGGCGCTGCCGGTGTTTCTGCCATGTCATCTCCTTTGTAAGGGCGCTTCATCGCGCCGCCGGGACAAACATAGCGGGACCAAGGCCGTCAAGCGCGATGGACGCGTCGGCCTAGCATGGGGACATGGTCACTGAAACTGCCGTCCGCGAGGCCCTCGCCACCGTCATCGACCCGGAAATCCGGCGTCCGATCACCGAGATTGGCATGGTCCGGTCCGTGGACGTGGGCGCAGACGGCGCCGCGCTGATCGGCATCGACCTGACCACCCAGGGTTGCCCCATGAAGGACCGCATCACCAAGGACGTCGAGGCCGCCACCGCAAGCGTCGAGGGCGTGACAAGCGTCAAGATCGAGCTGGGAGTGATGAGCGAGGAGCAGCGGCTCGGCCTGCGCTCCGCGCTACGCGGCGGCAAGCCCGAGCCGGTCATCCCCTTCACCCAGCCGGGCAACCTCACGCGCGTGTACGCGGTCGCGTCCGGCAAGGGCGGCGTGGGCAAGTCGACGGTGACAGCGAATCTTGCCGTAGCCATGGCGGCCGACGGGCTCAAGGTGGGCGTGCTCGACGCAGACATCTTCGGCTTCTCGATTCCGGGCATGCTTGGCATCGAGGGCCAGCCCACGCGCATCGACGACATGCTGCTGCCGCCCATCGCCCACGAGGTCAAGGCGGTGTCGATCGGCATGTTCGTGCCGGAGGGCCAGCCGGTCGTGTGGCGCGGGCCTATGCTTCACCGCGCCGTGGAGCAGTTCCTGTCCGACGTCTTCTGGGGCGACCTTGACGTGCTGCTGCTCGACCTCCCGCCCGGCACCGGTGACATCGCCATCTCCGTCGCCCAGCTGCTGCCGCACGCGGAGCTCGTGGTCGTGACCACGCCGCAGGCCGCGTCCGCCGAAGTCGCAGAGCGCGCGGGCGCCGTCGCGCTCCAGACCCAGCAGGGCGTGGTCGGCGTGATCGAGAACATGTCGTGGCTCGAGCAGCCCGACGGCTCGCGGCTCGAGTTGTTCGGGTCGGGCGGCGGTGCCGCTGTGTCCGAGCGGCTGTCGAAGGCGCTCGGCACCTCCGTTCCCGTGCTGGGCTCGGTGCCGATCGACGTCAGGGCCCGCGAGGGCGGCGACACGGGAGTGCCGATCGTGCTGAGCGACCCGGACTCCCCCGCCGCGGTCGAGCTCCGCAAGATCGCGACGCTGCTGGGCACGCGCAAGCGCGGGCTCGCTGGCAAACCGCTGGGCGTCACGCCGGTCCAGCAGGCCCACTAGACGGGCCCACCAGACGCACGAACGGGGCGCCCGGTCTCCCGGACGCCCCGTCGACGTGTGTCAGATGAGGACTACTTGTCCGACCACTTCGCGACGATGAGGGCGATGACCGCCCCGAGAACGGCGCCAGCGCGCCAGGTAATCGCTGCACCGAGGCCAGCCTGAAGCCACGCGTGCCCGAAAGGTGCTGGCGCTGTCGCTCTTGCCCGTCGCGGAACCGAAACCAAGCAGAACCACGCTTCCGACCACCGCCGAAGATGGCCGCAAACCAAGTACACCGCCCTGCCCGTCGGCAAGGAGCCGATCGCCAGCCCCATGAGCGCCGCGATAGACCGCGAGCGCAATGAAGACTATCACCATCTCCTGATCCTGCTGTCCGTCGAACAGCTGATCCGAGGATGAGGATGAACAATGAAGGCAGCGACCGTCAGCGCGAGCAGGGTAATGCCGAGTGACGCCCTTACGTTGCCCACAATCGACGTGGTCGTGTTCTTCTTGGCTTCCGCCATAGTTATCTCCCTTGATCTCTATGCCCCCGTCCGAGGGCCTTTGCCATCATGGCATAGCGGCGCGCGAGCGCAACAGTAGCCGCGGCCGAGGGACGCTGGCACAATGGCGAGGGTGACGGATGAGGGCGCGCACGAGCCGATGTGGAACGAGCCATGGACGCGTGACGATGGCGCGGCGAAGGCCACCAAGCTGTTCACGCAGACCTTCGGCCACCAGCCGCACGGCGTGTGGTCGGCGCCCGGCCGGCTCAACCTGATCGGCGAGCACACGGACTACAACCACGGGCTGTGCCTCGCGACCACCCTCCGCCACCGCACGTACGTCGCTGTCGGCCTGCGCGGCGACACCAAGATCCGCATGGTCTCCGCGCGCGGCGACAAGGTGCACGGCCCCGGCGCGGAACACATCGTAGACATGGACGACGTCACCGCCGACACGGCGCCCGGCTGGACCGGGTACGTGGCGGGCGTCATCTGGGCGATGCGCGAACGCGGGTTCGACGGCATCGGGCTGGACGTCGCGGTGGCGAGTTGCGTTCCCCTGGGGGCCGGGTTGTCGTCGTCAGGCGCACTCGAGTCCGCCGTGGCGTTGGCCGTCAACGACCTCTGGCGCCTCGCGCTCGACAACCCGAAGGAGCGCACCGAGCTCGCGGAATCCTGCATCGAGGCCGAGGGACGGATCGTCGGGGTCCCCACCGGCGGGCTCGACCCCTACACGGCTCTGTTCTGCACGGACGGCGACGCGCTCGAGATGGACTTCCTCACGTCTCCCGCCGTCATCCGCGACACCCCGCTGTACTTCCCCGAATACGGCCTCGACATCCTGATCACCGACACCCGCGTATCGCACGACCTCGCGGACGGCCGCTACGCGGAGAGGCGGCGCGAGTGCGAGGCCGCCGCCGCCGCCCTCGACGCCCCGCACCTGCGCGCGGTCGCGGACCAGCCGGATGGGCTACGCCGCGTCAACTCGCTGGAAGACGAGACGCTGCGCAAGCGCGCACGCCACGTCGTCAACGAGATCGATCGCGTGCGCCGCGTCGCGTCGGAGCTGTCCGGCACCGGCCCCGCGCACGAGCGCCTCGTTGAAGTCGGCTCACAGCTCTACCGCGCGCATACGTCCCTCGCCGTCGACTTCGAGGTGAGTTGCGCCGAACTTGACCTCGCCGTACACACGGCGTGGACGGGCGGCGCGCTCGGGGCGCGCATGGTGGGCGGCGGGTTCGGCGGGTCCACGATCTCGTTGCTGCGCCGCAACCACGTGGACGTCACCGCCCGCGCGATCGCGGCCGCGTTTAGCGAGGCCGGAATGCGCCAACCGCAGTTCCTGCGGGTCTAGAGCGAGTAGTCCACGACGAGCGGCGCGTGGTCGCTCCACCGTTCGTCCCACGCGTCAGCGCGGTCAACGGTGGCCGTGGCGGCGGCATCCGCCATCGCTGGCGTCGCAAACTGGTAGTCCAGCCGCCAGCCGGTGTCCGTGTCGAAGGCCTTCCCTCGCATTGACCACCACGTGTATGGCCCCTCGTGATCGCCCTCGATGCGGCGGTGGACGTCAACCCACCCGGCCGCGAGCCAGCGGTCGAGGTAGGCGCGCTCCTCTGGGAGGAATCCTGCGCTCTTGAGGTTTCCCTTCCAGTTCTTGATGTCGTTCTGGGTGTGGGCGATGTTGATGTCGCCCATGACGACCACCCGATCGTGCGCCGCGGTAAGTTCTCCCATCCGCGCGGTCATCGCGTCGAGGAATGCGTACTTGTCGTCCATCTTGGGCGTGCCCGCTTCGCCGGAGTGCACGTAAACGCTCACGACGCGCACGGGGCCCGCAGGGGAGTCGGCGGTGACCTCGATCCAGCGCCCCGTGTGGGCTGGCGCCGTGAGGAAGCTGCCTGCGGACGAAAGCCCAGCCACAACGTCGTACAGCGGCTGTCGCGACACGATCGCTACCCCGGCCCGCCCCTTGATGTCGCAGGCCTGGCGCGCGACGTGCCAGCCGTCGGCGAAAGCCTCGTCGACAATTTCGTCAGGAGCCCGGACCTCTTGCAAGCACAAGATCTCCGCTCCGGAGGAGTTCATCCACGTCGGCATCCCCTTGCGAAGGGCGGCGCGAATCCCATTGACGTTGATCGACGCGATCCGCAATGTTCGGAACCTCCCAGTTATCGGGCCGTAGGATCTTGGTATTCACCAGGATCGGCGAGCCCGCAACCACGGCCAAGAACAACAGGAACACGATAACCGTGAAACTTCCGCCCACGGTCCAGGTGGTCCAGCGGGTCCAGGCGCCGCCAAGGGTCTCGTTGAGCGGGCGGTAGAAGCCCTGGAAGCCGGTAATGAGCCCGAACAGCGCGATGCCAAGGGCGCCGGACGGCACCCACATCGGGAAGCCCTCCTGGACGTGCCCGAGTGCGTAGAGCTTGGCGATGCCAAGCGCGAACACCGCGCACACAGCCCCGAGGGCGATAAACATGAACCTGCCCTCGAACCCGAACTCCTCGAGGCCCGACGTGTGACGAACGTAGAAGATCACGAGCAGCGCGACGAACACGAACAGGAAGAACGACGACAGGATGATCGCGTCCACGCGATACTTCCGAGCGAAGACCACCCCGAGCGCCATCCCTGCGATCAGCATCGTCGACAACGCGATCGCGAGCGCCGGCTCGAACGAAACCTCGTAGTACCCGAACGATCCCCAGAAGCTCACGTTCGTCCGCGTGATGGTCTCACCGAAGAACGTCCAGATGGATTCGCTGTGCGTGGTCGCGTCCGTTTCGTGGCCAGTGAGCCCGAAGACCGCGACGTGCTTCTCAACCGTGAAATAGGCGGTGTACGCGGCGGTGGTGAGCCACCAGGCTCCGGCCACCACCGCCGCGATCACCAGCGCACCCAAAGCATGCAAAGTATCGGCGAACCACTTCGTCGCCGGCCGCGCCAGAACGAATCCGGCGATGACGAGCGGGGCGAGTAGCACTGCGAGCGGGCTCACGAGCGCAGCGAGGCCCAGCACCGCCCCCACGGCGATCGTGCGTCGCCAGGACGGCCCATGGTGCATGACGAGGGTGATCGTCGCCGTGACACCAAGGCAGGCCGTGACGAGCAGCGGCATCGCGTTCACAGTGGCGCACGCGTGCGCCAGTTCGGGGATCGCGAGTGGCACGAACGCAACCGTCGCGGCGGCCCACTTCTTTGTCGCGATGTGGCGAGCGGCAGCCGCGATGAGTCCGGGGATCCACATTGCCATCAGCACGTTGAGCCACCGGGCGAACTGCAGCTGCGTCAGCCAGTCAGCGCCATCGACGCCCACTACTTTCGCGGCGGTCGCCTGAATTTGGTAGTACAGCGGCGGGTTCACGGCCGTCGAGTCGGGAAGGTCAACCGACGCGCGGGCGCGGGCGTTGCTGGCGTCAATCACCGCGTACTCCGCGGGTGGCGTGACATCGGCGAAGTCCTCGCTCGACCAGTTGGCCGTGGAGCGCGGCAGCTCCGAAAGGAAGCCCGCCTCTTGCATCGCGACCCACACGCCCGAGGAGATCTGGCTGCCGCCATCCTCACGCCACTGGCCGCCGTACTCGAGCCGCAGGATGCTGTTGAACTTCTCGTGTTCGTACACGCCGCGGAATGGCGGGGTAATGGTGGACCAGATCAGCACGACCGCCACGAAGGCAAGCGTCGCCGCCAGTACCACCAAGCGGTACTGGCGGTCCGAGATGTCTCCATCGTGGACGTGTGTGAGTCGGTTTGAAGGTCCCATAGCACCCTCAGGTTCACACCAGGACGGCCGTCCGTCCACTCAGGAACGGCGAGTCGCTTGGTGCGATTTGTCTCATTGTGACGCAGGGCACCGAACCCGCGTGATCCACCCCACGTTTACCCCCCAAGTGGGGGTACTCAGGCCCGTCGCTCGGCGGTTTCGACGACGTTCTGTAGGAGCAACGCGCGGGTCATCGGGCCGACGCCGCCGGGGTTCGGCGAGTACCAGGACGACCTCGCGCGGGCGGATTCGGACACGTCGCCCGCGACGCGCGACTTGCCAGTCTCAGGATCCGTCACGCGCGAGACGCCCACGTCGATGAGGATGACGCCATCCTTGACCATGTCGCCGCCGATGATGTCGGGAACCCCCGCGGCGGCCACGATGACGTCCGCGCCGCGGGTGTGGGCGGCGAGGTCTGCGGTGCCGGTGTGGCACAGCGTCACCGTCGCGTTCACGGCCTTGCGGGTGAGCAGCAGGCCGATGCTGCGGCCCACGGTGGTGCCGCGTCCCACGACCACGATGTTCTTGCCAGCCAGGCTCAGGCCGTGGCGCTCGATCAATTCGATGATGCCGCGCGGCGTGCAAGGCAGCGGCGAGGCGATGTCGTCCGCGACGCGCAGCACAAGCCGCCCAAGGTTGGTGGGGTGAAGGCCGTCGGCGTCCTTCTCGGGGTCGATCTGCTCGAGGATCGCGTTCGCGTCCACGCCCTTGGGGAGCGGCAACTGCACGATGAACCCGGTGCACGCCGGGTTGTCGTTGAGGCGCGCGACCGCAGCCGAGATCTGCTCTGCCGTGGCGTCGCCGGGAAGGTCCTCGCGGATCGACTCGATGCCTACCTCGGCGCAGTCCGAATGCTTGCCGTTGACATACCAGGTTGAGCCTGGGTCGTCCCCGACGAGCAGCGTCCCAAGGCCAGGCGTGATGCCCCGCTCACGGAGCGCGGCGACGCGCCCCGTGAGCTCGGCCTTGATGGCGGCCGCGGTGGCCTTGCCGTCTAGCGGCTGCGGTGTGACCTTGGCCGTCATGACTGGCCCTACTGCTGCAGTCCGGCGTACAGCGGGAACTCGCCCGCGAGTTTGTCCACTCGCGCGCGCAGGGCGGCGGTGTCGGCGCTGCCCTTGAGTGCGGTGGCGATGATGTCGGCGACCTCGGTGAACTCGTCTGCCCCGAAGCCGCGGCTTGCGAGCGCGGCCGTGCCGATGCGCACGCCGGAGGTCACCATCGGCGGGCGCGGGTCGAACGGCACCGCGTTGCGGTTGACCGTGATGCCGCACTCGTGAAGGAGGTCCTCCGCTTGCTGCCCGTCGAGCTCGCTGTTGCGAAGGTCCGCGAGCACTAGGTGGACGTCCGTGCCGCCGGTGACGACGTTGACGCCTCCCTCGACCGAGTCGGGTGCGGTGAGGCGCTCCGCGAGGATCTGGGCTCCTTCGAGCACGCGCGCGGCGCGCTCCTTGAACTCGTCGCCCGCGGCGGCCTTGAGGGCCACGGCCTTGGCGGCGATCACGTGCATGAGCGGCCCGCCCTGCTGGCCCGGGAACACTGCGGAGTTGAGCTTCTTCGCGAGCTCGGTGTCGCGCGACACGATGAGGCCGGAGCGGGGGCCACCAAGCGTCTTGTGGATGGTCGACGACACGACGTCCGAGTGCGGAACCGGCGACGGGTGCAACCCGGCGGCCACGAGGCCCGCGAAGTGCGCCATGTCCGTCCACAGCTTGGCGCCCACCTCGTCGGCGATCTCCCGGAACGCCGCGAAGTCGAGGTGACGCGGGTACGCGGACCAGCCCGCGATGATCACGTCGGGACGCTCGGCGAGCGCCTGCTCGCGCACCTGCTCCATCTCGATGCGGTGGCTCTGCTCGTCGACGCCGTACGCGGCAACCTGGTAGAGCTTGCCGGAGAAGTTGAGCTTCATGCCGTGGGTGAGGTGGCCGCCGTGCGGCAGCGCGAGGCCCATGATCTTCTGGCCCGGCTCGATAAGCGCGGAGAGCACGGCCGCGTTCGCGGTGGCGCCGGAGTGCGGCTGCACGTTCGCGTACTCGGCGCCGAACAAGGACTTGGCGCGGTCAATCGCGATCGTCTCGGCCTTGTCGACCTCCTCGCAGCCGCCGTAGTACCGCCGCCCCGGGTAGCCCTCGGCGTACTTGTTCGTGAGCACGCTGCCCTGCGCCTGAAGCACCGAACGCGGCACGAAGTTCTCGGACGCGATCATCTCGAGCGTTCCCTGCTGGCGCGCGAGCTCGCTGTCGAGAATCGCTGCGATGTCTGGGTCGAATTCCTGCAGCGTCGCATTCATGACGGCTGCCGTGGCGGCGGAATTGGTGGTCATGTCGATCCTCCTGGGTGGGGCGGCTCGGCGCGTTGCGCGCGCGGCCGCCGGCGTGCTCGAATCCGGTGACCATGACCCAGGCGTGCGACCATCAGTCGAATGTCCGTGTCGCTCCCTCGTGGTGACCCACTGCGCCAGTCGCGACGCGCCCAGTCTAGCCGATGCGGGGTGGGGCATGACAGCGCGCTACCACCACGCGCGCTAGCGCGGCTTTGGGCGGTCGGCGTCGCGCGCGGCTGGGCCGCGGTCGGCGCGTGGCGGCTCGTCAGGCGATTCCGACGCGTTGCCAAGGTTCTTCTCGACCGCGGCCTCGATGCGCGGCGGCACGTGCACGTGAGCGCCGCCGATCCAGTCGCGGAACCTGTCCCACCGGCGCTGGTACACCTCGGAGAAACGGCTGCGGGCGCGCTCAAGTTTGGCCGCCTTGTAGTATCGCCGCGCCCAGAACGAGGTGGGCTTGGCGAGGCGCGCGGCGGTGATGATCGCGAGGCCGGGAACGACGACACCGATGATCCCCAAGTGGCGCTTGCCCTTGAGGAACGACACCACCACCAGCGCGAAGTGAAGCGCCAGCACACCTGCGGTGGCCCACCGGCCGCCGACGGTCGCGCCGGTGATGCCAATGGGCGACACCTGCACGAGCATCGCCACGGCGATCGCGACGGCGACAAGGATGGCGTCGATCGACTTGCGCCCCTCCGCAGTCCAGTAGACATCGTCGAGGTGGAGCCACAAGGCGAACTCGTCGAGCGCCATCGCCGCGCCGCCACCAAAGACCAGCGCGAGCACCTCCACCCAGGGGTGGTCGGGATCGAACCTGAACTCCAGCAGGCCCGCGACGAGCGCCAGCAGGATGCCCCACACCTGGTGGTGGACGTGCACGCCGCCGATATGGACGTTTGACAGGAATCCGCCGCCGTCGGTGCGTCCCTGCGCCTGTGCGTCAGCCTGCTTGGCGCGGATGTGGCGCGTGATGGTGCGCGTCACGACGAATGCGAGCACGAACCCCACGAACAGCCACAGCGCGGGAGAGCGACCGGTGGACGTGAAGACGGCGTCGTACCAGTCGCCGATCGCGTTGGTCGCCACGCCCGTCATCGCTCCAACTCCGTCATGTACTCGACACTACCGAGAACGAGCGAGCACCGGCGCGCGGTTACTTCCAGGCGAACGACGATTCGAAGGCGGCGATGAAGTCGTCGGACGACGCCACCCACTCGGCCTCGTTCCACAAGGTAATCAGGAAGAACTCAGACTCCTTGGACTGCCCACCCGGGTACACCTTGGGCGTGAACACGGCGTAGACCCGGTAACGCTCTACGCCAGGGTGCTCGACCTCGAAGATCGTCGCAGGGAGCCCGCCAAGTTGCCCCGACGAGACGTCGACAGTCCCCACCCAGTCAGGAGTGAAGAAGTCCGACTTGAGGTAGGCGACCATGGCGTCGGTGTCCTTGCCGGGGAAGTTGGTGTCCGAGAACTCGCGGCTCACGGGTTCAACTTCGATAGCCGATCCGACGCCACCGAACCCGAACTGCTTGATGACTGGCTGATCAATGCCCGAATACGTCTCGAACCACAGCTCGTACTTGCCGATGCAGAGGTCGACCTGGTCCTGGGCGGTGTTGAGGGTCCAGAACTCGGTCCCGTCGTAGCTGTAACACGGGGTGTCAACGGGATTGCCGTCGTAGATGCCGTCCCACTGTCCGCCCGCCCTGTAGAACGAGGTCCACGCGTCATACGCCGTGTCGTAGCCCGCGGGCACGATGTAGCCCTCGGCGATCGGGAAGCCCGCGCGCTCGTCTACGGGCAGATCACCGAAGTCCTGCTGCGGTGCGGGTGCCGCAGTGCTGTCCGGGAAGTTTTCCTTGATGATGTCGTCCACGTTGACGCCTGTGTCGGCTGGCGTGGCGCTTGCGTGGAAGATGGCGCCCGCCGCAAACATGGCTACCAGGATGGCGCTGATAGCAAAGCCAGCGAACCCCATGACGATGCCCGCCAGGGACATGCCGCTGCGGCCACCCTTGCCTCGATCAACAAAGCCAAGCACCACCGCCACGGGCCCGAGCAGTAGCCCAAGACCACACAGGACGATGCTGGCGATACCGGTGATGAGGGATCCCAGCGCGAGCCCGCTCGACGGCGCGGCCGCGCCAGGCGCAACGGATTCAGGGCTAAGTGGCGGCGGCGGAATTGTCATGATCGAGTCCCCTCACTGGGCGCAAATGCTTGAACGATTCCGACGCTAGCGGACCGGCTACGCACGTGCGCGACGACCAAGAGGGTTGTGGACAAAGACGCTGTGAGCGCTAGTTGTCACCGCGGACGACGGCGCCGTCGTCAGCGTGATCGTCCAACACGATCCCGGCCTCGAGTACCTTCTTGAGGTACGCGTACGTGAGGTCGCCGGCGACCTGGTCAAACTGATGCTCGTAGCCCGCCTTGTTGTACAGCGCGAGGTTGTGCTTCGAGTTCTGGCCCGTGAAGACCCACACCTCAGTGGTGTTCTCGGGCAGGTAGGACAAGACAGCGAACAGTAGCTGCGTGCCGATGCCAGCGCCCTGCAAGTCTGGCACAACGGCAAGGCGCCCGATGGTGGCCTTCTGGTCTTCGATGCCCACGCGAATGGAGCCCACGAGCCGGTGTCCGCGCCAGGCGCCAAGCGTCACGACATCGTCATCCTGAAGGTCAAGGATGAGTTCGTCGAGCGTCTGGGTGAGCGCCGGGATGTTGGGATCGTTGAAGATTTGGGCCTCTTGCACGAACGCCGCACGGCGCACGGTCAGCAACTCGCCAGCGTGCTCATCCGTGACGACGTCGATGCGGACCTGGTCCTCTTCAGCCATAGGTCCATGGTGTCACGCGAACGGGCGCGACTGAGTGAGCGTTGTCACGTTGCGGCGAAATGGTCGCCAAAATGTAACCCGCCGGATGTGGCTAGCCGTTGCCCGTGATGGACCCTATCCACGCGGACTTCAGGCCGAACGTGATGCGGATGTGCTCGGCCCCCGTGATGCGCGACGTCTCACCCGTGGAGGACGTCGCCTCGAGGATCGTTACCGCCGCCGTCGAGGACGCCGGAGGTGCGCTTGATGACCTTGATGCTTTGCCACGTCGGAAAGCCCGAACGCCGATTTCGCGGTTCGATTGAGAGATCGTCTTGCCCCAGGTCTTGTACGGGTTGCCTGCCGCGTTGCTCACGCTGTACGGGTCCGTGACGCTGCGCGTGTACGACAGCGTTGCCACCCAGATGTCTTCGCTGTTCTCCGTCTGCCCGCCGCTCGACGAGAAGTAGTAGGCGCGCACCAAGCTTCTCGAGCCCGCCAGACCCGTAGGTGAGGAACTCGCCGTCTGTCCCCGCCGTTGCTCGTGGTCGCGTCAACCGCCGCCACCCAGTCGTCGCCGTATCCGGCCTCGTTTTCCTTCTTCCAGCCGGAGAAGTACTGGCTGCGAGTGTCGTCGAACAGGAAGCAGTCGCAACTTGACGAGCGCGCTCGAGCTGGCTGGCCGCGTAGTTGCGCGCCGCGATCGCCTGCGCCTCAAGAGAGGCGTCCGGCCACGAGGACGGCACCTCCGCGATGCCGTACAGGTACTCCGTGTTGAGCTTCAGGACGTTGGTGATATTCAGCCGCGAGTTTGCGGTGCTGCACGATGAACATCCCGTGGCGATAGTCGCCATGCGTTGCCTGGCTGCCGGACGTGGTCAGGATGTCCGCGTAGGCCTCCTCGGACGAGCCCGACTGGTAGTAGGTCGTGCCCTCCCATTGGACCTCGACGATCTTGCCGCTCACAGGCCGACGGCGCCCGCGGTCACGGTGATGGTGGAGCCGCTACCGCGACAGCTCGAGGCGGTGTGTCTTTGTCGCCCGTGAGCGACTGCGCTGGCTTGCCGCCGTCCATGATCGGGTCGTAGTTCGTGTCGTAGAACAGCGCGCGCCACTGGCCATCGCCGTCGGAATGAATTTTCACGCGCGCGCCAGTTTTGCAGTCGCTGTATGAGCCGAACACCTGAACCTCGACCTCCTCGTCGCCATCCGGGTCCGTGGCGCCCAGGAGGTTGACGGCGAGCGTCTCGACCTGCGTGCCCGTGTAGTAATACTCAAGGATCTCGTCCGCGGCCGCGATCCGCCTACCGCCATGGCCTTGGCCCCGTATTGGGGCATTCCCACGCCGTGGCCGTAGCCGGAACCATTGAAAGTGAACGAGGAAGGGACCACGAGGGCGTGATGATGACGCCATTGCTGACCTGGCCCGCAATATGTGACCTTGTACTCGCGGGTATTCCTGTAGGACGCACGTCAAAAGTCCCGTGCCGCCACGATGGCGACCGGTATGCGACGAACTTGTTCCAGCTCCTCTCGGCACATTGCGGTACTCGATGGTGCCGGGCCCATTCCGATCAACGCTCAGGTTCGAACCGTGAACTCGGCGGGCGTTCCGGCACGTACGTCCCGGTTCCCCGACAGCGAAACCGCGACGACCTCAAGATCACTCGGTGTCACGTTGCTGGTATTCGCCCGTCGTACTTTGACGCGGAACTCTTTGACGTCTCCCCGCAACTTTGCCGGGAAGTCAAGCCAAGCCATCGACGACATAGATCTTGGGCCTGGCGTGGACCACGAACCGCCCGGCCGCGCACTTGCAGGTAACCCTCGCCGTTCGACCAGCGGCCACGGTCGAGCGTTAGCAGCACGCGACGACCCTTGACGTACGTGTCGGAGCCTGTCAGCGTGAGCGAATCCGGCGCCACGGCAACGGAAACGGCGCCACTGTTGAGACTTCCAAAGCTGGCACGAAACGTGGTGTCGGCGGGGGCTTGATCGGAGCATGCGCGACGCCATCGACGAACACGAGCGGCGCGCCCGATTCAATCCACCCACCGCCCGAGTCCTGCTTCCACAAGGTGCCGGGACCACCAGCGGGGGCGTCAAGACTGGCGTCCAGAGTGGCCCAGTCTCCTGTTGCCACCGACGACGGTCCTGATAGCGTCACGGTTGTGGGGGTCTCAGTTGCGAGCGCACCACCCGCTTCCGTCGGCGAATACGCGTTCGACTGCACTCCCGGTACTCCACGCGATACGCGCGGCCAGCACTTGGCTGAACCGCCACCGTCGCGATGCCGTCGTCAAAAGCGAGGTCTTCCGGCGATTGCGTCCATGTGCCGCCGTCGCGAGTCCACAGCTCCGACATTGCCGTTCGCGTAGATGCCCCGCTGCGCGGTCAGCTCCACCCAGTCGCCCGGAACGAAGGTCGCTGGGCCGCGCAAGCGTCGATGGACGGCTGCACCACGTTCACGCGAATTGCGTGTTGCTGTGCTCGCCCGCGTACGCAAAGCGATACTCGCGGTCGCGTCTCGTCTTTGCGCTCAAAGGTTGCGACTCCCCTCGACGAGAACACCTTCTCGCTGTACCTCCGCCAATCATGTCCTGGCGTCCTAATCGCACACCCGGGGTTCGCGCTAAGCGTTGCATCGCCGTCGCGGGCGGTCGGCTCGCCGGTCACTCGCCACGCGATCGCCGGCGTGTGCCATCGGGGCCGACGAGTTCGATTTCAGGCTCGCGTCGCTCTGCCTGTGCAACCTGGGGCACGCCAAGGAGCGCCACGCAACAAGCGCGGCAACAATGCCTCGCGCCACAAACCTTGACACGTCCTGTCGACCTCCGTTCGAATCCGGCCCTAGTCTGAGGGCCGCGCTCTTCCCCTTCAAGTGTGACAAACGCATGGCGCGTGTCAATCGTCCTCGCCGCGCGCCCGCCGGTCCCGCGGCGTGGACTATCCTTGGAAGGTGACAAATCCCACCAGTGATCACGCCCCGACCGCCTGGGTGCTGTCACTGTCCTGCCCTGATCGCGCCAGGCATCGTGCATGCGGTGTCTGGCGCTCTCGCGCAGCACGGCGGCAACATCACCGAGTCGCAGCAGTTCGGCGACGCCGACACGGGACTGTTCTTCATGCGGGTCGAGGTGACGTCACCGGCCGCCACGCGAGGATCTTGAGGCCGCGATCGGCACGCTCGCCGAGCGGTTCACGATGACGTGGGGCCTCCACGAGGCTGGTAAGCCGATGCGCACCGTAGTGCTCGTGTCAAAGGCCGCACACTGCATCAACGACTTGCTGGTGCGCGAACGCGCCGGCACCCTGCCCGTCGACATCGTCGCCGTCGTCGGCAACCACGACGACCTTCGCGACCTCGCAGAGTTCTACGGCAAGCCGTTCCACCACATCCCCGTCACCGCCGACACCAAGGCCGCGGCCGAGGCCCAGCTGATGGAGTTGGTGCGCGACCTCGACGCGGAGCTTGTGGTGCTCGCCCGCTACATGCAGATTCTGTCGCCGGAGCTGTGCGATCAGCTCGCCGGACGCGCGATCAACATCCACCACAGCTTCTTGCCGTCGTTCAAGGGCGCGCGCCCGTACTTCCAGGCGCACGACCGCGGGGTCAAGTTGATTGGCGCGACGGCGCACTATGTGACGAGCGACCTCGACGAGGGCCCGATCATCGAGCAGGACGTCGATCGCGTCGACCACACGGACACGCCGGCGACGCTCACCGCGTCGGGCGCGGACGTCGAGCGGCGCGCGCTAGGCCGCGCCGTCAAGTGGCACGCCGAACACCGCGTGCTGCTCGACGGCCACCGGACGGTCGTCTTCAAGTAGCGCCCGCCGGGGACGGCCTAGGTCGCGCGCTCGACGGTGAGGTAGCCCGACTTGGCGCCTGCGTAGATCACCTGGTACTCGACCACGTTCCCGCTCTTGCGTCGGACCGTGATGGCGCCCTCACCGTCCATGATGCGGATCCGCTTGGAGTAGGTGTGCCATGAACCGCCGTTCACGCGGAATCTGAGCTTCGCCTTGCCCGTGGCGGGGTCGCCGAGCGTGACTCCAATCTCGAAGGGCTCCCGCGGAGTGAATTCGCTGGGGCCGGTGACCGCGACCGTGGTCTTGACCTTGGACACGGCGCCGCCGGTGACCTTCTGGTAGCCGAAGCTCGCGCGGTACTGGATGCCTGGCGATGGGCGCACGGTGACGGATCCCTCGCCAGCAGACAGTGTGATCTTCTTATCGAGCTTGACCCACGAGCCTCCCGGCTTCTTCGACCACAACGTCACAGTGCCGTCCGCACCGGACGTGGCCGTCACGGTCACGTCAATGTTCTCGCCCTGGACGAACGTGTCCGGGTAGCTGAGATCAATGGGGTCAAGCTCGACCCAGCCATCGGTGTTCCTGCGCACCTTGAGTTTCTGCGCGTCGGAGATGTCTGCGCCGCCCATGTACACCGTGGACTCGCCATCCGTGTACGTCAGGGTGTACTTGCCGGCCTTGAGGTTGTTGAGCGTGAAGGTTTCACCCTTGGAGCCGCAGGCCGAAGCCCCGGGAATGGAGTACTCACCGATCAACGGCCTCACGCACACGTAGTCACCAAGGGTGTCGAGCACTGAACCCGTGAGCGCCCCACTCAAAGTGCTCTCCGGCTGGAGCGTGATCTTGCCAAGGCTCTTGCCGCCGACCTTAGGGCGCACCGCAGCGGCCCTGCCGAACGTCGGAGCGTCGTCATACCACTCCGTCGCGGCGCCCGTGAAGCCCATGAACACGACGCGCACCTTGACGCCGGTGCCGTCCAATACGAACCTCCCTGAATCGTTGGGAATCGCGATGTCGCCGATTTCGCCAGTGGAGGCGTTATAGGAGACGACGTACCCAGTCATCGCGGCCCCCGCGGGGAGAATCACTCGGCCCGTGATCGTCTTGACGCGCGCGAGGGTCATCGTGATGTGAGTGGTGGTGTCACCCGCGAGCGCCAAGTGTGTTGCGGTCTCTTGGTCAGTCGCGTCTTGGTACCACTCGCCGATGAATCCGTTGTCGTCGTGGGTGCGTACGTCGTACGTGCCAGGCGGAAGCTGGCTGAACTCCACATGCCCGGAAGCGTCGGCGTAGTCGGCTCCCGCGAAATTCTGGTTCGAGTCCTGGAGCACCACGAAGACACCCTCCGGAGAGGAACCATCTTCGGCCCGCACCTTGACGTCGAGTGTGGCGGCGCGCGGGATGTCCACGTTGGCTACCATCGCGTCGCCCGCCTCGAGGTCGTACGTCACCGCGCTGCCGACGCTTGCTGCGTCGGGGTACCAGATGATGGCATCGTCCGAGTCGTCGGTCGAGAAGATGAATATGTAGGAATCGGGGTCGAGGTCCAGCGAATACGAGTCGTCCCCACCACCCGCGGTGCACGCACTCGCCGAGTGGGTGTTGCCCATGGCCAGAACGCACGCCCGTTCGCTCGTGGAGCCGATGGGCAGCGTGATGACGCCGGAAACGGTCGCCGTGGTCACGGAGCCACCCGTCGACGGAGAAGGACTCGGGGAGGCGCTGGGCGACGCGCTGGGCGATGCGCTCGGCGATGCGCTCGCGGAGGGAGAGCCGGTCGCGGACACATTCATCTCGATCGAGGTTGTCGCGCCCGCCGTGAGGTCAAACGACGTCGCGTCGCCAAAGCCCGTCGCGTCCTGATACCACTCGCCCACTACTGGCGCGTCGTCGAAGAAGTTGAAGTAGTAGGTGCCGGGTAGCAGCGAGCCTACGGTGATGTCGCCCGTGCCGCTGGAGTCACCGCTGGACGCGTACTTTCCGGCGGCGTCCCGAACGTACCCGTGAAGCCCTGCCGCGGGCTGACCGTCCGAGCGCGCGATGTGCACCGAAAGCGATGCGGCGCGCACGACATTGATGTCGGCTGTGAGAGTGTCGCCTGCGGCGAGCGCATACACACCTGCGGACCCAACCCCCGGGGAGTCCGGGTACCAGAACTCGGCGTCGGCGGGGTCATCCGGATACACCGCGAGCTGGTAGTTGCCGGGCGGCACGTCCATGCCGTACGTGAGGCCGGTGTTCGTCGCGCAGTCACTCGCCGTGGAGTAGTCATCGCCGAGAGCAACGACGCAGATGTGCGTCGAGGCCGAGCCGGCGGGCAGGGTGACAGTGCCGCCAATGTGCGCCACCGTCTCCACCGCCGCTGGGTCTGGGCTGACAAGCGGCTGGGGCGTCGTGGCAACCGCCGCCGCCGCGGCCTGCGCGGCGTGGGCCGCTGCGGCCTCATCGTCCGAGATCGCGTCGGCGGCAGCTGACGGGGATGCGACCGTCGCACGGCCAGCCGCAGCCGCGGACTCCGCTGAGGCGCCTAGGGCGAGCGCAACTAGCGCGGCCACCGCCACGATCGCGATCGCTCGCACCCTGATGTGAAGTCTTTCGGTCGTGTCACTGCTGAAGCCGCGCTGCACGTTCTCTCCTCAGGTTTGCGTCGGCGCGATCCCGACAGAAACCATGCCGCGCCGATGTCACAACGAGATAGCGGCGCGATCGGTTGTGGTCGCCAACGCGTGCGGCGTCGATACCCCTCACGCCCATCGTGGCAGGTGCCGCGGGCCGCGGCGCCCCGACGGTGGAAAACCCCTATTTCGAAACCGGGGACTATTCGCGGATGCGGGTGGCTCGGACGGTGTCGGACTTCGCGCCCGAGAACACCACTTGGTAGTCGCGCTTGCCCTTCTTTTGCGTGGTCGTGAGGACGCCCACGCCGTCAACCACCGGGACCATCGCGAGCTTCGACCACGATCCGCCCGGCTTGCGGATGCGTACCTTGACGTTGCCCGTATATGCCGGGGCAACGGAAATGTTGAGGTCGAAGGACTCGCGAAGCAGGTGCGTGCCGTCGTCGCCTTCGTCGAACGCGAGCCCTAGGTATGGGGTGATCTTGCTAAACGTAACCGCGTTGGAGAATCCGCCGCTCTACGCGCACCTTGTACTGTGTGGTGTTCGCCCCCGGCTTCACCATGCGGCTACCGGAGCCGTCCGTGAAGCGCACGGTCGCGTGGGTCCTCTTCCAGGCGTTGCCGTTCTTCTTGATCCACAGTTCCCCCGCGCCTGAGCCCGCCGGGTCTACGTCGAGCGCGATGACCCGCTGCTCGCCCTTGAAGAACTCGCCGCCGCCTTCGAGCGCGGTGTTCGGCGGGTACTGCACGAACACCTGGACACCCCACGCGCCGGTGTCGTCGGCGTAGTAGCCGATCCCCATGTGCGTGTAGTGGCTGTTCGCCATATTCTTGGCGTGGCCGGGCGACTCCTTCCACTGCTTCATCATCTTGGCCACGGGGTCGTACCCGGCATAGAGGTTGTACGTGTTCCACGCGATGTTCTCGCCAAGGTAGGTCCACCCGCCGGGCACCTGCGACGACAGGTTCGGGTTGTGGTGGAAGGCATTGCTGACGCCCGACGACTCAGCCTTGGCCGCCATCTGCTCGGCGTACGCCTGTGCTACCGCGTTGAGCTCCGCATCGTTCAGCAGCGGTTCCTTGCCCTTGCTAGCGCGGTAGTCGTTGGTGCCGTCAAAGAGGTATTGGGCCTCGGCACTAAGGCCCGTGGTCGCTTGCGCCGGCGCTCCGAGGAAGAGCGACGCGCACAGCGCCGCAAGCGCGACTACGGCCGCGCGCGACTTCACGTGTGTCATGTCCATTACTCCCGCACCCTCAGTTGTCCTTCTCCCACGCTCAGGCTAGGAGCGGAGTTCGCCCGAGATAAGAGGTTTGTGGTGCATCCCACAAAGGGATCTGAAGCGACATAAGGGGGCACATCGACCCAACGCGCGAGGCCCCGCTAGCGCTCCCCGTGGGAGCGCTACCATGGCCAACATGACCTCTCGCTCCCTTGTCGCGGCCGCCGCGGCCGCTTTGCTCCTCGTCGCCGCGTGTACCGACGAGTCTCCGCAACCGACGCAGACCGCCGAGACCACCCCGCCTGCCTCGGCATCGGCCGCCCCGTACCTGGACGCGACGCTGCCCGTTGACGAGCGCGTTGCGGACCTCCTGTCGCGGATGACGCAGGAGGAGAAGTTCGGCCAGATGACTCAAGTCGAGCACGGCTCGCTCCGCCCCGGTGACGTAGCGCGGCTCCACCTGGGAAGCGCGCTGCACGGCGGCGGCGCGGTGGTGCCGAACGCGACGGTTGACGACTGGTCGGCGGCGGTAACCGCGCTCCAGGACGAGGCGGTCAACGACACTCGCCTGGGCATCCCGTTGATCTACGGGATTGACGCGATCCACGGTTTCGGCAGCATGTACGGCGCGACGGTGTTCCCGCAGCAGATAGGGATCGGGGCGGCGAACGACCCCGAACTCGCCGAGCAGGTGGGGCGCGCGACCGCCGAGGAGGTCTCGGCAACGGGCATCCGGTGGACGTTCGCGCCGGTGCTGGGCGTGAGCAGAGACGTCCGGTGGGGACGCACGTACGAGACCTACTCGCAGGACCCGGCAGTCGTGGCGTCGCTGGGCGCCGCAACTATTCGCGGCCTGCAGGGAGACGACCTCGCCGCCCCTTCCAGCGTGCTCGCCACCGCCAAGCACTACATCGGCGACGCCTCCACAGTGTTCGGCTCCTCAACCACTTCCGGGATGAACGGCCCGTACCTCATTGACCAGGGCAACGTTCCCGACGACCCCGCGCTACTGACGACGCTGCTGATCCCCTACCAGGCGGCGGTTGACGCGGGCGCGGAGTCGGCGATGGCGAGCTTCTCGTCGTGGGGCGGCGTGAAGATGCACGCCCGCAAGGACCTGCTGACGGACACCCTGCGCGGCGACCTCGGATTCACCGGGTTCGTCGTCTCCGATTGGGCGGGCTGCGACCAGATCAACCCTGGGGATTACGACGCGTCAATCGCGGCGTGCGTCAATGCGGGCGTGGACATGGTGATGACGCCG
Source organism: uncultured Actinomycetota bacterium (assembly GCA_963735005.1). Lineage (GTDB taxonomy): Bacteria > Actinomycetota > Actinomycetes > Actinomycetales > Demequinaceae > WTKG01. The sequence continues at coordinate 315 of CAVTJA010000009.1, read as the reverse complement.
TATGACGGCGCGGCCTTCCAGGCGGCACTCGCCAACGGCGTGGCAAGTGGTGACATTCCGCAGAGCCGGATCGACGAGGCCGTGAGCCGGATCCTGCGCGTCAAGTTCCAGCTGGGTCTGTTCGAGCACCCCTACCCCGACCCGGCCGCGGCCGCCACGGTGGGCAGCGCCGAGCACCGTGCCATCGCTCGCACCGCGGTGCAGGAGTCCCAGGTGCTACTGAAGAACAAGGGTGCACTTCCCATCTCGCCCAGCGTGAAGACGATCTCCGTCATTGGCCCCGCCGCCCAGGACATGGGGATGCAGGCCGGCGGC
>CAVTJA010000008.1:0-118543 GCA_963735005.1 uncultured Actinomycetota bacterium | reverse complement strand
CGTCGGCGCCCCGAGCGTTCTGGTGGTGTACATGCGCGAAGCTGACCACCGCCTGACGCGGTGTCGGTCGCGATCCGGTAGGCGACCTTGTGCCGCGCGTTTTACGGCGAGCGTCCCTAGACTGAGGCAGAGCGCTCTGGGGAGGTCGCGTGCAAGCCTTCGTCGGTGTCACCGATCTTGGTTGGTACCGCGCCCTCGCGTCTCGCGGGCTCGAGCACGAAGAGGTCAACTTCTGGTTCCCCCATTCCAAGGCGGGATTCGGCGCACTCGATGTGGGCCAACCGTTCCTCTTCAAGACGCACGTCGATCGCTCGGCTCCGACGCTTAGCGACAAAATTGTAGGCGTCGGCCTCTTCTCCGGCTTCGCTCGCCTTCGGTTAAGTGAGGCGTGGGGCCTATTCGGCGAGGCAAATGGCGTCGAGTCGCACGAACAGCTCCGCGACCGTATTTCCAAGTATCTTGACGGACCACTCGGTTTGTACGACGACCCCGAGATCGGGTGCGTGTTGCTTAACTCCGTGCAGCTGCTCGCCGAGTCGAGGGTGATCCGTGCGCCCTCGGACTTCGCAAAGAACATCGTGCGTGGGAAGACCTACGACGTGCTCGCGCTGGAGGACACCCACTCGGTCGTCGAGGCGGTCTTCCAGCACCGCCTTGCGGCAGTTGACCCGGCGAGCGCGCTTGATCCCGCGACGCTCGGTGAGCCTGCGCTCGCGGCGACGCGGATTGGACAGCAGGCTTTCAAGGCGGTGGTCGGCGAGAAGTACCTCCACCGATGTGCCGTGACCGGCGACAAGGTTCGGCCTGTTCTCCAAGCTGCTCACATCCTCCCGGTGTCGAAAGGCGGCGAGCACCGCGTCGACAACGGTCTGTACCTGCGATCGGATGTCCACACGCTCTTCGACGCGGGATACCTGGGCCTCGAATCGAACTACCGCCTCCGCGTCAGCCCCGCGCTACGCGCCCAGTTCGGAAACGGTGATTGGTTTTACTCACGCGAAGGCGAGTCAGTTCACGTGCCGTCGGCGCGTGTCGACCGCCCGAACCGGGAGTTCCTCGAGTGGCACGCCGATGAGGTGTTCATCACTGCTGACTAAGAGAGCGGGCTTGATTGTGTTGGGCGGCGCCCCGTTCGAGGACACGGTAGTGACGTGGTGGCACTCCGTGGGTCGCACCCGCGACGACATCGTGGAGGCCCGTCGCGACTCGCAGGCGCAGGGTGACCGGTTCGGCCAGTTGCCCGAATACTCGGGCGTGAGCCCCCGGCTGGCGTCCCCGAAAGTGCCTCCAGTGAGGCTCATGTCTCGGCTGAGGTGAAGCGCGTTCATCGACGTCGCGCCGTTGGGCGCCCTCGAAGGGGCCGCAAATGCGTGGACAGCCGTAAGGTTCGAGGGTGGCACAGATAACGCCCCAAGTAGCCCGCGAGTACTGGTGGGCGCTGTTGGACAACGCGGCGAGCCTCGTCGAAGACTCAGAGCGCCTCGCGGACTGTTCCGCGGCGCGTGCGCAGTCATTGCTCGTTCTCGCCTACGAAGAGTTGGGCAAGGCTGTTTGGATTCACGACACGTTCCACGCCAGCTGGAGCGCTCGCTCCGAAGAGCCGCTGGTAGTAACCGAACTGGCGGCTAGCGCGCGCCATCACCTCGCCAAGTTTCTCGCTGCGCGCGACTTCGCTGAAGTGCTCCCCATGCCCGGAATTTGGCTTAGATGGGAGGAGATGCCTATCGCGCCGCCCGACGTGGGGTCGAACTCGTCTGGCGACGCGCGGTTTGAGACCGAAGAACTTCGGCAACTCGCTGCGAAGAGGGCCAATGACGCCAAGCAGCGCGGCTTCTATGTCGACCTGGCGAGGGATGGAACAGTCCGAACGCCCCGAAGTAGCAATGTGTTCGAACTTGCAGATCACCGTGGCCACGTCGCCGCGGTCATAGTCACCCAACTCGGCGTTGAGGATCTACGTGCGATGGATGCTGGTCAGCAAATCGAGGCCGATCGCTACGAGGTGCTGATGGCGCGACTTGACCGGCACACACGAGACGAGGACTACTGCTAGCGCCAGTGCGAACTGTTTGGCTGGCGAGGGTCCTGCGATCGCGCGCGACCCCGCCTTCGCACGTCTCGAGTGTCATACCGAGGGTGTTTACTCACAAACATGTCCTTCAAGTCAGAGGCCACGGTGAGGGAAAGCGCGCCTGCCGCGACAAGCCGAGTGCGGCACGCAGAGCCACCCGCGCCTGCGGGCTGTCGGTGGTGCGGCTTCACGTTTGACGAGCACGGGAAACGATATGTGCGGTCTGTCGGGTGGCATGCGTGGGTGCGACCGCAACCCGAACAGTGGAAGCGACGCTTCCGTGAGCGTGCCCGGGATATCGTGATCTAGGCTGCCGCTCGTGCTTCGAGTTCCTCGAACGCCTTCACGAGGATATCGGGCACTCCGCCCCGTGCCTCGACTAGCGAATGGACCAGCTCGGTGAGCATCTCAGGCTTCCCTGACGGCGATGCCGTCGCCTCGACCCGAATCATGTCGTACACCTTCGAGCTGAACTTGCTCCCCGGCTCCCTGTGCCCAGAGAAGTGCTGGGCCTTCCAGGGCTTTGCGTCCGCCCGTGGCCACTTCTGGTTTGCGACTCGGACCCAGTCTGCGTCGGGGAAGATGTCCTCGAGCTCGTCGGGATCACCGAGGTAGTAGGCATGCGAAGCGGGATCCAATCCGGCCTTCTTCAGAGCGTCGTGGGTGAAGTGCTTGGACTTCTTCTTGGAATCACTGTCGACGAGGAAAGCCACATTTCTGTTGTGTTCGACCAGGAATCTCGCGAACTTCAAGGCCCCGTCGTTGCTCCCGCAGTCCCAGATCGCGATTCCGGCCGTCTCAATGTGGCGGCCGCGCAAGTGTTTGTATAGCAACGGAAGCGTCGCTCGCTCGGTTTCGCCTTCGACGCCCACGAACAAGCGTTCGTGGAGCAAGGCGGTATTCCTTAGGCCGACGCTCACCGCAATCGCGGCGAGGTGTGCCCCGGCATCGAGACCGAGTGGCTCGAATGTGGTCGCGGTGCCATCGTGGATCACGTGGACAAGGTCCGCCAAGTCAACGCCGTCGATTAGGTTCATGGAATGCGTCGCGACGACCATCGTGAGGTTCTCGTGCGCGGCCTGGTCTCGGATCATCGACATGAGCTCCCGCTGGCGCTTGTAGTCAAGGTGCGTGTCGGGTTCGTCGTAGATGACTACCGCGTCGGCGTCATCGGTGAGGATCTCCGTCGCGTACTCCCAAACCGCGAGTGCTAGCCGGCGGGAGTGTCCTGAACCCGTGGTCGCGAGGGGAATCCGCCTTCCCTCCGACGTGATTCGGGCGACGTTCACTTTGAGGGGCCCGCCTTTGAAGCTCACCTCGGGCTCGACGACTATCTCGTCAGAATCAGCAACGCGATCCTGGATGTGCTTTTTCAACTCGGTGGAACTCGCAACTAGTTCCGCTTCTAGTGCGCGTTCCAGCTCCGTCACAGTGCCCACAAACTCTTCAGATGCCAGTGCTTGCCGATACGAACTCTGTAGCACTTGCTGGACCCCACTTTCGACCGCGTCGTCGCGGTCTGCCTCGAAATAGAGGATCTCTGGTAGGAGCGCCGCGATGGGCTTGGGGCACGGTTTCCAGGCGGGAGCATTGACAGCCTTTTCGACGACCTGCGTCCGCAGACGCTCGATTAGCTCGGCCTTGTTTCCACCGGTCGGGAGAGAGTGTTCGGCCAACAACTCTTTGAGCGCCCCTACGAGCTTTGGCTCGAGGTCCTGCAGTCGTTCGTCAACGGGGACGATCCGCTCGATTTCGAGCCGTTCGGCTGCGGTCTCGGTTTCGTAGAAGCGCCGCATCCGGATCCTCTCGGGCAGGCCGAACTCGTCGCGCTCATGTGACCTGACCTTGAACTCTCCGATGACGCTGACGTGGGACGCCGGCGTCCATCCGTCTCCTTGCGAGACCTGTGTTGGGTCGTTCGCGCTCGCATCCAGGAAACCGAGGAGAAAGCGGATGGCGTCAATCGTCGCGGTCTTGCCAGCATCGTTGCGACCCGCTAGAAGCGTCGGCGCACCGAGTTGCAACTGCAATGGGCCGAGAACTGATCTGAAGTTCTCAATCTCGACAGCAAAGAGTTTCAAGAGCGCCTCCTGGTGCGCATGTAGCCATCAGGATTCCGCAGAGTTGCGAAGCTTGCAAGGCGTGAGCTCAGCGTGCTCCCCGGCTGGGTGGAGATCTAGCCCATCACGACGTCGAGGACGTCGCCGTCCGCGAACGCGTCCACCGGCACGAGCGCGCCGCGCTTGTCGTCGGCGGGGAGATCAAGCGGCGCGCCATTGACGGCCACCGACGAAACGCCGGTTTCCACACCATCGCGGGTTCGTCACCCGCACGGTCACCGTCTTGCCGCGGAACGTGCGCGTCACCTCGTAGTCGCCCCAGGAAGCGGGCACGCACGGATCGATCCGCAGCCCCTCCAGCTCCGGCCGGATGCCCAGGATGTACTGGGTCACGCCCACATACGACCAGCTCGCAGTACCCGTCAGCCACGGGTTCCGCGCCTGGCCAAACCGCGGGCTCTCCGGCCCGTGCGTGAACTGGCAGTACACGTACGGCTCCACCTGGTGCACCTCGGCCGAGTCGTTGTAGCGCGCCGGCAGGTACGCCCGGTAGTAGTCGTACGCGCGCTGGCCGCGGCCAAGCACGCCCTCGGCCACCAGCGTCCACGAGTTCGCGTGGCAGAAGATGCCGCCGTTCTCCTTGTGGCCCACCGGGAACACCAGCAGGCGACAGCCCCACGCCCGGCACCGGCTTGGTGTGGGCCGGCGCGCACAGCGCCACGCCGTGCTCCGTCGACAGCCGCTCCTGCACCGAGTCCATCGCCTGCAGCGCCCGCTCGCGCGGCACCGTCTGCGAGATCGCGGCCCACACGTTCGGCTCCAGGTAGATCTTGCCCTCGTCAAGCGCATCGGACCCAAGCTTGGCGCCCGTGGCGGAGATGCCGCGGATGTACCACGCGCCGTCCCACGCGCCCTCGAGCACCGGCTGCAGTCGCCTCCAGCACGCCGCGCGCCCACGCCGCGTCGGCATCCCGCCCCGACTGCTCCGCGAGCTCCGCGATCACGCGCACGCCGTTCGCCATCAGGAACGTCGAGAACATGCTCTCGCCCGTGGTCCCGAACTGCAGGCAGTCGTTCCAGTCCGCCTGCAGGCCCTGCACCAGGCTGGTTCTGCCCCTGGTGCGCCAGCGAGAACTTGATCGCCTGCACCAGGTGCTCGAACACCGTCGCCTGGCCGTGGTCCGCGTACGGCAGCACGGTGTCCAGATACCCCAGGTCCCCGGTCTCGTACACAAAGTTCGCCACCGTGATGGGCAGCCACAGCGGGTCGTCCGAGCGGTACTTCTCGAGCGTCGGCGTCTCCTCGTGACCAGGGTTGTGGGTCAGCGGCTTCACGAGCGGCATCGCGCCGCCCTCCTCCGTCTGCCCCGTGAGGATCATGTCAAGGCGCTCGCGCACCGGCCCAGGGATCGCGTGAATCACGGACAGCATGTCCTGCACCGTGTCCCGATACCCCAAGCCGTCGCGGTCGCCCGCCTCAATCAGGCTGACGCCGCGGGACCAGTTGAACGTCATGTGCGTCTGGTACGCGTGCCAGACGTTGATCATCGAGTTCATCTGGGCATCCGGCGTCTTGACCTGCAGCGGGGCAAGGAAGTCGCGCCACTCGGCCCGGATCGCCTCAAGCTCCGCGTCCACGCGCTCCGGCGTGCCGTACTCGGCCATGATCTCGCGGCCCGGGCGGTGGGTCACGGGGTTCATCGTGTCCTCGTCGTCCCACGGCGCGTCAGGATCGCCGATGCCCAGCATGTAGATCACCTGTCGCGTCTCGCCGGGCGCTAGCTCCAGGCGGGTGTGCAGCGAGGCGGTGGAGTTGTCGCCGATGCACTCGGAGCCCGTGCATTCGCCGTTCTCCACGGCCAGCGGCGCCGACTGGGTCCGGTACGCGCCAAGGAACGCGTCGCGGTCGGTGTCGTACGACGCCACGTCTGCGCCCGCGACCCCGAACCACAGCGACTTGAAGGCGTCGCGCGTGGAGTTCTTGCGGGAGATCATCCCGTCCGCGTACTTGGCCACCACCACGTACTGCGAGTACTGCAGGTTCTCGAGGTCCTGGCGGTAGTTCCACTCGTTCGCGAGCTCCGCGTAGCTGAACGTGGAGATGGTGCGCGGCTTGTCGGTGGTGTTGGTGACCTTGACGGACCAGTACTCGAACGCCTGGTCCTTGGGGATCAGGAACGTCGCCTCGGACCGGATCCCGCGGTACTCGGACTCGAAAATCGAATACCCAAGCCCGTGGCGCACCGTCGCCTTCTGCTCGCCCTCCGCCGGCTCGCCCTCCACACACAAGAGGCTTGCCCACCGGCTGCCACGACGCGCTCCAGTAGTCGCCATCGGCATCGTCCCTCAGGTACAGGAACCGCCCCGGTTCGTCCTGCGGGACGCCGTTGAACCTGAACCGCAGCACGCGGCCCATGCCGCCCGACTTGTAGAACGAGTAGCCGCCGGCGCCCTGCGTGATGATGCCGCCGTACAGCCGGGAGCCCAAATAGTTGGACCAGGAGCGGGGGGTGTCGGGCCGCGTGATGACGTATTCGCGGGCGTCGTCGTCGAAGTGTCCGTATTGCATCGGACCAGCGTAGCGCCGCCTGGCACGCTCCGTTCAATCGTTTCGATCGCTAGGGAGCGATGGTCACCTGGGGCAGCGGCGTCCACGGATCCGCAGCGGTCCAGCCGTACGCGGTGAAGGTGTCCGTGGCTGGGTCGTACACGGCAACCGCGGCGCCCTCGAGCCCGGGCAGCTGTCCCAACGGGAACACCTGGGCGCCGGTGGGGAGGTTGGCGTTCACGCTCGCGAGCTTGCGCGCGCCGGTGAGCCCCTTGCCCGCGAGGATGTCCAGGTCCCCGGTGGGGCTCACCAACAGCAGGTCCGAGATTCCCGCGGGCGACCACGCGCCCGTGCCCATCACGGAGTAGTCGCTGTAGTGCCACTGCACGCGGCGCGGCCCCACCAGGACGGTCGGGTCGGTCGGATCCCACGTGTAGACGAGGACATCGCCGTCGACGTCCGTCACCGCGAGGTCCGGGGTGCCGTCAAAGTTGTAGTCGCCCGCGGCCGTCACCGACACGTAGTTCTGCCAGCCAACCCCGGACGGGTCCGGGACCACCACGCTGGAGGTGAAGCCTTGCTCGGAGCCGAACCGAAGTCGCAGCTCGCCGGAGTCGTCCAATGTGACCATGTCGGCAAAGCCGTCTTCGTCGTAGTCCCCCACGATCGCTGCCGCGCTCAGCCCGTTGACCCTGACCGACATGTCGCTCGGCGCGTATGAGAGCCTGCTCGACCCCGGCGTCGGCTTGGTGAGGTATTGGCCGTTGCTGGTCACCGCGATGAGCGTGCGGCCCGGGTCCCCGCCCCAGCCCGTGGCGCCCATCGGGTGCTGCCAGGTAGCGACGCCGCTGTCCCACGGCACAAGCTCGCCGGTGGCGCCGTGCGGGCCGCCCACCACCGTGAGCGCCGCGCCGTTTGACGTCTTGCGCGCCAGCAGGTCGTCAAAGCCGTCGCCGGTGAGGTCCCCAGGCGCCGCGAGCTCGGTGTAACCGGACAGGCCCTCGACGTCCGTCGCCAGCGTCGTCAGCCCGCCGGCGCCGTCGCCCAGCAAATACGTGAGCGCCCCACCCGCGTCAATCACGGCGAGGTCCGGGTTGCCGTCGGCGTTCACGTCTCCCACGGACGCGATAGCGGCGACCGCCCCCAGTCCCACGCTGACCGCCGCGGCGGCACCAAGCGTGCCGTCGCCGTTGCCTGGGTAGACGTCGAGCGCGCCCGTTGCGGGATTCAGCAGGACGACGTCCGGGTCGCCATCCCCGGTGAGGTCGCCCGGGCTAGCAAACAAACGCCCGGCCGGGACAACGAGGTTGGTCGCCACCCCCACGGTTGGCTTGGCCACGGCCTTGTCCCGCATGCGGAACAGCAGCCCGTCGTTGGCACGCCGCGCGAGCACCTCGGCCCCGGCGGCGCCGTTGAGCGGCGGCCCCGCCGCGAACTGGTCGTACAGCGATACGGACGTCGTGTACGCCTCTGCCCCGCTGTACGGTTGGCTCTCCGTCGCGGGCCCGGCCCCCGCCTGGTAGATGACCGCCGAGTCTTCAATCACGCGCACGAAGTCGCCCATTCCATCGCCGTTGACGTCGTTCTCGAGCGGTATCGCGGGGAGGTTCTGCAAGTCGATCGCGCGCGCTTTGAGTTTGCTGAGCCGGTAATAGAGCTTGGTGCCCGGGCAGGCCGTCGCGGCCTCCGGGATGTCGCGGTGGCCAATGACGGCCGGGAAGCTGCCCTCTGTCGGGTGGAGAATCCGGCCGTCGGCGGACACGCCGTGCAGCGTGAGCTTCCACGCGATGAACTCCACGAGCGCGTCGCGCGAGACTCTGGATGGCGTGTGGTTCTGGAAGTTGCCCATGATCGAGACGCCCGTCACGAGGCCGTTGAACGAGTGCGAGTGGACGCCCTTGATCGTGTTGAGGACGCCGCCCGCGCGGCCCTCCCAGATGCGCCCGTACTTGTCGATCAGGAAGTTGTACCCGATGTCGTACCAGTCGCGAGCGTCCATGTGATACCGCTGGATCGCGCGCAGGATGCCCGGGACATCGCTACGCGAGTAGCTGTTGGAGCCGGCCGTGTGGTGCACGGCCACGCCCCGCACGGTGCCGTTCACGAACTCACCAGATGGGTCGCGCGGGTTCCACTCGTCGCGCAGGTGGATGGTGGGCATGGGGTTGTCGACAAGCCCCGGCAGCGCGGTCTCTGGCACGGGGAGCTCGCCGCTCGGCAGGCCCGTGAAGCGGGCCGCGGGTGCGGAGCGCGAATACCCCACCGCGCCGCTGGCCGACAGCGGCACTACCTGCGACTCGTCGCCGGCGCTACTGAACATCTCCACGGTCAACTCGCTTGGAACGCCGGTGGCCGACGATGCGCGCACCTGGAGCGCAGCCGCTCCGGTCACGATAAACGGCTCCGTCCCTGGCAGGGAGTCGCCCTCCTCGCCCTTGTACCCATCGATGCCGAGCGCCTGCCACGTGCCCCACTCGCCGTCGATCAAGTAGCGCGCGTCGATCGACACATCCTTCGTGTCGTCCCACGTGACGCCCATGACGTACGACTCACCGGCGTCGGTGGGCAGCGCCGCCGTCAGAGCGACAAGCTTGGTCCCCGGCGCCGGTGCCGGCTGCGTCGGCGCCACGGACGGTTCACCGGGATCCGGGCCATCAGGGCTCAGCGAGAACTCGATCTCGGCCGCGGTCTCCTCGGCGGGCACGGGGTCGAGCGCGCCGGGTTCCTTGAGGCCCTCGTCGGAGATTGCTGTGACCGGGACGCGCGCGCCGTCCTCGAGTGCCGGCAGCGAGCCGGGGGTGTACTGCGACCCGGGATGGGGTGCGTCGACCGCGACGACGATCGCCATGCCGAGTGCCATCACAAGGAGGGACGCCGCCGCGAGGACAAACCGGGCGCGCTTCATGTACCTACTATGCGCGTGTGTCGTCCGATTTATCCACGTCCGCGCCGCCGATGTGACTTATCTCGCCACTACGGGTTGCCGAGCTCCTCGCCCATCTCCTTGGCGCGGTGGGCGGCGGCGCGGGCGCCAGCGCTCACGACGTCCTGGAGGCCAGCGTTTGCCATGGCCTCGAGCGCGGCGAGGGTGGTGCCACCTTTGGACGAGACGCGCTTGCGCAACACCTGCGGGGTGTCGCCGCTCTCCTGGAGTAAACGCGCGGCGCCCACAAAGGTCTGGGTGGCGAGGGCTGTCGCGACGTCGCGGTCGAGCCCCTGCGCGACCCCGGCTTCGGTGAGCGCCTCGACCAGCGCGAAGAAGTACGCGGGGCCAGAGCCGGACACCGCGATCACCGCGTCGATCTCCTCCTCGGTCACGGTCACCACCAGGCCGGTCGCGCGCAGAATCTCGCCCACGATCGCGAGGTGCGCGTCGTTCGCGTTGGTGCCTGCGGCGATGGCGGTGGCGCCGTGCGCCACGATCGCGGGGGTGTTGGGCATGGCGCGCACCACCACGGTGTCGGCGCCAAGGTGCTTCTCGAAGAACGCTGCCGACAGCCCGGCGGCGACGCTCACCACGAGCGCGTGGGGCGTGAACGCGGGCTTGATCGCTGCCAGCGTGGCCTCGGCGTCTTGCGGCTTGACCGCGATGATGATGACCTCGGCGTCCTTGACGGCCACGGCCGGGTCACCGGTGACCTCGATGCCGTGCGTCGCGGCCAGGGCGTTGGCACGGTCCGCATCGCGCTCGGCAACGATGATGCAGTCCTGCGGCCAGCCGCCCACCTGGAGCGCCGTGAGGAGCGTGCTGCCCATGACGCCGCCGCCGATCACCGCGACGCGGGGGGCCTGTGAAGTGGAGTTGTCCGTTTCGCTCATTTGCCCACACTAGCGCGGGGGCCTGCCGTGCCGGGCAGAACCCCCGCGCTACGTGCGGCTATTCGGTGCGGCGCCGCAGGGTGAGCGTCGCGAGCGCGAGCGCGCCCACGATGAACAGCGCGAGAATCCCCACCTGGGGCCAGATGTTCGAGCCGCCCGCGTCGTCCGTGAGGACGTTGATCGCGTCGATCGCGTACGACAGCGGCAACACGTCCGAGAGCAACTCGAGCGCCTTGGGCATCAGCGAGCGCTCAAGGAAGGTGCCCGCCAGCAGCAACTGCGGAAGGATGACAGCCGGCATCATCTGCACCGCCTGGAACTCCGTTCGGGCAAGCGACGACGCCGCGAGGCCCAGCACCGTGCCGAGGATGGCGTCGAGCACGATCACCACGCCAAGCAGCCACAGGTTGCCGGCAAACGTGAGCTGGAGCGCGGTGATCGAGAACACGACCACAAAACCCGCCTGGACGGTGGCGATGATGCCGAAAGCCAGGGCGTAGCCAAGCACCAGGTCCCCCCGCCGCAGCGGCGAGGCCATGAGTCGCTCCATCGTCCCGCTGGTCCGTTCGCGCAGCGTCGTCACCGACGTCACCACGAACATGAGCGTCATCGGGAACAGGCCCATGAGTCGCGGGCCGATGGTGTCGAACGTGTCAGCCAGCGGGCCGGGCGCGTCCACAAACATCCACTTGAGCAGGCCGAGCAAAACGAGCGGCATGAAGATCAGCAGCGCAACGGTGCGGCGGTCGCGGCGGATCTGCTGGAGGACGCGCTTGGTGGTCGCGAACGCGAGTCGGGGGCTCATGCCGCCACCCCCTTCTTCTGCGCCTCGTCGGCGAGCGCAAGGAACGCGGACTCTGCGTCCGTGGTGTTGGTGCGCTTGAGGATCGACTCGAGCGTGCCGTCGGCCAGCAGGCGGCCGTCGCGGATGATGAGCAGGCGGTCGCAGCGCGTCGCCTCGTCCATGACGTGGCTGGACACGAGCAGCGTGACGCCGGATTGGGTGAGCTTGCGGAAAACCCCCCACAGGTCGCGGCGAAGCACCGGGTCGAGGCCAACGGTGGGCTCGTCGAGCACGAGCAGCTCGGGCTTGCCGAGCATGGCGACCGCGAGTGAGACCCGCGACAGTTGGCCGCCGGACAGGGTGCTGACGGCGCGGTCGGCGACGTCGGCCAGGTCCACCACGGAGATGGCGTGCGCGACGTCGTTGGAGGGGGCGCCAAGCAGGGCAGCGAAGTACTCGAGGTTTTCTCGGGCGGTGAGGTCCGCGTACACGGACGGATCCTGCGTCACGTAGCCCACGCGGTGGCGAAGCGGGGCCGTGCCGGCCTCCTCGCCGAGCACCGTGACGGTGCCCCCTGCGATGATTTGCGCTCCGACGATGCAGCGCATCAGAGTGGACTTGCCGTGACCGGACGGGCCCAGAAGGCCCACGAGGGCGCCGCGCGGCACTTCGAGGGAGAGGTCAGGGATGACCTCCTTGCCCCCGCGGATGACGCGCAGGTTGGCGATGGAGATCGCCGGGTGGTTGTTTTTCCTCATGTGAGGAATCCTCCTCCTGGGTTGCGGAACTGTCAACCGCTATGTGGCAGTTGGCGCCATTGCCTTCTGCACCGCCGGCGCGAACTGCGCCACGACCTCGTCGTCCGTCATGGACGCCACCGGCTCAAGTCCCAGGATGTAGCGGGTAACCCCGAGGCCGATCATCTGGCTCGCCGTCGCCGCCGCGCGGTCCACCTCCGGCACCCCGGCGTCGGGCACCCCGCGCGCGACCACCAGGAACAGTTGTTCCAGGATCATCCGCTTGGCGACGGTCGCGATCTCGGGGTTGGTGACGGCAGTGCGCAGGATCGCCTTGAGGCGCGGGCCGTACTCGTCAGAGCCCCACACGGCAAGAAACGCCCGCACGATACGCTCGCCCACCGTGTCGCGCTCGCCGGCGAGGATGAACTGGGTGCGACTCACGATCTGGTCGAGCGGCCCCATGGACGCCACGAACAGCTCGGATTTGCTCTCGAAGTAGTGTCGCACGAGCGCTGGATCCACCCCGGCCTCGCGCGCGATGGCCCGTAGCGACGCGCCCTCGTATCCATGAGCCGCGAACAGTTCGAGCGCCGCCGCCTTGATGTCCTCGCGCGTGTCGGCATCCGCCCCGCGGGGGCCGCGTGGGCGAGGGTTCGGCACCGCCACGACTAGACCCCGTACTCCGTAAAGAGATCGTCGATCAACGCTGGGTCGGCCACCATGATGAACACCGCCGTGCCGTTCCGCCACATAATCTGCGCGCGCTCGGGGGTTGCCGGCGCTGTCTCCGTCGCGGCCTGCGCGGGGATGATCGTCTTGACGCTCTCGCCGACCACCTGGTCGCCCACGTGGACGTCCTGGCGCTCCACTGGCGGTACCGCGGCCGGGTCGTCTGGGCCGGGCGTCGCGGACACCTCGTCGGGCGACGGCGGCGCGACCTTCTCGAACGCTGCAATCGCCGCGTCGACGTCATAGTGCTGATACGCCGTCACCGTCATCTCGCCGCCCGCGCCGTCGCCGTACGTCAGGACCCAGCCCTCGGCGGCGCGCCCTGCCCACTCGAAGCGCTGCGTGAGCGTCATCTCCTCGTAGCTGGTGAGTGCGTAGTCAAGGGTGGCGACGGGCAGGCCGGTCGCGAACTCGGAGTCGCTGTCGATCGCGATCGGGTCGATCGCGGGCGTGGGGAGCGGGATATTGACGACGCGCGGCGCCAGGTTGAACACGGGCGCCTCGGCGACGTAGGCCGCGTAGTACGCAACCGCCCCCGCAGACACGAGCAGCCCGATCACGATCAGGGTGCCCAGCCTCCGGAAGAACGGCACCGGGCGGTCGCGGTCCTTCGCGGGGCGCTTGGGGGGCTTGGGGGGCTTGCCGCCGCCAGCGTCCTCCTGGGCCGTGTGTTGCGGGCCGTGGTGCTTCGCGTGGGAGGTGGCGTCCTTGTCCGCTTCCTTGGCCGGGGACGTGGGCACATCGCCGGTGGCGGGATCGGTCTTGGGCTTTGCGGCCTCGGGCCTGGCGTTTGGCGCACCTGGCGGTGGCGAGACGTTGCGTGACGGGCTGAACACGCCACGCCCCGACACGGCGCCCGCGACGGCCGCGTCGCCAAGCGCGCGAATCGGATCCCGGGGCTCGGGCGGCCGCTGTGCGTCGTCCTTGGAATGAGGCGCCGGGACGATGGGGATGGAGCCGGAGGGCGGGAAGGTCTCGTCCGCGCTTGGCGCGGTGGCGACAGGGCGGGTGAGCGGGCTCGGCACAGCCGTCTGTTCCTGGTCAAACAGATCCTTGGCGGGCACGGCGACGCGCTGGGGCGTTGCGTCGCGCGGTGTGGTCGCCATGAGGCCCAGCGTAGTTGCTTGGCGACGCGCGAGCGGGATTGCGCGTCCGCTGTCTGACGTACGGGCTACCTTGCAGTCATGGCGACCACCACCAAGAAGGCACGGCCGGCGTATCACTGCACCGAGTGCGGATGGACCGCGTCAAAGTGGGTGGGCCGGTGCGGAGAGTGCCAGGCGTGGGGCACCGTCGTGGAGCTTGGGGCCGCCGCAGCGGGCCCTGCGACCAGCGCCACCGCTGTGCGCGAACCCGCGCGCCCCATCAGCGAGGTGTCCGGGGATTCGGCGCGACGCAGCGGCACTGGTGTGGCCGAGCTCGACCGGGTGCTCGGCGGCGGGTTCGTCGCCGGGGCCGTGGTGCTTCTCGCTGGCGAGCCTGGCGTCGGCAAGTCCACCTTGCTGCTGGACGTCGCGGGCAAGGCCGCCGCGGCCGGCGGCACTGTGCTGTACGTGTCTGGCGAGGAGTCCGCCGGCCAGGTACGGCTACGCGCGGACCGCATCGGCTCCGTGCACCCGTCGCTGCTACTCGCAGCCGAGACCGATCTTGGCGCCGTGCTCGCGCACGTCGAATCCGTGCGGCCAAGCCTGCTGCTCGTGGACTCCATCCAGACCATCGCGTCTGCCCAAATCGAGGGGACGCCCGGCGGCGTGAGCCAGGTGCGTGAGGTCGCATCGGCGCTCATCCAGGCCGCCAAGCGAGAGGGCATCCCCACCGTGCTCGTGGGCCACGTCACCAAGGACGGCTCGGTGGCAGGGCCGCGCATCGTCGAGCACCTGGTGGACGTGGTGTGCACCTTCGAGGGTGAGCAGCATTCAACGCTGCGCCTCCTGCGCGCGGTCAAGAACAGGTACGGCAACGTGGACGAGGTCGGGTGCTTCGCGCTCACGGACGCCGGGATTGAGGAAGTGTCCGACCCTTCCGGGTTGTTCCTGTCCAGCGGGGATCGGCAGGTGGCTGGCACGTGCCCCACGGTCACCATCGATGGCAAGCGGCCGCTACCGGCCGAAATCCAGGCGCTCGTAGCGCCCAGCGCGCTCGCGAACCCCAGGCGCGCCACCTCGGGCATCGACGCCAGCCGCGTCGCGATGATTCTCGCGGTGCTGCAGCGCCGCGCGGGCCTCGCCGTCGGCACCGAGGACGTCTACGTCGCCACCGTCGGCGGGGCGCGGGTGACCGAGCCCGCAGCGGACCTCGCACTCGCCCTTGCGCTCGCGAGCGCGCGCATTGAGACGCCGCTCAAACCCGGGTTCGCGGCCGTGGGGGAGGTCGCGCTCAGCGGCGAGATCCGCCCCGTGCAGGGCATCAGCCAGCGCGTGGGCGAGGCCGCGCGGCTCGGATTCACCGACATTCTCGTGCCCGCCGGTTCTCAGGTGACCGCCAAGGGCGGCATCCGCGTGCACGAGGCCTCGACCATCGCCCAGGCGGTCACGCTGGCACTGCCGCCGCGCAGTTAGTTCTTGAGCTCGAACATCGCGTCGTTGCTCTCGAGTCCCGCCACCTTGAGCACCGCGTGGTAGAAGCCGGCCTTGGGCGTCGGCAGCGTCGCCGAGCAGCTGCTGTCCGAGCGGATGCGCGGCCAGGACACCGTGGCGCTGATCGTGTCGTCGGGCGACATGACCGCGTTGCGCGGCTTGAGCAGATTGCTGCCCGGGCAGTCGCCGCTACTCCAGATCCGGTCGCTGCCGCTCGTGATGAGCAGGCTGCCCGCGCCGTCCTCGATGGTGAGCACGCACGGCGTGAAGCCGGTGTGCACAAACTTCACGTCGAACTGCGGGATCGAGTTCTTCTTGAACGTGTAGGGCGTGGGCGTGATCTCGACGCTCACGTCGATCGGCTTGCACGCCGCGGTCACGGTCGGGTCAGTCGCGGCGGTGGTGACGGTAGGTGTCACGGTGGCGTCGGGCGCGGCCGCCGGGGTAGTGTCCGTGGGCTTCGGGTCGCCGCCGCTGAAGAGCGGGCGCACCAGGTAGAAGAGCACCAGCACCGCGAGCACGAGCAGGCTGATGGCGACGACTCGCCGCCGCCAGTAAATCTCCGGGGGCAATTCGCCCACCGGGCGCGTGACTCCTTGCACGATCCACCTCCGCTAGTTCACGTTAACGCGCGTGGCTCCTGGAACACTGGAGCCATGCCGCACAAGTCCGATGACGCCGTCGTCGAGCGAATCGGGGCGTGGTTCGACGCGAACGGCCGCGACCTGCCGTGGCGCTCTGGCGCGACCCCGTGGGGCGTGCTGGTGAGCGAGGTGATGCTGCAGCAGACGCCCGTGTCCCGCGTGGCGCCCGCCTGGGCGACATGGATGGAGCGCTGGCCCACCCCGGCCGCGCTGGCCGCCGCCGACCAGGCTGACGTGCTACGCGCCTGGGGCAGGCTTGGCTACCCGCGCAGGGCCAAGCGGCTGCGCGACTGTGCCGCCGCCATCGTCGCCGACCACGGCGGCGAGGTGCCCTCAAGTGAGGTTGAACTACTGGCCCTCCCCGGCGTCGGCGAGTACACGGCGGCGGCGGTCGCCGCGTTTGGCTTCGGCAGCCGCGCCGTGGTGCTCGACACCAACGTGCGGCGGGTGATCGCGCGGGTATGGGGCGGATCGCCTCTGCCGCCGGGGCACATGACGGTGCGTGAACGCGAGCGTGCGGAGCGGCTCGTCCCGCAGGACGCCGCTAAGGCCGCGCGCTGGAACGTCGCCGCGATGGAGCTTGGCGCGCTCGTGTGCACGGCGCGCGCGCCCCGCTGCGATGAGTGCCCCGTTGCCAACGCGTGTGCTTGGCTCGCCGTGGGCAAGCCCGGCCTGGCCGATGCGCCGCGCAGGAGCCAGCCGTGGCACGGAACGGACAGGCAGGTGCGGGGGCGCATCATGGCGATCCTGCGCGCGGCGGACGCGCCGGTGGCGATCGCCGGTCGCGCGGAGCTCGCGGACGTCGAGCCGGGACAGCTTGACGCGTGCCTGGAGTCGCTCGTGGATGACGGGCTGGTGCGCGAGGCGGAGCAGGGGCGGGGACGCTACTCGCTGTAGCGATGGAAAGATGGGCCGCATGAGATCCCTCGCCTCCAAGGCCGCATGGGCCGCGTTGCTCATCGCCGCGATCGTGTACGTGCTCTGGTACTCGCAGAACCAAGAGGGCCCGCTGCCGACCATCACCGTCGACGCGACCACGGCCCCTGCCACCACCGCGCCGCAAACCACCGACCCGCAGTCGCGGCAGACCACCCCCCCGGCCGCGCAGCCCGATGCGTTGACGGGCGACATCTGGAAGGTCGTACACGTCTACGACGGCGACACCATGCAGGTGGAGCAGGGCGGCGTCCGCGAGAAGGTGCGAATCATCGGCATCGACACCCCCGAGAAGGGCAAGTGCGGAGCCGACGAGGCGCGTTACCAGCTCGAGGCCCTGCTGGGCGAGGACGTGTCGCTGATCCCAGGCGCCCAGACGGACCGCGACCCGTACGACCGCCTGCTGCGGTACGTGGAGTGGCCCGCGGACGGCGACGACTTTGGGCTCGGGCTTATCGAGGACGGCTACGCGATCGCGCGCTTCGACCGCCGCTCCAACCAGCCGCACGACCGCGAGGACGAGTACATCGCGGCGGACGCGGCGGCCACCCGCATCTGTCCCGACTCCGCGTGGGACCGCGGCTACTAGAGGCTGAGCAGCATGCGGGTGTTCCCAAGGGTGTTGGGCTTCACACGCGCGAGGTCGAGAAACTCGGCCACGCCGTCGTCGTGCGACAACAGCATCTCGCGGTAGACCTCGGGCGCGACCACGTCGCCGTCAACGGGCTCGAAGCCGTGCCGCGCGAAGAAGTCCACCTCGAAGGTCAGGCAGAACAGGCGGGCGAGCCGCAGGTCGCGGGCTCGGGCGATCAGGTCCTCAAGCATCGCGTGGCCTACGCCGGCGCCGCGCGCGCCGTCCCGCACCGCCAGGGTGCGCACCTCGCCAAGGTCCTTCCACATCACGTGCAGCGCGCCGCAGCCGACGATCTCGCCTTCGCGCTCGGCCACCACAAAGTCGCGGATCGCCTCGTAGTAGGCCACGAGGTCGTGCGCGAGCAGGATGCGGTCGTTCGTGTACTGCTGGACGATCTCGCGGATCGCGAGCACGTCAGCGGGAAGCGCGGGGCGCACCACGACGGCGGTCATGCGGATATCGTGCCACGGCGCCGACGCGCCCGCGCCACTGGTCTAGGCGTGTTCTGTGCCGTCCACGGCGTGCGGCTCGATCGCCGCGATCTCCTCCGCAGTCAGCGGGTCGAAGTCGAGCGCCGCCACGTTCGCGCGCAGCTGGTCCACGCTCGACGCCCCCACGAGCGCCGACGTCACGGTGTCCGTGCGCAGCACCCACTGGATCGCCAGTTGCGCGAGCGTCTGCCCGCGCCCCTGCGCGATGTCGTTGAGCGCCTGCGCGCGTTCCAGGTAGGTCTTTGACTGGGCCTGCTCCTCGTTGAGGAACTGGCTGTGCGTCACGCGCGAGCCGGCGGGGATGCCCTTGAGGTAGCGGTCAGTCAGCAGGCCCTGCGCCAGCGGCGAGAACACGATCGAGCCCACGCCCTCGTCATCCAGCACCTCGAGTAGCCCCTGCTCCGGCTTGCGGTCGAACATCGAGTAGCGGGGCTGGTGGATCAGCAGCGGCGTGCCAAGGTGGTTGAGGATCCGCACCGCCTCGCGGGTGGCCTCGGGGCCGTAGTTCGAGATGCCGGCGTACAGCGCCTTGCCTGACCGAACCGCCTGGTCCAGCGCCATCATCGACTCCTCGATGGGCGTGTCCGGGTCCGGGCGGTGGTGGTAGAACACGTCAACGTAGTCGAGCCCCATGCGCTGCAGGCTCGCGTCGAGCGAGCTCAGCAGGTACTTGCGGGAGCCCCACTCGCCGTACGGGCCGGGGTGCATCCAGTAGCCCGCCTTGGTGGAGATCAGGATCTCGTCGCGATACGGCTTGAGGTCGCGCGCGAAGATGCCGCCAAAGTTGCGCTCGGCGGACCCGGGCGGCGGGCCGTAGTTGTTCGCGAGGTCGTAGTGGGTGATGCCCATGTCGAACGCGGCCAGGATGATGTCCCGCTGCCGCTCGAGGGACGATGCGTCCCCAAAGTTCTGCCACAGCCCCAGCGAGACTCCGGGCAGGCGGATACCGGATTTGCCGCATCGGCGATAGGTCATGTTGTCGTAGCGGGCGTCGGCGGCCACGTGCGGGGTGTGGGTCATGTGGTCAGGATAGCGGGCGCGCGCGAGCGAATCGAATCGTTTCGAGCGTCGAGGTCAGTTCGTGAGCGCGAGCCGGCCCACGTAGGTCACGCACGTCGCCCGCGGGCGCGCCAGCACTTGTGGAGACGGCGGCCCCACGGTCTCCTCCCACGCGATCCAGTCGCCAGACTGCGAGATGCCCGAGCAGCCGTCGGCGGCGCCGGCGACGACATAGGACTCGCCGGTGTCGGTGTTGAACAGGGCGCTCTTCTCGTCCTCCCAGTACTCGACGCCTGACGCCTTGTAGACCGAGATCGAGGCCCACGTACCGTTCCAGCCGAGCTCGTAGGCGGTGGCGTTGCCGAACGCCACGTCCTCATTCGTGGCGAGCGGGCCCGACGTCGCGATCTCGCCGCCGAAACTGCCAAAGGCGCCGCCTCCGACGCTGTCCGCGCGGGCCAGCCAGCGGTCGCCGCACGCGCGCACAATCCCGCGCTGGAAGCGGTAGCCATCGCGCTCTGTTGACCGCCACGTGCGGCTCGAGTCGTCAATCCCCGTGGGGAGGCCGCCGTTCATCGTGAAGCGAAAGAGCTCGCGATTGGTCACGTTGCCAACGACCGTCGCCGACCACGCCACCAAGTCCCCGTTGCACACATCCACGCCCAGCTCGAGGTCGTTGCCCAGGTAGGTGTCGCTCAACGGGAAGGTGACCCGGCCGTCGGCGGTGATCTGTGCGACTGTGGCGCCGCCGTCGACGCCGTCCACCGCGACGTACAGGCGATCGTCCTTGAGGACGCCGCGCCAGGCGCGCTTCGTGAGGTCCACCGGGTCCATGTCCGGCACCTGTTGAAGCCCCGGCACGCGGCTGAGCCCGCCCGAGCGTCGGTCGTAGAACAAGAACGTGCCGGACCCGTCCCCCGCGCGCTCGACCATCACCACCGTCGACACCGAGATCTGCGAGTACGGCGTCACGTCCGGGCCTTCGCTCGTGTAGGTGCCGTCGGGGATGATCACCGTGGTGGTGCCGTCGTGCTCGACGAGTGCGACGCCGTGGCCGTCCTCAAGTGGCCTCGCCTCCGCCGCTCTGCGTCGGGCGCCGTGAAGGCAACGAGAAGTTCGCCTGCGGCACCCACTCCCGACAGCCGTTTGGCGCCCGGGTAGACGTCTTGCGGCGACGTCACGTCAACGGCCCTGCCATCCAGGCCCGTGGCCGTCGAAACCGGCTCCGGCGCGCCTCCGCCGCCGCAACCGGCGAGCGCCAGCGCGCTCGCAAGGAGCCCGGACACGACAACGGCGCGCATCCCCCCACGATAGGGGCGATGCGCGCCGAGCGCCCGCGGCTAGGTCGAAACGGTTGTGGCGCCGATGCGTTCGAGAGCACGCTAGTCGGTTGCGGCGATCCTCCCGATGAAGGTCGCGCAGCCGCGCCCGGTTACCCGCAGTTCGGGGTCGCCGCGTCTCGATTTTTGTAGCGCGACCCAGCGAACCAGATCTCCCGCGACCTGCGTGTCGCCGCACACACCGTCCAGAGCGGCGTCGACCACAACCTGACCTGTCTCAACGTTGACGATCGTCGAATGCTGATACTTGCCGTACGCGAGCCACGGTGTGGTCAGGCTGAGGTACCCCGACGAGTCGTACGGAACGTCCAGCGGCTCGAACGAATTTCCGCCCGGCGCCAGGTAGCCGTACTGGGTGGGGTTGACTCCGTCCGGCGGGTAGAGCTCGCCTACAACGGCGTCGCCGCACCGATCCATCTGAGGGCTGGCGGCGAGTAGCCCTTCCGGCTCGGCCGACCGGAGTTCGATCTTCGCCTCGAGCGTCGATCGGGAACCGGGTTCGCCGACGTCGAAGAGGTAGCTGGTGAAGGTCGCCGCACCGCGATTGGCGCGGTCCCGCGGGTTCTCGTATGTCATGCCTCCGATCCACGCCTTGCCCGTGCACGCGTCGGTGCCAAGGAGCATCTCGCCAAGGTCAAGTTCCGGGTCGAGAGGGAACCAGGAGCGTCCGTCCTTCGTCGCCGCCACGACGGTGAATCCGCCGTTGTAGCCGACCTTGGTGAGGGCGGTGTCGCCCACGACCTCTGCGACGTCGCTCGGGTGGACCGTGTCGCCCATACCGACGCCGTCGGTGATCGTCGGTGTGACCGATGTGTACTCGCCGGTGGCGAGGTCCACGAAGGTGTAGTCCCAGCGGTCAAGCTCGTTCGCGCGCTCGTCCCTGAACGCGGGCGTGAGGACCGCGACCGTGTCGCCAAATGCCGCGGATGACCCGAAGGTGAAATCCATCAGCGGATCGTCAGCGGTGGCGACCACGTCGTACGTGCCGTCTCTTCGGACTAGGCGCAAGTCGACGCCGTCGGGGTGCTCACCGTAGAGCGGGGGCGCCCAGTCCTTCCGGTCCTCTGCGTAGTACGCGAGGACGGTGCCGTCGGCGCTCATGCCGGACAGCGGCAGCGCGCCGGGAAGCCCGTCCTGAGGGGAGGTGATGTCGGTGATGAGGCCCCCGGCCGCGCTGGTGGGGATGCGGGGGCCGTAGGGCGGCTCACCGTAGGGCGGCAGCGGGTCAACCCACCACAGCACCAGCCCCGCGAGTACCACGAGGACGGTAGTGCTGCGCCAGTGGCGCTTGAGCCAGGACAGGGGGGAGCGTCGTTCCGTGGTCATGTCGTGAGGCTATCGCGCGCGGCGGCGTGCGGCACATCCGGGCCGTCTGTTCGTTCGGATGCCACTCCGGACACGACAACGGCGCGCATCCCCCCACGATAGGGGCGATGCGCGCCGAGTGCTCTAGGTCTGTTGTCGCCTAGCTGGACTTCTTGGCTCCGGCCTTGGCGTCTCCGGCGTCTTCTGCGGGCGCCGTCGGCTCGTCGGTGACGTCGTCCTTGTCGATGCCCTCGAAGGTGAACTCGCCAAGGATGCCTTCGCCGGTGCCGTCGACGCGGACGATCTGGCCCGCCATCAACTCGCCAAACAGGATCTTCTCGCTCAGAGGGTCCTCGATCTCGCGCTGGAGCGCGCGACGCAGCGGTCGGGCGCCAAGCACTGGGTCGTAGCCCTTCTCGGCAAGCAGCTTCTTGGCGGCTTCCGTGAGCTCGATGCCCATGTCCTTGTCCTTCATGCGCTCGTCGAGGCGGGCGACCATGAGGTCCACGATCTGGACGATCTCGTCCGGGCTGAGCTGCGGGAACACCACCACGTTGTCGACGCGGTTGAGGAACTCCGGCTTGAAGTGGTCCTTCAGTTTGGAGTTCACCAGCTTGGTCATCTCGTCGTAGGTGTGGCCACCCTCGTGGGCCACGGAGAAGCCCGTGACCTGGCGGCGGCTGATGGAGTCGGCGCCGAGGTTGGTCGTCATGATGATGATGGTGTTCTTGAAGTTGACCTCGCGGCCCTGCGCGTCCGTCAGCTTGCCGTCCTCAAGGATCTGAAGCAGCGAGTTGAAGATATCCGGGTGGGCCTTCTCGACCTCGTCGAAGAGGACGACGGAGAACGGCTTGCGGCGCACCTTCTCGGTGAGCTGGCCGCCCTCGTCGTAGCCGACGTAGCCGGGGGGCGCGCCGAACAGTCGCGCGACCGTGTGGCGCTCGCCGTACTCGGACATGTCGAGGCTGATGAGCGCGTCCTCGTCGCCAAACAGGAACTCGGCGAGTGCCTTGGCGAGCTCGGTTTTTCCGACGCCCGTGGGGCCGGCGAAGATGAACGAGCCACCGGGACGCTTGGGGTCCTTGAGGCCGGCACGCGTGCGACGGATCGCCTGCGACAGCACCTTGATTGCCTGCTCCTGCCCGATGACGCGCTTGTGGAGCTCCTCTTCCATGTTGAGCAGGCGTGCGGACTCGTCGGAGCTGACGCGCGCCACGGGGACGCCCGTGGACATCGACAGCACCTCGGCGATCAGGTCCTCGTCCACCACCGCGGCGACGTCGAGGTCGCCCGACTTCCAGGCTTCCTCCTTCTCGGCGCGCTCCTCCGTGAGGCGGCGCTCCACGTCACGGAGTGCGGCGGCCTTCTCGAAGTCCTGCGCGTCGATCGCGCCTTCCTTGTCGCGGCGGGCGTCGGCGATCTTGTCGTCGAGTTCACGCAGCTCGGGCGGCGACGTCATGCGGCGGATGCGCAGGCGCGCGCCCGCCTCGTCGATGAGGTCGATCGCCTTGTCCGGCAGGAACCGGTCGCTGATGTAGCGGTCGGCCATCTGTGCCGCGGCGACGATGGCATCGTCCGTAATCGTGACGCGGTGGAACGCCTCGTAGCGGTCGCGAAGACCCTTGAGGATCTCGATGGTGTGGCTGAGCTCCGGCTCCGCCACCTGAATGGGCTGGAAGCGACGCTCGAGCGCTGGGTCCTTCTCGACGTGCTTGCGGTATTCGTCGAGGGTCGTGGCGCCGATGGTCTGGAGCTCGCCGCGAGCGAGCATCGGCTTGAGGATGCTGGCAGCGTCGATCGCGCCCTCGGCGGCACCCGCGCCCACAAGGGTGTGGATCTCGTCGATGAACAGGATGATGTCGCCGCGCGTGCGGATCTCCTTGAGCACCTTCTTGAGGCGCTCCTCGAAGTCACCGCGGTAGCGGGAGCCGGCCACGAGCGATCCGAGGTCGAGCGTGTACAGGTGCTTGTCCTTGAGGGTCTCGGGCACGTCGCCGCGCACGATCGCCTGGGCGAGGCCCTCGACCACGGCGGTCTTGCCGACGCCGGGCTCGCCGATCAGCACCGGGTTGTTCTTGGTGCGGCGGCTGAGGACCTGCATCACGCGCTCCATGGCCATTTCGCGGCCGATAACGGGGTCGAGCTTGCCCTCGCGCGCAGCCTGGGTGAGGTTGCGGCCGAACTGGTCGAGGACCGTTGAACCGGCCGGTGTGCCCTCACTGGGGCCGGCGCCCGCCGCGACGGGCTCCTTGCCCTCGTAGCCGGACAGTAGCTGGATGACCTGCTGGCGGACGCCGCCTAGGTCCGCGCCGAGCTTGGTGAGCACCTGTGCGGCGACGCCCTCGCCCTCGCGGATCAGGCCGAGCAGGATGTGCTCGGTCCCGATGTAGTTGTGGCCGAGCTGTAGCGCCTCGCGCAGGCTCAGCTCAAGGACCTTCTTGGCGCGCGGCGTGAACGGGATGTGGCCGGACGGGGCGTGAGAGCCTTCGCCGATGATCTCTTGCACCTGCTCGCGGACGCCGTTGAGGGAGATGTCCATGGCCTCGAGCGCCTTGGCGGCGACACCTTCGCCCTCGCGCACGAGGCCGAGCAGGATGTGCTCGGTTCCGATGTAGTTGTGGTTGAGCATGCGCGCCTCTTCTTGCGCAAGCACAACGACGCGTCGGGCTCGGTCGGTGAACCGCTCGAACATGGGCCCCTCCAATGATCAGTGTGGGGGCCGTGGGCCCGCCACCATGGCCTTCCCCGATGCTAACCGCGGAGGGGTGCGCTCCATGCCCATGTTCGCCACGGGCGTGAGGGCGTGGTGAACCAGACAAAGCGGGCGCCACGGGCGTGAGGGCGTGGCGCGGCGTGTGTAGTGGGCGCCTGCGGCGGGCTCGTCTGGACGTCGCTGGCGGTGCTGGCGTCCACGCGTGTGCGGTCCGCGCCTGCGGCGGGCTCGTCTGGACGTCGCTGGCGGTGCTGGCGTCCACGCGTGTGCGGTCCGCGCCTGCGGCGGGCTCGTCTGGACGTCGCTGGCGGTGCTGGCGTCCACGCGTGCCCTTTTGGGCTCGTACGGACGGGATCGCGGCTGGGGGCGTCCGGCGGTGCGCGCGGCGAGCCCCCGGTGCGCGCGGCGAGCCCCCGGTGCGCGCGGCGAGCCCCCCGGTGCGCGCGGCGAGCCCCCCGGTGCGCGCGGCGAGCCCCCGCGCCCGGGGCTACGCCTCCACGATCAGGGTGACCGGGCCGTCGTTCACGAGCTCGACCTCCATGTGCGCCCCAAACACCCCCGCGCCCACATCGAGCCCGCGCCCGCGCAGGTCCGCGACCACCGCGTCCACCAACGGCTCCGCCACGTCCCCAGGCGCGGCTCCGTTCCACGACGGCCGGCGCCCCTTCTTGGTGTCCGCGTACAGCGTGAACTGCGAGACGACGATGACGGGTGCCCCGGCGTCGGCCACCGACCGTTCGGCGGACAGGATGCGCAACTCGGCGATCTTGCGCGCGATGACGGCGGCCTGGGCCGGCGAGTCTTCGTGGGTGACGCCCACGAGCGCCACCAGGCCCTCGCGGTCGAACGACGCAACCACGCGCCCCTCCACCGTCACCGAAGCGCGTGACGCGCGCTGCAGGACCGCCCGCATCGGCCGGGCGCTACCAGCCGCCGCGGTTGTCGCGCTTGCGCCCCCGGCCGCGCTTCCGCGGCACGCTCTGACGGTGCGCGCGAACGGCGGGCCGGACTCCGGCCAGGTAGATGATTGCAGCGGCGATCGCGGCCAGGCCTGCAATGTTGAACGGACCCGAGAACGGGATGCCAATCGGATACGGCAACCCAAGGAACCCGATCACGATCGCGACGGTCAGGATGGTGATCCACACCGGCTTGGTGTTCTTGCCCGCCGCGACGTAGGCGCCCGCTCGGTGCCGGAGCGCGTCAATGAGCGCCCAGCCCTCCGCCGCGAAGGCTGCCACCGACAGCACTAAGAACAGCCACGTTTGCACGGTTCCAAAAATCATCAGGTCAGTCCCGGGGGTAGAACGGTGAGGCCCTCAGCGCGGGCCGCGGACGCGAGCCGCTTGTCCCACGCGGCGAATAGCAGGTCGGTTGTGTCGTCTTTGAACAGTAGGGCGCTCGCGAGGTGGATCGCGTCGGCCGCGCGGAGGGGACGCTTGGTCACAAGCTCGGCCGCGGCGTCGGACACCTGCGGCGACACCTCGACGGTCCACATGGAGCCCTTGATTTGCGACCAGCGGTCGTAGGCGAGGGCGGCGGGCGCGGCGTCGATGCGGCCGATGCGCTCACCAGTCGAGATGATCGACTTGACCTCGGAGTACGCGAGGCGGGACGTGACGAGAGCGTCGGCGCCCTCCCACAGCGCGACCGCCAACGGCGTGCCGGTCTCGTGGACACACAGCTTCACGAGGGCGGAGGTGTCAAGGTAGACGACGGCCACGGCTACCTGCGCAGCCGGCCCATGAGGCTGGACAGTGCGTCCTTGGCGGCCTCGGCCTGGGGAAGTCGGGGGACGGCGCGCTCGTCGGCGGGGGCGTTGATGAGGCCCTCCCGTTCGAGGCGCGCGAGCAGGTCCGCGGCGCCAACCTTCGACAATCGCACCACGGGTACGCCGCCGTCGGTGACGACGACCTCGCCGCCGTCGCGTGCGGCGTCGACGTACTTCTTGGCGTCCTTCACGAACGCAGTCAGGGTGATCTCCACGACCTCACCGTACAACGGACGACGCTGCGGCCGCCCAACAATCGCGCGGGTGCGCCCTGGCTAGGCGGGCATCTCCCCGCCGGGCGCCTTGCACTTGTCGCCCACCAGCAGGCCACGGGCGGTGGGCCCGGGCGGCGGCGGGCGGTCAACGGACTCGCCGGTGGGGTTGACTGCGGTCTCCTGCGCGGCGGCCACGGCCCCGGAGTCGGTGTCCACGGTGAGCGGGGCGTCCGCCGGGGTGGAGCGCTTGATCAGGGCGAGCGCGATAGGCCCGAGCTCCTGGTGGCGGGCGGCGCTCGTCACGTGGCCCACCGGCTTGGCGTCGTCGCCGCTGCCGAGCGTGACGGTCGCGCCGGGCTCGGGAAGCGCGTGCTCCGAGCCGTCGAGGTGCAGCAGGGTGAGCCGCCGCGGCGGCTTGCCAACGTTGTGGACCTTGGCCACGGTCTCCTGGCCGCGGTAGCAGCCCTTGTTGAGGTGCACGGCGGTGCGCAGCCAGTCGAGCTCGTGCGGGAGCGCAGTGGCGTCGAGCTCGAGCGCGGCGCGCGGGCGCAAGTGCGCGATCCGCTCGGCCTCCGAGGCCCACGTGCCCGCGAGCGTCCAGCCGGCGTCCACGCGTTCCTGCACGGCGGCATCGAGGCCGGTGCGCGGCACCAACACCAGGCGCCACGTGCGGGCGGCCCCGGGGTGCGCGCCGGCGGCGACGTCGCGGTACGAGGTGCCCCCGGCGGTCACGCCGGGCCACGGGTCAACCCACGTGACGGGCTCGCCCGCGGCGGCAGGCGCCCCCACGGCCTCGCCAAGCGCAGCCCAGTCGGCGGTCACGTCCGCGACCTCGACGCGCAGCATGAACCGCATGCGGTCAAGGAAGGCCGCGAGCGCGGGCGCGGTCTCGGTGATGAGCCACGCGGTGGCGCCGTCGTCCACCAGGGCAGCGACGTGCTCGACGCGCCCCTGCGGCGACAGGATCATGTATTCAACGCTCTCGCCCGGCGCCAGTGCGTTCGTCTGCTGCGTCCCAAGTGAGTCGAGCCACGTCAGGCGGTCCGGCCCCGTCACGGCGATCACGCCAAGGTGGGACTGGTCCACGACCGCTCGCCCGGCCGCAATCGCGCGCTGCTCCGCGCCTGGGTCGCCGTAGTGCCAGGCCACGCCCTCGTCGGCCCCCGTGGCGGGGACGGCGCCTGGGCGGGCGAGCACGGGGCTTGGCGCGGTAAGAGTGGTCATAGAGGCGGAACGTTCGTCGGCCATCAGGGATTCCTAGGTCTCGACGCGATCGAGCTCGGCAGAGGCGTACGAACGCAGCTCGTTTCCGAACGCCGCCAAGTCCCACGCCCACAGCAGGCGGCTGTTGACGAGGCCATACATGCGGGTCGCCCCCGCCACCTCGGCGGCGGTCGCGGTGCGCGCCATGAGATCGGTTGCAAGGTCAACGCGCCCATTGCCCACCGTGCCCACGTAGAGCGACAGGATGCCTGCGGCGTCGGCGATAAGGACCTCGAGCGGCGCCTGGCCCTCTCGGAGCTCGATGCCCTCGGCAGCCTCGGGCGCGACCCGCCAGAAGCCCGACTCGGCGGACCATACCTGGCCGGGGCCGTCGTCCGAGAACAGCGTCATGGTCGACGTGTAGCTGAGGTAGGGGCCGCCGTCGTGGTCGAACGTCACCACGTGCTCGAAGGTCGCGCGCGGGATCTCCGGGTATTCGACGATGCCGGTGCCGCGCCACTCGCCCACCAGCCAGGCGAGCGGGTATGCCTCGGGCGCCAGCCCGTCGGGGAACGTGAAGGTCACGAGTCAGGGCTTTTGAGTAGCCGCCACGCGACCACGCCACAGACCCACGCGGTGCCCAGCGCCGCCGCGCCGCCAAGGATGGCGAAGAACCATTCGAGCGTGCTCATGGTGCCAGTCTACGGGCGGCGTGCGCCGGCTAGGCGGTCTTCGCGGAGAACGTCCGCTTGAGCAGCAGGTAAATCTCGCAACCCAGGCAGAATCCGAACACGGAGTTGAGGAACGACGCGAACAGGATCATGCCCGCCCACAGGTACACGCCCCAGGCGATGCCCACGAAGCCCATGACGGCGCCGAGCACGGCCATCGTGAAGCCCATCTGCTGCGCGAAGCGCGGCGGGCGGAACGACTCGGTCTCGGCCGGGGCGCCGATGCGCGGCCGGATGAGCTTCTTGAACAGGAACGCCTGCAGGGTCGCCTGCGGGCCGACAGTCGCGCCTGGCAGGAACTTGAGGACCATGGCGGCCATCACAATGGACGCGGCGAGCAGCTGGTCGGCTGACACCAGCAGTAGGGCGGCGATCGCGAACAGCGCGGTCACCCCGGCGCCGAAGCGGTAGCCGCGGGGGTCGAGCTGGACGTCCTCGGCGGTGGTGCCGGGCACGACAGCGGGCTTCTTGGGGCCTGCCGGCGTCTTCGCGGCAGGCGTCTTCTTGGTGGTTGCCATGGTGTTCCTCCCGCGCAGAAGTCTAGATGCTGTATTCGATCGTGGGTGGCGGCGCTTGTTCGAGCGCCTCGCGCGCTTGCGCGTCCGACGGGGCGCCGGAGATTCTCGCGACCGGGACGCCCTCATGGTTGAGCACAAGGATCGTGGGCGTGCGCATGATGTCGAATTCGCGCGCCATGTCCAGGCGCTCGGCGGCGTCGATGTCCACGTGGGTCACGCCCGGGTAGTCAGCGGCGACGCGCTTGAGGAGCTCCCGGGTGCCGGGGCACTTTGCGCACATGGGTGTCGAGAACTGGACGAACGTCGCGCGCGCCCCTCGCTTGCCGCCGATCTTCTCGGACGACAGCGCGCCCTCCGGGTCCTGGAGCCTGCGGACGCGCCCGTCGCGCCGGTCCCACCACAGGTACGCGACCGTGGACGCGGCAAGGATCGCCGCAATCACGATCAGTCCGTCGCCCATGCGCGCCTCCTAGCCCACCAGTAGGCGGCCGCCGATGTACACCAGGGTGCCCGCGACAGTAACCGGGGAGATGCCCGCGGCTATTCCCGACCACGTGCTCGTGTTCATGATGTCCCGGCGCGTCAGCTCGTGGATGGTGACGACGGAGCCCGCGCAGAATAGGCCGACGAGCGCCCCCGCGTACCACTGGATGGAGTCGAAGAAGATGCCGGCGGCGACACCGGAAGCCGCGCCGAGCGTCAGCGCGGCGATGGCGTTGATACTCATGCGGGATGTGGCGGTGGAGGCAAGGGCGGCCACCGCGAGCGACAACGCCCCAGCGACGACGAGGTCCTCGGCGCCCGGCGTGCGCGCAGCCGCGATCCACGCGGCACCCGACGCCGCCACGGTGACGCCGGTGATGGTGCCAGCGACGGCGGTCACGACCTGACCCGGAGGGCTGGGGCGGATGACCTCGACGGCGAGCGCGGCGAGGACCGTCACGGCGAGCGCGACCACCATGTGGCGCAAGAACGGGGGGCGTTCGTCACCGATGAGCACGCCGACCGTCGCGAGCGCCCCGCCGCCCAGCACGATCGCGCTACCGGTGAGCCAGTGCGGGACCCAGGTGAGCACGGGCCAGCCGAGCGCGAGCACAAATACGCTCGTGAGCACGGCAACGGCGAGCCATTGGTAGCCAAAGTAGCCGCCAGCCGCGATAGACGCAGCCGAGGCAAACGCCACCGTGGCGCGCGTAGTCGGGTTCATGCCGGTCAGTGTCCCATTGTCTGCGCCGGTACAGTAAATCCATTCGGAGGTGAGCATGGCAGACCTGCTGGTCTTGACGTCGTCGCCTGATGGGGCGTCCGACGTCTTGCCCGCGCTCGCACTGCTCGGACACCGCACCCGGGTCCTGCCCCCAGAGCCCTCCGCGATGGTCGAGGCGCTCGACGCCGACATCGTGTTGATCGATGCCCGCACGGACCTTGTGGGCTCGCGCAACACCTGCAAGCTCGTGCAGGCCACCGGCCTCTCCGTCCCGCTCCTACTGGTGCTCAGCGAGGGTGGCATGTCCGTCGTCAACGCAGACTGGGGCGCGGACGACGTCGTGCTGGCGGGCGCCGCCCCGGCCGAGGTCGACGCGCGCCTCCGGCTACTGATCGGCCGCGCAGACCAGGTTGACCCCACGCGCTCGGCCTCCGAGTTCTCGTCCGGAGAGCTGATGGTGGATACCGGCGGTTACACCGCTCGCCTCAAAGGCAAGCCGCTTGACCTCACGTACAAGGAGTTCGAGCTCCTCAAATACCTGATGCAGCACCCAGGCCGCGTTTACACGCGCGACCAGCTGCTCCAAGAGGTGTGGGGCTTCGACTACTACGGCGGCACGCGCACCGTGGACGTTCACGTGCGACGCCTGCGCGCCAAGCTTGGCGCGGAGCATGAACAACTGATCGGCACGGTGCGCAACGTCGGCTACCGGTTCGACCCCGCTCCGACGCCTCCGCCCTCGGCGGACACGAAGGTCGAGGACCCAGCCGCTCGGTAGGATGAGCCCTGTTCACTCGACCGGGGAGTTCGCATGGTTCGCACGGCTGCGGGGCGCCTGTTTACGCGCCTCACTCCGTCGACCGAGCGCACCCTGATCGAGACGCTACGCAGCGACCGCGTGGGCGGCGCGCTGATGCTGATCGGCACCGTGATCGCGATCGTGTGGGTCAACAGCGCATGGTCAAGCGGCTACGAGACCATCCGCGACGCCGTCCCGCTCGGCGACCCCTCCATCTTCGGCCTCCACCTCCGCCTTGACCTCACACTCGCGGAATGGGCAAAGGATGGCCTGCTTGCGGTGTTCTTCTTCGTGATCGGGCTTGAGCTCAAGCGCGAACTTGTGGTGGGTGAGCTACGTAAGCCCGCCACCGCCGTCGTCCCCATCGTCGCCGCGATCGGCGGAATGGCCATCCCCGCGCTGTTGTACCTCGCGGTGAACAGCAGCGAGGGTGGCCGGCTGGACGGGTGGGCAATACCCACCGCCACCGACATCGCCTTCGCGCTCGCGGTTGTCTCCGTTGTGGGCCGGCGGCTTCCCCACGCGCTGCGCGCCTTCCTGCTCACGCTCGCGGTCGTGGACGACCTGCTCGCGATCATCATCATCGCCGCCTTCTATTCGCACGGCTTCGCGCCACTGTGGCTCGCGGGCGCCGTTGTCGCGATCGCGCTGTTCGCGATCCTGGCGAGGCTTCGCATCCTCAGCCCCTGGCTGCTCGTGCCGCTTGCCCTGATCGCTTGGTTGTGCGTGCACCAGTCCGGGATACATGCGACCATCGCGGGCGTGGCGCTCGGACTCGTCCTGCCGGCCCGCAAGCGCGCGGATGAACGCAAGAGCGTCGTGGAGCGCTGGGAGCACGCGTGGTCGCCGTGGTCGGCCGGCGTGGCCGTGCCGGTGTTCGCGTTCTTCGCGGCCGGCGTCGCCATGAACGCCAAAGCGCTCGCCGCGGTCATCCACGACGCTCCCAGCCAGGGCGTCGCGCTCGGGCTCGTGCTCGGCAAGCCCGTTGGCATCCTGATCGCGACCGTCCTGGTCGCCAACTTCACCCGCGCGCGGCTCGACCGAGGGCTGTCCTGGTGGGACGTGTTCGGCGTAGCTGTGGTCGCTGGCATCGGCTTCACGGTGTCCCTACTAATTGGCGACCTCGCCTTTGGCGAGCGCGAGAGCGACAAGGTCAAGGCCGCCGTGTTGCTCGCGTCCGCGATTGCTGCCGTGGCTGGCGCGCTGATCCTCTCCTGGCGCGACCGCCACTACCGGCGCATCTACGAGAACCGGTCGACGCCCATCGCGGTTGAGGCCGCCGGCGCGCAGGCTGACCAGCCAGCCGACAACTAGCCGGCCGTCCCCGCCGAGGGGCACAGCCGCGCGATCTCGCAGTTCGCGCAGTCCGGCTTGCGCGCGGTGCACCGGCGTCGGCCGTGGAAGATGACGCGGTGCGACCACAACGTCCACTCGCGCCGCTCGATCAGCGTCATGAGGTCCCGCTCGACCACGACCGGGTCCTCGTTGACGGTGAGCCCAAGCCTGCGGGCAAGCCTGCCCATGTGCGTGTCGACGGTGATCCCGGGCACGCCGAACGCGTTGCCAAGCACCACGTTCGCTGTCTTGCGCCCCACGCCGCGCAGCTTCACCAAGTCACCAAGCTTGCCCGGAACCTCGCCACCGTGTCGCTCGACGATGTCGCGGCTCAGCCCCAGCAGCGACTCCGCCTTGGAGCGGAAGAACCCCGTTGACCGGATCAGCTCCTCGACGTCCTCCCGCCGGGCGCCAGCCATTGACCGCGGGTCCGGGTACGCGGCGAACAGGGCGGGCGTCACCATGTTGACGCGCACGTCCGTGCATTGAGCCGACAGCACGGTGGCCACCAGCAACTGGTAGGGATTCTGGTAGTCGAGCTCGCATGTCGCGTCGGGGTAGGTCTCGGCGAGGATGCGGTTGATGCGGCGGGCGCGGCGCACGAGCGCGGTGGCCGGGGCGTCGTCCCCCGCGGTCGCGACGACGATCGGCGCACGGCTGCTCATGGCCCCACCCTAAGTGGCGGCTCAAGGCGCGCCCGCCCGGAGCCGATAGAAGCATTGAACAACCGCCACCGGAAGGGGTTCCCATGGCCGTCGCGACTGCCATCGCGGACCTACGGCATCGACGCCGCGAGTTACGCCGCGAGCTTGCGCGCGTGCGCTGGTGGCGCCAGCTGGTATCCGCCCGCCGTGAGCTGACAATTGCGCACATGGCCCGGGCCACCGATTCGGATCCCGACCTCGACAACGCGTGGGAGGCCCTCGCGGCCGACGCGCCCACTCCGGCGGAGCTCGCGGCGGCGATTTGGCCGGAATCGGTGGCGCTGACGGCGCGTTCTGTTGAGGTACTTTCGAGACTCGACGCGCGTCTAGAGGTGTACGAATCTCGACTTTCTGACAATCTTGAGGGTGTAACCACCCGAATGGTTGATGCGATGGGCGCGACAAACCGCACGGAGGCTGGCCATGCCACATGACCCGGCAACGGAGGAGACGACCCTGAGGTCGTCGCCCCTCCTCGCCGGCCTCGATGCCGAGACGTCGCTGTCGCTCATCTCAGTGATGCGGCGCAAGGAGTTCCGGCGCGGCGAGGTCATCTTCTTCGAGGGCGCGCCCGGCGACTCGCTCTACGTGATCGTGAAGGGCAAGGTCAAGCTTGCGCGCACCGCGCGCGACGGCCGCGAGAACCTGCTGAATCTGTTTGGCGTGCCCGACGTCGTGGGCGAGCTCAGCGTCTTCGACCCTGGCCCCCGCGTCGCGCGTGCGCACGTGCCCGAGGACACCATCGTCTACGAGCTCACGCGGCAGGTGCTCGACGCCTGGCTGCGCGACCACATGGAGGTGTCGCGGCAGTTCCTGCGGATGCTCGCCAAGCGCATCCGCCGCACCAGCGTGACGATGGCGGACCTCGTCTTCACCGACGTTCCCGGCCGCGTGGCGAAGGCAATCCTCGATCTCGGGCAGCGCTTCGGAAACCTCGACCGCGGCCACGTGGTGGTGCGCCACGGCCTCACGCAGGAGGAGCTCGCCCAGCTGGTTGGCGCTTCTCGCGAGACGGTCAACAAGGCACTCGCCGACTTCGCCAGCCGCGGCTGGATCGACGTGCACATGGGCTCGGTGGTTGTATACGAGCCCGACCGCCTGCGCGCCCGCTCCCGCTAGCCGCTCGACCCACAGGGGTCAGCTGGCGCTGTCACGCCTCGATCGCGGCGTGAATTTCGACCTCGACCGGAGCGTTCAGCGGTAGCGCCGCCACGCCCACGGCCGACCGCGCATGGCGCCCCGCGTCGCCGAAGATCTCCGTGAGCAACTCCGAAGCGCCGTTGACGACGCGCGGCTGCCCGTAGAAGTCTGGCGCCGACGCCACGTAGCCGAC
This sequence comes from uncultured Actinomycetota bacterium, assembly GCA_963735005.1. Lineage (GTDB taxonomy): Bacteria > Actinomycetota > Actinomycetes > Actinomycetales > Demequinaceae > WTKG01. The sequence goes on along the minus strand of CAVTJA010000008.1, from coordinate 84,338 downwards.
CACCCGCACGATGCGCGCGATGCGGTCAAGCCCTCCAGCCGCGTCGGCGATTGCCGCGATTCCGTTGAGCGCGGCCACGCGGCACAGCGTCGCCGCGTCCTCCTCCGAGACCTCGTCGCCCACGCGCCCGGTGACGCGCAGCTCGCCGTCGACGAACGGCAGCTGGCCCGACGTCCACACGTACAGACCGTCCCTTACGGCGGGCACGTAGGCCGCGACGGGGGCTGGGACGGCGGGCAGGACGAGGCCCAAAGCGGCGAGGCGCTCGGTCGCGGAGCCCACGGTCAGGCCTTGGGCCGCTTGAAGTAGGCGACGAGTCCGCCGCTGGTGGAAATGATGACGGAGACGAGCTCCCAGCCGTCCTCGCCCCACTGGTCGAGGATCTGCTTGGTGGCGTGATCGATGAGCGGTACAGTCGCGTATTCCCAGGTGGTCATACGCCGAGCCTAACCGCGGCGAGATGCAACGTGCGAGAGTCGTTGATCGTTGTCTGTCCGACGTAAGGTAGGTGCCATGGCGCGAAAAGCTCGCTCAGGTGCCCCGCGCGTGACCATCATCCAGTTTGTTGGCGCGCTCGTGGGCTTTGTTCTGTTGTCTACCCTCGGTGGCGTTCTCGTCGCTGGGTTGCTGCTTCCGGTGGCGACTGTCGCGGGCAACACCACCAAGACCGGCGTCGCCCTGTTCGACGAGCTTGACCCCGAGCTCGAGCAACTCGATCGCTTGCCGCAGCAGTCGAACATTTACGCGAACGACGGCACCACGCTGATCGCGACGTTCTACACGCAGAACCGCGTGGTGGTCCCGCTCGAAAAGATTTCGCCCTGGATCCAGACGGCCGTCGTGGACATTGAGGACAGGCGCTTCTGGGATCACAATGGCGTTGACGGCCAGGGCCTCATCCGCGCCCTATACACGAACGCGACGTCTGGTGACAGCCAGGGCGCCTCTACGCTGACGCAGCAACTCATCAAGAACACGCTGCTGGCGAACGCCGAGGCCAAGGACGACTATGAGGCCATCAAGGCCGCGACCGAGGTGTCGATTGCGCGCAAGCTCCGCGAGGCGAAGCTGGCGCTGACCCTCGAGGGCCGCATGAATGAGAAGTACGGCAAGGATTGCAGTTCTCCAGACCCGGCCGTGAGCTGTGGCAAGGAGAAGATCCTCGAGGGGTACCTGAACATCGCCCAGTTTGGGCGGTCGGTGTACGGCGTCGAGGCCGCCTCGCAGTTCTACTTCGGTAAGCCAGCGGCGGAGGTTAACGCGCTCGAGGCCGCCACCATGGCAGGCATCACGCAGAACCCGTACAAGTGGGACCCCAGCCGCGATATGGGCAGCACCAAGATTCGCCGCGACACTGTGCTGGGCGTCATGCGTGATGTTGGCGACATCTCCAAGAGTGAGTACGACCAATACGTCGCGACGCCGCTCGCCTCCTACCTGACACTTGTCGCGCCCAAGTATTCCTGCGTCGCGGCCGAAGATGCGGACATCTTCTGCGACTACGTCACGAAGGTGATCACCGGCCTCACGTTCGACGTCAAGAACTCCAAGGGCGAGACCGAACAGATCGGCGGTAGCGAACTTCTCTATACCGGTGGTCTCAACATCATCACCACCCTCAACATCGACGACCAGCGCGTCGCGAACAAGATTCTGCGCAAGAAGCTCAAGCCCGTCAACAAGTACGGCTTCGCGAACGCACTGGTGTCGGTCGACCCTCGCAACGGCCATATCCTCACGATGGCGCAGGGCCGCAAGTTCGCGCCCGGCTCCACGGAGAAGGGCACCACCGCCATCAATTACTCGACCGACCGCTCGTTCGGCGGCTCCCGCGGCTTCTCGCCGGGCTCGCTGTTCAAGCCGATTGTGTTGGCGACGTGGCTGGACCAGGGACACTACCTGTCCGAGGCCGTGAGCGGCGCCATCCGCGCGTGGCCACCGGACACGTGGAAAGCAAGCTGCTTGCCTCCGGGGTACTTCAACGGCTCCGGAATCTGGAAGCCCGGCAACACCGGTAACACCGGCGCCAACCAGCAAACCGCGTTGTCCGCCACCGCCCACTCGATTAACACGTCCTTCGCCGCGATGACCTCGCGGTTGGACCTCTGTGCCATCAGGGACATGGCGGTACAGCTTGGATTTAAGCGCGCCGACAATGCCGACATCGAGGTCGTCCCCTCGATGTCGCTCGGCACCCAGAACGCGTCGCCGCTGACCATGGCGGGCGTCGCGAGCGTCTTCGCGAACGACGGCGTGCGGTGCGAGCCGGTCGCGCTGATCAGCATCACTGGCCGCGACGGCCACGAGTACGCCGTTCCCCCGGAGTTGTGCCGCCAGGTGCTCGATGTCAAGATCGCGCACGCGGTCGAATACGCCATGACCCAGGTGATGGAGGTCGGTACCGGTAAGTACGTGCAGCTCAAAGGCCGCCGGTCGGCTGGCAAGTCTGGAACCGCGCAGAACAACACGCACACGTGGTTCCTTGGCTTCGTGCCGCAGCGTGTCACCGTGACATGGTTGGGCCACCCCGACAAGAACCGTCCACAGCAGAACGTGAAGATCGGCGGCAAGACGTACTCCTACGTCTATGGCGCCACCATCTCGGGGCCCACGTGGAACGAATACATGACCAAGGTGCTCAAGGGCCAGAAGGTCCTTCCGCTGCCTACGTCCCCGCCGCCCGGGGTCGGCTCTATCCAGATCGTCGCGCCGAACGTGCTCGGCCGTAGCGCGACCAAGGCCAAGAACATGATCAACGACGCGGGCCTCAAGTACGCCGTCGACAGCGTGCGCATCTACACGCTCGACGTGCCGTACGGCAAAGTCGCCTACCAGTCCGTCCCGGAGGGAACCTCGATGGGTCCGGGCCAGACTCTCAAGATCGCGCTTGCGCGCGACAAGCTACCGAGTTGGTTCACCACGTGGCCCCCCGGCAAGAACCCGTGCAAGAAGCCGAGCGACTGGTGGGGAGGATCGTGGCCGCCTGCCGAGTTCACGACGAACCCGCCGATCGGCTGGGACTACAGCCCGTGCCTCGCGCCGCCGCCAAGTCCCAGTCCCGGTCCTTGATCGGCGCGATTTGAGCATCGTCGCGCAGGTGACGCTTGGCCTTGCCGCTACCGCGACCTCCGGTGTTGCCTGGGGAGTAGTCGAGGCGCGGTCGTTCGTCGTGAGGCATGCGACGGCGCAGGTGTTGCCGGCTGGTGCGCAGGCGGTGCGCGTGCTGCACGTGTCCGACCTGCACCTCACGTCGCGCAGCCGTAAGGAGGCCGCTTGGGTGCGCGGGCTCGCGGAGCTCGAGCCGGATCTCGTTGTCAACACCGGTGACAACCTCGCGGGGAGGGATGCGGTGCCGACCGTGCTGGACGCGCTTGGCCCCTTGCTTGACCGCGCGGGCGTGTTCGTCAACGGTTCGAATGACTACTTCGCGCCGCTACCGAAGAACCCGCTCACGTACTTCCGCGGCCCCACGCGCGTGGGGCGCAAGCCCAAGCGGTTGCCGACCGAAGACATGACCGGAGCGTTCCTCGACGCCGGGTGGTTGGACCTCAACAACCATCGCGGGTCGCTTGAGATCGCGGGCACCCGGTTTGCGTTTGCTGGGATGGACGACCCGCATCTCCAACGCGACGCCATGCCCTCGGGCCCCGCGGTCGCTGGCGACGTCAACATTGGCGTGGTGCACGCGCCTTACAAGCGCGCGCTCAACGCCCTGATAGACGACGGCGCGCAGATCGTGTTCGCGGGCCACACGCATGGCGGCCAGGTCCGGGTGCCCGGCGTTGGGGCGCTCGTGACCAACTGCGACCTTGACCGCGGGCGAGCACGCGGACTGCACGGCTGGCCTGGGCCGCGGCCTGACCAACCCGGCGGGGAACACTCAGCATGGTTGCACGTCTCGGCGGGCGCGGGCACGTCGCCGTACGCGCCGATCCGCTTCGCGTGCCGGCCGGAGGCGACCCTCCTCGAGTTGACTGCGGTGTCGTAAATGGTGGCGCGGCACCGTTTCGCTTGCGGCGCTGGCGTCGGCTATCCTAGGCAAGCCTTGGCCGCAGTTTCGCGGCCTGGCAATCGGGGTGTGGCGCAGCTTGGTAGCGCGCTTCGTTCGGGACGAAGAGGTCGCAGGTTCAAATCCTGTCACCCCGACTGAAAGATGCGGCCAACGAGTTTGCTCGTTGGCCGCCGAAAGAATGAGGTGTCGGAGGTGGCGCGCAGAGCGCCGCGCCGAACACCCCGCACGTGTTGGTCATTGTCGGGTACGGCGCGCGAACTGCGCGCGGAGGGACGGTTGGCGTGCTCGAGAAGATCGGGTTGTCGTCTCGCGTTAGCGTGCGCACGTGGCTCGCGGGCTTGCTTGTCCTCGGCATCGGCGTTCACATTCTCCAATTTCCCTTCATCGAACGGAACTCTGGCGAAACCACTCGCGCGATCTATCGTTACGACACCTCAGATCTGCTTGCCGAGGGCCTCACGCCCGGCAGCAATTCGTGGTCGCGGTACGCGTATACAGTCTCGCTCGCTGAGATCGCGCCCGCATCGACGGTGTACAAAGCCTCCGACGCGGTTGAGGACGCCCGGCGCATTTACGGCTTCGGGAAGGCGCTCCACGTCTACGTCCTTGAGGACTCGAGTGCGCAGTTGATGGGTGAGTTTGACCCCACCCCCTACATCGTGTCGCGCGGGCCGGGCGGCCCGCGGGGCGCGCCCTGGGCGATCGCGCTCGAGCCCGGAACGGGCGACTACGGGGACCTCGCCAATCCGGAGGCCTTTCTGGGCGAGATCTTGGCAGAGAACGCCCGCCGGAGCCACGAGGGTGGCCCGCCGCGCGTGTTTGTGCAAGTGCGATGGAACGTCGCTCCCGATGCCGAGTTCTCCAAATGGGACCATCAGGTACTGGTGATTGAGGCGTCGTTGTTGGGCCTCGACGAGGAGGATCTCACGTCGTGATCATCGAACTCGCGGCGATCATTTCGCCGCTCGTCGGGGGCGTGCTTGGCTTGCGCGTGCTCGGACTGCGCGGCTGGGGGCTTGTCCCGCTTGGCTTCCTCGCGGGCCTGTTCTTCGAGCTGACTGTTGGCACCCTGCAGCTCACCGCGCGAGTCGCGACGAACCCACTCATCACGTTGGCGGTCACCATGTTCGCGCCGCTGGTGTGGTGGTTGGTCCAGTGGCGCCGCGGCAAAGACGTGACCTTCGACTGGCGACCCACCCCTGTGGTGGTGGCCGGCGTGGTCGGCCTCGTCGCAGCGTTCCGGTCGCTGAACGTCGTCAGGTGGCATGTGGATTCGCTCGTCTATTTGAATATTGGCGAGTTGCTTGCCAACGGAAACTACTATGACGCCGTCTCGAACTACCTCCTCGTCAAGCGGTTGATCGGCGTGCCGTTCATGCACGCGCCTGCCGCGCTGGACGACGAGACGTATGTGCGGTCGATCGTCCCAATCATGTCGATCGCGATCCTCGGATCGTTCGTGTGGTTCTTGCGCCGCGGCCTGACCGGCAGGATTCCCGCCGCGCAGATCACCTTGTTCTCGGTGCTCGGCATCGGGTTCCTCGTCACAGCGAACCGTTTCGTGTTCCACGCGCTGTACCTCAACGGCCACTTGCTTGTGGGGGGCGCCATCCTCATCATCGCCGCCACCGCGTGGCTGCTCGCGCGCGGAGAAGTTGCCGACGCACGCTTCCTGCTGCCGTTGTCGGCCGTCGCCATGGTCGCGGTCGTCGTCACTCGCCCCGAGGGCCTGCTTTATTGCGTTCTGACGCTGGTGCCCGCGGTGTTGTCTCCTCACATCTCGTTGCGGCACCGCCGAATCCTGGCGGGAAGCCTCGCAGGCGCGGGAATGCTCTGGTACGGCACATGCGTCTCCTTGGCCCTGCAGTTCGACTTCGCGCCCGCGACAACACTCGTCGAGATGCTGGCTCTGTCAGTCCTGCTTGCGGGCGCGACGTGGGCGCTGGGGTTGCGGTGGCTCAGCAGCCGCCAGCTGCTGCTCGTGCGCCTGTCCGAGCTCGGCGTGTGGCTCGTGTTGGCAGCCTTCACCGCGATGTCGACAAAGATCCTGACCCGTTCGGTTTCCGCCACGGCAGCGAACACGGTGTCGGGTAAGTGGGGCCTGACGCTGATCATGACAGCGATGCTCGTGATCGGCGCCGTGACCGCCCTGCGCGCGTCGCACAGTGTGTACCTGCGGTTCGCGGTCACCACCTTCTTCCCGATGGCGCTCGTGCTCGCCTACGTTCGCGGAGGCGAATACCGGGAGGGCCACTTCGATTCTCTTAACCGGATGTGGCTGCAGATTCTGCCGCTCGCCGTGTTTTTCGTCGCAGCGATGCTTGCGGAGGGCACGTGGGCGCCTCGCTGGCCGCGCGGCTGGCACCTCGAGTCCGCGTCTGGCGAACCCGCGGCCAGCCGAAAGCGCGCGGCGCGCGCATGACGGCCACGCGAGTGCCGGCGAAGCTCCGAGCGTTCCGGTTCGGGCGCGCGTGGCTCGTCGCGCCGCTCGTCGTGATCATTGCGCAGAATGCCGTGTACTACCCCGCGACCGAGGCGAAGACGTCCACCGACCGTACGTACGCGATCAAGCCTCTGCCGCAACGCGACGTGCTGGCGTACGGGCTCGAACAGCCCCAGAGCAACTGGGGGTCTAAGTACTCGCCCGCCGTGGCGATCGCCGAAATTGCACCTGGCTCGACCGTAACCGTGGTCGGCGCCACGGACGACGACTACGAGGTCGCCCTGCGCCGCCTCCTGGGCTTCGGCCAAGCGGGCGCAGTCAAGCGGGTCGACGCACCCACCCAGGCCGTGGTTGACGCTGCGCACTCGGGCGTTCTCGTGGCCGAGGCTGGGGCAGGCGCCGGAGGGCCGGCGTGGCAGGTGTGGCTCAGCGAGCCCCTCCCAGGCGACCCTGTGCCCAGCAGTTTCCTAGTGGACATCTTCACCGCTGGGCAGCGCGTCGAGCATGTCGGTGGGCCCGCGCTCGACCTGGTGTGGGTGGTAGGCGAAGACGGCGTCCTTGTGATCGCCGACGCCTCGCTGCTCCCGGAGTCACTTCTTGCCTCTCTCGACTTGAGCGCGCGATGATCCCCGAACTTCTGGCTATCGCCGTCTACGCCAGCGCGGGCGCCGCGGCGCTACGTGCGCTCGGCCTGCGCGGCTGGGCGCTCGCACCGCTCGGGTTTCTCGCTGGCGTGAGCTTGCACATTGCGGTCACGGGCGTCCTCGTCATCACTTTTCTGCCCACTTCCCCGGTCGTAGTGCTCGCTCTTGACGTGCTGATCGCGGCGGCGGCGCTGTGGTTCGCTCGCCGGCGTGGGGCCGACATTTCGGTCTCGTGGGTTGCGGTGGCCGCCGTTGGAGGGGCGCTGGCAGCGTTGGTCGCGGCGTTCCGCGCGCTCAACCTGGCGCGCTGGCACGTGGACTCGTTCCAGTATTTGGATGCGGGCGCCCTGCTCGCCGCCAATCATTATTCCGACGCCGCCGGAGCCACGATCGTGACGAAGCGACTCATCGGCGTCGCGGCGATCCATTCGCCCGCGAACCTCTCCGGCGACTACTACCTGACGTCCGTCACGCCGCTCGTGGTCTTCGCGGGGCTGGCGGCGATGGTGTGGTTCCTTGCCCGTGGCCTTGAGAGCCGCGTGGCGGCCAAGACGGTGGCACTATTCGCGACGCTCGCGGTCGTCACTCTCGTGACGACGAACCGATTCGTGTTCCACACGTTCTACCTCAATGGCCATGCGCTCGCCGGCATGCTCGTCGTCGCTGTTGCTGGCGCCGCCTGGCTGATGATCTCCAGGCCCGGTCCCAGTGTGCCGGCGCTTGTGGGGCTTGCGGCAGTCGCGTCGGTCGCTTTGGTGCTGACACGCCCGTCGGGAGCGGTGCTCGCTGCGCTCGCCCTCGCGCCGCTCGTCGCTCACGGCGCCGCCGCCGCCTCTTCTCGCAAGGTCCCGTTGGCCGCACTCGCTGTCGCGATGCTCGCGTGGCAGGGGTTCACCGTCTTTGTCGTGATGCGCGGCGGCGGTTCAGTCCCGGTGTTTGCACTCGCGCAGGCCGCGGCCGCTGCGGCGGTGCTGGTCGCGTTCGCGTTGCCCGTGTGGGGCTGGCTTGGGCGTCACTCTCGACTGATCGTCGGTGGCTTCGAGATTGCTCTCTGGGCGGCGGTGGTGGCGCTGGGGGCGCGCACGCCAAGCATCGTGACCGACAGCATTACCGCGACGTGGGCGAACCGCTACGTCGGCAAGTGGGGTTTCACAGTGTTCATGATTGCCGCGCTCGTGGTGGGAGTCGTGTTGACGATGCGCCTTTCAGGCGGCGCGCCAATGCGCTTGGTCGTGACCGCGTTCATCCCGCTCGTCATGCTCCTCGCGCTCGCGCGCGGCGGCCCCTACCGTGTTGGCCACTACGACTCGCTCAACCGGATGTGGCTACACATCCTGCCGGTAGCCGTCATGTTCGTCAGCGCGGCACTCGCGGGCGGCGATGGCGGCCATGGGTGACACCGTGGGCAAGCGGCTACGCCTCGAATCCCGGCCGCGAACAGCTCTGCCGAACTAGGCGGAAACCGGCTGGCCCAGCTTCGCGGCCACAAGCGTCGCGATCTGCACCGCGTTGAGCGCGGCGCCCTTGCGCAGGTTGTCGTTCGAGATGAACAGTGCGAGTCCACGCCCGTCAGGCACGCCCTCGTCCGCACGGATGCGTCCCACGTAGCGCCGGGTCGGCCCCGGCGGCCTGCAACGGCGTGGGGACCTCGCGCACCTCGACGCCCGGAGCCACGGCGAGCAGCTCGTAGGCGCGCGCGGGGGACAGCGGGCGGTCGAACTCGGCGTTGATGCTGAGCGAGTGGCCCGTGAACACCGGCACGCGCACGCACGTGCCGCTGACGAGCAGGTCGGGCAGGCCAAGGATCTTGCGGGACTCGAAGCGCAGCTTCTGCTCCTCGCCGGTCTCGTTGAGGCCGTCGTCGACGATGTCGCCGGCAAGCGGAATCACGTTGAATGCGATGGGCTGGGTGAAGTTGCGCGTCGGCGGGAAGGTGACGGCGCTGCCGTCGTGCGTGAGGTTCTCGGCGTCCTCGTGGACGGCCTTCACCTGCTCGTCGAGTTCGGTGACGCCGCACAGTCCAGCGCCCGACACCGCCTGGTAGGTGGACACGATGAGGCGGCGCAGGCCGGCCTCGTCGTGCAGCGCCTTGAGCACCGGCATGGCCGCCATGGTGGTGCAGTTGGGGTTGGCGACGATGCCCTTGGGGATGTCGTCGAGGGCCTCGGGGTTGACCTCGGAGACGACCAGCGGGACCTCGGGGTCCATGCGCCAGGCGGAAGAGTTGTCGATGACGATCGCGCCCGCCGCGGCGAACTTGGGTGCGTACACCTTGGAGGCGGCGCCGCCCGCCGAGAACAGCGCGATGTCGATGCCCGCGTAGTCGCCGGACTCGACGTCCTCCACGACCACCTCGCCGTCGCCCCACAGCAGCGAGGAGCCGGCGGAGCGGAGGACGCGAAGAAGCGCACGTTGAGCGTCGCCGAAGCCGTGCTCCACGAGCAGCTTGCGCATGACGGAGCCCACCTGGCCGGTGGCCCCCACGACGGCGATGGTCAGGGTCATCGTCCGGTCCCTCCGTACACGACCGCCTCGCCCTCCGACGAGTCGAGGTCGAACGCCTTGTGCACAGCGCGCACGGCGTCGTCCAGCTGCTCGGAGCGCGTGATCACGGAGATGCGAATGTCCGAGGTCGAGATCATCTCGATGTTGACGCCCGCGTCGCGCAGCGCCCCAAAGAAGCGCGCGCTGACGCCGGAGCTTGACCGCATGCCGGCGCCGATCAGCGAAATCTTGCCGATGGCGTCGTCCAGCCGGACTTCGCGGAAGCCGATCGCGTCGCGCGCGTCCTCGAGCGCCTTGCGTGCAGCCGCGCCTTCGGCGGTGGGGAGGGTGAAGGAAATGTCGGTGACGCCGTCGCCGTGCGCGGACACGTTCTGGACGATCATGTCGATGTTGATGCCCGCGTCGCCGATGATCTCGAAGAGCGCGGCGGCCTTGCCGGGCACGTCGGGGACACCGAGGACCGAGATCTTGGCCTCGGAGCGGTCGTGCGCGACGCCAGCAATGATGGGCTCTTCCATGTCGCCTCCTTGTTGCGATTCTCCCACGACCCACGTGCCGTCCTTAGTGGTGAAGGACGAGCGGACGTGAATGGGGACGTTGTAGCGGCGCGCGTACTCGACGCAGCGCGGGGCAAGAATCTTGGCGCCAGACGCCGCGAGGTCAAGCATCTCCTCGTAGGTGACGCGGTGGAGCTTGCGTGCGGTTGGCACGATGCGGGGGTCGGCGGTGAACACGCCGTCGACGTCCGAGTAGATCTCGCAGACCTCCGCGCCAAGCGCCGCCGCAAGCGCAACGGCGGTGGTGTCGGAGCCGCCGCGGCCGAGCGTGGTCACGTCCTGCGACTCCTGGTGGATGCCCTGGAAGCCCGCGACGATAGCAACGTTCCCGGCGGCGAGGGCGTCCCGCACGCGGCCAGGGTTGACGTCGATGATCCGGGCGCGGCCGTGGTGCTCGGTGGTGATCACGCCGGCCTGCGCGCCGGTGAAGGACTGCGCGCCCACGCCGAGGCCGCGGATCGCCATCGCCAGTAGCGCCATCGAGATGCGCTCGCCGGCGGTCAGCAGGATGTCGAGCTCGCGCGCGGGAGGCTCGTCGCACACTTGCGACGCGAGGTCGAGAAGCTCGTCCGTGGTGTCTCCCATGGCGGAGATGGCCACGACGACGTCGTGCCCTGCGTGCTTGGTGGCGACGATCCGCGCGGCGACGCGCTTGATCGCGGCGGCGTCCTCGACCGAGGAGCCGCCGTACTTCTGCACCACGATGCTCACCGGTAGCTCCTGAAGACGAGGGGACGACGCTGGCGCGGCCAGCCCGAACATTCTAGTGGCGCTCGCGGGGGCTCGGGACGCGGCTTCGGTCCCGGACGCAGGTTGGGTGGCAGATGCAGCGGGGCCGCCCGCGGTGGCGGACGGCCCCTCGGGGCGGGTGTGTCTACGCGCCCGCGCTGGCACCCTGCTTCGCCGGGACCGCGGTGGTCGTCACCGGCTGGGCGAGAGCGGGCCACGCGAAGCCAAGGGCGCGGCGCTCCTCGATCGATGCGCGCGCGGCGTCCCGCCACGCCACGGTCGGCTCGTAGCCGAGCTTGCGCTGCGCGGCCTCGCCTGAGGCGTGCCAGTCCTGCCCCACGTGCACGAGCGCACGCGTCAGGAACGGGGCCCTGGCGCGTGTGAGCGGGTGGACCGCCTCCATGAGCGCACCGAAGCCAAACGCGGCCCCGAGGGGCACCGAGTAGGCAGGCGTGGGCACTCCAGCCTCCCTGGCGACGAACGTGAACACCTCGCGCGCGGTGGGCTGCTCCGGACCGATCACGTTGATCGACTCGAACGGCGCCAGGCCGTCGGCCACGGCCGCGAGCGCGAACGCGCGCCCCATGTCCTCGCCGGACACCAGCGGCAGGTGCGCACGCCCGCCCGCGACCCACGGCACCTGGCGGGTCCTGAGGCGCGGGATGATCGCCGACACCAGGCCAAGCGAGTTGTCGGCGCCCACGAAGTGGCCCAGCCGCAACGCCACCATCTGGGTGGCGCCGGCGGCGGCACGCATGTGGTCCTCGACGTCGATCATGAAGTCGAGGTGCGGCCAGTAGCCACGCTTGACCGCGGGCGCGTCGTCCGCGACGAGCTCGCCGTCCCGCGACGGGGTCGAGATTGCGACGGTCGAGGCCGCCACGAACCGCCCGACGCCCGCCGCGACGGCCTGGTCGATCAGGTCGACGGACGGCTCGAGGAACAGCTCGCGCTCCTGGGTCGCGTGGCCCCAGAATGTGCTCCAGGTGCCGGCGTGCAGCACGACGTCGACGCCCTGGACGACGTCGCGGCGGTAGTCGGCATCGGTGAGGTCCCCGACGCGGGTCTCGCCGCTGAACCAGGCGGGGACGCGGGAGGCGTCGCGAGCTGCGGCGATCGTGGTGACGCCCGCGGTGTCGCGGAGCGCCTCGAGGATGTTCCCGCCGAGGAAGCCGGTGGCTCCCGTGACGAGGACAGTGGTGTTTCTGGGCATGGCAAAGCCTTCCTATGTGGTGGTGAGGGTGTTGTCGGGCGGCCGGACGGCCGCGTGGGTGAACTAGTAGGCGGCCAAGCGCCCCCTGATGCGGCCCTCCGCTGCGGCGAGCGGGCCGTCGTCGTCGAGCGCGTTGGCGAGTACCGCCGCGCCCTGGATCTCGGTGAGGAACTGGAGGGCGTCCGCGGCGGCGTCCTTGGATCCCAGCGCGGCGAACTGGTCTTGCGCCCAAGCGAGGGACATCCGGAACACGCCGGATGCGGCGTCGCCGAGGTCCGCGTCGAACTTGCGCAGGTCAGCGCACAGCGAGCCGATGGGGCAGCCGTAGCTCTTCACGTTGGCGGCGTCGCGGACATACATCTCGACGTACGCGAGCAGCCGCGCGGCCGGGTCCTCGGTGGCCTCCCAGCCGGCCAACTCCGCCGAGTAGCGCGCGAGCATCGAATCCACGATCGCTCGGCCAACGTCGTCCTTGGTCTTGAAGTAGTAGTAGACGCTTCCCTGGGGCACGGCGGCCTCGTCGGCGATGTCGCCGATGGTCGTCCGCTCGAATCCACGGGTGTACGCGAGCGCAGCGGCGGCGCCGGTGAGGCGCTCGCGCTTGTCGCTGGGGGGGCGGGGCATGGGTGTTCCTTCGCTCTGGATAATAGTAAGTTACCCGACTAGTAACGAATACGCAAGTCCAATGTGCGCTGTGCCCGCGCCGAACGAGACTTTTCGGCGTAGCGTGAGCGTCGTGAATGATGCGAGCAAAGTAGCGGCACCTCCAGGCATCCAGGCGGACCGAGTGCGCCGCGCCTTCGGCAGCGTCCAAGCGGTCGTCGACGCCAGCGTCAACGTTCCGCCCGGCAAGGTCACCGCCCTGATCGGACCGAACGGTGCTGGCAAGACCACGCTGATGCTCATGCTTGCCGGGCTCCTCGCGCCGGACGACGGCACTATTTCCGTCGCAGGTCTCGACCCCACCACCGGAGACCCCCAGGCACGCGTCGCCGTCGGTTGGATGCCGGACGCGCTCGGCTCCTGGGACTCGCTGTCGTGCCACGAGTTGCTTGTCACGATGGGCCGCGCCTGCGGGATGACCAAGGAGGCCGCCGCCCGGCGAGGCTTCCAGTTGCTCGAGGAGGTCCACCTCGCGGAGTTCGCGGCGTCGCCGCTGCGGGTGCTGTCCCGCGGCCAGAAGCAGCGGCTGTCGCTCGCGCGCACGCTTATCGCGGACCCCGCGGTCCTCATCCTCGACGAGCCCGCGTCGGGCCTCGACCCGCGCTCCCGCATCGACCTCCGCAAGCAGTTGCGTCAGCTCGCGGCCGACGGCAAGGCAGTGCTGATCTCGAGCCACGTGTTGAGCGAACTCGACGAAATGGTCGACGACGCGATCTTCATGTCCAAGGGCAAGACGCTCGACGAGGCCTCCCAGGACATCGTTAAGGCCGCCCGCGCCGCGTACCTCGTGACCGCCCTTGACGGCACCGCGCTTGCCAAGGCCCTCGATGCCGCCAAGCGCGACTGGAAGGCCGCCGACATCGCCGACCGCGGGGGCGACGCCACGGTCGCCGTGAAGGACAAGAAGGACGCGGCGGCGCTGCTCACCAAACTGATCAAGGGCGGCGTACAGGTCACCAGCTTCGCGCCGGTGGGCAGCGCGCTCGAGCAGGCATACATGTCCATGGATTCGATGAGCGAGGACCGCCGATGACCACCCAGCAGCAGGCCCCACCCAGCGCGCCGCACCGCAACGCGCGCTACGCCTGGAAGATGAGCGGGCACGGCATCTGGCTTGTCGCCTCGCTCGAGCTGCGCCAGCGCGTCCGCTCGACCAAGTGGATCTGGGTGCTCGTCGCGTTCGCCGCCTTGGTGGGGTTCGTGACCATGCTGACCGCGGCCAACATGAACGGCCAGGACGACACCGACACGGTCTTCGGGTTAATCGTGTTCTTCGTCCTCTTCCTTGGACTGCTCGTGTCGCCGACGCTCGCCGCGACCTCCGTCAACGGCGACAACAAAGAGGGCACGCTTGCGCCGCTCCAGGCCACCGCGCTGTCCGCCGCCGACATCGTCATCGGCAAGCTACTAGGCGCATGGATCGCGTCACTCGCTTTCGTGGTGGTGTCGATCCCGTTCATCGCGTACGCGATGGCGATCAGCAACTCGCACGTGGGCGCGCTGTTCACCACGGTTGGTGTGCTGGCCGTCGAGCTGCTGGTGGTGTGCGCGTTCGGCCTGGGCTGGTCAGCCATCACCGCGCGCCCGTCCGCCTCCGCCGTGCTGTCCTACGTCACGGTCGCCACCTTGTCGATCCTCACCGCCGTGTTCTTCGGACTCACGGCGCTGCTTGTCACCACCAAGGAGCCCGTCGACATCTACGGCAGCGGGTACCTGTGGGAGCAGGACCTCGTGTCCATCAACGGCTCGGTGGAGGCCGCGCAAAACGTCGTCCAGCCCACCTGGGATGACTCCGCCTACGACGAGCCGGCATGCACCTGGTACGTCGCCAAGCGCGAGCAGTTTCACTCGGAGCGCACGTGGTGGCTGCTCGCCCTCAACCCGTTTGTGATCGTCTCTGACGCGGCGCCGGTGGCGGAACGTGACCAAAATAGCTACGGCTTCTCGATCCTGGGCGAGATCAAGAACGGCGTGCGCGTCGCGCGGCTTGGGCCCGAGTCCAAGCTCGATGAATGTTGGCAGGCTCGCGGGGACTACGGTGAGGGTCCTTCTGCGCGTGACTTGCAGATCGCGAGCCTCGGCCCTGTGTGGCCCTTCGGCCTTGGCGCGCACCTGCTGCTCGCCGCCGGCGCGATCGCGCTCGCGGTGCGCAGGGTTGCCGTCCCGCACGGCACGCTGGCGTCGGGCACGCGAGTCGCTTAGCGCGCCGTCATTGCGCGGCGAGCTGGTAGTGCCGGGCTAGCTGACGACGCGGCGCCCCTCGAAGGCGCGGCCGAGCGTGACCTCGTCGGCGTACTCAAGGTCGCCGCCCACCGGCAGGCCAGACGCGAGGCGGGACACCGTCACGCCGAGCGGTGCCAACATGCGGGTGAGGTACGTCGCCGTCGCCTCGCCCTCGATGTTGGGGTCGGTGGCGATGATGACCTCGGTGATAGCGCCGTCGCCCAGGCGGGTGAGCAACTGCTTGATCCGCAAGTCGTCAGGACCCACGCCCGCCATCGGATCGATCGCGCCGCCAAGCACGTGATACCTGCCGCGGAACTCGCGAGTGCGCTCGATCGCCATGACGTCCTTTGGCTCTTCGACGACGCACAGTAGCTCGGGCGACCGGCGCTCGTCGGCACAGATGCGGCACTGCTCGGACTCAGCGACGTTTCCGCAGGTCTCGCAGAACCGCACCTTGTCCTTGACCTCCGTGAGGGTCGCGGCGAGGCGGTCGATGTCCGCGCGGTCAGCCGCCAACACGTGGAACGCGATGCGCTGGGCGCTCTTGGGGCCGATCCCGGGCAGCCGCCCGAGTTCGTCAATGAGGTCCTGCACCGCTCCGTCGTACATGCCGACAAGCGTAAGCCGGGCAGGCCGGGCGGGCGGCCAGGCGCGGCGCTAGTCGTCCTCGACGATCGTGCCGCCGAGCATCTCGGCCACGACGTCGGCGCCAGCCTTGTTGCCGCCATCCGCGAGCGCGTCGTCGGCGCTTACGTCCTCCTCGTCGGGGACCGACGCTGCGGCTTGCTCGCGCTTGGCGGCGGGCTTCGCGGCGGACTTCAGTTTGGAGGCGAGAGACTCCCCGGCATCGTCGGGCGCGGGAGGTGGCGGGCTTGGCGCGGCAGGTGCGCTCGTGGCAGCGGGGGCAGGCGTGGGCGCCGGCGCTGCGGGCGGTTCACCTGGGCCGGCGGTGCCGACGGCCCGCAACTGCAGCCCGAGCGTCTCGCGGACTGCAAGGGAGACGTTCTCGGCGTGGTTGCCGGCGTTGAACCGGTCTGCCAGCTGCGGGCTGGCGAACGCGAGGTGCACCTCGGTGCCGGTGACGGCCGCCACCTGCGCGCTCTGCGAGACCAGTACCCACGTGACGCGCCTGCGTTCGAGGGTGCCGAGCACCTCGGCCCAGCGCCTGCGCACCAGCTCGGTGTCCTCCGCTGAGGTGCCGGGGGCGGTGGGCTCCGTGGAAGCTGCCTCCGCAGGTGCCGCAGGTGCCGCAGGTGGCGCCGGTGGCGCCGGGGCGGGTTCGGGCGGGGCAGCCGCGGCTGCTGGCTCAGGTTCAGGCTTGGGTTCACGGGCGGCGGTTTTGGCCGCGGGCTTGGGCTGTTCCTCGGCCTCAGCCGTGGCCTCAGCCGTGGCCTCACGCTCGGCCGGGGGCGCGGGTGTAGCCGCTGCTTGCGCCTCGGCCGCGGCGCGCACCTCACGGCGCCTGGGCATCTCGGGCTCTGGCGCAGGCGTAGGCGCGGGAGGCGTTGCGGTTGCCGGAGCGGGCGCCTGCTGGCGCGGGGCGGCCGCGATTGCCGAGGCCCGCGCGCCGTCGGCCGCCAGCAGCCTGGCGGCGAGCAGCTCAAGGTGAAGCCGTGGCGAGGTCGCCCCGACCATCGACGTCAGCGCGTCGTTGATCAGGTCGCCAGCGCGCGACGCGCGCTCGAGGCCCAGCTGCCGGGCGTGGTCGCGCATGGTCGTGAGCTGGTCCTCCGGCACCTCGCCGAGCGCCTTCACGCCCGCGTCGCCCGACGCCGCGAGCACCAGGATGTCGCGCACCCGCTCGAGCAGGTCCTCGACGAACCGGCGCGGCTCGTGGCCCGTCTGGATGACGCGGTCGATCACGTCGAACAGCGAGGCGCCGTCGGACGCCGCAATGGCGCCGATGGCGTCGTCCAGTAGCGTCGCGTCGGTGAAGCCGAGCAGGGAGATGGCGCGCTCGTAGGTCACGCCGCCCGAGTCGGAACCCGCCATCAGCTGGTCGAGCACGGAAAGCGAGTCGCGCACTGACCCGCCGCCCGCGCGCACGACCAGTGGCAACACGCCGCCCTCGACCGTGACGCCCTCCGCCTCGCACAGCTTGCCAAGGTAGTCGGTCAGGATCGCCGGCGGGACGAGCCGGAACGGGTAGTGGTGGGTGCGCGAGCGGATGGTCGAAATGACCTTCTCTGGCTCCGTCGTGGCGAAGATGAACCGCACGTGCGGCGGCGGCTCCTCCACGAGCTTCAGGAGGGCGTTGAAGCCCTGCGGCGTCACCATGTGCGCCTCGTCGAGAATGAAGATCTTGTACTTGTCGCGCGCGGGCGCAAACGCGGCACGCTCGCGCAGCTCCCGCGCGTCGTCCACACCGTTGTGGGAGGCGGCGTCGATCTCGACGACGTCCACTGAGCCGCTGCCCCCGCGCGCCAGCTGGATGCAGGAGTCGCACTTACCGCACGGAGTATCCGTTGGACCCTCGGCGCAATTGAGGCAGCGAGCGAGAATCCGGGCGGAGGTGGTCTTGCCGCAGCCGCGCGGGCCGCTAAACAGGTACGCGTGGTTGACCTTGTCTGACGCGAGGGCCTGGCGCAGCGGCACGGTGACGTGCTCCTGCCCGACGACATCCGCGAAGGTGTCGGGCCGGTAGCGGCGGTACAAGGCTGTTGTCACAGACACGACTCTAGGCCAGGCCACCCACGTGCGGGTAAAGAAGGACCCCCCACGCACCCGTCAGAGCCTCCGTACCCTTGCTGCGTTTCCGCCCTGGGGGAGTTCCGAAAGGTGACGCCACGTGAGGGGCCGCCGCCAAGTCTAGCCGCGCAACCGCCTGCTCAGAAAAGATCGTGACCCCGGTTCGGGCACCAGGTTCGTGGCTTGTGCGTTGCTCTAGTAACATCAGGGGCCTTGGAGGATTCGCCTAGTGGCCTATGGCGCACGCTTGGAAAGCGTGTTGGGTGAAAGCCCTCAGGGGTTCGAATCCCCTATCCTCCGCCAGGTTCAGCTCTCAACTAGGGTGGCACCGTGAACGACAAGCAGCCGACGACGACGGGCCGAGTACGGACTCGCCGCGAGGTGTTGCGCCGCCACCGGCGCGAACGCCAGATCGTCGTATTTGGCATCCTCATCATTGCGCTTGGCACCGTGGCGTTTTCGGCCGCGTCGATCTACTCAGGGCGCACCAAGGGACCGTTCACGGACCCGATCATCACGCTTGCCTCGAACGTCGACTCAACCGTCAATCTGCCGTGCCCGCCCGACATCCTTCCGCTCGACCCCGACCGCGTGAAGGTTCGCGTGCTCAATGGCTCCGGCGTGGCGGGCATCGCGGGCAACACGCTAGACAAGCTGACGGGCCGTGGCTTCGTGAGCGGCGGCGCGAACAACTGGAGCCGCGGCAAGTACGACGGCGCGGTGCGCATCAGCTTCGGCGACGAGGGCGTCGCGGAGGCCTATACGGTCGCACGTCACTTTGTGGATTACGAGATGGTCCAAGACCAGCGCAAGGGCCACAGCGTCGACGTCGTCATCGGCCTCGCATTCAGCGAGGTCAACAGCCTGCGCCCGCAGTTTGCCCCCGAGCTCAGCAAGGATCTCTACCTCGCGGCCCCCGGGCAGTGCATCCAGCCAAGCGAAGTCGTCGAGGAGCCTGCACCGCGCGTGTACCCCGCGGACCTTCCCCCGGTCGAACCCTCGCCTTCAGCGACCGCGTCACCGGACGTCGTGACCGACAACGGCAACTTCAACGACTAGCAATGACGACGCCCGAGGACAACCCGTTCGCGCCGCGTAGCGCGACGTCCACGCCTCCCTCGCCGCAGCCGATCCCGTATACGCAGGCCCCGACGGTTGACGGGCCGCCGCGCGTCGCGCTGCCGCCCACCAACGGCTCAGCGATCGCCGCGTTCGTGCTGTCGCTCTTCGGTGTGGTCCCGCTCGTGAGCATCGTCGCGATCATCCTTGGCCGCTTCGCCCAGTCCACGGTGAGCCGGACGGGCGAGGGTGGATACGGGCTTGCCAAGGCCGCGGTGATCATCGGAATCGTAGGCGTCGCGCTGTGGCTGCTGGTGATCGTATTCGTCGCCGCGAATGCAGCGGGCGGAATCGCGTCCGTCTGAGCGCGCTCGCGCGCGAGTAGGCCCGGGACGCAGAAAGCCCGGCGCCGCTGTTCGCGGGCCGGGCTTTCGTGGCGGTGGCGGCGGGATTTGAACCCGCGGTGGACTTTCACCCACACACGCTTTCGAGGCGTGCTCCTTAGGCCGCTCGGACACGCCACCGCGGACGAGGATACCTGCCCGCATGGCGCCGCTCCAAACTGGGGCCCGTGGCTAGCCGCGCTTCGCGTCGAAGAACGCCGTGAGCAGCGTCGAGCACTCGTTCTCGCGGATGCCAGAAATCACCTCGACCTTGGCGCCCACGCGTCCGTCCCTGACAAGGTCCCACTGGCTGCCGGTAGCGCCCGCCTTCTCGTCCCAGGCCCCGATCACGAGTCTCGCGATGCGCGCCTGCAGGATCGCGCCGGCGCACATTGCGCACGGCTCCAAGGTGACGACGAGGGTATGGCCGTCGAGCCGCCACGTCTTCTGGGCGGCGGCCGCGGCGCGCAGCGCGACGATCTCGGCGTGCGCGGTCGGGTCTCCGAGCTCCTCGCGCCGGTTGCGGCCGATGCCGACGATGCGGCCGGAGGTGTTGAGAACGACCGCCCCCACTGGCACGTCACCGAACACCGGTGCTCGTCGAGCCTCGTTGAGGGCAAACTCCATGGCGCTGTCAAAGTCGTCGCGTGGCATGTTCCAAGGCTAACCGGGGCGCTAACGTGGTCGCATGCGCCTCTACGTAGCAGACCACCCGCTCATCGCCCACAAGGTGACCGTCCTGCGCGACAAGGCCACGCCGTCGGCGACCTTCCGTTTGCTCGTCGACGAGTTGGTGACGCTGCTGGCGTACGAAGCCACCCGGCACGTGCGCGTCGAGCCCAAGGAGGTCGAGACGCCCCTCCAGCGGACAACGGGGACGCACATCGCCAGCCCGGCCCCGATCATCGTCCCGATCCTGCGCGCGGGGCTGGGAATGCTGGACGGCCTGACGCGGCTGATCCCGAGCGCCGAGGTGGGCTTCCTGGGACTCAAACGCGACGAGCAGACGCTGGAGGCTGTGACCTACGCGAATCGCCTGCCAGACGACCTCACCGGGCGCCAGGTGTTCGTGCTTGACCCGATGCTCGCCACCGGGGGGTCGCTGATCGCAGCGATCGACTACGTGCTGGAGCGCGGCGCTACCGACGTGACTGCGGTGTGCCTGCTCGCGGCGCCCGAGGGCATCGAGGCGGTTGACAAGCACTTCGAGGGGCGCGCCGACGTGTCGTGCGTGGTCGCGACCGTCGACGAGAAGCTCAACGAGGTCGGGTACATCGTGCCCGGGCTCGGCGACGCGGGCGACCGGCTGTACGGAGTCGTGGATTAGGTCGTGGCACGCAGCCTCGACCAGGTTCTCGGTCCGACGCCCGACCGGCGCGGCGGTCCGCCGCGCGCGCTCGAGTTGGGCAACGCCGGGTGGATGATCGCTGGCGAGGTTCTCGCCGCGCTCGGCGCCCTGATGGCCTTGCCCCGGTGGTTGGGCCCGGGGAGCATCGCTGTGGCAGCGGTCCCGGTCGTGGCGGCGGTGCTCACTGGGCGCGCGGCCGAGCGGGGTGCGCCTGCGACAACGCTGCTGTGGGCGACGCGGTTCTCGGTGCCCGTCCTCTTGGTAGCGACGTTCGCCCACATCTTCTTCTCTGAGGAGATGGTGCGCGACTTCTTCTTCACCGACCACGGCGATCTCGGCCTCGAAACTCTCGCGCTGTTCGTGCCGATCTTTCTTCTCGTCCAGTTCGCGGCGACCGCGGTCGTGATCACGGCGACGGTGGTTGCGGTGCGCGTCGCGCGTTCGAGGCGCGCGGGCGCATAGCGCGCGACAAGGCTGTGCAGTTGCTGGCTTCGCGGTTGCGGAATTAGTCGTGCTGGGCGAGTGTCAGACCCCTGCGGGACCATAGAGGAGTGCTACAAGGCCGCCGAGAGGCGCCCGCGGGGCTCAGGGGCGTATGTTCCGCCTCGATTGTGGACAGTTGTGGATGACACGCCGAGTTGTGCACAGGATTTACACAGATTTCTCAACAGTGACCCCCATATCTAGGGGTCTGTGGCGCGACACGCCACAAGATGTTGCGTTTTGGGGCCGACTTTCGTAGAGTCGTGGAACGCCCTGATCGCAATGGAGCGGTAAGGCGTCAGCAGGCGTTGAGCGCGCCGAAAACATCAGATTTCAAGGATTCACAGGACTGGCTCGGCTGACGCCGGGATGGAGAGGGAACACCGTGACGATTACCGACCCCAACATCGAGGCGGGCGCCACCGCCGGCGCCACCGACGCACCTGCGCCCGCGTACACGGGCATCTACGTCACCAAGCGTGACGGCAGCCGTGAACCCTACGACGCCGACCGCATCAACAAGGCCATCGAGCGCGCCGCCCACGGCCTTGAGGACCCGATCTCCAAGACCACCCAGGTGGCCACCGAGCTTGGCATCACGCTGTTTGACGGCATCACCACGGAGCAGCTCGACGAGGCCGCGATCGGCGTCGCCGTCCAAAACGTCAAGGATGACCCTGACTTCGACACGATCGCCGCGCGCCTGCTGCGCAAGGTCATCTGCAAGCGCGTGCTCGGCAACTACGAATCCGACCTCGAGCTTGCCCTGCTGCACCAGGCGCGGTTCCCGGGATACATCCGCGACGCCGTCGAGGAAGGCCTGCTTGATGAGCGCCTCGTCACGCTGTTCGACCTGGACGCCCTTGCCGCCGCGATCGACCACACGCGTGACGACCTACTCAAATACATCGGCACGGTCACCATGCGCAACCGCTACATGATCACCGACCGCCACGGCAAGGCGCTCGAGGTCCCCCAGTACTTCTGGATGCGCGTCTCCATGGGCCTGTCCCTTAACGAGGCCGACCCCACCGAGATGGCGATCAAGTTTTACGACAAGATCTCGCGCCTCGACTACTTGCCCGCGGGCTCCACGCTCGTCAACGCCGGCACGTCGTACCCGCAGCTTTCCAACTGCTTCGTCATGCAGATGGAAGACGACATGGACCACATCGCCAAGACGGTCGGCGACGTCATGTGGCTTACCAAGGGGACGGGCGGCATCGGGCTGTCCGTCACCAAGCTGCGCTCCGAGGGCTCGCCCATCAAGTCGAACAACACCACGTCCACGGGCCCCATCCCCTTCATGCACACCATCGACTCGACGCTGCGGGCGGTGTCCCGCGGCGGCAAGAAGTTCGGCGCGCTGTGCTTCTACATGGAGAACTGGCACCTCGACTTCCCGCAGTTCCTCGATCTGCGCGCCAACTCCGGCGACCCCTACCGCCGCACCCGCACCGCCAACACCGCCGTCTGGATCTCCGACGAGTTCATGAAGCGCGTCCAGAACGACCAAGACTGGTACCTGTTCGACCCGGCCGAGACCCCCGACCTCGTGGAGCTCACCGGCTCCGCGTTCTCCGCCCGCTACGCCGAGTATGTGGCGCAGGCCGAGGCCGGCAAGATGCGCACCTTCAAGAAGATGCGTGCCCGCGAGCAGTACAAGGCGATCCTGATCTCGCTGCAGGCGTCGTCGCACCCATGGCTGACGTGGAAGGACACGATCAACAACCGTGCCCTCAACACGAACACCGGCACCATTCACCTGTCCAACCTGTGCACCGAGATCTGCCTGCCGCAGGACCGCGAGAACATCGCCGTCTGCAACCTGGCGTCGGTGAACCTGTCCGAGCACTTTGTTGACGGCAAGCTCGACTGGAAGCGCATGGAGACCTCCACGCGCCTCGCGGTGCGCCAGCTCGACAACCTCGTCGACATCACGCTGTCCGCCGTCACCGAGTCGGACCACGCGAACAGCGAGAACCGGGCGATCGGACTTGGCGTCATGGGCTTCACCGACGTCACCGAGCGAATGGGCCTCGCGTACGAATCCGAGGAGTCCTACGCGCTGATCGACCAGATCATGGAGTTCATCAGCTTCCACGCGATCGACGCCTCTGCGGATCTCGCTCGCGAGCGCGGCAACTACAACAACTTCGAGGGCTCCGGCTGGTCGAAGGGCCTCGTGCCGTTCGACACCCTCGCCACCACCGAAGCCGACCGCGGCGTCCCCATCCAGGTGGACCGCACCACGCGCCTCGACTGGGACTCGCTGCGAGAGAAGGTCAAGGGCGGCATCCGCAACGCCACGCTGATGGCCGTCGCGCCCACCGCCTCCATCGGCCTGGTCGCGGGCACCACGCCCGGATTCGACCCGCAGTTCTCGCAGATCTTTAGCCGCGCCACCTCGTCGGGCAAGTTCCTCGAAATCAACCGCAACCTTGTCCGCGACCTGCAGGCCGAGGGCATCTGGGAAGACTGCAAGGACCGGCTCCTCGAGGTTCAAGGCGACCTGTCCCGCGTGGATGGCGTTCCGCAGCACCTGGTCGACGTCTACCGGACGTCGTTCCAGCTGTCGCCGTACGCGTTCATCGAGGTCGCCGCGCGCGCTCAGAAGTGGATCGACCAGGCCATCAGCCGGAACATCTACCTTGAGGACCGCGACGTCGACAACATGATGGCCCTGTACTCGGCCGCGTGGGAGCGGGGTGTCAAGACGACGTACTACCTCCACATGAAGCCACGCCACACCGCCGAGCAGTCCACGGTTCGCGTCAACAAGACCGAGAAGATCAACTCGACCGGCTCCGCATCCGGCAAGGTTGGCACCTCGCAAAAGCCTGCTGGCTCGGGCCGCAAGGGCTTCGGAGGGTTCGGCGGAGGCGCCAAGAAGGGCTTCGGGGCCGCCACCACCGTGGCGCCGGCCGCGGAGGCGCTTCAGGGCGCCGCAACGGCGGCTGAGCCCGTCTCTGAGACCGCCGTGGCCCAGCCCGCCGTGGCCGACGCCCAAGCGCCTGCGTCGGCGGTGTCGACTGTCGAGGTGAACCCCACCGAGACCGTCACGGCCGAGATCCAGCTGCCGACGGCCCAAGCCGTGGCTTCTCGTCCCGTCGTGGCGGCCCCGCCGGCCGTCATGTCCGCGATCGCCACCAAGGCGTTCGCGGTGCCGCCGGCCGACAAGCCTGCGGTGCCGCCCACCGCGCTCCCCGAGCGCAGCGAGCCCGCGCCGGCCGCCGTACCCGCGCAGGAAGCCGCCCAGCCGGTGGAGGCCCAGGCGAGCGTCGTGCCCGAGGGTGCGACGCAGCTCAACCTCACGGAGGCCGGCCCGGTCGCGTCGTCCGTGGACGGCGACACCGAGATGGTCGACGGGGTTGCGTGCCCCGTGGACCCGATGGAACGTTTGCAGTGTGAGTCCTGCCAGTAGCGCGGGCGCCAAGAACGAGGAGATGTAAACATGGGAATTCTGGGCACCGGCATCCAAGACGGATTGCTACTCAAGCCGATCACGTACCCCTGGGCGATGGAGTTGTACGACCAGGCCGTCGCGAACACATGGTTCCCGAACGAGATTCAGCTCGGTGAGGACCTGGCCGACTTCAAGAAGATGACGGACGACGAGAAGCACGCCGTCACCTACCTGATGTCGTACTTCAACCCGAACGAGCTGCTCGTCAACAAGGCGCTCGCGTTCGGCGTGTATCCGTACATCAACGCGCCCGAATGCCACCTCTACCTCGCCAAGCAGATGTGGGAAGAGGCGAACCACTGCATGTCGTTCGAGTACGTCCTCGAGACGTTCCCGCTCGACCGCGAGGCCGCCTACAACTCCCACGTTGACGTGCCGTCGATGGCCAAGAAGGAGGCCTTCGAGGTCAAGTTCATCAAGCGGATGACCGAGGAGACCCTCGACATCACGACCACCGAGGGCAAGAAGGACTTCATCCGCAACCTCGTGGCCTACAACATCATCCTTGAGGGCATCTGGTTCTACTCGGGCTTCATGGTGGCGCTGTCGTTCCGGCAGCGGAACCTGCTACGCAACTTCGGATCGCTCATGGACTGGGTGATCCGCGACGAGTCGCTACACCTCCAGTTCGGCATCAACCTCATCCTCACGGTGCTCGAGGAGAACGAGGACCTCCAGGACCCGGAGTTCGCCGACGAGATCCGCAACATGATCATCGGCGCCGTCGAGATGGAGGAGGAGTACAACCGGGACCTGCTCCCCAAGGGCATCCTTGGCCTCAATGCGGACTACGTGAACCAATACGTGAAGTACCTCGCCGACCGCCGCCTCGAAGAGCTCGGCTTCGAGCCGCACTACAACGTCTCGAACCCCGCCAAGTGGATGGCAACAGCCAACGACACGCTGCAGCTTGTGAACTTCTTCGAGGCGACCAACACGTCCTACGAAGTCAACGCGCAGTCTTCCAAGAAGTCCGCCGAGTAGCGATTCTCGCTACCGCGCTTCGCGCATAGGGCCCCGGAAGCGTCCGCTTCCGGGGCCCTATGCGCGCTGGCGAACGAATCTATTCGTCTACGTCGTCGTAGACGGTGATGAGGAGGAGGCTGACCAGGATCGGGTCGCCGCTCGACGACACGCTAATCACGTGGACACCAGAGTCCACTGACGTCGTGAAGAACGACTTCGCATCGGTGCCCAGCGTGTTTGCAAAGCGCGAGCCGAATGCCGTCGAGTCCCCAGCGTTTCCTGAGTCGCCCGCTGACGTCGCGTGGCCGTTCCAGTGATACGGCTTGACCGCAGTGCCATCAACCGAAACCTTGTCGCCGGTCATCGCGCGGTCGCCGTCCCACATGATCGCGGATAGGTCCACGTCGCCCGAGAACTGCGACGCTACGTTCACGCCGAATCCGCCGCTGCCGTCGACCCAGTCGGTACCGGTGTACGCAAGCACGGTCGACTGCGGGAGCGACGCAAGCTCATAGATCACGGTGATCGCGTAACCCGCGTAGTACGTGTGGTCAGTGTCGCCAAACGTGTCGGAGACCGCGACATCGGCCAGCGCCCAGTCGCCGGAGCCCGCCGACGCCATCAGATCGGTGATGTCCGCGCGAGAGTTGTAGTACGTGCGGCCGCTGCTGTCAGTGCGGGTTTCCGTGGAGTCAGCGACGAGCGCCGAGTAGTCGGTGGCACCCGCTGGCTTGATAAGCGCGGAGTTGTAGTCAGCGGTGAATCCCTCGCCGTTGCCCGTATTCGCGGACCAGTCCACCCACGCGGATTGGACGACCGCGCCATCGGGCAGGGCCACCGTGGTGGCTTCAGACACCGAGGTGCCGCCAGCCTCGTTGAGTGGCTGCATGAGCCAATCGTTGTTGTTGTAGGCGCCGCTGGTGGCGTTGCCATTGAAGTCCATCGCGTTCGCGCAGGCGGTGTCGGTGAGGTCGCATGACAATAGCGGTGCGCCGAAGATCGCGGTGCCAAGGTGGCCCGACGCCGCGTATTCGACGCCAAGGTCAAGATTCACGTCGCGAAGGCCGGTGGGCACCGTGACCGGGTCGGTTTCACCCGCATCGTTCGAGAACGTCAGCGTCGTGACCGCGCTTCGCGGGAGCGACGTCGGAATCGCGACCGAAAGAGTGACGTCCTTGGTCGTGCCCGGCTCAAGCTCAGCGGTGGTGCACACCGCCGTGGTTGCGTCGTCCGAAATGTCGCACGTCCAGTCGCCGAAGTCGCCGTCCACGCTCGTGAAGGTCACTCCGTCCGGTAGTTCAACCGCCACGGTGGGGTTCACGGAAGTAGTCTCCGCCTCGTTCGCGACCTTGATCGTGAGCGTCGGGGCGTCGGGGTCGATTTCGATGATGTCGAGGACGCCCGTCTTTGCCTGAAGATAGGTGGGGTCGGAAGACACCGGCGGGTCGGTCGGGTCGGTCGGGTCGGTCGGGTCGGTCGGGTCGGTCGGGTCGGTCGGGTCGGTCGGGTCGGTCGGGTCGTCCTTCTTGCCGTGAGTCTTGGTGTGGTCCTTGTGGGTGTCGCCCTTGTGAGTGTCGTTCGTCGTCGTGTCGTCCTTGGTGGTGTCATCCGTCGGGGGTGGGTCGGGGACGAAGACGTCCGTGATGTCCTCTGGCGGAGCCGCCGGCCCGACCGTGATGAAGCTGGGGTCGAGCGGGTCCTCGCCCGACAGCACAAGCGTGACAACCGAGTCGCTTGCGGGCTCCGCGGCGGGCGCGTCCGCGGAGACGCCTGGATCACCGTCGGAAGACTTGTCTAT
Organism: uncultured Actinomycetota bacterium; assembly: GCA_963735005.1. Lineage (GTDB taxonomy): Bacteria > Actinomycetota > Actinomycetes > Actinomycetales > Demequinaceae > WTKG01. The sequence goes on along the minus strand of CAVTJA010000008.1, from coordinate 57,155 downwards.
GGCGCCAAGGTTGCCGACGATGCCGATAGTTGCGACAGTGAGCGCGCCAACGCCGATGGTTGCGGCGATTCCGGTGACGATCTGCGAGCCCGCACCTGCGATGGCCCCGAGAACTCCGCCGATGCCGCCGGCTGTCGCGCTGGCGATAGCTACGCCGCCTGCGCCCGTAGCGCCGCCGCCTCCGCTGGCCGCGCCAGCGCCGCCTGCGGCGCTCGCTCCAATCGCGCCTGCGCCAAATCCGCCAATCGGAAGCGAGCCGTGCAGGGCGCCCATGCCGATCACGCCGAGGAACAGGGGCGCGATCACCGCGCGGAGCCCGCGGTTCACGTCTTGAAGTTCGGCAACCAGCGCTGCGCAGTGCTCGCACACCTCGAGGTGTGCCTCCACCTTCGCGTGCTCGCGCTTGGTCAAGCCGCCGCGAACGAACCCGCCAAGGTGCTCGGATACATCCGCGCACTCGGCGTTGTCGGCGGTCGCGAGGTGTTGCTGAAGGTAGGCCTGGCGGAGTGCCTCGCGCGCGCGGTAGGCAAGTGCCGCCACGCCATTCGCGGATAGCCCCAGGACCGGCGCGACCTCGGCGGGAGACTTCTTCTCGATCTCCGTGTACCAGAGGACGACCTGCCACCGCTCGGGCAAGGACTTGAATGCCTCTGCGACGACGCCCTGCTCGAAGTTGTCGAGCGTCGGTTCGTCGCTGCCCGCCTCGTAGCCAATCGCGGAGTCGTAAGTCTCCATGTCGTCGTCCGGGCGGGTGCGCTTGCCCTTCTTGATCATGTCCAGCCCTGTGCGGCGCACGACCGTGAAGAGGTAGGCGCGGAAGGCGAGGTCGGGCCCGCCGCCTTCCTGGAGCGCCTTGAGCACGCGCGCGAAGGCTTCGGAGACGATGTCGTCGACGTCAGTTGGCACGGCGGAGTACATGGATGCGACGCGCTTCGCCGCCTCGCCGTGCCGCTCGTAGAGCACGCCAAACGCCGCGGACTCGCCCGCGCGGACGCCCGCGATGAGCTCTGCGTCGCTGGACGAATCCGTCCAGAGACTTACAGTCTCATGCGTCATGGCTCTCCATTCGTGCGCGGATGGCTGAGGGGTGCGCACGCCCTACGACAATCGTCCGTGCCCCCCGTTTTTGGGGCAAGGAAAAGCGTTGCGTTGTTCGTCACATGATGAGAGTTCGGTCACACGTCGAAATGACGGCAATTTCCACAAAAGAAAGGCGCCATTTGGCGTCATAGACGCGTGTGATGTGCCTCTCATAGTGCATGACGGACCTCGATGTGACGGGCGGAGCGGCCCAGAGCGCGCTCCTTGCGGAGTGGCGCGAGGCGAGCGTCGACTCGGTGTGGCTGCGACCGACCGACTGGTACACGCCCGCTGTGGACGCGCTGGTTGAAGCGATCGAATCGAGCCTCGACACCGCACCTGCCGCCGCGCGGTTGGGCGAGGCGCGGGCTTTCGCTGGCGTGGGAATCACCGAATCCATTGACGACCTTGGCGTGGTGTTCCGTGCTGCTGGCTATGAGGACACCCCGATCCGCTCCGTGCGCGCGCTGTGCGAGGGCTGGACGCAGGGGATGTCGCACACGCAGACGTCCACCGGAATGCGGGACCCTGAGTCGGGGCTTGGCACGGTGGACTACCTGTCGCAGCGGCTCGTCGAGGTGTACGCGCGCGCCGAGCAGCAAGGTCGTAGTGTGCGGGACACGCACGCGATCGTCATCGTGGACGTGTCGGTGGTGGATTCGGACGTGTGGCAGCGCATTGCGCGCAACGCTGCCGTAGGCGCAGCGCTGAGGGGCGCCTATGGCGAAGGCCACCCGATGGCGCACCTTGCCGATGGCCTGTACGCCGTCCTGGTTTCACGCGGCCCGCAGTTGGGCACCGGCATTGCCGCCCTTCGGGAGCACATCTCCGAGCGGGCGAACTCCATGCGCATCGGAAACCTGACGCGCCAACCTCCGCGAGTGTGGGTCGAGACTCTTCCCGAGTCCCACGCGTACGCGGTCGAACTCTTGGGGTCTCTGCAGCGGTAGTCCACCTCTCCCCCCCGTCCCTTCCTAGGACTGCTGCCGCGAGATTCCCTTGTTCTCGGCCCTGCAGGCGCCATCGGCGCTTGCAGGGCCAGGGGAACAGGTGTCAGAAAGGCCCCCACCAAGGTGGGGGCCTTTCCTGTACATGGGGACCCGCGCGCGGGCCCGGCGGCTACGTGCGCCGGGCGTACGCGCGGATGGCGAGCGGCGCGAAGATCACGACGAACACCACGCACCAGATCAACGTCGCGGCGACGGGACCCTGCCACGAGCCGTCGCCGTTCCAGAGCGACCGCAGTGCCGCCACCAGGTGCGATAACGGGTTCGCCTCGGCGAACGCCTTGAGCCACGCAGGCATGGAGTCGGTTGGCACGAACGCGTTCGACGCGAACGTGAGCGGGAACAAGGTCATGAAGACGATGCCCTGGACAGCGCGTTGCGAGCGCGCGATCAGGCCCACGAGCATGGGCGCCCAGGCGAGGCACAGTGCGAACACGATCACGAGCAGGACGCCGGCGAAGAAGTGCAGGGCGTCGGTCGCGACGCGGAAGCCGAGGACATACCCGGTGCCGGTCATGATCGCGATCAGTAGGACGTACCTGACGACGTCGCCGAGTGCGGCGCCGAACAGTGGCGCGATACGCGAGATCGGCAGCGCCCGGAACCGGTCGAAGATGCCCTTCTCGATGTCCGCGTTGAGCTGGATGCCAATACCCACCGATGCGAACGCGATGTTCTGCCCGATCAGGCCGGTGATCAGGTACGGCAGGTAGTCCTTTGCCGAACCCGCGATCGCGCCGCCGAAGATGTAGGTGAACAGCAGCGTGAACATGATGGGAGACAGCGTCACGTCGACCAGCCCCTCGGGCGTGCGCCACGTCTTGACGAGCGAGCGCTTGGCGAGCACCCAGGAGTGGCGGAAGACGTCAAGCGGGCCGTGCTTGACGTCGGCGACGGCGTGCGTCACCGCATCGATTGCGTGCGTTGCGGTCATGCCGCGTCCTCCTGTTCGGTCGCGGTTGGCTTCTGGCGTTCGCCGGTGAGGGTGAAGAACACCTCGTCCAGGCTTGGAAGTTGCAGCGACAGCTCGGTCACATCGATCTTGGCCTTCTTGAGGCGCGCGACCGCGGCCTCGAGCGCCTCGTAACCCGGGACCGGCACGGCAAGCTCGCCCTTGCGCGGTTCGTCGACGCGCGAGCCCTTGGTTGCCACGGCGTCGAGAACTGCGCGCGCCTTCGCCAGCTCGGCTGGGTGGGCAGGCCGGACTCGCAGCGTCTGCGTACCGACCACCCGCTTCAGGTTCTCGGCGGTGTCGTGCGCGATCACCTCGCCGTGGTTGATGACGACGATGTCGTCGGCGAGGGCGTCGGCCTCCTCCAGGTATTGCGTCGTGAGCAGCACCGAGGTTCCCCGCGCGACGATGTCGCGGACGACGTCCCACATGTCCTCGCGCTTGGCGGGGTCGAGCCCGGTGGTTGGCTCGTCGAGGAAGACGATCTCGGGGTGTCCGGTAAGCGAGGCCGCGAGGTCCAGGCGCCGGCGCATGCCGCCGGAGTACGTTTTGACGTTGCGGTCCGCGGCTTCGTTGAGGTCGAACCAGTCGAGAAGCTCGGACGCGCGCGCCTTGCCGTCTGCCGTCTTCATGTTGAGCAGGCCAGCGATCATGTGCAGGTTCTCGCGCCCGGTGAGCTCCTCGTCGACGGAGGCGTACTGGCCCGTGAGGCCGATGCGTTTGCGCACCTCGGCTGGTCGCTTGGCGACGTCGAAGCCGGCGACGCGCGCGGAGCCGCCGTCGGACCTGAGCAGCGTTGCGAGGATTCGAACGGCGGTGGTCTTGCCTGCGCCGTTCGGGCCGAGCACGCCGAGTACGGTGCCGCGAGGCACCGCGAAACTGACGCCGTTCAGCGCCTTGGTCGCTTTAAAGTTCTTGACGAGACCCTGGGCCTCGACTGCGTAGTCGGTAGTCACCCGAGAACTGTATGTTGACCGCCGGACACCCGCCATCGTTCCTGCGGGGGATTTGGGGCTACGCCACCAAGCCCGCGACTACAGAAGTGACGCTCGCGAGCTCCTCCTCGGTGTTGTAATAGTGCACCGACGCGCGCACCACGGCGTCGAGTCCCAGCTGCGGGAACGTGCGCATCGCCCCACCCGCGCCGGTCACCGACACGTTGATCGCCTCGGCTTTCAGGGCGTCCCTGATTTCGGCCGCACCGAAGCCGTCGACCACGAACGTGACGATCCCGCTTAGCCGTTCACCACGGTCGAGCACGCGCACGCCGGGGACGCTCGCCAGCTGCGCGCGCAGCGCGGCACCAAGCAGCGTCACCCGTTGCTCGATAGCGCGCGTGCCGATCTCGGTCGCGTACCGAGCCGCGGCGCCAAGCCCAAGCTGCAGCGCGACTGACCGCTCGAAGAGCTCGAACCGCCCGGCTCCCGGCGCCAACGTCATCGTCTCGGGCGCGGTCCAGTTCGCCGAGTGGCCGTCCGAGAACTGGGGCACCATCGTCTCCAGGAGCTCGGACCGCACCCACGCGAAGCCCGTCCCGCGCGGCCCGCGCAAGTATTTGCGGCCCGCCGCGGCCAGGATGTCGCACTGAATGTCGCGGACGTCGACGTGAAGGTGCCCCACGCTCTGGCACGCGTCCAGGGCATAGGTGATCCCGTGCGCCTTGGCGATTGCGCCGACGGCCGCGGCCGGGTTGATGAGCCCGCCCCACGTCGGCACGTGCGTAAGGCAGATCAGCTTGGTGCGCGGGGTGATCGCGGCCTCGAGCGCAGCAACGTCGATCTGGCCGTACCTATCGTTAGGCACGTACGTGGCCTGGACGCCAAAGCGGTCGCGAAGGTACAGCAGTGAGTAAACGTTCGACGGGTACTCCGCCTCGGAGGCCAGCACGTGGTCGCCCTCGCGCCACGGCAGGGCGTAGATCGCGGATTGCCACGCGCGCGACGAGTTGTCGAAGAACGCGACCTCCTGGGCCGCGCCGCCCACGAGCGCTCCCACGGCGTCGTGCGCGCGGCGTAGAGCGTCTTCCGCCATCTCCTGCGCCTCGTAGCCGCCGAACACCTCGTCGGCACGCACCTGCTCAAGTACGGTGTCGGTCACGATCGCTGGGGGTAGCGCCGCGCCCGCGTTGTTGAGGTGCGTGACTGCCTCGCAACCGCGGGTGTCCGCGCGGACGCGCACGAGGTCAATGGCCATGGGCCCAGGATATGCGGGGCGGTCGCGGTAACGTCACAACGTGACTTCCGAGAAACTGCGCGTGCGCGTCAAGCCGGGCAGCCGCAAGGCGCCGCTCATCGAGCAGGGCGCCGACGGCATCCTCACCGTTCACGTCGCGGCCAAGCCGGTCGGCGGCGCGGCAAACGAGGAACTTGTCGCGGCAATCGCCAAGCACGTGGGGGCGCGCCGCGCAGACGTGCGGATTAGCGCGGGCGAGTCGGCGCGGGTGAAGACGGTGACGATCGAGCGCGGCTAGCGCTACGGGCGCCACACGATCAGTGAGCGTCCCTCGGACCGGGCGGCGCGGCGGCCGCGCTCCACGATGACGACCTTGCCGCCAACGTCGGTCGAGAACACGCGGGACCCGGCGTCGGCGCGGGTGCGAAGCCTGTCCAACTCGGCTTCGAGGGCGACCACGCGTTCCTGCAGTGCGAGGATGCGCGCGACGCCCGCGAGGTTGATGCCCTCGTCCTGGCTCATCCGCTGCACCTCGCGCAGCACGGCGACGTCGCGCAGGGAGTAGCGGCGCCCACCGCCGCGGCGGCGCTTGGGCACGACGAGTCCAAGGCGGTCGTACTGGCGCAGCGTCTGGGCGTGCATGCCCGCGAGTTCGGCGGCGGACGAGATGGGGAAGACCGGTTCGTCGACGTCAGGCTGTTCCATGGCGGCTCCCTTCGGTCATGACCAGGCTACTTCTCGGCTTCCGACAGCCACGTGTCGCGCACGTCGGAGTCGGTCTCGGCCGCGAGCGTCTCGAGCGCCTCCTTGGCGCCCTTCGACAACTTGGACGGCACGAAGATTTCTACGGTCGCGAGCAGGTCACCTGTGCGCGCCTTGGTGGCGATGCCGCGGCCCTTGACCCGCAGCGTCTTGCCGGAGCTGGTGCCCGCGGGGACCTTCACGCGCACGCGGGATCCGTCCAGGGTGGGGACCTCGACGGTGGCGCCAAGCGCGGCCTCCTGGAAGGTGACGGGCACCTTGACGCGAAGGTCCGCGCCGTCGGCTGTGAACACGGGGTGTGTGCCCACGTGCACGGTCAGCACAAGGTCGCCGTTGGGGCCTCCGTTGGGGCTCTGCTGGCCCTTGCCGCGCAGGCGGATCTTCTGCCCGTCGCGCACGCCGGCGGGTAGGCGGGTGGTGACGGTGGTGCCGGCGATCTGAAGCTTGATGGTCGCGCCCTCGGCAGCCTCGCGGAACGACACCTCGGTAGCGGCGGCGAGGTCGGCGCCAGGCTGCGGGCCCATGTTGAATCCGGGGCCGCCGCCAAACATCTGGCTGAGGATGTCCTCGAAGTTGCCACCCCCGCCCCCGCGCCCGCCGCCCTGGCCGAACATGCCGGAGAACGCGTCCTGCGCGCTGCCCTGCTGCCCGCCGGCGAAGCGCGCGCCGCCGCCCATGGCGCGGACGGCGTCGTACTGCTTGCGGTTTTCCTTGTCGGACAGCACGGCGTACGCCTCGCCCACCTCTTTGAAGCGTGCCTCGGCGCTCGCGTCGCCCGAGTTGGTGTCCGGGTGAAGCTCGCGGGCGAGCTTGCGGTACGCCTTCTTGATGTCGGCGTCCGTCGCGTCCTTGGAGACGCCGAGCGTCTTGTAGAAGTCCTTGTTGAACCAATCCTGGCTTGCCACGGTGCCTCCCTTCCTGGTGCGGCTTCGACTACGACTGCGGCTGGGAGACGATGACGCGCGCGGGGCGCACGACGCGGTCGCCAACCTTGTGGCCCGGCTGGGCGACCTTGGCTACGGTCGGCTCGGTCACGTTTGGGTCTTCGGTGGTCGCGAGGGCCTCGTGCAGCGCGGGGTCGAACGGGTCGCCCTCGGCGCCGAACGACTCCCACCCGAACTTGGCGAGGGACGCCTCGAGCTTGTCGGCGATCGCCGCGAACGGGCCGCCGTCGAGGTCGCCGTGGTCGCGCGCGGCGTGGATGTCGTCGAGCGCAGGCAGCAGGGCTTCGATCACGCGGGCTTGGCCAAGCGTGCCCATCTGTTCGCGGTCGCGGTCCACCCGCTTGCGGTAGTTGACGTACTCGGCCTGGAGCCGCTTGAGGTCTTCGAGGTGCTCTGCGGCGGCGGCCTCTGCGCGCGCGAGTGCGTCGTCCGCACCCGCCTCGTCGGCCTCGACCGGGGAGCCCTCCCAGGCCATGGCTGCTGCCGCGCCGCTCAAGACGGCTTCCGCATCTGCGACGGGGTCGCCTTCGGGTTGCTCGTCGGGGGTGTTGTTGTCAGTCACGTTTCCTCCACGTGGCCGTCGCACGGGGGCGGGCTGTGCGCCCGCCCCCGTGGAGGCTACTTGTTGTCGTCCTCGTCAACGATCTCGGCGTCGACCACGTCCTCGTCGGACGAGCCGTCGCTCGAGTCGCTTGAGCCGCCGTCCGCGGAAGCGCCCGCGGCCTGCGCGGCCTGGATTGCCTCGTGGAGCTTGGAGGTCTTCTCGACCAGGGCGTCGTGCTTGGACTTCACCTCGGCGGAGTCCGTGCCCTCGAGCGCGGTCTTGACCTCGGCGATCGCCTCCTTGACCTCGTCCGCGACGTCCGCGGGCAGGTTGGAGTCGTGCTCCTTGAGGAGCTTCTCCGTCTGGTAGGCGAACTGCTCCGCGGTGTTGCGGGTCTCGGCCTCCTCGCGGCGCTGCTTGTCTTCCTCAGCGTGCTCCTCGGCGTCCTTGACCATGCGGTCGATGTCGTCCTTCGACAGCGCGGAACCGCCGGTCACGGTGATGGACTGCTCCTTGCCGGTGCCCTTGTCCTTCGCCGTGACATGGACGATGCCGTTGGCGTCGATGTCGAAGGTCACCTCGACCTGCGGCACGCCTCGCGGCGCGGGCGCGATGCCGCCGAGTTCGAAGGTTCCGAGCGCCTTATTGTCGCGCGCGAGGCCGCGTTCTCCCTGGTAAACCTGCACAAGCACGCTGGGCTGGTTGTCGTCGGCCGTCGAGAAGATCTCGGACGACTTGGTAGGGATTGCGGTGTTGCGGTCGATGAGCTTGGTCATCACGCCGCCCTTGGTCTCGATGCCAAGGCTCAGCGGGGTGACGTCGATCAGCAGCACGTCCTTGCGGTCGCCCTTGATGACGCCGGCCTGCAGGGCGGCGCCCACGGCGACGACCTCGTCAGGGTTGACGCCCTTGTTGGGCTCCTGGCCGCCGGTGAGCTTCTTGACGAGCTCGGTGACGGCAGGCATGCGGGTCGAACCGCCCACGAGAACCACGTGGTCGATGTCGGACAGCTTGATGCCAGCGTCCTTGATGACCTGTTCGAACGGGGCCTTGGTGCGGTCAAGGAGGTCCTCGGTCATCTGCTCGAACTGCGCGCGCGTGAGCTTCACGTCGAGGTGAACGGGGCCGTTCTCGCCAATGGAGACGTACTGCAGCGAGATGTTCGTCGACTGCGCAGAGCTGAGCTCCTTCTTCGCCTGCTCGGCCGCCTCGCGGAGGCGCTGCATGGCGGACTTGTCCTTGGTGAGGTCAACACCCTCGGAGTTCTTGACCTCCTTCACAAGGAAGTCGACGATGCGCGAGTCCCAGTCGTCGCCACCGAGGCGGTTGTCGCCGGCGGTGGCCTTAACCTGGATGGTGCTGAACGCGTCTTCGTCCTTCGCGACCTCAAGCAGGGACACGTCGAACGTGCCGCCACCCAGGTCGAAGACCAGGATGAGCTCGTCTTCCTTGCCCTTTTCAAGGCCGTACGCCAGGGCGGCGGCCGTGGGCTCGTTGACGATGCGCAGGACGTTGAGTCCGGCGATCTCGCCGGCGTCCTTGGTGGCCTGGCGCTCGGCGTCGTTGAAGTACGCGGGCACGGTGATGACGGCGTCCGTCACCTTTTCGCCCAGGTACTCTTCGGAGTCGCGCTTGAGCTTGCCAAGGATGCGCGCGGAGATCTCCTGCGCGGTGTACTTCTTGTCGTCGATCGTCTTGCTCCAGTCGGTGCCCATGTGGCGCTTGACGGAGCTGATGGTGCGGTCGACGTTCGTGACGGCCTGGCGCTTGGCGATCTCGCCAACCAGCACCTCGCCGGTCTTTGAGAACGCCACGACCGACGGCGTGGTGCGAGTGCCCTCGGCATTCGCGATGACGGTGGGCTCGCCACCCTCAAGGACCGCGACACACGAGTTCGTGGTGCCGAGGTCGATTCCTACTGCTCGGGACATGGTGTTCCTTCCTCCTCGCGGCGGTTTGCGCCGCGCTTTCACGGCGTAGCCGCGCGTTCGGGGCTCAACTTGAGCCACACAGACTCAAGTATCCCCATTTCGGAGGAAATGTCAAGCGAGTTGAGTCAAGGCGACTCAACTTGGGCTACGGGCGCGAACCCCGGACCACGGGCGGCGTGATCGCGCGGTGCGGCAGCGGGCTCGAGTAGACGATGTTCGTGGTGATCGCCCCCAGCTGGCCGATGCGGCCGGCGGTCTCCTCGAGGGCGCCCATCGACGGCGCGACCACCTTGACGATGAAGCAGTCCTCCCCGGTGACGTGATGCACCTCGAGGATCTCGGGCGTCTTCTCGATCAAGTCGTAGAAGGGCTGGTACTTGGTACTCGGGTACCGCAGGCGAATGAACGCGGTGATCCCGGCGCCGACCGCAGCCGGCACCACGCGCGCGGCGTAGCCCTCGATGATGCCGGTCTCCTCGAGCCGGCGCACCCGGTCCGTCACGGCGCTCGCGGACATCGCGACCTCCGTTGCGAGCTCCGTCATCGTCAGGCGGCCGTCGCGCTGGAGCGCGGACAGGATCGCGGCGTCGGTTGCGTCGAGCGTGGGATTCGTGGCCATGAGCTCAGAATGACGCGAAATTCACGGCGACACAAGGCCGACGCCGCGAAGAGTCACTTCACGCCGCGCCTTCCCGGACCTACCGTTGGAACCATGGAAGCACATGAATTCTTCGCCGCCAAGCTGGCCTTTGAGACCGACGTCTCCGACGTCCACACCGCTCAGGAGGGCGGGGAGCCGGGCTTCGTGCTCGTCGACTCGCGCTCGCGGGAGTCGTGGGACCAGGGCCACGCGCGCGGGGCCGTCCACATCCCGCTCGCGGACATCCCGGAGCGCGTCCCGGCGGAGTACCCAGCCGAGACTGAGTTCGTCGTGTACTGCTGGGGGCCAGGGTGCAACGGCGCCACCCGCGGCGCGCTCGCGATTTCCGCACTCGGACTCCCCGTGCGCGAGATGATCGGCGGCTTCGAGTACTGGGCGCGCGAGGGCCTCCCGGTGGACTCGGCTGCGGGCGACGCCACGCGAGCGCCCGACCCGCTCACGGCGCCCGGCGCGGCCGACGGCACCGCGATCGCGTGCGCCTGCTAGCGACGCTCTAGTAGTCGATGGTGTGGTTGATTACCAGCGAGTTGGCAACGGCAACGGCGTCGTCAACGTAGGTTTCTAATGGCTGGTCTGACGAGATTTGGACGAACACGATGGCGTCATCCTTGGTGACCGCGAACACGATCATGCTGTAGTCGTCGCCGGCAATCTGACCCGTGATGTCGCGCCGCGCGGCCTTGTATCCGTTCACCGTGGTGAAGGTGTCGCTGGCGACGACGTCGACGTCCTCGAACGCCGCGCTTGCCCCGAGCATGTAGCTCGTGAGCTCAGCGGACACGTTGCGGATGTCCTTGCCGTAGGTCGCGGACAGCAGGATCACGTTCGTGCCGCCTTCGGCGAAGCTGCCGTCCATGAGCCAGGCTCCGGAGAACTCAAGCGCGCCGCCACCCGGGACCTCGCCCATGGTGTCTGCGGGGTCGCCGAGCAGATCGGTGAACTCGGTCCACGTCGGATCGACGTAGTAGGTGACAGAACCCGACGGCGGGCTCGCGACCTGCCACCCCGCCGGCACCCGGTGGTCTGACGGTACTGAGGCAACGTCGGGGGTCTTATCGCCCGCGCTGCCGCCGGGCCCGTTGTCCCCGATCCTGGCCTGGGCGCCATTGATGGCGGCGACCACCCCGGCGATGACGAGCGCACCCACGATCAGCACGGCCGGGATCCCGATACCCAGGATCAGGCCGAGCCGATTCTTCTTGGGGGCGCTCTCGTGGACCTGGTCGGTCCAAGCGGATCCGTCCCAGTAGCGGGTCTTCGTACTGTCGCTTGGGTCCGGATACCAACCCGGCATCGTGTCTGCCATGAGACCTCCTCGTGGCGCCAACGCTACCGCCTACGCCCGGCGCCCGCGCGGCCAGAATCCGCCGCCGCGCGTGCTCGCTAGCGCGTCGGCGCATGATGGATTTCGAGTTCTGACGTGACGGTCTGGGTTTCCGCCGCGAAAGTCCACAGGTCCGATGCGGACAAGGTCTCCACGAAGACCACGACCTTCCCATCCGTTACCGCGATGCAGCTGGCGTACACGGGTGCACCCCCGTCCGTGGCGGAGTAGTCCCAGCGAGCCGCGTCGTAGCCCGTATATGTCACGTACTCGTCGCGTCGAAGGGTCGTGAAGTCTTTGAGTCCTGCTGCGCGCAGGTCCTTGACGCGGCGCGCAAGCTCCGCCTTGATGTCCGTCACCGGCTTGCCCGTCGATGACGTCACGATCGTCACCAGCGTGCCGTCGTTGAACGCAAGGTCCGAAATCCACCAGCCCCCGGATACCTCGCGCACCTCTCCCTCGGCCAGGTGAAGCTTCTTGGCCTCGACGTGCGCCGAGTCAGTCGCATCGTCCCAGCTGAGGCCGGCGACGTAGGCGATCGTGTCGCCCGGCGTCACCACCCACTGGTAGCTGAGCGTCTGGCGAGGGCTCAGCGACGGTCTGGGCTCTTGTGCAGCGGTTTCGGAGGGGGTGGCGGCGGGCGCCGAGTCCGTTGCGGCGGGGTCGGGGTCGGTAGCCCGCTGGCCCGCGACCACCGCGGCGACCGTGAGCGCGCCCACAATAAGTACCGCCGGGATGCCGATTCCGAGCCACAAGCCCATGCGGGGGCCCCCGCCGTTCACGTGCTGCGTCCACGTGGTGCCGTCCCAGTAACGCAGACGCGAGCCCTTGTGTGGGTCTGGGTACCAGCCGGGCGCGACGTCGTTCACGGAGCCTCCTCGTGGCGCCAACGCTACCGCCTACGCCCGGCGCCCGCGCGGCCAGCCGCTACTGCTGGTGGTGGATGACGACCGAGTTGACGAGGGCCGTGAGGTCGGCGTCGAAGGCCTCGAAGTCCTTCGTTGACGTCGCGTATACCAGCATCATCGTCGTGTCCTGCTTGAAGGCGTACACGGCCGTGATGACGGGCGTGCCGTCGAGGGTGCCCGTGTCCACCTCGCGGAAGACTTCGTACCCAGCCGGAGTCACGAACGAGTCGGATAGAACGGTGGTGACGTCGTCGTACTCCGTCGACAGGGCACCGCGGAACCCAGCGAGCTGGAGCTTGAGGAACCGAACCTCATTCCCGTCCGAGAGCGCGAGCGGGATCACCATCGTGCCGCCGAGGAACGAGTCGTCTGGAATCAGCCACGCGCCGCCATGGTCCACCGTCAAACTTGGCGTAGCGGCGAACTGGGCGTCGACGTCGCCAAGGAGGTCCGAGACGTCCTCCCAATCGGGGCTGCGCGCGAACGAGAACCAGCCTTTGGACGATGTCTCGACAACCCAATCCGCAGGCGCGACGACGTCGGTGGGGCCGGTCTGCTGGGTGCTGGGTGGAGCGCTCACCGAGGGCTCGGCGACCGGCGGCGTTGTCGGAGGCGGCGCCTCGCGCACCTTTGAGACGAGCGTGAGGGCGCCGAAGGCGAGCGCGACGAGGACGACGAGCCCGCCCGCGATCCACACGCCGAGCGGCCACGTGCGCGGGCCAGACGCGTTTGTCGCACCGGTCCACTCCTGGCCGTCCCAGTACCTGAGGCGCGATCCGCCAGCGGGGTCCGGGTACCAGCCCGGCGCGGTATCAGTCACGGTGCTACCTCCACCGTCCAGGCTAGCGCGCCGCGCCGCGCCACGGCACGGCGCTGGTGGGCGCTAACTGCCTGGGGTGATGGTTGATGACGATGGAGTTCACGAGTGCGGTGACGGGCTCCGCGAACTCGCCGTGCCACTCGTCGCTCACCAATCGCACCTCCACGAAAGTGTCACCGTCACCAAAGAAGTACAGGCCCTCGTAGTGCGTCTCATAACCTGGCCCAACTTGGAAGAGCGCGTAGTGGACGGCGTCGCCGTGCGCGGACGTGAAGGTGCCCTCGGAGACGAGGTCGGCCGCGTCGTATGAGTCCAGGTGGGAAGCGATGGGTGCCCCGTCTGAATATGCTTGCGGCGTCACGACGGTTCGGCCTGTCCTGTCTGGTGGCGACGTGAGCCAGGCACCGCCCCAGTCCGTCGGCTCGTCACCGTCGAGCGGTTCTTGATCGACACTCGTCCAGCTCGGGTCGTAGGCGAAACTGAACGACCCGCCCTTGGACGTTGTGGTGATCCATCCGTCCGGAGCGACGACGGCCCGCGGTTCGGCTTCGTGCCCGTTCTCTGCGCTGGTGGGCGTCGTGGAAACCTGGGGCGGGACAGCCGTGGCGGCGTCGCTCCCGCCCGTGGCCGAAACTAGCGCGATCGCAACGAGAGTCACGGCGATTATCAATCCGAGGCCCCCGACGACGCGCGCACCGAGCGGCCATGTTGCTGGTCCGGACCCGCTCGTCGTGTCGGTCCACTTCTGGCCATCCCAGTACCGCATGCGTCTGCGGTTGATGGGGTCCAGGTACCAGCCTGGCGTGCTCTCGGTCACGGCGATCCCTCCGTGATCCAGGGTAGCCCGCGCTGGCTAGCGAGGCACGACGCCAGCGGCCATCTCCACGCTCCGGCCCGCGACGCGCGCAGCCTCGGAGCGGTCGTGCGTGACGATGATCGCGGTGGTGTCGGTTGCCGCGAGGATGTCGCGGAGGTCGTCCGCGAGCCGCACACGAAGTTCGTGATCGAGAGAGCTCAGCGGCTCGTCGAGCAGCAGCAGTCGGGGCTGAGGCGCGAGCGCGCGGGCGAGCGCGACCCGCTGCCGCTCGCCGCCGCTCAGCATGTCCACGCGGCGCGCGCCGTGGTCCGGGAGCCCTACGAGTGCGAGCAGCTGCGCCACGCGCGCGTCGGCGGCTTCCCGAGCGTCACCGCGCATGTCGAGCCCGAACCTCACGTTGGCGGCGACGTCCCGGTGTGGGAACAGTTGGCCGTCCTGGAACACCAGGCCGAAGCCGCGCTTGTCCACGGGCACGGGAGCCACGTCCTCGCCGTCCCACGTGACGGCTCCGCGATCAAGCGGGACGATGCCGGCGATGGCTGCGAGCAACGTGGACTTTCCACAGCCCGACGGTCCCACCAGGGCCACGACCTCGCCGTGTGCGACCTCGAGGCGCGCCGAGACCACCGCTTGGACCGGCGGCTTTCCGGGATAGGTGACAGCGACGTCGTCCACCTTGAGTCCGTTCACAGGTCGCTCACCCCCGCCGTCCGCCAGCGCTCCGCCGTGGCCATGATCGCGCCTGTCACCACCGCGAGCAACAGCGCTGCCGCGAAAGCCGTCCCCACGTTGTCGGCGCCGGGGCGCGACAGCAGCCTAAAAATCGCCGTGGGCAGGGTGGGGTGGCCGGGCCTCGCGAGGAACGCGGTCGCGCCAAACTCGCCGAGCGAGACGGCGGCGGCAAGGCCAGCGGCGAGGCCGACGGGGCGGCGCACCGCAGGCCAGTCCACCTCGCGCCACACCCTCCACGGGCCGGCGCCAAGCGTCGCGGCGGCGGCACGGAGCTGTGGGTCAACGGCGCGCAGGGTGGGCGTAAGCGTCCGGACCACGAGCGGCAACGCCACCACCGCCTGCGCCGCGGGGATCAGCCAGCGCGGCTCGCCCAGAGCTCCGCCCAGGTTGCGGCCGCCAAGAGTCAACAACATCCCGAGCCCAACGATCACGGCGGAAACGCCGAGGGGCAGCATGATCGCGCCATCAACCCAGCCGGGCCTGCGCGAGTGGGTAAGCACCCAGGCGAGCGCGACGCCAAGGGCGACGGCGACCGCCGTGGCGATCAGCGCTGCCTCGAGCGAGTTGACCGTAGCCTCCCAAATCGGAACCGACAACGCGCTGGGCCGCCCCACACCCACAAGATGCCCGACGTAGGTCAACGTCAAGCCAGATGGCCCCGAGAACGCGCGCGACGCGAGCGCCCACACGGGCACGGCGAACAGCAGCGTGGCGGGGGCGAGCGCGGCGACGATCACCCAGCGGTCGGACGCCACGGCCCGCCGGCTACCGTCACGCCTCCTGGCCGGGAGCGCCCGTTCGCGGCGCGCCCGCGCCCAGCCGGCGGCTACCAACGTGCCGGCGACGATAGCCATCTGCACGCCCGCCAACACGGCGGCCGCGCGCAGGTCGAGGAATTGGTTCACCTGCACCCAGATCTCGGTCTCAACTGTCGACACTCGCGTCCCGCCGAGCACCAGGACCACGCCGAACGATGTTGCGCAGAACAGGAACACGATGGCGGCGGCGGCGGCGATCGACGGCGTCAACGCCGGGATGGTCACGTACCGCAAGGCCTGGATGCGGCTAGCCCCGAGGGTGCGCGCGGCGTCCACCGCGCTTCGGTCGAGCGCCGCCCACGTCCCCCCGACCACGCGCAACACGACGGCGACGTTGAAGAACGCGAGCGCCACCGCGATCGCGCCCCACGACTGATCGGCGCCGAGGAACCCGAGCGGCCCCGACGAACGCAAAGCGGCCGAAAACGCTGCAGCCACCACCACGGTCGGCAGCGCGAACGGGACGCTCAGCGCCGCACGCATCGCCTGAGCGCCGCGCCACCGGAGGCGGAACAGCGCCCAAGCCGCGGGGAGCCCCACGGCAAGGGCAAGGGCCGTGCCCGCGGCCGCCAGCCCTAGCGTCGTCCCGGTGACGTGCGCGATTCGCGCGGCCGACAGGCTCGCCGACACATCGGCAAGGTCGGCGCCGAACGCCGCGCGCCACAGCAGCGCGCCGACTGGCCATGCGAAGTACACGGCGAGGAACGCCGCCGGCACGCCGAGCAGCCCCAGCCGCGCCGCGCGCGGCGGTGCGACGCGGAGCGCGGCTGTGGACATCGCTAGCCCAGGACCGTCTGTGTCCACTTCGCGATGTAGTCCGCACGGTTGGCGGACACGGTCGCGGGCGGCAGGATGCCGGGCGTCTGGGACAGCGGCGCGTACTTGGCCCATGAGTCGGGGACGGTGACCGACGTCGACACCGGGTACACGTACATGGCGTCAGGCAGGGCCGCCTGTACGTCGTCGCTCAGGAGCCACCGGATCACGGCCTCGGCGCCAGGCTTGTTGTGCGCCCCCGCGAGGACGCCTGCGTACTCAACTTGGCGATAGCAGGTGCCGAGCAGCGCCACGGTGGTTGGGGAGCCGTCAATGACCTCCGATGGCGGGGACGACGCGTAGCTCACGACAAGCGGGTAGTCGCCCCCATAGTTTGGCGCGCTGAAGTCGGTGAAGTAGGTGTCGCTCCACGAAGACGTGACCCGCACGCCGTTAGCGGCGAGGTCGGCCCAATAGTCTGGCCAGGCATCGCCAAAGTGATCGATGGTGCCGAGCAGGAAAGCGAGACCAGGCGACGACGTTCCGGGGTTCTCGACCGACAGGAGCCCCTTGTAGGTGGGCTGGGCCAGGTCCTCAAACGTGCGCGGGATGGGGATGCCGTGTTCCTCGAACCACCCGACGTCCGCGTTGACGCAGACGTCCGAGAAGTCCACGGCGGTCAGCGCGCGCGCCGCATTCGGGCAGGCGTACGCGTCGGCATCAGCGTTTCCCGGGTTGAAGTCGGCGAACACCCCCGCGTCGACCGCGCGGGAGCCGTAGGTGTTGTCGACGCCGTAGACGACGTCACCGAGCGGCGCGTCTTTGGTCAGCACCAGCTGGTTGACGAGCGTGCCGGCGTCGCCGGGTGCCACGAACTCGAGGTGGTACCCGGTGTCCGCCTCGAACTTGGCGATGAGGTCGTCTGGCATCGCCCACGAGTCGTGGGTGACGACGGTGACCGTCGTGATCTGTGGCGCCGACGAACATCCGGCGAGGGCCAAGAGGCCCGCCAGGACGGCGGGCGCAACGAACTTGCGCATCAAGAATTCCTCCTTGGTAGGAGGGGACGAGTCTCGACTCCCTACGCCGGTGTGAACCGGATCAGGTTCGAGGGTCTGCGGCTTTCCGCACTCTCAGCGCCCTTGCCTTGCGGCGAGGCGCTCCCCTGTCGTAGTGCCAGGATAGCGCGTCAGCGCTAGACGTCGGTGACGTTGAAGTTCAGGAAGGACTTCGACGCGGTCGGGCCGCGCTGGCCGCGGTACCGCGAGCCGTACTTCTCCGAGCCGTAGGGGTTCTCGGCCGCGCTCGACAGGCGGAAGAAGCACAGCTGGCCGATCTTCATGCCGGGCCAAAGGTTGATCGGCAGCGTCGCGGTATTGGACAGTTCGAGCGTCACGTTGCCCTCGAAGCCCGGGTCGATGAACCCCGCCGTGGAGTGCGTGAGCAGCCCCAACCGGCCGAGGCTCGACTTCCCCTCAAGGCGCGCCGCGATGTCGTCCGGCAGCGACACCGACTCGTAGGTCGAGCCCAGCACGAACTCGCCGGGGTGCAGGACGAACGGGTGACCCGTCGTCCACCTCCACCAAACGGGTGAGGTCCGGCTGCTCGATCGCCGGGTCGATCGCGGCGTACTTGTGGTTGTCGAACACCCTGAAGTACTTGTCGAGCCGGACGTCAATGGACGACGGCTGAATCATGCCTGGGTCGTAAGGGTCGAGGGTCACGCGGCCGGAGTCGAGCTCGGCCCTAATGTCGCGGTCGCTGAGGAGCATGCGACCAACCTACCCAACCCGGCGCGCCACGGCACCCGCCCCGCGCTCGCTACTTTCCGGCGGGCGCGACGATGACCGTGGCGAGCGCGGCGATCAGCTCGTCAAACTGCTCGCCGGAGATGCGGTCGTTGCTACCGAAGAAGCCCGTCGCGATTCGGTCGTCGTCGAGGATCATGGCGAGCACCACCTGGTAGGTCCCGTCCAGGTTTCCGCCCTCCGGCGTCACCTGCACCCACGCCACCTTCTTGCCATGTGCCTTGGCCGTGCCGGAGTCGTTGACGGCCATGCTGCCGTAATCCGTCTCGGCCGTCGTGCCGACCGCCCCGAAATTCTCTTCGAGGTACGCCTCGGCGGTCTGGCCGGGGAGGTGAGACCGGCTGAGAATCGCGTAGCTCGCCGAGCCAGCCGCGCCGTCGAACGGGTCCCACGTGCCCAGGTAGTCCCACGACTGGGCAGGCTGGCCGACGAAGAGGTCGTCCGACTGCGCGTAGATGTACCTCCACGCCTTTGGCGGCGCGGGCATGGCAACGTTCCGGGCGTAGGAGTAGACAAGGCCGTCGTCCTCGACAGGGGGCTCGCCTGCCCGGCCGAGTCCGGTGGTGTCTGGCTCGTAGAGCTCGATGGTGTGCGCGGCGGCGACGAAGGCCGCGGCAAGGTCCGCCTCCTCCGGGGGTGCGTCCACGTAGATTCGCATGTACCTCCGATCGGATGCGACCGCAAACACGAACGTCGTGACGGACTCGGTGCGCGTCGAGCTGCCTGCCACGAGGCGGTCGCCTGACACCGCGCCTACCCAAGCCACGTCTCCCTCGTCAGTAGTGAAGGCCACGCCGGGGTCAATCCACGCCACCTCTCCGAAGACCGCACGGAACGACTCGAGCACCTGGGCGACGTCGCCCTCCACGTCGACGTCTGCGGTGACGCCCAGTTTCGAGGACGCAGTGGCGAACGTCCCGCTCGTGTCATTCAGGGTGTCGGTGGTCATCCAGGCGGCAGTGATGGCGCTGCCGGAGTCGAGCTTGGCGAACTCTGCGGTGCCGTCGTTCCAGCCCTCAGGCAGCATGATCGAATACCCGTTGTCGAGGCTGTAGACGCGCTCGCCGGTCAACTCGACGTCCGCGTTCGGGTCCAAGCGTGACGGGCTGATGGTCGTGACGGCCTGGTTTGGCTGCGTCGTCGTGGACGGTGTCTGGGATGACTCGGGGCCGGACGGACCCGTGCAGCCAGCGGTCAAGGCGACCAACGCCGCGGAGGCGACGATGCGGGCGAGGGTGGAGGTCATGGCGCCCACCTTAGCGGGGCCGCGGCAGCGCCGCTGCGGCTACTTCAACGACTCCCACATGCTCTCGAAGGTCCCCTGCGGCTTGCGGGGCCGCCACGACGTGATGTCGGGGAAGCCGTACTCGCGCTCTAGGTGTTCGGCCTCGTACACATAGGTGCGGCCCTCGGTGGAGCCGGATGCGTCGATCACGCGCACGTAGCGGCCCTCGATGCGGGTCACGATGGTCTTGCGCCCCTTGCCCGTTGCGAGCTTGCTCGCGTCCACGGGCAGAAGTGGGAAGGAAACGGAAGCGCCCGCCTTGATCGTCGCACGCGTGGGCGGCTCTTCGACCCCGCCGAGGACCACCACCTGGTGGACCTCGTCCTTCGCGGTCGAGACGACGGCCACGAGCGCCTTTGTCAGCTCGAAGTGGATCGCGTCGGACTTGCCGGAGTTGTGAAGCCCGACGGTCACGAATCGCTTGTCGCCATCGAGGCGGCTGCGGCATGCGTCCGGAGTCAGGCGCGGGAGTTCGCGGCCCTCCTCGAGCGCGACTATGCGCGCCTGCAACTCTCCCGCTTGGCGCTGGAGCGTGCCATGGCGGATACCCAGCCACACGGCCGCAACGGCCGACACCACGGCGGCGGCAACGCTGATGACGTTGAGGGCGACCGGGTCCATGCGACGAGCCTACGGCGTTGGGCTCCACGGCGCCTCGCTGCGGGGGCTTGGGAGCGCTCTCTCGACGGTTCGGCGTTCGACACGTAGGATTCCATGGGAGCGCTACCATGGGTAGCGTTTACCGCCCGCACAAGGCCCGATTTTCAGCACCGTCGCTGGTATTCGGGGCCCAAGAACCTCCAGGTTCAACGATGACCGGAAGGCTTTATCCCATGCAGTTTGGACACTTCGATGACGAAGCGCGCGAGTACGTCGTGGAGACCCCACACACGCCGTACCCGTGGATCAACTACCTGGGTTCGCAGGAATTCTTCGGTCTGATCTCGCACACGGGCGGCGGCTACAGCTTCTACCGCGACGCCAAGATGCGCCGCCTCACGCGCTACCGCTACAACAACACCCCGGTGGACGACGGCGGCCGCATCTTCACCATCAACGACGGCGGCGACGTGTGGAGCCCCGGGTACTTCCCGTACAAGAAGGAGCTGAGCTTCTTCGAGACGCGCCACGGCATGGGCTACTCGCGCATCACGGGCGCGCGCGGCGGCGTGAAGGTCTCCACTCTGTTCTTTGTGCCCGTGGACATCAACGCCGAGATTCACCAGGTGACGGTCACCAACGAGTCGGACGCGCAGAAGGACTTGACGCTGTTCTCGTTCGTCGAATTCTGCCTGTGGAACGCCGAAGACGACCAGACCAACTACCAGCGCAACCTCAGCATCGGCGAGGTTGAAGTGGTGGACGGCAACATCTTCCACAAGACCGAGTACCGCGAGCGCCGCGACCACTACGCGGTGTACGGCGTCAACGCGCCCATCGCCGGCTTCGACACTGACCGCGACACCTACCTTGGCGCCCAGAACGGGTTTGCCGACGCCGCGGTGCCCGCCGCTGGCGCGT
Source organism: uncultured Actinomycetota bacterium (assembly GCA_963735005.1). Lineage (GTDB taxonomy): Bacteria > Actinomycetota > Actinomycetes > Actinomycetales > Demequinaceae > WTKG01. The sequence goes on along the minus strand of CAVTJA010000008.1, from coordinate 36,313 downwards.
CCGCCAACTCCGTCGCGTCGGGCTGGTACCCCGTGGGCTCGCACTCGCTCAAGGTGTCGCTGGCGCCCGGCGAATCGAAGACGTACACCTTCACGCTCGGCTACCTCGAGAACCCCGAGGACCAGAAGTGGGAGTCCAAGGGCGTCATCAACAAGAAGCCCGCGCTCGAGCTCCTCAAGAAGTTCGACACGAACGAGAAGACGGACGCCGAGTTCGCCAAGCTGCGCGCCTACTGGGACGACCTGCTCGGCTCCTACACGGTGAGCTCGACGGACGACAAGCTCGACCGGATGGTCAACATCTGGAACCAGTACCAGTGCATGGTCACGTACAACATGTCCCGTTCGGCGTCGTATTTCGAAACCGGCATCGGGCGCGGCATGGGCTTCCGCGACTCCAACCAGGACTTGCTCGGGTTCGTGCACCTCGTCCCCGAGCGCGCCCGCGAACGCATCATCGACATCGCGTCGACACAGTTCGAGGACGGCAGCGCGTACCACCAGTACCAGCCGCTCACCAAGCGCGGCAACCACGCGCTCGGCTCCGGCTTCAACGACGATCCGCTGTGGCTGATCCTGGGCGTAGCCGCCTACATCAAGGAGACCGGCGACTTCGCGATCCTCGACGAGATGGTCCCGTTCGACAACGACGAGTCCAAGGCCCAGACGCTCATGGAGCACCTCAAGCGCTCGTTTGACCACCCCATCGACAACGCTGGCCCGCACGGGCTGCCGCTGATCGGGCGCGCCGACTGGAACGACTGCCTCAACCTCAACTGCTTCTCCAGTACCCCCGGCGAGTCCTTCCAGACCACCGAGAACCAGTCCGGCGGGGTCGCCGAGTCCGTGTTCATCGCCGGCATGTTTGCGGCCATCGGCCCGGACTACGTGCAGCTTGCCCGCCGCCGCGGGGACGACGCCGAGGCGGACCGCGCGCAGCAGGCGATCGACGACATGAAGCAGGCCGTCATCGACCACGGCTGGGACGGCGCCTGGTTCAGGCGCGCGTACGACTTCTACGGCAATCCCGTGGGCTCCGAGCAGAACGACGAAGGCAAGATCTGGATCGAGCCCCAGGGCTTCTGCATCATGGGCGGCATCGGTGTGGACGACGGCAAAGCCATCCAAGCCCTCGATTCCGTCCGCGAGCGCCTCAACACGCCCCACGGCATCGTCCTGCTGAACCCCGCGTTCACCGAGTACAAGATCGAGTACGGCGAGGTGTCAACGTACCCTCCGGGCTACAAGGAGAACGCCGGCATCTTCTGCCACAACAACCCGTGGGTCATCATCGCCGAGACGGTGATGGGCCGCAGCGAGTACGCGTGGGAGTACTGGAAGCAGATCACCCCTGCTTACCGCGAGGAGATCTCCGAGGTCCACAAGCTCGAGCCCTACGTCTACGCCCAGATGATCGCCGGCAAGGACGCCGCCAACCACGGCCAGGCCAAGAACTCATGGCTGACGGGAACCGCGTCGTGGAACTTCGTGACAGTGTCCCAGTACCTGCTGGGCGTGCGCGCCGACTGGGACGGCCTCGTGGTGGACCCCTGCATCGGCGCCGAGGTCAGCGACTTCACCGTCACCCGCCAGATCCGCGGCGCGACCTACGTGATCACCGTTAAGAACACCGGTGGCAAGGGTGCTGCGCTCGAGGTTGACGGGGTCGCGATCGAGGGCTCCGTTGTTCCGTATGCGGCTGCTGGTTCCACCGTGCAGGTGACTGCCACCGTCTAGGACTGCATTCGCCCCGCGTTGGGGGTTGGCGTCGGCCTCCGCCGCTCGCCACGTGAATGCCTTCCGGCGTGCGGCTACTTCTTGGCGGCCGGGGTCTTGGCTGGAGGCGCGGGTGGTGCGGCCGGTGCCTCGAGAGCGGCCTCGCGTTCCGCGGCGCGGGCCTTGCGGGCGCGGGTCGCGAGGAAGGCCGGGATGGCAACCAGCGCGATCAGCGCGAGCCACGGGAGCAGTACGCCCAGGACGATCAGCGCGGCCGACAGGAAGCCGACGAGCGCATGCCAGCCCTTCGCGAGGGCGGACAGGAAGTTGTCGGGGGAGTCGTCCGGCGGCGGGACGATCACGATCGGCTCGGTGGTGAGCGACAGGTTGATAGTGGACATCGACACTTGGTCGGCCAGGCCACGCTGCTGAGCCTCGAGGCTCTCGAGCTCCGACTGGCGGCGGTCGAGTTCATTCTCGAGCGTGATGATGTCGGAGATGTTCTTGGCGTCCGCAAGCAGGCCCTCGATGCGCGCGGTTGACGCGCGCAGGGTCGAGATTTTGGCGTCGAGATCGGTGACGACGTTCGTGACGTCGGCCGAGTTGGTGCTGTACTGGTCCACCGTGCCGAGCGTGCGCAGGTTGTCGATAACGCTGTCGAGCTTGTCGGACGGGATGCGCATCGTTAGCCAGGCCGAGCCGCGCGAGCGTTCGTCAGGAGCCGTCTCGCTGCGCGCGTCGATGCGGCCGCCGGCGTTCTTCACGATGCCCGCCGCGCGGTCCGCGATCAGGATTGGATCCTCGACCGTCATGTACATCTCGCCCGTGATAATGATCGCGCGGTCCGAGACCACCTTGCCTGTGGAGTCCTCGCCGTCGAAGCGGGGGGCCGCCGCAGGCTCGACGTTCGGCGCCTGGGCGCCGGCATCACCTTCGTTGTAGTACGTGGCAGAGGATTGCGGCTCCGAGGACGAGGAACACCCACCGAGCACCCCCGCGGCCACAATCATTGACGCGATGGCGGCGGCGCGGACGGTGCGTGTGTTCATGTTCCTCATATTAGGGAGACGTCCTGGAGCCAGCGACCGTTGGGTCTCAATTGTGGCCGCACCGTGGCCTCACCGTGACCTGCGGCTATCACGGTCCAGAAAAAGCGTGACATTGCGTGTCAACCAACTCGGCCTCTCGTGCATCTACCTAGTAGTGCGAACAGTTCGCGCTCACGTAGTGATTCACAGAAGGAGTGGAAATATGTCCACAACGACGACGCTTCACACGTCGGGACGTCACATCGCAAAGTTTGGCGCCCAGGCGGCCATTATTGGCGGGATCATCGCAGTTGTGCTCGCGTTTGCGATGGGCGACCGGGCACACGCAACCACGGCCCTCGACGCCAGCGCCAGCACCGCGGCGGAAGCCCACGCCGGCGGTACGTGGGCGACCACGCCCGCTCAGGGTAACGCCGCCGTGGACGCCGCTACAGCGTCACATGCCAACGTATCGTCGAGCGGCGAGGCCAACGCCTCGACCGAAGCGAAGGCCGAGGGCTCGTCGGAGACCTCAACCGGCCCTGCCGACGGCGACGCACGTACTGAGCCCGAAGGCCCGGGTAAGCGCGGGGCCTTCGCGAACGTCGTAGTCTCGATCCGCGACCTCGTCGCCTGGGTCGAGAGTCGCGCCGCCGTGTACGCGACCGCCAACGCTGACGCCACGCTTGACGCGACCACCAACGCGACGTTGAGCTCGTCCGATCAGACGACCGAAACGGGCGTGACGGTCGACGGCGATGCCAACGTCGAGGTTGACGTGGACGGCTCCGCTGGCCTTAACCTCGACGGGTTGCTCGGCATCAGCATCGATGCGGGCACGACGAACTAGGCACGCTCGCTCTCACGTCGCGGGCGTCCAGCCCGGCGAGGAGAGTCCGAGATGACAGCGAAGGCGGCCACGCGTGAGCGCGTGGCTGCCTTCCTGGACAACGACTACGCCAAGGTGGTGGGTGCGGTGGCACTCGCCACGGGCGACCGACAACGCTCGGAGGACGCCGTGCAAGACGCACTGGTCAAGGCACTGACAAGCGGCACCGATCCCGACAACCTGCGCGGGTGGGTCACGCTCGTCGCCATCAACTATGTGCGGCAGTCGTGGCGACGAGACAACGCCCAGGGCCGCGCGTACGTGCGGGCGGTCACCTTCGAAGACGCCGCCGACACGGAGTCGCAAGAAGCAGTAGACGCGATCTCCATGCGCGCCGCGATCGAGCGACTTCCCGAGCGCCAACGCGCGACGTTGCTGCTGCACTACTACGAGGGCTTGTCCGTGCGCGAGACTGCCCGGGCGCTCGGCGTGACCGCCGGGACCGTCAAGACGCAGCTGAGCCGCGCGCGCGACGCACTTTCGAATGACTTCCAGAAGGAGGCAGTGACATGACCGACGACGACGCACTTCGCGCGTCGCTTCATCGCGCCGCGGGATCTCCTTCATTGGCAAACCGCGAGGACCTGATGTCCGCGCTCGTCGAGCGGGTGGAGGCGGGCGGCGTTGATCTTGCGCAGGCGCCCGCGCCGCACGCTGCACCCGCGACGAACGCGGGGGCGCCGTCCGGGTCCGGATCGCGGCTGCGCCGGTTCGCCAGCCGCCTCGCGGGCCTCGGACTCGCCGGTTGGATCACCGTCGCCGCCGGGTCGGCCGCTGCGGCCGCAGGTGCGTGGCTTGTCCTTGGACCGACGTCCGACGATGAGCCCGAGCCGATGCCGACGCCTTCACCATCCGCCAGCCCTTCGCCGGACGCGAGGCCGACGGCCCCGCTGCCGAGCATCGTCCCGTCGCATCTCCCGGTAGTCGGCGAGGTCGGTGACGACATCGATGATGTCGTGCGTGACACCGTGGGCCCTGTTGTGTCTGCCGTGCGGGTTTTCCCAGCATCTGGCCTGGTGGGTGACGTGACGTGCGACATCGGTCCAACGGTCAACCTCCGGGCTTCCGACGAAAGTGGCGTGGCTGCGGTGTCGCTACGCGTCGCGGCCCACGGTGTTCCGACCGTGACCGTCCCACTGACGCGTGGTTCTGGGGACAGTTGGACCGGGGTCGCGCCTGCGCTTTCGCTAGTCGGCGAGCTGACAATTGACGTGATCGCGCGCGACGGCGCCGGTAACGAGACGACGGTGTCCGCGACCCACGCTTTCGAAGCGAGTTGCCCCGGCTAGGCGAGCACTACTCGCCATCTCGCGGGCTATCGCGTTGAGAAGGTGGCAGGTTCACCTTGCGGCAATATCGGGACCGAGCTCGTGGTACGAGGCGCGGGAAAGAAGCGGAGATTACGCTCATTTCCCCCTTTTTGGGGGGCGGCCGACCCCCCAAAAAGGGGGCAAAGCGGGTCGAAACGATTTTGTTGGAATCCACCACAAATGGGGTTGACATTTGTTGCACACCCCCGCATATTTAGTTCCGCCTACCGCTGTGAGAGCGGCAAGGGCGCGTTCTGGGGGAGTGCCTCGCTGATCACGCCGGGGGTGAGCCCGACACCCGTCGGGTTCCCGTATCGATCATTTGGGAGATCCCTCGCATGAAACGACCCACGCGCATTCGCGCACTCATCGCGCTATCGGTTGGCGCTCTAGCCGTATTCACCGCGGCGTCGCCGGCGTCCGCGGACGAGACCGGAAACTACTTCGCGTCGTCATCGTCGACGAACTCGTCCGACCCGTACACCTACAGGTGCCGCATTCCGAACGGTGCCCTGGGCTACTGCATGGTGACATCGCAAGACCTCAACCAGAATCCGATCTATCCGAACGACCAGTTGGCGAAGAACTTCTACCCGATGAACAAGACGCTCATCCGGTACTCGTCTGACGGGCTGAGCTGGACGAACCCTGTGGCCACGATGACGGAGTCTTACCTCTCGTCCAAGGGCATGGGCACAGTGGGCAAGCATTTGTGGGCGCCTGCCGTGCGGTTCGTCGACAGCCCCTACGGCTCGTGGCAGAACATGTACGTGCCGGACACCTCAAGCCCGTACAACCGGCTGTACTCGAACATCTACTACTCGTACTGTGGGCAGTTCGACAGCGCGTTCCAGACGAACGGCTGTGCCTCCTCGTCCTACACCCCCAGGATCGTGACCGGTGGCCCCGCGGGCGCCTACATGTCCGACCCCGAGGTGTTCTCGACGGCAACCAACTACCTGACTAACACCTCCCACGACTACCTCCTGTGGGCCGACGGCGACAACGACACCTGTGGTGGCCTGTCGATCCGTCACATGGCGAGCGCGTACACGCTCGACCCGTTCAGCAGCGTGTCGCAGGCGGCCATCACCATCAACGGCCTGAACGTGCTGGGCAACTGCAAAGCCGTCGATGGGCCGAATGCCGGCCAGTACCTGGGCCGCCCGTACCTCGAGGGTGGTTCGCTGTTCGACCTGAGTCGGTTCGGCGTGTCCCTGCCGGAGGGAACGCCAGGCAAGTACGTGCTGATGTTCGCGGCGAAGCCCACCTCGACACCGTCGGAGTGCGCGTCTTCGAAGGGTCAGCCTGGTACCGCCAACGAGGTCATCGCGTATGCGACGAGCAACTCGGTGACGGGTCCGTACAACTACCAGGGCATCGTGATGTGCGGTAGCTCGACCGAGTGGACCAACCAGGCGTCCATCGAGGCCGTAACTGCGTCGAATGGTGATCCCCGCATGGTGCTCGTCTACCACGACGGCGTGTCCGGAACCCCAAAGAACCGGCAGCTGCACGCGGAGTGCCTGTTCACGATGGACAACAAGTTCACCCTGACCATGCGGTCGAGCGACGGAGTTGCCAGCACTAGCGGCAACAGGCACTGGTGCCTGCAGCAGACGCACATCCGGGCGTACACCTCGGCGTACAACGGCAAGTTCGTCTCGGCGACCAGCAATGGGACGCTCAAGGCGTCCGCGTCTTCGATCGGCCCGTGGGAGCAGTTCGGCTTGACGTACGTCGGTAGCGGCAAGTACTCCTTCAACTCGCGCCACGGTAGCAAGTACGTGGCTGCCGACCGCAACACGAACCAGTTGATTGCCAATCGGTCATCGGTCGGCTCGTGGGAGAAGTTCAGCTTCGTCCACGTCGCCGGAACGCTGTACCGGATTAAGGACTCGCAGGGCAAGTACTGGCACGTGAATTCGAACGGCACGGTTGTCCCCGGTTCGACGAACCCGTCGAGCTCGGACACGTCGTACGAGTTCTACCAGCAACTGCTGACCAGCTAGCCCGCGCATAGATGTCGGCCCCCGGAATCCCTCAGCTCCGGGGGCCGACTTATGCGGTGCACGTGAAAAAGACGAGCATGGCCGACGTGGGCGGGCCCCAGGCCGGAACCCACGGTTCGGGCATGCGAAACGGGACCCTGTCGTCGGCCGTCGCGGGCCTTGATGACGTGGGCGCGGACGGCGAACTGCACCGCGTGGCGCGCGGGGACGACGGCTTCGAGGCGTTGTCCAAGCACGCGGCTAGATCGCTCCGGCCACCTCGGTCGCGAGTTCCTGAGCCGGCGTGGCATAGTCGTCGACTCCAGTGTCGTTGTACGCGACCTGGACGAAGTATCCCTTGATGGCCATGCCGATCGTGCTGCCGCTGGCGAACGAATACGCGCCTTCGGCTCCGGGGATGGCGACGTCGGCGACGTCCCCCAGTGCGTCCTGCGCGGACTGACGCTGCGAGTCGAGCTGGTCGCCGTACGGCGTGACCAACACCTGCACAAACGGATAGGGGGTGTCCGGCCCCGGGCTCCATACACAGGCCATTTGGCCATCCCCCGAAACCTTGTCGTCGATGTGTCCCGGCTGAACCGCGGTGCCTACTGCGGCCGAGACCTGGTCCGTGGTGAGTAGCGAGCACGGGTCGGGCACGGCCGTCGTGGCCCCGACATCGCCGCTGGCCGTGGGTTCGGGCGTCGCGGCACTCGGGGGGTTTGGTTCTGACGAGCAACTGGCGAGGGCGAGGCACGCGGCAAGCGCGGTCGCGGCGAGGGCGGGGAAGTGGGAGGCGCGCGGTTTCATGCTCTGGATCCTCTCGGTGCTGGTCTCACGGCAGGTGGCAATCCACCATAACCCCAGTACCGGGACTCGCCAGCTGCGCGTCAACTCGCGCTCGATGGGGCACAGTTGGCCCGCCGCGTGCCTATTCTGGGGCCACGACGCCTCGCGGGACTTTGCTCGACATGAACGATGGCGCGGGGCACCGAGACGGAGAACGATCATGGAACACGCGAGACACTCTTTCGCTCGGCCGGGATCGGGCGCCTCGGCGCGACGGCGCCTTGCGGCCGCGACTGCCGCGGCGCTGCTCGTCGGCTTTCTCGCGGGCTGCACAGGCCCGACGACGCCCGCGCCCAGTGCCGCGCCGTCAGTGACGACGGCGACCACGCCAGCGCCGTCGCCGAGCGCCTCGGTAAGCGATCCCGTGGCCCCGCGTCCGGTCACCACCGGAGCTGGGATCCCGTCCGCCCAGGCGCTAGGCGACGCTGCGCTCAACGCTGCTGGCCCCGGTTGGGTGCTCACGCTCTTCGACACCGGCTCGTACGACGCGTCTCATGATCCGGCGTATGGCGACCGCATCCTGTACTTGATTGCCCCCGACGGCACTCGCTACGAGGCCGGAAGATTCACGGCGGATCAGCGTGCCGACCTGGTCGCGTGGAACGTCGCCCAGGACAAGGTGCTGATGCGCATGGACGAGTTTTCATTGGCCGTGTTCGACGTGCGCACCAACGTCCTTGGCGCCGCGTTCCTTCCGTGCGGAACGCACTACCTTGACATTCGCGTACAGCCGCGCTCCGACGGTGCGTGGCGCGTGCGCGGCGCGTGCGTTGGTGCGCAGGTGGACGGCATTTACGCCGACGACGGCAGCGCCGTGAGTGATGCCAGTTTCGAGGCCTCGCCGTTCGGCACGTGGGCGACCGACGTGGTGGGAACGGCCGTCGTCTACAGCTACGACTCGCATGAATTCGTTGCGACGGCAGCGCCGGGCGACATGCCCATGCCGATGACGCTCCCGCCGGCCGCATCGTCGTGCGATCCCATTGGCAATGGGCGCGGAGCGACCGTGCTTGCCTCGTGCTCTACCCCGGCTGGTATCTCCACCTGGGAACTAGACGCGACCGGCGGCTCCCCCGTGCAGGTGGCGACGCCCGCGCAGATCGACAGCTTTGCGGCCAACTTCGCGGGCTCGGGAGGCGGCTCGGGCGTGACGGATATTGCCAAGAACTGTGTTGTCGGCAACGCCGAGATCCTCGTCGTGCGCGCGGACAGTAAGGCGGCGGCGATCGCGGGTGGCGACGCCCTCCAGCCCGTGTGGCTGCACGCACCGGTACAGGTAGCCACGAACTGCTGGGGCGCGCACGGCACGACCGGGCTGTTCTCGTCGTTGGGGAGCCTATGGACCTACGACGTGAACTCGGGCGCGGCGGTCCTGATGATTGATGTCGACGCGGTGACCACGACAACTCCGCAGATCGGCACCGGCGAAACCTGGTCGCTCATCGCACCTTAGGTCGCATCACTCCCTGCCCGGTGGGTTCGGCTCGTGGCAGGATGCCCCTATGGCCGACGTGGGCGGGACTTGGGCAGGGACGCATAAGTTTGGCGCGGCCCGGCTGGTGGAGGCGCGGTCCGTTGACGAGGTGATCGCCGCGGTGCGCGAGGGCGGCCTCGTGCGCGCGCTCGGCACCCGGCACAGCTTCAATGCGCTCGCGGACACCGAGGGCACGCTGGTGAGCGTCACGCAGATTCCGTTCGACGCCGTGCTCGATGGCGCCACCGGCGCCGTGACGGTGGGCGCTGGTACGCGCTACGGGGAGCTAGCGCCGTGGCTCGAACAACGCGGGCGCGCCCTCCACAATCTCGGCTCCCTTCCCCACATCTCCATTGGCGGCGCGACCCAGGCCGGGACCCACGGTTCGGGCGTGCAAAACGGGACCCTGTCGTCGGCCGTAAGGGCCTTGGAATACGTGGGCGCGGACGGCGAGCTGCATCGCGTGGCGCGCGGGGACGACGGCTTCGAGGCGCTGGCCGTCGGGCTTGGGGCCTTTGGGGTAATTACCCGCGTGACCCTGGACACAGTGGCGTCATACCGGATGAGGCAATTCGTATATTCGGGACTGCCGTGGGAGGCGCTGCTGGTGGACCCGGTGGCGGTGCTTGGCGCCGCGTATTCGGTGTCCGTGTTCACCCAGTGGGACGAGCCCACGATCGAGCAGGTGTGGGTCAAGCAGCACCTCGAGCGCGACGGCGAGCTGCCCTCACACTGGTTTGGAGCGGCCCGCATTGAACCCGGCTCAACGACGACGCTGGCCGGCGGCGACCCGTCGGCCCTCACCCCGCATACGGGGCAGGAGGCGGCGTGGTTTGAGATCTTGCCGCACTTCCGCTTGGCGTTCACGCCGTCGAACGGCAACGAGATCCAGACGGAGTACTTTGTGCCGCTCGCGGACGCGGCGCCAGCGATCGAGGCCGTGCGGTCGATGCGGTCGTGGATTGCGCCGCTGCTGCACGTGACCGAGCTGCGCACGGTGGCCGCGGACGAGGCCTGGCTGGCCGGCTCGCACGGCCGCGACACCCTGGCGATTCACTTCACGTGGAAGCCCATGATGGACAAGGTCCTGGAGCTGCTGCCTCACATCGAGGAGGCGCTGGCGCCCTACTTGCCGCGGCCCCACTGGGGGAAGGTCACGCGCATGGGCCACGCTGCTATTGGCGCCGCGAACCCGCGGCTGCGCGACGCGCGCGACGTCTTCGAGCGGCTTGACCCGAACGGGCGCTTCGCGAACGCGTTCCTGGCGCGCGTGGGCCTGCGCTAGCGCAGCGGTGTCAGCGGCGGTAGTTTGGGTCCACACGTTTGAAGGGATCCGCCATGACCGTGCCCGCTGGGATGTCTACACAGACGCCCGACAAGTCCAAGAACTGGTTGGGCATCGCTGGCCTCATCACGTCGCTCGTGTGTGGGTTGCAGCTGCTGGGCCTGATCTTCGGGATCCTCGGCCTTGGCGCTGCGAAGCGCGGCCAGGCGACAAACCGCGGCATGGCGATGTTCGCGACCATCTGGAGCGCCGTCTGGTTGGCGTTGACGGTGGCTGGGGGCGTCTACGTGGCCGCGAACTTTGATGGTGGCCGCATCGTCTTCAAGTACGGCGGCGCCGCTGGCCATGACGTCGCGAACGTCGACCGCGCCGTCGACAGGTTCAACGCGAGCCACCCCGGCAAGTTCATCATCAACATCGGCTTCGATGGTGAGTATTACTACGTGGCAGGCGAGCCCATCAAGGCGGAGTCCTCAAACCCGACGATCAATTTCTTCGTGAAGGACGGCGGCGGCCACTGCCTCGAAATCAAGAACGGCGCGTCTTCCGCGAGCATCGCCCACAACGGCACGTGCGAAGGCACGCCCCGCGAAGTCCTGAGGCCCTAGCTAGGGGCGCTGGGCGAACCGGTCCAGCAGCTCGCCCTCGCCGGCGACCAGCAGGAAGTCGTCTTTGCCCACGCGGGTCTCGGACGTGGCGTACTCGAAGTCCTCGCCGGGCGACTTGGTGCCGATCACCCGGATGCCGTACTTCTCCTGGAGCCCGAGCTCGCCGAGCGTGAAGCCGTGGGTCTCGAGCGGCGGCACCATCTTTGCCATGGTGAAGCCGTCCTCGACCTCGATGTAGTCGAGCATCTTGCCGCCCACGATGTGAGCGATCCGCGCGCCCGACTCGGACTCGGGGAGCACCACGTGGTGCGCACCGATGCGCTTGAGGATGCGCTCGTGCTCCACGGAGATGGCCTTGGCCCAGATTTCGGGGATGCCCACGTCAACCAGGTTTCCGGTGATCAGCACGGACGCCTCGAGCGAGGTGCCCACGCCCACCACGGCGGCGCTGAAGTCCTTGGCGCCGATCTGCTCCAGCGCGCGCGGGTCCGATGCGTCGGCCTCGACCACCGGTAGGCGGCGGGACCAGCGCTCGACCAGGGCGGCGTCGCGCTCGACAGCGAGCACCTCGACGTCGAGGTTGTCGAGCGTGTCGGCGAGCGCGGAGCCAAAGCGCCCGAGTCCGATGACGAGGACGCCTACGTGCTTGTCGTTGTCAGCCAATGATCGGCCTTTCTGACGGGTATCGGATCACGCGGCGTTGCTTGTTCAACGCTAGCGCGGCGGCGAGGGTCATGGAGCCGACCCTGCCAAGGAACATCAGGACGGTCAACGTCAGCTTCGCGGAGTCTGGGGCCGCGCCGGCCACACCGGTGGACAGCCCGCAGGTCGCGTACGCGGACACGACGTCGTACAGCACGCGGTCAAGGGAGAAGAACGGGTCGTTCTGCGTCTGCAGCAGGACGACGGCCGTGCCGACGATCACAGCGATGAGGCCGAACATCATGACGGACACGGCCACGCGCACGCTCTCGGTGCCGATCCGCTTGCCGAAGGCCTCGACGTCGCGCCGGCCGCGCACCTCGGCGACGATCGCCAGGATGATGACGGCCAGCGTCGTCACCCTGATTCCGCCGGCCGTGCCGCCGGAGCCGCCGCCGATGAACATCAGCACGTCCTCCAGTAGCCAGGTGTGCTCGTGGGTGTTGCCAAGCGGGAAGGTCGCGAATCCTCCGGAGCGCTGGTTGACGGAGATGAAGAACAGGTTGAGGAGCTTGGACCCAGTGGGGAGCCCGCCCACGGTGCTGGCGTTTGACCACTCGAAGATGCCGACGAGCAGCGCTGACGTGGCCATCAGTATGGCGGTTGTGGTGAGCGTGATCTTGGTGTGCAGCGGCCACCTGCGGGGGTGGCGCCAGCCGCGGATGAGCGCGATGTACACGGGGAATCCCAGCGACCCGATCAGCACGCCGAGCGCGACGGGAACCAGAATCCAGGCGTCGGAGACGAACGGGATGAGGCCATCGGAGGCGGGCACAAAGCCGGCGTTGTTGAAGGCGGACACCGCGTAGAACAGCGAGTGCCACAGGGCCTTGCCCGCGTCCATGCCGTGGCTCAGGAAGCGCGGGAACATGATCGCCGTCAGGGTGATCTCCACGATCGCCGAGATGACGATGATCGCCTTGAGGTGGCTGCGCACGTCGCCAAGGCCCGACGCGCGGCTCTCCTCTGCGGCGAGCATCCGCTGGGTGAGGCCAAGGCGGCGGGAGACGGCCATGCCAAGCAGCGCGGCGAGCGTCATGATTCCAAGGCCGCCAACCTTGATGCCTACCAGCACCACCGCCTGGCCGAAGGTGGACAGGTCGTTGCCGGTGTCCACGACCGTCAGTCCCGTCACGCACACCGCCGATGTCGCGGTGAAGAGGGCGTCGATGAAGCCAAGTCGCTGGCCGCTCGCGCTGGCGGCGGGTTGGTAGAGAAGCAGCGTGACGACCATGATCACGCTCGCGAAAGCGACGAGCACGAGCCGCGCCGGCGAGCGGAGGGCGAAGTCGTTCCACCCTTCACGCGCGGCGGCAAGCGCAAGCCGCAGCCGTTCCATCTCGCTCCCTTGTGGGCGGATGACGCCCTGTGACTACATTGCCATTGATGATTATCGGCATTGGACCGGGCAAACGTGACATCTCCACTTCACTTCCGTCACAACTGCCTCTAAGGTGGGGGGCGGATCAGACCGATACTCCCGGTAGTTACTTCAACGGATGGACGTGCCATGGCAGACAGCAGTTCCCCTCGTACGGTCTTCCTGACTGTGGCCGAGGTGGCGGACATGCTGCGCGTCTCCCGGATGACGGTCTACCGCTGGGTTCACGCAGGCGAACTACCCGCGGTGCGCTTCGGGCGCTCGTTCCGGGTTCCGCAGCAGGCGGTCGAAGTTTTCATGGAGAACGCCACGATCGAGGGCGGCATCCACACCAGCGACGGCGAGACCCCCGCAGGCGCGGTAGGCTAAGGCCTCGTCTGCGCGGCGGGTTGTTCGCTGCGCACGTTTCACCGTCCATCACGCCGTCACCGGCAACACGAATGAGGTCCCGTGGGTTCCGTCATTAAGAAGCGTCGCAAGCGCATGTCGAAGAAGAAGCACCGCAAGCTCCTTCGCAAGACGCGCCACCAGCGCCGCAACAAGAAGTAGCGCCCACGTCGGGCGCGGCTACTTGCTGCGCTTGAACAACGCGAAGACCGCGCGCTTGATGCCGCGCAGTGTGGCGAGGAACGCCCACAGCGCGCCGGCCCACGTCAGTTGAGCGATGCTCCGCCGACCGTCGCCGCGCTTGCCCCGGAAGTCTTCGATGCGCCATCCGCGCTTCTTGGCGAGCCTGCGTAGCCGCGGCTCGGGGTTGATCGCGCACGGGTTGCCGACGGAGCTGAGGATGTGCACGTCGTTGAGCGAGTCGCCGTAGGCGAAGCATTCGGCAAGGTCGAGTCCCCGCTCGTCCGCGAGCGTTTGCCGCCGCCTTCGCCTTGTTCTTGCCGTGCATCAGGTCGCCCACGAGCTCGCCGGTGTAGAAGCCGCGCTTCTGAGCCGCGATCGTGCCGAGCCCGCCGGTCGCTCCCAGGCGCCGCGCGATCAGGCTGCCGATCTCGGCGGGCGAGGCGGTGATCACCCAGACCTCGTGCCCTTGCGCGAGGTGCTCGTCGAGCAGGGCCTTGGTGCCGGGGAAGATGCGCAGGGCGAGCACCTCGTCGTAGATCTCTTCGCCGATCGACGCCATCTCTGCGACGGACCAGCCCTCGATGATGGAGAGCCCCTTGGTGCGGATCGCGTCTATCTGGTCGTGGGATTCGCCGAACACCATGTACTTCAGTTGCTCCCACGCGAAGCGGATGATGTCGCGGGTCCCGAAGTAGCCTCGCCGGTGCAGGCCACGGGCGATATGGAAGGCGCTCGCGCCACGAATAATGGTGTTGTCTACGTCGAAGAACGCAGCCACCGCGCCGGCACGCGCGCCCGACTTCGGGGTCGGGTTCACGTGGACACCATACCCACGGTGGCACCTGCCGGAGTGCGTATCCTGGTGTCGTGACTGAACGCGTCCTTTTCATGACCAGGCAGAATTGCCACCTTTGCGACGAAGCGAAGGTGATCGTCGAAGCGGTGTGCGCCGAATACAAGGTGCCGTGGCAGATGGTCGACATTGACACCGTGCCGGCCCTCAAGAAGAAGTACGGGGAGATGGTGCCGGTGGTACTTGTGGACGGCGAACAGATCGGCTTCTGGACCATCGACGAGGACAGGTTGCGCGGCGCACTCTCCTGACCTGTGACAATGGGGCAATGGCGATCGTCCACCTGCTCCGTCACGGCCACGTGCACAATCCCGACGGAATCCTCTACGGACGCCTCCCCGAGTTCCGGCTGTCCGACGCTGGGCAGCAGATGGCGCGGGTGGCCGCCGAGTATCTGGTTGAGTCAGGGGCGGACGTCGCGCGGGTGGTCGCGTCGCCGCTGTTGCGGGCGCAGCAGACAGCCGCCCCCATCGCCGAGGCCTTCGGGGTTGCCGTCGACACCGACGACCGCCTGATCGAGGCGGACAATGACTTCGCCGGCCAGCGCATCGGCGGCCCTGGCTACTACCTGCACCCGCGCAACTGGTGGCGGCTGCGCAACCCGTGGCGGCCGTCGTGGGGCGAACCGTACGTGGACCAGCGCGACCGCATGCTCGCCGCCGTGCGCGACGCCGCGGCGGCGGTGGGCGACCGCGAGACGGTGCTCGTGAGCCACCAGCTGCCCATCTGGGTGACGCGGCTGTCCGTCGAGGGCCGGCCGTTCCTGCACGACCCACGTTCGCGCGACTGCGCGCTCGCGTCGATCACCTCGCTCGACGTCACCGGGGGCGAGGTCGCGCTCCACGGCTACGCGCAGCCCGCGGCTCACGTCGAGGTTCCCAAGTGACGGGCGCTGCGGCGAGGCGCGCGGCGGTCGCGCTCGGGCTGGCGGCGGCTCTGCTGCTGGCCGCGTGCACGCCCACGCAGGATTACGCCAACCCCGGCTACGTGAGCGGCGACGGCACGGTCACCGAGTGGGCCCCCGCGGACCGCAGCGACGCCGTGGAGGTCGCTGGCACCACCTACGCCGGGGACGAGTTATCGCTCGCGGATCTGCGCGGCGAGGTGGTCGTGGTCACTACGTGGTACGCCGCGTGCCCGCCGTGCCGGGCCGAGGCCCCGCGGCTGGTCGCGATCGACGCGCGCGACGGCGTGCGCGTGGTGGGCATCAACTCCCGGGACGATGCCGGGGCGGCCCAGGCTTTCCAGCGCACCTTTGACGTGACGTTCCCGTCGATCGACGACGCGGACGGCCGCGCCATCGCGTCGCTGCAGGGGCTCGTAGCGCTTAACGCGGTGCCGACCACGCTGGTGCTCGACCGTGACGGCAGGGTGGCGGCGCGCATCATCGGGCTCGCGGACGCCGCGGTGCTTGGCGCGATCGTGGACGGGCTGGAGGCGGAGTGACGGTCGCGGCGTCGTCGCTGTCCCAGACTGTGCTGTCTGGCTCCCTGATCGCGGCGATTCCCATCGCGATCCTCGCGGGGCTCGTGTCCTTCGCGTCGCCGTGCGTGGTGCCCCTGGTGCCCGGATACCTGGGCTACGTGTCGGGACTCGCGGGAGCGGACTCCGCGCGGGCGTCCCGCCCGCGCCTCGTGCTGGGCGCGGTCCTGTTCGTGGCGGGGTTCGCCGCGGTGTTCATCGTCGCCGGGTTCGCGGTGGGCTCCGTGGGAGTCGCACTCGTCACCAACGCGAACTGGATCCTGCGGGTGCTGGGCGCCGTGGTGATCATCATGGGCATGGTGTTCATGGGGTCCGTGCCGTTCATGCAGGCCGAGCGGCGGGTGCACATGTCGCCGCGCGCCGGCCTGTGGGGTGCGCCGCTGCTTGGCGCGACCTTCGGCCTTGGCTGGACCCCCTGCATCGGCCCCACGCTTGCGGCGGTGTACGCGCTCGCGCTGACGGAGGGCTCCGGCGTCAGGGCCGCGGTGCTCGCGGCGTGCTACTCGCTGGGCCTGGGGCTGCCGTTCATCCTGCTCGCGCTGTTCGCGTCGCGCACGCCGCGCGTGCTGGGTTGGCTCAAGCGCCGCCGCCGCGCGCTGATGCTGCTGGGCGGCGCGTTGCTGATCGTCCTGGGCGTGCTGCTTGTGTCCGGCGCGTGGCAGTGGTTCACCAACTGGCTGCAGGGCTACTTCCCGGCGGAGCTGGCAGTCTGATGGCGCGCCGGGTCAAGCTCGACAACTACGCGCTCCCCGATGCGCCGCGCCTTGGCGCCGGCGGCTGGGGCCGGTGGATGTGGCGGCAGGTGACCTCCATGCGGGTCGCGCTGATCCTGCTGCTGCTGCTCGGGCTCGCGGCGATCCCGGGCTCGGTCTTCCCGCAACGCGCGCAGAATCCCGCCAAGGTCAACGACTACCTGGCCGCCCACCCCGGCGCCGGCAAGGTGCTCGACGCGCTCGACGCCTTCGACGTCTTCAGCTCGCCATGGTTCATCTCGATCTATGTGTTGTTGGTGCTGTCGCTGGTGGGCTGCATCGTGCCGCGGACGTTCCGCTACGCCCGCGCGTTCCGTGACATCCCGGGCCCCGCGCCGTCGTCGCTGGCCCGCTACGACGTCACGGCCAAGGCCAAGGTGAAGGATCCCCGTGCCGCGCTCGAGCGGGCCGCGGCGGGGCTGCGGACGGGGCTCATCCCGTACCGCACCCGGATCGAGGAGCGCAAGACGCGCGGCGGCGCGAGCGAGCTCGCCATGGCGGCCGAGCAGGGGCACGTGCGCGAGATGGGCAACCTGGCGTTCCACGTGGGGATCGTGCTCATCGTGATCGCCGCGTCCGTGGGAAGCTTCCTCACGTACCGCGGCCAGGCTCTCGTGGTCGAGGGCCGCTCGTTCACCAACTCCGTGGTCGCGTACGACACGTTTGAGCCCGGGCGCGGCTTCAATCCCGAGTGGCTTGAGCCCGTGTCGGTGCGGCTCGACAAGCTTGACGCGTCGTTCGACATGACGGGCCGGCCCCTGGACTTCGAGGCGTCCGTGACCGTCACCGAGGTGGACGGCGCCACGCGCACCGGCACCATCAAGGTCAACCACCCGCTGTCCGCTGGCGGCGCCAAGCTGTTCCTCTCCGGCAACGGCTACGCGCCGGACTTCACGGTCAGGGACGCCGACGGCAACGTCGCCTTCGCGGGCCCGGTCCCGTTCCTGCCGCAGGACGCCGCGTACACCTCCACGGGCGTGGTCAAGGTCCCGGACGTGACCAGCGGGGACCAGATCGGCATCCGCGGCACGCTGCTGCCGTCCGCGGTGGCGAGCGGCGACGGCGTGGTCTCGATCCACCCGGACCCCAACAACCCGGTGATCGTGTTCCAGGTGTTTACGGGCAACCTTGGCCTCGACACCGGCGTGCCGCAGAACGTGTACGTGCTCGACGAGTCGCAGCTCAGCCCCGTCCGCAACGACGCCGGGGACGTCGCGACGTTCTTCATCTCGCCCGGCGAGACGGTGGACTTGCCGAACGGGCTCGGCTCCGTGACGTTCGAGTCGCTGCCGCGGTTCGCGGCGCTCGACATCCACTCTGACCCGACGCTGCCGTACCTGCTCGCCGCCGCCGTCATCACGCTGCTCGGGGTGACGCTGTCGCTGTTCGGTTCGCGCCGCCGCGTCTGGTTGATCGTGCCCTCCGCGGGCCCGGCTACAGTGGTTGGCGCCGCATACGTGCCGTTCCACGACCCGGAATTGCCCGCGCTCCTCGCGCGCGTGATGGCTTCACTGAAGGAGGACGAGTGACCGCCCAGGCCCTCAGCATCTTCGCCTTGTGCGGCGCCGCCGCGTTGTACGCGATCGCGTTCGTTGGCTACTCGCTGCATTCGGCCCGCGCGGCCGAGGCGCGCGCCGCCAAGAAGGACGTCCCGGCCACCAGCAAGGCGCTTGGCATCGCGCGGTCCTCGATCCTGGTGGGCGCGGTGCTGCACCTGATCGGCGTCGCGGCGCGCGGCGTCGAGGCTGGGCACGCGCCGTGGTCGAGCATGTACGAGTTCACCATCACCGGCTCGTTCGTCGCCGTCGCCGCGTTCCTGGTCCTTGCGCGCCGGCGCGACGCCGCCTTCATGGGCGCTGGCATTACCGGCATCGGCGCGCTCGCGGTGGGGCTGGCGCTGGCGCTGCTATACGACAAGGCGACCACGCTGCAGCCGGCGCTTAAGAGCTTCTGGCTCGTCATCCACGTGGGCATCGCGATCACGGCGACCGGCGTGTTCACGGTGGCGTTCGTGGTCACGGTGCTGCAGCTGTTGCGCAGCCGCCGCGAGGCAGCCGCCGCTGACGGGCAAGAAGGGCTTCATCACGGGCCGCGCGCTGCGGTTCGTGGACAACGCGCCGGGCACGCTCGAGCTGGAGTCGCTCGCGTTCCGGCTCAACGCCTTCGGCTTCGTGCTGTGGACGTTCACGGTGATCGCCGGCTCCATCTGGGCCAGCGAGGCGTGGCACCGGTTCTGGGGCTGGGACGCCAAGGAGGTGTGGAGCTTCGTCATCTGGGTGATCTACGCCGCCTACCTCCACGCCCGCACCACGCAGGGCTGGACGGGCCGCCGCGCCGCGTACCTCGCGATCGCCGGCTACACGGCCGTCATCCTCAACTTCACTGTGGTGAACCTGGTGTTCACCGGACTTCACACCTACGCCAAGCCGTAGCCGCATGAAGATCTGCCTGGTCCTCGACGACAGCCTTGACCGCCCCGACGGCGTCCAGCAGTACGTCCGCACGGTGGGCGCGTACATGACCGCCGCCGGGCACGAGGTCCACTACCTGTGCTCGGGCGACATGCCCGCGGACCTGGCGAACGTCCACTCGCTCACCACCAACGCCAAGACGGTGGCGAACGGCAACTTGCTGCGCACGCCGCTGCCGGCGCCTCCGGGGGCTGTGCGCGCGTTCGTGGAGGAGCACCGGTTCGACGTCATTCACGTCCAGACGCCGCACCACCCCTTGTATTCCGCGCGGGTCGTCGACGCGGCCCGGCGGCTACAGGGCGACGGCGTGTCGATCGTGGCGACGTTTCACATCCTTCCCGACAGCAAGCTGATCTCCTCCGGGACGTGGCTGCTTGGCAAGGTGCTGCGCGGCAACCTGCGGAAGTTCGACCACTTCTGCGCGACATCGGCGCCCACGGCGGTGTTTGCCAAGCGCACGTTCGGCATCGACTCCGTCGTCATCCCCAATGCCGTGGACGTGGCCGCTTTCGCCGCGGCCGCCAAGGGTGCCAAGCGCGCCCCGGGCGTCGTCACCGTCGCGTACTTGGGCCGGCTGGTACCCCGCAAGGGCGTCGCGGAACTGGTGGACGCCGTGGCCGCGCTGCCTGCGGAGGCGCGCGCCAACCTGCGCGTCCGCGTGGGGGGCAAGGGGCCGATGCTTGAGGCGCTGCGCGGGCGGGTCCGGGACCGCGGGCTTGGCGAGGTCGTCGAGTTTGTGGGCTTCGTGGCCGAGGAGGACAAGGCGCGGTTCTACGCGGAGGCCGACGTGGCGGTGTTCCCGGCCACGGGCGGCGAGTCCTTTGGGATTGTGCTCATCGAGGCCATGGCGAGCGGCTCCGGAGCGGTGTTGGGCGGCGACAACCCGGGCTACTCGAGCGTGCTCGGGGACGACCCTGCGGTGACGGTGGACGCGACTGACACGGCGGCGTTCGCGGCCAAGCTTGGCGCGCTCGTGACGGACCGCGCGCTGCGCGAGCGGGTGGGGCACGACCAGGCTCAGCTGGTGAAGTCCTACGACGTCAACGTGGTGGGTGCGCGGCTCGAGAAGTTCTACCGCGAGGGTTAGGCCGGCGGCGTGGAATTGATGAGCCACGATGCCGACGTACGTGTCGCACTTCGCACGGCGGGTTGCGCGCTGACGGGTCCCTCCTGCACGCCGGATCCGGATCCGGGCACCCAACACCTGCCAGGATGCGCCGCGGCCCGTACGGCGCACGCGGCACCGCTATCCACAAATATCGCCCCCCGAGTTGCGGGCACCCCTACCCGCCGATAGTTTTTCCGTGGAGCAGGCCACCGGAGGAGTGGCACTTGGGACATCAGTTGCCGTGGCCATTCTGGGGGACAACGTGGTTTTGCTAGGCATCCGCCGCAAGGCGATACTCGCAAGTGCAGGCGCGCTCGCCGCAGTTGGAATCTTGACCGCCGGGCCGGCAGGTGCGGTCGCGCCGTCGCCCTCGCCGTCCCCAAGCCCGTCGCCGACCGTGGAGGACGCGCCTGCTACCCACAACCTTTCAGCTTCGACCGCCCTTGAGGCGCAGCAGATGGCCTTTGATTCTGGCGAACAGGTGGAGGTGCTGTCCGAGCGCACTGAGACGTCGCGCCGCTATGCGCTTCCCGACGGCGACTGGCTCACCGAGGTCCAGCAGTCTCCGAGCGCGGTGCTTGCTTGACGGTGACGGCTCGCAGCTCGAGGACTGGGCTACTCCGGATAACACGCTCTCGATTGCGGCTGACGGCAAGGTGCGTCCTGCGGTTGCGTTGTCCGACGTGTGGCTGTCGGCAGGCAACCCGGCTGGCGGCGTTATCGCCTACTCGAAGGCTGATGGCGACGCGGCGCCGGTGACCTTTGAGTGGCCCGGCGCGATTCCCGCGCCGACGCTCGATGGCGCGCGCGCGACGTACCCGGACGTGTACCCCGGCGTCGATTTCCTCATCGAGGTGGGCATCAACGGTGGGTTCGAAACCTACTTCGTGATCCGCGACAGCGCGGCCTTGGCGTACCTCAACTCGCTCACGTTCGACGTGGAGATTGCCGGGACTTCCGTCGAGGCAACGGAGGACGGCGGCTTCTCGCTCGTCGACGACCAAGGTGTGGCGCTAGCGCACTTCCCGACGGCGCGCGCCTGGGATGCGGCGGAGGACGTCAAGCAGCCGCGCCAGGTACTTGCTCCGTACGACCGTGAGGTGCACCTGTCGCCAGGCTTGCAGTTGGGGATGCTCGGCCTTGGGGACGAGATCGAGGTGGCAACGCGGGGGCTCGAGATGCCCGTGGAGATTCCTGTGCCGCTGACCGTGACGCAGGACGGCGACACCGTCACCGTCGCGCTCGAGCCGGACGCACAGTGGGCCTCCAGCCCGGATCGCACCTTCCCGCTTGTCTTCGACCCCTACTTTGGTGCGGGCGAGAGCTGGTACGACGGCTACGTGCGCCGCGACTACCCCACGACCTCGTTCCTCAACGCTGACGAACTGTTCGTGGGGACGTGGGATTCGGGCAACGCGCAGTACTACTCGTACATCAACTTCCGAACCGGTGACGTGTTGGCGAAAGACATCACCAAAGCTGAACTCTGGATTTACGACCACCATTCGTGGTCGTGCACGAAGAGTGGGTGGAAGGTATACGAGTCCGATAACAACGATTCCGACGTGACCTACAACCACTTCGTAAACCACTTGAGTGACCTCACCTTCATCGACGAGTTTTCGGACGCGAAGGGCAATTCGAGTTCGTGCTCTGCGGGCTACATCAAGGCGGACTCGCCGCGCGTCACCGCGATGGTTCAGGGGTGGGCCGACGGCGACGACCCCGGGCGCGGTGTATGGCTCTGGGCCACT
Source organism: uncultured Actinomycetota bacterium (assembly GCA_963735005.1). Classification (GTDB taxonomy): domain Bacteria; phylum Actinomycetota; class Actinomycetes; order Actinomycetales; family Demequinaceae; genus WTKG01. The sequence continues at coordinate 14,091 of CAVTJA010000008.1, read as the reverse complement.
GATTCCACCGACAACTACTCGTGGAAGCGCTTCTATTCGCGCGACTACTACGACTCGGGCAAGCACCCCAAGATCAAGTACTGGTCGAACGAACCCCCGCACGAACCGACGCCGTTCTTGGTCGCGGGACAGACCACTCCTGGCGTCACGGAGGCTCCTGGGCCTGGCAGCGTGGTAGTCGACGTGGAGGTATCTGACCCCGAGGGTGGCCGAGTGCGGGCGTCCTTCGACATCTACGAGACTCGCGAGTACTCGTCGGGCGCTGAGTTCGAGGTACTAGTTGCCAGTGCCGTTCCCGGCGGGTGGACCGCCTCGGGAGGCCCTTCCGGTCTCGACATCAGCCGGTTCCTTCAAGGTGGATTGAAGTACCGTGTGGTCGCGTGGGGCGACGACGGTCGCAGGCGTTCGGACACGTCGCTCACCGTCCTCACCGCGTATCCGGCTCCTGCGTGGGTTGGACGCGCGAACGTCACAGACATCCCTGACGACTGCGACACCTACAACGGCAACGCCATCTTGCCGACCATTGGCACCCTGAACCCGGTGCAGCCGACGCCCACGCCGTGCGTGTCGGCCGAGGGGAGCACCTCATGATCCGCCCCATGGATATTTCCCGACGACGCGCGGTGCAGGGCGTCATCGGCCTCGTGTGCTCGATCGCGCTCGCGGTCACCGGCGTGGCGGCGCAGGCCGCCCCACTGTCTGCCGCGGCGCCGCAGGTGACGCCCTCGCCGTCGCCAGCCGCGTCGCCTGAGCCGACCGCTACCGACACGCCCCCGGCATCGAACGGCGACCACACGGACGATGTCACCCCGGACGTGACGCCCGACCCCAGCCCGAGCCCCAGCCCCACGCCGAGCGTCGTCCCGGATGCCGTGGACCACTCCACCGACAAGCACAAGCGGGTGGACGTCCCAGCGAACCCATCGGCAGGGCCACGCAACGTGGGCAACGGGCGCCTCGACAGCCCCGCGGCGAAGCGCGCCACGCCGCCACCGTTCGCCACGGACACGTTCCACGTCCAGGCGCACGGTGCGTTCAAGGGCGCCGCGGACGCCGGGCAGCGCCCCGGTAACTCGCTCGTGGTCGGGGTAGGCGCACCCGAGCCTGAGGTTGTGTTTAACGGCGTTGAACTCCACCCCGGCCAGGCCAAGAAGCAGACCGGCTACTTCTACAACCGCGCCACGAACGCGCGCGCCAACCGTAACCTCGCCGTCGAGGGCGGGGTGGTGAGCATCAGCCAGTTCCCTGGCGCGAGCAAGGGGTTCATCAATGGTTCCGCGTTCGGGCTGCGCGTCACCACGGGCGGGCCCAACCAGGATGCCCAGTGGGTGGATCTCGCGCTGGACGCGAACTCCATCAACGGCGTCTACGGTGCCAACTACGTGGACCGCATGAAGTTTGTGCTGCTCCCGGATTGCGCGCTTGAGCGCCCCAACGATGCGGAGTGCCTCACGGGCCTGCCGCTTGAGACCAAGCGTGACGGCCACGGGATCGTCACGGTCACACTTCCGGCCAATGCGCGCGACATCGACAACGGAGGCAAGGGCTACACGGCGCCGACGGGGCGCGTGGTCCAGTCCGGCGACCTTGCGGCCGAGCTTGCCGCCAGCCAGGGCCTTCACTTCGCAGCTCCCGGCGGCGGCACCATTGTCGCGGCGGTGTCCGGCGCGCAGGGCCAGACTGGAGACTTCTCGGCTACCGATCTTGCACCCAAGGGCACTTGGGGCGTCAGCGAGCAGTCCGGCGCCTTCACGTACTCGGTGCCGATTGACGCGCCGCCGGCGCAATATGGCCCGGCCCCGTCCATCGCGCTGTCGTACTCTTCTGCCTCGACGGACGGCAAGACCGAGAACACGAACGGCCAGACGTCCCTGCTGGGCGAGGGTTGGGCGACGCCCTCCAACTACATCGAGCGCCACTACATTTCGTGCTACGACGACGGCTATCAGACCACCAAGGGCCTGGCCGACCGATGCTGGCAGTCCCCATACACGGGCGTACCGGGCGAGGCCGCGTACACGATCAGCCTGAACGGCGCGACGTACGACCTCATCTGGGATGGCGACAACCGCTACCGCACGGACACGGAGATCGGGTGGCGCGTCACGCGCCAGACCGGCGGGCCCAACCCCAGCGAGGACGGGGACGACACCGGTGAGTACTTCCTGGTGCAGACCCCGGACGGCTCGCGCTACTACTTCGGCTACGGCGCGGCCGGCGCGAATGGCGCCGCCACAAATTCGGTGGCGACGGTTCCCGTGTTTGGTGACGACGACGGCGAGCCGCGCTGCCACGGCAACGGCCACAACGACTTCTGCCAGCAGGGATACCGCTGGATGCTTGATATCGCCTTGGACCCGTCCGACAACGCGATGATCTACTACTACACGCAGGAGATGAACTACTACTCCGTCAAGGGCGACACGGACCGGATCACGCAGTACACGCGGGCGATCGACCCCGACCACATCGACTACGGGCTGGTGTGGGACAGCCTCGCGACCGGCGTTGAGGGCGACTACGAGCCCCAGGCAAGGGTCGAGTTTGCGCTCGTTGATCGCTGTGTAGAGCTGGCGAACTACCGCGGCACTCTGGATTCCGCGAGTGACCCTGACTACGCGTGCCCGGACGAGTCTCTGGACAACGGCCTCGACGACTACGCGAACGTGAACTCGTATCCGGACGTGCCGGTGGACCTCATGTGCAAGGAGCACAACTGTGTGTCGTCGAACAGCGCGCCGACGTTCTTCACGACCAAGCGGCTGGACCAGATCAACACGTACGTGTGGGACGTTGCCGACGAGGCCCCGAACACCGACTGGATCGCGGTCGACACGACCCAGCTGGTGACGGCTTTCCCGATCACGGGGGACGGGTCTGCCCGCAACCTGTGGCTGGACTCGATCTACACGCACGCGTGGGGCAAGAACGAGTTCAACGACAACGACGAGCTCATCAAGGGTGACGACGACCTCGACACGTACCTGATCAAGTTCGACCCGATTCAACTCAACAACCGTGTTGATTACATTCCTGGCGACCCCGATCGCCGCGCGGTGGACCGCTTGCGCATCGAGCGGGTGCGCACCGAGTTCGGTGGTCACATCGAGGTGACCTACGCGCGCATGGGTGGAGACACCGATGGGGTTTCCACCGGCCTTCTGTGCCCGCAAACGGGAATCACCGATCCTGCCGACAGCACCAAGGCGGGGGACGAAGACGATCTCGAGGAGTTCTACGACGGCCTCTTCCCCGAGGGCTGGGACTTGAACAAGAAGCTCTGCTTCCCGTCCACGAACGAGGACGACTCGCCCACGTTCCACAAGTACTTGGTGACCCAGGTTCGGCTCATCGACGCGGTGGCACCGGTCCCAGATGACAACGGCGACGATCAGTACCTGACGTCGTACAACAACTATGACTACAAGGGCGACCCCGCCTGGGTCTACAGCGACGATGTTCTGTCTGACCGTGCAGACTTCAAGGGTGCTTGGAGTGTCTTCCGTGGCTTCGAGAAGGTCGAGTCGTGGACTGGCAAGCGCAACGACGATCGCCCTGCGGAAGGCTACCCGGTCACGATCAACCAGTACTACCGGGGACTGTCGAACAAGTACCTGGCGAACGGGACGCTTGACGACACGGTGATGCTTCATCTCATTTCTACGAATGGTACGCCTGACCCGGATCCGACCAGGGACGTCACAGTGGAGGACCTCCCTGAGCTTGCGGGCAACCTTGCTGCAACCAAGACGGTGCGTCGAGCGGCCAACGGCGCGTCGGATACCGAAGTAGTTTCAGCCTCCCACTCGACCTACACGGTCGAGAGGGCAGTCTCGCAGCCCACCTACGACGTGCTGGCGGACACGTCGATTCTGCAAGATGTGGTCAAGGTCGTCGGCCTCGGAGACTATGACAGCGATGGGGACCCAGATCTCTTGCTGTGGAGGAAAGACCCCAACACGGGCGAAAGCACGGCCAGCATCGTCGAAGGGACGCCTAGCGGCGTTGGCGACGCGAGCGCGAACTCGTGGGTGGGTGATCTCGGTACGGGAATTATCGACGTGATCGCTACCGGGGATTGGAACAATGACGGGCGAGTGGATTTTGCCCGTCAGGGCGATTCGCATTCCGACTATTACCTGTGGAAGGGCAACTCCGCGGGAAACTTCACCTATGACCACAACCAGAACGTGCAGAAATTTGGCTCCAATAGCCGGAAGGTGGTCGTTGGAGGCCAGTGGACGGGCAACGACAACCCGGACAGCCTCTACATTGACCCCACCAGCGGTGACCTCTCATTGCGTCGCGGCGACGGGAATTCGCTCCCGGCCACGGACGACGTGATTTCGACTCCTTCTGACGAAACGAAGAATCGCTTTGCTGACTTCGACGGTGATGGCCGCACGGATGTGACGAACCACCAGTTGGACAACACGTGGCTTGCGTCGTATAGCGGCACCGGCGTGTGGTGGAAGCTCCTCAATTCTGGCTACGGCCCCGACAGCGTGCGTTTCGACGGCGATTTCGACTCCGAACCCGGTCAGCCACGCAAGGCCGACGCGTTGCACCTGAAGAGCTCGGGTTGGGACGTCAGCTACGACAGCAAGAAACCGTGGGAGGACCTCAACAGCTTTACGTCGACCTTGACGACCTATTTTGAGGACCTTGACGGCGACGGCAAGGACGAAATGGTCCGCAAGGCCAGCAGTGGCTGGCAGGTGTCTAAGAGTGGCACGGGTGCGTGGACGTCCACCGGGTATGAGGCCCTTCCCACGAGCGGCTCACTGGAGTTCGCGGACATTAACGGTGACGGCAAGATGGACATCCTGCATTACAACGGCACCGCGTGGGACGTGTGGTACGAGGGATTGTCTGCGAATCACGAAACGTTGGGAACGGCCGACGGCAGTGGCGACCTCACGCTTATCGGCAACTTTGATGACACCGTTGGCGATGACCTCATCCGATTCCACGAAGTCTCGACCGGCGTCTACGAGTGGCAAGTCGCACCGGGCTTCTTGGGCCCGTGGGAAAAGCTGGTTGACGCAGCTGGATCTGGGGAAGACTTCGCCTACAACTACAAGAACGATTTCGTGTATGACGTCGCCGACTTTGACGGCAACGGCCAAAGCGACATACTGCGCTACGGCGACGGTGGCTGGGCTGTCCTGACGGACGCCGCGGGCTCGTGGACCCCGATTGCGTTGAGCAAGTGGGCCAACTACACGGAGATCGTCGGCGGTTTCGACTTTGACGGCAACGGGCAAGGCGACGTCTTTGGTATCGCGGCCAACGGCAACGTCTTCCTACACAACGGCGACGGCTCAAACACCTTCCCAGCCTTCCGCACCGGCGTGCTGGACCACCTCAATCCCGGTGAGCAGCTGGTCGTGCCCGGAGACTGGACCGGGGACGGAGTCAACGACTTGATGGCATTCGACGCAGCCAACAAGACTCTCAAGCTCTACGGAGGCGAGCCGCGCGTCACTGGCGGCGACGGCAAGCACTACGCGCAGATTGTGCGCGTGGACCAGACCTGGTCAATGACGCAGGAGACGACCGACAACACGCCGGCGGAGAACGGCGATAACTGGGGCGCAGCTGGCACTGAACGCACCTGGCGCCAGGAGTCCACGTCGCACACCGCGTACGACGGGGTGGACTTCCTCCCGGTGAGCGACACGTCGACCGTCAAGCAGTGGGTGTGGGTTGGCGCCCCGGACTTCGAGGACGATCCGGAAAGCACTCACACGACTTGTGCTCTGTACGACAACGTGTGGGGCATCCGCGATGCGAGCGGCAACTTGCTCGGCGACTACGACGCAAACGGCGAGCTCAAGCCGAACACGACCCCCTACACGGACGTCGCCGGGTGGGGCGGGACTACTTACCTGAGTGCCACGTGGCGCACCCGCTCGTACGAGGACGCGTGCCCCACGGATGAGATCCCTGACGCTGGAAAGCTCGTGGGTGTGTCGGAGGGCTACTTCGACGACGCCGACTGGACACGGCATCGACCGAGTGATCAAGCCGACGCGCTGCGCCGCGGGCTGCCGACCATGGAGGTCACCTACCCCAAGTACGAGCGAAACGGAACCGACGCCGCGAACCGCGCTGGCGCGTCGGTTGCGGTCGCGGATTACGACGAGCGCGGCCGCATCAAGGAAGCCTGGACCCCCGAGGCCGTCACGGTAGACGCGACGACGTCGCACATCTCGAAGGACGGCGGCAAGTCGACAACGTGGAGCTATGGCGGCTACGAGTGTGTTGCGGACCCAGCTCCGATGCACCTGAGCCTTCGCCGAGCGCCACTTCCTCACCAAGTCGTCGCCGTCATCGACGGAGGCCGGCTCGTCCGGTCGGGTCGTCGCCGAGACCACGGTCACCACCAACCGCCTGAGCTACCGGGCGCGGGCTACTCCAGCAACACGTGGACCGAGCCCACGCGCGGCCTCGCCGTGATGTCGGAGGACATCAACGGCTCGTACACGCACTACCGGTACGACGCGTTTGGTCTCCTCACCGAGGGCTACGCGCCGTCTCTGCGGTACAACGACCCGGTGGCGCCTTGGCATCTGCCGACCACCGACTATGTGGTGCCGAGCGTGTCGTTCGTGTATGACGTGTACGCGCCGGGTCAGGCGCTGCGAAATACGCCGGTTGCGGTGGTGTCGGGCCAGAACATGGGCTTCGTGCCCGGGGGTGACCCGGACGATCCGACGTCGTGGGCTTGCCTCGAAGCCGACTGCCACGTCAACCGCTCGTACACCTTCATGGACGGCTTCGGCCGCGTCATCGAGCAGCAGAGCCCCGCGCCCGACGGCAGTGGCAAGCGCCTGGTTACCGCCACGCGCTACAACGGTGACGGTCAGGTCCAGTGGAGTGCAGGCCCGTACTCGGCCACGGGCACGGCGTCGCTTGCGAGTGGGCTGGCGAATCCCATGAAGAAGGACATGCAACGCATCACGATTCCGACGTACGACTGGGCCGGACGCACCATCGCGCAAACGTCGCGGTACGTCGTGGACACCAGCGCCCCGAACCCTGAGAACAAGGATCTGACGACCAAGACAGCGTCCTTCGGCAACATCTCCCAGACGCGGGCGCCCTCGGGTGCCATCACTGAGACGAAGAACGACATCCAGGGCCGCCTGGCGAGCCAGGCGCAGCACGGTATGGGTGGCTACGGCACGGATACTGTGTTCACGACCACGTATTCGTACGCGGTAAGTGATGGGGACCCAAGCGTGGAGTGGGCCAGCGAATTCTTGCCGTACCAGAAGGAGGGCTTCTCCAAGGTCACGGTGAAAGATCCTGAAGCACAATGAGACGGTGTTTGTGTCGAACTTCGCGGGTCAACGCCTCGCAATGATCGACCCGAACGCGGGCCTGTCCACGTACGCGTACGACCGCAACGGGCAGACGACCGAGGTGCGCTCGGAGGCGGGCCTAATGCAGATGACCTACGACTCGCTAGGCAACATGACCGATCGCAAGACGTGGGGGCAGTACGACATCGGCGAAGACGACGCAGCTACCGGCATCGCAGCCTCGGAGTCCTCCTTCGCGACATGGACGTACGACTACGACGGAGGCGACAACGCGCCATTGGGTGCACTGGTCAAGACCGAATCGACAACTCGCGTCAGCACCCCCACGACCCGTCGACTCGCGCGCACGGAACTCACGCCTGGGGCGACGCGACAGACTAGCCACACTTTCGACGAACTTCTGCTGACGGATCCTACAAGTTACTCTGACACAACAGACAACGGTGTGGGACGCGCTACACAGGCCCAAGACGACCACCACCACGCTGCCATCGGCGCTGGAGTTGGGTGAGTTCGCAGGCAAGACCTACACGCGGGACATCACGTACGACGGCGCGGGCAGGCCCACGTCTACGTCGCCGGAGATTCCGGGTGTGCTCGCGGAGCAGAAGCCGTCGGTGACGTACAACCGCTTCGGCACACCCATCACGATGGAAATCATCAACCACCCGGGCGCTGGCCAAACATCGACGAAGGTCGTCAACGGCATCGTCCAGGATGAGCTGGGTCGCCTGACGGATCGTGTCTACGCCAACGGTGTGGTGCGGAGCATCGCATATGACGAGCAGTTCAGTGCGCCGTCGAGTATTCAGGCGTGGTACGTGAACAGCGGGGGCGCCACCAAGTACCTTCAGGATGATGAGTTCACGCGGGACGGCTTTGGTCGTGTGACGGAGATTCTGGATGGGTCGGACACGGCTACCGCGATCAAGGAGACGCAGTGCTTCGTGTATGACGGGCATAACCGGTTGTCGCAGGCGTGGACGTTGAGCACGGCGTCACCGTTCGAAGATGACTGTGGTGATGGCCTTCCGGGCACGGGTAGCGCAGCGTGGGCGGCTTCGGCGGCCCCGTACGCAACCAGTTGGGACTACTCGGAATCGGGCAAGATCAAGTCGATCACGAACCTGATTGCGGATGCGGTGCCGTTTGAGCAGACGCAGGCGATGTCGTATGGGGTTGTCCAGACACACGAAGGTCTGCCGGACACGCTCGCGGTTGCACATGCGGTGACCGCTTCGGAAACCAAGGTCGGCGTTGACGACGTCGAGCTCTGGTGCGTTCGAGTATGACGATGCGGGTCGTCAAACGCGGCGCACCATCACCGACGAGGTCACGGGCAAGGTGACCACGGAGGTGTTGACGTGGGATGTGGCGTCGAACTTGGTCAGCAGCGTCGTCGATGACGGGTCGCATTATGACTATTGGACGTATCTGTATGACGCGTCGGGTCAGCGGTGGGCGAAGATCGAGCACCCCACGGATGTCACGTTGCCGACGCAGGCGACCGTGTACCTTGGCGACACCGAGATCACGGACACCGACACGTTCGTCAACGACGCGACGCCGGATGTGACCGCGACACGGTTCTTCACGTTTGGTGGCTCAACGGTTGCGACCGAGATCGCGACCGAAGGCGCCGCGACGGTGCCGTTCTTCTTCCTGTTCGGCGACTATCAGGGCTGTGCCCAGCTGATGATGTCGAACCTGCGAGCACGGCGCTACGACCCGCCCAACCGCGACCATCCAACGCAACGCCTACACCCCGTATGGGTCGCAGCGCGCGCTAAACACGGACCTGTCCGACGACTCCCCGGACGTCACCTTCGACCCGGCCTTGAGCATTGAGCGTGGTTGGTTGTCGCAGGTGGCCGACGAGGCCACCACCGTCCCTGGGCACTGGCCTGACCTATCTGAACGCCCGCTACTACGACCCGGTCGCGTCCAGGTTCATCAGCCCGGACCCGAAGCTCGACGTGATGGACCCCAAGACCCTGGACCCGTATCGGTACGCGGAGAACAACCCTGTGTTTTATGCCGACCCATCAGGGTTGACAACGTGTATTCCAGGCGCCGCATACAAGATGTGTATGCAACATGGCGGCGCCGCCGGATTCGCGCCGGACGGCAAAGGCGCCCCAGGAGGCGGCCACAGTGCCGCATGGCATGCACAGCGCCAGGCCGAGCGCGACGCAAAATCGGTGTGTGTGTGCGGAAGCTATGGAGCGCGGGTGGTGCACGAATGGTCCTGGACCGGCATCAACGAAAACGTCGCAGCTGCGCACAGCGGTCTCATAAACGTTGGAGCGGCGGGTTGGGACCTCCTCGTGGTCGGTACCGTGAATTCATTCGCGGTGTACGGCCCCATGGAGGGCTGTCAGCTCTCGTCTGGTGGCACAGACCCGTGCGCTGACGTTCCACTTGGGGATCCGGTCATGGAGCCCTTAGGGCCATACGGCAAAGACGGCAAGTACTCCTACGACATTTCCCTTGGTGTCGCTGCGCTCGCCACGCTCTTGGTGGGGCGCAGGGCGCCGGCGGTGGATGAATTTGTGGGTTCGTCCGTCGTTGCCGAAACCGCTGCGCCACGAACTCTTGCGGATTACATGTCCGCCGCAGACGCGACCATCTCTGGTTCTGGACTTGCACGCGCGAAATGGGGGCAGCAGGTCTGGGGCACGGGTGCGGATGGCGCTCGAGCGCTGATGGGACGCTCGGCCCAGGAACTTGGCCGAATCCCCGAACTGAATGTGGATTCGGCGACGGCCTGGCGCGACTTCTACGAGGCGGCTTCGGCAGTGGGCAAAGGTCAGCGTTCGGCGAGCGACCCCACAAACGAGGCGCGGATAAACTTGCTAAACGAAATTATCGGCGTTTTGGGAGGCGGAGTGTGAAGCAAAATTCACGAGACCATTGCACGATCGTCCTGAGTTCGGCCCCCCTTCACCCGGGCCTCCCCGGCACGGGACCGGCCGTTGACTGTCCACTTCGAGCCAGCAGGTGGATCCCGCGAACTCGCGCAGGGCGAAACATTCCGGATCGACGTATCAGGCCCCAGGGGCGAGACGATCGAGATCATGCACCAGCCAGATTCCGTAACCGTGTGGCCGAGTCCCGCGTTGGTCGTTTCGGTATTTGACCACGCAGGAAATGTGATGCCGATCCTCGGCTACTGATGACCTGGTTGCTGCCTGGTGCTCGTACCCAACGGAGCCCAAGAACGAACGCTCCCGGGGTCGATGCACGGATTGGTGACAAACTGGCACGCCCGTTCTCCGCTCATGAGCGCGTGGTACCTCGCCGCGACGATGGCGCCCCGAGCGTCGTCCCGTGGGCTTTGAATACCAGCCCGGTTCGCGTCGTCGCCGCCCATCGCCGGCATCGTCCAGGATGAGCTGGGTCGTTTGACGGATCGTGTCTACGCCAACGGCGTCGTGGGCGCAGCATCGACGTATGACGAGCAGTTCAGTGCGCCGTCGAGTATTCAGGCGTGGTACGTGAACAGCGAGGGCGCCTACCAAGTACCTTCCAAAGATGATCAGTTCACGCGGGACGACTTGGTCGTGTGATCCAGATTGCGGATAACTCGAACTCGGTTGAGGTGCGCGGTTCAGGAGTCGCAGTGCTTTGTCGTATGACGGGCATAACCGGTTGTCGCCAGGCGTGGACGGATGCTTCGGCGGGTTATGGGAATCCGTGTGCGGCGTTCCCGACTTTGCCGACGACTCAGGTGGAACTTGACGCGGTGCGTGGATGCATGCGGCGGCCCCGTATGCGACCACTTGGGCGTATTCGAAGTCGGTGCAAGATCCGACTTCGATCACGAATTTGCATTGCGGACGCGGCGCCGTTTGAGCAGACGCAGGAAATGTCGTATGGGCATGAGCCGGTGATGACTTGGTGATCGCCTAGTGACTTGGAGCATGCTGGTCACGCAAATCGGTGACGAAGGATGACGGTGTGGATTCCGGCCACCGCCAAGTTCAAGTATGACGCATGCTGGCAGGCAGACCCGGTCGCACCATCACCGACGAGGGCACGGGCAAGGTCGACCACGGAGGTGTTGACGTGGGATGTGGCGTCGAACCTGCGTCAGCAGCGTCAGTCGATGACGGGTCCGCGATTATGACTATTGGACGTATCTGGTATGACGCGTCTGGTCAGCGGTGGGCGAAGATCGAGCACCCCACGGATGTCACGCTGCCGACGCAGGCGACGGTGTACTTGGGTGACACCGAGATCACGGACACGGACACGTTCGCCAACGACGCGACATCGATGTGACCGCGGTCCGGTACTTCACGTTCGGCGGCGCAACGGTCGCGACGGCACGGAGGTCGCGACCGGAGACGCCGCGACGGTGCCGTTCTTCTTCTTGTTCGGTGACTATCAAGGCTCCGCCCAGCTGATGATGCCGGACTGCGGGACGCAACGACGACTCGACCTGTCCACTCGGCCGACGCGATCCAACGCAACGCCTACACCCCGTATGGGTCGCAGCGTGCGCTGAACACTGACCTGTCCGACGACTCCCCGGACGTCACCTTCGACGCGAGCTTGAGCATTGAGCGTGGTTGGTTGTCGCAGGTGGCCGACGAGGCCACCACCAACCTGGGCACGGGCCTGACCTACCTGAACGCCCGCTACTACGACCCGTCACGTCCCGCTTCCTGTCACCGGACCCGCTGCTGGACGTGATGGACCCCAAGACGCTCGACCCGTATCGGTATGCGGACAACAACCCGGTGTTCTATTCGGATGCGACGGGGCTGTATGCCAAGAAGGACGAGGAGGTGTGCGGGCACTACGGGTGCGCAGGCAAGACCGATGATCCCTTCACCTATGGGGTGGGACTCAACGGCAAAGAGGCGAAGGGCAAGGTCAAATCCTTTACTACTGCCTGCACTGGACCCCGGAAGCAGCAACATTGCACCACGCTCGAGCCGTGGGAGGTCCGGGCGCGCCTGAATCACGCAAACGCCGCCGCGAAGTGCGCGATGGGCATCGCCAGCGGGTCGTGTGAGCACATCAACACGAAGACTGACTACGCCGGCCCGGGGTTCATGGCGTCTGCGTGGGATGATGTCACGTCTACGGAGTACTGGAAGGACTACTGGGTACGCTACGGCGACAACGTGCTGACTGGTGCGAGCTTCGTGCTGGCGGGCGCGTGCATCCTCGCGACTGCAGGCTCGGCGACCGTCGCGTGCGTTGCTGGTGGCATCTTGTTGTCCGGGGTGTCTTCCGTGGATGGCTATTACAACCGCGGATGGAGCAAGGGAGATGCTTGGGCGAACTTCGCCGTCGGTTCAGTGATGAGTGGAATCAGTGGCGTAAGGGGCGTTCGGATCGTCAGGACTTCAAGTACTCCGGCAAACGCGTACATCCGTCTGGGTTTTAACAACTTCGGCTGGGCGTTCGAAGCCCTCGGGGCACAGATGGCTATCACGTCTTACTAGATTGGGGTATGGGATGAGCCGGGACCACCGAGCGGCATGCCTGGCCTTGGCGGCGCGCCCCGGGGGTCGTGTCAAATCCGCGCGTGCTCGCAGAAGGCCCCTGCTCACAGGTTTCCTGGGTCGGCTGTCGAGAGGTACAAACTCGGAGGGGCGCGGCCAGGACTACTCAGTGGCGGAGCTACTGAAGTCCGCTCCCAACGGGCAGGTTCGTGATGACTTACCGCATGACGGTAGTGCGCGGCCCGGCCGTTCCGTGGCCGGTTTCGGCGGCTTTGTACGTTCGGCGAGAGTACAGGAGACAGTGTGAACGTGGATGACGGATATGTGCTGCGCCACTCAGCGCGGGAACGTGCGTTCCTTGCGTTCATCTTCTTGACCCTCCCTGCTGTCGGTCTAATCGTGCAGGTCTTCACAAGTACTGTGTTTGTCAGTCTCCTCATGCTCCTCTCCCAGTTCGGGGTTCCCGCATATACGCGGTGGGAGGCAACCACCGTCCGATTCGTGGGCGATCGCGTCGTCATGCGGTCCCTCCTGCGAGAGCGGACGGCGCGCGTGGAGGATGTGGCGCGAGTCGAACTCCAAAAGGGACTCTACTTTCTCCGCGTGGTCTCGACTCAGGGAGGAATGTTCGAAGCGAGTCTCGGATCTTTGGCGTTCGGGAGGTTCGACGACCTCAAGTGGCGTGCAATTGCGGATCATATTGAAGCGGCAAGCCCCGCGCTTAAAGGGCGCGTCCAATTTGTGCATTCGCGCGATTGGCCCGTCTTCTTCTGGCCACGGTTTGCGACAGACGAAATTCGGTTCGCACCGCTCTCGACTCTCGAGAAGGTGTGGCTGTCTCTGACATTCGGCACCCTGGCACTGGGATTTCTTCTTGGCTGACTGCTCTGAAACATGGCGCGTCCGGCCGCAACGGGACTGCCCCTGGTGTTGGTTGACTACTGACGTCGGATTCGAGTCGTTGATCTGGCTCAACGGTCGCGCTGGAACAGGCCACTGAGGGTGTCGTTGATGTCCCGTTGTTCTTCCAGTTCGGCGACTATCAGGGCTCGGCGCAGCTGATGATGTCGAACGAGGCTGATCCGTCTACCGCGACCATCGAACGCAACGCGTACACCCCCTATGGGGCGCAGCGTGACTTGATCCGGCTGCACGGCCGGCACCGCCTCAGCCAACCCGTTGACGATTGAGCGTCGTTGGTTGTTGCGCCCCGGGTTTCCGAGAGCTTCGTGAATGACCTCTTAGTGGTCGACCTACGCCTTGTTGGCCGCCGCCTCGAATAGCTCTAGCGCGAAGGC
>CAVTJA010000007.1:0-240536 GCA_963735005.1 uncultured Actinomycetota bacterium | reverse complement strand
GTGCCGGTCCGCCGTGGCCGGGGCCGATGATGTACATGGTGGGCTGGCTACGCTCGCGGATCATCCGGTTGAGGTGCGCGTACAGGAAGTTGAGCCCGGGCGTTGTGCCCCAGTGGCCCACGAGCCGCGCCTTCACATGTTCGCGAGTGAGCGGCTGGCGAAGGAGCGGGTTGTCGAGCAAGTAGATCTGGCCGACGCTGAGGTAGTTGCTGGCCCGCCACCACCGATCGACCGCCGCGCAATCCTCGGCGTCCACGACCGCGCCTCCTCGCTTGACCCAAGGTGTTGCCGTCACGATCGACCTCCGTAGCAATGCGCGCCTTCTGAGGTTTCCAGCGTACAGAGCGGATTCCGCACGGTGCGCCCACCTGGCCTGCGTCCGTGGCGCGAATCTATGGCGCGGGGTAGACCCGCTCGAAGTGCTCCATGGTGGGCATCGGGTCGTAGAAGTGGTGGAGCAGGCCGCGCCACTCCTGGTACTCGTCCGACTTTCGGAAGCCGTCCTCGTGGTCGGCGAGCGTCTCCCACGACACCATAAGTAGGTAGCGCCCGGGGAACTCGAGTGACCGGCGCAGCTCGTGGCCAAGGTAGCCGGGCATCGACTCGATGATGGGCGACGCGGCGGCAAACGCGATCTCGAACTCCTCCTCGCGCCCCGCGATAATCTGCAGGTGGAGCGCCTCAAGGATGGGCCCAGCGGCGGCCATCGCTACGCGGTGACCAGCGACTTGATGGCGCTCGTGAAGAACGCGAGCCCGTCCGTGCCGTTGCGGCCCGCCTCGCGGGAGTCCGGCCCATAGCCAGGCTCGACCGCGTGCTCGGGGTGCGGCATCAGCCCCACCACGTTGCCGCGCTCGTTCGTGACTCCCGCGATGTCTCGGCGCGACCCATTCGGATTCCAGCCCACGTAGCGGAACGCGACCCGGCCCTCGGCCTCGAGCGCGTCGAGCGTCTTGTCGTCTGCGACGTACTGGCCGTCCTGGTTCTTGAGCGGGATCGTGATCTCCTCGCGAGCCTGGTACTCGCTGGTCCACGCGGTCTCGGCGTTCTCGACGCGCAGCGCCTGGTCGCGGCAGATGAAGTGCAGGTGCTCGTTCTTGATCATCGAGCCGGGCAGCAAGTGAACCTCGGTCAGCACCTGGAAGCCATTGCAGATGCCGAGTACCGGCATCCCGCCGTTCGCCCCGTCCACGACCTTCTCCATGATGGGCGCGAAGCGGCTGATGGCACCTGCGCGCAGGTAGTCGCCATAGCTGAAGCCGCCGGGTAGCACCACGGCGTCCACGCCCTTGAGGTCGGGCTCGGCGTGGAAGAGGTTGACGCCCTCGGCGCCGGCGAGGCGCACGGCACGGAGTGCGTCGCGGTCGTCGAGCGTGCCGGGGAAGGTGACGACGCCGATGCGCACGGTCACTCGGTGACCTCCACGGCCACGACGTCTTCGATCACCGGGTTGCTCAGCAACGTCGAGGCGGCCTCGCGGGCGTGGGCGAGCAGCTCTGGCGTGACGTCGCCGTCGACCGTGAGCTCGAACCGCTTGCCCTGGCGGACGGCAGCGAAGCCGTCAAAACCGAGGCGCGGGAGGGCGGCGCCTACGGCCTTGCCCTGGGGGTCGAGGATCTCGGGCTTGGGCATCACGTGGACGACGATCGTGGGCATGGCCCGATTCTACCGGTGCGGACGCGCGGCAGCGCCGTCGCGCGCCGGGCTCAGCAGACCCAGTTGTAAGTGCGCACCTCGGTGGTCAGGTGCGCGTCAAGGTCCCCGCTGTCGGAGATCCAGTAGGCCGTGCCGTTCGAGTACACCGTGAGAGTGCCGACGTCGTCCCCTGGCCCGGGCGCGACGACCATAGGAGCGCCGCGCGAGTACCCGCGCCCGCCGCCGCCTTCGAGCGGCGGGAAGACCTGGCGGGCATCGTAGTTGTCACCCTCGAGCTCGGGGTGGTCGATGTACCAGTGCACACCGTCGTACTCGAGCTCTTCGTTGCCGCAGGCGGGGTAGAACCTGACCCCGTCATGGACGCTGACGATTGCGGCCGGACCCGTCTCGTGAGGCGCGCGATGGACCGGACCACCGCCCGGGTACAGGTAGGCGCAGCCCGACGTCGCGAGGACGGCGGCGGCCGCGGCGGAGGCCAGGATCGCGCGAGTGTTCATATAACGCCAACGTACACGGACAGTGGAACGTTGTGCGCGGGCAGTCATGACGCAGTGAACCGTTCGTAGGCCTCGAGGTAGCGGGCGCGGGTGCGCTCGATGACGTCGTCGGGAAGGGGCGGGGGCGGCGTGTTAGACGCGCGGTCCCAGCCCGACGCGGGGGACGTCAGCCAGTCGCGGACAAATTGCTTGTCGAAGCTCGGCTGCGCGTGGCCCGGCTCCCACTGGTCCGCGGGCCAGAAGCGCGACGAGTCGGGGGTGAGGGCCTCGTCGCCCAGCACGATGGCGCCGGTCGCGTCGCGGCCGAACTCGAACTTGGTGTCGGCCAGGATGATCCCGCGGCTGGCGGCGATCTCGTGTGCGCGTTCGTACAGGCGCAAGGTGAGGTCGCGCAGCGCCTCGGCGTCGTCCGCGCCGATCTCTGCGACGACCTTCTCAAAGCTCACGTTCTCGTCGTGGAGCCCAAGCTCCGCCTTGGTCGCGGGCGTGAAGATCGTGGTCGGGAGGCGCGAGCCGTCGACCAAGCCCTCCGGCAGCGCGATCCCGCACACCTCGCCCGTCTGGCGATATTCGGCGAGCCCGGACCCGGTGAGGTAGCCGCGCGCGACGCACTCGACGGGGAACATGTCCAGCCGCTTGACGACCATCGCGCGGCCGGCGACCTCGGCGGGCACCTCCGCCTCAACGGTGTGGTTCGACACGATGTCGCGAATCTGGTCGAACCACCACAGCGTCAGCGAGGTAAGCACCTCGCCCTTGCCGGGGATCTCGCTGTCGAGCACGAAGTCATACGCGCTGATGCGGTCGGACGCGACCACCAGCAGCACGTCCCCGCGCGGATGCGGTTGGGCTGGCTCGTAGAGATCGCGCACCTTGCCCGAGTAGATGTGGCGCCAGCCGGGAACCTCGAGCGGCGTTGGGGACGCGGTGTGGGCCATGGCTTACTAACCCGCGCCCATGTTCGCGGCCGCCTCGGCGATGTCCTGCCGGTGGTGCGAGCCGGGCAGGTCGATAGCGGCGATCCCCGCGTACGCACGCTCGCGCGCCGCGGCCAAGTCCGCGCCCGTGCCGACCACAGACAAAACGCGCCCTCCCGCGGAGACCAGCGCGCCGTCGTCGTTGCTTGCCGTGCCCGCGTGGAGAACGTGAACGGAGTCGAGGGCGTCGGCCGCGTCGACGCCAGTGATGACGTCCCCGGTGCGCGGCTTGCCGGGGTAGTTCTCCGACGCGATAACCACGGTGACCGCGGCGTCGTCACTCCAGCGCAACGTGGGAAGGTCGCCAAGGGTGCCCGTGGCCGCGGCATGCAGCACCGACGCTAGGGGCGTCTCGAGGCGGGCGAGGACCGATTGTGTCTCCGGGTCGCCGAACCGGGCGTTGAATTCGATGACGCGCACGCCCGCGCGGGTGAGCGCGAGCCCGCAATACAGCACTCCCTGGAACGGGGTGCCGCGGCGGGTCATCTCCCTGATCGTGGGAAGCGCGACCTTGTCAAGCACGTCGTTCACGAGGCTGGGCGGCGCCCACGGTAGCGGGCTATACGCGCCCATGCCGCCGGTGTTGGGGCCCTCGTCGTGTTCGTACGCGCGCTTGAAGTCCTGCGCGGGCGCAAGCGGCACCACGGCCTCGCCGTCACAAATGCAGAACAGGGACACCTCGGGGCCGTCGAGGAACTCCTCGACCACCACCTGGCCGCCGGCCTCGATGATCGCGTCGCCGTGAGCCAGCGCCGCGTCCCGGTCGTCGGTGACCACGACGCCCTTGCCCGCCGCCAGGCCGTCGTCCTTGACCACGTGGGGAGCGCCAAACTCGTCGAGCGCCGCCGCCAGCTGGCTGGACGTGGTGCACACGCGGGCGCCGGCGGTTGGCACGCCCGCCGCCTCCATCACGTCCTTGGCGAAGGCCTTGGATCCCTCGAGCATCGCCGCCTGTCCGCTGGGCCCAAAGCAGGCGATGCCCGCGTCGCGGACGGCGTCCGCGACGCCTGCGACCAGCGGCGCCTCGGGTCCCACGACCACCAGGTCCACTCCCAGCTCGGTGGCGAGCGCCGCCACCGCGGCGCCGTCGTTCGCGTCCACCGGGTGAAGCGTTGCGATGCGCCCGATGCCCGGGTTGCCGGGCGCCGCGTGCAGTTCCGCAACAGCGGGGTCAAGGTGGAGCGAGCGCGCTATCGCGTGTTCGCGTGCGCCGGGGCCAACAACCAGGATCTTCACGCGTGCCACTCTACCCAGGCGACGCTAGCCCTCGTCGATCCCGAATTGCAGCACGCCACCGCCGGCCCGGGACTCGCTCGCATCCCACACCGAAAAGTACGCGGGAAAATCAAAATCCGGGCTTCGCCACGATCCGTCGTCGACCTCCCACGGCGTCCAGCCGTTCGCGATCAGGAGGTCGGTAACCTCCGCCTCGAGCGCGGCCGCGTCTTCCGTGGAGTACGTGAGCGTCAGCTTCTTGGAGGTCAGTGGGCCGCCGTTCGCGCTCTGCGACTCAATCGCGGTGGCATGCTCGACGTCGCGGAAAGCAGCAGCGGCAGCGCGATACTCGCTCAGGCGCGCGTGCTGGAAGACCAACAGCGCCACGATCGCTCCAACCGCGACCACGGCAAGCGCGACCGACCAGTACCTGCGTGTGTTCCGTGCGCCTTCGGATGCTGCCATGCGACCAACCTAGCGGGCGGCGCGGGCGGCTGCGCGGCGGGCTAGCCAGGCAGCAAGTCGTGGCGGACGATGGTCTGCTCGCGGTCCGGGCCAACGCCGATGGACGAGATCCGGCAGCCCGAGATCTCCTCGAGCGCCAGCACATACTTCTGCGCGTTGGCCGGCAGGTCCTCGAACGTGCGGGCCGCGGAGATGTCCTCGGTCCAGCCGTCGAACTCCTCGTACACCGGCACCGCCGCCGCGAACGCCGCCTGGTCAAGCGGCAGGTCCTGGTAGCGGACGCCGTTGACGTCGTACGCGACGCACACCGGGATCTTCTCCCAGCCGGTCAACACGTCAAGCTTGGTGAGCACGAAGTCCGTCAGCCCGTTGATGCGCGCCGAGTACCGAGCGATCACCGCGTCGTACCAGCCGCAGCGCCGCGGCCGCCCAGTGGTGACGCCAAACTCGGCGCCGATCTTACGAAGCTTCTCGCCGTCGTCGTCGATGAGCTCCGTGGGCATCGGCCCCTCGCCAACGCGCGTCGCGTAAGCCTTCACGACCCCGATCACACGGTCGATGCGGGTAGGGCCAACGCCGGAACCCGTGCAGGCGCCGCCAGCAGTCGCGTTCGACGACGTCACAAACGGATACGTGCCGTGGTCGACGTCGAGCATGGTGGCCTGGCCGCCCTCGAACAACACGGTCTTGCCCTCGTCGAGCGCGTTGTTGAGCACCAGCGCGGTGTCAGCCACCATCGGCTCGAGGCGCTCACGGTAGCTCAGTAACTCGTCGAGCGTCTCGTCCACGGAGATCGCGCGGCGGTTGTAAACCTTCACGAGTAGGTGGTTCTTCTGCTCAAGCGCGCCCTCGACCTTGTCACGCAGCACCTGCTCGTCGAACAGGTCGCCAATGCGGATGCCGATGCGATTGATCTTGTCCGCATACGCCGGGCCGATGCCGCGGCCGGTGGTGCCGATCTTGCGGCTTCCGAGGAAACGTTCGGTGACGTTGTCGAGCGTGCGCGAGTACGGCGCGATGACGTGTGCCGCGGAAGACACCAGCAGCGCCGACGTGTCCACGCCGCGCGACTCGATCGCGTCGAGCTCCTCGAACAGCACGCCGATGTCCACGACCACGCCGTTGCCAATGACCGGCACGACGCCAGGCGTCAGGATGCCGGATGGCAGCAGGTGCAGCGCGTACTTCTCGCCGCCGATCACGACGGTGTGACCGGCATTGTTGCCGCCGTTGAATTTGACGACGTAGTCGACCCGGCTTCCCAGGACGTCCGTCGCCTTGCCCTTGCCCTCGTCGCCCCACTGGGCGCCGACCAAAACCACTGCGGGCATGATGCCCTCCCCTCACCCGGGTGCTTCGCCCGGGGCTTGGTTGGCGCGGGTAACCCCGCCGTTCACGCGAAAGGTCCCCGCGGCCTTGCGACCGCGAGGACCTCCGCGGCTTTGCTACTTAATCTTCTTGCCGGCGCTGCCGAGCTGCTGGCAGGCCTCGACGACGCGCGCCGCCATGCCGGCCTCGGCCAGCTTGCCCCACGCGCGCGGGTCGTAGGACTTCTTGTCGCCCCACTCGCCGTCCACCTTGAGGACGCCGTCGTAGTTCTTCATCATGTGGTCGACGACCGGGCGCGTGTACGCGTACTGGGTGTCGGTGTCCACGTTCATCTTGATGACGCCGTGGCTGACCGCCGTCGCGATCTCCTGGGACGTCGAGCCGGAGCCTCCGTGGAAGACGAGGTCGAACGGCTTGTCCTTGCCAACCTTCGCGCCAACGGCCGTCTGGATCTCGCCCAGGAGCTCGGGCTTGAGCTTCACGGAGCCGGGCTTGTACGCGCCGTGCACGTTGCCGAACGTCAGCGCCGTCAGGTAGCGGCCCTTTTCGCCCAGGCCAAGTGCCTCGACGGTCGCGAGGCCGTCCTCGGGGGTCGTGTAGAGCTTCTCGTTGATCTCGGCAGCGTGGCCGTCCTCTTCGCCACCAACGACACCGATCTCGATCTCGAGGATCGTCTTGGCCGCCTGCGACAGTTCGAGGAGTTCCGCCGCAATCGTCAGGTTCTCGGCCATTGGCACCGACGAGCCGTCCCACATGTGCGACTGGAAGATCGGCTCTCCGCCGGCCTTCACGCGCTCGGTCGAGGCGGCAAGCAGGGGCTTAAGCCAGTTGTCGATGTAGTCCTTGTGGCAGTGGTCGGTGTGCAGCGCGATGGTGACGCCGTAGCTGTCGGCCACCTCGCGCGCGTACGCGGCAAGCGCGAGCGAGCCCACGACCTGGTTCTTGATGGTGCCGCCGGAGGCGTACTGACCGCCGCCAACAGACACCTGGATGATGCCGTCGGACTCGGCCGCCGCGAAGCCCTGGATGGCGGCGGTGACGGTCGACGACGACGTGATGTTGATCGCGGGGAACGCGTAGCCGCCAGCCTTGGCGGCGTCAAGCATCGCGTTGTACGAATCGGGGGTGGCGAGAGCCATGGGTTACTCCTGCGGTTGTCCTGGATTGTCCGCACCTATTGTGTCAGAAAGGGGCCTCTGGGTGCACCGGGCCTACGTCCCGCACCGGCTAGGCGTGCCCTGCCGAGATCTCTCCGTGTTGGCGTATCCACGTGTGCATGGCGATCGCCCCAGCCGCGCCCGCGTTGATGCTGCGGGTGCTCCCGTACTGCGCGATCGCCAGCGTCGCGACTGCCGCCGTCCGCATCTCCTCCGACAGTCCCACCGACTCCTGACCGAACACGAGTACGCAGTCGCGCGGCAGCTCATAAGTCTCGATCGGGACGCTACCCGGAAGGTTGTCGATGCCCACGACCGGCAGCCCGGCGTCCGCCGCCCACGCCGCGAACTCGCCCACCGTGGGGTGATGCCGCACGTGCTGATAGCGATCCGTCACCATCGCCCCGCGACGGTTCCAGCGGCGGTTGCCGACGATGTGGACTTCGCGCGCGAGGAACGCGTTTGCGGTGCGCACCACGGACCCGATGTTGAAGTCGTGCTGCCAGTTCTCGATCGCGATGTGGAACGGGTGGCGGCGTGCGTCGAGGTCCGCGACGATCGCGTCATGCCGCCAATACCGGTAGCGGTCAACGACGTTGCGGGAGTCACCGTCACGCAGCAACGCGGGGTCAAGGCGGGCGTCTTCAGGCGCCGGGCCCTCCCACGGGCCGACGCCCGTCACTCTTCGACCAGGCCCTCGTTCACGGCGGCGCCGATCGCCTCGATCAGGCATGCGTACAGTTCTGCCGACACCGTCAGGTACAGCGCGCGCGCCTCACGGCCACGGGGCTCATGGTCGCTCCACGTGCCGGGGCCGCCAACCACCCACGCCTGCGTCGCCGCTGCGACCAGCAGCCTCGCCGCCGTGGTGTAGCCCACCGGTGGCAGCATGTCGCTGGGGTTCTGCGGCGCCGCGTCTCCGCGCAGGATCGCCACCGCGTGATCGAGGTAGGGCACCCACTGCTTGAGCGCGCGCTCGGCGACGCCGACGGTTCGCGCGGACGCGATAGCCGCGAGCAGGTTGTCGCCCGCCTCCTTGATGCCGGGCGCAGGCAGCAGCGAGGTGTCGTATACGCGCACGAAATGCAGGTGCCACAGGGCGCCCTCGACCTCGGTGGGGTTCACCACCCGCTCGGCCGCCCGCGCAACTCCCTTGCCACGCGTGTCCACCGCCGTGAAGGTGAACGGCGAGAAGGTGGCCATCTGAGCCTTGTGGACCAAGGCGTCGTCCCGAATCACGCCGCCGACCACGCCAAGGCGCAGGTCGCGCGCACGGACGCGGGGATACCAGTCGAGCCACGCTCGCGGCGCGCGCGGCGCGTACTTCTCGCGCCCGGGGATGACAAGGCCGACGGGGATGTCCACCTTGAGAGAGCCAGAGAACCTGAAGGCACTCAACGGCGAGAACGACGGGCGGCGCGTGTGGCCCCCGCGCCAGGCGCGCGTGTGCGCGACGAGCGTGGCGGCCGCTGCCAGATTGCCGTCCATACGTTGATGCTAGTGGGCAGGCGCCGCGCCGCACGAGACCCGCCCAGCGATTCCAGGCCGTAGGCTTGCTCCGTGATCAGCACTGGACTGTCAGACCACCTGCCCGCCTGGCTCGACGCCGAGTACCTCATCCACTGGTTTGGATCGTGGGCGCTGTGGGGAGTCGCGGCCGTCATCGTCATCGAGACGGGGCTCATGTTCCCGTTCCTGCCGGGCGATTCCCTTCTTTTCACGGCGGGGGTCTTCACCGCGAACGACGCGATCACGTACCCGATCGCCGTCGTGGCCGCGGTCGCCGGCGGCGCCGCGATGCTGGGGCCGCAGATCGGCTACTGGCTGGGCCGCGGCATCGGTCCCCGGCTGTTCGACCGCCCCGACTCGCGGTTCTTCAAGCGCGCGTACATCGACAAGACCCACGCGTTCTTCGACAAGTACGGCGGCCGCGCGCTCGTGATCGGCCAGTTTGTGCCGTTCGTGCGCACCTACATCCCGGTCGCCGCGGGCATCGGCAAGATGCCGTACTCCCATTTCGCGCTCTTCAACGTCATTGGCGCGACGCTGTGGGGCGTCGGAATCACGATGCTGGGCTTCTCGCTGGGCAACGTGTCCTTCATCAAGGCGCACTACGAACTCGCCGTCGCGCTGGTGGTGCTGGTGTCGGTGTCGCCCATGGTCTTCGAGTTCATCCGGCACCGCATCCAGAAGCGGCGCCGGGCCGCGCAGGCAGAAACCGCCTAGCGCCGGCCTGTCCCGCCGGGCGATCGGCCACCGCGACCGGGGCCGCCAGCCCCTCCGGAGCCGGTGCCACCCGACGCACTCCCGCCGGCTGCGCGGCCTGTGCCGCCAGCCGACCGCCCCGTTGCCTTGGGCTGCGCCTGCTTGGGCGCCGTGCCGCCAGGGGAACGGCGTCCCGCGTTGGCGCCCGCGGCGCCGCCTGCAGGCGCGCCAGTGGCCCCAGCGGACCGCCCTGTCGCGCGCGGGAGGCCGCCGCCGCCGACCGAGCGCCCACCGGGCGTGCCCACACCTGCCGTCGGGATTGACGGCGTGGCGGGCCGCGGATCGTCCACCAGCGCGGCTGGCTCTTGGTACTTGTCAGGCGCCGCGCCAGCCTTTGCCTCCTTGTAGACGAAGGGCGGGATCTCACGCGCGACGCCCGCGAGCACGGCCAGCCGCGCCTCAAGCTTGGCGAGTTCGGTCTCGCCCGCGCGGTACGTCCAGATGTAGCCGGGCTCGAAGATGATGGGCATCTTCTCCGTGTCGCGGCTCACAAGCAGTTCGATGACCGTGGGCGACAGCAGCGCGTGGGCCATGCGCTTGTCCTTGGCGAGCACCCGCCACTTCTTGTTGAAGTCGTCGGACTCGACGTCGAGGTCGTACTTTCCATCCCACAGGCCCTCGGGCATGATCCGTATGCCGTCAATCTCGCCTGCGATCTTGAAGCCAATCACGTTGTACTTGTGGTCCGTGCGCTGGACTTTGCCGTCCTGGTCCTTGTACTCCGTGACGTACTCGTACTCGAACGACACAAACTCGCTCTGCTCGTACTTGGCCTTGATCGCGTTCGACGCGCGGCGCTCCCGGCCATCGCGGAAGGGCGACTGCCTGCCAAGGTCGACGAGCGTCGGCGCGGCGGCGCCCATGGTCCAGCCCTTAGCCTTGAGCGCCTCGAGAGCCTGGGCATTAGCCGCCTGCCGCTCCTTCGCGGCCGCGCTCCCGCGCTTGCCGAGCCACACCAGTAGCGCGACGAACGCGGCAGCACCGCCGCCGAATGCAAGAAGCGCGGGATCCATGTCAGCGTCTCCGCGAACGGGGGTTTAGGAGTCGAAGTCCACCGTGGGCGCGTTGCGGACGTTCGGGTCGTCCGTTTCGAAGTACTCCTCGCGGTGGAAACCGAAGATCATCGCAATGATGTTCGTGGGGAACGTCTCGATCTTGGTGTTGAGCGTGCGGACGTTCGCGTTGTAGAACCGGCGGCCCGCCGCGATGCGGTCTTCCGTGTTCGTCAGTTCGGCCTGCAACTGCTGGAAGTTCTTGTCTGCCTTGAGTTCCGGGTAGTCCTCGGCGACGGCGAGCAGCTTGCCGAGCGCCTGGGTGAGGATGTTCTCCTGCGCGGCCTGCTCGGCAGGGCCTGAGCCAGGCGCAACCGCCTGCGTGCGGGCCTTGGTGACGGCCTCGAACGTGCCCTTCTCGTGCTTGGCGTACGCCTGAACCGTCTTGACGAGGTTCGGGATGAGGTCGTGCCGACGCTGGAGCTCGACGTCGATCTGACGCCACGCTTCCTGCACAAAGTTGCGAAGCCTGACGAGGCCGTTGTACTGGGCCACCGCCCACAGGATGATGATGGCGACGACGGCGATGATGCCGATGGTCAAAGGGGTCATGAGGTGTTCCTCCAGGTCAGGTTCCTGGTCCGATGGTAGCGGGGACCGCCCACTTTGCCCACCGGAACGGGCAAGTGGTTTTGCTACGGCCTGGACGCCTTCCAGACGCTCTCCGGAATTGCCTCCGCCACCGCGACGAGTACCTCGAGGCGGAAGGACAGACGGCGGACGGCCTCAGGGCCCGCCTTCCACGTGAGCACGGCTCCACCATCGACGACGATCGGCATCCCATGCACGTCCCGCTTGTCGAGACGCTCGCGCAGCTGCGGCGTGAGCACCGCGCGCACGTAATCGGGATCGCGGGCGATGATCCGCCAACGCTTGTCGAAGTCGGCGTCGCCCACGAGGATGTCCTGCCCACCCGCGAGCTTGGCGGCCGCCGCGATCGCGTCCTCCGGCAGCAACTGGAAGGTCGGGACGTGCGCGCCGAGCTCGATGAGCGTCACCTGGTAGACCTGCGGAGCCGGCATCGCCGTCAGGTAGGTGAACGTCGCCGCCTCGTAGAACCGGTGGCTGCCGCGCATCACGTTGATGACCCTGCCACCCAAACCCGCGTTCATCGGAAAGACGTCGAAGCGCTTGTCAAGGTCCGCATCGTGAAGTGTGAATGTCCAGCCGCGCAGCGCCGCGAACAGCGTCAGCCTGGCGTAGTCGCGGGTCAGCGCGTAGCGGAGGATCGCCGCCGCCAGGCCGCCAATCGCGAGGACTCCAAGCACCGACAGCACCTTGACCGCCGACGGCACGTCGGGGAACAACACGAGCACCACGGCAAGCGAGCACGCGGTCAGGATCGCGAGCGCCACGTTGATCACGCTGAAGCGCCACCTCACGATGGCGCCCCGTTCGGATCGCCGTGGAACTCGCGCCACACGTGCTCGGGGATCCGGCGCGCGAAACCGACAAGCAGCGAGAAACGTTCGGCGAGGTCCGCGGGGCCGTGCGAACCGACGCGCCACCCCACCACCGCGCTGCCGTCGATGTTGAGTCCCATCCCGGTCGCCTGCTGGGTCAGCAGGTGCTCAAGCATCCTTGGGTGAAGGACCGCGTACGCGAAGCGTTGGTCGCTCGCCTTGACCCGCCACCGCGCGTTGAACGCGGCCGACTCCATCTCGAGGTCTTGCCCGCCAAACGCCTTGGCCAGTTTCGAGCCCACGCCCTCAGGGCTGAGCTCGAGCCTGGGGAGCCAACCTTGCAGCCCAACGGTGTCGATCGTGTACACGTGCGTCGTGCGCTCCTTGCCGGAGCCCGTCTCGAACCTGTAGGTGAAGGTCGTGCATTGCGCGCCGGCGAACTCGCCGGACGCGACCGACCGGTACGACTGCGAGTGGCCGACGCCGAACGGGCGCACGTGGTACCGACCCGCTGGGGCGTTTGATCGCGACATGTACGTCCACCCGTGCAATCGCGCGAACGCCTGGAGGTCACGGGCGTTTCCCCGCGCGATCACCGCCTGCCAGATCACGCTACCGATGGCCAAGAGCCCCACCCCCCAGAACAGCACCCGCGGGTCGACGGACGTGCGGGACCCCGCGAGCAAGAAGGTCGCCACGAAGCCGAACGCCAACAGGACGAACACGATGGTGAACGGCCCCTGGGGGCTCCGGCTCACAGCCCTCCGCCCCCGAAGTCGTCGAAGCCGACCGCACCACCGGCGAAGAAGCCGAACGGGAAGTAGCCGCTCACGGACCGGTCCAGCCGAGGGCCGGACTTCACTTCAGGGAGCTTCTCGCTGTACTTGGGGTCGAGGAGTTCAGGGTTGTACTTGCCGTCGGTGAGGCGACCTGGGGTGCGCGCCCAGTCAGGGGCGGCCTCCTCGACCTCGGTGATCCGCGCACGTGCGGCCTCGTAGGCGTAGATGTACTCGTTGTAGACGAACTCGGGGATGAGCCGCGCGACGCCGCACAGGACGCTCAGCCGCTTGGCGAGGTTGTCGACGGGCTGCCGCCCCGCCTGCCAGCACAACACGGTGTCGCCCTCAATCCGAATCGCGAGACCAAGGGAATCGAACCGGTTGAGTCGCTCCATCATCCTGGGGTGGATAACGTCGTGCGCGAACTTCGCGTTGCCCGACTTCACACGCCAGTTCCGGTTGAACTCCTCTGACTCAAACTCGATGTCCTGTCCGCCGAGGAACTTCGCGGTGCGCGCCCACGCGTCCTCGGGGACGATGTCCACGGACGACAACGGGAACGGCAATTGCACGGTGGTGACCTGGAAGACCTGCGGGACGTTCTCGTAGCCCTCCGCCCGGAACTCGAACTCGTGCACGAAGGTTGCGCACGGCATCCCTGCGAATTCGCCGCGCAGGATCGCCGTGTCGCGTCGCCGCGACCCGATCCCGAACGGGTAGCGCAGAAGCTTGCGGCTCCACTCCCCGCCGGCGGACATGTAACTCCAGCCAAACCTGGCCGCGAAATCCTCCGCCTCGTCGGCGTGCGCGCTCTCTCGAGACGTGTCGACGACCCACCAGATGCCCGCCGCCAGCGTCGCCACTGTCAAGATGCCGAGCGGCCAGCGGCCGTAAAGTCCGATGTCGAGGTTGAGCCACAGCAACCAGGCCGTCACCGTGAGCGACGTCAGCGTCGCCACCACGTTTCGAGCGCTGAACAGATACACGGCTAGTCCAGGTCCAGGTCCGCGAGGCCGTACAGGTGCAGGTACGGGAGGCCCTCGGCCTCGATCTTCTCCTTCGCGCCCGTGTCGCGGTCGACGATCACGGCCACGGCCGCGACGTCCGCGCCAGCCTCGCGCAGCGCCTCGACGGCCGTCAGCACGGAGCCGCCGGTGGTTGACGTATCTTCCACAGCGACGACGCGGCGGCCCGCCACATCAGGGCCCTCAACGCGCCGCTGCAGGCCATGCGCCTTGGACTCCTTGCGCACCACGAACGAGTCGAGCGCGAGCCCACGCGAGGCAGCGGCGTGCGTGAGCGCGAGCGCTACCGGGTCCGCGCCCATGGTCAACCCGCCGACGGCGTCGATTTCGCCAGGGCCGTACCCGGCCTCCTCGAGGTGGTCGAGTAGCACGTGACCCACGAGGGGCGCCGCGACGTGGTGAAGCGTAATACGGCGCAGGTCGACGTAGTAGTCAGCCTCCCGGCCCGACGCGAGCGTCACCTTGCCGCGGACCACCGCGAGTTCCTTGATGAGGTCGCGAAGCTGTTCGCGGGGCGTGAGTCCGGTCATGCGCACCACCTTATCTGCGGGACGCCCGCCGCACGATGGGACGCGGGATCAGCCGGAGCGCGCCGGACATCACCTTGTACCGCGCCGTGGGCGTGACCAGCGGCCGGCCGCGACGCAGCGCCCGCAGCGACGCCCGCACGACCGGCGCGGGAGGCGTCCACACCCAGCCGGGTAGCCGCGAGTAGTCGAGCTCCGCGCGGCGGTGGAAGTCGGTCCTCACCAGCCCAGGGGTGGTGACGGTGACGTGAACGCCCGTGCCATGCAAGGAGCCGGCGAGCGCCTCGCTAAACACCTTCACCCACGCCTTGTGCGCGGAATACGGCCCGCTCAGCAGGAACGACGCCACCGACGCCACGTTCAGGATGCCGCCGGACCCGCGCGCCTTCATGGCCCGCGCTGCCGCGTGGCACAGCACCATCACTGACCGGACCATCACGTCAAGCAGCGCCTTCTCACTTGCGACGTCCGAGCGCACGAACCCTGCGCGGAGCGCATACCCCGCGTTGTTGACAAGCACCTCGACGGGCCGCGCCTCGTCCTCGAGCATGGCCGCGACGCGATCGACGTCCGCGTCCACGGACAGGTCCGCCACCACCACCTGGGCCTCGCGGCCGCGCTCGCGAACGTCAGCCGCTACCGCCTCAAGCCCGTCCTTGCCGCGCGCGACAAGGATCAGGTCGTGCCCGGCGTCGGCCAGCTGACGCGCGAACTCCGCCCCAAGCCCAGAACTTGCACCGGTCACCATCGCCCACGTCATTCGTCCAGGCTACGGGTAGCGTGTGGGCATGCGAATCGCCACGTGGAATGTGAACTCGATCCGGGCCCGCCAGGAGCGCGTCCTCACTTGGCTCGAGCGCGCGGACTGCGATGTGCTCGCGATGCAGGAGATCAAGTGCAAGCCCGACCAGTTCCCGTACGAGCCCTTCACGCTCGCTGGCTACGAGGTCGAATTGCACGGGCTCAACCAATGGAACGGCGTGGCGATCGCGTCCCGGGTCGGAATCGCCGACGTCGAGCGCGCCTTCCCCGGTCAGCCCGCCTTTGGGAAGGCGGACCAGGAGGCGGTGGTCGAGGCGCGCGCGATCGGCGCCACGTGCGGCGGGGTGCGCGTGTGGAGCCTGTACGTGCCCAACGGCCGCGGCCTCGCGGACCCTCACTACGCGTACAAGCTTGAGTTCCTGTCAAAGCTGCGCGACGCCGCGGCGGGCTGGGCGGACCAGCCGACCGCGCTCGTCGGCGATTGGAATGTGGCGCCAACGGATGGCGACATCTGGAGCGTCGAGGACTCCGAGGCTGAGACCCACGTGACCGAGGCCGCGCGCGAGGCGTTCCACTCCTTCGCGGGCGCCGGCTACGAGGAGCTCTCCAAGCGCTACCTGCCGGACGACGCCACGTACACGTTCTGGGACTACAAGCAGCTGCGGTTCCCGCGGAACGAGGGCATGCGCATCGACTTCGCGTACGCGAGCGCGCCGCTCGCCGCCCGCGCCACCGCGGTGACCATCGATCGCGACGAGCGCAAGGGCAAGGGCGCCTCCGACCACGTCCCCGTGATCATCGACATCGCCGACCACGCGGGTACCGTGTAGTCATGTCTTCAGACGTTCCACAGCCGCCGACGCGCGACAGCCTCTACCCCGAACCTCACCACGCCGCGGTGACCCCGGGGATGGAACCGGCGGCACCCAGCAAGGCCCGCAACCCCTGGCTGTGGTTCGTCGTCGTGGTCTCCACGGTGGCCCTCCTGGGCACCGCCTGGGCAGGCTTCGCCGCGGGCAGGGAGTCCGGCACCGCCGTCCCCGTGATCACCAACCGCGACGGCGACACCATCAACGCGATTCAGGCCGACACCGGCATGTGCCTCCAAGACATCGGCAAGGACGGCGCCGTCGCGCAGGTCGTAGCCGTGCCTTGCGACGTTGCACACCGCGCAGAGGTCGTCGCGTCGTACACGTTCACTGCCGAGGACTTCCCCGGCACCGACGCGGCGCGCAAGGAGATGCTCGACTACTGCGGGCGCGTCATCCAGCCCGGGTTCTCGCAGTCCTCCGTGTTCCAGCCCGGCGACTGGGATGCCGGCGTGCGGTGGGTCGCGTGGGCGCCCACCGCGAAGTCGTGGGGTATCGACGAGCGCCGCGGCGTGTGCGTCGCCTACCGCGACAAGGACATGCTTGGCAGCTTCGTCGGCGGAACGGTAACGTTCGTCGACTAGCTGCGGGACCCGCTAGTCGCGGGAGCCCTTCACGGTGTCGTAGAGCTGAACGCCCTCGCCGGGCCACACGAAGCAAATCACGTTGTGCGTGGCTTCCGTGCGCCACCCGTCCTCGGTGGGCGTGAGCGACAGGAACAAGTACTGCGAGTCCCAATATGGGATGCCAAGATAGCCCTCATATTGCGCCTCGCATCCGTCCGTTGCCGCGGTGTCGATGACGTCCTGATCGAACTCCGCGTTGTCGAGCGGGATGATCGCGTAGACCTCTGCGTCGTGGGGATCGGTGCACGGGACCGTAGGCACGGAATCCACCTCGGAGGCGAGCGCGGCCTGGACAAAGCAGTCGCCAACCTTGAGGTCGCTGACCGGGGGGCCTGCGCACGCGGCAAGCGCCAGTGCCATCGTGGAGCCTGCAACCACGGCCGCAATCGCGCGCATCTTCCGTCCCGTCCTCGCCAGCGGGCGCTGGCCACCTCGCAAGGGTAACGCGTTGGCGCGCCGCGCTCGTGCGACAAATGTGACACATCGCACGCCACAAACCGCGCAGCCGCGCTAACGTGGGGACAACCCGGATAAGGAGGGCTATGTCGCCATTGCGCCGCATTGCGCTGGTGGAGGACCATGCGCTCATTTCACGCGGCTTCGCAGACCTCATGGAGACCGCACCAGACATCGAACTGGTGCGCATGGTCGACACCGTTGAGAATCTCTCGGACCTCGGTGAGTCGCTCGACCTCGTCGTCCTCGACCTCCGGCTTTCCGACGGATCCGCACCGGAAGAAAACGTCGCCGCGATCCACAACTTGGGCGCGAGCGTGCTTATCTACACGGGCGCCGAGGACCGTCGCCTGATTCAGCAGGCCGCGCGCTCTGGAGCGCTCGGGCTTATCCGCAAGTCGGCCGAGCCGGGCGTGCTTCTCGAAGCCGTCAGGACGGCGGCGAACGGCGGCGAGGTATTCGGTGCCGACTGGGCCGCCGCCATCGACGCCGACTCCGACCTTGAAGACGCCAAGCTGAGCCCCCGCGAGCAGGAGGTCCTGAGCCTCTACGCCTCCGGCGAGACCGCGACGTCAGTCGCGCAACGCATGGGGCTGTCTCGCGAGACGGTCGCGGACTACGTCACCCGCATCCGCCGCAAGTACGCCGACGCCGGTAGGCCCGCCCACTCGCGCGTCGACTTGTATGTGCGCGCCATCGAAGACGGGTTGCTCGAGGGGCCGCAGTGAGCGAACCGACTTTCGAGTTGCACGCAGCTCGGGAACGCGTGCAGCGCATGCTTTACGCGGCATCTGGATTCGGTGGGTTGGTGTTCGGAGGCATCCTTTTCGGCAAGATCGTCTCCCAATTCCAGGAGCTGAACAACATCTACGCCATCACCGCGGTGGCGTTTGGTGTGGTGCTACCCGCAAGCCTGGTGTTCCTCGCCCGAATGCTTCCCCTCAAGGCGCTGCGCGCCTACGTCGCCACTATCGTCCTCGGATTCGTCGCCATGCAGGTGCTGTGGTTGCCTGCAATCACCACGGGCACCACGGAGAGCGACCCGTGGCTGCAGGGCTTCAACGCCGTCCACGGCACGATGCTTGCGGTCCTCCTCGCGACGCGAGTCGCGTGGTCCTACGCGCTCGTCCAGGGGCCACTGGTGGCGATCGTGCAGTACGTGTCAACCGGCACGGACGTCAAGGCTGCGCTGCTGAACGGCGTGGGCGCGGTGCTGTTCTGCGGAATCACTGTGGGCGTCGCACTCGCACTCATGGGGGCCGCGAGCAGCCAAGATGTGTCTGCCGCGCGCGCCCGCGCGCAAGCGTCGGTGGAGGCCAGCAAGCGCACGCGGCAACGCGAACAAGCGCGTATCGACGCGATCGTCCACGACAACATCATGTCCGTGTTGCTCGTGGCCAGCCGCGAGGAGCACTCGCCCCGCGTCGCGTCCCAGGCGAAGTCCGCGTTGTCGAGCGTAGCCACCCTGTCGATCGATGACGACGCCGAAAAGCCGGACTACGCGCCTGACGACGCGATCATCGCGCTCAGGACTGCGGTGACCGACCAGGCGTCTCAGGTGGCCTTCTGGCATTCGTCCGTGGGTCGCACGCCCATCCCCGCCGTCGTCATCCAGGCGTTCTCTGAGGCCATTGCCGAGGCCGTGCGCAACAGCCTGCTGTACGCCGGTGGGGAGGCCGGGGACTTCGTCCACCGCGTCGTCACCGTGAACCTCACCGACGACACGCTTCGCGCGACCATTCAGGACACGGGGCGCGGGTTCATCGCGAAGGCCGTCTCTGAGCGGCGGCTCGGCATCCGCGTCAGCATCCTTGAACGCATGAGGCTACTCCCCGGCGGCGAGGCGAAGATCGACAGCCAGCCGGGGCGTGGCACAACCATCACACTGACGTGGGTGAGGCAACGATGACGGTGCGCGCGGTAGGAGAAGACGTGACGGTCCAGCCGACGACCGTCCCGGAGGACGCCGCGGAACGGGTCGTACGCCACACCGACGTGTCCCGGCTGCTCGGCATTGGCCGCGGCCCCGTGTGGATTGCTTGCGGCCCTGTTCGTGGCGATCGAGGCCAGCGTTCGCGCTGACGACCCTCGACAAGGTTGCGACACTCCTGGCCGAGCATCGCCGCGCTCGTCGTGCTCGCTGGCGGCGCGGCCTCTACTCGCGCGGCCGCATGTCGACCCATTCCCCGCCTGGTCGGACTGCGGGCGTGATTCTCATGGTCGATCGCGACCACCGCGCTCATCTCCTGGCAGTTGGCGCCTTCTGGTGACATCGGCCGCGAGGGCTGGCACCTGGGCGCGAACACATGGCTCCTGTTCTTCCTCGCCATGCGCGGCCGGATCTCGTGGGCGTGGGTGGGTTTCGCGGCCATGGTCGCCGTCCACATTGCGTGGGCGGCCTCAGTCGCTCGCGGCGCCTTGGGCGGCGCGCCTGATGCTCCAGACCCACGCCGGCATCCTCCTGGTGTCGACGCTGTACACCATCGCGCTGCGGCGCACCTCGCAGCGCATCAACGCTCTCAACTTGCGATCGGTGAACCTCGCCGCCGCGACCGCGAGCGCAGACGCCGAGCACGAGACCCGCCGCACGCGCGTCGAGGAACTCGCGCAGCGCGCCACACCGCTTCTCAACCGCATCGCATCCGCCACCGTCACTACGGCGGACGACCGCATCGACTACCTGCTCGCCGAGGCCACGCTTCGAGACAGCGTGCGTGCGAGGTCCCTCCACACTCCCGAGATCGCGAAGGCAACCGCCGAGGCGCGCGCCCGCGGGGTCGAAGTCACGCTGCTTGACGACCGCGGCCAGCCGTTGCCGACGGAGGCTGCGATGACTGCCGCGACAAACCTGGTGGTGACCGCGTTGCGTTCGGTGGCCGTCGGGCCGGGTCACGGTCCGCTTGGCGCCGGCGGGCCGCGCCGTCGCGCTGTCGGTGGTTGCGGAGTCCGCCGGAACGACCACCCGCGCTGAATTGGACGATAGCTGGCCGCCCGGTGGTTCACGAGGCCTAAGAGCGCGCCCGGAGGGATTCGAACCCCCAACCTTCTGATCCGTAGTCAGATGCTCTATCCGTTGAGCTACGGGCGCATTCGGCGTCTCAGCCGAGTGATGAGTCTAGCCTACTGGCCGGTGCCCCTGAGTCGGCGATTCTGCCAGCCGCCGGGGCGGATACCACTTCACTACACGAGCGGAGACGGTGGGATTTGAACCCACGGAGCGGCATACACCGCTCACGGCCTTAGCAGGGCCGCGCACTAGGCCGGACTATGCGACGTCTCCCGGCAACGGATGATCAGATTACCCGGGAGAAGGGGCGGGCGCCAACACGAGGGCCGGCGCCCGCCGTGTCGTTAGCAGCAACCGCCGGGGCAGTCGCAGTCAACAGTGGCAACGTAGCTGGTCATCAGGCACCTCCTTTCGATATTCATCTAATCGCGAGACTGCCCTACCTTTCGACATTTGTCAAAACATATGCGACACTTGAGGCATGGAGATTCAGGGAACCGCGCCGTCGTCCGAGTTGTGTTGCCCGCCGCTCGGCGAGCACGTGCGCTACGACGCCAAGGAGGCGGAAGAGGCTGCGGCGACGCTCAAGGCGCTCGCCGACCCGGCGCGGATCACGCTCGTGTCGATTCTTGCCGCGCGACCGGGCCACTCACACACCACGCGCGAACTCGCGCCGCAACTGGGCGTGTCCGAGCCGACGGTGAGCCACCACCTCAAGCGACTTGCCGCCGTCGGGATCGTGTCACCGACGCGCGACGGCGCTCGCGTCAACTACCGGCTCGAGACGGCGCGCGTGCGCGAGGTAAGCAACCTTCTCAACGTCCGCTGCGAATGCTCGGACTCTTGCTGCTAGCACTACTGGCGGAGAGTGTGGGATTCGAACCCACGGAGGCGGGTTACGCCTCAACAGTTTTCAAGACTGTCACCTTCGGCCGCTCGGTCAACTCTCCCGGTGAGCCCATTGTGCCAGCGCACGGCTGGCGCTGAGGTCAGGGCGAGTCTGAGCCGAAGACATCGTCGAGTTTCCAGGGGCTGTCGGCCGCGGGCGGCTCGGGTGGGGCGGGCGTCGCGCCCTTCTTGTCACCCTTCGCCTTGCGCCCGAACTTGCCCTTGCGCGGAGGTTTCTGCTGCGCGATCGCGGGCGGCAACGCATCCGCGTCAAGCGGCACGGGGACATCCGGATCGTTGGGGTTGACCGGGAGTTCCGAGCGGGACGGCGGTGCGAACAGAGGCACGCCGCCCGACGGCGGGGCGGTGGGGCTGTCGAAGGGGGCGCGGGGGCGCCGTTCCGCCAACGGGCCGCCGCTGGCCGGGTCCTGGCCACCAGCGGCGCTCGACGACGGCGGTTCGTAGTCCTCGGGCTCGTCGAACTCAATGTTCCACTGAATCGGCACCGTCAACGGCTTTGCCTCGGGGGGCTCCTCGCCCGGCGGCGTGTTGTGCACGATCCGCGGCTCGTCGGCCGCGCTCGACGGGCGCGGCGGCGCCGGCGGAGGGTACGTGAATTCGGACGACGCCGCGGGCACGTCCGTCGGGGGTGCAGGCACGCCCGACGGCGGCGGGGCGAAGCTGGGAGGTGGCGGCGGCGCTGAGCCAGCAGGCGGGGGCGGTGGGACGGCCGCGGGCGGTGGCGCGGGCGGGGCATTGAGTGGCGGCGCGAAGGGCGCCTGCCCTGCAGGAGGCTGCTCAATAGCCGAGTCCGCCGATGCGGCAGGCGGGAACAACGACGGGCGTTCCGGTGCGACCCCTGGTTGCGGCTGCGCGCTGCCCTGAGAGCCTTCGGGCGGCCCCGCCGGGGTCTCTGGGGCGGGCTCTGGCGTAGCGGCCGGCTCGGGAGCCGCCACGGCCTCGTGGGCGGGCTCAGGGGCGGGCGTGTGCGCCGCAGGAGGCTGCGGAGGCGAGATGTGCGCCTGTGCCTCGGGCGCCGGCTCGGGGGTCTGTGGAGCCTCGGGCTCACCAGCCGCGGCGCTACCCGGCTCTTGGTCGGGGTCAACCCACGCGTGCACAGCTGGGCGGTACTCCCCAATGTTCGCGATCGCGTCTTCGCGCGAGCGCGGCTGCCCCGCGGCATCGCCTTCGGACTGGTCCGGCTCCGCGTCCTCCGGCTCCGCGTCCTCCGGCGCTGTGGCCGGTTGGTCGTCTGCGCCACCGCCGCCATCGGTCGCGTCCGCTACCGGCCCATCGTCACCGGACATCCCGTCACCGGACATCCCGTCACCGGACATATCGTCGCTGGTGGCGTCGTCACTGGCCGGGCGGTCTGGACCGGCGTCGTTTAGGGCCGACTCGGCCGCTGCGGCAGTCGCGCGCGCGGTCGCAGCCTCCTCCGCAGCGCGCATCGCAGCTTCGAGCTCCGACATCGGGTCCTCGGCTTGCGCACCGTCTGCGCCGTCAGCGTCGGCGGCGTCCCCGGGGGACCCTTCCGACGTGTCCGTGATGGCGTCGGCCTCAGCCTGCGACCCATCTCCAGCCGCAAACGCATTCGCGTCGCCGACAGGCGTGGCCACAGCCGCCCCAAGCCACGGACCGGCGGCCCCAACTGCGCTGTCGTCCGCCTTCGGGCCCGCGTCAGTTTCGGCGGGGCTATCGGGTTTGGGTTCGCCCTCGGCCTCGGCTGCCCCGTCGCCGCCACCGCCACCCTCGCCGCCGCTGTCCGCGTCTCCCTCGTCGTCCGCATCCGCCGCAGCGTCGGGGGCCGGCTCCGTCGGCTCGTCGACCGCGGTGGCCTCCGCCTGCGCCTCGGCTGGCGCGTCGGCTTCCTTCTCAGCCTCTGGCTCCGGGTCGGCGTCTTGCGCCTGAGCCGCCGCTTCACCGACCGGCGCGTCCGACGGTGCGTCGAGCGCGACCTGGTCCCAGTTCTCCGGCGGGCCCTCGAACTTGTGGTGCCAGTTCTCCTCGAGGCCTGGCGAGTACACCTTGAGCTTGTAGATTTCGGCGACGTGCGCGAGCGCGGGGTCGTAGGTCACGATCGCGTCGACGGACTTGTTCGACACGGCAGCGCCAATGTGGAGCGCGGCGAACGGCTTCAGCACCGTCGTCGCGTGGCTCGACAGCTCGACCGTGTCGTCGCTGAACCGGAGCGTCTTGACCTGCGACCGGACCAGCGTCACGATCGCGTTGACGTCGTCCGCCCAGTCGCGCGGGTACAACTCGGCTGCTTGCCGCAGCTCGGTGAATCCAAGCTGCGTGGTCACAAGTTGGTCGAAGCGACCGTCGACCCACTCGTTCCAGGCATCGGCGTACCTGACTCCGGGCAGGAACCTGCACAGCGCGGAGCCGTCGAGATAGATCACGTGACCAGCGTAGCCGGGCCACCCCCCTCGGTCACGCTAAGCGCTCCGTGGCGGGTCGGCCCGGCCCTTCGCCTAGTTCTTGATCCGCTCCATGGCGAGCTGCACCACGGCAATGAGCGCTTGCTTGGTCGCGGCACGCTCGCGAGCGTCGGTGTACATGACCGGCACCTTGTCGTTGAGGCCGAGCGCTTCTCGCACGTCCTCGAGCTGGTGACGCGCCACCCCATCGAAGCAGTTGACGGCGACGATGAACGGAATGCTCCGGCCCTCGAAGTAGTCAACGGCAGGGAAGCACTGGTCAAGTCGCTCAGTGTCGACAAGTACCACGGCGCCGATCGCGCCGCGGACGAGGTCGTCCCACATGAAGAGGAAGCGGTCCTGGCCGGGCGTGCCGAACAGGTAGAGCCACAAGGACCCCGGCAGCGCGATGCGACCGAAGTCCATCGCCACCGTGGTGTGGGTCTTGCGCTCGGAGACTCCACCGGCATCGTCGACGCCGACGGAGTGCTCCGTCATGGCGGCTTCGGTGTTGAGTGGATCAATGTCAGAGATCGAGCCGATGAAGGTGGTCTTGCCAACGGCAAATCCACCCGCGATCACGATCTTGACTACGGTAGGTGCGGTCATTGCCGCGTCGCCATCGACCGTGGCGCTAGAGGGCTGCGATGCCATCGAGAACACTCTCCAACAGACTCAGGGTGATACCGCTGGACTCGTCGCCGCTGTCCTGCGCGGCTCCTCGACCATTGGTGTGGATTTTCAAGTACTCGTTGTCCGAAAGCTCGGTCACGAGAATACGAATCACTCCAAGCGGGAGCTTGCAGTGCGCCGACAACTCGGCGATGGAGATGTAGTCCTCCGCCGCGAGTTGCAGGATCTTCTTCTTTTCCGGGGTCATGCCCTTGACGCTGCCCTCGGCATTCAGCGTGGTGACAAGGGCCTCGATTGCAAGGCCGTCTGTCGCCACGCGTCCACCGGTGACCGCGTAAGGGCGGACCGTGTACGCGTCGTCGTCCGGATTCAACTCCGACGGCGCGAGTTCGTCAGTTGCCATGACCCCCTCCTACACGCCTTCCCGCGTCTTGCCGTCCGTGGGCAGGTGCTGGCGCATCTCGGTGATGAGCTGCGGCGTGAGCGCACTTTCGGTGCGCGACACGAGCAGCGTCATCTCGTAGCCAACAAGTCCCACGTCACACGTGGAATCGGCCGCGACAGCGAGTACGGATCCGTTCGAGATACTCATCAAGAACAGGAACAACTCGTCCATCTCGATAATCGATTGACGAACCTCACCCGCGTTGAGCTGGCGCGCGGCACCGCGCGTCAGGCTCGACATGCCGGACACGACAGCCGCAAGGGTGTCGCCGCCGGTGCGGTCGAGGTTCTTCGACATCGCCATCAGCAGGCCGTCTGCAGAGACGACCAGGGTGTGGCGCGTGCCGGGGACAGTCTGGACAAAGTTGTCCAGCAGCCACCCAAAGTTGGTGGCTTCGGTGCTGAGCGCTGTCACTGGTCCTCCTTGGTCATGCTCCCGATCGGAAGCGTTGCGTTTCTTCTCATCTGCCTAGCTACACCTCTCCACCTGCGTGGCCAGGTACTTTCTGCCCGGTGTGAACTGCGTCTTCCTTGGCGCGGTTCGTGCCGGAATAGAAACTTGCGTAGCGCGAGCGGACTGCATCTGCGTCGCGCTCTGCGGGCTTGATGGAGCCGTCCCCAAGGTCTTGCTGCTGGGCCTCGGGCACCTTCTCGCGCTTCGTGAGGCCAGCACGCGTCCGTTCGACCTTCGGCCGTTCGTACGCGAGCGAGCTCAACTCGGAGAACGCAGCCGTCGTGACCTCTGCCTCGATCTCACTCTCGTCGGGCATTGGCGGCGGCGGGGGCGCCATCTCGTATGCCTGCGGGCTGTAGCCGCCAAAGTCGGGGTCCTGGCCCATGTAGCCGACGGCCTGGGCGCCTGCGGCCTCCCAACCGAGGTCGGGCGCGACAGGAGGTGGCATCTGGTCGTACGACGGCGGCGGCGGCTCGGGAGTCGGTACCGGTTCGGGGTCCTCTTCGAGCGTCGGCACTCCGCCAAAGCCCGTGTTGTCGCCAAACGCCGGCGCGGGGGTGAAGTCCTCGGCACCGCCCGGGATTGGCGCGTAGTCATTGCCGAAGCCGGGCGTGATGTCCTGGTGCAACGATGCCGGGGCCGGGGTCTCATCTTCGACCGGCGCCGCAGGCTCGGGCGGGGCGGGAAAGCCGGCAACGGGTGCGACAGGCGGCTGGTCAATCGAGAAGGGCGTCGGCGCGCCCATCAGGTCGTCCATGGCGGGGGTCGCGGGAGCGCCAGCTTCGGGAGCCTGGGGGTCGCGGCCGTACGGGCCGACAGAGCCGAGTTCAGGGAAATCGGCAGCCGGAGTATCGGCGCTCGGAGCGTCGTATGCCGGGGGTGCGGGCGGAGCGTCGTACGCGGGGGGCATGGCGGGGGGCTCGTACGCTGGAGCGTCGTACGCCGGCGGTGCGGGCGGCGCGTCGTATGCGGGAGCGTCGTACGCCGGCGGTGCGGGCGGCGCGTCGTATGCGGGAGCGTCGTACGCCGGCGGTGCGGGCGGAGCGTCGTATGCGGGAGCATCGTACGCCGGCGGTGCGGGCGGAGCGTCGGGGGGCGGAACAAAACCTGCGTCGGGCTCGAGGGTGGGCGCGGAGTACGCCGCCGGACGCGCCTGCCGAGCTGCGTACTCGGCCGCCGCTGCCGCCTCTTCCTCTGCCTTGCGGCGGTTGCGGCGGCTCGTGTGCTCCGGGTGGTCAGGCAGCAGCAGGTCTTCGAGGCGCGGGATGTTTGCGGGGTGCGAAGGTTGCGGAGTTGCCGCACTGGCCGTGGGGTCGAACGGTGCGGGCGTGGGGGCGTCGTGGGCGACCACGCCGTACGGCTCTGCGGCCGGCGGCTGGGGCGCGGGAACCTGCGGATGGGTGTCGTCGAGCCCGGGGATGCCCATGTCGTGAAGCGTCACGCGAAGCGGATCCTCCGGCTCGTGGCCGGGATCAGGCGCATCGTGGTGGAACCCAGCACTGATGGCTGGGTCCTGACCAAATCGAGCGTCTTCACTCATCGCTGCCCACGCACCTAACGATCCTCCGACTCTTCATCCTCGAGCGACGGGATGGCGTCTGGAGCGATGGCACTTCGACGCGCCGCGAAGCCGAGCGACTCGGGAGTGCCCTCCTCATCACTGCCCTCCTCCTGTCGCGTGTTCTGAAATCCGCGGAACAACGACGCTCGCTGCTCGGCGGTCTGAGGCGCAACCTCACTCGCGCTCACCTTAGGCACAAATCCGGTTCGGGCGCTTGCGGACATTTCGTCAATTTGTCCCGACGACGGCCGGGGCGGGAGCCCGAGCACGCTCGTGGTCTCGGGGCGAGCCTCCGTCACGTCGGCTGCGCGGCGTCGGGTCGGGAGCCCAGAGGGTGTGGTTCCGTCGGTCAGCGCCTCGAGGTCAACCTCGTCCACCGCGGGCGCCGAAGCGGCGTCGGACTCGATGAGTTCGTGGATGTCTGCGGTCGTGACTTCGGCCTCGTCGGGCACGTCGGGCACCGGAATCGGGCTGTCGTCGTACGGCGCGTCGCCATCCCCGTTCCCGAAGCCCCACATGCGCGGCGGTGCGTCTGGCTCCGGCGCCGCCGGCTCCGGCGCCGGCGAGCCGAAGCCCCAGGCAAGGGCGGGTGAGTCCTGAGCGGGCGCGGTGTCCGGCGTGTCGAGACCCCATGCGAGACCCGACTTGGCGGGCTCCTCCGTTGCGGCAGGCGCGGCGTCGTCCAAATCCGCACTCGCGGGAAGCGGGACGGCGCCAGACGCGGGAACCGGATCCTCCTCCGCGTCGGCGCCCAGCGGGGGGCCGAAGCCCGACGACGGCGAACCCCATGCGACGGGCTCGGATGCGTCCGCTGGCGCGAGCGCGGGCGGGTCAGCCGGAAGCGGAGTCGACTCGTCGGGGATCGCGTCAGCGTCGGGTGCCGTCATATCGGTCTCAACGAACTCGTCGCCGGAATCGTGGCTGACGAGCGCGGACGGAGCGTGCATGTCCTCGTCCACAGCAGAGCTCACGATGGGCTCGTGCTCTTCGGGGTTGACGGATGCGTCGAAGAGGCTCGCAGGCATGATGACGCGGGCTGTGGTGCCCTCGCCCTCCTTCGACTCGAGCTCCACGCGGGCGCCAACACGGCGGGCAATACGTCCGACCACGAAGAGGCCAAGGCGCTGGGCGCCGAGGATCTCAGAAGCCGCCGTCGACAGCACGCGCTGGTTCGCTTCTTGGAGTTCTTCCGGGCCCATGCCGATACCGGCGTCCTGAATCTCCACGACGAAGCTGCCATCGCGGCGCGACGTGCGCACGGTAACCGGAGTGCCTGGGTCGGAGAACACCGTCGCGTTCTCCAGCAACTCGGCGAACAGGTGCGCGGCCGTCAAGGCGGAGTGACCAACCATCGACGGGTCGGCGTCGAGCTCAAGCTGAATACGCTCGTACAACTCGATCTCGGACGACGCCGTGCGGACCACGTCGGAAAGCGGCATCGCGCGACGCATGCGGCGCCCCGTGTCAATGCCTGCGAGGACGAGCAGCGACTCGGAGTTACGACGCATTCGGGTAGCTAGGTGGTCAAGAGCGAACAGCTTTTGGAGGGTGTCGGCATCGTCCTGGGTTCGCTCCATCTCGTCGATGGACGCTAGCTGGCGGTTGAGGAGCACCTGGTCGCGACGGGCGACGTTAACGAACATCTCCGAGATCGAGCCACGCAGGGCGGCCTGCTCGCCTGCGATCGACAGCGTCGCCGCGTTAACTGCGTTGAAGGCCTCGGCCAGGCGGCCGATCTCGTCGGACGACTCCACCGGGATCTGCACTTCCGAGACGTCGACGGTCTGACCAGGAAGCGCCACGCGCTCCACGAGTCGCGGCAACTCCTGGCGCACGGCGGTAGCCGTCGTGGTCAGGCGTCGCAGCGGGCCGACGATCCGTCGTGCGATCAGAAGTGCGATGAACAGAGAGGCGAGAACCACGGCCGCGGCAATCAAGGCCGTGAAGATGGTCTGGGCCAAGCTCGCTGCGGTCGACGAGTCGGCGAGGTTACGCGCGACCCTGAAGTTCTGGTCGCGGATCGGCCCGAGTACCTCGAGCTCCTCGCTCACCTGGGTCGGCCAGTCGTTGGCCTGTTCGGCCACGGCGGTCGTGTTCACACCGTTGGCCATGCGGCTGCGGATGGTCTCGAACGAGACGAGCGTCAGCGGATCGAGCGACGCGCCGAACTCGGGGACTGCGGTCAGTCCGGGCACGACGGACGCGGCCTCCTGCGCGTCTTCCAGCGCGATATCCGTCTTCACCTCGAGGGTACGGATGTTCTCAGCTTCACCTTGCAGGAACGACCCGCGGCGGATGGTGCGCTCGATGGCGATCTTCTCAACCTGGACGCGCTCAAGCAGCACATCGATCGCGCGGTATGCGGTGAGCGACTGCGCGAGTTCGCGGTCCGTCGTGATGTTTCCAACCTCGCTCGGAAGGTCGACCACGACGTCAATGGCGTCGTCGTAGAACGTCGCCACGTACTGCGGCGGGCCGAACCGAGCGCGGACGTCCTTGCGAATCTCGTCGATTCCGGACAGTGCGTCGACCGTGGCGTTCAACGTGTCGATGACAGTGGCATTGTCGGGGCGCGTGGAGACGTTCGCGGCGGCCTCCTTGAAGGCCTCGATCGAGGCGTCCACACCAAGCCAGGTGCCCGACACCGACTCCTCGCGCGGCTGGATCTCGGTGAGCAGGGAGTCGGCGGCCACGGCCTCCTGGCCGAGCTCGAAGTTCAAGTCCTCGATCGCGCTCTCGAGTCCCAGTCTTCGTGGGCGTCTCCGACGCGATGGCGGCGAGCTGCGTACGCAGGTCGGTGTAGTCGTTCGCGAGCTTCGCCACCTGGTCAGCGGAGGGCCACTCGGGGAACTGCCCGTCGTCGAGCACGTTGATGCCGCTACCGCCCCGCTCGTAGACGCTCTTCTCGATGAAGCCGCGCGAGCGAAGTTCGTAAAGGCCCTGGAGCTGCGCACCGTCGGTCGGGGCGTCGAGGACGATGTCGCCGCGGAACGGGTCGGAGCCAGCCTGGAGCGCGAGAAGTCCGTCGATCTTGTCGAGCGCTGCCTGCGCGGCAGGGGCGACATCCGCGGGAGCATCCGAGACGAGCCTGCGGATCGCGAGGTAGGCCTGGTCGGCCTTGTCCTCGGCGTTTGAGCGCTGCAATTGCGCGTTCTGGAACGCGTGGACGTAGTTTGCCGATGCGTCGCGTTCCGCCTGGAGATTGTCGATGACGTTGTGAGCTTCGGAGATCACGCCGATGAGTTGCTGCACGTTCTGCGACGCGTCCAATTGGCGCGCGGCATTGAACGTGACGGCTCCAGCCGCGATGACAAGCACCATAATTGGCACTGCCACAACAGCAAGGATTTTTCCACGGACTCCTAGCCTTCGGAGCATCGGTCCTCTCCCTCACTTCTGCCGACACCAAGCCGACGCCGGATTGCGAGAAACACGCACCCTAGAGCGTTCATCGGCGCCTCTGCCGATAAACATGAGTACAAACTGCGTATCTCCTTACACATGAGACGCTTACGACGGGACTCCATGACGACGGTTTGGGAGGTTTTTCTGTGAAGGTTGTCACTTTTTCCCATTCTGGGGCCAGTGTGGAGTTCGCGCCAGAGTCGGTTCCAGACCCGATTCCAGGGCCCGGCGAAGTCCGCATTCGCGTTGCCGCGGCGGGCGTCAATCGGGCCGATATTCTGCAGCGCCAGGGCGCCTATCCCGCTCCCGCGGGCGCTCCGGAATGGCTTGGGCTCGAGGTCAGTGGCGTGGTCGACGCGGTCGGCGAGGGCGCCACGAACTACGCCGTGGGCGACGCCGTGTGTGCGCTCTTGGCGGGCGGGGGCTATGCGGAACTCGTGACCGTCAACCAGGCGCACGTCCTGCCTGCGCCGGAGGGCGTCACCCTGATGGCCGCCGCGGGCATCATGGAAGCCGCGTGCACTGTGTGGTCCAACCTCCGGGCCGCGCGCGCAGTCACCGGCGACACGCTGCTGGTGCACGGCGGTTCGGGCGGCATCGGCACCACGGCGATCCAGATCGCAAAGGCGATGGGGCTGACCGTGTGGGCGACGGCCCGAACCCGCAAGCGAGCGGAACGATGCGCCGCGCTCGGCGCGGACGCCGTCGTCGCCTACGCCGAAGACCCGCCAGGCGCCCTTGAGGCGCTTGGCCAGCCGGACATCATCCTTGACGTCCTGGGGGGCTCGGCACTCGGCGCGAACGTTGAC
Organism: uncultured Actinomycetota bacterium; assembly: GCA_963735005.1. Lineage (GTDB taxonomy): Bacteria > Actinomycetota > Actinomycetes > Actinomycetales > Demequinaceae > WTKG01. Next base: position 209,852 of record CAVTJA010000007.1, on the reverse strand, counting down.
CTGCTCGCCGCCGGCGGCCGGCTGATGGTGATCGGCCTGCAGGGCGGCACGCGCGGCGAGCTCGACCTTGGCGCGCTGATGCGCAAGCGCGCGAGCATCGCCGGCTCCACGCTGAGGTCGCGGCCGGACGCGGATAAGGCCGCGATCGTCGAGGGTGTCGGGCGAGAGGTGTGGCCGTGGATCCCATCCAGCTTCCGGCCAGTGATCCACGCAACCTACCCGCTCGAAGCCGCCGGCAAGGCGCATGCGGCCCTGGAGTCAGGCGAGGTCTTCGGGAAGGTCCTGCTGATCCCCTAGCGGTCTAGGTTGCCTGCCGCGACCGACGGCGCGATCGACGGATTAAGTGGCAGCCTCGGAATCAGCGTGGCCTGGATCGCGTGATAAACGTCCGGCTTGCCCGTCCACACCGTCGCGGACGGGGAGTTGTGCGCGTCGAGCTCGTGGTGCCACGAGCCCCCCGCCTGGTCAAGGTGATGCGCGCCCGCAAACTGCCACCAGCGGCGATAGTCATCCGCGTAGTCGTCGTTGCGGGTCTTCAGGTAAAGGGCAGCCGCGGCCGCGATCGCCTCGGCCGCCACCCAGTGCATCCGCTCGCGCACTACCGGACGGCCCTCCCAGTCGATGGTGTACACGAAGCCAGGGGCGCCGTCGACGTTCCAACCCTCGCGGATCGCGGTCGCGTACAGGCTGCGCGCGGAAGGAATCATCCACTCGGGGGCGGCGATGCCCGACTGCTCGAGGGAAGCGGCGGCGTGAATTGTCAGCCGCGACCACTCGAGGAGGTGGCCGATGGTCGCGCCGAACGGGCGGAACGGGTGGGCCGGGGAATCGCGGTTGTAGTCGAGATCCGGCTGCCAGTCGATCGTGAAGTGTTCGGGCAAGCGCCAATTGTTGTGACGGGCGAACCCGTGGATGGCTCGCTCCGTCACCCGCACTGCCCGACGTAGCAGCGCATGGTCCCCAGTCACGTCCGCCGCAGCGAGGTAGGCCTCCACCAGGTGCATGTTCGCGTTCATGCCGCGGTAGGGGTCCGGATGGCTCCAGTCGGCGTCGAACGCCTCCCACGCCATCCCTTCCTCCTCGTCCCAAAAGTACGAGTCGACGACGCCGAGCGCCTCGTCGAGCACACCCCGCGCGCCGTCGCGCCCCGCGGCCGTGGCCGACGCCGCGGCGAGCACGACGAACGCATGCCCGTACGCCTGCTTGGTGGCGATGGTGGCGCGGGCCCCGTCGGTCGCGGCGAACCACCCGCCGTTGTCACTGTCGCGCAGGGCCCCCCGGAGCGCGTCGATGCCGTGGTCGGCGAGGTCGGCGGCCTGGGCGCGGCCCATGAGGTCGGCGATCGAGAAGACGTGGGTCATGCGGCACGTGATCCACAGCTCGATGTCGCGCTTGGTGTCGACCTTGCCGTCATCGCGAAGCCAGCCGAAGCCCCCGCGGGCGTCCCGGGCTCGCGCGCCAAAGCCGAGGAGGCGATCGGTCTCGGCCTCGAGCCACCGGTGGTGTGTGGGGCTCGTCAGCCAATTCATCGTGGACTCCGTAGCGTGGGACAGCAGTCAGGTTCCGACAATACTGCGACGGCGCGCGACGGTGAAGGCGATCAAGGGAAGCACGAGCAGGCCGCCCGCGATTGACAGCCCCACATAGCCGACGGCGGCGAGCACCACACCCGAAAGACCGCCCGCCGTCGCGCCGGCAATCCCCATCACCATGTCCGACGCACCCTGCACGTCCGTCGGCGAGACCGCCACGTCACGCTCGTGGGAGGCGTGCGCCACCATCGCCGACCCTGCGATGAGGCACGCGGACCAGCCCACGCCGATGAGTAGCAGTGCGACCCCGACGATCCGCTCGCCCAGGCCGTGCTCGCCCGCGGCATCCAACGCGCCGCCCCACGCCGCGAACCCCGCGCCTAGCGCGAGGAAGCCAGCTCCCATCCAAATCACACGGAGCTCACCCCACCGGTCCACGAGCCACCCAAACACCGGGCTGAATCCGAACATCCCAAAGACGTGAACGCTGATGACTAGCCCGATCACCCGCAGGTTCGACCCGGCCTCGCTCAGGTGCACGGCAGTCATCGCCATGATTCCGACCATCACGGGGTGCGCCGTCGCGATCGCGAAGATGCCGACGGCGCCCTGCCGGTGGCGCGCGAGCGACGCCAGCACCGCGGCCAATGACGCGCTCCTGCGCGGCACCCCGGCGGGACGGTCGCGGCGCAGCCCGGCGACAACCACCACGCCGGCGATGCCCAAGCCAGCAACGGCGAACAGCCATGGGCCGGCCAGGCCGGGCAGGCCGATCGCTCCGGCGACGCGCTTCCCGGGGTCGAGCAGGTTGGGTCCGAGGACGGCGCCCACGGTGGTCATCCAGACCACGGCGGACAACACGCGCCCGTGCGCAGCTCGCGCCACGCCGTCCGTCGCGGCGAATCGCGCCTGAAGTCCGGCCGCGGTGCCCGCTCCCGCAAGGGCGGTCGCAAGGAGCAGCAACGGCAGCGAACTCCACGCCGCCGCCGCGACCGCGACCGCGGCGCCCGTCGCCGCAATGCCAAAACCGGTCACGAGCGCGACCCGCCTGCCCGCGCGCCCCGCGAGCCTCGCGAGCGGAACCGCGAGGAGCGCCGACCCGAGCACGCTCGCCGTCTGCGGAAGCCCCGACAGCGTCGCAGATCCAGTGATCTCCTTGGCGAGCAGCGCGCCGGTGGCGAGCCCAGCGCCGATGCCGAGCCCACCCCACAATTGCGTTGTTGCCAGTACCGCGACACGCCTGCGGTCAGGCGCGCCAACGACGGTCACATGACCGCCAACCGGTCGGGGTCGATCAAGGTCTCGAGCACGGCCATGACACCGTCTTCGTGCACCGTGCCGGTCACGAGGTCCGCGACTGCTTTGACGGCGTCCGGCGCGTTCCCCATCGCTGTGGAGGTCCCCGCCCATTCGAGCATCGCGATGTCGTTCATGCCGTCCCCGACGGCGACGGTGTGGTCAGGGTAGACGCCCAAGTTTCGCCGCAGCGTCTCGAGCGCCGACGCCTTGCTCACCCCCGGCGGGGTGAGGTCGAGCCAGGCGGTATAGCCCACGGCGTACGTGACTTCGGACAGGCCGATGCGCTGCACCAGGTCGGCGAAGTGGTCAACCTCGATTCCGGGCGAGCGAATCACCACGCGCGTCGCCTCGCCATCGCATAGCTCCTCAAAGCTCACGATGCGCTGGCGGCCGGAGAGCTCGCCCGCGGGAAACTCCTGGGTCACACGGAAGCCCACGCCGAGGTCCTCGACGCCGTAGAGCGCGTCTGGCAGGTGCTCGCGAATCAGCTCGAGCGCCGCGCGCGGATTGAAGGTGATCTTCTCGACGATGTCGTAGCCGCCTGGCGTGCCGGGGTTGAGCCGCACGGTGACGGCGCCGTTTGAACAGACCGCCCAGCCGCGCCGGATACCCAGCGCCTCCGCCACCGGCATCGTCGACACGATGTTGCGGCCCGTCGCGAGGATCACGTGGTTGCGGCACATGCGCACTTTCTCGACCGCGGCGATCACGTCGAAGGAGATGTCGCCGTCGCCATGCATCAGCGTGCCGTCGATGTCGAGCCCGAGAAGCCGCCAGGTGTCCGGCTCGAGCGGCGGGCTCATCTCTTCGGGCGCGAGTGACATCGGATCAGGCTACGCCTCGTCGGAAGCTAGCGGAAAAAGCGACTCCGCTCCGCCGAGGTACGGCTGCAGAGCCGGCGGGATGCGCACCGACCCGTCCGCCTGTTGGTGGTTTTCGAGCAGTGCCACGATCCACCGCGTCGTGCCGATCGTGCCGTTGATGGTTGCCACCGGTTCGGTGCCGGCGTCTGTGCGCTGGCGGATCTTGAGGCGCCGAGCCTGGTACGTGGTGCAGTTGGACGTGGACGTGAGTTCGAGCCAACGCTCCTGGCTGGGCAGCCAGGCCTCGCAGTCGAACTTGCGCGCCGCACTCGAGCCAAGGTCCCCTGCGGCGGTATCGATGACGCGGTACGGCAGCTCAAGCTTGGCGAGCATCGACTCCTCAAGCTCGAGGAACCGCGCGTGCTCGACCGCGGCATCGGCCGCCGAACAGAAGCTGAACATCTCGACCTTGTGGAACTGATGCACGCGGATGATGCCGCGGGTGTCCTTGCCGTACGAGCCGGCCTCGCGGCGGTAGCAGGCGCTCCAGCCGGCGTAGCGCTTGGGCCCGGCAGCCAGGTCGAGGAACTCGTCCGCGTGGTAGCCCGCGAGCGCGACCTCCGACGTGCCAGTTAGGTAGAGGTCGTCCGCCTCGAGTCGATAGATTTCGTCGGCGTGCTTGCCGAGGAACCCCGTGCCAGCCATGACCTCCGGCTTGACGAGCGTGGGCGTCATCATGGGCGTGAAACCCGCGCCGGCGGCCGTGTCCATCGCCAGGTTGAGGATCGCGAGCTCGAGCCGCGCGCCCGGTCCCGTGAGGAAGTAGAAGCGTGCGCCGCTCACCTTGGCGCCGCGCTCCATGTCGATCGCGCCAAGCCCCTCGCCGATGTCGAGATGGTCACGTACCTCCACGCCCTCGGCCGCGAAGTCCCGGCGCTTGCCGGCCTCCTTCACCACGACGAAGTCGTCCTCGCCTCCGGCGGGGACGCCGCTCATCGGGATGTTCGCGATCTCGCGCACGACGTCCTGGAAAGCCGTCGCGGCCTCGCCCGCTGCCGACTCAAGCTGCTTGACACGAGCCGCGAGATCTTTGGCCTTCGCGAGCGCCGCCGCCTTGGCGTCGCCCTTGGCGCTGGCGACCTCCTTGCCGAGTGTCTTCTGCTCGGCGCGCGCGTTCTCGAAGGCCGCAAGCGCGTCTCGGTGTGCGGCGTCAAGCGCGAGCGCGGCGTCAACCACTCCCGGGTCGTCCCCGCGGGACCTCTGGCTTTGGCGGACGACGTCGGGGTCGGAACGCAGCAACTGGAGGTCAATCATGATGCCGAGTGTATCGGGCACGCGTAGTCTCGGTTCATGGTCTGGGACATCCTTGGCGCGGCCGCGTTCGTGCTTGCGTCGACGACGGTATGGATGGTCACGTCCACGCTTCGGCAGCTGGGAATCCGCGACCCGGCCGCGCTTTCGCCGTTCCTGCGCCGCGCCCTCATGGTCCGCGAGATCCCCGAACAGACCGTCGCGGACTTCGCCCGCTCCCGTCCTGGCGGCACCCGAGTCGCGTTCATCGCGAACCCCACTAAACAAGGCATGGTGCAGGTGCGCGAGACCGCATACCGCGCGTGCTCGATGCGCTACCTGCCGGAACCCATGTGGCTGTACACGACGGCGACGGACCCTGGGGGAATCGCCGCTCGCGAGGCCGTGGCAGCAGGAGCCGAGGTGCTCATTGCGGTGGGCGGCGACGGCACCGTCCGCGCCGTCGCGGCGGAGGCCGCCGACGCGGGGATCGCCATGGGCATCGTCCCGATGGGCACCGGAAATCTGCTGGCGCGCAACCTCGACATCCCCGTCAACGACACCGCGGCCGCCCTGCGCAACGCACTCGACGGCGAGGAGCGCGCCATCGACATGGGCTGGCTACATGTCACCGACGAGCACGGGGAGGAGGCGGACCACTTGTTCCTCGTCTTCGCCGGGATGGGCATCGACGCCGAGATGGTGGCGGGAGCGAACGCCTCGCTCAAGTCTCGGTGGGGCTGGGGTGCGTACTTCTGGGCCGCCGTGCCGTTCCTGAACGGCAAGCGGATGCGGGCCAGCCTGACCGTCGACAGCGGCGCGCCCGTCGTCAGCAAGATGAGGTCCGTGCTCGCAGCAAACGCCGGCAAGCTCCCCGGCGGGCTGACACTGCTTCCCGACGCGCGGGTGGACGACGGCAAGCTCGACTTCGCGATCCTCGACGCACGTGGTGGCGTCGCAGGCTGGGCAGAGCTGTTCGGCGAGGTGATCGCCAAGGGAGCCGGCATCAGCACGCCCAACCTGCCACCCGGCTGGCGCGCGGGGCGCATCGACCACGCTCGCGGCGAGACGGCCACCATCGAGATGGAAGTCCCTCACCGCGTCCAGGCGGACGGCGAGCCACTTGGCCGCGCGTCAAAGGTCCGAGCTTCGGTGCAGCCGGGCCGCCTCAAGGTTCGCGCGCCCAAGCAGGCCTCGAACTAGTGCTGGCCCTCGCGTAGGCCGTCGACCCAGGCGCGGGCGGCCGCGAAGTCGGCGTCCGTGGTCCCCTGTTGCACCGGCGTCTTGCCGTTGGTCCGGAACGCGGGGTACGAGCCAAGGAAGATCACCATGGGGCAGGTGCGCTTGAGCCCCATCAGCGCCTCGGCCATGCGCGCCTCGCCCACGTGGCCGAGCGCGTCGATCGAGAACGAGTATTCTCCCGGCTTGTCGGTGCGCGGCCGCGACTCGATGCGCGACAGGTTCACCCCACGCGCGGCGAACTGTTCGAGCATCTCAAGCAGCGCGCCAGCACGATCCTCGGCGAGGTGCACCACCAGGGTGGTCTTGTCGGCGCCGGTGGGCGCGGGTACGGCTTCAGGGCGGCCGACGCGCACGAAACGCGTGCGGGCTTCTAGGTTGTCGGCGACGTCCGTGCGCAGCACCTCAAGCCCAAGCCGTCCCGCGAGCCCGGGGGGCGCGAGCACGGCGTCGAAGCCGATCTGATCCACCGTGCGCGAGTCGTCGGCGAGCAGGAGCGCGGAGGCGGCGTTCGACGAAGCGGGCACGAGCACCGCGTCGGGGACGTTTTCGTTGAGCCAACGGCGGCACTGTGCCAGGCCATGCGAATGCGCGGCGATCCTGGTGACGGTCTCGAACGTCGCCCCAGGGCGCACCGCAAGCTCGAAGGACACCGGCAGCACCGTCTCGCCAAGGATCACGAGCGGGGTTCCCGCCGCCAGGGTGTCGAGCGTCGCAGTGACGCCGCCCTCGACCGTGTTCTCGATCGCGACCACGGCGTACTTGGCGTCGCCGGAGCGCACCGCACCCAACGCGGACATCACGTCCACCACGGGCACCGGCTCAACGTCTTGGCCGGCGACCATGTCGCGCAATGCGAGTTCGGTGAACGTGCCCTCGGGACCCAAGTAGGCGTAGCGGGGCTTGCTCACTCGTCCTCCTCGTTGCGATTCAGGATGCGGTCGCCGACGACGTGCTGCGTCGCCTCGATGCTTCCGCGGATTCGGCGCGAACTGATCGCGACCATCACCTCACGGTAGCGGTTCATGCGCATGGGCGGCGTACGTCGGCTGGCCGGAAGGCGGCGGCCGGGGATGTCCGTGGGGACTTCGGTCGCGGAGTAGCCCGCGAGCAGCACGTCGAGCGTGATGCCTGGCTCGAGCCCGGCGCCGCGCGACAGCGGCAGCGCCTCCTCGAAGGCTTCGCGCGTCAGGCACCTGACGCGGCTAAGTGGCTGTTCCGGCGACCATCCGCAGGCCCGCTCGATAGCGTTGCGCGCGAGCGCCGCGGCCATGCCGGTGGCTCGCCCGTTCGGGGGAAGGTCGGTCAGGGCGATCGCCAGGTCGGTGACGCCCTCGACGACCGGCGGCACGAGGGGTGCCGCGCCGATCGCCTCGTCGCCAAGTCCCGCGTCCATGATGAGCAGATGGCGCGCGGGAAGGCCCGGCTCGTCGCGCATCCCGGCGACGGCAACGCCCGTCTCGAGCGCCGCCGCTCGTCCGCGGTGATGAGAGTGGCGCACGACCGTCGCTCCCGCCTCGCGCGCGGCGTCCTGCGTGTCGTCTGTCGAGCCGTCGTCCACGACGATCACGAGGTCGACCGAGGGCATGGACAGCGCGGCCCGCACCGTGTCTGCAACGCTCTGGGCCTCGTTGTTGGCGACGACGAGTGCGGCGACATTTGCACGCGGCGGCGCGGCCGACCGCTCCTCGTCTGATCCAGGGGACGAGGCCTTACGCGAGCGCTTCGCAGCCACGTGTCCACCCTACCGAGCGAGCCGCGCGCAAGGCCACGCCGCACGGTGACGTTTGCGCAACTCCTGCGATCTGCCACGATAGGCACATGACCCGACTATTGCGTGTTCTCGCCGCCGCCATCGCCACTACCCTCGCCCTCGCTGGATGCGTCCGTATGGACAGCACCACCGTCCTGCACGAAGACGGCACAGCGGATCAAACATTCGTCATGGCAGTGGACCGCACGGTCCTCGAATTGGCCGGGAGCGAAGGCGCCCCCAGCGTCGACGATATCTTTGGGTCGACCGACGACCTCTTGGCGACCTACCACGACGCTGGCTTGCAGAACGTCACGGTCGAGCCGCTGGACACCGATACCGAGGTGGGAATCACGGTCACGGTTTTGGGAGCGACGCTCGACGAGTTCAACTCGCCCGAGCTCGCGCAGCAGACGGGCGCGCCGTCAGCGACCATCACTCGCGACGGCGACAACTTCCGCATCGACATTCCCGTGCAGGCGCTGTTCGACAATCTCGCGTCCGAGGCTGGCGTGTCGCCCGCCCAGTTCGCGGCCGCGTTCACGATCACGTCGACGGTGACGTTCCCGGGCAAGGTGCTCGAGCACAGCGGCGGGACAGTCGACGGCAAGAGCATCACGTTCGACACGAATGACCTCCTCGGCGGCAACGACCTCTATGCGATCGGGGCAGGCAAAGCAAACACCGGAGTTCCCCTGCTGGTGTGGATCGCCCTCGGCATCTTTGTCCTCGCGCTAACTGCAGGCATCCTCGCCGTTCAGCGCCAGCGTTCGAAGGCGTTCCTCGCATCCGCGCCGCCGCCCGCGCCGGCACCTCTGGCCCCGCCTGCCCCGTCCGGCGCGCCGCTGTCGACGGAGGCCCCGGTAGCCGCGAAGCCCGCAGCCAAAAAGCCAGCCGCCAAGCCGGCCGCCAAGAAGCCCGCGGCGACCAAGAGCGGGACCGCCGCAGCGACCAAGAAGCCTGCCGCAGCCAAGAAGCCCGCCGCGAAGAAGCCCGCGGCCAAGAAGCCGCCGGCATCGGGAAGCACCACCAAGTAGCAAGTACATGGCGCGTCGCTACCCAGCGTCGCACCCCGACGAAAGGCAAGGCATGACCAAGAAAGCACTTGGCTATCTCGTTGCGGCAACTGTCGTGGCGCTCGGCCTGTCCGGATGCTTCCGACTCACACAGACCTACACGCTGCACGAGGACGACACAGTCAGTGGCACGATCGTGATCGCTGTAGAGCAGCAGTACGCCGACCAAGGCGGCCTGGATCAGCTCATGGGAGACTCGAACCCGGCCGACACGTTCTCAAGCGCCGTGGTCACCGACTACAACCAAGACGGGTACGTCGGCACGCAAATTACTTTCGACAACGAACAGCTCTCCAAGCTGGCCTCCGACTCGGAAGACTTCACCATCAAGCGCGACGGTGACACGTTCGTCGTCGACGGCACGCTGATCCCCCAGGACCAGTACTTCGAGGGTGCAGACGTATCGCTGTCGGTCACGTTCCCCGGCGCAGTCGCCGAGCACAACGGCACGCTTGTCGGCAACACGGTGACGTGGAGCGCGAAGGACGGGCAGTTTGAGGTGCACGCGGTCGGCTCCGCCATCGGCGGCGGCGGCGGCAGCATTCCGCCCCTCGTCTGGATCGTGCTCGCGCTGGTCGTGGTTGGCGGCGCCGCCGCGTTCCTCATCGTGCGGAGCCGCAAGCCGGGCGACGTTCCCGAGACGCTCGGGACACCCGAGCCGCCGCAGGCGCCAACCGCCTAGGAGCACTCACAACCTGCTGACGAGGGTCGGGTCGCATAGGCGGCCCGGCCCCCGCTCTTGTTGTTCCAGCATCGGCGAGAGGCGGGCGCCGAGGCCCGAGTTGTCTCTATCTCTCGCGCGATCGGCGGCACGCGGGTAGCGTGGTTCGCACCTAGTCAAAGGAGACGGGGATGCCTCGCATATTGAGAGTGATCGGTCTGGCGGCGATCACGGCACTTGCACTCTCGGGGTGCCTGCGCGAAGACGCGACTTACAAGCTCCAAGAAGACAACACCGTTGACGGCAACATCATTCTTGGAGTCACCCAAGAGGAGTTGGACAATTTCGACGCCGACTCGTACAAGGACTTCGGCCTTGATGCATCGGCCGTGGCCGCTCACTACGACCACGCGACAGTGAACGACCTAGGCCAAGACGGCTGGGACGGGGAGCGGATCACCCTGGTGAATGAGGGCGTCACCAGCTTCTCGACCGCGCCCACAGAGGCGTACGAGATCAAGATCGACCGCGTCGGCGACCAGTACATCGTCACCGGCATGGACCCAGACCTGCTCGACGAGAGCACCAAGAACGCGATGATCAACAATGGCGGGTCTGCCAAGATCAAGGTCACGTTCCCCGGCAAGGTCCTCGAACACAACGGAAAGAAGCACGGACGCACCGTCACGTGGGACATGACCACGGAAGAGGACGCCCCCTACGCGCGCGGAATGGCGATCCCGCCCGCGCCGGCGCCAGCACCTACCGAGCCGGAGCCTGCCACCACCGAGCCCGAGCCCGCAGCGTCTCCCCCGGTGGCGGCCGTCCCCGATACGCCGTCCCCGTCCCCGGCGCCGAGCGAGCCGGCCGCGACCCCAGTGCCGGCCGACGCGCCGTCGAGTGGCATCCCGCCGTGGGTCTGGATCGCGATCGCTGTACTTGCGGTTGCGGTCGCCGGATTGGCTGGATTCATGGTTGCGAGCCGCGGACGCACCCCGGCGCCAGCAGTGAAACCGGAGCCGGCGGCGAAGCCCGACGCCGAACCCGAGTCGGCTGAGGACGACCCTAAGGAATAGCGCCGGACAACGTTAACGCCCCCGCGGCCCACTTGGGTCCGGGGGCGTTAACGTACCCGCGGTTCCGCGGGACTAGCAACCGCACTCGTCGTATTCAGTCACCGATCCCTCGCCGAAGGACTTCCTCGACGGCGAGTTCGCGCTCTCACCCCTCCTGGGCGGTATCGAAGCAAACCAGGTGACGTACGAACCCCGGGCACCATCGATCACATACGTACCGGCGTCCGTTTCGACCTTGATGTAGCCGGGCTCGATCTCGGTGATGTCGTACACCCGGGCACCCCCGGCACCCGCGTCACGCTGGAAGTCGATCATCACCTTGGTTGCGCCGGACGTGTAGGTGAGCGATCGGTAGCGGCCGGAAGTTGACCCGCTCTGCGAGCCCTTGGGTACCTTCACCAATGACACACCTGGGTAGGAGATATTGTCGGATGAATTCCCAGACCAATCAGATCTCTTCGCGGGCTTCACAGCTCCGGTGCCGAGGTCAACCTTCACGGCACCCCCATTGCAGGCGAGAAGCACGCTCCCCTCCGGACCCCAATCGAAGTCGTAATAGTCCCTGTAACACGGGAGCCGATCGCTCAGATACGCCGGCTTCACTAGCGTCGTCTTGGCAGAGTCGAGGTCGTAGACAAGGAACCGAGGCTGCCCCACCGGCCCGCTGTCATTGCCGGTAAACGTCGAGTCGCCCACGTCGTGGACGCCGAGCACCACTCCCTGCCCGTCGCCAGTGAGCAACGACCACGAAAATGGCGCGAATACCTCGCGTCCAACGTCACTCACGGGAACCATGCCATTCGCGGGGTCCCACCTGTCGAAACCGGAACCTGGCGCGTCGACGTCGCTCCAAAAACCGGACCACAGCTCGGCACCAGCACCCGAGGCGCCAAGCAACTTCACTTCGTCGGAGGCCCTGCCATCCCGCGTGATCGTGAGAGGAGTGAACTTTCCGGTGTCGAGATTCACCACGTAGTGGGGGCCCCCAGCCCACGAATTGCTCACCACAGTGATCTCGTGCGCATCCTCGCGCCACGTCAACACCGCGAGGCCGTCGCGTTTGCGGTCTCGCACGTCCGCAATCTGGAAATACTCGCCCTCGGGGCTCATCAAGTAGATGCCCGCCGGGCCCACATCCCGCAAGTCAACGTCCCAATAGACGCCTTCGGAGTAGATCACCACCGCCCAGCGCGGCCCAACCTTGTCCCACACCCAGTTGCGCATCTCGTGCGCCTCCGGATAGCCGGGGGCAATGGGGGGCAACAACGGCGGGTACTCGTCGTCGGCGATGCCGTCATCAAGCGCACCGAGCGGAGCGTCGACGGGCCCTAGAGTCGGGTCTGCGACCACCGTCGGAGCCGACGTCACGGGCGGCGCTGGCGAGCTCTCACCTCCGCCACGCAATGCCTGCACGCCAAAGACACCGGCGACCACCACCAGGGTTGCCCCCAGGCCCGCCCCGACTCCGACAACCACGGGATTCGCCATGGTCAGTCGCCGTAATTCGGCCCAAGGTACGACACCCAGGTGCGCGTCGGATCCGTGGCCTCGTTGTAGAAGACCGCCGTTGCAGACACCAGTTTGGTGCCGGTTGCGGGGTCGTACATGGGCATCTGCAGGTGCACCGAGCCATTGCGTGTGTCGAGGTTGTAGTAGCCAACCCCGCCAAGAAGCACGCGCACAACCCCTGTCTCGACCTGCTTCGCGTCTAGGACGTCGGCCCCCGAGGACGGCAGGAACGCCGTTCCTGTGAGGTCAATGTCGGCGGAGCCCGGACCGTCGAACTCGATCTCGTGTGCCTTCTGCCCGTCCACCAGGCCGTCGAAAGTGAACCCAAGATCGCCCAGAAGGGTTGCCGCGCGCGCGGACTGCGACGGCGGGGAAGCCGAGTCGTACGGCAGTGTGTCCCCGTTTCGCAGGTCCAATGCGAGCGGAGAATTGCAACTGAGCGCGACTTCGGCGTCGGAGATCCACCCGGTCGCCTCGCAGTAGCCATCACTCGCTTCGTACTCGGGCTTCACCACGGAGTTGCTGGCATCCTTGACGCGCACAGAGACGAATCGCGGCTTGCCGTATGGGCCGGAGCGTTCGGACTCGTAGCCCGACTCGCCCTGCGAGTAGATCTCGAGCAACACCCGCTCGCCGTCAGTCGACGCGGCATAGTTGGAGAACAGCGGGTGGACATCGTTGATCCCCGAAAACAGCTGCTTCCAGCCGTCCTTGGCGGTCCACGAGTAGTAGTTGGTACGGACCCTATCCTTGTTGCCCTTGTGCTTGCGTCCGAGCCAGTCGTGGTAGACGAGGGGCTCGAGGACGTCAGCGGTCGCCGCCCACAGCTCGGTACCGTTCGAAGCGACGCCCAGCAGACTCGTGGTGCGGGCCAACACGCCGTCCACGCGGAACGCGAGTCGGTCAACGTTGCCGGTCTTTAGGTCGATCAGGGCTCCGGCAGTGTTGGAACCCCACGAGATGCGGGCGGACTTGTCCTTGACGTGCCAGGACACGATCTCCGGTGTCCGGCCGGCGCCGCTCTTGAGCTTGACGACGTCAAACAACGCGCCTTCGGGGCTCGCGAGGTAAAACACGCTTCCCTTCTTGCCCGTGTAAAGCGAGTCAGCGCCCAGTTCGGGCCCACCTTGTCCCAGACCCAGGGCTCCATCGCGTAGGCCTCGGGGTAGTCGCCGCCGCGGCGCTCGGCGAGCGCCGGGTAGTCGCCTTCGGCGATGCCGTCATCGAAGTAGTCCGGCGGAAGGTTGAGGACCGGCTCGTCCGGAGTTGTCGACGCTTCAGGAGTCGGCGACCCGATAACGTCCTCCGGCGCATTCTTGTGATTCAGGAGCGCGGGTATGCCGAACACGGCGCCGAGTCCAAGCGCAACGGTCGCAGCAGCCGCGATGCCGCCGACGAGTAGGCCTCGGTGCGAGCCGCTGGCCGCGCTACCCGCCGCCGACAACGGTGAGGCGGAGGTGGCCTTGGCCTTGGAGGCGAATTTGGGCTTGCCCGCAGACGCGAGGACCTCGTCTGCGAGCGCCACAGTCGCCACGGCGTCCGACGGCTGGACGCGCGCGGCAAGCGCCGCCTCGAGCTCGCTTGCGATGTCCCTAGACATTGTCGGCGCCCTCTGCATCCGGAACCACCGAAATAGGCCCCGTAAGCGGATCCGCCGTGCCAAGCACAGAGTTCATGTACTTCACTGACTCTGCGGTGTCCGCGCGCACGGCCGTGGGGGAGATTCCGAGCATCTCAGCCGTTTGGTCGATCGACAGGCCCTCAAGGTAGCGCGACACCATCACCGCGCGCTCGCGCGGCGCAAGGTCGGCAAGCCTGTCGCCAGCGTCGCCAGCTGTCGTACCGGTCGGCCCGGGCTCCCGCGCGGCCGCGGTCACAATTATTTCGCGGCGCACGGCCAGTTCGGCGCTCGCCATGTCAGTCGGCGCCGCGCCTCCGGAGAACACCGCGAGTAGCGCCGTCCGCGTCAGCGTCTCGCCGGCGACGCGGTCGCCCGTCAGCAGGTGGGCGAGCGCAACAAAGTCGTCATAGGACGCGACGACAAGCTGTCGCATCTCTGTCTGCCATTCCGCCATGACGTCGATCTCCTCGAACGGCTCCGGGGCCTGCCCACCGGTCCTTGCCCGAACGATACCGTCGTCGAGTTGGGCACGCATGCGCTGGAGGTCCCCCTCCGTCACGTCAAAGTCGTCCGGCATGGTGCGTTCCTCTCAGTTGTCGCCACGTTGTGGCTGACCTGCGCGCGGCTCAGCGACCTCGCCGAACCACGAGATTGTGGCCGCGGGCGCGCCTTCGGCCGCCCCGTCGAAGTGCAGCGGGAGGACGCGGTAGGCGCCTGACGCCGTGTCGAAGTAGACGTAGGCGGCGTTGCCAAGCCGCAGTCTCACAGTGTCTCCGGAGACCCGGGCAACCGCGGTCACAGCGAGGTCGCGAGCACCCGCAATATCCGCGACGTTCACAAGCGTCTGAGCACCGTTGGCAGCGACGAGCGCGAGTCCCACGGCACCGCCGTCCACGCCGCGCACCTCCGTGACCCCCAGGGCCGCCAGCTCTTCAGCAGTGGGTAGCTCGGCGTGATCGCCCGGCGCCGCGGTCTGGGTCGCTTGCCCGCTGGCGAAGTCAATCGCGAGCCCAAAGACGTCGGCGCCGCGGGAACACTGCAGCACGATCGACGTGAGGCCTGTCCACGCGAAATACTCGCCGCACTTCGCGCCGGCCGGATAGGCCGGTGTGACGTCCGCCTTGGTGCGCGCGCTGACGTTGAAGTAGACGAGTTCGGGCTGTCCGTAGTCCCGCGCTGTCGCCGTCGCGTACCGCGAACCCTTGGTGGCCGCGACGTACACGACCGAGCCATCGTCGGGTGATGCGGCCTGCGCAAACGTGCTCGCGGCGAGGTCTTCCCGACCTCGCAAGATGCGCGTCCACTCACCGTCGGGAGTCCACGCGTAGTTGCGCCGCTTCGACCCAGCCCAGCCGTCGTTGCCGCCAGCCCAGATTTCCGTGCCATCAGCGGAAGCCGACACAAATTGGATCCACGTGCTCGGCACGCCGTCTTGCGTGAACGCGATGGGGTCGAGCGCGCCGGTGCGGAGATCCACGAGTGCTCCCTCGCTGCCGTCGCCCCACACGATGCGCGCCGTGCGCTGGGCCTCTTGCCACGTCACGATGGCGGGGTGGTCCGTGGCGGCGGCGGGCAACTCCGCCAGCTCGAATGCCGCGCCCTCGGGGCTGAGCAGGTACATGACGGGGCGCGGCGCGCCGGCAGACACCAGCATCAGGCCCCAGCCTGTCCCCACCTTGTCCCACACCCAGTCCTGCATGTCGAAGGCCGTAGGGAAGCCCGCGCCGCGGTCCGCGGCGGCCGGCGGGTACTCGTCCGCCGCGATTCCGTCGTCAATGGGCGGCGCGAATGTACCGCCGTAAGTGCCATCCGGATGGGGAAGTTGGGGGCCGTCCGTGGTGTACGTGGGCCCGGGCGAGGTGCCCGGCTCTGGCGTCGACAACCCGTCGCCGATGGTGTTCGCGAGCGCGCCCACAGCCACACCGAGGACGACGACAAACGCGGCCGCGGAACTCACGCGCTTGGCACGCCGGACGCGCGCGCCCCGCATGACAAGTCCAACCAGGGCGTCGTCCTGACGTCCGCGCGACTTCGCGGTGCGCTCAAACTCCGCGGTCAGGCGCTCGCCGATCTGATCCATCGCTACGCCTCCGCCGTGATCGGGACGATGTCGAGATCGTCGGGGTTGACGTCGGTGCCGAACACGACGTTGAGCTTGCGAATGCCGTCGGACAGATACCGCTTGACCGAGCCTTCGCTGATCTTGAGCGCCTCGCTCGTCTCGCGCGTCGTGAGGTGCTCGAGGTAGCGCAGCACGACGCACGCACGCTCGCGCGGCGACAGCACGCTCAGGGCGTCGCGCACGTCGGACGAATGCTCGACGAGTAGCTCGGGGCCGGCGCCGGGGTCAACGTCCATGACGCCCACCTTGCCGAACGCGCGCTGCTCAACCTTGGCGCGGCGACGGTCGTCGATGAAGCGGGAGGCCAGCACGCGGCGGACGTAAGCCTCGGCGGCGCCGACGTGCGGGAACGTCCGCTTGCGCGAGAACGTCTCGATGAGCGCGTCTTGCACGAAGTCCTCCGCCCTTGCATGGCTTCCGGTGAGCATTACGGCGTAAGCGACGAGGGACCGGCGCCGGGTGGCGACGAGCTCCTCCACGAGGGGTTGCCAATTAGCCACGTCGCACCTGCCATGCGACGTGCGGTTGTGTCTCTCCCGGTGTGGGAGAGGCGGAACCGCTTGGCATCGGAACTCCCCTCAGGGCCTACATGAACTCAGCGAACGGGGTCGCGGATTGGTTGGGGTGCTGGTGGAAGTATTCACCGAAGGTCGATGCGGCGCGACCGCTCTGGGCGCGCCCGAGAATAGGCGCGGGTGAGGATCGGCTCGACGGCGAGGATGCCTGCGGCGGCGAGAGCGGCCACGGTAGTCGGCACCGCCGCGTGCGTGGCCGCCCACACCGCCACCACGCCCGCGACCACCACGGGCGCGCGCAACAGTGACAACGGCCCCAGCAATAGGGACGACGCAAGGAACCGCTGCCTCCACGGCAGTACCGCGTACCCGACGAGCGCGGAAGCCATGACCGCGCCGTACACGCCGAGCACCGCGAGCAGCGCGCGCCCGCCCGCGACGAGGTTGGCCATGTCGCCCGGCGCCGTCAGCGCGACCACCCCCGAGGGAATGAGTGCGAGAGCGCCCGCCACGGCGCCCCGGCGCGCCCCCACCCAGTCCGCCACCCGGTGGTCCACGAGTCCGTCGTGTCCGAGCGATGCGCGGAAGCCGGAGAACGCCCCATCGACGACGCCCAGCAGCGCCAACGCAGACGCCACCACAGCCGCCTCAAGCGTCACGGCTTCCTCACCCCGATGATCGGCCTGAGCACGCGAAGCGGGTTGGGAACCAGCGCGTGGCCGTCGGCGCACTCGGCGCGGTAGGACGGCGCACCTGCTCGCGCGGCGGCCAGGAGCGTCGCCGCGGTGTGCGCACGGCGCGTCGAGAGCACGCCGTCGTGGCGGGCGATCGCGCTGCGCATCCGTGCCTGGTGGAAGAGCCAGGAGCCGAGCACGGCCCAAGCCGTGGGCTGCAGGTCCCAATGCGCGAAGGCCGCGACGCCGCTGCGCTCATGCGCCGCGAAGAAGGCCACGAGATCTTCCGGCGGAATGTGGTGCATGACGCCCGAGCTGATGACGACCGTCGCGTCCGGATCAGCTATCGCGCCCGAACCCGAAAACGCGTCGCCGTCCCGGAAGTCGGCGGCGAGCGACTCGGCGTCCGCCAGCCGGCGAGACTCGCGCACCAGCACCGGGTTGCGGTCGACACCCACCAGCTCGACCCCGGGGCCAAGCCAACCGCCGTGCGCGATCGCGCGCAGCAGGAAACCGATTCCACATCCCACGTCCACGACCCGGACCACCCCGCCGCGGTCGCCGCGAATGTCTTCGACCAACGGCTTGAGGTGCTGAGCGACGAGGTGAGCGAGCGACAATTCGTCCTCGAGGCGCTGGAGTTCGTAGTGGATGCGCAGCTGGAGCGCGTCGACCCGGTCGCGATCAAACTCGCCGTCGCAGGCCGGTAGCCGGGCCACCATTCGCGCCGCCCGCCGCTGCCCGCGCTCCCTCAACCGGGCCGCCCCATCCGCAGGTCCGCGCGCTCCGCCCGCACCGATCAGGTCGGTAATCTCAAGCTCGCGCAGCGGTTCGCCAGCCATCTTCACGCCTTTCGAACACTTGAAGAGTGCGCGGTCCCGCACCTCCATCCGATCGTCGCACGGCCGTGGCCCGCCCCCAGGTACGTCGGGACGTAGGTCCCCACCACGCTCACACGGGCGTTCATACCCTAGGTGGTATCAGGGGCATGAGCCAGGGAGGCCATCATGCGGCACCTCGTGATACTCGGTGCGGGCACCGCCGGCACCATCGCGGCGAACAAGTTGCGCAAGAAGTTGGCGCGCGACGAGTGGGACATCACCATCGTCGACCAGAGCGCAACGCACTACTACCAGCCGGGATACCTGTTCTTGCCGTTCGGCACCTACAAGGACAGGCACGTCAAGGGCTCCACCAAGAAGTACATCCCCAAGGGGGTGACGCTGGTGGCGGCCACGATCGAGAAGGTGGACACGGACGCCAACACGGTCCTGCTCGCCGACGGCAAGGCGCTGCCGTACGACTACCTGGTGATAGCGACGGGCACCGGCCCGCGCCCCGACCAGACGCCAGGCATGGACGGCAAGTTGTGGCACGACACCGTGCACTCGTTCTACACGTTCGACGACGCTTGCGCGCTGCGCGAGAAGCTCAAGACGTTCACGGGCGGCCGCGTGGTGGTGCAGGTGACGGAGATGCCCATCAAATGCCCCGTCGCACCGCTCGAGTTCGTGTTCCTCGCCGACGACTACTTCCGCAAGAACGGCATCCGTGACGCCGTGGACCTCACATTCGTCACGCCGCTGCCCGGCGCGTTTACCAAGCCCGTCGCGGCATCGGCGCTGGGCGACATGCTTGGCTCGCGGAACATCAAGCTCGAGGCCGACTACATGATCGAGTCGGTCGACGAGGACGCCTCGGCGCTGATGTCGTATGACGAGCGCGAGATCCCGTTCGACTTGCTTGTCACCATTCCCGTCAACATGGGCGCGGAGTACATCGCGCGCTCGGGGCTGGGCGACGAACTCAACCACGTGCCGGTCGACAAGCACACGCTGTTGTCCACGAAGCACGACAACATCTTCGCCATCGGGGACGCCGCAAACCTGCCCACCTCAAAGGCCGGCGCCGTCGCGCACTTCCAGATGGACCTCTTCCCAGACAACTTCGTCAAGCACGTCAACGGCGAGGCGATGCCCGAGTCGTTCGATGGGCACGCGACGTGCTTCATCGAGTCCGGTAAGGGCAAGGGGATGTTGATCGACTTCAACTACGAGACTCAACCGCTGCCCGGAGTGTTCCCGCTCGCCGGCATCGGCCCGTTCGCGTTGTTGAAGGAGTCCCGCCTCAACCACTTTGGCAAGCTCGCGTTCCGCTACGCGTACTGGCTGTTGCTACTCCCGGGCCGCTACATCCCGATGTCGCCCCACATGTCCATGAAGGGCAAGCGGCAGCCGAAACCGGCAAAGTCCACAGAATCCAATCCGGCCTAGAGAGGTGAATGACATGGCCACCACCACCATCGCGGGCCAAGAGGTCCACGTAGACGAAGAAGGCTTCCTGACCGAGTACGACGAATGGAACGAGAAGCTCGCTACCGAGCTCGCGTCCCAGATCGACATCGACTTGACCGACCAGCACTGGGAGATCATCAAGTTCCTGCGTGAGGACTACAAGGAGCAGGGCGCCACGGCGACCACGCGCCGCGTGAACTCCGTGGGCGGCTTCGACGTCAAGACCCAGTTCGCGCTCTTCCCCAAGAAGCCCGCGAAGAAGATGGCGTACATCGCCGGACTTCCCAAGCCCGCCGGCTGCGTCTAGCCGCGAAGAGGAGTGCATCATGGCAACCGACAACAAGCCAGCCACCAAGCCCATCGTCCCGAACTTCGGGGCGGAAAACACGGGCCGCAAGCTCGTGATCATCTGCTCAAAGGGCAACCTGGACATGGCGTATCCGGGCCTCGTGCTCGCCAACGCCGCGCTCGTTGAGGGCATCGAGGTGGAGTTGTTCTTCACCTTCTGGGGCTTCGATATGGTCCACAAGGAGCGGCAGCACCACCTCAAGTTCACGCCCGTGGGCAATACGGCCATGCACCTTCCGTTCGGGGACATCCGGTTCCCGCAGTGGATGGCGAACTGGCCGGGCATGCAGCCCATGGCGACCAAGATGATGAAGAAGTCGATCGACGATCTTGGCATCCCGCCGGTGCCGGAGTTCATGGATCAGATCAGCGCCGCAGGTGGCGTGTTCTGGGGGTGCCAGATGAGCGCCGACATGCAGGGTCTCACCATGGACGACCTCCGCGACGACGTCTCTGGCATCATCACCGCCGCCGACTTCATGGACATCTCTGAGGGGGCGCAGACGCTCTTCATCTAGGCCTGCAGGACGCAGCGACCCCCGGGGATGATGTCGGGTCCCGGGGGTCGCTTTGTGCCCGCCTTGGTGTGCACTAGCCGCCGAGGTTGGGGGCCGGGTAGTCCGCGCGATGCTCTCCGTAGAAGAGCAGCAGGTGGGGCGCGGGCGGATACCCCGTGTCTGCGTAGATGCCGGGGACGTACGCGACGACGTAGTCCGTCGCCGAGTCGTAGCCATACACGTCGCCACCAATGCCGTACCACGCGGAATTCGGGTGTTCGACGAACCGGTAGCCCGTTCGCGCCGACGCGCTGTCGGCGCCGCCTCGAGCGCGAGGCCCGCGTATCTGAGGTAGTTCTGCGGGCTCAAGATGCGCACCCGCGTGCCGTCGTCCCGGACCGCGTCAACCGCAAAAGTCATGTCATTGCCCGGTTCGCTCTCGAAAACGAACGGGCTCTTGTCGAACGCGAACTCGTCGGCGGCTCTGCGCCCGTAGTAGTCGGGTCCCGTCTCGTCTAGCGGCGCGGGACTGCCGCCTCCGTCCGCGCGAATTGACCACGCGGAGTTTTCGTCGTCGATATTGCACTCAAGTGCGAGCTCATCCGCGTCGAGCCACGCGCGTACGAAGCAATATTCGGCACCGCGCGGCGTCGCCAAGTCCGCAGCGCCGATGCGCGTGCCGCCGGCTTCGACGCTAGCCAGCCTGAGCCAACTCTCCCATGTCGCATCGCCGCCGCTGTTCCTCGTCGTGTGGAACAGGATTGACCGCCCGTCGGGAGACAGGGTCGCGCCATCCTCCGTGAGGCGCACGTGGTCCGCAGCGCCGTCCGCGATGGTCGTCCACTCGCCGCCGGGCGAGCGGAGCAGGAATCGCACGTCGCCGTCGCGCTCGGCCTGCCACAATTCAGTGCCGTCGTCCGCGACCGCCCGCAGGTCCTCCTCCTTCGACTCCTTGACCGCCGATGTTGATGCGCACGGTGTCAGTCGTCCCGCGCCTCAGGTCGAACACAACGCCCGCCCAGTCAGTGTTGTACCAGCCCGGGTCTTGGTCGAACACGATGACTGCGCTCGCGTCGCGTTCGCGCCAACGGCGAAGTTCGACGGACCTCGAATACCGCTCGGGAAGCCGCATTACCTCGAAGTAGACGCCCTCCGGACTCACCAGATAGAAGTAGCCGGCAGCGGCGGGCTCAGCCACGCTGTCGTGGAACAGCACCAACGCCCACTGGTCATCCACGTAGTCCCACACCCAGTCCGCCATACGACGGGCCGCAGGGTAATCGGGTGCGCGGCGAGGCGCGAACTTCGGTAGGTCGGTGCTGGCGATGCCATCGTCGAATACGCCGGGTTTCCGGCCAGGGATGAGGTCCACGACTTCGGGTGACGCGTCGGAAGGTGGAGTCCACGCGGTGGCCGGCTCGCTGGACGGCACCGGGGCCGCGGATGGGGAAGCGTTCGGGCTCTCAGACGGCACGGGCGTCGCGACGGGCGTCGCGGTGGGCGTCGCGGCGGGCTCTGGCGCACGCGCGTCGCAACCCGACAGCGCGAGCGCCGCGACGGTCATTGCCATCACGCCCATGTGGGCGCGCGCCCACCTCGTCAATCTCAAGTACTCGCTCATGGCACGCTCGACGCTTC
The DNA here is from genome assembly GCA_963735005.1 of uncultured Actinomycetota bacterium. Classification (GTDB taxonomy): domain Bacteria; phylum Actinomycetota; class Actinomycetes; order Actinomycetales; family Demequinaceae; genus WTKG01. Next base: position 187,905 of record CAVTJA010000007.1, on the reverse strand, counting down.
GCCGTAGAGCACATAAGTGTCCGCAAGTCCGACGCCGCCGTGAGAATCCCGCGCGGACACCATGACGACTGATTCACCCGTCACGGTGTCGAGGTTGATGATCACGCCACCCGACAGCGTGACGCGGTAAACGCCAGGCGCGAGCTCCGTCAGCCCCGTAACCTCGTGGCCGCTCCGCAGCAGCCCATCCGTCTGGGACGCCACCACGACGTTCTTGCCCCCGACCGTCATGTCGACCTCGTAGACGCGTTTGTCCTGACGATCCGAGACCAACGTGATGGGCCAGCCGTTGGGGTGCCAGTCGCGCCCCTGCGCATACGCTTCCCCCACGTACGGACATTGCTCACGGGCCTCCACCTGCCGCGCGGGGGCCACCGGCACGTCAAAGCACGCTGGAGGCTCCGGGCCCCAATTGTCAGTGCCGTAGCCCAACACGCCGGGCGCGACCCACCCCTCGAACCAGCCGAACACGTGCATCTTGTCGGCGGCAGGCGGGTCGACGGTCGTCGTGGTGTTGGAGTCGAGATCGTAGACAAGGACGCGGGGCCAGTCGCTGAGTGATCGTTCGATTGCCACACTAGAACCCGAAACACTGCGCGCCCCATGCCAGCGCTCCATGACGACGCCTTGAAGCGCGCCGGGCGGCTTGACCCAGCCGGTATGCGGGTCCCAGACGACGTAGGTGTCGAACTCTCCCCACCAGTAGTTGCCGCTATCGTCGACACCCCCGCCCGTACGTCCGCAGGGCGCCACTCCCCACAGCTCGCGCCCCGCGGCGCCACCGGCGATCGGTCGCATGGCGCGGGCCGTAGCGCAGCCGTCGTCGGGAAGCGAGCCTGGCGCGGCCTCGGGAATCTTTGCCTCATCCGCGCGCACGTCGACAACAGCCGCGGCGATCTGGTCGAACTCGCGCGACGAGGACGACAACACGACCTCGCCGGCGGCCTCGCGCCACAGCGCCACCACCGTCTGCCGTCTCGCGGCCGCGACGCCGGGATTGTTTCTGCTCAGCTCATCGACGTCGTCTAGGAGGAAGTGCACGCCCTCGGGGCTCACGAGGTAGAGGGTGGGAATCACATCTGGGCCCTCGTCGCCGTCGGCGTTGTATAGGACCACCGCCCAGTTCGGCCCCACGCGGTCCCACACCCAATCCTCAATCACGCGGGCGGCGGGATAGCCGCTGCCGCGCCAGGGAGATTCGGGAGGGTACTCGTCGGCGGCGATACCGTCGTCGAAGTAGCCGGTGAGGTCGGCGTGGTCGAACGTCGGCCGCGGCCGATGCGTGGTGGGTTGCGCCTGAGGCTTCGTCGTGGTCGGATCAACGGGCTCGGGCTGCGCGGACGTGGGCTTGGCCGCGGGAGGCGCGATCGACGACGTCACAAGCACCAACACGGCGACAGCCATAAGGACGAGCGTGCCGGCGCCTCCGAGCAAGGTGCGCTTGCTCCGCCACCATCTCTGCGGTGTCACATCGCCGCCTTTCCACGTCGGGTCCACACCACTACAGCGAGTGTGACGCCTCCGCGGTTGGGGCGGCCGCTACGACGCGTCGACGAGTACGTGCTCCTTGCTCGAGACCGAACGCCGGCCCGCGATGGCGCCGACGGCCGCAAAGACGGCGGCGGTGACGAGCAGCTCCGCCGCGACTGTCAGCCCGTGGCCCTCGATCGTCGAGACCAGGTCGGCAGGGGCGGACGCCCACCCAAGCATGGACTCGACGGCCACACCCAGCTGGCCCGCGGCGAGAGCGGCCCACCCGGCGGCGCACGCGGCCACGACCTTGCGGTGCGACGCGGCGAGGCTGGTGCTGGCGAGCGTGACGGCACGATGCGCGAGCCACGCCGCACCCACGGCCACCAGGGCCATGTTGATGACGTTCAGCCCGAGCGCCTCGAACGAGCCGTCGCCCAACACGAGCGCCTGTATCGCGAGAATGCCCGCCATCAGCACCGCGGTCACCCGCGGGCCAACGAGCGCCACCGCGATCCCGACCCCAAGCACGTGCGCGGTACCGCCAGGTACCGGGAAGTTGGCTGCCTGCGCCACGAGGATTCCACCCGCGAGCGCGGCGACAGTGCCGACGCGCGCCGGCGAGACGTGCGGCCGTGCGCGCGAGGCGACGTTGGCGAGCGCCGCGGCGCTCGCGGCGTACGAGCCGACGACGACCGTCGGCTCTATGGCCTGAGTGAGGATGTGCATGATTGCTCCTTATCTACGCGAGCACGGCCGCGGGGGCCGGGATCGCCTGGCTGTTGACGACGCCGAGTTGCCTGAGCGTTGTGTCGGAAAGGTTGATGAGTTGGCGCTGGTTGATGCGCTCGCACACCCAGTCCCAGTGCAGCGACACCCAGTCGCCGGGCTTCAGCGCGCCGCCAAAAGCGTCGCCGCTCGTCGGCAGCGAGCGCGCGCTCGGGGCGGGCCGCGCCGAACGCGAGCGCCTGCCGTCCCAGACGAGGGGCCGCGACTTCACCACCACCTCACCGACGCCAGTCTCGATCACCTGGCCCCACCGGATCCGGCACTGGTCGAGCACGCGCAGCGGCTCGTCGACGCGTCCCTCGCGTAGCAGCCCGAGCCACGGGTAGACGGCGAATACGTGGAAGGAGTGGTGCGGCAGCGCGCCAAGCTCGACGGCGGACACGAGCCGGTCCCACGCCCGCGCGACGCGGGGGCGGAACCGCTCCTCGAGCGAGTCGCCAAGCATCCGCGGGCGAACGTTGCGAAGGAACGAGTTGCCAAGCCAGTACGCCTCGACCACGCGCGCGTCGAGCGGATCGCTCAGGCCGTTGGCGTGGGCGATCAGCTCCAGGTACGGCCACGCGCCCTCGAACCCGCGCGCGAGCCGGCGCAGATCCGGGTCGTCTACTCCGGCCGAAACCTGGTCGAACAGATGCTGATGCTCGTCGGGCCCGCAGTATCCGAGCGCGTTCGGCGGGTAGGCGTACCTACCGAACCGGAGCGCGTCGGATGTCATGGCTGGCTCCTATGCGCTCGCCGGGACGGCGGACACGGGGCTGCGGCGTGAGGCCCACACCAGCGCCCCGCAGCCGATGAGGATTGTCGCGTACCAGGGCGCGCCAGCCGAGACGTCTGCGCCGTTGAACGCGGCACCGAGCCCGGCAGTGATGACCACGCCGAGCACGAGCACCGCAGACACATCCACGGCCTGCGCGCGGGCCAGTGCCTCGTGCCACGTGAGCACGTAGGCGGCCAGCAGCACGCCGGTGAGCGCGACCCAGCCCCACTGGTTGGCGGTGGCCGGGATGAGCGATCCGGCGGTTCCTCGAATGAAGGACCACGCGATCAGCACCACGGCGCCGCCGGCCATGCGGGCGATCGACACGGTCCCTGGCGCGAGGTCCGCGAGCAGCCGCTTGGCCACGATGACCTCGCCTGCCCACATCAGCGTCGCCGCCCCGATCATCAGGAAGCCCGGGTCGGTGACCGCGGCAACGAAGCCGCCGAAGCCGCCCGCGAGCGCGACCTGCGCCACGAAGATCGCGCCGATCGCCGCGTAGTGAACCCACGTCAGCTTCTCCTTGAGCACGATCACGGCCAGGATCGCCACCCACACGATCAGGCTCTTGTGCACCACCGACGCCTGGTTGGTCGTGGCGCGGGCGAGGCCCTCAAAGAAGAGCACGAACGGGACCGCGCCGCCGATGACGGCAACCGCGGCGAGCCCAGCCCACTGGCGCCACCGCGTGGGCATCGCTGGCTTGGCCGTCGAGCGGCGGAACGCGAGCACGATCGCGGAGATCAGCACCGCTGCGGCGACGTTCTTGGCCGTCGTGTAGGACGTCGCGTCGCCGTACGCCTTCACCCCGTTGCCGTTGACAAAGATGGCGACGCCGCTGACGACGGCGGTCACCAGCGCAATTCCGATACCAGTAGTGCGCGCGTTCATGACGCCTCCTCGATTCCTAGTTCTGAAAGCTCTGCAGTGGGGTCAACCTCGCGGATAGCGAGAGCGTCGCGCGCCTGGGCCTCGGTGAGGCGGCGGAGCGCGAAACCTGAATGGACGACGAGCCAGTCGCCGGTGGCGACGGGGGTCTCGCCCGCGTCGGAAAGCGTGAGCAGGCGCGCCACTTGGTCGCCCGCGCGGCTGTGCACCAGCGCGAGTCCGGACTCGCCGAGTTCGCGGACCTGGCAGATCTCACCCATGCACATCACGCACCCCCAGCCGCGACGGCGCCCGCCGCGATTTCGGACACGCGCCGCGCCGCGGGCTCGATGGCCGCCGCGACGTCGGGAGTCATCGGCTCGCCGTGATCAAAGGTTGCTGCCTCGATGCCCACCAACACCACGTGCGGCGGCAGCACCGCGAGCGCGCGGGAGAGTTCAACCGCTGCGGCGAGGCCGAACGCGTGGGTCCCACCCCGGCCGGCCTCGGACCACGCGGACGTCGGCAAGCTGGCGCGACCTTGGCCTACCTCAAGCACCGTCACGGTTCCGGGGGCGCCGCCGGACACGATGGCGTCGATCACGATGGCGGTGTCGGCACCCTCCCACAGGTGGACAAGCGCGGTCGGATCCTCGTGAGTGAGCACGCGGACGCCGGCGGGCGCGAGCGCCCCCACCGCGCTCGCGACCGCCGGGCCAACGGCGTCGTCGGCACGATCGGGGCTGCCGAGCCCGATGATGATCGTCCCGGCGGTAGTCATGTCCGCTGCACCCTGAGGTCGAGGAAGTGGGTCGCGCAGGAGATGCACGGGTCGTAGTTGCGGATCGCCGCCTCGCAGCGGTGGGTCAGCGCGTGGTCGTCAAGGTGCACCCACTGCTGGGCCGCCTTCTTCATGTCCGCCTCGATGCTCGCCTGGTTCTGCGACGTGGGCGGGACGATCTGCGCGTCGGTGATGATGCCGTCGGCGTCCGTCACGTAGCGGTGGAAGATGATGCCGCGCGGGGCCTCGGAGGCGCCCATGCCCTCGCCCGCCGCCGGGGGGACGTCCACGGCCGGGGGGCGCCCGTCCTGCCACTCGTCGATGATCCGTAGCGCCTCCTCGAAGGCGTACACGAGCTCAAGAGCGCGCACGATGATGGACTTGAACTGGTTGCGGCACGTCTCGCCCAACTTGGCGCGCTCCGCCTCCTCCTTGACCAGATCGCTCAGCTGCGAGTAGTTCAGGCAGTACCGAGCAAGCGGTCCCACCATGTACATGCCGCCGTCGAAGGTCGCGTGCAAAGCGTTCGAGTGCTCGACGTGGAACTCCTTGATGTGCTGCGGAAACTCGCTCACCGGGAAGCGCGTGCCAGAGGACGAGATGACCTCGGTCCCGCGCTCGATCGCGTAGTGGTCCGGGTGGTACAGCGCGACGTACTCGTACTCCTGGTCCATGTCCGGGAAGTCGAAGGTGGACACGAAGCGCACCGTCTCGATCGCATCGGCAAGGCCCTCCTCCAGCTGAGGCCGGAGCGCGAGCATCTGCGCCTTGGTCGGGTTGCGATAGAAGCCGCCGACCTTCACGTTGACGGGGTGGATGGCGCGGCCGCCCACCAGTTCCATGAGGTCGTTGCCGCACTTCTTGAGGCGCAAGCCTCGCGTGACGACCTCCGGGTGGTCGGCGGCCGCCTCGATCGCGGACTCGTAGCCAAGGAAGTCGGGCGCGTGCAGCAAGTAGATGTGAAGCGAGTGCGACTCGATCCACTCGCCGCAGTACAGCAGCCTGCGCATCGCTTGGATGTCCGCGTTGGTGGTCACTCCCGCGATGGCCTCGATTGCCTCGGTCGCCGCCGACTGATACGCGACCGGGCAGATGCCGCAAATACGGGCGGTGATGTCCGGCGGCTCCGTGTACTTGCGGCCGCGCAGGAAGGCCTCGTAGAAGCGCGGCGGCTCGAAGATGTTGAGCTTCACCGACTCGACGATGCCGTCGTGAATCTCGATGTGCATGCCGCCCTCGCCCTCGACGCGGGCAAGCATGCCCACCTGGAGAACCTGGCCGCCGTCCTTAAGCTGGTGCGTCATTTCGCGCCCCCCTTCGCGGGAGCGTGGCGTTCGCTCTCCTCTTTGAAAGCCTGCGACTCCGCGTTGAACGTGCGGTAGACGCGCATGATGTCGTCCTCGCCCATCCCCAGCTCGGCGAGTTGGTTGGACAGCGACGCGGTGTTCGGGGTGTCCTGCGGGCCGAAGCAGCCGTAGCACCCGCGCGAGAAGGACGGGCACAGCGCGCCGCATCCGGCCTGCGTGACCGGGCCAAGGCACGGGGTGCCGTTCGCCACGGCCACGCACACGTTCCCGGCCTTCTTGCACTCCACGCACACGGAGTACGTGGGGATGCGCGGCTTCCGGCCCTGAAGGTAGCTCGCGAGCACCTCGAGCAACTGGTGCTTGTCGACGGGGCAGCCCCGTAGCTCGTAGTCCACGTTGATGTGGGCGCCGATGGGCGTCGAGCGATCCAGCGTGGACAGGTACTCGGGGTGCGCGTACACGACGGAGCGATACTCCTCGACGTCCGCCCAGTTGCGGAGCGCCTGGATGCCGCCCGCGGTGGCGCACGCGCCGATCGTCACCACGACGCCGGAGGCCTCGCGGATCTCGTGAATCCGCTCGGCATCTTCCGGCGTGGTGATCGAGCCCTCGACAAGGGACACGTCGTAGGGGCCGGGGACGACGGCGCGGGTCGCCTCCGGGAAGTAGGCGATGTTGACGGCGCCGGCCACGGCCAGCAGTTCGTCTTCGCAGTTGAGCAAGGTGAGCTGGCAGCCGTCGCAGCTGGCGAACTTCCAGACGGCGAGCTTGGGTCGGTCGTCGGTCATCACAGCTCCCTGATTGTCATGAGCGGCTCGAGCCGGTCGTAGGTGAGGACGGGGCCGTCAATGCACGCGAAGAGTTCTCGGACCTGACAGTGACCGCATAGGCCCACGCCACACTTCATGTTGCGCTCCATGGACATCCGGATGCTCTTCGCGGGGACGCCGCGTTCGCGAAGCTCATTCGCCGACGCGCGCATCATCACCTCTGGCCCGCAAATGAACGCGAGCGTCTTGGTGGGATCAAAGCCCGCCCGGCCGATGAGCTGGGTCACGAACCCGACCCGGCCCTTCCAGTCGTGGGGACCGTTGTCGACGGTCACCTGGACGTCCACGCCCAGGCGGTCCTCCCACTTGCGGAGCTCGTCGCCGAAAAGGATGTCCTCGGGGGTGCGCGCCCCGTACAGCAGGACGACGCGGCCGTACTTGTCGCGCTCGGCGAGCAGCTCCAGGATGGCGGGGCGCAACGGCGCCAGGCCGATGCCGCCGGTGATGATCACGACGTCGCCGCCCTTGGCGTCGGCGATACCCCAGTCCGTGCCGAACGGGCCGCGGACGCCCATGACAGTGCCGGGCTTCGCGGCGACCAACGTGCGGGTCACGCCGCCCACGTTGCGGATGGTGTGCTCGAGCGGTCCAGCCTCGACGGGGCTTCCGGAGATCGAGATGGGCACCTCGCCTACGCCGAACGCGTGGAGCATGGTGAACTGCCCGGCCTTGAACGCCAGCGGCTCGCCATCCTCCGGCTCCAGCTCGAGGGTGAACGTGTCCCTGGTGTCCTGGCGGACGCGCGTCAGCCGGAAGCGCCGCGGCAGCATCGGCGATGCGTGGGCGCTCATGGCTTCTTGGGTCGCGGTCATGAGCGTTCCTTGGATCCGTAGAGGTCGAGCAGGCGCAGGCGCACTGCCTCGAGGCGCTCGTACATGACCACGGTGACGCGCTTCATGAGCGCGTAGCCCACTGCTGGGTCGTCGTCGCACTTGCCGCGCAGGCACTCGCCGTCGAAGGCGACGGCGCTCGTGTCCTGGGAGGCCGTGGCGTCGAACAGCCACTTGTACGGCGGCACGAGCCAGGTCCAGCCCAGCACACCGCCAGCGTCGACCGTGTCGATGGTGCCGCCGCCAGCCGGGTCGTGCACCTGGATGCCGACGCGGCCCTTGCGAATCAGGTAGAACGTGTCCGCCTTGTCGCCCTCCTTGAAGACGATCTCCCCCGCGGCGAAGTGCACGTTACGCGCGCACCCGGCGAGGAACTCGATGAGGTCCGGCTCCAGCCCCGCGAAGAACGGGTGCTCGGGCAGGTAGTCCTTGATTTCGGTGATGGCCATGGTGAGCGCCTCCTACTTCTTGTCCTGCGCGGCCATGGGGTGGGCCTTGGCGTCCGCGCGCAGTGCGGCGGCCTCGGCCGTGATGTCGATCCCGACGGGGCACCACGTGATGCAACGGCCGCAGCCGACGCACCCCGTCATGCCGAACTGGTCCTCCCACGAGCCGAGCTTGTGGGTCATCCATTGGCGGTAACGCGCGGCGCCGCCTTCGCGAACGGAGCCACCGTGGATGTAGCTGAAGTCCTCGGAGAAGCACGAGTCCCAAACGCGATGCCTCTCCGCCGTTGTCGCGCCGAGGTCGCCGACGTCCTCCACCGACGTGCAGAAGCACGTGGGGCACACGAGCGTGCAGTTGGTGCACGACAGGCACCTGGACGCGATCTCCTCCCAGCGGGGATTCTCCGCCGAGCCGTACATCATGTCCTTGAGGTCGGTGCGATCGAGCGTCCGCGTGATGGCAGCCGCCGCGGCTCCCACCACGGCGGTCGCGGCCGTCTCGTCTGCCGGGGTCGCAACCGCAGCCTCAACCGCGTCCATCACCTCGGCTCCCCGCTCGGACTCGACGTCGATCACGAACCGGTGGCCATCGTCGTCGATCACCTCTGTGAGGTTGAGGTCGTAGCCCTCGCGCGGCTTGGGGCCCGTGCCCATGGACGTGCAAAAGCAGGTGTCGGCCGGGGTGCCGCACGTGACCGAGACGATGAACGCCTCGGCGCGACGGGCGCGGTACGCCTCGTCCTTGAACGGGCGGCCTGTTAGCACGTGGTCCTGGATGAGGATGGCAGCGATGTCGCAGCCCCTCACGCCGAACAACGCGTACGGAGCCGCTCCGGATGCGTTGGGCGGCGGGCCCTGCTCGAGCGCGTCCACCACGTCGAATTCCTGGCCGTCGCGCTTGCCTCGCCACAGCAGTTCGTTCGCGGGAAACAGCACGGGCTTCATGGACTGCGCACCCGCTGCGAAGCCGAAGAACGCGTCGTCTTCCCTGGTCGTCGTCCGGTAGGTGCCCGGGCCTTGCTCGTCGCCCACCCCGCGCGGCAATTGCTCGGCGCTGGTGATGGGCGCGTTGACGATCGCTCCGTCGCGCAACGTGGGCCCGACGACCGTGTACCCGCGGACGGCGAGCTCGTGCACGAGCGCATCGAGTCCCGCGACATCGATGATTCGCGTACTTCCACTCATGGCATCCTCCTCGACGCCTCCCAATTTGAACGGTAAGTCGCCCGCGGGCCGGTTCCGCGGGACCAAAGTCACGAAAATGAAAGGTCAAGAATGCGTCTAGGAAAGGCATTTTCCCCGCGCGCGGCGCGGCCCTCCGTGGTGGAATGAGACCAGCGGGTCGCGGCGTGCGCGGCCAGTGAAGGAGCAGCGATGTCGGACCCCACGGCCGAAGACTCTCGCCCGAGCCGCCGGCCACGCGCGTGGCTCCCGACGTCGCGCCGCGGCAAGGTCTGGCTCGGCGCCGCGGGGGTGCTCGTCGCGACCTTGGGCGGGATCGTCGCGGTGCAGGCGGCGTCAGACCCGCACTGGCACGAACCGGACTTGTATACCGTCCAGGAGCACTACGTCCTCTTCTTTGGCCAGAAGCAACCACCGTCCGACGTCGTGATCAGCAACGGCAGGATCATCAAGACGCAGCTGGTAGACGATGGCGCAGGGACCGTCGGCGACAACGTGGTTGCCGCCAACCGCCACACGCTTACTCCCGGACGCGCAGTCGCCAAGGCGAAGGACGCTAATCCGTGGTGGCGACTGGGGATCCCGGGCGAGGACACCGTCACCTACGACGCCGACGGCAATCCGTCATCTTTCTGTCACGATGATCCGCGCACGTACGACGAGGAGTATTGCTACTACTGGTCCAACTACCGGACGGGCGACGCGCTCGGGTAGTTCCCGCACACGCGCCGACACGCCCGAGTGGCGTCGGCGACGCGCCTTCGCGCTCGCAGAGTGACAACTACCCGCCACAACACATGCCGGATTTGCCACAAATAGGTTGCACGCGGGTTGGTCCCTGCCCGTAGGTTGGTCCCATGAGCGAGAACGAGGAACCCCTCCCGACCTACGGCTTCGCCGGCACCGCGGTGCGGGTGGGCGACACAGTCCGACGCGCGGCATCCGAGTGGTCTCCCACGATCCAACGGCTCCTCACGCATGTGCGCGACCGCGGCGTCACGTGGGTTCCCGCGTTCCACGGGTTCGACGAGTCCGGGCGCGAGATCCTGGACTACATCGAGGGCGCGCCGGGAGCGCCCGAAGGCGAGACGCGGTACGCAATTGAGTTGCTCGAGGATGTCGCGCGCAAGCAGCGCCAGTGGCACGACGCCACGGTGGACTTCGAGCACGGCGCCAAAGATCCGTGGTTCGACCCAGGCCGCCAGCCGCAAGAGGTCATCGGCCACAACACGTTCGCCGACCGCAGCCACGTGTTCGACGGCACCACGCTCGTGGGAGCCATCCACTTTGACCACTGCTACCCGGCGTCCCGCCTGTGGGACCTCGCGTACACCGCCTACTTCTACGTGCCGATGCTGCCGCCCGAGGGCACGGACCTCGGCACCGACGCCTCGCACGGCACGTACGACGTCGCCACGATGCGCGAACGGCTCGGCGTCTTCCTTGCCGCTTACGGCGAGGTCGCCCAGCCGGGCGGTGACACCCGCGCGTACGACACGCAGGAGCTCATCACGATGCTCGTGGCGCGGCTCCACGACATGGCCGACCGCGCCGACGTCCACGTCGACCCGAATCTGCGCGAGAAGGGCTCGACTTACCGCGCCCACGCGACCTGGATCGAGACGGGATTCTTCGACTTCTGGTGACCCCGGCTGCCACGGCGCTAGCCTGAGCAAATGCCCGCCCGCATCGCCCTCGCGAGCACCCGCGAACTCCCACACATCGACGCTGACGAGGCGCTCCTCCTGCCACAACTGGCGGAAGCCGAAGTCGCCTGCTGGGACGACCCAAGCGTTGACTGGGCGGCGTACGACCTGGTGATCCTGCGGTCCACCTGGAACTACCACGACCACCTGGACGCGTTCCGCGCGTGGACCGAACGCGTCGCCGCGGTGACGACGCTATTCAACCCGCCCGGCATCGTCCGGTGGAACACCGACAAGCGCTACCTGCGCGAGCTCGCGGCGAAGGGAAACCCGGTCGTGCCCAGCACGTTCGTGGAGATCGGCCACACCGCGCCGGCAGGCTCGCTCGCCGGGGCCGTCGTGGTCAAGCCCACCGTCAGCGCGGGCTCCAAGGGAGCCAAATGCTTTCTGGACGATGCCGCGGGAGCAGCCGCGCACGTCGCGGCCCTCCACGCAGCGGGCAAGACCGCGATGATCCAGCCGTATATCGCGCGAATCGACGAACTGGGCGAGCGGGCGCTCGTGTACCTGGGCGGGGTGTACTCCCACGCGGCGACGAAGGCGGCGATCCTGTCCGGCGAGACGGCGTCGTCCACTGGCCTTTACGCGGACGAGCACATCGTGGCCGCGCAGCCGACGCCCGCCGAGCGGCTCGTCGCCGAGCGAATCGTCGCGGACTTGCCAACCCTCGCCTACACGCGAGTTGACCTGCTGCCGGGCCCGGACGGCCCGCTGCTTCTCGAACTCGAGGTGACCGAACCAAGCTTGTTCCTCTGGGTGGACGACGGCGCGCCCGCGCGTGCGGCCGCCGCGTTTCGCGCGCTACTGCCGTAGCGACCCGCGCGCGCTAGAAGCCGAGCGCATCCATCAAGGCTCGCCGCGCCGTAGCCACGCGAGCACCGTCGCGAAGTTCGCTTGGAAGATCACCGAGGACTTCCGGGTCCGCCACGATGGGCGCCGCGCCTACGGGAATGATTGCCGCGCCGTTGACGCGCGCGACGGTCAGCACCAACTCCCAGATCGCGCCGCCCGCGGGGTTCGCGAACAGCAACCCGCCATCGTCGCCGTAGCCGTAGAGGTCAGCGCCGCCGTCAGGAGTCTGCAATAAGGCGAAGTCCCGATTGTGTTCGATGACGTAGGGCTGGACGATCGGCGTCACAGCGGTGGCCTGCATCAGCACCGGAACGCCCCGCTCGAACGCCTGCACGAAGACGTCGTTGGCCACGTCGCCACCTCCTGTTTGTCACGCTACTCGCGCGTCGCCAACCCCGCGCGCGGGAAGTGATGGATTGCGCACCGCGCGTGGGGGTCGCGTGCAGCCGCCCGACGTGGTGAACTAGTGCGAGCACAGCCGCGATTGGCGCGGCTTCAGCAGAGGAGTTGTCGTGTCGGATCTCGAAGAACTATTTTCCAAGCTGCCCATCGCAGACATCGCCAAGCAGGTTGGCGCCTCTGAGGGCGACACGCGCGACGCCGTGTCTGCCGCACTTCCCGCGCTCTTCAAGGGCCTCCAGGCCAACGCGTCCGACCCCGCGGGTGCGGAGTCGCTGCTTGGTGCGCTTCAGACCAAGGATCACGGCCTCGTGTCCGGCAACATCGACCTTGGCGACATCGACCTCGACGACGGCGCCGCGATTGTCGGCAACATCTTTGGCGACAAGAAGGACAACGTCGCCGCGCAGCTTGGCACCGTGGGTGGCGACGGCGTCGGCAAGTCCCTCATGCAGAAGATCCTGCCGATCCTCGCGCCGATCGTGCTCGCGTTCATCGCCAAGAAGTTGTTCGGCGGTAACTCGGGCTCGTCGAATCAGGCTTCCTCCGGCGGCCTGAACGACATCCTGGGCAACGTGCTTGGCGGCGCGCTCGGCGGCTCGTCCTCCGGCGGTAGCAGTGGCGGCGGCCTGAACGACATCCTGGGCAACGTGCTTGGCGGCGCGCTCGGCGGCTCGTCCTCGGGCGGCAGCAGCGGCGGAGGGGACATCCTTGGCGACTTGCTGGGCGGGCTGCTCGGCGGCGGCAAGCGCTAATCGCGGCGATCTTGTTGCCGGAGTCCCACAACTCCATCACCTCGGGATTGTCGGCGCGCGCGGTGCCGCGGCGCGATGAGCGGGGCGTCGCCTGGTGGGCCTCACGGGCGAGTTGCTCGGAATAGTCCGACACGTCCTTGCCCACAACGAGCCTCCTGAAGAACCTCATCTGGCCTCCTTCTCGCCCTCGCATGGCGGCGATGCGACGCGACGATCCATGGCTCGGGCTGCGGCCGCCCTCCAAGCGTAGGCGCTCCTCCCGTCGCGGCATCGGCGCTCTCGGGCCACAATGGGCATATGCCGTTTACGCCGCTCCACACCGCGCGCCTGCTCATCCGACCCATGACGCTGGATGACGCCGCCGACATGGCGCAGCGTCGGTCGGATCCCGAAACCGCCAAGTACCAGGCGTGGGTGGTGCCGTACCCGGTCGAGCGGGCCCGAGAGCTCATCAAGGGAGTCATCGAGCGCGGCGACATCATGCCGGGCGAGTGGTTCCAACTTGCCGTCGAGCGCGAGTCGGACGGCCGCATCGTCGGAGACTTGGCAGTCTTCCTGAGCGAGGATGGCCATACCGCCGAGATCGGCTACACCCTGCACAGGTGGGCCCGCGGCCACTACATGGCCACCGAGGCCGCGGCCGCGATGTGCGACTACCTCGTCGACGTGCTCGGGGTGCACCGCATTCAGGCGACGACGGACCCTCACAACCGTGCGTCCACCCGGCTCCTGGACCGGCTCGGATTCGTGCACGAGGGCACCAAGCGCGAATCGTATTGGCTCGGAGACGCCGTGTCCGACGACGCCATATTCGGGCTCCTTGCCCGCGAATGGCTGGCAAGGCGCGACTGACATACGGCGGCGGCGGGCCCGCGCGCCCAACGATTGGAGCTGGCTGTGCGTCCACTACACATGAGCACTTCACCCCTGCGCCGCTGCTTCGCGGCCCTCGCCGCCGCATCCGCGCTCGCCCTCGCAGCGTGCGCGCCCCCCGCCTCGAGCGGCACCGAAGGCGGCAAGACCTGGACTGAGCCTGACCTCTACACGGTGAAGGCGCTTCTCACCAGCGCATGGTTCTCCACGGGTTGGTACGACATCGTGGTGGACCACGGCAAGGTCGTCGAGGCCTACCCGCTCGACGCCGACGCCAGCGAGTTTGCTGGCACCGGGCCCGAGAGCCTCTCGTTCTTTGAGGCGCCAGGGTCGGTACTCGCGCGGGCCTTGTCCGATGAGCCCGCGGGCAACGATGGTCTCAATCTTCAGTACACGATCGCCCGCGCGGCCACCGGGGCCCCGACCTCGATCTGCTGGGACGACCCAGACGCGTACGACGAGGAGGGCTGCTGGACCTGGAGCGACTACCGCACGGGAAACGTCGCGACGCCGCCGCCCACTGTCGCGCCCGGCGAGTGGGTCGAGCCCGCCAATTACGACTACACGCTGACGTACACGGTGTTCGGTCCCGCGGCCGGCACGTACAACATTCAGGTCCGCGACCACAAGGTGGCCTCCGCGACCATGACACCCATCTTCAAGGTCGAGGGCCAGAAGGCTGGGGACCAGGTCGAGGCGTGGACCCTCGCGGAGATCGTCGCGCTCTACGACCAGGCGCTCGCGAGCCCAGACGGCGACGCCACCATCACGTACGACGAGACGACCGGCGCTCCAGCGTCCGTCTACCTAGATTGGATCGTGCTCGCCGCCGACGACGAGCAGTCCTTCCGCATCGAGAGCTACACGCCGCTCCCATAGCCCGCCAGCGTGCCGCGCGAGGCTTGTACGCCGGGTGGCACGCCGATACGTTCTTCATATGGTCACTGGGCGGTCAGAGTTGACCGGCGCCGCGAGCGCAGGGGATGAACTCGTCCACGCCCTCATCGCGGCGCAATGCCCGGAATACGACGGGCTTGAGTTGGGCCGGTGGTATCACCACCACGAACACACCTCCGTCCGCATCGGCGAGAAGTTCGGCCTGATGATGCCGAACGAGGCCTGGCAGTCGCCGGTCTTCGCCGCCGCCCCGGCGCTCCTGGCACAGGTCGCGCCGCACTGGACGTTTCCCGCGAGCGTCCCCGTGTTTCTCGGGGAGCCGTCCGACGACTTCCCCTTCTACTGGCACATTGTCTCGTGGCATGAGTCCGCGACCGCTGCGAACGTCCCGCTTGACGACGACGGCGGGGTGAAGTTCGCAACCGCACTCGAGGAAGTTCACACGCCGGCGCCGACGGG
The DNA here is from genome assembly GCA_963735005.1 of uncultured Actinomycetota bacterium. Taxonomy (GTDB): domain Bacteria; phylum Actinomycetota; class Actinomycetes; order Actinomycetales; family Demequinaceae; genus WTKG01. The sequence goes on along the minus strand of CAVTJA010000007.1, from coordinate 172,705 downwards.
CACACCGTTGGGTCGCCACTCGGCTGTGCCGCTGTCCGCGCTTGTCGACGAATGGGAATCGCTCATCGACGCCGTCTCGACAATGACGGGCCCCGACGGCCAGCGCATCGACCCCGACGTACTCGACCCGCTCTTCCGAGCGGCCGTTGACCAGCCCGTCGACACCCCGCTGTCGTGGACGCACAGCAACCTGTCGCCGCTGTCAGTCCTGACCGACCGCGGCGCGTTCACGGGGATCTGTGACTGGTGGAGCATCGGCGCAGGGGACCCCGCTGCGGACCTTGGCGCGGCGACACTCGTCATGACCCACAGCTCGCTTGAGCAGCTTCCGTTGTCGTACCGGCGACTCACACAGCCGCTGCTCGAACGCTCGCGCGGCTATCGCCTGCTATATATGCTGCGGTTCATCGCGACGGAAAACCCGTTCTTCACACGCTACGGCTGGGACCGCCTCGAGGACGTCCGCGCCCCAGCGCGAGCCGGGCGCGCGCGGCGGCGATAACTTGCCCCCTCGCAAGGGGGCTTGTCACTCGCGTCACACGAAACTACGTTCGAACCATGGGTACCAAGCCCGCGATTGGCACATCACGGGTCGCTGTTAGCGACGAACTCGTGAGCGGACTCGTGCGCGCGCAGTTCCCGCATTTCGCGGACCGCGAGTTGGGACGCGTCTATCACCACAGTGACCAAGTCGCCGCGCGCCTCGGAGACGACCTTGGCGTCATCCTGCCGACCACCACCCTGCGCGCGGACCATCTCAGCGCCGTCGCGCCGTGGCTCGAGTCGTGCTCGCCACTGTGGCGCTTCCCCGCGAGCGTCCCGGTGGCAATGGGTTCGCCGACCGAGGAGTATCCCTACCCGTGGGCAATAGTTGAGTGGCTCGATGCGTCGGCGGCTTCTGTCACCCACCTCAATCCGTCGGTCGCGCGGGAACTCATGCGCGCGTTGCGCCGCGTGCACAAGGCGGCGCCAGCCAGCGCGCCCGCATCGCTCACAACCGCGCGGCCGCTCAAGGACCACCAGGAGGAGTGGGAGAGCCTCATCGAGGCGGCGAGGTCAGCGTTGGGCCCGGAAGGCGAGCGGATCGACGTCGACGCGTTTCGCGAGGTCTGGGCGAACGCCGTCGACGCACCCTTGGAGCCGCCGGTCTGGACGCACGGCGCGATCTCGCCGCTGACCGTGCTCGCCGATCGTGGCGAGTTCGCAGGCATCTGCGACTGGCTGCACTTCGGCGCAGGAGACGCGGCCGTCGATGTCGCCGCCGCCAGCCTGCTGCTTCCTGCACCGACCGCGCCTGAGGGCCGCGCCGGCTACGGCGACGTCAGCCCCGCGTTCCGGGCCAGAACCTTCGGCTGGCGCCACCTGTTGATGCTTCGGTGGATCCTGTCGGATAACCCGTTCTTCTGGCGCTACGGATGGGGCCGCGTGGCGGACTTTCCGCAGTTGGCCGCAGTTGGAGTCACGCAGTTGGGCGCCCCGCGTCGGCGACGACACCTGGGACGCCGGTGATCCGCGCGGGCTCCTAGACCCCCGCATCGGCCCGTGGGATGCTCGACGCATGGAAATCTTCGAGACGCCGCTGCCGGGCATCGGCACGCGATACGAGTTCGCCGCGGAGTCTGGCGACCGGGTGGGAGTTGTCGTCCGGCGCGACGGCAAGCGCGACATCGCGGTGTTCGACAGGGACGACCCTGACGCGGCCATCGGTTCGCTCGAGCTGACGGAGGGCGAGGCGGGACACCTCGCGGAGCTTCTCGGCGGCACCAACATCACGGCGCGCCTTGAGAATCTCCGCCACGAGGTCGAGGGCCTCGCGATCGAGTGGGTCACCATGCCCGCCAAGGGCGGGCTGACGGGCAAGGCGATCGCCGACGGCCACATCCGGACCAAGACGTCCGCCTCCGTCGTCGCGGTCATCCGCGGGGACGACGCCGAGCCGGGCCCAGAGCCGACGTTCGTGTTCAAAGCCGGAGACACAGTGCTCGTGATGGGCTCGCAAGACGCCGTCACCCAGGCCTCCGCCATCCTGACGGGCTGATCCGCATGGGGGCATCGGGAGTCGCGACGGTAGCCACGCTGATCACCACCGAGAGTTTTGCGGGAAACGTGCTCATCGAGCTTGGCATTGTGCTGCTCGTGCTGGGGCTGCTGGGCCGCTTCGCGCAGCGCATCGGACTTCCGACCATCCCCCTCTACCTGCTCGGCGGGCTCGTCATGGGCAACGGCGGCCTGATACCCATCAGCGCCGGCCAGGAATTCCTCGAGGTGGGCGCCGAGATCGGGGTCGTGCTGCTCCTGCTGCTCCTTGGCCTCGAATACTCGCCGCAAGACCTGCGCGAGGGCCTGCGATCGACGTGGCTCGCGGGAATCGTCGACGCGGTGCTCAACGCTCTTCCCGGCTTCGCCGTTGGGCTGATCCTCGGCTGGTCGACGACCGCGTCCCTGTTGCTTGCTGGCGTCACCTACATCTCGTCGTCGGGCATCATCGCCAAACTGCTCGACGACCTCGGAAGGGTCGCCAACCGCGAGACCCCAGTGCTGCTCAGCCTGCTGGTCATGGAAGACATCGTGATGGCGCTGTTCCTGCCGCTGCTCGCGGTGCTGCTCGTCGGCGCGTCCATCGCGCAGGGCGCGCTGGCCGCGGGGATCGCGATCGGCGCCGTGTCGGTGGCGTTCTTCGTCGCGTTCCGGCTGTCGGACACGGTGTCGAAGATCGTCCACTCCCACTCGCGCGAACTGTTGCTTCTCACGACTCTCGGGCTCGCGTTCTCTGGTGGCGGGCCTCGCGGAGGCGGTGCAGGTGTCTGCCGCCGTGGGTGCGTTCCTGCTCGGCCTGACGTTCTCGGGCCAGGTCGCCGACGACGTGCGGGGGTTGATGCCGCCGCTACGTGACGTCTTCGGCGGGCTCTTCTTCGTCTTCTTCGGCCTTCAGATCGATCCCGCGACGCTCGTGCCCGTCCTGATCCCCGCCGTCGCGCTCGCGGCGGTCACCGCGCTCACCAAGGTGGGCACGGGCTATTTCGCGGCGGCCCACGCGGGGATCGGCCGGTTGGGCCGTTGGCGCACCGGCCTGTCGCTCATTCCCCGCGGCGAATTCTCGATCGTCATCGCGGGCTTGGGGGTCGCCGCAGGGATCCAGGACGACCTTGGGCCGCTAGCCGCCGCGTACGTCTTGATACTCGCGGTTGTCGGTTCGATCGCCATGCGGCTCGCCGATCGGCTCAAGCCAACGCGCCGCGCCATCCCCGGCGGCGGCTTCGCGTCGCGGAACTCGCCGAAACCTTAGCTCGCACGTAGTGGGGCATGTCACGCCATTCACATAGGCAACACAGCCCGCTGGCCACTAAGGTGCATCTATGAGGGCAGAACTGAGGTTCCGCCGACCCATCGCTAGGGCCGACGCGCGCTCCCTCCGCCTTGCCCAATTCCGTTCCCCTAGCGCGGCATTCCTGGCCGCCCTCACCCTCGCGCTAGCGCCCATCCTGGTGATCCTCGGCGCCGACGCCGCGAGCGCCGCCGCGCCCACGGTGACGGTGAACGCAAGCGGTCCCGCCCGGGTGATCGCGGGCGAAAACATCACGTATGCGGTCTCCGCGAAGAACACCGGGGGCAACGACGGGTTCAACCTCGGCTTCGTAGTCATCGTGCCGGACGGACTCACGTTCGTGAGTTCCGGCGCCGGGACGCCCGAGATCTACACGTCAGCCGATCCCATCCCCAATGGCGTTGTCCCAGCCGGGTACGAGTACTGGGTGTGGGAGGACGTCTCCGACCTGCCCGCCACCGGCTCATACGGCCTGTCCTTCACGGCGCACCCGACGCAGCCCAGCTCGGGCACTGGCGAGACCTCGGCGGTCGACGTCTTCCCTGTGGGATCCACGGTCTCGCTCGATGCCTACGCCTACCTCGGCGGCGACCCCACCCTGCTGCCCGTGTTCGTCGGCGCGACCGGCGTGGGCGGAGCGACGGCCATCGCCGAGACCGCGAGCGCCGGGCCCGACACGGTGGACACGGACATCGTGCCGTTCACCGTCGCAAAGTCCGAGCCAAGCCCAGAAGCTGAGCTGCTGCGCGGCGTGCACGACCAGACCACCGTTTATCGGATCGAGGTCACCAACACTTCTGAGGGCGACACCGACAACGCGGTGCTGGTCGATTGGCTGCCTGCCGCACTGGAGTTCCTGCAGTGCGGCACGATCGACAACTCGACCGTCGACCGCGAGCTCGGCGACGGCACTGTCAATGAGTACCTCGGCTCGCCGGACCTCACCGGCACGCCGCTGATCGCGACCAACTGCCCCACCCCGTCGGCGGTAGAGACCGTGGTCGCGACGGCCGGCGACGCGACCACGTACGGGGTCACCCAGGGTGACGTCTACACGCGAGTGGAATGGGACCTGGGCACGCTCGCCGCGGGCTCGACGACGGTTGTCCGATACGCCGCCGCGGTGCCCCTCTACGAGAACACCATGACCTTCGACGGCGCCTCGACGCCCACCCCGGCGTCCCTTGGCCAAGCCGCGAACCTCGACAACAACAATGGCCCCGAGACTCGTCACGGCAGCCTCGCCACCGCGATCGACGGCACCACCTGGACCAACCGGGCCACGGTGGACGGCGATTACGCGGGCGTCGTCAGGACCGGCGGAATACGCGCCTGGACCGACGCGGACAGCACCACCATCTACGCGATGGACCTGTCCGTGCTCAAGTCGATCACCGCGGGTTCAACCTTCGACACCGACGCCGAAAGCACCTTCGAGTTGACGCTACGTGCGAGCGAGTACATGGACTCTTCCGACATCGTCTTGCACGACGTCGTGACGAACGGCCTGTGCCCGCGCGTCCCCGCTGGCACCACAATCATTAACTCGAGCGGCCTCGACATCAGCGACTGCACCGGCACCGTTGGCACCGTCACCGGCGCGGACGTGGTGTCGCTCGAGGCCTTCCCCGACGGATCCTTCGAGCTGATCCTGCGCCCCACGTCGGCAACGTACCCGGACCCGGACAACTTCGTACTGGCCGCCAACGACACGCACACCATCACCTACGACGTGCTCAACCGTTCGGACTACGAGCTCGCCGCTGAGTATGGCCCGACGACCTCCGGCGATGGCTTTGGCAACACCGTGTATTTCACGGCCGTCACCGACGCCGTCGCCGCCCTGCAGCCCTGGTTCCCCGACACGTGGATGGTGTGGGACGACTCGGGCTCGTCTATGCCCACCGACTTCACCACAATCAACAAGCGGGTCATGGACCGCACGGACGTGGAACAGGACCTCGCCTCCGGGGTTGACCCGTGCACCGCAAGCCGGGCGCGACGTGGAACGAAGACGTCGCCACCGACTTCCGCCTAGGCGACACCGCCTGCTTTGAAGTCTCGATCGTGTTCCCGACGTCGGTCGACGTCCGCAACCCCATCCTCACCGACTTCCTGCCCGCCGGCCTCGCGTACGAGGGGTACGACGTGGTGTCCGGGAGCGTCGGCCCGATCATCCCCGCGGCGCTCGACACCACGGCGGGCCGCCTCGAGTGGCAATTGGGCACGCCAGGTGACGGCGGTGACCTCTACGTTCCACGCGGCTCGACGTTCACGGCGCATATCTGGGCAACGGTCGTCACACCGTCGGGCAGCCTGATCTTGGACAAGCCGCAGAACCTCATCAAGTACCGCCAGCAGAACGTGGACGGCGCCCTCTACTTCCTGCGCGAGGACGCCGCGGTCGAGGTCTTGCCGGAAATGCAGCTCATCAAGGGCGTCGAATCGGTCACCGACAACGGCTCCGGACTCTCGTCGACGCGCACGGCGACCTCGCAGATAAGCCCCGACGGCACCGTATTCGGTTCCGACCGAGACGGCATCCAGGTGCGCGAAGGCGAGGTCGTGCACTACCGCGTTGATCTGCGCACGATTCCGTACGAGGCGCGCAACACGGTGGTGTGGGACGCGCTACCGACGGGGATCACGAAGGCCGACGTGACGAGCATCAGCGACTCCGGTACCGCGTACGACGACGGCGACGCTGGCTACCCGGCGGATCTTCCCGTCGGCATCGACGGCCGGAGCGTCATCATCTGGGAGGGCGTCACGGTGCCCGACGTTGGCGGCGAGGCGCAGAAGACGCTCCGCTACGACGTCACCATCCCCGTCCTCACCGGCGTGGCGACAAGCCTCACGAACGACGCCTCGGTGATCCAGTACACCGCGGGCATCAACGCGGACTCGGACCCGGACGCGCAGACGTACTACCCCACCGATTCCTTCAGCACCTCGCTCACCGGCTCGTGGAACACGCCTGGCGACATGTCCCGAGACGACTCGGAAGTGCACCTGCCGACTTCGTCCCTGGCCAAGGCCCGAACCTCGCCCACGGACACGAACAACACCACGTCGCAGGTCGTGAAGGGCGAGGTGGCCGACTTCGACATCACCTTCACCGTGCCCGCCTACACCACCGTGTTCGACGCCGTCGTGTACGACGAGGTGCGCAACACGGCGAATAGCGCGTGGGTGACGCCGTCGGCTTCGTCGGACTGGATCTTTGACCCGAGCGCGGTAACCGTGACGCATCCGGGCGGCACCACTGGTGGCGGGGACACAAGTTTCACGATCGGCGCGGATTCGTGGTCGATCGACACGGCCGACGGCATCCTCACGTTCCCCGCCGAGTACACGAACGCCACCGGAACCGACCAGACCTTCACCATTCACCTCGAGGCGTACATCGACCCCGATTCCACCTGGACTCACTCGACGTCGAACAGCCGCCCACGCGACCGCGGCCGCGCCACCCAGTCGGGGCAGGGATCGCTCACCGCGACCGCGAACACCTACTTGGTGGAGCCGTCGCCGCAAATCACCAAGACGGTGTCCCCGACTACGGTGACCGCTGGCGAAGACGTCACCTACACGCTGTCCGCGACAAACTCGTCGGGCCGCCCCACGTCGTACGACTCGGTCGTCGTCGACTGCATCCCGCCCGAGATCGGATCGGTCGTGCTTGGCTCGCCGTCGCAGGGTAGCGCCGCAATCGTCCCCGACGTCAGCTGCACCGGAACCCGCATCGTGTGGACGGTCGGCACCATCACTGCGGGCTCGACAAAGACCCTGACGTACGACGCGACGGTCACCTCGCTCGCGGCCGGCGCCGCTACGTACACCAACACCGCGGAGATCACCGGCTACAGCCTGGACGACGACTTGGTGCCGCGCGCCGACTACACGAACACGGACAACGCGACGGTCACCGTGGTCGGCGCCCCGATCACCAAGGACGTTGACTCCCCGACGGCCACGATCGGCGAGGAGCGGAACTTCACCATCGACGTGCCGCTGCCTGCACTCGTGAACTTCTACGACGTCTCCATCACGGACGCCATCCCGTCGACGATGGCGCTCGACGCCTCGTCGGTGGTCATCACGTGTGAGGACTCGGCCGCGGCCGACTGCTCGGGCGACCTGCCCGGCGGCGGCGCGGACATGACCGCGGTGGGCAACACCGATCGGCTGGTGGTTCGACGACATCGCGAGCGACCCGCTGGTCAGGACCATCACCATCACGTACACCGCGACCGTCCTTGACCAGGTGGGCACCGTCGACGGCAACCCATCGTCAACAGCACGTCGCTCAAGTGGAACCTGACTGACAAGGAGGCCTCGGAGCCCTCCGACGTGTCGTACTCCGCCGACCAGTCTGCCGGCCCTGCGACCGCCACGGTGACCGTCGTCGAGCCTGACCCGTCGATCACCAAGCTGGTCGATGGCCTCGACTCCAAGAACGTCGCTCCCGGCGCCACCTTCTCCTACGCGATCGATGTCAAGAACGACGGTAACTCCACCGCTTACGACATGACCGTCGTGGACACCATCCCCACCGGGGTCGTGGTGAGCAGCGGCTCCATCAGCGACAGCGGCGTGCTTGCCGGCAACAACCCCACCACGGGCGGCGGCACCATCACGTGGACTATCACCTCCATCGCGCCCGCCGCGACCAAGTCGCTGTCGTACGACGCCTCGCTCGCGCCGTCAGCAAACCTTGACGGCTCGAGCCTGACAAACGTCGCGGACATCACCGAGTACTTCTCGCACGACAACAGCTCCGGCTACGTCGTTGCCGAGCGCCGCACGTACGACGGCCCCACGGCCGACGCCGTCGTCACCCCGGCCTTCCCGGACCCGGTCGTCACCAAGACGCCCACGGGCACGGTGGCGTACATCGGCGTCGACCACGAATTCACGATAGAGATCGAAAACCAGGGCAACTCCACCGCGTCCAACATCGAGGTCGTTGACACGCTGCCCGCGGACTGGAACTACGTCACGGGCTCCACGACGGTCGACGGCAACCCGGTGGCGGACCCGACCATCGTGGGCCAGGTGTTGACGTGGACCTCCGTGCCGGACCTCGACCCGACGGACACCTCGACGCTCGTCTACCAGGCCGTCGCGGACGCTGGTGCCACCTGGGACGCCACCAACACGGGCTCGGGCTACGCGCATAAGAACACTGTGGTCGTGAACGCCGAGGACGACTCTGGCGCAGGTTCGTATTCGGGCGGAACGTACACCTACACGGACTCCGATACCGCTGACGTGTTCATCGAGACCGCGGACATCGCGATCGACAAGGCGCACGTGGGCGACCCGACCGCGGGCTCGTCCTTCTCCTGGACCCTCACGGTCACCAACGACCCGTCGTCCGACACCGCCGTCGGCCCGATCGTCATCACCGACACCCTGCCGGCAGACGCCACCTACACGGGCGTGACGGGAACGGGCTGGAGCGGCAGCGTCGTCAGCCCCGGCGTCATCGAGCTCACCCACGCCGGGCCGCTCGCCGCAGGTGGGGCGCTGCCGATCGCCACCGTGACGGTGACCCTGCCGGACGACCTCAACGCGACTACCGACTTCACCAACAACGCGCACGTGGAGGCGAAGACGCTCGACCTCAACATGACGAACAACGACGACGAGGACCCGGCGTCCACCGTCATCGTCGCCGACGTCGAGCTCGTGAAGACCACGCTCGGCACGTCGTGGACCGCGGGCGAGTCCATCTCGTGGGACCTGGACGTCACGAACCACGGGCCGTCCGTCGCGCGCAGTGACTTCACCCTGACCGACACGCTTCCCGCCAAGGTTGACTGGACGTCGGTCACCACGAGCGGCACCGGCTGGGCCTGCGCCCCAGTGTCCGGCGTCGGCGAGCTTGTGTGCACGTGGTCGGGAACGGCTCTCGCGGTTGGCTCCTCGCTGCCCACGCTTACCGTCACCGCCGACATCCTCCCGTCCGCCACCGGCACCATCGACAACTACGCGATCGTCGACCACCCGACCCCGGACCCAGACCCGGACAATAACCACGACGCCACGTCCGACTCACTGTCGACTGACGCGGATCTCGCGCTCACCAAGACCACGGTCACGACGGATATCCCGGCGGACGGCGTCGGCCGATACCGCATCGAGATCGTCAACAACGGCCCGTCCGACGCGCTCAACGTCGTGGTCGCCGACACCCTGCCGAGCGGCCTGTCCTACGCCGGCGGTTTGACCTTCCCGGTGGGCGACGTGTGGTCCTGCGTCGCCGCAGGCTCGGCCGTTGACTGCACGCTCGACTCGAACAGTGGCACCCTCGCTGACGGCGACAGCACGTGGTTCGAGTTCGACGTGAACGCCGACTCCACCGTCACCACCGCGGTGCTGAACACCGCGACCGTCACGTCCGACACGCCGGACCCGGACGGCACCAACAACACCGACGACTCCGCCACGGCGCCCAACCTGCGGGTCGTGAAGGTGGCCGCCGACAACACGGTCGAGCGGGGTTCACAGGCGGTGTACTTCCTTTATGTCACGTCCACGACCTACGGCTGGACGGACGACGTCACCCTCACCGACCCCATCAACGCGAACCTGCACGTCGACTCGGTCGACGTCGCGGTATCGACCGACCCGAGCGCCCCCGATTGGCTGGGCTGCACCCTGTCCGGCGAAGACGCGGACGGCTACGGCGGCACCGTGGAGTGCATCCTCGACGGCACGCTTGAGCGCGGCCGATCGACACCCGTGGTGACCATCAGGGCGATGGTGCGGCCCGACTATGACCCGGGCTCGATCCTCAACACCGCGACCGTCGCGTGGACCGACCCGCTTGAGGGCACGCCAACGGTCTACACGGACGACGATGCGGCCCCCATCAAGGTGAGCCTGACGGACGAGGAGCTCGCGGCCACCGGCCCAGAGCAGGTGCTCCAGCTGTTGGGGGCGTCGGCGCTACTGATCATGCTCGGCTCCGCGATGCTGGTCGCCAGCCACCGCACCCGGCCACGCGGCGCGCATCTGCTGGGCCGTTCCACTCACCTGCGCTAGCGCGGCTTTCGGCTCGGCCAGGCTTGGCATATCGTGGCCGTCATGGATACGTCTCTCCCCACCGTGCAACTCGGCACGACCGACATGCACATCACCCGGGTCGGCTTCGGCGCCTGGGCCATCGGCGGTGATGGCTGGGCCTTCGGCTGGGGGCAGCAGGACGACGATGCGTCCGTGCGCGCGATCGTTCATGCCGCCGAACGGGGTGTCAACTGGGTGGACACGGCGTCCGTCTACGGCCTTGGCCACTCCGAGGTCGTGACGGGCCGGGCGCTCAAGTCGCTTCCCGAGTCCGACCGCCCGTTCGTGTTCACCAAGGGCGGCCTGCGCTGGGACGAGGCGAACACGATGAAGGGCGCCGACCGCGTCGGCGACCCCGCCTTCATCCGCAGCAACGTCGAGGACTCGCTCCGGCGCCTCGACGTGGAGCGCATCGACCTGTTCCAGATGCACTGGCCGGCGCAGGATGGGACACCCATCGAGGCGTACTGGGCGGTGTTCGCGGAGATGCTGGAGGCGGGCAAGGTGCGCGCGATCGGCCTGTCGAATCACGACGTCCCGATGCTGCAGGCGGCAGAGGCGGTCGCGCACGTGGACTCGCTGCAACCGCCGTTCAGCATGCTCAGGCGGGACGCCGCGGCCGATGTCATCCCGTGGTGCGCAAAGAACGGCACGGGCGTGATCGTCTACTCGCCCATGGCGTCGGGAATGCTGACGGGCGCCTTCACCCGCGAGCGCGCCGCGGCGCTGCCGGACAACGACTGGCGCAGCCGCGCGGCCGAGTTCACCACCAACCTCGAACGCAACCTCGAGCTCGTCGAGCGCCTGCGCCCCATCGCCGCGGCGCATGGCGCGACCGTCGGCGCCATCGCGATCGCATGGACGCTGACGTTCCCAGGCGTGTCCGGCGCCATCGTGGGCGCCCGCAGCCCCGAGCAGGTGGACGGCTGGGCGGACGCGGGTTCGATAGCGCTCTCCGACGAGGACCTCGCGGCCATCCGTGCCGCGCTCACCGAGCTTGACGCGGGTACCGGCCCGCTGGCTCCAGTCGGCTAGCGACCGCGACCGGCATCAGGGAGCCCGACCATGACCAGCAGTCTCGGAATTCGCGACGCCACCGCGGCCGACGCGCCTGCCATCGCGGACATCTACAACCACTACGTGCTCCACTCCGTGGCAACCTTTGAGGTCGAGCCCGTGCCCGATGACGACATGCGGGCGCGCGTCGCAGGCATCCAGCGGGCGGGCTTTCCTTGGCTTATCGCGACCGACGGGGACGAGGTGCTCGGGTTCGCCTACCTTGGTCGCTTCAAGGAGCGCGCCGCGTACGGGCACAGCCTCGAGTCAACGGTCTACCTGCGCGATGGGCACGGCGGCAAGGGCATCGGCTCGGCGCTGTACGAGCGGCTGATCGCCGCCGCAGGCGACCTTGATGTGCACGCACTGGTCGCGGTGATCGCGCTTCCGCACCCGGCCTCAGTCGCGCTGCACGAGCGATGCGGCTTTACCCACGCGGGCACGCTTCGCGAAATCGGGTGGAAGCACGAACGCTGGATCGACGTCGGCCACTGGCAACTACTGCTGGGCTAGCCGCAGGCGTCGTCGAGCGCCAGGGTAATGGGCGCCTGCTGACCGAGCAGGTCCCCCACGGGCCCTGCAACAGCCGCGTAGTCGTCGAACATCGCCTGGGGGACGTCGCCGTCCACCGCCAACATCGCGACAGCCTTGTCGTTCACGCTCCGCAGGACGTCAATGGCGTCGCCCGGGTCGGCGAAACCCTCCGACGGGTGCCCCCGAAGGCTCTCAAGCCTGTCCAGGACCGCCCCGAATGCGGCGGGATCAAACGCGATGGTGCCGTCATTCACCGCGTTGACCTGGTCTTGCCCCTGCAACTGCGTGAGGATCTGCACGCCGTAGCCCAGGGTGGCAAGCTCGTCCGACGTGAGCTTGGGGCAGGCCCCGTCGCCCGCCGGGGCGTCCGCGGCAGTGGTGGTCGTGGCGCCGGTCGGATCGGAGCTGGGTGTGGTGCCGGAGCACCCGGAGAGCATGGCGGCCACCGCGGCCGCGACGATAGCGGACCTAGCCGCATGGCGAAGAGTGATCATGGGCCGATGCTACGTCGCACTGCGAAGTTCGCCAAACGGAAGCGCTCGCCACCGCTATGCGATGATGGTGCAGTCGGCCACGCGCCGATGCGCCGGTCACGTCGCGCAGGTGGAGTGACAGACGCGCGGCTTCGCGCGTGAGCCAAGCGAGGAAAGCATGCTCGCTCCCTATCGAGACATCCTGTCCATACCCGGCGCCGCAGCGTTCACGCTGTGGGGAATCATCGCGCGCCTGCAGATGGGCCTGACGGGCCTCGGCCTGTTCCTCATGGTCCAGATCGAATACGACTCGTACGCGACAGCGGGCATCGCGGTGGCGATCCAGTCGCTGTCGTGGGCGCTCATCTCTCCGGCCATCGGGAAGCTTGTGGACGCGCGCGGGCAGTTCGCGGTGCTGCGTTTCGGGCTCGCGGTGTCGGTGACGGCGCGCACCGGGCTCATCGTCGCCGCCGTCACTCACCAGCCGCTGTGGGTGCTGGCGGCGATCATCCCCTTCCAGGCGGCGGCCGGTACTCAGTCGACGTTCGGGCGGGCGCGCTGGGCGCATGCCGTCCGCGACCGCAACCGACTCAACACCGCGTTCTCCATGGAGTCGTCGCTTGAGGAGATCGTGTTCATCGCGGGGCCCCCGGTGGCGACGCTGCTCGCCACGCAGGTGGCGTCGTGGGCGGCGTCAGGGCTGGCCGCCGCCGCCGTCCTGGTGGGCGGGTACATGTTCATCGCGCAGCGCTCCACGGAGCCTCCCGCGAGCCGCGTGCGGGCCATTCCGGTGGGCGTCGAGGAGGACGCAGCGGCAGCGCCCTCGGGAGCCGGCATCGCCGTCGCGGGCTCGATTCCCGCCTTGGTGCGCTGGCGCCCCCGCCGCCCGAGCTCACGTCCGCTACTGCTCGCTGCGCCGTCGTTGTTACTGCTCATACTGATGTTCGCCGCATCTGGCGCGATGTTCGTCGCGATCGACGCGAGCACCGTCGCGTTCGCCGAGGGCACAGGCCAGAAGGCGCTCGCGGGGGTGGCGCTGGCGCTTTTCGCCGCGGGCTCGCTGGTGGGCGGGCTCGTGTATGGCGCGCGCAGCTGGACCATGACGCTGGCGTCGCGCCTCGTGTGGGGATTCTCGTTCACCGCGGCGGGCGTCGCGGCGGCGCTGTTCTCGCCCACGCTGTGGGTGCTGGCCGCGCTGCTGTTCCTCACTGGCCTCGCGATCGCGCCCACGATGGCCGTGGGCGACGGCGCGGCGCACGCGGCAGTCGGGCGCAAGCGCGTCACCGAGGCGATGACGTGGACGCGCACCGGAATCGACCTCGGCATCGCGGGGGGTGCGTGGGCCACTGGCGCGTTGATCGATCACCACGGCTATCACGCGGGCTTCATCCTCGCGGCGTCGATGGGCGGTGCGGCCGCGCTGGTGGCGCTCGCGTCGTGGCGCTACATCCGGTCGCTGCCATATGCGGAGGACGTGGACTGACGGGAGGCGGCGCGCCCGGCCAACGACGTCGCCGCATCGGTAGCCCGTGAGAGTCTGCTGGGATGGACCAACGCATCAGCCTGATTAGCCTGTTTGTCGACGACATCGAGCGCGCCAAGGTGTTCTACCGCGAAGCCTTCGGGTGGGAGCCACGGGACGGCGGCGACGGGATCGTCTTCTACCAACTGGGAGGCATCGTGCTTGGTCTCATGACGCCTCGCGTGTGGGCGAAAGAGCGCACCGGATTCGCTCCGCGCCCGGGCTATCACTCGATCAACCTGGCCAGCCCGGCCGACGTCGACGCGGCCATCGCCCGCATCCGCGCCGTCGCAGGAGCGAAGATCGCGGTCGAGCCACACGAGGCGGACTGGGGCGGCTACACCAGCTACGTCGAGGACCCGTGGGGAAACCTATGGGAGTTTGCCCACAACCCGTTCTGGACCCTCACCCCCGCGGGTGAGACGCTCCTGGAACCACCGCAGTAACGCCGCCGCCTTAGCGAACGGCGCGGGTCGCCGCCATCATGTTCTCGAGCGACGCGTTGGTCTCGGCGTAGCCGCGGGTCTTGAGGCCACAGTCGGGGTTGACCCACAGCTGCTTGCCGGGGATGGACTTCTTCGCGAGCGCCAGCAGCTCCGTGACTTCCTCGGTGGACGGCACGCGCGGTGAGTGGATGTCCCACACGCCCGGGCCGATGCCGCGCTTGAAGCCGTGGTCGTGGATCGCGGGTAGCACCTCCATGCGCGACCGGGCGGCCTCGATCGAGGTGACGTCGGCGTTGAGGCCGTCGATCGCGTCGATGATCTCGCCGAACTCCGAGTAGCACAGGTGGGTGTGGATCTGCGTGTCGTCTGCCGCGCCGGACGTGGCGAGGCGGAAGGACTTGACGGCCCAGTCGAGGTACGCGAGCTGGTCGGCGCGCTTGAGCGGCAGCAGCTCGCGAAGCGCGGGCTCGTCCACCTGGACGATGCCGATGCCGGCGGCCTCGAGGTCGCGGATTTCGTCGCGCAGGGCGAGGCCCACCTGGAAAGCGGTCTCGCCGAGCGGCTGGTCGTCGCGCACGAAGGACCACGCGAGGATCGTCACCGGGCCGGTGAGCATGCCCTTGACGGGCTTGTCGGACAGCGACTGCGCGTAGGTGGCCCACTTGACGGTCATCGGCTCCGGGCGCGACACGTCGCCCCACAGAATCGACGGACGCGTACAGCGCGAGCCGTACGACTGCACCCAGCCGTTCTTGGTGACCTCGAAGCCGTCGAGAAGCTCCGCGAAGTACTGCACCATGTCGTTGCGCTCTGCCTCGCCGTGCACCAGCACGTCCAGGCCAAGGTCCTCCTGCAGCTTCACGACGCTGGCGATCTCGGCCTTCATGGCCGTCTCGTAGTCGGCGTCGCTCAGGTCGCCCGCGGCCCAGGCGGCGCGCGCCTTGCGGATCTCGGGGGTCTGCGGGAAAGAGCCGATGGTCGTGGTCGCGAGCTCCGGCAGGTGGAAGCGCTCGTCCTGGGCGGCTTCACGGGTGGCCCAGTCGGAGCGCTCGAAGTCGGAGTCCTTGACGGCCGCGACTGCCTTCTCAACCGACGCGACGTTGGTGCCGGGGTGCTTGGCGCGCGACTCAAGCGCCGCGCGGGCCTCGGACAGCGCGCCCGCGACTGCCTGGTCGCCCTCCTCGCGCGCCTTGGCGAGTGTGACGATCTCGGTGACCTTCTCGTCGGCGAACGCGAGCCAGCTGAGCAGCTCGTCGCCCAGGTGCTCTTCGCCCTGCAGCGTGTGCGGGACGTGGAACAGCGAGGTAGAGCTCGCGACCGTCACGGTGCCGCCGAGCGCCTCGAGTGCGGCGGCCTTGTCGAGCGCCTTGTCGAGGTCGGTGCGCCAGATGTTGTGGCCGTCCACGACGCCCGCAACGACGATCTTGCCGGTGAGGTCGGCGCCGGACGGCATCTTGCCGCGGATCAGGTCCACGCCAATCGCCTCGATGCCGGTGCCCGCGAGCACCGGCAGCGCGTCGTCGAGCGAGTTGTAAGGCGCAGCCACGAACAGCGCGGGGCGCTCGGTCGCGGCGCCAAGGGTCGAGTACACGCGGTCGGCGTTGGCGAGCACGTCGGAGCGCGCCGCGTCAAAGTCGGCGACGAGGATCGGCTCGTCAATCTGAACCCACTCGGCGCCGGCGGCCTTGAACTCCTCGAGCAGCGTCGCGTAGACCGGCAGCAGGTCGTCGAGCAGCGAGATCGGCTGGAAGCCCTCGGGCGCCTCGTCACTCGCCTTGGCGAGGTACAGGAACGTCAGCGGGCCGGTGATGACGGGGCGGGTGATGAAGCCCGCCTCCTTGGCCTCCACGAACTCCTCGACCCACCGCAGCGAGGCAAGCTCGAAAGTGGTCTCGGGGCCGATCTCAGGCACCAGGTAGTGGTAATTGGAGTCGAACCACTTGGTCATCTCGAGCGGCGCGACGGCGCCCTCGCCGCGGGCGATCACCGAGTAGCCGGCGAGGTCGTAGCCGCCGTGCTCGGACTCGTGGCCCTTGAAACGCGTCGGGACGCAGCCGAGCGACACCGAGGCGTCGAGCATGTGGTCGTAGAACGAGAAGTTCGAGGGGATTGACGAGTTGGTGCGGCCCAGGCCCAGACCGGCAAGGCGTTCGCGCGCCTCGGAGCGTAGCGCCTTGGCGGCGGACTCGAGGTCTGCGGCTGAGCTGGCGCCCTTCCAGAAGGACTCAAGTGCCTTTTTGAGCTCGCGGTTCTTACCGATGCGGGGGTAGCCGAGGATGGTGCCCGCGGGGAAGGCAGGGGTGTTGTCAGTCATGATCCCTCAAAGGTGTTGTGCGCGGCGGGCTCGCCATTGCGCTTTGTCGACGCGACGAGGCGCCGAACGACTGCCGGAAGTTTACCTGAGCGTGGCGCCGGGCGAAACCCGGAGGGAAGATGCGGCCGCCGCCGCGCGTTCCGCCGTGAGCAGCATCGTGAAAGGATTCCCCCATGGCTGAAGAGATCCACGAAAAGACCGTCACCCTGACCCGAGAGGCCGAGGGCATCTACGTTGCGCACAACGAGGCCGGCGCCCAGGTCCGGTTTGGGCACAACTCCGGCGGCTTCGGCTCGGTCGAGCTGCTCATCGCCGCGATCCTCGGCTGCTCCAGCACGGACGCGGACATGATGACGTCACGTCGCGCCGAGCCGGAGCACTTTGAAGTCACCGCGGTTGCCGACAAGGTCAGCGGCGGGGACGACGGCAACATCCTGCGCAACATCCGCCTCAGCTTCGACCTGCGCTTCCCCGAGGGCGAGGGCGGCGACAAGGCCCGTGCCCGCGTCGGCGCTGCACTCAAGACAGCCCACGACAAGACCTGCACCGTGTCCCGCACCGTGGAGCACGGCGCCCAGGTCACCATGATCGATGTCAACCACTATGACGCGTACGGCTCGGCGCTTCCGGGTAGCCGTGGCCCCATGCTTCGCAGCCTCGCCAACCGCCTGATCGGCTCCGTCGTCAAGAAGCGCGTCATCGGAACTTGGATCCGCTTACCTCGAGCTTGCGCGTATCAACCGGATCGACAGCGATTCAGTCATCGAGTTCAGGGCGAGCGACGTATGGAAGGCACTCCGCTGCGACGCACCGCCGCATCCGCGACAGCGTGGACTCCGCGGCAGTCGCGCTGACCGATGCGCTCGCCGCCGGCCTCCCCCTCGCAACTGCGGCCGCGCGCTACGCAAGGAGCGCGGCGCGCCGCCCGGAGGAGTACGCGACCGCACCCGCGCGGTGCTACAGAGCCTGGGAGGCGAGACCGCAGCCGTTGGTCAGGCGGTCTCCGACTTCTGGAGCCAGCCGCTGTCAACAGCTGCCGCGAGCTTCCGCCGCTATCGACGCCACCGTGGCCCTGACGCACGCTCCGCTGGAGGCCGCAGCGGCCCGGTGGTCGGCCGCCAAGCCTCGCTTCACTGCCGACCTCAAGGTGCTGGGCGCCTCACCGGCCGTGACAGGAGCGGAGGCGCTCGCAATCGCCGACCTCCTCATCGGCCACGGGCGCTACGACGACGCGGAGACGTGGCTCGCCGCGACCGAGCGACGCGGAGTGGGGCCACACGATTGCCAAGGGCCGGGCGCGCCTGCTCTGAGCTCAACGCGAAGGCCCGCGACGCTGGCACCGACAGCGCCGCCGCCAGAACCATCGCCGTGTTCTCGGACGAGGGGGCGGCCGGCGCGGTCGCCACCAAGCTGCCGGTGGTCACGATCGACCGGACGCACAATCACTTTGGCCGGTACAGCGCCGACACGTGGCTGATTGCGTCGGGTCCGCACCTCGAGCCCAGCGCCGGGGGCGCCTTTCACTTTCCGTACCACCCGGCCATCACCCCAGTGTTTGTGGGCTGGGCGTGCGCAGATGTCGATTTGCTTGCCCCGGACGCGGTGGCCTATATGGCGGCCTACGGCCCGGTGGGTTGCGCAGACGCAACTACGCGGCAGATCCTTACGGCCGTCGGCGTGCCCGCGTTCATGAGCGGACCGCGAACCCGGCTCAATGCTGTAGCCGCATCCGCGCTCGAAGCCGTGGTCACTGCGCTCGAAGCCGGCCGCTCGGCGGATGACGTCCTTGGCGAGTGGCGGACGGCAACCACAGACGCCGTCCAAGCCTAGGCGCACGATCCATGAAAAAGCGTCTGATCCTGCACGTGGGAACCGGAAAGACAGGCACCACATCACTGCAGAAGCACCTCGCCCTCAATCGGTCGACGCTGTCCGCCGCCGGCGTGCTCTACCCGGACTTGAGCTCGATCGTGGGTGGCCAGAGGTTCTATCACAACGGGCTCGCGAACCGGGGGATAGGCGCCAAGACCGCTGACCCCACCGTTTTCGTAGCCCTCAACCTGCTCGCGAACGAATCCTCG
Organism: uncultured Actinomycetota bacterium; assembly: GCA_963735005.1. Classification (GTDB taxonomy): domain Bacteria; phylum Actinomycetota; class Actinomycetes; order Actinomycetales; family Demequinaceae; genus WTKG01. The sequence continues at coordinate 153,880 of CAVTJA010000007.1, read as the reverse complement.
CACGACCGCATCCTGCTGTCGGCCGAGGCCCTTGGCGTTCGCGGGGATCCCGGCCCCGCTTCCGCGAGCTACGAGAGCCGGCGCCGCGCTTTCGTGAAGCGCCTCGGCAAACAACTCAACGCGTTTGACGTACATCCCGTCATCGTCTTGCGTCGGCAAGACACGTTCGTGGAGTCGGGCTACAAGCAGATGGTGAAGCACGGCCCGTCGAGAGCGACCGCGCGCGCCAAACTTGGAGATTTTGCGGCGTACCGCCAGAATTCGCTGGGCCGCGCGAACTACGACCTCCAAGTCAGCCTATTGCGCAAGTACCTCGGCGAACCAACAGTTTTGCGATACGAGGATGGCAACGTCATCGATACGTTCTGCGAGTCACTTGGGCTCGACGCCCCCGTGCGGCGCGAATCTGCGGCAAACGTCTCGGCTCCCGCGTCGCTCGCGGCGTGGATGCGAGCGGTCCCCGTGGGAGAGGTCAAGGAACGGGAGGCGTTCACACTCGGACAAGCTGACCGCTATTCGGAGCCGGGATCGCGAACGCTGTGGGAGTCACAGGATGCGCGTGACGCCTTTCTTGAGCACTTCGCTGACCACACTTACGGTGGACACTTCTTCCCTCCTCCGCGACCCATCGCGCCAGCGATGCCGCTTGCACCCGCGGACATCGCCTCGCTGACGATCGAGTTTGCGGAGCTGCGCCGTGAGCGCGCCGTCGCCAATCGCGCCGCCAAATATCTGTCGTGAGGTCCGCCACGCACCGAACCGTTAGGAGCGGATGCCGATCGCGTCGACGAGCTCGATCGCGGCCTGGTGGCGGTTGAACGTGTAGATGTGCAGACCTGGCGCGCCGGCGTCTAGGAGTTCGCGCGCGAGCGTTGCGGCGTGGGCGACTCCTGCGGCCCGCGCGGCGTCCGCATCTTCCGCGGCCTCGAGTGCGGCGGTGAGTTCGGCGGGCGCGGGCACCCCCGTGAGCTGCTCCAGGCGGGTCGCGCGCCCGGCGTTCACCAGTGGGATGATGCCGGGCACGATGTGCAGGTCGATACCCTCGGCCTTGGCGTCCCGCGCCAGCGCGACGTATTCGGAGGTGTCGTAGAAGACCTGGGTGACCGCGAAGTCGGCGCCTGCGTCCTGCTTGGCCTTGAGCACGTCGAGGCCCTGCTGGCGCCACTGCGGGTTGGCGTGGGTGGCCGGGAAAGCCGTCACGCCGATGCTGAGGTTGGGGGCATCAATCCCGTGGGCCGCGCCCACCTCGCGAATAAGCGCCACTAGCTGGTACGCGTACAGCAGGCCGTCGGGGTGCGGCTGCCAGTCCGTCTGCCCCTTGGGCGGGTCGCCGCGTAGCGCCAGGAAGTCACGGACGCCCTCGCCCAGGAACTCCTCGATGACCGCCGTGATCTCGGCGCGCGATTGGTCGACGCATGTCAGGTGCGCCAGCGGTGGGATGGTGTGCTCCTCCGCGAGGCGCTGGACGACGGCGCGGCTCGAGTAGCGCGTGCTGCCGCTCGCACCATAGGTGATGGACGCGAAATCGGGCGCGGTCTCCGCCAGGCGCGCGACGGTGTCCCAGAGGGCCGTCTCGGCCTCCGGCGTGCGCGGGGGGAAGATCTCGTAGGACAGCGTTGGCGCGGGGCCGTCCAGAAGCGTCGCGATGGTCATGTCGCTGGCAAGGGTACGGGGCGAGGGGGCCGCATCGCCAATTTGCCGGAGCCCCGGAATAGGGTGTGACAATGATTCGCGAGTTCCGCCGCCGGTTCTGGCTCCCGCCCCGCGCGCACGGTGAGGTCATCGACGACCGCCGCGTCAGCTTCCTGGAACTGTTCTATGACCTCGTCTATGTGGTCGTCATCGGCCGCGCGGCGCACACCTTAGCGGGCCACGTCTCGTGGCAGGCGATCGGTGAGTTCGCGGTCGTCTTTGGCATGGTGTGGATCGCGTGGTTCAACGGCTCGCTCTACTACGAGCTCCACGGCCGCGAGGACGGCCGCACCCGCACGTACGTGTTTGCGCAGATGTTGATCCTGGCGGTGCTCGCCGTCTACACGGGCGACGCGGCAGGCGATTCCGGGCGGGCCTTCGCGATCACCTACGCCGCCTTCCTCGCCTTCATCGCGTACTTCTGGTGGGACCTGCGTAAATACGACGCGCCCGAGTACCGCACCTCGGTGACGCGCTACGGCATTGCCAACTTGGCCACCGTCGGCGTGGTCGTGGCGAGCGTGTTCGTAGGCGAGGGCGCGCGAGTGGTGGTGTGGGCAGCGTTCGTGGCGGGGTGGCTGCTCGTGAACTCGATCCTGCCGCAGCTCAGGCGCGCGCCGGGCGTCGATGCGTTGCGGCCCACGGACTCGCTCGTGGAGCGGTTCGGCCTGTTCACGATCATCGTGCTTGGCGAGGTCGTGGTCGGAGCGGTCGAGGGAATGTCGCACTCGGAGGGCGACGCGCTCGCCATCGCCACCGGCGTGCTCGGGCTGACGATCAGCTTCGCCTACTGGTGGATGTACTTCGACATCCTTGGCGACAAACTTCCGCGCACGCCGCCGTCCACTCTTGTGCGGTGGGCGCTTGGGCACCTGCCAGTGCTGATGGCTATCACGGCTGTCGGGGCGGCAATGCCGACTCTCGTCGAGCACGCGCACGACTCGCGCACGCCTGCGGTGGCGAGCTGGCTGCTGGGCGGCGGCGTCGCCGTGGGCTTGGTGGCGGTGACAAACATCGCGGCCGCTCTGCAGCAGATGGATACGAAACACCCGAAGATGCGCGCAGCTATCGCGATCGTGCTCGGTGCCGCCGCCGTAGCCGTCGCCGTCGGCGCGCTCGCGCCGCCGCCGTGGATCCTGGCGTTGTCTCTTTTCGCAATCCTCGCTCTCACGTGGCTGTTGACCGTGGCAAGGTTTGTGCTTCTCGCGGGCGCCCGCGGCCCGGCCGCGCCGAGCTCGGGGAAGTGATGTCCCAGGGGCGCGGTCTGGGCCGGGTCCATGCAGCCCGAGCGGGTGTCGCGAGTCGCGTCAGAGCCCGCGGCGAGGATGGCAAACATGACTGACACAACACTTCAAGTCCGCTGCTTCGGCAACGGGGACCCGCTCATGGAGAACTACCACGACCACGAATGGGGCAAGCCTGTCCGTGACGACACCGCGATGCTCGAGCGCCTCGTACTCGAGGGCTTCCAGTCCGGGCTGTCGTGGAGCACCGTGCTGCGCAAGCGCGAGAACTTTCGCAAGGCGTTCAAGGGCTTCGACGCCAAGAAGGTCGCGCGTTTCACGGACCGCGACGTCGAGCGGCTCATGGCCGACGCGGGCATCATCCGCAACCGCCTCAAGATCGACGCCGCCATCACCAACGCGCGGGCGCTCGCTGCACTTCAGAAGGACGGCGGGTCGCTAGCCGAACTGGTGTGGGAGCACGCCCCCTCCAACCCGAGGCCCCGCCGCATCCGCTCGTGGGCAGACGTGCCCGCCCAGACCGACGAGTCGAAGGCGCTCGCGAAGGCGCTCAAGAAGCGCGGTTTCACCTTCGTGGGTCCTGTGACGATGTACGCGCTGATGCAGGCGTGCGGGCTCGTCGACGACCACATCGAGGGCTGCATCGCGCGCGCAAGTTAGCCGAGGCCCTTTACGCGACGCCGCTTTGCGAGAAGACTCGACGGCATGCGCCGCCTCGCAACACTTGCCCTCGCCGCCACGCTCGCGCTGGCTGGCTGCACGACGACGGACGATCCCTCGCCCTCGGCCACATCCGCCACCGAGTCGCCCACAGCTCCCGCGACCGATCCGAGCGCGGCACCCGCCGCGAACCGCTACCCCGACGCCACGCTCTCTGTGACTGGCAAGCCGGAGTTGGTCTATGACTGGACCACGGACAAGTGCGCCGAGGACCACATCCCCGACCTCGCGGTCCGTGCGATACGCAACGCCGACGGCAAGGTCCTGCTCTTCACGCCCCACATTCGCACACGCGCATTGGTGGGAAAGACTCTCGACACTGTGAAGGTCTCCTGCAAGGTGCGCTTCGCCTCGAAGTTCTCGGCCAAGCCCGAGTCCTTCACCGACAACGAATGGCTTTCCGGGCTCTACACGCCAGACGGGACCACGGTGTATGCGCTCGTGCACGCCGAGTACCACGGGCAGGAGCACCCAGGCATGTGCCCCGAGAACGACGGATTCCCGTGCTGGGACAACAACATCACGCTTGCCGTCTCGACCGACGGCGGTGCGAGCTTCAAGCGGGCCGGTAGCGACGGCGCGAATCTTGTCGCGCGACTCCCGTATGAGTACAAGCACGGGAAGGGCCCCATGGGCTACCGCGGGCCGAGCAACATGATCGAGGGGCCAGACGGCCTGTTCTACGCCTACTTCAACGTGTCCGACTACGGCACCCAAGAGCAGTGGGTGTGTGCGATGCGCACAGACAACCTCGCCGACCCAAAGTCTTGGCGCTACTGGGACGGCTCGGGATTCAACGGCGTGTTCCTCGATCCCTACCGCGACGAGATTCCGGACCCGGAGGCCGCCACCTGCCCTCCCTTCGAGCAAAACGACATCGGGCACGCGCTTAACGAGTCCGTCACCTGGAACGAGTACGTCGGCCGCTACCTGCTGACAGGCCTCAGCGCCTCCCAGATAGACGGGAAGGAAGTGTGGGGCGTCTACTACTCGTTCTCGGACGACCTCATCCACTGGGATCTGCGCAAGCTCCTGATCGAGATCCCGTTGCCGTGGACCGTGGACGACTCTGGAACGGACAAGTCGTACCTCTACCCGAGCTTCCTCGACCCCGACAGCGTGTCCCTCAACTTCGACACCACCGACGACAAGTTCTATCTCTACCTGACGCGCAACAATCACGGACACGGCAGCCTCGACCGGGACCTCGTCCGCTACGAGGTCACCGTGGACCGGGGCGAAGCCCAATAGCGTGGGCGACTCAGCACCAGCTTGACCGGTGCTGCCTCACGACGGCCTCGAGCAGCGCGTCAACGATCACGGTGTCGGCGGGGATCCACGCCACGTCGCGCCACCGGCCGGGTTGGAGCACGCGCAGTTCGTCGTGCTCTTCGCGAAGCTCAGGATCCCCTGAAGCGACGCGCGCGAGCCACACCCGCATCACATACGACGTGCCCTCCCGCACCTCTCCAAGCGGCCACGCAGAGCCGATGACGCCGCCGTGGGATCCAGCCCCGAATGCCTTTGGCCCCGCTAGCTCGCGGCCGAGCTCGATCTCCACTCCTAGCTCTTCGCGCAGTTCGCGGCGCAGCGCCTCCCGTGGCTGCTCGCCCGGTTCGACCTTCCCCCCGGGAAACTCCCACAGGCCCGCGAGCGATGCGGGGGCCGACCGGCGCGCCGCGAGCAGGGTGCGCGGCAGTTCGAGGTCGTCGACGATCGCGGCGCCCACCACCAGGACGGGCAGGCTCATGGACTAGTCCGTGATGGCGGAGTACTGCTCGGCTGTCAGCAGGTCCTTCGCGGGCGCCGACACCTTGACCTTGAACAACCAGCCTTCGCCGTAGGCGTCGTCGTTGACAAGTTCCGGCGCCGAGCCGACTGCGTCGTTGACCGCCGTAACCTCTCCCGACACGGGCGAGTACAACTCGGACACAGCCTTGGTGGACTCGAGCTCGCCGCACACGTCGCCTGCCACCACAATGTCGCCCACCTGGGGAGTCTCGACATACACGACGTCGCCGAGCGCGGCCGCAGCGTAGTCAGTGACGCCCACGGTGACGTCGCCGCCCGGGGACAACTCGCCACGCACCCACTCGTGCTCCTGCGAATACATCAGTTCATCGGGGATGTTCGACATGTTGGCCTCTCTCACTCGGCGTCTGGGAAAACGCTACTGCTCGCGAGCGTAGAACGGTAATGGCGTGGCCGCCATTGACTCGGCGCGTCCGCGCACATCGACGCTCAACGGAACCCCCTCCGCGGCGACGCGAGGATGCACGTAGGCCATCGCGATCTGCCGTCCGAGCGTCGGGGAAGGGGCTCCAGACGTGACAGTCCCCACCGACGCCCCGGCCGCATCATGCACCGTGTAGCCCGCTCTCGCCGCCCGCTTGCCGTCGCCGATCAGGCCGTACAGGACCCGCGCGTCTGCCGGCGCATCGCCTGGCGCCTCTCGCCACGCGTTGTCCCGCGCAGCCGCAGCCCGCAGCGCCTCGGCGCCGACGAACTCGCGCGGCTCGCCGTCGGGCGTATCGAGCGCGACCACCCGGCCGAGGCCGGCTTCGTACGGCGTGCGGTCCGGCCCGATCTCGGATCCGTGCAGCGGCATGCCCGCCTCGAGACGCAGCGAGTCGCGCGCCGCGAGCCCGCACGCGACGATCCCTTGGCTCACGCCGTGCCGCAGCGCGGCGTCCCACACCCGCTCCGCATCGGACGCGGGCACGAACATCTCGAAGCCGTCTTCGCCCGTGTAACCGGTGCGGCCGAGCGTCGCCGGCACAGCGCCGTCGATCACCACGGGCTGCGACGAGTAGTACCGCATCTCGTCTATCGGGATGGGCGCGTCGGCCCCGAGCATGTTGGCGACGATGCGCACCGCGCGCGGGCCCTGCACAGCGATCAGGGACATGTTGCGCGAGGCGTCAACGATCGAACACTCGAACCGGGCGCACCGCGCGACGAGCTCGTGGGCTACGAGCGGCGCGTTCCCAGCGTTGGCCACGACCATGTAGTCGGTGTCGCCCGTGCGGTAGACGATGAGGTCGTCGAGTACCCCGCCGTCGTCGGCACACAGCATCGTGTACTTGGCGCGCCCGACTGCCACCGCGCTGATGCGCCCCACCAGCGCGTAGTCGAGCGCGTCCGCCGCGCCCGGGCCCGCAACGAAGATCTCACCCATGTGGCTGACGTCGAACAGCCCCGCCGCGTTGCGCACGGCTTCGTGTTCCGCGATCTCGGAGGTGTACCGAAGTGGCATGGAGTATCCGGCGAAGCCGGTCATGGTGGCGCCGAGCGCCTCATGCTGCGCGTGGAGCGGTCCCAGAATCAGTGAGGTGTCGTCAGGGCCAGCCACGGTCAGGCGTCCGCCTCTGTCACGAAGTCCTCGATGGGCGGGCAGGTGCACACCAGGTTGCGGTCGCCGTGCGAGTTGTCGATGCGGCGCACCGGGGGCCAGTACTTGTCCTGGCGCAGGCGCGGCACGGGGAACGCGGCGCGCTCGCGCGGGTAGGGCTTTGACCATTCGTCGGACACGACCATGGCCGCGGTGTGCGGCGCCTGCCGAAGCGGCGAGTCCTCCACCGCCCAGGTTCCGTTCTCGATCTCGCGGATCTCTTCGCGGATCGAGACCATGGCGGCGATGAACCGGTCGAGTTCGGGCTTGCTCTCCGACTCCGTTGGCTCCACCATGAGCGTGTTCGCAACAGGGAACGACATCGTCGGTGCGTGGAAGCCGTAGTCGATCAGGCGCTTCGCGATGTCCTCGGCGGTGACGCCGGTGGCCTTGGTGATCGGCCGGATGTCGAGGATGCACTCGTGTGCGACGAGGCCGTTGGGGCCCTTGTAGAGCACCGGGAAGTGCTCGTCGAGCCTGGCGGCGATGTAGTTCGCGGCGACCACCGCGGAGTGGGTGGCCTGCTTGAGGCCGCTTGGGCCCATCAACTGGATATACGCCCACGAGATCGGCAGCACCCCAGCCGACCCATATGGCGCGCCGCTCACGGGGGCGCCGGCGCGGGCGAGTTCGCCGGGCCGCTGGATGGTCTGGCGCAGTCCGGGAAGGTACTTCACGAGGTGCTCTGCCACGGCAACCGGGCCGACGCCGGGGCCGCCTCCGCCGTGCGGGATGCAGAAGGTCTTGTGGAGGTTGAGGTGTGAGACGTCGCCGCCGAACCTCCCGGGCTTCGCGATGCCCACCAGGGCGTTGAGGTTGGCGCCGTCGATGTACACCTGACCGCCGGCGTCGTGCACGAGCGCGCACACCTCGCCCACCTCAACCTCGTACACGCCGTGCGTGGACGGGTAGGTGATCATGATTGCCGCGACCTTGCCGTCGTGCTTGGCGAGCTTGGCCTTGAGGTCCTCGATATCGACGGCGCCGTTGTCGGCGGTCGCCACGACCTCGACGCTCATGCCCGTCAGGACCGCCGACGCCGCGTTGGTGCCGTGTGCCGAGGCGGGTATGAGGCAGACGGTGCGCTCGGCCTCGCCGCGGGAGCGGTGGTACTCCCGGATGGCGAGCAGGCCCGCGTACTCGCCGCGCGATCCCGCGTTCGGCTGCACGGAGACGGCGGCGTAGCCCGTGATCTCGGCGAGCCAGCCCTCAAGTTGCGCGATCAGGTCCCGCCAGCCCGCGGTCTGGTTCGAAGGCGCGAACGGATGGATCGAAGCGAAGCCTGGCCACATCAGCGGCGCCATTTCGACAGCGGCGTTGAGCTTCATGGTGCAGCTGCCAAGCGGGATCATGGTGCGGTCAAGCGCCAGATCCCGGTCGCTGAGCCTGCGCAGATACCGCATCAGCTCGGTCTCGGTGCGGTAGCGGTGGAATGACTCGTGGAACAGGTACTCGCTCTGGCGGCGGAGCGACCGCGGGATGGCCACGCCCGGGCTCACCTCGACCCACTGTCGCTCGCTCGCCGTGAACGCGGCCACGAGGGTGCTGATCACCTGGGCGGTCGTGATCTCGTCGCAAGCCATGGCGATCTCGTCGTCGTTGACCTTGCGGACATTGATGCCCTCGGCCGCGCACCTCTCGATCACCGATTCGGCGCCGCCGGGAACCACGGCGACCACCGTGTCGAAGAAGGTCTCATGCTTGACCTCGATGCCGGCCTCGCGGAGAGTATCGGCGAGCGAGACGGCGTGCGCATGCACGCGCGCGGCGATCGCTCGCAACCCATCCGGCCCGTGATGCACGGCGTACATCGCGGCGGCGATAGCGAGCAGCGACTGCGACGTGCAGATATTTGACGTCGCCTTGTCGCGGCGGATGTGCTGTTCGCGGGTCTGCAGCGCGAGGCGGTATGCCTGGCGGCCGTCAGCGTCCACGGACACGCCCACAAGCCGGCCGGGAAGCTGACGTTCAAGGCCCTCGCGCACCGCCATGTACGCCGCGTGCGGGCCGCCAAAGAAGAGCGGCACGCCGAAGCGCTGCGCAGAACCCACCGCAATGTCGGCGTTGATCTCGCCTGGGGGCGTGATGATGCACAGCGCGAGCAGGTCGGCCGCGACGGTCGCGAGCGCGCCGGCCGCGTGCGCCTTGGCGACAATCGGCTCGATGTCGCGGACCACGCCGGAGACGCCCGGCTGCTGGATGACGACGCCCACGAGCTTGTCGGGCGCCTGCCAGTGCTCGTCGAGGCGCTCCACACGCATGGTCTGGCCGATCGCGACAGCCTGGGCGGCCACGACCTCGATGGTCTGCGGGAGGCACTCCTCGTCGAGCACGATCACGCCGTCGTCCGGCTGCGAAGATGCCCGCCGCATCAGCAGCATCGCCTCGCCGACCGCGGTGGCTTCGTCAAGTAGCGACGCGCCCGCGGTGGGCATGGCGGTGAGGTCCGAGATCATGGTCTGGAACACGAGCAACGCTTCAAGACGGCCCTGCGAGATCTCCGGCTGGTAGGGCGTGTAGGCCGTGTACCAGGCAGGGTTCTCGAGCAGGTACTTGCGGATGGCGTGCGGCGTGACGGTGTCCGAATAACCCTGGCCGATCATCTGGACCATCTTGCGGTTGCGGCCCGCGAAGTCCTGCAATCGGCGAAGCGTCTCGAATTCAGAGACGGCGGGAGGCAGCTCGAGCGGGAGGTCTTCGAAGATCGCCGACGGCACGGCCGCCGAAACGAGCTCCTCGACCGACCCGTAGCCGATGTCGGACAGCATCGCGCGCGAGTCGTGCCAGTCGGCACCGATGTGGCGTGAAGAGAACGGGGTCACCGCCCCATTGTGTCGCAAAGGGCCGCGCCTGGGCAGGGCGACCCGCGCCTATTACTACGTCTCGTCGACGATGGGCGCCTTGCCAGCTGAGCCCTGGATGCTCTCAATCGCGCTCTTCGCGGATGCCTTGGCCGTGTACATCTCGCTCGTCGCGAGAATTTGGCCGTTGGCTGCGACGATGCGGAACCAGAACTGGCCGTTCTTTGCGCTCTTCTGAATCGTGAACTTCATGGGAGGTCTCCTTGCTCGGGGTCTGGCTTCATCCTAAGAAGTCCGTGACACCGCCGCTAGTGCCCGCGTCCGGCTACCCTTGAGCAGTCGCCCCCGTCGCTAAGGATTCGCTGTGAAACTGTTTATCCAGGTCCCGTGCCTCAACGAAGAGGAAACCCTTCCGCTCGTCCTCGAGACGATGCCGAAGAAGATCGCGGGCATTGACGAGATCGAGCTGCTCATCATTGACGACGGCTCGAGTGACGCGACTGTCGAAGTCGCGCGCAGCTTTGGCGTCAAGCACTTCGTGTTCCATACCCGCAATCAGGGCCTCGCCCGGTCCTTCCGCGACGGCGTCGAGTACGCGCTCGCTCATGGCGCCGACATCGTGGTCAACACCGATGGCGACAATCAGTATCCGCAGGAACGCATCGGAGACCTCGTCGAGCCGATCGTTTCCGGCCGCGCGGACATCGTGATCGGCGACCGCCAGACGCACAAGATCGCCCACTTCTCGATGTTCAAGAAGTTCATGCAGAAGGTCGGCTCGTGGGCGGTGAATCGCGCGGCGGGCACCAAGCTTCCCGACGCCGCATCGGGCTTCCGCGCCTACTCGAAGTACTCGCTGTACCGCCTCAACATCGTCACCAAGTTCTCGTACTGCATGGAGACGATCATCCAGGCTGGCAACAAGCGCCTCGCGATCGAGTCCGTCGCAATCGACACCAACCCCAAGACGCGCGAGTCACGGCTGTTCTCCAACATGTTCGAGCACATGATCAAGTCGGGACAGGCGATCATGAGGTCCTACATCATGTTCAAGCCGTGGACCATCTTCGCGACGCTGTCCTGGGTGTTCGGCATCGCAGGCGTCGCGCCGTTCGTGCGGTTCCTGGTTCTCAAGATCCTGCACGACGCTGGAAACCACCTGCAGTCCCTCATCCTCGGCGTCGCGTTCCTTGTTGCCACGCTGCTGTCGCTTGCGCTCGGCGTCTTGTCGGACCTGATGAAGACCAACCGCATCCTCCAGGAAGAAGAACTGGAGCGGGCGCGCGAGCTTCAGTACGGCGCTGCGCCATCGCCGGCGGGGCACAAGTACGCCGCGACCCTCACCGCTAAGAAGGCGCCGGCGAGGAAGGCGCCCGCGAAACGCGCCACCAAGCCCAAGAAGTAGCGCGCCGGCGAGTGATCAGACTCACGCGTCGGTGGCCGGGCGCGGGTTTATCGTGGATGCATGCCCGAATCGATTCGCGCGCCTCGCAAGACCGAGCCAGAACTGGTCGCCGAGATCGCGTTTCGCCGTGCGCGCGAACGCACGCTGCGACAGGTCTGGGCGGCGACGATCACCGTCGGCGTGATCGCCGGCGCGGCCGCCTTCTTCGCGGGCGCCAAGCGCTTCTGCGCGCCCGGCGCCGCCACGTGCGCGGAACACGCGGGCGGCAACGGGCCAATCCTGTGGGTATCCGGCCTTGCCGCGCTGCTCGTGGTGGTGGGGATCATGACCTGGACCAACACCCATGTGTATGCCTCCCGCACCTCGAAGTTGGAAATGCGGCTCTCGGAAATGCAGCAAAGGCGGGAGTCTGCGGGGTTCGCCGCGCAGTTCGACAACGACTAAAATGAATGGCTCCCGGTGCCGGGAGCCATTGGTGCGCGAGGGGGGAGTTGAACCCCCACACCCTTTCGGGTACACGGACCTGAACCGTGCGCGTCTGCCAATTCCGCCACTCGCGCGCGCCGCACGACTCTAGCACGAACGCCCACACCGTTACGATTCACTTATGGGCGTCCTAGACCGGTTCGAGCGAGGCGTAGAGAACGTCGTGAGTTCGGCCTTCTCTAGGACGTTTCGATCCGGGGTAAAGCCGGTCGAGATTAGCGCCGCGCTCAAGAAGCAGGCGGACTCGAAGGCCGCCGTCGTGGACCGGGATCGCACCGTTGTGCCCAACGAGTACGACGTCGGGTTGAGCGACGCCGACTACCAGTCAATCGTCGAGTGGGGCGAAGACGCGCTGGCGCGCGAATTCGAGTTGGCGCTCACCGACCACGCGGCGTTCCAGCGCTACGCGCTCGTCGGCCCAGTCGTTGTCCGTATGTTCCGCGATCCGCAATTGTCGACGGGCCGCTACTCGGTCGCGTCGCGCACGAGCCGAGGCCCCATGACTCCCGCCGCCAGCGCAGGCGCCCCTGCCGAGGCGCACGCGCGCTACCCGCTGCTCGACGTCGACGGGCGGCGCATCCACCTCACCGGTGACCAGATGACGGTCGGGCGCGGCACCGAGGCCGACATCGTCGTTGACGACACCGGAATCAGCCGCCTCCACTGCCGCTTCGAGGTCACCCAATACGGCACCATCCTGACGGATCTCGACTCCACCAACGGTACGTTCGTTGAAGACCAAAAGATCAAGGAGGTCACGCTGCTGGACGGCAATGCGATCACCGTCGGGCGTACGACGATCATGTACTGGGACTCCGTGGCGGACCAGGAGGACGCGTCATGAGCCAGTTATCGCTGACGCTGCTTCGGCTCGGATTCTTGGTGCTGCTGTGGGCGCTGGTCCTCTTCGCGATCGGGGTGCTGCGGGCGGACATCTACGGCACCCGGATCCTCACGCGCGGCCGTGGGCTGACCCGCAAGGCCCCACCCAAGCCGGTCAAACCCAAGCGCCAAAGCACCGGGATCACCGCGCCGGCGCCCACCTCCAAGCTCGCCATCGTCGCCGGGCCGCTACGCGGAACGACCGTTCCGCTCGCCAGCGCGCCGGTCTCGATCGGCCGCGCGCCCACCTCGACGATCGTGCTCGAGGACGACTATTGCTCGGCGAAGCACGCACGCGTCTACTCTGATAGCGGTCGCTGGATGATCGAGGACCTCGGCTCGACGAACGGAACATACGTGGATGACGCTCTGCTCGACGATCCGATCGAGCTCAAGCAAGGCGCCGTCATCCGTCTGGGCGCAACCGAGATCAAGATGGCGGACTGATGTTTCTCGGACTCGATTTTGCGGCCCGTTCCGACGTGGGGTTGGTGCGTTCGAACAATCAGGACTCCGCCTACGCGGGCCCGCACCTGCTCGTCGTCGCTGATGGGATGGGGGGCGCCGCCGGCGGCGACATTGCGTCGTCGATTGTGGTCGCGCGACTCGCGGTGCTCGACGGCGAGGCCGTCGGCCAGGACGACTCGATCGACGAACTCAAGGCGGCGATAGCCGACGCGCACCGCGAGATCGTGGCGCGCGCGCACAACGACCCGGAACTGAGCGGGCTCGGCACCACGGTGACCGCCATCCTGCGAGCAGGAAACACCGTCGCCATGGCCCACATCGGCGACTCACGTTGCTACCTGCTACGCGACGGCAGCTTTGAGCAGGTGACCACCGACCACTCGTTCGTCCAGCACCTCGTGGACACGGGGCGCCTCAGCGCTGCGGACGCCGAGCACCACCCCAAGCGCTCCATGCTGCTGCGCGTCCTGGGCGACATCGACGCCGACGTTCCGGTGGACATCAGCGCCCGCGAAACGCGGCCGGGCGACCGCTGGCTACTGTGCTCCGACGGGCTCAGCTCGGTCGTCAGCCGCGAAACCATCGAGAAGACGGTCGGCCGCGTCGCGGACCCCGCGGACTGCGCCGACGAATTGCTGTCGCTCGCGCTCGCCTCCGGCGCCCCGGACAACGTCACCTGCTTGGTGGCGGACGTCGTCGACATCGACAAGGCGCCCGGGCGGGTGGGTCCACCCACGGCTGCCGAGGTGGTGGGCGCCGCCGCCATCAAGGAGCGGCAGGCTGACATCGCCGTGGCGAAGCAGCGCTACGCGGAAACCGCCGCCGCCAAGGCGGCGCTGCTACGTGGCCCCGGCGGGCAGGAGTCCGACGAGCCCCGCCCGCGACTCATCCGCATCTGGGAGCGCATCCGACCGTGGGCCTTGCCCGGCATCGCGTTTCTCGTATTGTTCGCCGGAAGCTTCGGCGCGTACTCGTGGACCCAGTCGCAGTACTACGTGGGTGTGTACGAGGACGACGTCGCCATCTACCGTGGCATCCCGCAGGATCTTGGCCCCATCCGGTTGTCGAGCGTCGTCGAAGTGACGGGCATCGACATCCACACCCTCGCGCCGTTCGAGCGCGAGCGCGTCGAGTCGGCGATCCAGAAGTCCTCGCTTGACGATGCGCGGGCAGTGGTCGACGGCCTGGAGGGCACGGGCTAGTGGCAACTGTCGCCGAGGTGCGAGTGGCCTCGAGCAGACGTGCCGAGGCGTTTCTGCTCGCGCTTGCTGTGGCAGTCGTGGTGGCCGCGTACGCCCTCGCCGGCAACGGCGCGGCCGGGGCGTTCCCGTCGTCGACGCTGCCGTACGCAGCGGGGGTCGTCGTCCTCGCCGTCGCCGCGCATGTAGCCCTGCGTCGCTGGGCGCCTGCCGCCGACCCGGTGCTCCTGCCCGTCGCCCTCGCCCTCAACGGCATCGGCGTGGCGATGATTTACCGGATCGACCTCGCGAACGCGGCCACCACCGCAACGCACGCCGCCCAGCGGCAGTTGCTGTGGTCGTGCATCGGAATCGTCGGCGCGATCCTCGTGGTGTTCGTCATCCGCGACCACCGGTCACTTCGGCGTTTCACGTACACGGCGCTTATCGCCGGACTCGTCCTGCTCGTGATGCCGCTCGCGCCCGTCATCGGGAGCGAGCGCAATGGAGCCACCGTGTGGGTCCAGGCGTTTGGCTACTCGTTCCAGCCGGCGGAGTTCGCCAAGCTCGCGCTCGCTGTGTTCTTCGCGGGGTACCTGGTGTCGCATCGCGACGCGCTCACCCTGGCCGGGCCCAAGATGCTGGGCATCCGACTACCGCGGCCACGCGACCTTGGGCCCATCATCATCGCGTGGGTCGCAAGCGTCGGGATTCTCGTGGCGCAGACGGACCTCGGCACGTCCCTGCTGTTCTTCGGCCTGTTCGTGGCGATGCTCTACGTCGCGACCGAGCGCGCTAGTTGGGCGCTTATCGGGGTCGGGCTGTTCCTCGCGGGCGCTGTCGTCGCGGGCGCCATCTTCCCGCACGTGAGCGCCCGCTACGACACGTGGCTGCATGCGTTCGACCCGGCCGTCTACGGCCGCAACCCCGGCGGCAGCGGTCAGTTGGTGGAGGGGCTGTTTGGTCTGGCCAACGGCGGGCTGTTGGGCACGGGCCTTGGCGAAGGCCAGCCGAACCTCGTGCCCTTCGCATCGTCCGACTTCATCGTCGCCTCGCTCGGCGAGGAACTCGGGCTGGCGGGACTCATGGCGATCCTGGCGCTGTTCCTCGTGTTCGTGCAGCGCGCGATGCGCACCGCGATCGGCACCCGCGACGGGTTCGGGAAGCTCCTCGCCGCAGGGCTCGGATTCACCCTGGTCCTCCAGGTGTTCATCGTCGTCGGGGGCGTCACCCGCATCATCCCGCTGACCGGGCTCACGACGCCGTTCCTCGCCGCCGGAGGAAGTTCACTGATCGCGAGCTGGCTAACAGTGGGGCTGCTGCTGCGCATCTCCGACAGCGCGCGGCGCGCCGAGGCGGTGGCGCCGTGAACGCACCCATCCGGCGGCTGAGCGTCGTCGCGCTCGTGCTGATCCTCACGGCGATGCTGGGGGCGTCCTGGATCCAGTTCGTCCAGGCGGACTCCCTCAACGCGAACCGCAACAACGTCAGGACCCTCTACCGAGACTTCGGCGGCTTCCGCGGGCCCATCGTGGTCGACGGCGAGTCCATCGTGTACTCGACGCCCGTCGACGACTACTTCAACTACCAGCGCACCTACACGGACGGCGCGCTGTACGCGCCGATCACCGGCTACTACTCGATCTCGGTCGGGCGCTCCGGCATCGAGCGCACCGACAACGCCCTACTCTCCGGCGCCGCCGACGAGCTGTTCTGGTCCCGACTCGGCGACCTGCTCGCGGGACGCGAGCAGGAGGGAGCCTCTGTCGAGCTGACGATCCGCGGCGACATCCAGCGTGCCGCAGCCAAGGCGCTTGGTGACCAGAAGGGCGCGGTGGTCGTGCTCGACCCCCGCACCGGCGAGATCCTCGCCATGGTGTCGAGCCCGTCGTACGACCCCGCCGCCCTCGCCGAACACAACACGCCCCGCGTGAACACCGCGTACTCCGACCTCGCCGCTGACAGCGACGGCCCGCTCGTGAACCGTGCCATCGCGGGCGACACGTACGCGCCGGGCTCACTCTTCAAGCTCGTGACCGCCGCCGCGGTGCTCGAGGCTGGCTCGACCCCGGATACCGTCGTGTCCGCGCCTCGCGAGCTCGCGCTGCCGCAGTCCGACAAGACGATCCAGAACTTCCAGGGCGAGGAGTGCGACCCCGGCAAGGAGACCACCACCCTGGCCCACGCCCTCGCGCAATCGTGCAACACGGTGTTCGCGGGGCTAGCCATGGAACTTGGCTGGGACGCGATCGCGCGCAAGGCCAAGGAGTTCGGGTGGGGCGCGGAGCTGGACGTCCCGCTACGCGTGACGCCGTCTCGCCTCCCCGACCACCCCGACGCGGCCCAGACCGCGATGTCCGCCATCGGCCAGTTCGACGTCCGCGCGACGCCGCTACAGATCGCGATGGTGGTGTCCGCGATCGCGAACGACGGCGTCCTCATGACGCCCTACATGGTGTCCGAGGTGCGCGCGCCGGACCTCAGCCTCGTCGAGCAGACCAAGCCCAGCGTGTACAGCCGCCCGCTGTCCGTCGAGGACGCGAATTACTTGCGCGACATGATGGTGCTCGCCGTGGACGACGGCACCGGCGTAGCGGCGCAGCTCGAGAACGTGTCGGTGGCGGGAAAGACCGGCACCGCCGAGTCGGGTGACGGGAGCCCTCCCCACGCGTGGTTCGCAGGGTTCGCGCCTGCGGGCCGGCCAAGCGTCGTGGTTGTGGTGTTCGTCGAGAACGGCGGCGACGATGGCGCCAAGGCCACGGGCGGACGTACCGCCGCCCCCATTGCGCAAGAGATCCTGGTGGCCGCCCTCAAGTTGGAGGCGCAGCGTGCCGCGAAGGGAATCTCGTGATCGGCGCGAACACGGTGCTCGACGACCGCTACGTCGTGACGACCCTGCTGGCTACCGGCGGCATGGGCGAGGTGTGGCGCGGCCACGACCAAGAGCTCGACATGGAGATCGCGGTCAAGGTGCTCAAGCAGGAGGCCGCGACCAACCTCACCTTCCTCAAGCGATTCGAAATCGAGGCGCGCAACGCCGCCGGCCTGCAGCATCGCAACATCGCCCAGGTGCTCGACTACGGGACTCACGACGGCAGCGCATTCATGGTCATGGAGCTCGTAGACGGGCTGTCCCTCGCGAGCATCCTCGAGCGAGACAAGGTGCTTGACGAGCATGCACTCGTGTCGATCATGAAGCACACGGCGCTTGGGCTCGGGGCCGCGCACGAGGCTGGGGTCATTCACCGCGACATCAAACCGGGCAACTTGCTGGTGCAGTCCGATGGCCTGGTCAAGATCACGGACTTCGGCGTCTCCCGCACAGAGGACCAGACGACGCTTACGCAGACGGGCATGGTCATGGGCACCGCCCAATACCTAGCGCCGGAGCTCGCGCTTGGGAAGCCCGCCGCCGCGCAATCGGACCTCTACGCGCTCGGCATCATCGCGTGGGAAGCGTTGTCGGGCCGCCGGCCGTTCGTCGCTCCGAACGCCGTGGACATCGCGATCTCCCAAGTCAACGACCCGGTCCCGCCGCTGCCGGGCTCCGTCGCGCCCGGACTCGCGGCGATCATCATGCAACTGCTCGACAAGAACCCGCGCCGGCGGCCGCGCTCGGCTGCGGAACTCGCGAGCCAACTTGAGCAGGTTCACCTGCCGTCGGCGAGGGAGCGCACCCTCCGGGAGGCGCCGCTGCCGCAGTCGATCGCGCCGCGCCACCGTGGCGGCGCGCCCACGCGGCCAATGCCTCCAACTATTCAGCCGCGCAACCGCCGTCCGCGCCCCGACGACGCTCAGGGCGCGAGTTCTCGTGACTAGATGCGACAATGGTGCCGATCATCTGACGGCCGGGGAGATACGGGACCACCATGACTGAGTCGACGCGCATGTTCGCGAACCGATACGAGCTTGGAGAGCTCATTGGTCGCGGCGGCATGGCGGAGGTCCATATCGGCTACGACAACCGTCTCGGCCGCACAGTGGCGATCAAGATCCTGCGCTCCGAGTACCTGCGCGACCCATCGTTCCAGACGCGCTTCCGCCGCGAGGCTCAGGCCGCCGCCGGGCTCAACCACCCGTCGATCGTGGCCGTCTACGACACAGGCGAGGAGCAGGTTGTCGGCGAGAATGGAGACCGCCACACGGTCCCGTTCATCGTCATGGAGTACGTCGAGGGACACACGGTCCGCGACATCCTTAAGGACGGCGCCGCCGCCCCCATCGAGGAGGCCGTCGAGATTCTTGCCGGGGTGCTCAGCGCCCTCGAGTACTCGCACGCCGCCCAGCTCGTGCACCGCGACATCAAGCCCGCGAACGTGATGCTGACGCCCACCGGCGCAGTCAAGGTGATGGACTTCGGTATCGCACGCGCGCTCGCGGACGTCGGCCAGACGATGACGCAGTCGCAGGCCGTTGTCGGCACCGCGCAGTACTTGTCTCCCGAGCAGGCGCGCGGCGAAAACGTCGACGCCCGCTCGGACCTCTATTCGGCCGGCTGCCTCCTCTTCGAGCTGCTGTGCGGGCGCCCGCCCTTCGTTGGCGACTCGCCCGTCTCGGTCGCGTACCAGCACGTCCGCGAGACGGCGCCCAAACCTTCAGACTTTGCGCCCGACGTACCGCCCGCGCTCGACCAGATCGTCGCGCGGTCGCTCGCGAAGGACCCGAACCAGCGCTACCAGACGGCACAGGAGTTCCTCGCGGACCTCAACGCCGTGATGTCGGGACAAGTGCCGCTGGGCGCGACGGGCACGCTTCCCGTCGGTTCCGCCGCGGCCGGCTCGGGCGCGCACGCTGTCGCCGCAGCCGCCGCCGCAAACCCCGCGACCAAGGTCATGCCGGCCGCAGTCGGCGGGCCGGGGACGCCCATGGGTGGGATCCCCTCCGACGACGAGTACGAGGTCTTCGACGAGGCCGAGGATCGCAAGCGGCGCATCCGCAACATCATCATCCTTGTCGGCACGGCCGTGGTAGCCGCGTTCGCGATCTACGGGCTCTTCAAGTTGGCGACACCCGCCACCACCGAGACGCCTCCTGTGACGACAGTCGTGAATGTCCCCGACGTCGTCCGCATGACCCAGGATCGGGCGACCTCCGCTCTCGAGGCCGCCAGCCTTGTGCCCGTCATCCAGTCGGAGCCAAGCGAGGACGTGCCCGAGGGCAACGTCATCCGGACCGACCCGGTCGCCGGCACTGAAGTGAGCCCAAATTCCACGATCGCCGTGTACATCTCGACCGGCATCGAGCAGATCGAAATCCCGACGACCCGCGGACTCACAGAAGAGACCGCGCGCCAGTTGCTCGAAGACCTCGGACTCGTCGTGCTCGAGTCAGAGAAGGACAACTCCGACCCCACCATTGAGCAGGGACGCGTCACCAAGAGTGACCCACCTCAGGGCTTCCTCGTCGGCAAGAACACGGAGGTTACGCTCTACGTATCGAGCGGCAAGGTACAGCTACCTGACCTCGTTGGAATGCAGCAGGACGTCGCGCAAACGACGCTGTACGACCTCCGGCTGACTCCCAAGATCGTCGAAGTGCCGACGAACGACTCGCCCGAGGGCGAGGTGCTCTCGCAGAGCCCCCAGCCGGGACTGGTCAAGGTCGGCAAGACGATCACGCTCGAGGTCGCGGTGCCGGCGGTGGAGGTAGTCATGCCGGATGTCATTGACGACGCCGAGAATATTGCCATTTCTGCGTTCACCAGTCGCGGCCTGCTGTACACAAAGACCGAGGAGTACTCCTGTTTTATCGACGCGGGCAACGTCATCAGCACCAATCCAACGGCCGGCACCACGATCATTAAGGGCTCGACAGTGTCCTACGTGCTGTCGCTCGGGGAAGATCCAGGAAGCCCCTGTTCGCCTTGAAAGGGCCCCAAAGGTCACTAGGCGGCTTCGAGAAGTCTGCCTAGAATCGTGCAATGGTAGCCATCGCCACGGTCTCGCGCCTCGAGGATTTTGTCGCGACCCACATTCCAGCGGTCTTCAAAACCATCGACGAGCACGTTTCGTCTGGAATGGGTGAACTCCCGTCCGCGGGCGCGGACTACCGCAACCTGTGGCAGTCCCTGGGCGATCAGTTTGGCGGCGGCAAAAACCTGCGCCCGTCGCTGACCCTAGCCGCGTACGGCGGGCTAGGCGGCGACGACCCTGAGGCCGCGGTGCCGGTCGCCGCCGCGATGGAAATGCTGCACATCGCCATGCTGATCCACGACGACATCATCGACCACGACGAACAGCGCCGCGGTCGCCTCAACATCGCTGGCCAGCGCCGTGCCGAAGTTGCCAACGCCGGGCTAGCCCCCGAGCAGGAGGAAGACACGGTCCTTGCCACCGCCCTCCTGGGCGGTGACCTCGCCATCTCATCCAGCTACGACCTGATCGCGAGCGCGGCGCTGCCGGCCCACCACCGGATCGCGTGCCTCGACCTCGTCACGCGCGCCATCCGTACCACGGTCGCTGGCGAGCTCCTCGACTCCTACGGGGACCTGGTCAACCCCGGTGACGCGAACCCGCTGCTTGTCGCCGAGCTCAAGACGGCGTACTACACCTGCGTGGTGCCGCTCCTTGCCGGCGCGCAGCTCGCGGGCGGAGACCCAACGATGGTGTCGCACCTTGAGCACCTCGGCGTCCTCATGGGCATGAGTTTCCAGCTCATCGACGACGACCTTGGCGTGTTCGGCGACCCCGAGCGCACCGGCAAGTCTGTGCTCTCGGACCTGCGGTCGGGCAAGCGCACCGAGATGCTACGGCTGACGTTCCACATGGCTTCTCCCGAGGATCGCGCGCGGCTGGCGCAGCTCGTGGGCGACCCGGAGCTCGGCGCGGACGGGGCGCGTGAGGCCCGCGAGATTATCGAGCGCGCTGGCGGCCGGGACCAAGCCCGCAAAGTGGCGATGCAGCACGCCCGCAAGGCGCGCACCATCGCGGCGGAGCGCATCCCCGCGCCGCTGTCCGGCTACCTCGTGAACATCATCTCCTCCCTGGAGGGGCGCGCCTCGTGAGCGACGCGGCTCGACCGCGCGACGCTGACAACCACACCTCGATGGAGCTGTACGGCGTCGCGGCACACGAGG
Source organism: uncultured Actinomycetota bacterium (assembly GCA_963735005.1). Taxonomy (GTDB): domain Bacteria; phylum Actinomycetota; class Actinomycetes; order Actinomycetales; family Demequinaceae; genus WTKG01. The sequence goes on along the minus strand of CAVTJA010000007.1, from coordinate 132,538 downwards.
CCGCGGCGGTCATGTTGCGGCGCTACTCGTCGTCGTTCACCGCGGGCGCCCGGCTGTTGGGAGACCCGCAGCGCGCCATGATCGAGGACATCTACGGACTGGTGCGGCTCGCCGACGAGATCGTCGACACCTACCGGGGCGACGACGCCGGCGAACTCCTCGACGCCCTCGAGGCCGACACCTACGCGTCCCTCGCACGCGGATACTCGACGAACGTCATCGTGCACGCCTTCGCGGACACCGCGAGCGCCACCGGCATCGGCCGCGACCAGGTGGAGCCGTTCTTCGCGTCGATGCGCATGGACCTCAGGCAGACGGTCCACGACCAGGAGTCTTTCGAGCGCTACGTGTTTGGGTCCGCCGAGGTGGTCGGCGAGATGTGCCTGCTGGTGTTCCTGTCCGGCAGCGGCCGGTCGCCGTCGGGGCGCGCGATCACGGGCGCACGCCGGCTCGGCTCCGCGTACCAGAAGGTGAACTTCCTACGGGACCTCGCCACGGACTCGGAGGAGCTCGGGCGCACCTACTTTCCCGGGGTCACCGCGGAGTCCCTGGACGACGACGCACTTGCGGAACTCGTGGCCGATTGCGCAGCGGATCTTGACGCCGCCCGCGCCTGCCTCGACGAGCTCCCACGGCGCCCCCGCACGGCCGTCCTTGCGTCGATCGAAATCTACGGCGCACTCCTGCGCAAGATTGCCCGGACGCCCGCCCCGCAACTTCTCCGCGCCCGCATCCGTGTCTCTGGACTGCGCAAAGTCATACTGACCGGCAAGGCCGTCGCGGCGTCGGCGGTGCGCAGGTGAGCGCGCGGATTGTCGTCATCGGCGGAGGCGTCGGAGGACTGGCGGCAGCCGCGATGCTCGCGCGCGGCGGCGCGGACGTCACGCTTCTGGAGCGGCACGACCGCCTCGGTGGCAGGGCTGGTCGCCTTGAGGTGGGCGGCTACACGTTCGACACCGGGCCGAGTTGGTACCTCATGCCCGAGGCCTTCGAGCAGTTCTTCTCCGTGATGGGCCGGGAGCTTCACGACTACCTCGACCTGCACGACCTCGACCCGCGCTACCGGGTGTTCTTCGAGGACGGGTCTCCCGGCGACAAGCTCGACGTCGTGGCGGACACCGAGGCAAACTGGGTGACCTTCGATTCCCTCCGCGCTGGCGAGGGCGCGGCCATGCGCGAGTACGCGCGGAAAGCCGGCGGCTACTACCAGATGGCGCTCGACGCCTTCCTGTACACGACTTTCGAGAACCCGCTCCGGGTGCTGTCGTGGAAGGTTGTCCGCCAGCTGCCGACGCTCGCGCGGCTGCTCACCGTCAGCCTTAAGTCCGCGATCGGACGCCGCGTCACGCATCCGCGGCTGCGGCAGATTCTCGGCTTCCACGCCGTGTTCTTGGGTTCCGCACCCGCGCGCGTGCCCTCGCTCTACTCGCTCATGAGCCACCTCGACCTTACGCAGGGAGTGCAGTATCCGCGCGGCGGCTTCTACTCGCTTGTCGAGGCGCTCGAGAAGGTCGCCCGCGAGGAGGGCGTAGCGATTCGCACCGGTGCCGATGTGTCGCGCATCGTGGTGGACGACGCGACAGGCGTGGCGACCGGGGTGGCGCTCGCGGGCGGGGAGACGATCGCGGCGGATGTCGTCGTCTCCGGCGCAGACCTGCACCACACGGAGACCGAGCTACTTGCGGCTCGCTACCGCACCCACCCCGAGAGCCGCTGGCGCAAGCGCAAGCCGGGGGTGTCCGCGCTGCTGGTGATGGCGGGTGTCGAGGGCGCCCTTCCGGAACTCACGCATCACAACCTGTTCTTCAGCTCTGACTGGGACGCGAACTTCGCCAAGATCGTCGGCGACGGCGAGCTCGAGCCACCGTTTCCCGCGTCCGTGTACGTCTCCAAGGTGACCGAGCTAGAGCCCACGGCCGCGCCCGCGGGCCACGAGAACATCGTGCTGCTGGTGCCGTTCCCCGCCGACACCTCGCTCGGCGCCGACGCCGCGTCCCGCGCGGAACTCACGGATGTGGCTGGGCGGTACCTCGACCAGGTTGGCGACTGGGCCGGGGTACCCGACTTGCGATCCCGCACCACGATTCAGGCGCTGCTCACGCCGTCCGACTTCGCCACCGACATCCGCGCCTGGCGCGGCAGCGCCCTTGGCCTCGAGCACACCCTTGGCCAATCAGCGATGTTCCGGCCGCGAAACGTCTCCAAGAACGTGCCGAACCTGCTGTACGTGGGCTCGTCGACGGTGCCCGGAATCGGCGTTCCGATCTGCCTGATCTCGGCCGAGCTTGTGGTGAAGCGGCTGATGGGCGACACCTCTGCAGGGGCAACGCCCGGCGCCTTCGAGCCTGGGTTCCTGAGCCGCAGCCCCCGCCGCGGGGTCCTGGGCGCGGCCGTGCGACGGGAGTCACGATGACTGGCTTCGTGTACGGCGGCGCCCTGCTCGTCGCGCTGGCGGGGCTAACGGTCCTCGACTGGCGCTACCAGCTGGCGCTGTTTGCAGATGCTCGCCGCACCCTTGTGTCGATCGGCATCGGCGTCGCGGTGTTCCTTGCGTGGGACGCGGCGGGCGTGGGCCTTGGGATCTTCTTCGTTGGCGACGCCCCGTACCTCACCGGGTGGCGCGTCGCGCCCCAGATTCCCGTCGAGGAGATCCTGTTCCTGACGCTACTGACGTACCAGGCGCTGCTGCTGTGGCGAGCGTTCGAGAGCAGAGGGGGCAAGGCGTGACCTACGTGGCTTTGTCTGCCGGGGTGTTGCTCGGCATCGTCCTGCTGACGTGGCGCACCGTGCGGGCCCTGCGCCCGGGCCCCCTGCTGTGGACCGCGGCGGTGCTCGTGGCGCTCACCCTCGCCTTCGACAACCTCATCGTCGGCGTCGGGATCGTGGACTACGACGACGCCCTGATCCTCGGCCTGCGGGTGCCGACAGCGCCGATCGAGGACTTCGCGTACGCGCTCGCCGCGGTGCTCATCATGCCCGCGCTATGGACGATGCTTGGGTCACGCAAGGGGGCGCACGATGGTGCGTAGCGTGCTGGTCGCGTCGCGGCCCATCTCGTGGATCAACACGGCTTTCCCCTTCGCCGCCGGCTACCTCATGGTCGTGCGCCATGTCGACGCGGCGTTCATCGTGGGTACGTTGTTCTTCCTCATCCCCTACAACCTTGTGATGTACGGGATCAACGACGTCTTCGACTACGAGAGCGACGTTGCGAACCCGCGCAAGGGCGGCATCGAGGGCGGAGTGGCTGAGCGTGCCAAGGCCGCGCGCGTGCACCGCGCGATCCTGGTATCCGCGGCCGTCACCGCGGTGCCGCCCATGGCGTGGCTCCTCACGCAGGGAAGCGCCGCCTCGCGATGGACCCTTGTCGCGGTCGTGTTCGGCGTACTCGCGTACTCGCTACCGGGCCTGCGCTTCAAGGAGCGCCCGTTCCTCGACTCGGTGACGTCGGCGATGCACTTCGTGGGCCCGCTCGTGTACGCGCTCGTGCTGACGGGGGTGCAGCTGACGTCCCGCCCCGTGTGGCCCATCCTGGCGGCTTTCGTCGCGTGGGGCATGGCGAGCCACGCATTTGGCGCCGTCCAGGACGTGCGCGCCGACCGCGAAGGCGGCATCGGATCGGTCGCCACCGTCATCGGCGCACAAGCGACGGCGCGGGTGGCCGTCGGGATGTACATGGCGGCCGCGCTACTGCTTGCGGCCCTCCCGTGGCCCGGATGGCTCGCCGCCGTGCTTCCACTGCCATACGCGGTGAGCGTCGCTCGCTTCTGGAACGTCACTGACAGCACGTGCGAGGACGCAAACGCCGGGTGGCGCACGTTCCTGTGGCTCAACCAGCCCGTGGGCTTCCTAGTGACGATGCTGTTGATCGCGGTAGCCCGCGGCTGGCTATAGCCCCGAGTCGCTGCGCACCAGCGGGGATAGTCCCGCCGAGCGCGCCACCGGGTCGGGCATGCCACACACCTCGAGCCAGTTGGCGAGTAGCCGGTGCCCGCCCTCAGTGAGCACGGACTCGGGGTGGAACTGCACGCCGTGAAGCGGAAGTGTCCGGTGGCTGAGGCCCATGACGATGCCGGACGCGGTGTGCGCGGTCACCTCGAGCTCGTCGGGCACCGTCGCGGGCTCGACGGCCAGCGAGTGGTAGCGAGTCGCGGTGAAGGGCGATGGCAGCCCGGCCAGGATGGGCGAGTCGCCGTGCTCAACCTCGCTGGTCTTGCCGTGCATGAGCTCCGGCGCGTGGGAGACCACGGCGCCGTACACTTCCGCGAGCGCCTGGTGGCCAAGGCATACCCCGAGCATCGGCGTCCCGGTGTTTGCGCACGCGCGAACCACGTCTTTCGAGGAGCCAGCCTCCGCGGGCGTACCGGGGCCTGGCGACACGAGGACGCCCTGGTAGTCGGCGACGGTGGCGACATCCACGGCGTCGTTGCGCAGCACCGTGGTGTTCGCGCCCATCTGGCGCAGGTACCCGACGATCGTGTAGACGAACGAATCGTAGTTGTCGATGACGAGGATGTGCGTCATGGCTACTCCGTGACGGTTTGCTGTTGGAACGGCAGAAGCGGGGCCAGCCAGGGGTAGACCCACTCGAACAAGATATAGAGCACCAGCAGTACCAGCGCCAGCGCCATCAGAATCCGGGCCCACAACGGCCCCGGCAGCGATCGCCAGATCCACGCGTACATCAGGCACCCACCGGCGCGTTGGGGAACAGTTCTGGCGGGTAGCCGTCGGCAACGTAAGCCCAATAGGCGAGCTCGCCGTGGACCACGTAGCGCTGCAACGCCGAGAAGCGCGGGTGGCAGCTGGTCATGGTGAGGTAACGGTGCGTGTCATTTCCGCCAAGCTTGAACGGGTCCCGTGAGACCACGCTGATGTCGTTCGGCGCGACGATTTCATGATCGATCACCTTGTAGACGAACCACACGTCCTGAGTCCGGACGACGACGTAGTCACGTTTGCGCAGGTTCTGGATGTTCGTGAACGGCTTGCCGTACGTGGTGCGGTGCGCGGCCGTCGCGAAGTTGCCCACGTCGCCGGGCATCTGCGACTTGGGATAGTGGCCGATGCCCTTGGAGTCCAGGACCTTGGAGCGGCTCACGCCTTCGCTAATGGGCTTGATGTAGTCCTGTCCCCAGCGGGGCACGTACATCATCGCGAAAGTCTTGCCTGCGTTCTCCGGCGGCTCCATGACGGGAGGGTCGTCGTCGTAGTGGTGAGCCTCCTCAGCGAGCAGGGGGTAAGAGAGGTCGCCGCCCGTCTGGCCTGCGATGTCGAGCGGTGCGCCCTCGGACGACCACTCGTCGTCGACTGCGGCCACGACCGCGCTCTGTTCGCGGTTGGCGCCGACGTCAGTCCAGAACAGCTCCCACACCACGAGCAGGCCCAGCAACAGGCCCAAGGTGATCAGCGATTCGCCGACGACGCTGGTGGGTGACCCCGTGAATTTGCGGGCTCGCGTCGCGCGTGCGGGCTCCCCCGCGGGCGCGGCCGATTCGCCAGCTTGAGAGGTCGGTGCCATAGCGCCAAGAGTACGGGAACCGCCACAATGTCGCCGCAGGGTCGTTCGCCTAGGTACGCTTGATTCGCAATGGCGCGCGAGGCGCCGACATCACCGGGAGGTTCCGTGCCGGAATCGAAGAAGCGCAAGAAGTCCACCAAGGCGGCGGCGCTGCCGAAGCAGCAGAAGCACGTCTCCACGGAGAACCCGTCGTGGCTGGTTCCAACCATGGCGACACTGTTCATCGTGGGCGTGCTGTGGATCCTCGTGTACTACATCTCGCAAGCGAAGTTTCCCGTCGGGAGCATCGGCGCGTGGAATCTGGCCGCTGGCTTCGGGTTCATGATCGCGGGCTTCATCCTCACGACACGGTGGAAGTAGCGGTTCGAATCACACCGGTGTAGTTATCCCCCGGCTGTGGATAGCTATGGGGATAACTTCTTGAGTCGGCCTGCGCGCTGGCGGGATGCGATCGCCAGAATGAGCCACGTGATCGCCGCTCCAAAGGCGGCGCCGCCCAGGTGGCCCTGCCACGAAACGCCTGGCACAAGAACGCCGACTACAAGCCACGCGCCCGCCTGAACGATCACGAATCCCACGCGCTGCTTCAGGCGCGATGCGACGATCACGTACGAGGCAATGACGCCCATGATCGCGCCGGAGGCCCCCACGTGAGGGCCCGTGCCCTGGCCGAGCAGCACAATCGCGACGCCGCCGCCAATCATGGAGCCGAAGTAGACGATGAGGAAGCGCGCGCGGCCAAGGACGGGCTCGATGAGGCGTCCGAACATGAACAACACGAACATGTTGAGGCCCACGTGCAGGACGCCATCGTGCACGAATCCCGCCGTGATCCAGCGCCACGGCTCCGACCACGCGAAATCCGGGTAGAAGCCGAACGTGACCAGCCACGCCTTGTCCCCGATCACGCCTTGCTGGCCGCCGATGTAGGCGGTGCCTCCCAGCAGCGCCGGGAGCGCGAGGAACGCGACCAGGTTGATTGCAATGAGGGTGAAGGTCGCGACCGCCGCGCCCTTCGCGATCGGCAGGCCAAGAACGGACACGGGCTGGCGCACGCTCTGCTGCTGCGCCTTCACGCAGTCGACGCAGAGGATGCCCACCGCGGCCGGGCGCTGGCACTCCGGGCAGGTGGGACGGTCGCACCGCTGGCACCGGACGTACGCGACGGTACCCGGGTGCCGCGGGCAGGTGGGCTCGGCCTCGTGTTCGGACACGTTAGGAGATGGTCACCGCAGTGATCATGACGTCGTCGACGGGGCGGTCGCCGGGGCCGACGGGCGTGGTCGCGATCTTGTCCACGACGGCCCTCGACTCGTCGTCAGTGACCTTGCCGAAAATCGTGTGCGCTCCGTTGAGGTGCGGGGTAGGGCCAACGGTGATGAAGAACTGCGAACCGTTGGTTCCGGCCATCTGGCCCGTCACGGGGTTGGGGCGCTTGCCCGCGTTCGCCATGGCCAGCAGGTACGGCTCGTTGAACTGGAGCTCGGGGTGAATCTCGTCGTCGAACGTGTAGCCGGGGCCGCCGCGCCCGGATCCCTCGGGGCAACCGCCCTGGAGCATGAATCCCTTGATGACGCGGTGGAACACGAGCCCGTTGTAGAAGGGATCGTGGCTCGGTTCACCGGTGATGGGATCCTTCCATTCCTTCGCGCCGGTCGCGAGTCCTGTGAAGTTCTCAACGGTGCGCGGCGCGTGGTTCTCGAACAGCTCGATTCGGATGTCCCCAGCAGTGGTTTCAATGGTTGCGATCATGCGGTCATTCTCGCACGCACTTGGACTTTGCGCTTTCTTGGTGGAAGATGGGAGAAGTGGGGGATTCCCGCGGGACCAGGAGGTCATGATGTTTGGACGTTACCGAGACCGCGTTGACACAGAGGCGTTGCGGGAGCGTGCGCGTGACAGCGCCGCCGCCGCACGCGAGGCTGCTGAACGCGCGCAACACTGGGCGGAACCGCGCTACGAAGCCGCTCGCGACTGGGTTGAGCCCCGCGCGCGCGGCGCGTATCGCAAGGGCGCCCGCCGCGCCGCACCGTACGTTTCCGCGGCTGGCGACAAGGCCGAGGACTGGGCGGACGCGGTTCACGCCGCCATTGTCGGCTCAGCCATCCCTGCCGTAATCGGAGCTGTGCGCCGCGCCGGCCAGGACGACGAAGACGACCGTCCGTTTCCATGGGCCGCCGTCATCGTGCCCGCCGCCGTCATCGGGGCCGTCGCCGCAGCAGTGATCGTGTGGGCCAAGAAGGACCCTGGCCCGGACGCGCACGCCGAGGGCGACGAGGAGTGGGAGTTCGCGAGCGCACAGCGCGCCCGCGCCGCCCGCGCCAGGACCTCGATAAACAGCGCGCTCACCAGCGCCGAAGACACCGTCAAGCACGCCACGGACGTGGTGGTGACGGCCGCCGGAGCGGCGGTCGCCGCTGTGTCCGAGGCCGCAAGCCCGTACGCGCAGAAGGTGCGCGCCGAGGCCGGGCCGTACGCCACCAAGGCCAAGAACGCCGCGGTGTCTGGCGCCAAGCGGGTCGCGAGCGAGGCAGGACCTACGCTCGACAAGGTCAAGAAGACCGCATCGGCAGGGGCAAGGCATGCGCGCAGCGCGGGCGGCGCCGTTGCCGGCGAAGTCGAGAAGGCCATCGAGGACTTCGAGGACGTGTGGGGCGAGGATGGCGAAGAAACCACGCCGCCTCCCAAGCCCGCGGCCAAGAAGCCCGCGGCCAAGAAGGCTGCTCCCAAGCGCGACAGCTAGACCACGACAGACAACGAGGGCCCGGCGGTTGCCGGGCCCTCGTTGTTCTGTTGCGGAGGGAATTGAGACTGGATCGGAACTGTCGACGCTGAAGCATTTAGAGGTTGGCTGGGGGCAGGGCTATCATCTTGCACGCCCGGGCAACCTGCCGGCCGCGCTGAAGCTCAACGACTTTGGGGCCGAGGCGCGATGAGCGAGGGTGTCGCGGGGGCCGCGTATGTGTGGACCAGTGGCGTCGTCGCTGTTGTCTTCGTTACCCTCGCCGTCCTCGCATGCGCGCGAGCGCGGAGCCACGGTCGCCCGGGATGGTGGGCGGCTGCAATGTTCGGCGCGCTCGCCGCGTACCTCATCGTTGCTGTCCTGGCCCTCGCCCTAGACGGGACGCCTCCCACGTGGCTGGCGCGTGTGGTCGTATCAATTCTGTTGCTGTTCCCCTTCCTCGTGTTGATGTTCGCTGCGTCCTTCGGAGAAATACGACGCCGCTTTGCGGTCGGCGCCGCGGTCATCACGGTCGCGATCCTGCTCCCGGTGTTTGTACTGCCCGCGGATGGAAGCGAGCCCCCGTGGCTCAGCGTCTACCTCTTCGCGATGCTCGGCTACTGGACAACCTTTTCGTTTGCAGCCAGCACGTTGCTGTGGCGGGCGGGACGCGCCCAACCGACGGTGGCGCGGCGCCGTATGCGTCTCATGAGCCTCGCGACGATAATCCTCGCCCTCGCGCTCTTGCTATCCGGCCTCACGGGGTTGTCAGAGGCCGCGCTGAACGTCGTGAAGGTTGGTGTCGTGGGGCTCTTGCTCGTCTGCGGGTTGACCTTCATGCTCGGCTTCCAACCGCCAAAGATGTTCATCTTGGCCTGGCGCCAGCCAGCGGAGGAACTGCTCGGTCAGGCCATGCTCGCCGTCCTGCGAGCCGACACCGCTCAAGACATTGCCGCCGAGCTACTGCCACGGGTGACCCAGACGGTCGGTAGTGCCGGTGCGGCACTCGCGGGCGAGGACTTTCGCGTCTTCGCGACGTACGGTAGCGCGCCCGGGGTGGGGACGCTCCTCGAGGACGTCGACGCGCCCCAGGGCTCGTCTCCCATGCGCCAGGCAGTACCGCTCGGTGAACATCGCGGTCACCTCATCGTGTGGACGAGCGCGTATGCGCCATTCTTTGGGCGCCATGAACTAGCGTTACTCGATCGGATTGGCGCCTTCGCGAGCTTGGCGCTCGAGCGGTCTGAGCTCTTGGCGACCGAGCGGGTGCGTGCGGCCGCACTTCAAGAAGCGAAGCGTGAGGCGGAACAGGCACGCGACGCCGCGGACCTGGCAAACACCGCCAAGAGCGAATTCTTGTCGCGCATGAGTCACGAGTTCCGCACACCACTCAACGCGGTGATCGGCTTCAGCCAATTACTCCAAACCGCGAGCCTGACGCCCGACGACCAGGAGGCCGTTGGCCACGTCTTCAAGGCGGGCCGCCATCTGTTGGCGCTCGTCAACGACATTCTCGACCTGTCCCGGATCGAGGCGGGCGAGATGACAATTTCGATGGAACCCGTGCACGCAGGCGAACTAGTCGAGGACGCTGTCGCGCTGATACGCCCCCTCGCGGACGAGCGTTCGATAGAACTGTCTCTTCCCGAGAGCGGCGCTAACGAGTACCTACTCGCCGATCGCCAACGCTGTCGCCAGATCCTTCTCAACCTGCTGTCGAACGCCGTCAAGTACAACCACGACGGTGGCCAGGTGCAGGTCATGTGCAAACGCGTTGGCCCGATGCTGCGCATTTCAATCCGTGACACGGGCGCGGGCATCGACGCCAAGCTCCAGAGACGATTGTTCGAACCGTTCGACAGGCTGGGTGCTGACGCCACCGGCATCGAAGGTACCGGGCTCGGGCTGGCGCTGAGTCAACAGCTGGGCAAGGTCATGGGTGGGCACGTCGGCGTCGAGAGCGAACCGGGAGTCGGATCGACCTTCTGGGTTGACATGCCAACAACTGGCCCGCCCACACACGTCGTCCGCCCGACAGGATCGCCTGAGCACGAGGCTCCTCAGCGTCGCAAGCGCACGCTACTGCTCGTCGAGGACAATTTGACGAACCTTCGGCTTGTCGAGGCGATGTTGCGCGGCAACCCCGAAATCTCCATCCTGCCCGCGATGCAGGGCATGCTGGCTATCGACTTGGCCTACCAACACCGCCCAGACGTCGTGGTGCTTGACCTCCACCTTCCGGACATCGATGGGCACGAAGTTCTTCAGCGCCTTAAGTCCGACCCCCGGACTCGCCACATCCCCGTGATTGTGGCAACCGCGGATGCGAGCTCCGGCCGCGAGCGGCAACTCCGGCGAGATGGCGCATTCGAATATGTCGCCAAGCCGCTGGACGTGCATCGCTTCCTCGACGTCGTCAACGCGGCACTGGCGCATTCCGACGCCGATGACGCGGCGGACCAGGCCTCATCACCTACGCCAAAGCGCAGGCCGCGAAAGAACAAGGAGTCGTAGGCCAGCACCTGGCGAGCCGACTTGCTCGCGCCGCTCCACACACCTCACCCGCAAGCAACCAGCGTGGTCATGAAAATGTTCGGGGACCGGGGCAGGGCCTCGTCGTGGAGCCTGGGGGAATCGAACCCCCGACCTCCTGCTTGCAAAGCAGGCGCTCTACCAATTGAGCTAAGGCCCCGTGTGCAGTTGTGTTGTTAGTCGAGCGGGCCGTCGAGGACGTCGTCCCAGAGGTCGCGCCCCGTGTTGTCTTGAACCACACGATAGGCCGCGACCAGCACCACCACCGCTGCTGCGGCGCCCGCGATCACGAGAAACTTCTTCATGACTCAAGTTTAGTGGGCCCAGGAGGACTTGAACCTCCGACCTCTTCATTATCAGTGAAGCGCTCTAACCGCCTGAGCTATGGGCCCGTCGCGGTGTGAGCCGCGGCGTTGAGAATACCGCACCAGCACGATGCGACTCAAACTCGCGCTCAACACGCGAGGCCAAGCGATCTACTCGTCCGTGAGCGTGACGTACACACCGCCGACCAGCTTGACGACGACGTTGTACAGAAGGGCGAAGACGGCAGACAACGCGGTCCACAGGACGACGTTGAATACGGCGACGAGAATCGTGGCCGACATCCACTTCCTGAGTTCGAGGTACTCCAGGAACTGCGCCTTGGCGTCGACCGCGAACAGCGTGATGATCTGGCTCTGGATGTCGGCCAGGACGCCCCCGCTGCTCAACACCTGCCACGTCAGGTAGACGCCGATGCACATCATCACGCCCGCCGCGACGGAGACAAGGAACGCAAGCTTGAGGATGGACCACGGGTCGACCGTCGACAGCATCACGCGAACCTTGCGGGGGCCGCCGCGCCCGGAGCGCTTGGGCTCGGTGTCGGTCACGTCGCGCGAGCGGACGCCGGCGATGTCCGCGAGGGCCGCCATGCGGCCCTTCTTCTCGGGCACCTCTCCGGTGCGCATTCCGTTTGTCTCGCTGGTGCGCGTGCCGTTACCGGTGGTCGGGATGGAGCCCGTCGTCTTGAACGATGCTCGCCGCGGGGCGCCCTGGGGCTGGGATCCCGTGGTGGGGATGGAGCCAGTGGAGCGGGGTTCGCCCGGAGCGTATCGTCCACCGGCAGGCTGGGTCCCGGTGGGTTGCGTGCCGGTGGGTTGCGTGCCGGTTGGCTGCGCGCCCGTAGGCGGAACCGTCGGCGGGCGCTGCGACTGGGGCGCGGAGTGCTGGGGCGCGGCCGCGGGGGCAGACTGCGGAGCCGCGCCGGGGTGCGCCTGCGGGCGCGACTGCTCCGCGGCAGGCTGACCGGCGGGCTGGGACGCGCTCGGCGGAGCGAACGGCCCGGTCGGGCGCGGCTGGTGCTGCGCAGGTGCCGGCGCCTGGGGCGCGGAAGAGCCCGAACCGGCCCCCTGGCCTGCGGGCGGCTGTGCCGCTACGGGCCGGAAGGGGCTTCCGGGCGTGGGGTGCGCGGGGGTTTCCGCGTTCATGCCTTCTCCTCGGTCGTCGCGCTGGGCGCGTGATCTTTGCCAAGCGTAACTTGTCGTCGCACCGGATGGGCACGTGACGAGCAGTGTGTGTGCTCCCCGTCCAACGGTTGGGACCCCGCGTGCGCTCCCAGGACGAAGGTGTGGCATACCCCCCGCCGTATAGATCTACCGTGAAAGGAGAGGACCACAACGGGAGAACATCATGAAACTAGTCGTCGTCGGTGGAGTTGCCGCCGGAGCCAGCGTCGCGGCGCGAGCGCGTCGACTCGACGAAGCCGCCGAGATCATCGTGCTCGAGCGAGGCCACCACGTATCGTTCGCGAACTGCGGGCTGCCGTATCACGTGGGCGAGGTCATCACCGATCGATCCCGCCTCCTGCTCCAGACTCCCGACAGCCTGCGTGAGTCGCTCAACATCGACGTCAGGATCGCGTGCGAAGTGACAGCGATCGACCGCAAGGCTCGCACCGTGTCCGTGCGCGAGGTCGACACTGGCCGCGACTATACCGAGACCTACGACAAGCTCGCGCTGTGCCCCGGCGCCGAGCCGTTCCGGCCGCCGCTTCCCGGAATCGACCTCCCCGCCATTGAGGTCCTCCGCCGCATCGGCGACATGGACCGGATCAAGGCCAGGATTGACGACGCCCTGGCCGCCGCCCGCGCTGGCACCAGGGACCGTGTGCGCGCTGTCGTCGTCGGCGCCGGCTACATCGGACTTGAGATGGCCGAGAACCTGCAGCACCGCGGAATCGACGTGGACGTCGTGGAGTTGTCGGACCAGATTCTCCCGCCGGTCGACCATGAGATCGCGGTTCCGGTGGAGCACCACCTACGCGCGCACGGCATCGGCCTCCACCTCAAGACAGCAGCCGCGGCCTTCACCCCACGCGACGACGGCGGTGTGACAGTCGAGCTCACGAACGGGAAGAACCTCCGGGCGGACCTCGTGCTGCTCGCCGCTGGCGTGCGGCCTAGCACCGCGCTCGCCACCGCGGCCGGCATCAAGTTGGGCGCCCACGGTGGAGTCGCCGTCGACACCCACATGCGCACTAACGATCGCTACATCTGGGCCGCGGGCGACGCGGTCGAAACGCCGCACACTGTGTTGCCCGCCTCCCACCTTCAGCCGCTCGCCGGTCCGGCCAATCGCCAGGCGCGGGTAGCGGCCGAGAACATCTGCGGCAGGACCACCGAATACGTGTCCACGCAGGGCACCTCGATCGTCAAGGTGTTTGACATGGTCGCGGGCGGTACCGGCGCCACCGAGCGCGAGTTGATCGCGAACGACGTCCCGTACCGCGCGGTCCACATCCACCCATCCGGGCACGCTGGCTACTATCCCGGCACCGCGATGATGCACCTCAAGGTGTTGTTCTCCCCGGAAGACGGCAAGCTGCTTGGCGCACAGGCGTGCGGCTTCGATGGGGTCGACAAGCGGCTGGACGTACTCGCGATCGCCCTACGCGCTGGCCTCACGGTGTACGACCTCGAGAACCAGGAGCTCGCATACGCCCCGCCTTTTGGGTCGGCGAAAGACCCGGTCAACATGGCCGGATTCGTCGGCAGCAATGTTCTTCGCGGCGACATCACCCTTTGGTACGCGCAGGAGTACCCCGCGAACATCAAGGGCGCGCGGTTGGTCGACGTGCGCACGCCGGAGGAATTCTCGGTATGGCACATTCCGGGCGCGGAGAACGTTCCGCTCGCCACCTTCCGCGACGCCAGCGCTGACTGGGATCGACGTGTGCCGGTGCGCCTGTACTGCGCCGTCGGCTTCCGCTCGTACCTCGCGCTGCGGGTGCTCACGCAAACCGGTTTCGAGGATGTCGCCACGCTGTCGGGTGGCTCCACGACGTTCCGCGCCTGGCACGAGGTCGAGGTACCCGAGCACGACACCCCGGTCCCGATGATCTCGTACGCCGAAAGCGCGAGCCTTGGCAACGTCGTCCGGGAGGCGCGTTCCGGCGCGGCGATCGACCTTGACTGCACCGGGCTCGCGTGTCCCGGACCGATCATGAAGCTCTCCGAGCAGATGAAGGCCATGAACCCAGGCGACGACGTCGTGGTCCACGTGTCCGATCCGGGCTTCCGGCTCGACGCGCCAAGCTGGGCGAAGCGCAACGGCCACACCGTCATCAGCCTGGAACCCGAGGGGCCCGGCTACGTTGCGACGATGCGCAAGGGCGTGGCCGCCGGCGCCGGCCCGGTCGCGCCCGCGACGTCGAACAAGACGTCGATGGTCGTGTTCTCTGGTGACCTCGACAAGGTGATCGCGGCGTTCATTATCGCCAACGGCGCGCTGTCGATGGGTGAGGAAGTCTCAATGTTCTTCACCTTCTGGGGGCTCAACGCACTGCGCAAGGACGACCCGCCCAAGCGGCAGAAGAAAATGATGGACAAGATGTTCGGCGCGATGATGCCGCGCGGAGCGGACAAGCTCACGTTGTCGCAGATGCACATGGCGGGCGCCGGCACCGCGATGATCAAGAACGTCATGGACAAGCACGACGTGCCGCCGCTCGGCGAGCTGATCGCGTCGGCTCAAGCCGGCGGAGCCAGGTTGCTCGGCTGCACCATGACGATGGACCTGCTGGGCATCGCGCAGTCCGATTTGCTCGACGGAGTAGAGCTCGCCGGCGTCGCCGCCTTCCTTGGTGAAGCCCACGAGTCAGGCACCACCCTGTTTATCTAGCCAGGCGGTGCGCCTAGTGAGAGTCGGGAAAGTGCCCCGCGAGGCGGCGCTGGATGTCGAGGCTTGGGTCGTTGAGGCCCTCGATGTCCACGTGGATGCCGCGGCGCGCGTACTTGGTGATCACCGAGTCGAGTGCGGCGACGGTTGAGGCGTCCCACACATGGGACTCGCTCAGGTCGATGATCACGTGGTTCGGGTCGTGCGCGTAGTCGAACTGGCTAAAGAGGTCGTTCGATGACGCGAAGAACAGCTCGCCGGTGACGCGATATCGCATCGTCCCGCCGTCCGCCTCGAGCGTGCCCTCGACCTCCGCGAGGTGCGCGACGCGCCGCGCGAACATGATCATCTCCAGGACGACGCCCACCACGACGCCGATGGCGAGGTTGTGGGTGGCCACAACGGTCGCGACGGTCGCGACCATGACCATCGTCTCGGACTTGGGCATCCGGCGCAGCGTGCCCCACTGGACCGAGTGCCAGTCGAAGGTTGCCCACGACACGTAGATCATCACCGCCACCAGGGCGGCCATCGGGATCGCCGCGACCACATCGCCCAACGCCACAACCAGCACCAGCAACAGCACGCCCGCTGTGAACGTCGACAGCCGCGTGCGCGCGCGGCCGACCTTGACGTTGATCATGGTCTGGCCGATCATCGCGCAGCCGCCCATCCCGCCAAAGAACCCGGTGATGATGTTTGCCGCGCCCTGACCCCAGGCCTCGCGCGTCTTGTCCGAGTGGTCGTCCGCGATGTCGTCCACGAGCTTGGCCGTCATCAGTGACTCGAGCAGCCCGACCAGCGCGACGCCCAGCGCGAACGGAAAGACGATCTTCAGGGTCTCCACTGTCATCGGCACGTCGGGCATGACAAGGCTGGGCAGGCCCTGCGGCAACGTTCCCTCGTCGCCGACGGTGGGCACCGCGATCGCGAAGACGGCGGTGACCAGCGTGATGCCGACGATCGCGATTAACGGAGACGGGACCGCGGTCGTCAGGCGCGGCAACAGCGCGATCACGAGCAGGCCGGCCGCGACGAACGCGTACACCGCCCACGGCACGTTGGTGAGGTGCGGCACCTGCGCGAGGAATATGAGGATAGCGAGCGCGTTGACGAACCCGATCATCACCGACCGCGGCACGAACCTCATCAGCTTCGCGACTCCGAGCGCGGCGAACGCGATCTGCAGCACGCCGCCCAGGATCACCGCGGCAATGAGATAGTCGAGCCCGTGCTCCCGGGCGAGCGGCGCCACGACCAGCGCGACCGCGGCGGTCGCGGCCGAGATCATCGCCTTGCGGCCGCCCAAGAATGAGATCGCTACCGCCATGGTGAACGACGCGAACAGGCCCACGCGCGGGTCCACGCCCGCGATCACCGAGAACGAGATGGCCTCGGGGATCAGGGCGAGTGCGACCACCAGGCCCGACAGCACCTCCGTGCGGAACACGCGGGGCGACAGCCATTCGGGGCGGGTGGGGGTGACGCGGGCAAGGAGGGCAGGCACAGTCAAGGAAAGCTTCCGTTCGGTTGGTGCGCCCGGTTGCGGGCAGGCGCGAGCGCAGGCGTCAGCCTGTGCATGGTGCGAGGGGGGCCGTCGGCGGCCGGGGCCCACTGTACCCGGCGGCCGCGGCGAGCCCAATTCCGGCGGACGGCCGCGGGGAGCGCGCTTGGGGTTTTGTCATACTGGATCAATGGTTGTCTCTGACAAGAAGTCCATGTCCTTCGCCGCCGCCGTGTCGCTCGGGGTGGGCACGATGATCGGGGCCGGCATCTTCGCGTTGCTTGGCGAGGCCGGGTCGATCGCGGGCTCGGCTGTGTGGCTGTCGTTCGCCGTGGGCGGCGGAATCGCCCTGCTCACCGGCTACTCATTGGGAAGACTCGGCGCCCGCTGGCCGTCCGCCGGCGGCATCGTCGAATACCTCATTCACAGCTGGGGGAAGGGCGTGTTCGCCGGGGCGCTGTCCGTGATGATGTACATCGCCGCGCTGGTGTCACTGTCACTCGTGGCGAAGACGTTCGGCAACTACGGCGCGGCACTCGTGTCCGGCACGCCCGGCTGGGTCGCGCCAGTTCTCGCGGTCGCCGTCATCGGCGTGTTCGTCGCGGTCAACCTCGCGGGCTCATCGAAGGTCGGGCGCGCGGAGCTGTGGATTGTGATGTTCAAGTTTGCGGTGCTCGTTGCCCTCGCCATCGGCGGCCTGACGGCGATCAAACCTGACCTGCTGGCGCCGTCGACGTATCCATCCCTGGGAACCGTCGTGGGCAGCGTCGCCGTCACCTTCTTCGCGTACGAGGGCTTCCGCGTGATCACGAACGCAGCCGAGGACGTCCCCAACCCGTCGCGCACCATCCCGCGCGCGATCATGGTGGCGATCCTGGTGGTGATGGCGTTGTACATCCTGATCTCGATCGTGGTGTTCGGGACGCTCACGGCCGACGCGGTGGTCGCCGCCAAGGAGAACGCACTTGCCGAGGCTGCCCGGCCGGTGTTCGGCGAATTTGGATTCGTCGCCGTGTCGATTACTGCGATGGTCGCCACTGCGTCGGCGATCAACGCCAGCCTGTATTCGGCGACGAACGTCACGTATCAGATGGCGAAGGAGGGGCAGCTGCCGGGGACGTTCGGGCGCCCCGTGGCGAAAACGCACGAGGGCCTGCTGGTGTCGGGCGTGATCGTCGCCGTGCTTGCGGTCGCCTTCAACCTCGGCCAAATCGCGGTGCTCGGCGCGATCTCGATTCTGCTGGTGCACACCGTGGTGCACGTGGGGCATCTGCGCGTGATCCGGGAGACCGGGGCGAACCGCGTCGTGGTCGCGCTGGCCGCGCTCGCGAGCGCGGCCGCGATCGTGCTCACGCTTGTGAACTCGAGCCGCACATCATGGACGATCATCCTGACGTTTGCCGCGTTCGTGGGTGTGGCGTTTGGCGCCGAGCTACTACTGCGCGCCGTGCACGGCAAGAGCGTGCGGCCGCGCCTTCCGTTCCACTCGCGGGTGACACCCGAAGGCTAGTCGGCCGCGGCGGCCTCTGGCGCTTCCGCTGTCTCCGCGTCCTCGGCGACCGCGTCTTCGTCATCGGCGACCGAGCCGTCGTCAAGGTGGCGCTCGCTGTTCGCGGCGATCGCGATGATTCGGTCGCCGTCGTCCGGCTTCGCGTAGATGACGCCCATGGTGTCGCGGCCCTTCGCGGGGACCTCGTTCACCGGGCTGCGCATCACCTTGCCGCGCTCCATGACCACAAGCACCTCGTCCGCGTCGTCCACGAGCATGGCGCCAACGAGGTCGCCGCGCTGCTCCTGCAACTTGGCCACCTTGATGCCAAGGCCGCCGCGGTTCTGAAGGCGGTACTCGTCGATGTCGGTGCGCTTGGCGTAGCCGCCCTCGGTGACGATGAAGCTGTACGCGCCGTCGCGGACGACGTCCATCGCGAGCAGCTCGTCGTC
Organism: uncultured Actinomycetota bacterium; assembly: GCA_963735005.1. Classification (GTDB taxonomy): domain Bacteria; phylum Actinomycetota; class Actinomycetes; order Actinomycetales; family Demequinaceae; genus WTKG01. Next base: position 114,157 of record CAVTJA010000007.1, on the reverse strand, counting down.
CTCGCGGAAGCGCATGCCCGTGACGCCGGAGGTCGCGCGGCCCATGGGGCGCATGGCCTCGTCGGTCGCGGCGAAGCGAATGGACTGGCCCTTGCGGCTGACGAGCATGAGCTCGTCGTCCTCGGACACCAAGCGCGCGGCCATCAGTTCGTCGGTGGCGGGCTCGCCGTCCTCGCGCGTTACGCCCTCGAGCTCGCGCAGGTTGATCGCGATGAGGCCGCCGGTGCGGTTCGAGTCGTACGCATCGAGCGCCGTCTTCTTGACGAGGCCTCGCTTGGTGGCGAGCACCAGGTAGGGCTTGTCCTGGTACGTCTTAAGGTCGAGCACCTGCGCGATCTCCTCGCCGGGTTGGAACGCGAGCATGTTCGCCACGTGCTGGCCCTTGGAGTCGCGGCTACCATCCGGCAGCTCGTACGCCTTTGCGCGATAGACGCGGCCGAGGTTCGTGAAGAACAGCAGCCAATGGTGAGTGGTCGTGACGAAGAAGTGCTCGACGACGTCGTCCGCGCGCAGCGTCGCGCCGCGAACGCCCTTGCCGCCGCGCTTTTGCTGGCGGTAGAGCGAGGACTTGGTGCGCTTCGCATACCCCGAGCGGGTGATCGTGACGACCACCTCCTCCTCCGCGATGAGGTCCTCGATCGAGACGTCGCCGTCGAACGGCGAGATCTCGGTACGGCGGTCGTCGCCGTATTTCGCGACGATCTCGCCGAGCTCCGAAGAGATGATGTCGCGCTGACGCTGCGGCGAGGCGAGGATCTCGTTGAGGTCCTTGATCTCGGCCTCGAGCGCGGCGTAGTCATCCTCAATCTTCTTCCGCTCGAGCGCGGCCAGGCGGCGTAGCTGAAGGTTGAGGATCGCGGTGGCCTGGACCTCGTCAACGTCGAGCAGGTCCATGAGGCCCGTGCGCGCGGCGTCGACGTCGGGAGAGCGACGGATGAGCGCGATGACCTCGTCAAGTGCGTCGAGCGCCTTGAGGTAGCCGCGCAGGATGTGGGCCTCGCGCTCCGCCTCACGCAAGCGATACTGCGTGCGGCGGACGATGACCTCGACCTGGTGCGTGACCCAGTGGCGGATGAACCCGTCGAGCGTGAGCGTGCGCGGCACGCCGTCCACGATCGCCAGCATGTTCGCGCCAAACGTCTCGCGCAGCTGCGTGTGCTTGTAAAGGTTGTTGAGGACTACCTTCGCGACGGCGTCGCGCTTGAGCACGATCTCCAGGCGCTGGCCGGTGCGGCCCGACGACTGATCGCGGATGTCGGCGATGCCGGCAACCTTGCCGTCCTTGACCAGCTCCGCGATCTTGATCGCGAGGTTGTCGGGGTTGACCTGGTACGGCAGCTCGGTGATGACCAGGCACATCCGCCCCTGGACTTCCTCGATGTTGACGACCGCGCGCATCGTGATGGAACCGCGGCCCGTCCGGTAGGCGTCCTCGATGCCGCGGCGGCCGAGGATGGTGGCGCCGGTGGGGAAGTCGGGGCCGGGGATGCGCTCGATGAGCGCCTCGAGCAGCTCCTCCTTGGTGGCATCCGGGTGGTCGAGGTGCCACTGCACGCCGGCCGCGACCTCGCGCAGGTTGTGCGGCGGGATGTTGGTCGCCATGCCGACGGCGATACCGGCGCTGCCGTTGACGAGCAGGTTGGGGAAGCGCGACGGCAGGATCTGTGGCTCCTGCTCGCGGCCGTCGTAGTTGTCCTCGAAGTCGACGGTCTCCTTGTCGATGTCGCGGACCATCTCCATCGCGAGCGGAGCCATCTTGCACTCGGTGTATCGCGAGGCGGCCGCGCCGTCGTTGCCGGCGGAGCCGAAGTTTCCTTGGCCAAGGATGAGCGGGTAGCGCAGCGACCACGGCTGCACCATCCGGACCATGGTGTCGTAGATCGCGGAATCGCCGTGGGGGTGGTACTTGCCCATCACATCGCCGACGACGCGCGAGCACTTCGAGAACGCGCGGTCCGGGCGGTAGCCGCCGTCGAACATCGCGTAGAGGACGCGCCGGTGAACGGGCTTGAGGCCGTCCCGAACATCCGGGAGCGCACGGCCGACGATGACGGACATCGCGTAGTCCATATAGGACCGCTGCATCTCCGTATTGAGATCGACGGCCTCGATCTTGCCGTGGTTGACGGCCTCGGGGGTGCTAGATGTCAAGGAACCTCACGTCCTTCGCGTTGCGCTGGATGAAGTTGCGGCGCGACTCGACGTCCTCGCCCATGAGCACCGAGAAGACCTCGTCAGCCTGGGCGGCATCGTCCATCGACACCTGGAGGAGCGTGCGGGAGGCCGGGTCCATGGTCGTGACGCGGAGCTCCTCGTGATCCATCTCGCCCAAACCCTTGTAGCGCTGGATGCCGTTTTCTTTCGGGATCTTCTTGCCGTCCTTGAGACCGGCGGCGAGCAGGGCGTCGCGCTCTTTGTCCGAGTACACGTACTCGTGCGGCGAATTCGACCACTTGAGCTTGAACAGCGGCGGCTGCGCGAGGTACACGTATCCCGCCTCGATCAGCGGCCTCATGTACCGGAACAGCAGGGTAAGCAGCAGGGTGCGGATGTGCTGTCCGTCGACGTCGGCATCGGCCATCAGCACGATCTTGTGATACCTCGCTTTGGCGATGTCGAAGTCCTCGCCGATGCCCGCGCCGAACGCGGTGATGAGCGCCTGGACCTCGTTGTTGCCAAGCGCCCGATCGAGCCGCGCCCGCTCGACGTTGAGGATCTTTCCGCGGATGGGCAGGATCGCCTGGTTGTACGGCTCGCGGCCCTGCTTGGCCGAGCCGCCAGCGGAGTCGCCCTCGACGATGAAGATCTCGCACTCGTCCGGGTTACGGCTTTGGCAGTCGGACAACTTGCCGGGCATGCCGCCGGACTCGAGTAGACCCTTGCGACGGGTGGCCTCGCGCGCCTTGCGGGCGGCCATGCGGGCGGCCGACGCTTGGATCGCCTTGCGGATGACGTCCTTGCTTTCGCTCGGGTGCGAGTCGAACCAGTCGGTGAGGCGGTCGTTGACGACCTTCTGCACGAAGGTCTTGGCGATGGTGTTGCCGAGCTTGGTCTTGGTCTGGCCCTCAAACTGGGGCTCGCCAAGTTTGACGGAGATGACGGCCGTGAGGCCTTCGCGGACGTCGTCGCCCGTGAGGTTCTCGTCTTTCTCCTTAAGGATGCCCTTCTCGCGCGCGTACCTATTGACCAGAGTGGTCATCGCCGCGCGGAAGCCTTCCTCGTGTGTGCCGCCCTCGGTGGTGGCGATCGTGTTCGCGTACGTGTACACGGCCTCGCTGTACGCGTTCGTCCACTGAAGCGCGAGCTCGACCGAGATCTTCTGTTCGACGTCCTCCGTCTCGATCGAGATGACTTCGGGGTGCACGAGTTCGGCCTTCTTGGTGTCATTCAGATGCTTGACGTAGTCGACGAGGCCGCCGTCGTACTTGTACGTGACTGACCGCGAGGCGGGCGCGTCGTCATCGTCGGCGTCGCCGGCGATGTGGTCGGCGCGCTCGTCCGTGAGCGTGATCGACAGGCCCTTGTTGAGGAACGCCATCTGTTGGAAGCGCGCACGCAGCGTCTCGTAGTCGTAATCAGTGGTCTCGAAGATCGTGTCGTCTGCCCAGAAGGTCTGGGACGTACCGGTCTCGGTGGTCGCCTCGCCCTTGACGAGGGTGCCCTGAGGCTTGCCGCCGTCGGCAAATGACTGCCGCCACACGTTGCCCTGACGCTTGACCTCGGTCTCGACGCGAGACGAAAGCGCGTTGACGACGGACACGCCCACGCCGTGAAGGCCCCCGGACACCGCGTAGCCGGAGCCACCGAACTTTCCGCCCGCGTGGAGGATCGTCATGACGACCTCGACGGTGGGCTTGTTCTCGGTGGGATGCATGTCGACCGGGATGCCGCGGCCGTTGTCGGTGACCTTGACGCCGCCGTCAGCCTGCAGGGTCACCATGATCGTGTCGCAGTGACCGGCGAGGGCCTCGTCGACCGCGTTGTCCACGACCTCGTAGACAAGGTGGTGGAGGCCGCGCTCGCCGGTGGAGCCGATGTACATGCCGGGGCGCTTGCGAACGGCTTCCAGACCCTCAAGAACGGTGATGTCGCCCGCGCCGTAGTTGGACTCGTTCGTCCGCTGGTCCGCGTTAGCCAAGAAATAGCCTTTCAAGGGTTCGGCGCGGGCCAAGACGGCACTCGCGCCAATGAGGACCATTCTATGTGGTTCTAGGGCCGTTTACGTGCGATCCACAGGCATTTCTAGAACGCGGGTGCCCCCTACGAAAACGCGCCTATCCGTACGTGTCGCGCGGCCCACGCCCAGGCACGGACCGCGGGCCCTTCTTCCACGACCGCTGAGTGGGCCCCGCGACCTTGATTTCCTTGACGACGTCGCGGCCGATTTCCTCGTTGAGGCGGTGGCGAATCTTGTCCGCGAGGATGGCCACCTGGGTCGCCCACGCGGTGGAGGACGTGCGCACCACGAGCACCCCGTCGTCGAACTTCTCGGGTTCGCAGTGGTCCGCGACCTTCTCGCCGACCACCTCGCGCCAGCGGGCGGTGACCGAGCTGACCTCGATCTGTTCGGTCCACCCCATCCGCGCGAACACCGCAGATATCTGCGCGCCGAGCGGGGTGGGCTCGCGGCCGTCGCCGTACGGGACGCGATCGACGCCGGACGCGCGCTGCTTGTCGGCGCGGTCCCGGCTTGCCTGCCGCGCGGAGCGCGGTCGCGACCCGCGCTCTTTCGCGCTCTCACGCGCCTGCTCCATGGCGCGCTTGGCAATCTGCGAAGCCTGGATGCGATCCCGCTCGGTCAGCTCGGGCTCGTCGTCGTTGGTCACGGCGCCTCCGTGGTGATCGCGCCGTCCGCGACGTAGAGCACCGCGCCGGCGAGCGCCGCGGGGACGTCCTCCGCGACGGCGGCCGTAACGAGCACCTGGTCCGCGGCGGCGGCTCGGGCGGCGAGGGCGTCCCTGCGCTGCGAGTCAAGCTCCGCGAAGACGTCGTCGAGAATCAGCACAGGTTCGCCGTCGGGATCCGCGTCGGGCGAGCCTTCCGAGGTGAGAAGGTCGTAGGTTCCAAGTCGCAGCGCGAGCGCACAGGACCACGACTCGCCGTGGCTCGCGTAGCCCTTGGCGGGTAGGTCGCCAAGGGCGATCGCGAGCTCGTCGCGGTGGGGGCCCACGAGGCACACGCCCCGCTCGAGTTCTTTTGGCCGCGCGATCGCGATGAGCTCGCGCATCTGTTCTTCGATTTCCGCGACGGTCGCCGGGACCCGGTCGCCGTCAAACGTTCCGGAGTCGTAGGCAATCACGCACTCGCGCGAATCCGGCGCGATGTCCGCGTAGGCCGACGCCACATGGGGGGCCAACTGCGCAACCGTTGCGGCCCGGGATCGGACGATGCGCGCGCCGAGCGCGGCCAGCTTGTCGTCCCACACGTCCAGCGTGCTCAGGTCGGCGGGCTTGCCCCGCGCAGTCTTGAGCAGAGTTGAGCGCTGCCGGACCACGCGGTCGTAGTCCGCGATGTCTCCCGCGAGGGTGGGCTGCAGTGCGACGGTGACCTCGTCCATGAATCCCCTGCGCGTGGCGGGGTCGCCCTTGACCAGCGCGAGGTCCTCAGGCGCGAACACCACTGTCCTCAGAATGCCCGCGATGTCGCGCGGCTTGGCCGCGCCGCGATTGATGCGCGCGGTGTTGGCCTTGCCCGGGTTGATGGTGATCTCAAGCGACAAAGACCTGCCGTCCTTCTCGACGTTGCCGCGCACCGTTGCGGCCGCCGCACCGTGGCGAACCAGCGGGGCGTCGCCCGCAACGCGGTGACTTGAAAGGGTGGACAGGTAGCGAACCGCCTCGACGACGTTCGTCTTGCCCTGGCCGTTGCGGCCCACGAGGCTGGTGACCCCAGGCGCGAACGTGACGTCCACCTGCTCGTACGAGCGGAAGTCCGTGAGCGACAGCTGCGTCACGCGCATGCGCTACGACGCGATACGGATGGGGACCAGCAGGTAGCGGAAGTGGGACGCGAGGGTGCCACCCGGCTTGTCTAGGCCGACGAACTCAACGGGCTTAGTCTCCTGCGTGAACCCGAACTGCACGTAGTCCGCGCGTAGCGCGGTCAAGCCGTCCAGCAAATACTGCGGGTTGAACGCGACCGTGATGTCTTCGCCCTCGAGCGTTGCCTCGAGCGCCTCGGACGCCTGCGCGTCTTCCGACTGCCCTGCATCGAGGACGACCTCGCCCTGCGAGAACGCCAGCCGCACCGAACTGTTGCGTTCGGCGACCAGGGCGACGCGACGAGTTGCCTCGATCAGCTCGCCCGCGTTGACGACCGCCTTGATGGGCGAATCGTCGGGGAACAGTCGGCGCACCTGGGGGTAGTCGCCGTCCATGAGCAGCGACGTGGTCTCGAGCCCGCCGGCCGCGAAACCCACGAGGTCAACGCCAGAACCGGAAGACAGCGCGACCGACACGTCGCCGGAACCGAGCGCCTTTGACGTCTCGACCAGCGTTCGCGCCCGCACGAGCGCAACGGCCGACGTCCCGCTCGCCGACGGCTTCCACGCAAGTTCGCGCAGCGCGAGACGGTAGCGGTCCGTCGCCAGCAGGGAAATGTTCGAGCCCTCGATCTCCATCCGGACGCCCGTGAGGATTGGCAGGGTCTCGTCGCGGGAAGCCGCCGAACTCACCTGCACCACGGCTTCCTCGAACTCCTTGCCGTTGACCGTGCCGGACTGGTCCGGAAACTCGGGAAGGTCCGGGTATTGGTCGACGGGCATCGTCGCCAGCGTGAAGCGGCTTGCGCCGCAGGTCACGGAGACTTTTGTGCCCTCGAGCGAGAATTCGACTGGCTTGTGGGGAAGGGCATTCGCGATTTCCTTGAGCAGGCGGCCGGAGACCAGAGCGACGCCCGGGCTGTCAACGGTTGCTTCGAACTGGCCTCGCGCCGACACCTCGTAGTCGAAGCTGGCAATCTTGACGGTGCCATCTGCGAGCGCCTCGATCATCACGCCGGCAAGGACCGGGACCGGCGGCCTGGCCGGAAGGGCGCGCGAGGTCCAGGCGACGGCGTCGGCCAAAACGTCGCGGTCGACGGAAAACTTCATGGTCACTCCTCTGAGGTCTGACCGACAGACTACGCCAAGCGAACGATCTGTCGACAGCACGCGGTGAACCGGTTGGTGGTGGCGCAGCGCGGCTATGAAGGCCGAATGCTCGAAGGTGAATAACAAGAGAAGAGGAGTAGTAGTAACCCCTGTGGATGCTGTGGAGAAGAGTCATTTGCGCAGGTAGAGCCGCGTGTTGTGGTGTGGACGAAAACTTGGGCGAGCTTTGACCGAAGGCGTTCGTCCTGTGCGTAACTCTGACTGTCCCCGGAGGTCCCGACTTTATCCACAGGTACATCCCCAGTCGCGCCGCGTCATCCACTGGTATTCACAGGGTTGTGCACAGGTGTGCATGACACGTGTGTGACTCGTCACGAGTAAAAAGTTTGGCAAAGTCGCGCGGTGTGGCCGCGTCAGGACCTCGCGAGGATCAGCGGTCTCGGGACTGCTGCTTGATGCGGGAGTGGATTTCCGTCACCTGGTTGTACATCTGGCGGCGCTGCGCGATTTGGTCTTCGACCTTCTTGACGGCGTACATCACCGTGGTGTGGTCCTTGCCCCCGAAGTGTTCCCCGATCTTTGGAAGCGACAGATCCGTCAACTGCCGGCACAGATACATGGCGATCTGCCGCGCCGTGACGTAGACCCGAGACCGGGAAGTGCCAGTGAGCTCGTCCATCGTGATGCCAAAGTACTCGGCCGTCTTGCCAATGATGGTGGAGGCGGTGACCTCGGAGTCGTCGTCGCTGATGAGGTCCTTGAGGACCACCTGCGCAAGGCCGAGCTCAACGTTTTGCTTGTTGAGAGCCGCGAATGCCGTGACACGGATGAGCGCGCCCTCGAGCTCGCGGATGTTGGTGGTGATGTTCGAGCCGATGTACTCGAGCACGTCGTCGGGAGCCTGGACCTCGTCCACGGCGGCCTTCTTCCGAAGGATGGCGATGCGGGTCTCGAGATCCGGTGGCTGGACGTCCGTCATCAGTCCCCACTCGAAGCGGGTGCGCATGCGCTCCTCGATACCGGCGAGGTTGCGCGGGCTAACGTCCGACGTGATCACCACGTGCTTGCCAGCGTTGTGGAGCGCGTTGAAGGTGTGGAAGAACTCCTCCAGCGTGGATTCCTTACCCTGCAGGAATTGGATGTCGTCAATCAGCAGGATGTCGACGTCGCGGTAGTGGCGCTTGAATTGCAACTTGCGGTCGTCGCGGATCGCGTTGATGAAGTCGTTCGTGAATTCCTCGGAGTTCACGTAGCGGACGCGGGTCTGCGGACGCAGATGCCGCGAGTAGTGCCCGATCGCGTGGAGAAGGTGCGTCTTGCCGAGGCCGGAGTCGCCGTAGATGAACAGCGGGTTGTACGTCTTGCCCGGCGCCTCGGCGACCGCGAGGGCGGCGGCGTGCGCGAATCGGTTGGAGGCGCCGATGACGAAGGTGTCGAAGGTGTAGCGCGGGTTGAGGTGAGGGTCTTCGGACTTGGTGACCTTTGGCTTCTTTTTCTTGCCGCCGCGCGGCGGCTCTGGGTCGTCGTCCTCGTGAGACGACTCCGCCGGAATCACCGACGAGTCCACGGTCACGGCGAAGCGCACCTCGCGGCCGAGCGCGTCCACGAGGGCGGCGGTGATCGGCGCCCGCAGCTGGCTCTCGAGGTAGTTCTTAGTGAAGTCCTCAGCGACCGCGAGGAAGACGTTGTCGTCCACGAGGGCGAGGGGTTTCACGAGGCGGATGAAGCTGCGGTTTTGGGGCGACAGCGACTCGTTCGCACGCAGATTTTCGAGGGTTCGGGCCCAGATGCTGTCGATCGCTTCGTCCATCTGCGCGCTCGCCATCACCAGGCTCCTTTCCGTTGTCCACAAGTTTCTACACACCCGTAGAGTGTCAGCAACCTGTTCGTTACTTAAGTTTCGGCGTGTCGTTCACGCCATTCGTGACGCTGATGAGGGAGCCTATCCTGTTCGGCGCGTCTCTCCAACGGCGGGAAATAGATTTGACGCCCCCTGCTAGGTCACGTACCGTTGGGCCGCTGATTTGACCACCCCCAATCGTTGTGGAGTACGACCGTGACCAAGCGGACCTACCAGCCCAATAATCGTCGTCGCGCCAAGACGCACGGCTTCCGCCTGCGCATGCGTACCCGGGCCGGACGCGGCATTCTCGCAGCCCGTCGCCGCAAGGGTCGCTCGGAACTCTCGGCGTAATCTTGCTTCCGCCCAGCTCACGCATGCGTGCGGCGGCGGACTTCAAGTCCGTGATGCGCCGCGGGCACAAGAGCGGGCGAAAGTCGGTCGTCGTGTACGTCGGCCAGCTAGACGAGCGCCCACAGATGGCCGGCTTCGCCGTGTCCCGGTCCGTGGGCAAGGCGGTGGCGCGCAACAAGGTGAAGCGCCGCCTGCGGGTCATCACGAGGGACGTACTTCCCACGCTTCCGGACCACGCGTCCATGGTCGTTCGCGCGCTTCCCGCAGCCGCGTCGACGCCGTTCGCGCGTCTAGCCGAGGACGTGTCATCCGCCGCGTCGTCCGCGGCCGCAAAGGTAAAGCCCTGATGGCGCGCCTCGCACGCGCCCCGCGTTACGTGGGCATGGGCCTCATCCGTGGATACCAACTGATCGTGTCGCCGTGGCTTGGGCCGCGCTGCAAGTACTACCCCTCCTGTTCGCATTACGGCTTCACGGCCGTGGAGCGGCATGGCCTGCTCAAGGGCAGCGCGCTGGCGGGGTGGCGTGTCTTGCGGTGCAACCCGTGGAGCTACGGCGGCGTGGACGATGTACCGATGCTGGGCGAGCCCCTATTTCATCGTGTGAAGAATAAGACGTCCGCCGCGCAGGTCGCGGTGGCATCCGAGTAAGGACTGAAAACGTGGACGCATTGCTGAGGCCAATCGAAATCGCCGTGTCGTGGGTGATGTGGGTCTTCTACAAGGGACTCACATTCCTGGGCATGGACCCGGACTCGGGGTGGACCTGGGCCCTGGCCATCGTGGGCCTGGTGGTCGTGATTCGCGTCGCGCTGATCCCGCTGTTCGTCAAGCAGATCAACTCGTCGCGGGCCATGCAGATCATCGCGCCCGACCTCAAGAAGATCCAGAACAAGTACAAGGGCAAGAAGGACCAGGCGTCCCGCGAGGCGATGAGCCGCGAGACCATGGAGCTCTACCAGAAGCACAAGACGAACCCGTTCGCCTCGTGCCTCCCGATGCTCTTCCAGGCGCCGATCTTCTTCGCCCTGTTCCGGGTGCTCAACTCGAAGCTCAAGGAAGGCGGCATCGGCGCCATCACGAAGGATCTCGCGACGTCCTTCCACAACTCGTCGATCTTTGGCGCCAAGCTGTCCGACAGCTTCAACGGCAGCGACAACAACACGGTGAAGATCGTGGCGGCCGTGCTGATCGTGGCGATGGTCTCGACGACGTTCCTGACGCAGCGGCAGCTGACGCGCAAGAACATGCCGGCCTCCGCGCTCGAGGGCCCGATGGCCAACCAGCAGAAGATCCTGATGTACGCCCTCCCGTTCATCTTCGTGTTCTCCGGGCCCTGGTTCCCAATCGGCGTGCTCATCTACTGGACCACTACCAACCTGTGGACCATGGGCCAGCAGTTCTACGTCATCCGCCGCAACCCGACCCCGGGCTCCGAGGCCGAGCGCCTTCTCAAGGAGCGCCAGAAGCGCAAGAATGAGGCGGCCGGAATCATCGAAAACAACGAACCCGAGCTCCCCGACTCCAAGCCCGTGTCTGGCCAGCGCCAGCAGCCGCAGCGCAAGAAGCGCAAGAAGAAGTAGAGGAACCCATGAACGACACCGAAGTCACGCCGGAAACGGATGCCGTCTCCGCGCCCGCGGCGGACGCACCGAAGTCCAAGAAGAGCCCCTCCAAGCTGGACGTCGAGGGCGACCTCGCCGCGGACTTCCTCGAGGAGCTGCTGGACATTCTTGATATGGACGGCGACATCGACATCTCCGTCGAGGCCGGCCGGGCCAAGATCGCGATCGTCTCCCCCGACGGCCCGAGCGCGGACCTCAAGCGCCTCGTCGGCCCGGATGGCGAGGTGCTTGAGGCACTCCAGGACCTGGCGCGCCTGGCCGTTCAAGTCGAGACGGGGGAGATGAGCCGCCTCATGCTGGACGTCGCTGAGTTCCGGGCGGGCCGCCGTGCCCGCCTTGCCGAGCTTGGCCGCGAGGTGGCCGCCAAGGTCAAGGAGTCCGGTGAGTCCGTGGAGATGGAACCGATGAACGCCTTCGAGCGGAAGGTTGTCCACGACGTGATTCTGGAGGCGGGCCTCGTCAGCGAGTCCGAGGGTGAAGACCCGTTCCGCTACGTCGTGGTGCGCCCCTCCGCCTAACGTTTCACGTGAAACAACGCCCATGACTGGCGACGCCGACGCGCTCGATCCCCTCGCCGGGGACGGGCGCGTTCGCGCTTTCTTCGGCCCGAGGTACGACGCCGTGGCAGCCTTCGCGGCGCTGCTCGCCGAGCACGGGGTCGAGCGCGGGCTCATCGGCCCGCGGGAGCTCCCGCGCCTGTGGGAGCGCCACATCCTGAACTCAGCGGCCGTGGCGCAGTTCTTGCCGGTCCAGGGTGCGCCCGTGGCGGACGTGGGGTCCGGGGCCGGGCTTCCCGGCGTGGTGCTGGCGGCGATGCAGCCGGAGCGCGAGTTTGTCCTGATCGAGCCCATGGAGCGGCGCGTCGCGTGGCTCACAGAGGCGTCCGAGGCCGTCGGCCTGGACAACGTCACCGTCCTACGCGGCCGCGCCGAGGAGGTCGCCGCCCAGGTCAGCGCCGCCGCCGTCACTGCTCGCGCGGTGGCCGCGGTCGCCAAGCTGGTGAAGTGGTGCGCCCCCCTGCTGGCGCCCGGCGGCGAGATGGTGCTGCTGAAAGGGCGCAGCGCGGCTGACGAGGTTGAGGCCGCCAAGTACGCCCTACGCAAGGCGGGCCTGGTGGCCGAGGTGCACGAGGCTCCGACGCTTGAGGGCATCGAGCCCACGCGCGTCGTCCGGCTGCGCCCTGCGCCGTAGCGGCCCTTCCCCACGCTCAGATTTCCCCGCCGTCGGGGCAACCGGCTAGAGTCGTACCTCCGGCCCCAGGCTCCCAATGTGGAACCGTCCGTTGCGGGCCGACGTTTCACGTGAAACATTGGCGGGTAGCGCCGCGCGAGGTGCGCGCTACAGCGCCGTGACAGGGAGAGTAGTGACTTCAGCAGGACAGCCGGCGGACGCCTTCTCGGGCGTCTTTGCCGACTCGGACAGCCCGCTCGCCAAGGAGATGCTCGACACCGAGCGCACCCGGCGCGCGCTCGAGGCGACCGAGTTCCCCAGGCCCGCGCAGACGCGGGTCATTGTGGTGTCGAACCAGAAGGGTGGCGTCGGCAAGACCACCAGCACCGTCAACATCGCCGCGGCGCTTGCAAGCCGTGGCGCCAAGGTGTTGGTCATCGACGCCGACCCGCAGGGCAACGCGTCCACCGCGCTCGGCGTTGATCACCGCAGCGGCACGCCCTCGATCTATGAGGCGATCCTCGACAGCACGCCTCTGGCCGACGTGATGCAGCCGTGCCCCGACCTCGAGGGCTTGTACTGCGTCCCCGCGACCATCGACCTCGCGGGGGCGGATATCGAGCTCGTGTCAGTTGTGCGCCGCGAGTTCCGCCTCGCCGATGCGGTGAAGAACTTCCTCGCGGGCCCCGGCCAAGATTTCGACTACGTCTTCGTGGACTGCCCGCCTAGCCTTGGCCTGCTGACCCTCAACGCCATGGTCGCCGCCACCGAAGTGCTCATCCCCATCCAGTGCGAGTACTACGCGCTCGAGGGGCTGACGCAGCTCATCAAGACCGTTGACATGGTGAAGCAGCACCTCAACCCGCAGATCCACATCTCGACGATTGTCCTGACGATGTACGACGGCCGCACCAACCTCGCGCGCGACGTCGCCGACGAGGTCCGCGGGCACTTCCCCACGGAGACGCTCGACGTCACCATCCCGCGGGCGGTGCGCGTGTCGGAGGCGCCGTCGTTCGGCCAGACCGTCATCACCCACGACCCGCACTCCACCGGCGCCGTCGCGTACCTCGCGGTGGCGAAGGACGTCGCCGTCCGCGGCGCGGGGGCCTCCGCGTGAGCGCCCCCAAGCGCGGCCTTGGTCGCGGCCTCGGCGCGCTGATCCCCACCGAGGCGGACACCACCGAGCGTGCCTCCGACGCGTTCTTCAGCTCGGGTGAGCCGGCCCGCGGCACCGCACCCACCGCCACGGATCTGCTCCCGGTGCCCGGTGCGACGTTCGCGTACCTTGACCCCGCGACGATCGTCCCGAACCCCAAGCAGCCGCGCACCGTGTTCGACGAGGATGCGCTCGCCGAGCTGGTGGGGTCCGTCAAGGTCATCGGTGTCCTGCAGCCCATCGTGGTGCGCCCCAACCCGAACGGCCCCGGCTTCGAGCTCATCATGGGCGAGCGCCGACTGCGCGCGAGCAAGGAGGCCGGCCTCGAGGCCATTCCGGCCATTGTTCGCAATACGGATGACACGGACATGCTCCGCGATGCGCTCGTGGAGAACCTGCATCGCTCAAATCTGAACCCGCTCGAAGAGGCCGCCGCTTATCAGCAGCTGCTTGACGACTTCGGCATCACCCACGAGGCGCTCGCCGAGCGGCTGTCCCGGTCGCGCCCGCAGATCTCCAACACGCTGCGCCTTCTCAAGCTCCCGCCGGCGGTTCAGCGCCGCGTCGCCGCTGGCGTGCTGAGCGCAGGCCACGCCCGCGCCCTACTCGGGCTTGACGACCCCGCCAAGGTCGAGGCGCTCGCCACTCGCATCGTGGCCGAAGGACTGTCCGTACGCGCCACCGAGGAGGCCGTAGCGCTCGGCGTTGAGGTCAAGGCAGCCAAGCGCGGTTCAGTGCGCCCAGGGGGCCGCACAGGCGCTCTTGACGAGTTGGGCAGCCGCCTGGGCGACCACCTCGACACCCGCGTCAAGGTGGACCTTGGGCGTTCCAAGGGCAAGATCACGATCGAGTTCGCGTCGGTCGACGACCTCGACCGCATCGTCCAGCTGATCAACCCAAAGGACCCTGGCTTCTCCGCCTAGGGCACCCGCCACGCGCATCAGCGCACGAGGCCGACGATCTCCTTGTAGACCTCGCCGAGCTCGCGGCCGGCGGCCTCGACGGCTTGCGGGAACAGGCTGGTCTCGGTCATCCCCGGGGCGACATTGACGTCGAGTAACTGGGGAACGCCTTGGGCGTCGACGATGAGGTCGATGCGGCTCAGGTGCCGCAGCGACAGCTCGCGGTGGGTGGCGAGAGCGGCGTCGGCGACGGCGGCCGCGGTGGCCTCGTCGAGCCGCGCCGGCGAGAAGTACTCGACGCGGCCGGGGTTGTAGCGGGCGTCGTAGTCGTAGATGCCGTCGGTGACGATCTCGACTCCTGGCAGCGTGTACGCGTCCGCCCCGGTGCCCACGACACTGACGGCGACCTCGGTGCCCGCGATCGCCTTCTCGATGAGGGCGACGTCGCCGTAGGCGAAGCAGTCGACCATCGCCCGTGGGAGGTCGGCACGGTCCGTCACCGTGGTGACGCCGAGCGCGGAGCCGCCGCGGGCGGGCTTCACGACGAGCGGCAGGCCCAGCTTTGACACGACGGCGTCGAGGACGGGGTCTGCGCCGAGCTCGCGGAAGAGGCTCTGGGGGAGAGTGACGTAGTCGGGCGTCGCGACGCCGGCCCGATGCATGACGGTCTTGGCGACGGGCTTTGACCACGCGACGCGGGCCGAGCGCGGGTCCGTGCCGATGTAGGTCGCGCCGCACATCTCGAGGATGTCCTGGAGCGAGCCGTCCTCGCCCGAGGCGCCGTGAAGCAATGGCCACACCACGGTTTTGCCAAGGTCACGCAAATACGGGATCAAGGTTGCGTCGACGTCGCGCACGTCGGCCTTGGTGCCGGCGTCGCGCAGCGCCTCCGCCACCCGCCGCCCGGATCGGATCGAGACATCGCGTTCGTGCGACAGGCCTCCAGCGAGGATCAGCACGTCCATAACAGCCTCCAGGGTGAGCGTATTAGGCGATGTCGGGTGAGGGGAAGGACACGGTTCCGCCGCCCGCGGACAAGTCGCTGCCGAATATCTTGACGAGCTCGGACTCGGCTTCGACGACGCCCGCGAGCCGGCGCACGCCCTCGCGGATGCGCTCCGGCGTCGGGTAGCAGTAGGACAGCCGCATGTGATCGGCGCCGCGGCCGTCGAAGTAGAACGCGGTTCCCGGCACGTACGCGACCCGCGCCGTAACCGCGCGGGGCAGCATTGACTTGGAGTCAAGGCCCTCCGGCATCTTTACCCACACGTAGAAGCCGCCTGCGGGCACGTTCCACGAGGCGGTGGGGATGTGCTCCTCGAGCGCGCTGATCATCGCGTCGCGGCGCTCCCGGTATTGCTCGCGGAACTTTTTGATCTGGCCCAGCCAGTCGTGGTGGTCGAGGTAGCTCGACACGGCGAGCTGCGTGGCGTTGGAGGGGCACAGGATCGCGGCCTCCGACGCCAGCACCAGCTTCTCGCGCACCGCGTGCGGCGCGACGGCCCAGCCCACGCGCATGCCGGGGGCGAAGGTCTTGGAGAACGAGCCGAGGTACACCACGCCGTCCTCGTCCATCGAGCGCATCGCGGCCAACGGCTCGGCGTCGAAGCCGAGGAGGCCGTACGGGTTGTCCTCAAGCACAAGCACGTGGTGGCGCCGGCAAATCTCGAGCACCCGCGGGCGCCGCTCGGCGGATAGCGTCACGCCGCCGGGGTTATGGAAGTTCGGAACGGTGTAGAGGAACTTCACCGTCTTGCCCGCGGCCTTCGCCGCGACGATGCCCTCCTCGAGCGCCTCGGGGACCAGGCCGTCGGCGTCCATGGCGACGTGCTGGACGTCGGCCTCGTGGGCGCGGAACACGCCAAGCGCGCCCACGTACGACGGCGACTCCGCCATGATCACATCGCCCGGGTTGATGAACACCTTGGTGACGAGGTCGAGCGCCTGCTGCGAGCCCGTGGTGACCACGATGTCGTCAGGGTGAGCGTGGATGCCTTCGAGCTTCATGACCTCAACGATCTGCTCGCGAAGCGCCTCGTCGCCCTGGCCCGAGCCGTACTGGAGCGCCACCTCGCCGCGCTCGGCGATGAGCCGCCTAAACGTCTCGGCGATCTCGTCGAGCGCAAGGCCGCCGATGAACGGCATGCCACCAGCAAGCGACACCACCTCGGGACGGTTGGCCACCGCGAACAGGGCGCGAATCTCGGACGCGCGCATCGCGTTCGCGCGCGACGCATAGTGCTCGAGCCACGGGTCGAGCCGGGTGCCCTCGGTGGGAGGGTGCGGGCCGTCGGTCATGGTCGCGATTCTTTCACGACCGCGGCACGGCGCGTGCGCGCGGCGCTGGTTAGGCGAGCACCTCGTTGAACAGGGCGGTCAGCGTTGGCTTGGGCTTGGCGCCCACGATGGACTTGACGAGCTCGCCGCTCTTGAAGAAGTTCATGGTCGGAATCGAGGTGACCCCGTACGCGCGCACTGCCTCGGGGTTGGCGTCGCTGTCGATCTTGACGATCTTGATCTTGCCGGCGTAGTCACCCGCGAGCTCGTCGAGGATCGGCGCGACCGCGCGGCACGGTCCGCACCATTCCGCCCAGAAGTCCACGACCACGGGGATGTCCGAGTTGATGACCTCCTGCTCGAACGTGGCGTCGGTGACGTGCACGGGCGCGGACAGCACGCCCTGCACAGCGGCGGGGGCGGCGTCGGCGCTGGGCGCCGCGGCGTCGGCGTCAGAGTCAGCGAGGTCGTCGAGATAGTGCTGGGCGTCGAGCGCTGCGGCGCAGCCGGAGCCTGCGGCCGTGATCGCCTGGCGGTAGCGCGAGTCCACTAGGTCGCCGCAAGCGAACACGCCCTCGACCTTCGTGGCCGTGGTGCGGCCGATGACCTGCACGTAGCCGGCGTCGTCAAGGTCGATGACGCCCTTGGCAAGCTCGTTGCGCGGGTCGTGGCCGATGGCGACGAACATGCCGGTGGCGGGGATCGTCGACTCCGCGCCAGTGACGTTGTCCTTCACGCGCACGCCGGCGAGTTTGCCGTCTCCGTCGAGCCCGACGACCTCGGAGTTCCATCGGAAAGTGATCTTGGGGTCGTTCTTGGCGCGGTCCTGCATGATCTTGGAGGCCCGCAGCTCGTCGCGGCGGTGAATCATCGTGACCGACTTGGCGAACCGCGTGAGGAAGGTGGCCTCCTCGACGGCCGAGTCGCCGCCGCCGACGACTACGACGTCCTGTTCCTTGAAGAAGAAGCCGTCGCACGTGGCGCACCAGGACACACCCTTGCCGGACAGGCGCTCCTCGTCGGGCAGGCCCAACTTGCGGTAGGCGGAGCCGGTCGCAAGGATCACGGCCTTCGCCGAGAATTCCTTGCCCGTGCCAGTCTTCACGTGCTTGACCGCACCCTCGAGCGACGCCTCAGTGACGTCGTCGAACAGCACCTCGGCGCCGAATTTCTCCGCCTGCGCCTGCAGGGTCTCCATGAACTCGGGACCCTGGACGCCGTCCACGAAGCCCGGGAAATTCTCCACCTCGGTGGTGGTCATGAGCGCGCCACCGGCGTCGATCGAGCCGGCGATCACAAGGGGCTGGAGGCCCGCGCGCGCTGCGTAGATGGCGGCGGTGTAACCCGCAGGGCCGGAGCCGATGATGATGATGTTGCGCGTGTCGCTCACGTCTCGTCCTCGATGCTGTCGTTGTCGCGCGCCGTCGCGGCGCGTACCTCGGTAACAGATGCTACGGCGGTTCTCTTCCCGCACCAAAGCGCCGCTACGGGGACGGCGAAAGACTCGGCAGGACGACGGGGTACGTGAACTCGGGGTATTGCTGCGGGGGGTTGCGGCCGATGTCGTAGTCCGGCACGAACGGCTCGGCGAACCACACAAAGCTCAGGTACGCCATCGCGGCCACGAAACCGACCACGACGAGCATCACGAGCGGGGACGCGTTGAAGCGCGGGCCCCTGATAGTGCGCTCGTGTGCCCTTGCAAGCGCGCGGGTGATGCCGGCGGAGTTGGGGAAGCGGCGGTGGAGGAACTGGAGGAGCGCCTCGCCGACGGTGGGGAGCGCCTCGGCCTCCGCGGCCTCCGCGGCCAGGAACTCGTCGAACTCCCATTCGTCGACGTCGATCGGCCGCGTGGGGACGTCGACGCCCGCCGTGCCAAGGCCAGCGTCAAGGAGGTCCTCTTGTGGCTCGGGCTCGGGTAGCACCGGCGCGATGCGGCGCTCGTAGGTGTAGGTGTCGCGAGCCACGCCTCGAAGTGCGTCGCGCGCTTGCTCGGGCACCGCCTTGAGTACGGCCGCCGCGTCGAGCGCCTTGCCGGCCGCCGCGTCGGCGAATAGCGCCAGCTCGGCTTCGGTGAGCCCCTCCGGCTCGGCGTCCTCGCGCGTGGTCGCTTCGCGTAGCCACAGCGCCAGCTGCGTGCCGAGCGGCGCGGCGGTTGCGCCAACGTCGCCGAGCCCGGCGCCAGCGACGACAACTTTGCCGGTGGCCGTGACGGTAACGTCGAGCAGTTCGCCCGGCGCGGAAAGCGTGGTGGCGGCGAGGGCGTCGGCGGTGGCCCGGACCGCCGCGCGCGCGACGGCGATGGGGAGCAGGCGGTCCGCGGTGACGTCACGCAGGCGGACCCCGGCGGGGCGGTCGATGACCACGGCAACCCGGTCGCCGATGCGCAGGCTCGAGACGCGAGCGAGGCGGGGGTCGCGGGCGAGGGTCGCCGCGAGGGCGGCGGACTCCGCGGCGTCGGCAAGGGCGGCGGGGTAGACGACGACGGTGACCGGCCTGTCGAGCCGGGTGTCGCGCGCCTCCCAACGCTTGATGCCGTCGCCGAACTTGCCTTCGGCCCCAATCAGGACGAAACGGTTCGCCAGCGTCTGGCCTATTTTCACGGCCCGTGGCCCCCCGGTATCTCGGTCAAAATCAACACCCGCTATCGTACGCGGACGCCGAGCTTGCGGAGAAGTGGACGGGCCGCGTCGCGCCACTCGTCGACGCGGAAGGCCCACAGACCTGTCGCGTAGACGGCCAGCATCACCACGCCGAGGCCAGCGACCCACGCCCCGGCCGCGCCGAATGCCGTCCAGCGCGAGAGGCCATCAAAGTTTGGCGCGAACTTGAGCAGTCCCCAGCCCGCAGCCGCCGCCGGGAGTGCCGCCGCGACGGCGAGCAGGTGCGTGCGCGCGACCCGGCGCCCGTCGAGGCCACCGAGCCTGCGCCGCAGCCCGCCAAGGCGCAGCGCCATCGCGATGACGTTCGATGCCGCCAGTGCGGCGCCCACGCCCACGACCCACCAGCGCACGTCGAGTAGCGCCTTGCCTGCGAGCGAGATTCCCACCAGCGCGATGGTCATCGGGATGTGGATCACGAACACCGAGCGCCCGTCCTCGAGCGCGTAGTAAACCTTCTTGACGAGCACCATCGCGCCCAGCGGCACCAGGCCAAAGCTCAACGCGATCAGTACGTTCGCCACCGACCTGATCTCCGCGTCGAGCGCTACCGGCAGCACGATCCGCACCGCGAGCGGCGCGAGCACGATCAGCGCGGTCGCGGCGAACACCGAGAAGATGGCGATGGTGCGCAGCCCGCGGGACAGCTCGGCGCGCAGCCCAGCCATGTCGTGGGCGGCGGCGAACCGCGACATGCCCGTGAACATTGCCGTCACGATGCTGACGGTCACGAGCGAATGCGGTACCAGGTAGAGCAGTAGCGCCTGGGTGTAGGCGGCGTTGGCGGCAATGTCAGGGGCGTTGCCAGACACGTCACCCGCGGCTGATGCGATGCGGGTGGTCCACGCCACGCCTGCCTGCTCCACGAGCACCGCCGCGGTGGTCCAGCCGGCGACGCGCTTGACGCCGTCGAGCTCGCCCTTCGCGCCGCGCAGTCGCCACCGCCAGTGATACCCGCCGCGCACGAGCGGAATGATCAGCACGAGCGCCTGAACCGCGACGCCTAGGGTCGCGGTGCCCGCCAGCAGGGCGATCTGGCCGGAGCTCCACGGGGTCTCGAGCGCCTCCGACGGCACCCCGTTCACCACCGCAGGGCCAAAGATAGCGAGGTACGCCGTCAGCCCGCCGATGGCGACGATGTTGTTCACGACCGGCGCCCACATGTACGGGCCGAACTGTTCGCGTGCGTTGAGCACTTGGCCAAGCAGCGTGTAGAGGCCGTAGAAGAACAACTGCGGGATGCACCAGAACGCGAACGCCACGGCGAGCGCCACAAGCTCCGGCGAGCCCTCCGTGTACAGCAAGGCGATCAGCCAAGCGGCACCCACCGTGAGTAGCACGGTGACGCCGAACATGAACACGATTCCAAGCGTGACGATGCGGTCGACGGTCTCCTTGCCGCCCTTGCGCGCGAAGGCGCGCACCACCTGCGGCACTAGCACCGAGTTGAGCAGCCCGGAGGCGAGCAGCGCGTAGAGGATGTTCGGGATCTTGTTCGCGGCGTCGAACGCGTTGGTGGGGCCAGCAACGTTGACGCCGATCGCGGCCACGAGCAGCGCGTTGCGGACAAAGCCGAGCACGCGAGACGTGGCGGTGCCTGACACCATCACGATGGTGCTACGGCGAAGCGAGGCGGCGGGCTCGAAGGTCTCCGGTTCAGACATGTCAGCCATTGTCCGTCGCCGCGGGCTGCGGCGCGTCCTCCTCCGCCACGGGGGACTCGCGCGTGTCGCGCCGGCCGCGGCGCATCGTCCGTACGATTCCCGCAATCAGCATCAGCACAAACCCGCCGGCGACAACCCACGTGAAGGAGTCGCCCCACTGGGCCCGCACCCGCACCCGAATGGCGGTCTCCGCGCTGAGGCGGTGGCCGCCCTCGTCCTCGAGCGATAGCTTGACGTCCACGTTGCCGCTCGCGATCGCTTTGACCGGCACCAGCACTTGCACCTGGCCGCCCGCGGGGATCTCTGTGGGCGGAATCTCGTCGATCAACAGGTTGGGAGAGTCGGTGTAGGCGGCCAGCACCACGGTGATGGCGGCGGGGAGGTCATTGCGCACCGTCACGGGCAAGTCGCCCGAACTCGACACCAGGTTGACGTCCGAGACGCCGGTGACGTAGACCGCGTTGCGCACCGCGTAGAGCGCGTCGACGGCGTCCGCAATCGCCTCGGCCCGCGCGCTGGTGTTGAGCCGGCCGTCGTACGACAGCGAGCGCAGGAGGGCCGCCTCGGGCGCCCCCACGACGCCCGTCGGGTCCGTGGAGGCGGTCGCTACCAGCCGCGCGGCCGCGAGCGCGCTGGTCGCCTGCGAGATCACGCCAGCCGGGATGGACTCGCCCACGGGCGCCGCGTCCGCCACCTCGGCGACGGGCTGGTCCCAGGTATCCATAGCCGTCGTCAGCGTCACCGGGGCGGTCCACGGCGCGTCGAGCAGGTCCGCGACGATCGCGGACGGACGGTCGCTCGCGAGCCTCCACGCCGCGCCGGGCGCCACGACGATGGGCGCCGACTCTGTCTCCAGAGCGCCGAGCAGCGAGAGCCCGAGAACGGACGCGGTGGCCGCGGGCTGGTCGGGATCGCCGTCGGCGATCGCGAGCGACAGCACCGGCTCCGGCGATACCACGGTCAGGCCGGTGTTTGTCACGGCAATGGCGGGCTGCGCGGGCGCGACGGTGCGGGCGTCGACCAACAGCGCCCGGGCCCCGAGCGAACGCGTGACCGCGACAAGGTGCCGGTCAACCGACGGCACGACCGCAATCCATTCGCCGTCGCCCTGGAAAGCCTTGAGGCTCTCGGTGACGGCTCGCTGCAGAAGCGGCTTTTCGTCGGCCGCGATCAATGAGGCGACGTCGAGGTGTCCAGCGGGCAACACGTAGGCGTCGCGCGCCAGGGGGAAAAACTCTCCCGCCTCGTTCACGAGCGCGGTGGGGTCCACGACGATGGTCGCGCGCGGCGAGCCGGCGGCGAGGAGCAGTGCCTTCGCGCGCGATTCGGCACCGGCGACGGTGCCGATGACCACCATCGGCTGCGGGGTGATCTCGCCGTCGTACCAGGCGAGCAGGGTCCGCACGGTGCGGACGCCGGTGGCATCCTCGACCGCTACCTCGATTCCGTACGCGCCCACCGTTCCGCGCTTCAGCCCGAGCTTTCCGCGCGGGGCCCGGAACGCCACCCGCGCCGTCTGGTCCGGCTGGATGCCCCGCGGGCCGCCCACGCGTACCGAGCGAACCGTCCGCATCGGCGCCGGGCCGTTGTCCTCTTCGCCCGCCAGCCACGCCTGGGCAGCAGCCTGCGTCTCGAAGGCCGTGCGCGTGACGCGCAAGTCAGCGGCGGCGCGGGTGGGCCCGGAGGTAGACGTGCTCGCCACCGTCGCGTCGAGCGCGAACGTGTCGCGCGCTGTCATGGCGCCCGTGGTCACCTCCGTGACCTCTACCGTGAAATCGATGGGCGTGTCATCCGCGGCCGCCGAGACCGGCGTTGCGACGGCTAGTGCCGCTCCCCCCGCGAGCGCGGCGAAGGCGGCCCACAACCGCCCCGCGCGGGTCATGCGCTGCCCTTGAGGAGCTCGGCCGCAGCCTGAGCCATGCGCCGTTCGTTGGGAAACGCCAGCCGTTCCGGGAGGTCGGGGAGCGGGACCCACACGGCAACCTCGGCCTCTTGGTCGGGGTCGTTCTCGGTGGTGATCGCATCGCTGCTGGTCTCAAGCAGAAAGTGGTGGACGACCTTGTGCACGCGGGTGTCGTCGCCGGTGAACCAGTAGTCGATGACCCCGAGCGAGCGGACGACGTCTCCGTGGACGCCTGCCTCCTCCGCGACCTCGCGCACCGCGGCCTGTTCCGGGGTCTCGTCGCCCTCGAGGTGACCTTTCGGGAGGCACCACTCGAGCTTGCCCGCCCGGTTGCGGCGCCCAAGGACGGCCGCTTGGGCGACGCCGTCGACCACGTGAATCGCGATTCCACCGGCCGAGACTTCGTGGGAAACGGGCATGTTCGCCCCCCGCCCCGTCGTGTCCCTGCGCTTCTTTCGTGCGGCCCGGGGGCGCGACCGCGGCGTCGGAACGGGGGCGTCGGACATGGCCTCACTCTAACGATCCGGGCACGCCTGATGAAGGTAGACCCGCCATCTGGGATGCTTGGGTACCGTGACGACCCCACCCCCGACCCTGGCGACGCTCCGGGCCCGCGCCGATGCCCTGTGGCCGGCGCTACCCCCGGAGGTCCTCGACCTCGCGCGCGTCTTCGACGACGCCGGGTACGAGTTCGCGCTGGTGGGCGGCCCGGTGCGGGACGCATTTCTGGGGCGGTCGAGCGCTGACTTCGACTTTGCGACGTCCGCGCGGCCCGACGACACCGAGAGGCTGCTTCGGAGGTGGGGCGGCAAGACGTGGGACATGGGCCGCGAGTTCGGCACCATCGGCGTGATGCGCGGCGACCTCCAGGTGGAGGTGACGACGTACCGCGCCGACGAGTACGACGGCGCCACCCGCAAGCCCGCCGTGACGTTCGGCGACTCGCTCGAGGGAGACCTTGCGCGGCGCGACTTCACCGTCAACGCGATGGCGGTGCGCCTGCCCGCGATGGAGTTTGTGGACCCGTTCGACGGCCTCGTGGACCTCGCTGGCGGCCTGCTGCGCACCCCCATCGAGCCCGAGCGCAGTTTTGGAGACGACCCTTTGCGGATGATGCGGGCCGCGCGCTTCGCCTCCCAGCTCGGCTTCGAGGTGGAGCCTGCGACGCGCGCGGCGGCGGCGGCCCTAGCCCCGTCCCTTGGCATTGTGTCTGCCGAGCGCGTCCGCGACGAGCTCACCAAGCTGCTGCTGAGCGCCAATCCCGCGCGCGGGGCTGGCGGAGCTTGTCGACACGGGCCTCGCCGACATCGTGCTGCCCGAGCTTCCGGCGCTGCGGCTCGAGGCCGACGAGCACCACCATCACAAGGATGTCTACGACCACACGCTCACCGTGTTGGAACAGGCGATCGACCTCGAGACCGGCCCCGACGGCCCCGTGCCCGGCCCTGACCTGGTGCTGCGCCTCGCCGCACTTCTTCACGACATCGGCAAGCCCGCGACGCGTCGCTTCGAGGCTGGCGGCGGCGTGAGCTTCCACCACCATGAGGTCGTCGGCGCCAAGCTCGCCGCCAAGCGGCTGAAGGCGCTGATGTTCGACAAGGACACGGTGAAGGCGGTCGCCAAACTTGTGGAGTTGCATCTGCGTTTCCATGGTTACGGCGACAGCAAGTGGACGGACTCCGCGGTGCGCCGCTACGTGGCCGACGCCGGCGACCAACTTGAGCGCCTCCACCGCGTTACGCGCGCCGACTGCACTACGCGCAACCGCCGCAAGGCCGACCGCCTGAGCCACGCGTACGACGACCTTGAGCAGCGCATCGCGGAGCTTCGCGAGCGCGAGGAGCTCGACGCGATCCGGCCCGACCTCGACGGCAACCAGATCATGGACATCCTGGGGATCCCAGCAGGCCGCGACGTGGGCGCGGCGTATCAGCACATGTTGGCCTTGCGGATGGAGCACGGCCCGCTAGGCGAGGAGCGCGCCACGGCCGAGCTCCGGACCTGGTGGGCGGCGCGCCAGGGCGGCGAGGGCTAGGCGCCGTCGGCTGAGGCCGGAGCCTCGACGTCCTCCGGGACGTCAACGGGCTCCGACGGCGCACCCGCGTAGAGCGCGGCGATCGAGATGTAGAACGCCGCGATCGCGCTCATCACCCAAGACGAGTAGCCGCTCTTGGGAAGCGCGCCAATCGCGGACAACCCCGCCATGGCGGCTGCCGCGAACATGAACGCCGTGTTGTACGCGAAGTCATAGAGCGTGAACGCCCGCCCGCGCATCCGGTCGACGGTGTCCCGCTGGACGATCGTGTCGACGGCAATCTTGGCGCCTTGCACCGCGAAGCTCACCACGACCGCCGCGGTCAGCAGCGCCCACCGCGAGCTCGAGATGGCAAGCGCCCCCTGGCCGATGGCGCCGATGCCCAGGCAGGTCACCACCCACCTGTGACGTGAGACGCGGTGGCCGAGCGCGGGAGTCACCACGGCCGCGAGAATGAAACCGGCCGCGGCAAACGCGAGCACGATGCTGAACTCGTCGACTCCGCCCGCGGGGTCCATGGGATCGCTCAGCAGCTCGCGAGACACGATGATCGCGGTCACGAACATCATCCCGTAGAGCATGCGCTGGGCGGCCATCACACCGAGCGCGTGGAGGGGCGTCACGCGCGCACGGATGTACGTGAACCCCTGGCGGAGCTCCGTGCCGAGCTCGCGTACTTGCGCGAAGAATCGCAACGCCTCGAGAGGCTTGTTCGGGCCGAGCTCCCGCCGCCGCAAGGCAAGGGTGGCAAGGGAAGACAGCCCGAACGCAATGGCGGCGCCGGTGAGGGCGGCGAGCGCCGTGACTGGATCCTCGTTCGACAGGTCGGGCCGCAGGAATGTGATGACGCTACCGACGCCTGCTCCAACGACGGCGGCGATGGTGCCGAGCGTGGGGAGGATGGAGTTGGCTGTCAGCAGGAGCGGACGAGGGGACACTTGCGGGATGCCAGCCGTCATGGCAGCGAGCAGGAATCTGTTCACGGACAGCGTCAGCAGCGTCACCGTGTACAGCGACCACAGCGGCGCGTCCGTGACGTAGAGGAGAATCACCGCGCCGGTCAGTGCTACGCGCACAAGGTTGCCGACCAAGATGATCCGCTGGCGCTGCCACCTGTCGACGAGCGGTCCCACCCATGGCCCGACCAGCGTGAACGGGGCGAGCAGGACAAGGAATCCCAGGGCGATGTCCCGCGTTGATGTGGCCTGCTGGGGGTCGAAGAAGAACGCCGTGCCGATGCCGATCTGGAACATCCCGTCACCGCCCTGAGACAGCAGGCGGACGTTGACGAGGTTGCGGAAGCCGCGTTCGCGCAGCAGCGCACGCAGGTCGGAGAGGGCGGACATGGTGACAGGCTAGCCGCGCTTGGGGCTGGCACCGCATATTCACGTCCATGTGGGACGGGGGTGGTGCGCACGGGGAGCGGAACCTCGGGGGCTCACACGCCATCGCCCGCCGCAAAAACTTGACCGCGCTTGAACACGTTCAGAACCTGTGTTAGCGTGAAGCCATCAACCACTGAACGTGTTCAGAATCGAGAGGCGGTGGTCGCCGTGGAGCTCGCAGATGCGTTGTTCGTCGCCGCCTGGAAGTTGTGGATCTTCTGCGCGCACCCGCGCGACTCGTGAACGGCGGGGCCTTCGAACTGGCGGTCGCGCGATGATCGGCGTCTTCTTCCCAGACCTCGCGGCGGCGTGGACGGTGATCGCGTGGGTTGCAGGGCTCGCGATCGCACCGGCATTCCTCGCGGCGGCCCCGTTCATCGCGGGGTCTCTGCGCCGCCGCGAGCTGTGGTGGGTCAGCGGCCCCGCCCGCGCCGAGCGCCGCGTCGACCCCCGCTGCGACCGTCGCGCGTGGGTGCGCACGGCCGTCTACTCCGCGCTCTTGTTCGCGCCGGGCATCATCGCGGGCGTCCTGCTCGCGTGGACCGTCGTGGGCCTCGCCGTCGCGGCCACGGGGCTGACGTCGCTCGCGGTCGCAGCTGCCGTCGTGATCGACAGCCCACGCCTCACCCGCCTCGCCTGGCTGCCCGCTACCCACGCCGCCACACTGCTCGCCGCCGCGGCGTACGCGTTCGGCGCGACCGTCGTGACCCACGGCCTCAGCGCCCGGCTCGCGCTATGGGCGCTCTACGCAACCCCGTGGCTCCTTGCCCAGCTGGTCGCCGGGTGGCAGATGCTTGTCGCCTACCGCGCGCAGGACGGCGCCCGGCGCATCGCCCGCGCCGCCTTCTCCAACAACCACGAGCTCTGGCTCGCGTAGTACGCCCCTCGATTGGAGCATCGTCATGAAAACCTTTGGACCCGTTTGGACGCGGACCGCGGCCGGTCCCGTTGTCGCCAACACGAGCACGTGGGGCGCCTGACATGGACTCCGTGTGGATCCCCGTGGCCGTGGGCGCGCTGCTCTTGGGCGCGTATCAAGCGATGCGGCCCGCGCTCGGTTGGCGGCTGTGGCGCGTTGGCGGGCACGTCCCCGCGCACCACGCGCTGTCCGACCCAGACGTCGTGCGGCACCGGCTGTTCGTGCGCACGTTGGTGATGTCCGGGCCGGCGCTCGTCGGTGGGCCGTACCTGCTCGTGGGCGCCCTCACCATCCGAGACGGGTGGGTGGCGGCGTTCCTCGCCGCCGGCGGTGCCATTACGGCCGTGGCGTACGGGGCGGCGTGGGCCACGTGGCTCGTGCGCCGTCGCCGCGTCGTCCCTGCTGCGATTGTCACGGCCCTCGCCTACGCGTCGAGCGGGCTGGGGATCGTCACCGCCGCACTCGTGTGGGGCTACATCATCGCGGCGAACGGCTCGGCGAGCGCAGTGATGTGGGCGGTGGTGTGCAACGCGTGGGTCGTGGCGACGCTGCTTCACGCGAACGAGGTGCGTATCGTCGCTACATGGGACCGCCTGTGCGCGGCCAGGTACCAGCATGCTTAGGAGCACCACCATGTCGAACGCCACGGACGTCTCCACTCGCGACCGCATCGTCGAGGCCGCCACCGAGATGGTCATCGAGAAGGGCTACGCGAAGACGACGATGCGCGCCATCGCGGAGCGCGCGGGCGTCTCGCTCGGCAGCGCGTACTACTACTTCGGCGGCAAGGAAGAGCTGATCCAGGGCATCTACGACCGGATCGCCAATGAGACCATCGCAAAGGCGCGCCGCGAGTACGCCGACGTCACGTCCTTCGAGGATCGCCTCGTCATCGCGGTCACGGCGTACCTGGACGTGTCGGCGCGCTACCGCACCATCGCGGACTCGCTGCTGTCGCTAGCCATCGTTCCGTCGAGCTCGCTCAGCCCGTTTAGCGAGGCCAGCGCGCCCGTGCGCGAGAAGATCACCGAGATGTACCGGGAGGTCGTGGAGGGCTCGGACCTCGTGACCGATAAGCGGCTCAAGCCCGAGCTACCGCAGGCGCTGTGGCTGATGCACATGGGCATCACCCTGGCGTGGGTGCACGATGCGTCGCCGGGCCAGAAGATGACACGCGCCGTGGTGGCGCGGTCGCTGCCCGCGCTCGACAAGCTGCTGCGTCTCGCGCGCGTCCCGTTGCTGCGACCGTTCATCAACGAGGCGATCGCGATCCTCGGGATGCTCGGCCACCGGGAGTAGTCGTGGACCCTGCGCCGGTTGACGGGGGCTCGTCGGGGGTGTTCTCTGCGTTTTTGGTATGGACGTTGCCCGTGTGGGGCCCCGTCGCGCTGGCGGTTCTGTTGTTCTGGATCTTCATCGCCATGGCCACGTCTAGCGGTGCGCTCTACGGCGCCGCCGTGGTCCTCGGTGCGCAACACACGCGAGGCCCGTGGTGGCTCGGACGGCGCGCGCGCGACTACCGGGATGACCCGGGCCGGCGGGAAGCTTCTCGCCACGATCCTTGGTTGCTACTTGCTCGGCGCTGGCGTACTGTCCACCATCGCGCGGGTCCAGATCGGCTATTGGGCGGCGGCGGCAGCGCTGACTCTCGTTGGCGGCTTGGCCATCACGAACCTGTCGCGCGGTTGGGGCCTCACGCGGCTCGCGCGCGTCTCTGCGGTTGTGTGCTTCGCGTCGATGTGGCTCGTGACACTTGTCTCGCCGTGGTTCCAGTCCCTGGCCGTGACTCACCCCTTTGTCGTGATCGTTGCGGTGTTCTGGAGCGCGGGTGCGTGGGCGCTGTACGCCGAACTGCTGCGCTTGACGCCAACCACTACCGTGGGGGCATGAGCGCCGTCTCCCGGATGGCCGACGCGACACCGCAGTCGCGCGACCGCTACGTCGACTTCCTCCGCGTCGCCTCGCTCGCGGGCGTGATGCTCGGCCACTTCTTCCTGGCCGTGATCGTCATCCAGGACACCGCGGCCGGCGAGGTCTGGGATACCGACAACCTCGTGAGCTACTTCGCGTGGGCGCGCGCCGGCACGTGGGTGCTGCAGGTGATGCCCATCTTCTTTGTGGTGGGTGGGTTCGCGCACGCGGTCGCGTGGCGGTCCATCGCGCGGCGCGGCGGCGGTTACGCGGACTTTGTGCGCGCGCGCATCTCGCGGCTCGTGCAGCCCGCGCTCGTGTTCATCGTCGTGGGCATGGTGGCGGGCGTCGCGCTCGACGCGTTCGTGGACCTTGGCGACAACTTCGCGTTCGGACTGCAGATCGCCGGCCAGCTGCTGTGGTTCATCGGGATCTACTTCATCGCGGTGGCGCTCGCGCCGGCGATGCTGCGCGCCCACGAGCGGTTCGGTTGGCGCGCGCTCGTGACGCTCGTGCTCGCGGTGGTGGCCGTGGACGTGCTGCGGCTCGCGGCAGACGTGCCCTACGTGATGTGGCTCAACTTTGGGCTGGTGTGGCTCACGATCCACCAGCTCGGATTCTTCTACGCGGACGGCGTCGCCGACCGCTGGGGCGCCAAGCTCGGGTGGACGATGCTCGCGGGGGGCGCCGGAGCGTCGGCGCTGCTGGTCTGGCTTGGCCCCTACGGCGGTTCGCTGATCTCCTACCGCGGCGAGACGCTGTCTAACCTCGCCCCGCCCACCGTGGTGCTGCTCGCCTTCGCGGTGGCGCAGGCCGGGGCCCTGTTGCTGGTCCGCCCCGCGGTGACGCGCTGGCTGCAGCGTCGGCGCGTGTGGGGGGCGGTGATCGCCGCGAGCTCCGTCGCCATGACCGCCTTCCTGTGGCACTTCGTGGCGCTGATGGGGATGTACGGCGTGCTCTACGCGCTGGGCGTGCCCGTGTTTGGGCCGCCCGGCACCGGGGAGTGGTGGGCGTGGCGGCTGCCGCTGTTCGTGTTGTTCCTGGTGTTCGTCGCGCTCGCGGTGCTGGCGTTCCGGCGATTCGACCGGCCTCGCCTGCGCCCGCCGAGCTGGTGGGGCCGGCGGTGTGGCGTGGAGCCGTCGCGGCGGGCGCGGCCGTGTGCGCGATCCTCGGCATGATCGCGTTCGCGGTGGTGGGATTCCGGGGCGTGCTGAGCGGGTTCGAGGCGCGCGCCGCGGTCGTGGACGTGACATCGTGGCAGGCGTTCGTGCTGGTGGTGCTTGCGTGGCTGCTCGCCCGTGTCGCGGTAGCCGGCGCCGGTAACATCGCGCTATGAAGTGGCGACGCGAGGTGCCGATGATCGGCGTGCCAGCCGACTCGCGCGCGCAGATGGCCCCGCCCATCGACCTCGCACCCATGCGCAAGCGCCACGACAGCCCAGACACTCGCGAACCCAAGCTCCCCGGCGTATGGGAGATCACGCCGTAGCGCGCTACTTCCAGCGCGGCAACGACTCCATCTTGTCGGTCAAGGTATTCGCCGTGTGGGGCGGGACGCCAATCTTGATGATGGCCGCGATGGCGGCCTCGCGCACCTGCTCGAGCGTGCCGTCGGGTAGCGTGAAAGCACCCTTGGCGTAGCACGCGGAGCAGTACTTCTCGCTCGCGGCGCCGTCGCCCTCAGTGCCGCGGTTGTCGTCGTTGAGCGGGACCCCGCAGCTCTCGCACCGTTGCATCGAGCCTCCCTTTGCTTCACTTGATGCTACTCGGAAGGCAACTGCGGCGCATGTGGGGTTCTCCACACGGGTTGGAGGTCGCCCGCGCCGGGGTGGACGGGACGTGGGTACCTCTCCCCATGCCGCCAGGTGGCGCACGTGCGTCGTCGTCAATATGCTCGGCGGTGCGTGGCACTGCCGCGCTACGCCCATCGGAAGCCGAGCACTGGAGGGGTGATGGCTGGCGATCTGCACCTCGACTACGCGGTGTTACAGCAGGCGAGCGCCGCCCTTCGGACGCAATCGGAGGACGCAGCGGCGATCGTGGCGGCCTCGATCGACCACTCGGGGAACGCTTCCGTCAGCGACGCGGTCGCCCACGTAGAACTTTGGTACCGGGGCGTCGCGGCCGTGTTTTCGGCTCGGCTCGCCCAATTTGGGCTTGACGCCGATGCCGTGGCGGAGGCCTTCGCGGCGGCGGACACGGATATCGCAGCGGGGACAGACAGTTGAGCGGGCACCCCCTCTGGGACTTCAACAACCCGGGGCGCTGCGACGTCGCGGAGGTTGAGCACTACGCCGACGTGCTCGCGGATCGCATCCAGCGGCTCGAGCGGGTGGCGGTACGCGTAGAGCAAGCCGCGACGTCCACCGAGGCCGGAGGGTTCGTCGCCTCCGCTGGCCAGATTTGGCGGGCCGCGATTCGCGCCATGGTGCCGCTAACCGTGAACACCGTGACGGGAGAGCTCGCGAAGATCGAGAGCGCATCGCGGGCGTACGCGCGAGACGTGTCGAACGTACAAACCAGCACCGCTCACGCGATCGCCCTGCGAGACGAGGCGCACCAACTGCGAGTGGCGTTTGAGGCGACGGACCCGCACTACCAGAGCTCTCCCGACGGCCGCGCGAAGTACCAGACCCTTCACGACATGGAAGACGAGGTGCAGCGGCGCTTCACCCAACTCATCTCGCAGCGACAGTCGGCCGATGCGCGCTACGCGGCGGCCCTCAAGGATCTTCCTTCTGTCGCGGGCATCGACGAACACTCCCTTGAGGTGGTCGGCTCGGCCATGCCCGAGCGCGCGACCATCGAAGACGCGGTCGCTGCGCTCGCGGTTCTCGACGCGATCGCCGCGACGAACGACCTCGACGGGGACCCGACGAACGGGGACAAGATCGCCGCGCTCCAAGCTGCCCTTGCGCGACTCGGGGACGACCCGGATGCTTGGAGCGCGTACTTCGAGGAGATCGGCGGCGAGAAGACCATCAAGGTGGTGAATGAACTCGCGGCGAACAACACCATGCCGTACGACGAGACCAACTACGCCGCCGCCGCCGAGGTGGCAGGCCTCTTGCGCCACGGGCTTTCCGTCGCTTCCGAGACGTGGGACAACGCGCGCGGCCGGGAGTTCGCGCAAGAGATGATTGACGGATCGAACTCGCGCACGTTCGCCGAGATCAGCTTCTTCTTCTCGGATCCGCACGGCGACGTGATGGGCAGGTCGCTGACCGTGGCGATGGCGACTGACATGGACGAAATGGAGCGCGTCGACGGCGACTTGAGGTTCGGCCTCGACAACGGCAACGAGGATTCGGTGATGCGGTTCATCGAAACCCTCGCAGGCCCCGGCGAGCTCATGTCGCGCGATGTCTATGGAGACGCCAGCGCCATGATCTTTCAGTCCCTCGGTGAGTACCCGGACTCGGCTCTGAACTTCCTCATTAGCGGCCCCGACGGCCCCGATGGCGTGACAGCCCGCATGCAGTATTGGTTCCACGACCGCGACTCGTCGGATAGCTTCTTCCTCGGCCCCATCAGCCTGCTCGAGGGCGTCGAGCACGCGACCGGTGGAATCCTCGATTCTGGCGACTACCGGGACTACGTGTGGGAGAGCACGGCCAAGATCATGCACGACGGGTTCATGCTCCTCACGGATGAGGAATCGCAATATCGGATCCCGCTTGTTGGTGAGCTCCTTCCGTGGGTGGACACGACCTACGCAGACGTTGGTCAGGGTGACGGGTCGCAACTCGGTGTCAACGACCTCTATGGCTCCGGGGAAGGGTCGAGCCCGCGGAGCTCAGGCACTCGCGCGGGTCCTCGGGAACTACATGCCGATGCTCGCCGAAGGCACGCTGTGGAGCCAGCGGGAGGGGACGCCGCCTGGGTGCGCAACCACATGTTTGGTCTCGGCGATGACGAGAACGGAGTTCCCATCGCGAATATCTCGCGGGAGGAGCTCGGCAAGATGATCCGGGTTATCGCGAGCGATCCGCAGGCGATCGCCACGCTTGACCAGGCTGTGGAGGCGTACCAGGGCCACATCTTCAACGCGATGGATGCGGCTGGCGCCGGGCTCGCGGGCCAGCCGTGGATTTCCGGCACCGACGGATTGATGCGGATCGCAGGAACCGAGGCGCTGGTCGATGCCGTGGTGGCGGGCCGAGTCGAAGAGATCTCGCTCGAGCAGGTCGACAACATGAACGATGCGTTCTCGTGGGGGAACTGGATAGTTGGCAATATCAAAGGTGGCGACGGCGTGGCTGCGGGGATCGAGGTCTCCGGCAAACTATTCGACGAGGCCATCCGCGCGGACATCTCCACGATTGGCGACCTTGAGCCGGAGATCGCGAAGGATAATTTCATGTTCCGGATTGGCCCCGTTATCGACGCCGGACATTGGCAGTACGTTGGCGGCGACGACTTCGCGGATCCGAAGCCCGCTGCGCGCGGTCAGTATGGTGACATTTACAAACTCATCAAGAACGCTGTCTATGGTGACGGTGATTCATAGTCGGCGCCCCGAGTCGGGCGCCATCCGCGCCGCCGGCGAGAGGGGGGAAGAATGACTCTGGGAAAGGGTCCGGACGCCGCGGCGCCGCGGCGGCGGTTCGCCTACCGCGCTCGGTGGTGGATCTTGGGAGGGGTCGCATTCGCGGCGGCCTTGGGCCTTGCTTTCACGTATGCCCATTCCGCCCCTGAAGAACCCCCGTTGTCGTACCCGCGCACCGATCCAGCGGGAACCGTTGCGGAGCCTGGCACATTGAAGCTTTCCGACTTCAGGGACTGGATCGACAAAGACCGGTGGTGGCGGGGCGGCTCGATGGAGTTTGTGACGCGGCCACCCGTGGAGTACGGGTCTGGTGGTGGCGCGTGCCTCATAGCCGTGGGGTTCTTAGAAGTTCGCGATACCCCCCAGGCTGGTGCCGACGGGGGCACTTTGCACATTGGATACGCGAACGACGGGGTGGTCCGCGAGCAGCAGGACGCGTTCGAGCACTGCGACGCCGTGAAGATCGAGCAACGCCTCGGCTCCGGTCCGGACGGGTTGGGCTACGTGCTTCTCGATGACCCCGTGTTGGCTACGGCTCCGGTGCAGAAGTTCTTCTTCGACGTCGCGTTTGTCTCGGGTTCCACGTTTCCGGACTCCATATTCATCACGGACAAACCCATCACCCCCGGCTCGCCGGTTCCCGAGGGCGCGTCTGTGTACGAGTTTGAATTGACCGATTTCTCGGACGTCAAGGCGTTGTACGACATCGGCGTGGCGTTGGGGGGATAACCCTCCAGGTCGCCGCTACCGCAACGACGAAGACCGGGCCACCCGCGAGGGTGACCCGGCCTGTCGTCTGCCAGTGAGCTGCGGCGTCTAGCGCTCCAGCTCGCCCGCGATGAACGCCTCGACGTTCGCGCGGGCCTTGGTGTCTTCCATCTGGATTGGCGGGGTCTTCATGAAGTACGACGCGGGCGACGTGATCGCGCCACCGACGCCACGGTCGGAGGCGATCTTGGCGGCGCGCACGGCGTCGATGATGATGCCGGCCGAGTTGGGCGAGTCCCAGACCTCGAGCTTGTACTCAAGGTTCAGGGGCACCTCGCCGAACGCGCGGCCCTCAAGGCGAACGTAGGCCCACTTGCGGTCGTCGAGCCACGGGATGTAGTCCGACGGGCCGATGTGGACGTTCTTCTCGCCCATGTCGTGCGCAAGGTTTGACGTCACGGCGTTGGTCTTCGAGATCTTCTTCGACTCGAGGCGGTCGCGCTCGAGCATGTTCTTGAAGTCCATGTTTCCACCAACGTTGAGCTGGTAGGTGCGGTCGAGGATGACGCCGCGGTCTTCGAAGAGCTTCGCCATCACGCGGTGCGTGATGGTGGCGCCCACCTGGGACTTGATGTCGTCACCGACGATGGCGACGCCAGCGTCCTCGAACTTCTTGGCCCACACGGGGTCAGAGGCGATGAACACGGGCAGCGCGTTGACGAACGCAACCTTGGCGTCGATGGCGCACTGCGCGTAGTACTTCGCGGCGTCTTCCGAACCGACGGGCAGGTAGCAGACCAGCACGTCCGCGCCGACCTCCTTGAGGCGGGCGACGATGTCGACCGGCTCGGCGTCGGACTCGGTGATGGTCTCGCGGTAGTACTTGCCGAGGCCGTCAAGGGTGTGGCCGCGCTCGACGATGACGTTCGTCTTGGGCACGTCGCAGATCTTGATGGTGTTGTTCTCGGACGCCTTGGTGGCCTCCACGAGCTCCTTGCCGACCTTCTTCGCGTCGACGTCGAACGCCGCCACGAACTCGATGTCGGAGATGTGGTAGTCGCCGAACTGGACGTGCATGAGGCCCGGGACGGTGTCCCCGCGCTTCGCGTCCTTGTAGAACTCAACGCCCTGAATCAGCGACGTCGCACAGTTGCCGACGCCGATGACGGCGACTTTGAGGCTAGCCATTGTCGTTCCCCTTACTTTTTACCCGCCGCAGCGGATCCATTGGTTTTCCCGCCGGCGGCGGATCGTTCTTCTTCAATCAAGCGGTCAAGCCATTCGACCTCGCGTTCGACGGTCTCGAGACCGTGACGCTGAAGCTCTTCCGTGTAGGCGTCGTGGCGTTCGCGCACGCGCCTGAGGTTCTCCGAGACCTCGTCCAGACGCTCGGCGAGGCGCGCGCGGCGCCCCTCGAGAACCCGCAGTCGGGTATCGGAGTCCGTGCGGTCAAACATCGAGAACCGCACGTCGAACGAGTCGTCATCCCACGAGGAGGCGCCGGCATTGGCGAGCTCCTTCGCGAGGCGCGCTCGCCCGTCATCTGTGAGCCGGTACGAGATCCGGGACCGGCGCGGGCCAACGGCCGCGTCGTCCTCGCCCTCGGCGGCAAGGAGGCCGTCCGTCACCATGCGCTTCAGCGCGGGGTACAGCGAGCCATAGCTAAGCGCCCGGAACGGGCCAAGCTCGACGCCGAGCCGTTTGCGCAGCTGGTAGCCGTGCAGCGGGGCGTCTTCGAGCACGCCAAGGATGGCGAGCGTAAGCACGTCACCCTTCGACATTCTGGCTCCTCGTTGTTAACGTCGGCCGGGTGGCCGAGAAGCCCACGCTAGCAGAAAGTTGTATCGAAAAGATACATCGCAATGTTGTAGCGAAGACGCGGGTCACCCTCGCCTCGCGATAGGCCCCGGGCCACGCTAGGCTCCTGGTCGAGCGCGACCGACGGTGCCGCGCCGGAATAGGGCGGGGCAATGATCTTCTTCGGCTGGGGTCGCAAGACCAAGGAATTCATCATCGACGACGCCCGCCGCATCATCGTCGCCTACTCGTACGCGCACGTGTTCTTTCTCTTCACCGCGGCGTGGGGCCGCAAGTTCCACCTCGTCCAGCTAGGCGACCAGGGGTGGGGCGCCTCGGAGATTTCAGAGCCCGATGCGACCGCGCTCAACGGCGGCATCACCCCCGACATTCACTGGTGGTGGAAGTGGTCGCTCCTGATCGGCGTCGCTGGACTGATCATCATCCCGGTGTTCGCAAGCGTCTTTTAGGACTCGATTCGGCATCACCCGAAGCCGCAGCCCGTGCCGGCGCCGGCACGTACTTAGAATCAACCCATGACTTCCGGTAGCGGTAAGAAGCCTCCCCGGCGGGTGGCGACCGGCGCTCAGCGTCAGCGCAACACCGAGTCGCACCGCCTCGCGAAGCTGTCCCAGGAGCGCACCGGAAAGCAGCCCACGGGCAAGCAGCCGACGACCGGCGTCACGTCGCGCCGGCTGGCGGCCGGCGGCGTTCCACCGACGTCGTCGCGCCGGACCACCACCGCGTCGAAGCCCCCCCGCCCGCGCTGGCAACGCTGGCTGATCAAGACGCTCGCGTGGGGCACTGCGTCCATGTTCGCGTTGGGGACCATCGCGGTCGCAGGTCTCGCGATCGCATACCAGCGGCTCGAGGTGCTGACCCCCGACGACTTCGCGCAGGCTCAGGTGTCGACGTTCTACTACGCGGATGGCGAGCGGGTCATGGGCCGCCTCGGCATTCAGAACCGCGAGTCGGTGGCTATCGCTGACCTTCCCGAATACGTCGGCGAGGCGTTTATTTCGGCCGAGGACAGGTCGTTCCTCACCAACCCTGGCATTGACATCGGCGGCACCGCGCGCGCGATGTTCAAGACCGTCGTGCTGGGCAAGAAGCAGGGCGGCTCGACCATCACCCAGCAATACGTCGAGCGGTACTACGTGGGCAAGACCACGACTGACATCCCCGGCAAGATCAAGGAAGCGTTGCAGGCGCTCAAGATCGACCAGCAGGAGGACAAGTCGCAGATCCTCGAGAACTACATGAACACCGTGTACTTCGGCCGAGGCGCCTACGGCGTCCAGGCGGCCGCCCGTGAGTACTACGGCAAAGATGCTGCGGACATGACGGTGTCGGAGGCCGCGATGCTTGCCGGCATCTTGCCAGCGCCGAGCGCCTGGGATCCGCGCGTCAACCCGACGCAGGCAGAGGCCCGCTGGAACTATGTGCTCGACGGCATGGTGAGTGGCGGCTGGCTGAAGGCCACCGATCGTCTGCGCCTTGAGTTCCCGGAGGTCATCCCCTACAAGAGCGACAACGTCTTCAGGGGCTCGCAGGGGTACTTGCTGCGTACCGCGATGAGCGAGGTTACCGCCAAGACCGGCCTGTCGGAGGAGAAGATCGAGACGGGCGGGTACCACGTCATCACCACGATCGACCGCGCCGCGATGTCCGCGACGCGCGCGGCCGTCCGCCACATGCCGGACGGCGCAAGCCCCAACCTGCGCACGGCGGCCGTCGTGCTCGACGTCAACACTGGCGCGATCATCAGCATGTTTGGCGGCATGGACTACCTGAAGGTGCAACAGAACGCCGTCACGCAAGACATCGCTCAGGCAGGGTCGACGTTCAAGCCTTTCGCGTTGATCACCGCGCTCGAGAGCGGGATCGCGCTCGAGTCCGAATACAGCGGCGACTCAGGCATCGCCGTTGAGGGGTTCCGCAAACCAGTCACCAACTTTCGGGGCGTCAGCTACGGGCAGATCAACCTCATCGACGCGACGGCGTTTTCTGTCAACACGGTCTACGCGCAGCTCGCGCACGACGTAGGCCCCAAGAATGTGATGGACACGGCGATCAGACTCGGCCTCCCCGAGGACACCGCGGGGCTCGAGCCCAACCCAGCAAACGTGCTCGGTACTGCGTCTCCACACCCCATCGATATGGCGCGCGCCTACGCGACCATCGCGTCGGGCGGCCTCAAGATCGAGCCCCACATCGTGGCGAAAGTGCTTGGGCCGGACGGCGAGCTCGTGTACGAGGCTCCCAACAAGCAGGAGCGGGTGCTGAGGTCCGACGTCGCCGCCGAGGCGGCGTATGCGATGCGACAGGTCGTGAACCGCGGCTCCGGCGTCTACGCGAGCAAGCTTGACCGCCAAATCGCGGGAAAGACGGGCACCTCGAACGACGACAAGTCGGCGTGGTTCATTGGCTACACGCCGCAGGTGGTCGGGGCCGTCGCGCTCTACCAGGTGGGCACCGACGGAAGCGCCGAGTCCATCAAGCCGTTTGGTGGATTCAGCGAAATCACCGGCGGCTCCGTGCCCGTGCGTATCTGGACGGACATGATGGAGGAGATCCTCTCCGACTACCCCGCGGTCAAGTTCCCGGCGCGCACTTTCATCGGCGAGACGATCAAGCCGCCGGAGCCGAGCCCGGAGCCCAGCCCCTCGCCGAGCCCGGAGCCCAGCCCAGAGCCCAGCCCCGTTCCCACGATCCCCACCTCGCCGGGCCCCACGAGTGGCGGGCTTCTCCCGCCCGGCGGCGGCATCCTTCCGTCGCCCGGCGGTGGCGGTGGGCTCCTGGGCGGGCAGGCGCGATCCCGCTAGCGGCGCAGCAGCTTCTTGGCGCGCAGAGCGGCGGTGAGCGCGCGGTAGCGCCACGGCCGCAGCGGGAGGTCCCACGCGCCGTCGACTGCTACCTCGGGGCCAAACTGGCGTTTGAATTCACCCACGCCCACGAGGCTCGGCGCGCGCGGCGAGTCCACACCCATGAAGTCGTACGTCGTGACGCCCTCGCCGGCGAAGGTAGACATGGCGTGCCAGCGCAGCAGCAGGGGCGCGTTGACGCGGCGACCCTCGGCGTTGGCGCCCGAGTAGTAGTTGACGCCCCCACCGTCGTACATGGTCGAGATCAGCCACGCCACCGCGCGGCCGGCGCGCGCGCCTTCGGGCGTATCCGTGCGGCGGGCCACGAACAGGCGCGCGTGCTCGCCGAGTGCGCCAAGCATCCCGTAGTACACGTCCGCGCCAAAGATGCCGAACTCGGCTCGGGCGGCGGTCTCCTGGTGGATCGCGTACAACTCCTCGAAGTCCTCCCGCGAGATGCCTGTCTCGTCGGTGATCGCCATCGCGTCGTCGCGCTCGACGGCGCGGAGCTTCTTTCGGGTGCGCTTATTGAGCCCGGCGAGTATGCCGTCGTCGCCGCCGCTGAGGTCCGCCTTGACGGTGCGGTCGTAGGTGACGGTCTGGAGCAAGTCGTGGAGGTCGGGCGCCGGGTGGCGGGCGTGGAGCCGCACAAATGCCGACGCCGGGTCGCGTTCGCGCAGATACGCGGCTATCGCACCGCGCGCCGCGAGTTCGGCTCCCGCAGTCTGCTCGGCGATCCAGATTGGGCCGTGCTTGGCCCACAGGTAGTCGAAGCCACGCCCAGCGAATCGCGTCAACGCGATGACCGCCGCGGGCTGCTCGCCGCCGGACCACACGGCGAACCTGCCCCACGGCCGCCGGCCCGCGACCGTGCGGTCGAACGCATCCCACGCAGGCGCCTGCTCGATGGGGATGGGGTGCGCGGACGCACGGGCGTACGTGAGGAAGTCGTCGTCCGTGAGGCGCTCGACGCGCCACGCGCCGGTCTCGGGGGCCATGGTCCGAGCGTATCGGCGCCGCCCCATTTCCCTGTGTCGGCCACGCGCGGTACCCTTGTCCGCGTGCCCGGAGCCCTCCGGCCCCGGTGCACAGCTTGCGTAACCCTCCTGCCACGGAAAGTCCGTGGCCGTCCAGTCCAGAGGAGGTGGGTATCTTTATGCGCCAGTACGAAATGATGGTCATTCTCGACCCCGAGATTGACGAGCGCACCGTAGCGCCGTCCATTGACCAGTACCTCACGGTCGTGAAGGAAGACAGCGGCACCGTCGACAAGGTCGACATCTGGGGCCGCCGCCGCCTCGCGTACCCGATCAACAAGAAGTCCGACGGCATCTACGCCGTCATCAACTTCACCGCGACTTCCGCGACCGCGAAGGAGCTCGAGCGTCAGCTCAGCCTCAACGAGGTCGTGATGCGTACCAAGCTCATCCGTCCAGACGCCGACTAGGCGCGAGGAAAAGAGGCAAACATGGCAGGCGACACACAGATCACCGTGGTGGGAAACCTCACCGGCGATCCCGAACTGCGATTCATTCAGTCAGGCGCTGCGGTCGTGAACTTCACGGTCGCGTCGACGCCGCGCAGCTTCGACCGCAACACGAACGAGTGGAAGGACGGGGACACCCTGTTCCTCCGCTGCTCGTTGTGGCGCGAGGCGGCCGAAAACGTGGCGGAGTCCCTCACCAAGGGCATGCGGGTCATTGTGACCGGCAGGCTGGTTTCCCGCTCGTGGGAGGCCAACGGCGAGAAGCGCACCGTGAATGAGATCCAGGTCGACGAGGTCGGCCCGTCGTTGCGCTACGCCACCGCCAAGGTCCAGAAGACCTCGCGCGGCGGCGGCAGCGGTGGCGGCGTTGGCGGCGGCGGCGCGGGCGCGCCTGCTGGCGGCAGCGACAGCGACCCTTGGGCAACCGCACCCGCCTCTGAAGAGCCCCCCTTCTAAACACGACTTTCAGGAGTAACGCATGGCAAAGTTTGACGACCGCAAGCCGCGGAAGAAGACCAACCCGCTGAAGGCGGCGAAGGTCAAGGAGATTGATTACAAGGACACCGCTCTCCTCAACAAGTTCCTGTCCGACCGAGGCAAGATCCGCTCGCGTCGCGTCACCGGTGTGACGACTCAGGAGCAGCGCAAGATCGCCAAGGCGATCAAGATTGCGCGCGAGATGGCACTGCTGCCCTACGCGGGCTCGGGCCGGTAGGGGGAGACATGGCTCAGAAGATCATTTTGACGCACGAGGTCTCCGGCCTCGGTGTTGCTGGTGACGTCGTCGAGGTCAAGGACGGCTACGCACGCAACTTCCTGGTTCCGCGCGGACTGGCCACGGCCTGGTCGGCGGGCGCAGAGAAGCAGATCGAGTCGATGCGCAAGGCGCGTCGCGCGAAGGAACTGGAGTCGGTTGAGGCCGCTCAGGCCGCGCGCGACTCCCTGCAGTCGAACCCGGTCGAGCTGCGGGCCAAGGCCGGCGAGGGTGGCCGCCTGTTCGGCGCCATCACCACCACCCAGATTGCCGAGGCGCTCGCGCCCCGCGTCAAGGTGGACAAGCGCCGCATCCAGGTCGCCCAGCCCATCAAGGCTGTTGGCGAGCACCTGGTCACGATCGGCCTGCACGACGACGTCGCGGCGAACGTCACCGTTGTGGTGGTCGCCGAGAAGTAGCGTCTACGACGCGCGAGGACGGCGCCGCGGCCCCATCCGGGGGCCCGGCGCCGTTGTCGTACCCCTACGGGTGTGCCTGGGGATACAGATGTGGACGACACGCCGGGCGCGACACGCCGCAACCTTGTTTTGGGGAGTTATCCCCAGCCCCCCGGAATAGGTTTCCCCTGGTAAATGGGCAGTTTCGACGATCTGGAGCAGGATATTCACATGAGTATCCACAAGTCACACGCGTCTCTCCCCAGACACGCCAAGGGTTATCCACGGCATGCACATCAATGGTCCACAGGCGGCCGCTTGACGTACTTGTTCGCGGCTCGCCACGTGCCCTAGATTGCCGTGTCAGACCCGCGGTGAATCATGGCAGTGTGACCCCGGGCCATGGAGTACGTATCAAGGGGGATGTCGCGTGACGGTAGAGGAGCTTGAGTCCGGATATTCGGGCAATGCCACTTTCGAACGCACGCCGCCGCAGAACCTTGAGGCCGAACAGAGCGTGATCGGCGCCATGATGCTGTCAAAGGACGCCATGGCAGACGTCGTGGAGATCGTGCGCGGCAACGACTTCTACAAGCCCGCGCATGAGCTGATCTTCGCCACGGCCGTCAGCCTGTACAACTCCGGCAACCCCGTGGACGCCGTGACGGTCGCTGCCGAGCTCCAGGGCGCCGGCACGCTGGGCCGCGTGGGCGGCGCCGAATACCTGCACACCCTCATCTCGCTAGTGCCCTCCGCTGCCTCCGCCGGCTACTACGCGCGGCTCGTGCGCGAGCAAGCAATCCTGCGCCGCCTGGTCGAGGCCGGCACCCGCATCGCGAACATGGGCTACGGGGCCGACGGCGACG
Organism: uncultured Actinomycetota bacterium; assembly: GCA_963735005.1. GTDB lineage: Bacteria > Actinomycetota > Actinomycetes > Actinomycetales > Demequinaceae > WTKG01. The sequence continues at coordinate 71,844 of CAVTJA010000007.1, read as the reverse complement.
ACGTCGACGCGATCGTCGACGGCGCCCAGAGCGAGATCTTCGCGGTTACCGAGCGCCGCAACAGCGAGGACTACCTCGCCATCGGCGACGTCATGGAGCACACGCTCAGCGAGGTCGAGGCCGCATCAAGCCACGACGGCGCGCTGCGCGGCGTGCCCACCGGGTTTCGCGAACTCGACGAGCTCACGGGTGGCCTGCTCGGCGGGCAGATGATCGTCATCGCCGCCCGCCCCGCCATCGGCAAGTCGACGCTCGGCCTGGATATTTGCCGGGCCGCGAGCATCGGCGCGGGAAAGACGTCGGTCATCTTCTCGCTTGAAATGAGCCGCGAGGAGATCACCAAGCGCATGCTCTCGGCCGAATCGTCGGTCAAGCTCACCCGGATGACCAAGGGCCCCATGGGCCCGAACGACTGGGAGAAGCTGGCGCGCACGGCGGCGCGAGTGTCGAAGGCGCCGCTGTTCATCGACGACAGCCCCAACATGTCGCTCATGGAGATCCGCGCCAAGTGCCGCCGCCTCAAGCAGCGAGAGGACCTCGGCCTGGTGGTCGTGGACTACCTGCAGCTGATGTCTTCTGGCCGCAAGGTGGAGTCCCGCCAGCAGGAGGTCTCCGAGTTCTCCCGCGCGCTCAAGCTGCTCGCCAAGGAGATCGACGTGCCCGTCATCGCGATCTCGCAGTTGAACCGTGGTCCCGAGCAGCGCACCGAGAAGCGCCCGATGCTTTCCGACATGCGCGAATCCGGCGCCATCGAGCAAGACGCCGACATCGTCATCCTGCTCCACCGCGAGGACGCCTACGACCGCGACGCCCGCCCCGGCGAGGCCGACTTCATCATCGCCAAGCACCGCTCCGGCCCCACCGACACCATCTCGGTCGCGTTCAAGAAGGACTACGCGCACTTCGCCGACATGGCGCCCGACCTGTAGCTACCGACTGCCCCCTGTGGTGCCCCCAAAAGATGGGGTCCTAGTTGGCGTGCGAGTCAGTACCGCGATTGCTAGCGTGAAATTGCAAGGCAAATGCGACAGATAGGAGTAAATGGGCGCGCAAGCGCCGCTCGATTAAGGCCGCAGTTGCGGCAACGTTTCTGGTTAGCCTACGGCCACCGCGTCGAGCGCATCTCAGGCCGCTTCCTTATACTCGAGTTCCTGCCCGTACCTGATGGTCGCGGGATGATTTCCACGATGGGCTCGAACGGTGCAGTGACGGACGACTACGGTTGCCCCGGCAGTGTCGGCGAGAAGATCAAGTACCTATCCGGGGGCACGTACTGGATCTCCGGCATCTCCTGGAAGGCGGACTTCGTGACCCGCTACCACTCGGGAACCGTCGGCTACGAGGTGTTCCACTAGGCGGACGGCATGAACGCGCTGGCTGGCGGGCACGTAGAGGGGTCGGCCAGCCAGCGTGTCGCCCCAATCGCTGTGCACGCGCGCAATGTGCACGCCCCGTTCGTTTGTCAGGCAGGACCAGGAGGATTTCGTGAAGTTGTATCGTTCGCTCGTGAGTTCGGTGATCGTGGCGATCGCCGTCGTCACTACGGCCGCGGGGTGTTCGCAGGACACTCCTGAGACTCCCGACCGCAACGCCGCGTTCGCCCAAGACCTGCGCGACGCCATTGACGAAGCAAAGTCGGCGGGCGCGAGCGACAGCCAACTTGCCGTCCTCAACGCGGCTATCGACTCGGGCGAGATCACTCTTGAGGACACCCGAGCCGCGGCGCGTGCCGCGGTCGCGTGCATGGCCGACAACGGCGTAGTTGCGGAGGTGGTTGAAGACACGTCGAATGCCGGGTTCATTTACCCCAGCTATCGGGCTCAGATCGACGACTCCCAGCCCGCACTCGAAGCGACCGTGACTGACTGCGACAAGCAGGAGCTCTGGTGGGTCGGCAAGATGTACAGCCTGCAACCCACGTCACAGGAAAAGCTTGACGCGTATGTCGAGACGCGTCTGCCGCTGTTGCGCGCCTGCCTCAACGACAACAGCGTCGCCGTTGACGAGTCGACGCCCAAGGCCAAGCTGTTCCAGGTGGCAAGCCAGCTCATGTTCGACACCAATGGCGCGGTGGACTGCTTCACCGAGGCAGGTATCGATGCGGCCTGACTCGCGAACGGGCTGGACGCTTGTGGCGCTACTTGCGTTGCCGCTCCTCGCGGGAGTGACACTCGCCGCGATCGCACTTAGCGAATCGCCGCTTGAAAGCGCGGCACAGGAAGAGCCCTTGATGGGCACGGTGGAATTGGCCGCTCGGACCGACGCGACATCGACGACTGTCGCGGTCGTCGTGCCGCAGGACTTTCCAGTCGTGAGCGAATCTGCCGGCGTCATTACCAACCTGGCGATCGCCCCGGGCCAGGCGATCGAAGACGGTAGCGTCGCGATGTCTGTCTCTGGCCGGCCGATCGTAGCCTTCGTCGCGGACGCGCCGCTGTTCCGCGACATCACGACCGGCACCAAGGGAAAAGACGTCAAAGCAGCGGAGGCGTTCCTGTCACGGTTGGGCTACCTGAAGCACGCTGATCGCACGGCGGACTCTCACACCGCGGCGGCAATCAAGGAGTTCAACAGGGACCACGGCCACCGAGCCGACGGGAGCACTCTCCGAGTCGCGGCACTGCTGTGGATTCCCGCCGGCGCATCGGCACCGACAGCAGTGACCGCGCGTGTGGGTGAGCACATTGGGTCCGGGAGCGAGGTGTTCCGGACCGTATCCGGCGAGTCGTCAGTCTCAGTCACGGCCGCGCCGGTGCCCGCGGACCGAGTGCTCACCGTTGCTGGACGCTCGGCGACACTGCGAGCCGGCGAGTCAACCATTGTCGACCACGATGATGTGGCGATGATCGAGGCGGCCATGAGCGGCCAAGGGACTGCGACTGGGTCGCTTACGCTCGCCCAGCCTCGGACGGTCGGCACCATCCCTGCGGTGGCTGTCATCACCGACGCGAATGGCGCGACGTGCTACTTTCCAAGCGCGGCGGGGCCACCGATTCGCGTGGACGCGTCGCAGGGCGGGTTCGGCCAGGTAGACGTAGACGCATCTTTGGTCGGCACCCCGGTGCTACTCAATCCTCGTGGCGTAATCGAGGACCAGACGTGCGGCTAGTCGCAGACGACCTGAGCTTCCGCTACCCGCGAACCAACCGCGATGTGTTGGCTCACCTCGAGTGCGACATCCCGTCCGGGGCTACCGCGGCAATTGTGGGGCCTTCGGGTTCCGGCAAGACCACGTTGCTGTCAATTCTTGGGGGACTGCTCGCTCCGCAGGAAGGAAGTTTTCGTTGTATTGGCGACGACGGCGCGGCACACGTGCCGCGTGACGTGTCAACGTGGGTGCTACAAACCGTGTCGATGCTTCCGGACCGATCGGTGCTGGATAACGTGTGCCTCGGCGCCTTCCTCGACGGCGCTGACCGGCAGACGGCGCGGGACCGAGCTGGCCGCGCACTCGCGGACATGGGTCTCGCTGGGCGCGAACACGATGTCGCGCGCGAACTGTCGGGTGGAGAGATACAGCGCGCGGGCATTGCTCGCGCATTATGTTCCGAACGCCCAGTGCTCTTTGCTGACGAGCCGACCGGGCAGCTCGACGCGGACACGACTTCCCACGTCCTCGACGCACTTCTCGCGAACGCGCGCCGCACGGTGCTGCTCGTGACACATGATGCGGAGGCGGCCGCGCGTTGCGACGTGACCCTGCGTTTGGTCGACGGGCGACTCGTCCAGGGTGCGGGAGCGGTCGCAGCGTGAATCCGCGACCCTGGCCCGTACGCCTCGCTATCACCGAGGGCATCGCAAATGCGTTGTCGGGCCGCGCAGTCTCGCTCGCGCTTGTTGTCGCCACCGCGTGGCTGTGCGCGGGAGTCGCGCTAGCAAACGCGCTCGACGTGGACTCCCTTGAGCGGGCAGAGCAGGAGTGGATCGCCGCCGGCGGCTACGCCTTTGTTGTTCAACCCTCGGCGCAAAGCGGTGAGGGAGACCTCCTTGACCCGCAAGCATGTGAGCGCCTCAACGCTATCGACGGCGTCGGCGCGGCTTTCGCCGTGCGCCGCACAACGGACACCCTGGCGCCGGCACATGCGGCCGCGACCGACTCGACGGTGTTTCTCGCGTCGCCTTCGGTGTACCGGTTCCTTCGTCTCCCGGCGCCATCTGGAACCGGGGTGATCGTTACTGAAGACGCCGCAGCCGCAACAGGCATCGGGCCCCAAGAGACAACTCAGTGGACGGTACGAAGCCTCGACGCTGGGCGGTCCGGCGAAACCTTCATGGCGACCTCCGCCGTCACTCACAGCCCCATGCTTGCTGGCTACCTCAAGGGTGCCTACCTTGTCCCCTCAACTTTCAGTGACGGCGCGGACGCCTGCTACGTGAGGACCGACGCGGCCCACTCGCGCGCCGTCGCAGACCTGCTGCCTGCAGTCCTGGCGACGACGTCTGGCCAAGCGCTTGCGAATCCGCGGTTGTCTGACAACACATATGGCCTTGACTTCGCCACTGCGTACGGCGATCGCATCATGCGGTGGTCGCCCTTCGCTGGAGCCGCCGTGCTCGCGGCGATGTGGGCGATCGTCCAATGGACGCGCCGTGTGCGCATGGCGGTTTACGCCACGTTTGGGGCGAATGCTGGCGCACGGATGAGCATCCAGTTCACCGAATGGGTCGCGTTGTCGGGCCTGGGTGCGGTTTACGGTTGGGCGACTGGACTTGCGTTCGCGATTGGGTGCGGCGTGGGAGCGACGACGGCTTTGACCGAGGTCACCGGAGTGGTCGCGATCATGTGGGCGGGGGCATCCGTCGCCGCCTTGGTGATCGGCCGCATTCCGGTTGGCACGTTGCTCGACGCGCTCAAGGACAGGTCCTGAAGCGCCGCCTTTTCGTGTCGACCAATCCGCGGCCGCCGACGCTGCGAATGGGTTACCGGACCACCCGCGCGGGAATGCGCGCGCGCCCCTGGGCGTTCCTGGGACAACCAAGGAGACACATCATGGCTTCGAATTCTCTTCACGCCCGCCTCGCAGTCGTGGCGGCAGCCGCAGTGCTCGCGCTCGCAGCGTGCGCGCCAAGCCCGTCCGCCACGCCCTCGGCGACGGACACCACCACGGCGGAGCAGCCCACCCAGCCTGCCCCGGCCGGCGAGGTCCCTGCGCTCCTGCAGTTCCAGGCGACGACGCTCGACGGCGAGGCGTTCGACGGTGCCTCCCTGTACGGCACACCCACGCTGCTGTGGTTCTGGGCCGAGTGGTGCCCGATCTGCAACGCGGAGGCCCCCCAGATCGCAGATGCGCTCAACGAGCTTCCCGCCGGCGTCCAGGTTCTTGGCGTCCCCGGCCGCAGCGGCCAGGAGGGCATGGAAGCCTTTGTGAAGCGCCACGGGCTTGGCGACGTCGTGCAGATCGTGGACGAGGACGGCTCTATCTGGGCCAATTTCTCCGTGGTCAGCCAGCCCGCGCTTGTCGTGATCGACCGCGACGGCAACGTCCAGACGATTCCCGGATCGGTGGGCAAGGCGGGCCTGTTGCAGGCCGCCGAGTCAATCGCCTAACGCTTCAGGACTTCTGAATCCCCCCTCAGAAGGGAAGGCGCGGCGCCCTACTTGGGTGCCGCGCCTTTTTCGTCCCCTCGCGACCACAGCCACAGCCACACTGAGGCGCCGAGGGTCAGGACGGCAACCACCACGAGCGTGGCGTTGCCCCAGGATGCGATCCAGCGGTTCACTGCGCCCTGCCAGTCGCCGGTGGTGAGTAGCACGGAGTCGAGGGCGTGCACCCCGAACTGCGGCAGGATCTCGGCAAGGCCGTACGCGATCACGTACGCGCCCACGACGAGCATGAGCGCTCCGGCCGCGCGCATGAACACCGGCGTGCGGCGGCGAAGCGCGGCCACTCCGGAGCTGCCAGCGATCGCAGCGATCAGCGACACTGCGAGCACGGACGTGCCCATGCCGATGCCGTACACGACGGACGGCAGCGCGGCGCTCACGGGGTTCTGCGCGTTGAGCGAAGCGGTGACGATTGGCAGGTAGACGCCGATCGTGCAGGACATCGACGCGAAAGCGAACGCGATGCCGTAGACGATCTGCGAACCGAAAGCGCGCGTGGGCGCGGCGCCCTTGATCTTGAGGCCAGGGATGTTGAGCTGGCCGCCCCGCAGCATGTGGATACCCAGCACCACGAGCAGCACCCCAAGCACCACGGTGACGTAGGGCACGTACGGCAGGATGTTGCCCTGGAAGCCAGCGTTGGCGGTGGCGAAGATGAGCCCGAACACGAGGAAGACCGCGAGGAACCCAAGCGTCATCGCGACGCCAAAGCTGATCGCGCGGCGGATGGCTTGCTGGCGGCTCACGCCTTCCTCGGCGCTACCGGTCACGAGCACGGTGATGTAGGCCGGCAGGAGCGCGAACCCGCATGGGTTGAAGGCGGCGAGCACTCCTGCGAGGAGCGCGGTGGCGGCGGTGGCACCGGGGAAGAACTCCATTAGAGTTCACCCTTCTTCTGGAGGAATCTCATTGCTAGATATCCCAACGGAATCCGGGCCCAATACGTTACCGCGCGGAACAGTACGACGGACGAGCCGGCGACGGCTGTCGCGACGCCAGCGGTGGTGGTGAGCGCCGTCGTGAGCGCGACTTCGACCGTGCCGAGGCCGCCAGGCGTCGGCACGATGGCGCCCGCCGCGTTGCCGAGCAAGAACACCACGGTGATGGTGATCAGCGGCAGTTCGAGGCCGAAGGCGCGCAGCGCGGAGTAGAAAGCGGCCACGTAAGCGGCGGTCAGCAGCAAGTTCCCCGCGATGCCCAGCAGGATGCGCCACGGCTGGCCGAGGATCTGCACGAGCCGCGGCCAGGTCTGGCGGAACGTCGGCAGGATCTTGGCGGCCGCCCAGGCGCGCACCTTGGGGACCGTGAGGGTCAGCGCGACAAGCACGGCGGAGACTCCGATCCCCACAAGCACGCGCTCGGACGGAAGCTTGACGAGGGTGTCGCCGGACCCAGTCACGAGCGACAGGATCAGGAGCCCGAGCACGGTGACGAAGATCGCCGACACCTGCACGAGCGCCACGGTTGCGACGGCGAGCCCGTTGGGCACCTTGCGCCGGGTGAGCAGCCGCAGGTTGATCGCGGCCGGCCCGATGCCCGCAGGCGCGGCAAGCGCGACGTACGCGGCGGCGACCTGGGCCAGCAGCACGCGCCCCCACGGCAGCTTGATCGGCGCGAACGCGACCATCGTGATAGCGGCACCCACGAACGTGAGCAACGCGAATCCGAGCGCGACCGCGACCCACCCAATCTCCGCCTCGCGTAGCGCCATCAACACTTCGTCGGGCTTGAGGGACAGCAGCACGATCAGCGCGGCCGCGATGCCGAGCGTAATGGTGATGACGGTGCGCAGCCCGAACCGGGTGATGTTCGCGGGCTCCGAGGGTGCCTCGGGCAGGAACTCGAGAATCTCGTCCCGGACCTCCTGCAGCACCTTGCCCTTGCCCTTGGCCTTGATCTCGACGCGCGTCGCGCGCGGCAACATGATGGCTTGCAATAGCGGCGCCAGCGCGGACACCTGGGACTTGCTCAGGCGCCGGAACGCCGACGCTACGGCTCGCTTGGCGCCTACCTTCGCCGCGAACATCGCGATGAGTTGCACGGCGTCCATGCGGCGAGAAAGCTGCCCCGTGGCGACCTCGCCCATCTCCCAAGACGTCAGCCAGACGTCGGGCGCGCCGGTGAGATCGTCGGTGCCGACAAGCACCGTGTCGGAGGTGAGGGAGCGGTGCGCGATTCCCGACGCGTGGGCGGTCAGTACCTCGGACCAGATGCTATCCATGAGGTCGTCTGAGACGCCGTCTGGCCCAAGGTCGGCGAACGCGCGCACGTCGTTCGGGCGCTGGTAGACGAGCACCATCGTGTCGCGCGCGTGCGCCATTCCCATGACGCGCGGGGTGCGCACCCCGGCGGTCCGCGCGGCGTGTGACACCAGCGCGGTGGACTCGGCGAGGTGGCGCAGGCTGACGTCCGGGCGGGCGGTGAGGCCGCGCAGGCGAATGGCCCGCCACACCTTCGCGAGGGTGTCCGCGACGCGCTGGTCGCCGTCGAGAGCAACCACGATGTATTGGTGGTTCTCTGCCGTCGTCAGCGCGTAGATGCGACCCTGCCGGGTGCGGCTCATCGCGGCGCCCACCTGGTCAACCTCGTCGTCGTCGAAGTCGTCGTGAGTGTCGATGCGGATCAGCCGCGCGGTGGTGAAGCCCGCGCGCGAGATCGCGTCCATGAGCGCGGCGCCGTACGCGCGGTCGCTGGCGGACCCGAACGCGTAGCGCAGGGCTAGCCCGGTGGCCCGGCCGGCCAGCACGGTGACGAGCACGGCCGGCAGCGTGACGAGTCCGGAGATGGCCGCGATCGCGGCAGCGATCCAGATGATGTTCCACGACACCGACACCGGCCGCTGAGCCCCGCGCCGCCCCGCCGCCGTCAGCATCGCCGCGAGCCCGGCGAGGTAGGCGGGCATCGTCACGGCGACGATCCCGTCAGATGTCACCGACAGCGAGCTGATCAGGTCCGCGCTACCCCACAGGCGCACCATCTCGGTGCCCGAGATCGCCATCACGATGCCGCCCGCCAGCGCGGCGAGCGATTCGACGATCCTGCGCGGCTCGCGTCGCAAGGCGAGCGACACGATCACGATCGCGGGCACGATGAACGTCACGATGCCCTCGAGGATGTTGACCGGCGCCAAGAGGAAGCCGCGCAGCACGTCCCAGATGCTCCGAACGTCGGACGTAATGCCCTCGGTGGTGCCGGACGCAAACACGCCGATCAGCAGGATCAGCGTGATCCCGATGAGAGTGCTGCCAAGGTGCAGCAGGTCCGTGAATCGGCGCACCCGTTGGGATGGCGTATCCACGAGGTGGACCGCGCCGGAGTCGGTGACGGGCTCCGCGGGATCAGTCGGGAGCGCGGTCATGTCCCGAGTCTAGGGATAGGCAAGGCGCTACACGAGGCCAAGCGCCGCGAGCCACGACTGCGGCACCACGTCGGGACCGATGAACGACACCGCGTCGATCGCGGCGTGGGCGACGATCAGCGGCCCAAGGCGGCGCGTCCGCGCGAAATACCAGGCGAACAATGCGCCCATCACGGCGTTTCCGATCATCATGCCGGGCCCCTGGTACGCGTGATACAGCGCGCGCAATAGCGCCGATGCGGCGATCGCGGCAGGCGCGCCCCACCGCGCGTCCTGCAAGCGGGTGACGAGGTACCCGACGGCCACGGTCTCCTCGAGGATTCCTGTCGCCAGGGCGCCAAGCAGCAGGACGGTTGCGGCCCACCACGCGCTGGGCAGCCCGCTCGTGTCGATCTTCACTGTCCACCCGAGCGCGCGCCCGATGCCCACCCACAGCAGCCCGGGCAGCCCGATGACCGCGGCAAGCCCCGCCCCGCGAGCGAGGTCGCGCCACACGGGCGAGGACCCCTCGCCGCGCCAGAACAGGCCGAGCCGGCGCAGCGCCGATCCGTGGGAGCTCGCGAGCAGGTAGACAGCGAGAAGCGCAGGGAAGACCCGGAAGCCCACGGAGAGCAGCTGGTACGCGAAGTCCATCCACGGCACGTCGCTCGCGGATCGGATGATGGTGGTGCTCTGCTGGCCGATCGGCGCGGTGTCCATGGCGCGCTTGATGAGCCACCAAATCCCGAAGATCGCGGACTGTCCAAGGCTGAGGCCGAGCACGATGATGATTTCGACGCGCACGCGCAAGGGACGTTCCTGAGAAGTGCTGGCCGCGGCCGTCGTCGTCGACGTCATGGGCCTACTGTAAGCCGGTCAGTCCTCGAGGAACTCGACAAGCTGAGCGGCGAGCCCGACGTACGTCGCGGGGGTCATGTGAGCGAGCCGCACGGCGACGTCGTCTGGCAGTCCAAGGCCCGCGATGAACGCGTCGAGGTCCTTGCCGTCGATGCGCCGGCCGCGCGTGAGGTCCTTGAGCCGCTCGTACGGATTCTCCATGCCGGGCGTTCCCGCGATTCCCGCCGCGCGCATGGCCGACTGGACGGCCTCGCCGAGCACCTCCCAGTTGGCGTCGAGGTCTCGCGCCATGGCGTCGGGGTTGACGTCCAGCCCCGCCAGGCCCTTGCGGACGTTGTCGATCGCGAGCAGCGAGTGGCCGAAGGCGACGCCGATGTTGCGCTGGGTGGTGGAGTCGGTGAGGTCGCGCTGGAGCCGGCTGGTGACAAGCGTCGCGCCGAGCGAGTCGAGCAGCGCGCACGACAGCTCGAGGTTGGCCTCGGCGTTCTCGAAGCGGATGGGGTTGACCTTGTGTGGCATCGTCGACGAGCCCACGGTGCCCTGGCCACGCACTTGCGCGAAGTAGCCCAGCGAGATGTACGTCCACACGTCGGTCGACAGGTTGTGAAGCACGCGGTTGAAGCGCGCGACGTCGGCGTACAGCTCGGCCTGCCAGTCGTGGCTCTCGATCTGCGTGGTGAGCGGGTTCCACGTGAGCCCGAGGTGCTCCACGAAGGTGCGGGAGACCTCGATCCAGTCGGTGCCAGGCACCGCGGCGACGTGCGCGCCGTAGGTGCCGGTGGCGCCGTTGATCTTGCCAAGGAATTCCTGGCCCTCCACCCGGCGCACCTGGCGGCCGAGTCGGTGCGCGAGCACGGCGAATTCCTTGCCAAGCGTGGTGGGCGTGGCGGCCTGGCCGTGGGTGCGCGACAGCATCGGCTGCCCGGCGTTGGTGCGCGCGACCTCGGCGACCTGGTTGACGAGCTCGCGCGCGGCCGGCAGCCACACGTCCTTGACGGCGCCGCGCACCATGACGGCGTACGACAGGTTGTTGATGTCCTCGGACGTGCACGCGAAGTGCACAAGCTCGGTGACGCCCCGCAGCGCGCTGCCCTGGGGCGCCTGCTCCAGGCGCTTCTTGAGGAAGTATTCGACGGCCTTGACGTCGTGGACGGTGACCCGCTCCGTCTCCGCCAGCTCAGCGATCTCTTCCGACCCGAAAGACGCGACGATGCCGCGCAAGTAGGCGGCGTCGTCGTCCGTAAGCGTGGGGGCGCCGGGGACGGCGTCCTGCTCGCACAGGTGGAGCAGCCATTCGACCTCGACGTGCACGCGCGCGCGGTTGAGCGCGGCCTCGGAAAGATGGTCGACGAGCGGGGCGACCGCGGCCCGGTAGCGGCCGTCGAGCGGGCCAAGTGCGGGTGCGGGCGAGGCGTCCGCAAGGGACTTCCAGTCGGCGGTCACACAAGCATTGTTTCACGTGCGGGCTCAGCTGTGGGATGCCGGTAGAGTGGTTCACCGCTACAGGAGGCGCGTCGTGCGCCCGACCACATGCGGCGCAGGCCTGGCCCCGAACAGGAGCGGCGTGACCCAGATCGACTACCAGAAGCTCGCGGAAGACGCGGGCCTCGAGCGCATCTCTGGCCGCATGCCGCTTCGGCAACTACCTCAGGGAGACGTGGCACCGGCGCGGCGTTTGCGTTCTCGCTCGCGCGATTCCAGCATGGACGCCGAGTTTGGCACCAGCCGGCTTGGGATGGCGTGGGTGCTAATCAGGCCGCTGCTGATGGTTGCCGTGTATGGCACGGTGTTCGGTTTCATTCTGCCACGGCAACACGCGGCCTGCGAACCGTTCATCCCGTACCTTGTCGTCGGGTGTCTTCGTCTTCGAATACTTCTCGCAAGAGTTTCGCGGGCGGCGCGAGTTCGATCACGGGCAACCGGGGCCTCGTGCGCAGTCTCACCTTCCCGCGCCTCTTGTTGCCGCTGTCAGTGATTATCCAGCGCGTGCTCGAGATGGTGCCGATGGTGTCTCATGCTCTTCGTCATCGCTCTCGTGTTCGGCGAGCCCGTCATGGTGCGTGGTTGACTCGTGTTCCCGACTCTTGCGCTGATGACGATCTTCAACTTGGGAGTTGCGCTGATCTCCGCGCGGCTCACGGTTCACTTCCGCGACGTGACACAGATCGCTGCCGTTCCTGACGCGAATCATTTTCTACAGCTCCGGCATCTTCTACTCGCTCGACAAGGTCCTCGCGAGCAGGCCAACGTGCTTCTCGCGGTGGTCAAGCTCAGCCCGGTGCACGACTACATCGCGCTCGTCCGGGCGCAACTTCTCGTGGAGCAGGAACACTGGAGCCGACCGCGTGGCCGGTGGCCTCGATCGCCGCGGTCGTCACGCTGGTTTTCGGCCTCGTCTTCTTCTGGGGCGCCGAAGAAAGGTACGGCCTTGAATAGCCCGAAGCCGACGCAAAGAAAGCCGCGGTGGGCGCGCCGACCGTCATCGATCGATGACGTGCACGTGAAGTACAAGGCCTACGAGTCTGGTCGCAGGGTGAGGCGCGGCCGGCGGCTTCTCGAGAAGCAGGCCGGCATCAAGGTGGTGCACGCGGTCAAGGGCGTCTCGCTCGTTGCGCGCGAAGGCGAGTCGATCGGAGTGGTCGGCCACAATGGGTCTGGTAAGTCGAGCCTGCTCAATGCGATCGCGGGCCTGATCCCGCCGGCGGAAGGCGCCGTGTATGCGTCGAGCCAGCCTGCCATTCTCGGCGTTGAGTTCCATCCTCATGCCGGATCTTCCTGGCGACAAGAACGTCGAACTCGGCGCGCTGGCGATGGGGATTTCGCGCGAGGAGGTCCGCGACGTGTACGACGACATTGTCGACTTCTCCGGGCTGAAGGAGTTCATCCACTTGCCGATGCGCGCGTATTCGGCGGGTATGTCGGCGCGGCTGCGGTTCTCTGTCGCCATCTCACGCCAGCACTCGATCATGCTTGTCGACGAAGCGCTCGCGGTTGGCGACAAGGATTTCCGCGCGCGAGGCGAAGCGCGGATCCGCGAAATGTGTGCATCCGCGTCGACCGTATTCTTGGTGAGTCACTCCATGGAATCGATCCGCGACTACATGCACTCGCGCCATCTGGATCGATGGCGGCTCGCTGATGATGGACGGTCCGGTCAACGACGTCGTCGACGCCTACGAGGCCGCGGAGTAAGTCCGCGCCTCGGCTAATCGCGACTGAGGACGCGCTCGATGCCTTCGCGGAGTTCGTCGTAGTCCACTTCAAAGTCGCCCTCGTAGGTACCATCGAGGGTGCGCGCGCGCACGGCTACGTATTGCAAGCCTGCGGAGATGGCCAGCGTCGCGAAATGGGGCTCCAGGTGTCCCGACGCGAGAACCTCAACCAGGCGGGTGCCCGGCGCACAGAATCCAAGGTCACCCAGAGCCGCTCCGTGCGCCGCAACGATGAGTTCGGCCGCCGCGAAGTCGCTTGGGGAAAATTCCGAGCGCGCCGGGTCGTAAAGCTCGAGGTCGTACTCGCGTGCGAGTTGCTCAAGACCTTCGGGATTGGCAATCGCCCGTCGGCGCTCGCCAAGGCGCAACATGAGTAAGCGCCGCGGTGGGCCGGGGGTCGGTTCGACGCCGAGCGAACGCAGGAATTCGGGGCCGGTTGCGGAGTAGATCGGCGTTCGATGCGAAATCGTGGGTTGGATGAGGCTGTCTACCTGGAAGTGCGCCCCCCAGTCTGCGGGCCTGCGCTTGTCCCGCGGCACGCCGGCTATGTCGAGCACGCGAGCGAGTGTGGGCGACGGGTGCGCCGGGACGATAATGTGATCGACCGCGTTCAGATCGACGCCCGCTTTCGACGCCACAGCCAGGCGCCCCACGCCATCCAGGACGGCGTGGGCGTAGTTCTTCCTCGTTGACGCACAGTTGATGTTGAGCGTCCCGCCCCGCAGATGGATTGCGGGCCCGAGGCGTTGTGGCTCTTCGTAGTAGCGGCGCGTTGTCCGACGCACCCGGACCGCGTCAATGACGAGTTCGCCCCGCGAGGTCACGGGCCACGACTGCGCGTTTGAGACCACCGCCGGCCCCACCCAGCCAACAGCTTCGGTTGCCAACTTCTCGCCGTAATCGAATGGGAAGGTGACAGGCGACCCGTCGGCGTAGCGAAGTTGCGACCAGTCGAGCCGAGCGGCCTCACGGACCACGAGGTATTGCCCGCCCGCGCGCCGCGCCGCGTTCTCGAGTCGGATTGCCGTGCCTGGAGCCGGGTGTGTGCGCCAACCGCGCGGCTTGAAGAAGGCAGTGTAGGCGGCAGCCAGCAAGCGTCTGACGGGAACGGGCAGCCGCCGCGCCACCTCCGCAAATCTCCGATGCGTGGGGTCCCCAACACTAGATTTGGCGCTCGCTGCGCCGTGCGTCCGGTTAATGCTAGCCGATTGTCCTCGCGCTCCCTCCGGCGGCGCCGCCAGATAGTATGACCGCGTGGGCCTCCTACGAATCTTGCTCGCGGTGGCGGTCGTGGGCGGGCACACGCAAGGCCACACCCTCGTTGGCGGACGGGTGGCGGTCGAGCTCTTCTACGTGGTTTCGGGCTTCCTGATCTCGTACATTTTCATTGAGCGCCGCGCGTATCCGTCCGTCCGCGCCTTCTGGACTAGCAGGTTCCTTCGCCTTTATCCGGCGTACATAGTGGTCGCGATTGGGTCGCTGGGAATCGCGGTCGTGTTGTGGGCAACCGGTCACTCCAGCCCCGTCATCGAGACATTCCAGGCGGCTCCCCCGGGGCCGCGCGCGTTCCTTGGCTTCACGAATGCCACGCTGTTCTTCCAGGACGCGACCATGTTCATGGGTGTCGATCACGGGAACTGGGTATTCGCAACAGACTTCCGAGACTCGTCGCCGCCGTTGTGGCAAGGGCTCCTGGTGCCGCCCGCGTGGTCGCTGGGCGTAGAAATGGCCTTCTACGCAATCGCACCGTGGGTCCTCCGCTCGCGAGTGGCCATCGGGGCGTTGATAGTGACGTCGGTTGCGCTTCGACTGATTCTCGTACACGGCGGGCTCGGAAGTTCCGATCCGTGGACCTACAGGTTTTTCCCCACTGAGTTGGTGTTCTTCCTGCTGGGTGTGATCGCACACCAGTACATCCGCCCCATGTGGAAGCGGTTGTCGCCGAACACGCTGGCCGTTCTCGCCAAGGTTGCCGTCGCGTTGCTCGCGAGCGTGTTCGTTGTCTTCTTGACCGCCCCTGGGCCGTTTACGGTGCGCGGCCTAGGCACCCTCGCACTGTTCGTTGTGGCCTTGCCCCTCGCCTTCGAGTTCCGCGCATGGGGCAAGTGGGATCGTCTCATTGGCGAACTTAGTTATCCGCTGTACCTCTGCCATTACCCGATCATTCAGGCGCTCGTGGTCATCCTCGCTCCGCTGGGTGTCACGCGACGCACGCCGGTGTTCTTCGCCGTCACGCTGGTCGTGAGCCTGGCTTTGTCGGTGGTGCTCGTGAAATGGGTCGCGCAACCGTTTGACCGCCGACGGCATCGCTTGCGAAACGTCCCCGTGACCGGCGCTTGACGACTGTTGACTCTCGCGAACGCGTTCACGACGGCGCATCCCCGGTATGCTCCCTGCGGAGGAGCAACGAAAGGTGACAGGGTGACGCAGCCGCGCGAAAGTTGGCAGGGGCCGCGCCCTGGGCGCCTCGACCGCCTTGAGCCCGAGGCCTCGCTGGCGGGTATCGCCCTCGCCGCGCTTGGTGCCGGGGGCATCGTCGTGGCGGCCGCATTGCTGACGCCGGGCAATCCCATCGCCAAGGTGATCCTCATCGTGTTCGCGGTCGTCATGGCGATCGTCGGATTCTTCGTCGCCTACAAGCGGCTGTCGAACCGGCGCCACGAGATCGTTCAGGTGCGCCGCCGCAGCACGTCGGTGCTGTGGTGGCTGTTCCGCCAGTTCGCGCCGAACGTGGTCGCGCTCGGGCTGTTGATGCACCTTGGCCGCGACGGTCGGGCGATTCTCGCGGAGGAGCTCACGGGCCGGCCGGTGGACTTCGACGTGCTTGTCGAGGCGGCGACCACGCCGTCGCGCCAGCGGTCGTCTGAACAGGATCGCATCTGGTCGTCCGTCGGGCCGCTCGGGCGGTCCCTGTTGGCGCGGGCCTTGTACCTGCATGGCGACGGCAAGCGGGACCGCGCGTCGGCCGCCGCCATCTATGCGGAGATTGAGGCGTCGGTGCCGCCGCTCACTCCTGGCCGGCCGCTCACCGGCCCCGGCATCGTGCGGTGGCTGCGCAGCTTCGCCAAGTCGCACCGCCTCCTCGATCACGATCGCCTGTACCTCGCCGAGCTTCAGTTCCTGCTGGGCCGCGCGGAGGAGTCGCGCGAGACGCTCGCTCGTGCGCGTCGGCCGATGAACGCCTACCGCCGGCTCGAGGCCGACCTCATCAACCCGTTCACCCAGGGCGGCGACATGGACGAGTGGCTGGCGCTCGTGAACCGGCCTTTCGTGGCGGGCGACTACTCGATGTTGTCGATCGCCGACGGCGACGCTGTCCCGTTCGAGCGGCTGGCTGCGACCCCGCGGCGGGACGTGACGGACGGCCCCGTCGTGACAGTCGTCGTCAGCTCGTACAAGCCCGGCGACGCGCTGCTGGCGTCGGTGCGGTCAATCGTGGCGTCGTCGTGGCGGAACCTCGAGGTGTTGGTGGTCGATGACTGCTCGCCCAAGAGCTTCGCACGTGTCTACAAGCAGGTGGCCGCGATCGATCCGCGCGTGCGGGTGGAGCGGCTAGCCACCAACGGCGGTACGTACGCGTGTCGCAACTACGCGCTCGACCACGCAGCCGGCGAGCTCATCACCTTTCACGATTCCGACGACTGGATGCACCCCGAGCGCATCGAGCGGCAGGCCGCCCACTTCACGGCGAACGCCGGCGTCCACGCGAACACCACGTCGTCCGTGCGCGTGACCCCCGACTTGCTGTTCACGCACTACCGGACGCCCATCGGCAAGGTGTGCGAGCCGTCGTTGATGTTCGCGCGTGAGCACATGCGCGAGCTCGTGGGCTACTTCGACACCGTGCGCAAGGCGGCGGACTCCGAGTACCGGTTCCGGATCGCGCGCGCGACCGGAGTGCCGGTACCCACGCTCGACGCGGCACCGCTCACGTTCCAGCGCGTGGACGCGGGTTCGCTCAGCGGCGACGAGATCCACCGCGACTGGATTCACGTGGGCCGCCGGATTTACCGCGGCTGCTTCGAGCAGTGGCACGGCTCGGTCGCGTCGCCGCGCTTCGAGGTTGGCGACCCGCGCCCCTGCTACGCGCCTCCTCGCCTGCGCGGCGACGAGCCTCCCACCAATGTGGACGTGGTGGTGGCCGTGCCGTACGCGCTGCCGATGGGCAGCGGTTCGCTCGTGGCAGGCGTGACGTCGGCCGTGGACGCCGCGCTCGCGGCGGGCAAGACGGTTGCGCTGTGGCCAATCGAGACGCCGTGGCGAGCAGAAGGTCGCCTGCCGGACGTGTCCCGAGCGTGGGCGGCACTGCTCAACGCGCACGGCGGCGCCGTCGAGGCAATCCTGCCTGGCGACGCTGTCGAGTGCGGCTCCTTGCTGGTGGCCGATGCCGCGGTGGGCGAGTATCGCGCGCCGGACGCTGCGGCGGTGAAGCCGTCTCGCGTGGTCTTGCACGCGGACTCGGCCGGGGTTGGGCCGCTTGGCCCGCTCGCGTCTCTCGTGGGCGGCAAGCCGGAGGTGGTGTTCGCGCCCGCCTGGGCTGATGTCCCCGCTGCCGTGATCGGGAAGTAATCCACAGCCGTGCGGGCTCCGGGCGTCGCGTGTCAGTCGCGCGCCTAGCGTGCTCGGCATGGATGCCATCAACCCCGCGCTCGCCGCGATAGTCACCCGGCTCGCCCTGGCCGACATTGACGACGCCCGCGCCGCGTTGCGCCGCGCGGCACACGTCGAGTGGGTCTCCGACCAGGCCCACATCTACCTCCGCGAACTGTGGGAGGCGACCAACGCCACCTTCGCGCTTGAGCAGGAAGTGCGAGACGCGAGCGCCGCCGCCGCACCCTTGGTGTCCTTCGCGGGAGGGTCGTCATGAGCGACCAGATCGATGTCCAGGGTGGGTACGGCGGGACGTCGGCTCGGCTCCAAGATCTTGCCAGCGCCTACATCGCGCTCCGGGCCGCCAGCGACTCCCTTTCCACGTGCGGCTACCGCCTACGCACCGCCTACGACGAGGTGCGCTGCATGCCCTCCCCCGCGATCGAGCTCGACGCCGCCCGGGCCAACGCGATCAACGCGCTCGCGGACGCGGCACTTACGGCTGGCCGCCAGTCCGCGCACGCCAACGTCGTCGCCGACCGCCTCGAGCGCACCGCCGCTGGCTACGCCGACGCCGAGCGTCAGGCCGGGCTTGCCGTCGCGCTCATGCGGGACGTTGGCCATTCGATAACCGGTTTCTTCCACGACATGGTGTCCGGCGGCGCGGGGAGCCTACTGCACCCGCGCGTCGTCATGCCGCGCCTGTTGCCGTCACGAGACGTCGCCGACGCCGCGCTCAATCGGCTCGGTCCGCTCTACGATCTGATCGCGAGCTATCTCGCCGCAAACGCCCAAGCCCTCAGCTACGTGTTCGGCGATCCGTACGGGCTCACCTTGACCCCAGAGCGGACTACCACCGCGTCAGCGCCAACCGGCGTGGAGGACCTGCTTCTGGACGCTCACGGCCTCGAACCGTCCGGCGGCGGCGACCCCGGCGAGATCATGATCGAGCGGCACGACGCGCCAGACGGCTCGACGGCGTGGGTCGTGACCATTCCGGGAACCGAAGATTGGCTGAGCCTCGGCGGCAAGAACCCGTTCACAGGGACGGCGAACCTGTCACTGGCGGCGCGCGACGTCGCGGACCCCATGGTCGCCGTCGCCGCCGCGATGGCCGCTCAGCACATTCCTCCGGGAGATCCGGTGATGCTCGTTGGCCACAGCCAGGGTGGGATGTCCGCCATGGGACTCGCGAATACGCCGGAGTTCCGCGAGCGGTACAACCTGCGGGCGATCGTGACCGCGGGCTCGCCGACAGCGCGCTACGCGACCGTCGACGGCGTCGCGACCTTGCACGTTGAGAACGTCGAGGACATCACCCCCGGGCTCGATGGCGGCGTGAACCCCGATACGCCAGAGCGCATCACGGTATCCCGCTCGCTCGCCGCGTCGGACCTGCCTGCGGACCAAGCGGCGGCGCGCAGCAACACCGGGTCTCACTACGGCGACGCGTACGCGCGCACGGGAGCGTACATCGACGCGTCGGATCATCCGTCGCTGGTCGCGTGGCGAGGCCAGGCTGACGTGTTCTTTGGGGACGACGGCGACCACGTCACGCGCACGGTGTACTCCGTCGAGCGCGGCGTTGACGCGGCACTTGCGGCGCCTGGCCGTGACGGTTCTGGCGGCAGCACCTTCGCCCGCTCGACGGCCGGCTAGCCGCCCTGCGGCAGGGACACGTCACTTGGGGTCGGCAAGACCCTCTGATTCGCAGAAGTCTGCGACGTACGCCTCGGCCGCAAAGATGCTTGGCGGGTAGGTGACCTTCATGAGCCACGGCGATCCCTCGACGTGTACGACGGATCCCCCCAGCGCGCGCACCCGCTCAGGAATGTGTGGGTGGGTTTGCTCGGCGTCTTCGAGGATTCGCGCGAGCCAGGGGCTGGAGAATCCTTGCGGCGTCTGGATGTGGCGCAGCCCGGCGCGGTCGGGCGTGCCCGCGAGCGTCCCGTTGTCGTCGTAGACCACGGTGCTGACCACCGGCGCCACTGGGTACGCGCAGTCGCTCTCCTGCAACGCCGCCATGACGTCGCGGATGACGCGCTGCGTGGCGAACGGCCGGGCCGCGTCGTGCACCAACACGAAGCGGCACGGCGCGAGCGCCTCGAATCCGTTCTGAATCGACTTGTCCCGGGTCGCCCCGCCCTGCACGTAAGTGATCTGCGGGTGGCTTGGCAGGTTCTCGGCGTTTGCGACGTCGTCAAGCACGATCACGATGTCGTAAGGGAACCGTTGAAAGATCTCGATGGAGTAGTCGATGACGCGTCGGTTCCCAAGCCGCATGTACTGCTTCTTGGTCGACGATTCCATCCGGCTTCCCAGGCCAGCGGCGAGGATGACGATGCCGTAGTCACGCACGTTCGATCTCCTCCAACACTCGGTAGCAGCGTTCAGCTGAGTGGCCGTCGGCGAGGTCGCCCCACGCCAACTCCACGGTGTGGGCCATCTGCTTCTGGTAGGTCTCAAGATACGCGCCTGGACTCGCGACTGCCTGGGACAGCGCGTCCAGCAGGTCCGCCTGAGACGACGCCACGGCGCCGCACCGGTCGGCCGGCGTCAACGCCCACCCGGTGAAGGTCGGCTCCGGGTCCAGGAAGACAATCGGCCGCCCCAGCGGGAGGAAATCAGTGAAGACCGACGACCAGTCGGTGACCAGCACGTCGACCGCGCCCAGCAGGTGCTCGGTGTCGGGGTAGTCGGAGCTCGATCGCACCACGACGCGTTCGGAATCGCCGCCACCGCGACCGAGGTGGGTGTTGAGGTGGGGCCGCACGACTACGACGCATGAGTGCGCACGGGCGAAGTCCTCCATCGCGTCGAAGAACTGCGCCGCGCTCAGGTCAAAGGGGAACACCACCGTGTCTTCCCGCAACCGCCAGGTGGGCGCGTAGAGCACGACCTTCAAGGCGGGGTCGAGCGGGAGGTCGAAGTCCGCGCGCACCTCCGCTGGCGACCCGCTATGCGCCAGCACGCGGTCGGTGCGGGCGTAGCCAGTGGTGAAGAGCATGGACCCTGCGAGGCCCCAGTCGAGGTGAAGCTTGTGGAACGCGGGCGACGACACACACATGGCGTCGTAGCGCTTGAAGACCTCGACCGCGTCGGGGTTGCGGCGCTTGAACCCCACACCGTGCCACAACTCCAGGAACGACGGACGTCGCCTGCGGGTGAGCCACGACCGCAGCAGCGCAGGGCCGTGCGACGTGTAAACCGCGCGGGCTCGAGCGATCCGCACCAGGTGCACCGGGTTCTGGAGCAGGAGCACGCGGACGTCGCGGTGATCGCGTCTCACGGAGCGGAAGTAGTCGACCTCGTCGGCGACGTAGTAGACGGGCGTGCCAGTATTCTCGCGAAGCCACAGCTCCAAGGCCTGGAGGTTGCCCGCATATCGGTGGCCGTACAAGACGACGGCGCGCGATCGCTTGGCGCGCACGAGGGGGAGCAACGCGCCGATCACCCGGACGGCAACGACGCCCAGGATGTATTTGGTGAAGAACCCGCGGACGGGAACTCGTCGCCTGCCGACGCGAACGGTAAGTCCCTGTGATGCTGTGCGCGCAGAGCTCACGACGGTTGCCATTCACCCCACGGCGAAGGCTTTCCGACGAGTTCGCTGACGTAGTCAACGTCGGCGCGGAAGTGGTTGGTCAACAACGTTCGCGCAGGTGACGCGGGGTCGAGCCGGGTGGTGTCAGGCTTGGCGTTCCAACTGTTGACCCGCACCTCGATGCTCTTGCGGAGCTTGTACGGGACCAGTGCCCGCCACGCACGTCGGATACCCGACTTGTGAAGGTAGCGGGGCGTCAGGAGGCCCACGCGCGGCTCCATCCCGCCCTGATTGTGGTGGGTTTCTGGCTTGGATTCGGGCTGCTGGTTCTCGACCCCGATGAAGTCGTAGAACGTCGCCATCGTCTCGAGCGGCTGGGAGTACAGGTCCTCGGCGTACATCACCAGCACGTGCTCGCGACCGAACAGCTTCACGTAAGGCTCGAGCACTCGGCGGTACTCGCTTGCGAACAGGAACCGATTGAAGGGAGTCCATTCCTCGTCGCGCATGGTGTCGAGCTCGGGTGACTCCAGCAGCTCGCTGATCGCGTCCTCGAAGGTGCGCCGTTCAGCACTGCGGCGAACGGACGTCTTGAAGTGAGAGAAGGTGCGGCCGATGGGGTTGCGGACGAGCGCGATGATCTTGACATCAGGTTGCTCCGCGTGGATCCGCTCCGCCGTTTGCTGCGGCGACAGGCCGCCACGAAAGTACGTGTACTGAGGCGTGACGGTGCCCCACAGGTCCGACTCTGGCGCTTTGCGAAAGTGCTGGTTGAGGTACCACGGCATGCCTTTGGCGTACACGGCCGGGTCGTTGAAGAACGGCACCTCTTTCGCGCTCGGCAGCGACAATCGTGGGTGCTCTGCGGCGAGCTTGTGCAGCGTCGTCGTTCCCGATTTTGCGGTGCCGACACACAGGAAGTCGAGCGTCGTTCGCATCAGGCCTCCGTCTTCGTGTCGTCGCTACGAGCCTTTCGCAACCGCGCCCCAATATACGTGAACGGGAGCATCCATACGCCGAGGTACCGGCGCACCATCACCACCATCACGAGGTTGCTCAGGGCGACCGAGATTGCCGTCGCAGCGGCAGCACCGTTCACGCCAAACGAGGGGATCACGGCTAACCCGACGCCCACGTTGAGGGCGAGTGAACCGGCCACGGCGACGGCCAACGCCCGCTCGTGCCCAGTCATCGCCAACGCGTAGGTGGTCGACCCCACCGAGACATTCACGACCTGGCCCGCGGCGAGGATGATGAGCGCCGTCGCGCCCGCTGTGAACTTCTCGCCGAACAGGCTCAGCGGCAATTCGGGAATGAGTGCAATCACAATGAAGACTGGGATGACGTAGACCGCCCCGAGGGTGCTGACCTTGCCAAGCATGAGCTTGAGTGCGTCGCGGTCGCCTGCGTGGTACATCTCCGAGATCTTGGTCGCGCCGCGCGCGTTGATCGCGGACAGCACCAGGGACATGAACAGTGACAACTTGAGGGCGATGTTGAAGATGCCGACGTCGGTGGTCGTCCCCGTGGCGCCGAGGATGAGCACGCTCAACTGGCCATACATCTGCGTCGCGAAGACGACGAAGAGCATGGGCGCTGCCGTGATCGCGAGCAGCTTGGTGTTGAACGGTTTGCGGGCTCCTGAATAGCTCAGCTTTCGGCGAATGATCGCGGCGGCGATGCCTAGCGAGGTCACGCATCCCACGGCAAACGCGATCACGACCGCTTCGAGGCCAAGTGACCTGCCAAGGGCAATGACGGCGATCAGGGCAACAAGGTAGGCGATGACGCGCTCAACAGACAGGGCCGAGCGGGTCCACTTCATCGCCCGCAGGACGCCGCCGAGGATGTACATGAGCGAGAACGCGGGAAGCGCGCACGCGAACACTCGCAAATACAGCACCATGCCTTCGACGTCGAAAACGTCACGGGCGAGCACGTTTGCCAGGACAAACAGGCCGACCGCCAAGGGGCCGGCAGTCACGAGGCTCAGGAAGACGCCGCTGCGCACCACCCCGCGGGCCGCCGCGATGTCGCCGCGCGCAATCTCCGGCGGCACGAATCGCACCATCGCGCGGTCAAGGCCGAATCGCCCGATCAGACCCAACGTCGTCAGCACCGAAAGGCTGAGGTAAAACCTTCCAACACCGTCAGCGTCGAAGGTGCGCGCCATGACCAGGTCGAACAGGAACTGGAGGACGGCGCCTCCCCCGAGGATGGCGACAGACGAGAACGCGGACGAGAGAACTTCCGTGAAGTGCCGGTCGCGGCTCGGGGAGCGGGGGCCGCGTCCTTGGCGTTTATCCACGGCGACACTCTAGTTGAGTCCCGTGCGGCGGTGGAACGAGTGGAAGGCGCTGCGACAACCCCCGGCGATGCCGCAGCGAATGGCGAGGCGCTAGGCGCCCTTCTTGCGCTTGGGGATCAGCTTGCCCACGAACCACACGATGATCGAGATGATGATGGCCGCGCCGAGCGTCTTCCAGAACCCGCCAAGCTCGAGCGTGCCGAAGCTCACCTTGGACGTCACCCACGCCGCGAGCACCAGCATCGCCCAGTTGATCACCAGCGAGAACAGCCCGAGCGTGAGCAGGCGAATCGGCGCCGTCACGAACTTGACGATCGGCTTCACGATGAGGTTGACGAGCGTCATGATGGCACCCACGCCGAGGAACACGAAGATGCGATTCCACGTGCTGTTGCCATCCCCGCCGGAGACCGCCACGTCCAGTGGGAAGAACGTCACCAGCCAGACCGCGAGGGTCGTTGCAATGTACCTAGTCAGAAGTCCCATTCGTCCATTGTTCCACGGGCCTGGCATGCTAGCCATATGACGTTGCCGCTTCCGCGCCCCGTGATCGAAGCGATGCCCCGGTACGTGCCGGGCTCCCGAGGCTCCGCGACGGGCCCTACGCCCATCAAGTTGTCGTCGAACGAGACAGCGCTGCCCACGCTCCCCGAGGTGGCGGCCGCGGCGTCGGAGGCGGCGGCGGGAGCCAACCGCTACCCGGACATGTTCTCCGCAGACCTCACCGGCGCTATCGCCGCGTGGCAGGGCGTGCGGCCGGGGCAGGTGGCCGTGGGCGGCGGCTCCGTTGCCATCCTCAGCCACATTATTCAGGCGTTCTGCGACCAGGAGGACGAGGTCATCTTCGCGTGGCGCTCGTTCGAGGCGTACCCGATCCTCGCGCAGGTTGCCGGCGCCATCCCGGTGCGCGTGCCGCTTGGCCTTGGGGCGCGGCACCACCTGCCCGCGATGGCCGACGCCGTCACGGACCGCACCAAGGTGATCTTCCTGTGCAGCCCCAACAACCCCACCGGCACCGCCATCCATGCCCAGGAGTTTGAGGACTTCATGGCGGCGGTGCCGCCGCACGTGTTGGTCGTGGTTGACGAGGCGTACGTCGAGTTCGTGCGCGACCCGGACGTGCTCGACAGCCGCGCTGCGCTCGTTGCGTACCCCAACGTCCTCGTCACCCGCACCTTCTCGAAGGCCTGGGGCCTGGCGGGCCTGCGCGTCGGCTACGCGATGGGCCACCCCGACATCATCGCGGCCGTGCGCGCTTGCGTGACGCCGTTCTCCGTGAACGCAGCGGCGCAGGCGGGCGCGCTTGCCGCACTCAAGCTCGAGGCGGTGGTGCTTGAACGCGCCGCGGCGATCGTCGAAGAGCGCGAGCGGGTGGTGGCCGCGCTCGCGGCGGGCGGCTGGGAAATCCCCGACTCCCAAGGCAACTTTGTGTGGATTGAGGCCCACGAATCGGCGGTGGCGCTCGGCGAGCACCTCGCGGCGGCCGCGGTCCCCATTCTCGCCCGGCCGTTCGACGGGGACGGCGTCCGGATCACCATCGGCTCGCCCGAAGATAACGACGCGATGCTTGCCCGCTTGGCGGAGTATCCCGATAGGTTTTAGGCAGCGGGCCGCGAGGGCGCGTCCCGGGGAAGAAGGCATCATGTATTTCACGGCAGACAGCGGCAACACGACCGGTTGGGACCTTGTTCAGCAGTGGTTCGGCTGGATCGTGCTCGCGGGCGCGATCTACACGGTCATCCTGCTCGTGTCGGCAATCCTCGTGGCGCGCAAGGCAGGGTACTCGCACTGGCTTGGCGTGATCGCCGTGCTGGTGCCGGTGATTGGTCCGCTGCTCTTCCTGGTGTTCGCGGTGCTCAAGTGGCCCGCGCTGCAGGAGCGCGACCGCGCCATCGCGTTGCTTGAGGAAAAGGGCATCCCGATCGATCCCGTCTTGGCGGATCCGAAGGCCGAGATCGACCTGGGCCTCAAGGACAAGAAGCCTGCGAAAAAGCCCGATCAGAAGTGACCGGAACCCCCGCCCGGGCCCTTGTGGGACCCGGGTCGGCGGGCGGGCGAGGCTTGGCCTTGTGGGCAAACCTACGGTACCGTAGGCTACGCTAGCGTAAGTTGATCCGCAAGCCGCGCTTCGCGGCACACAAGGAGGTTGCCGGTGGACGCCCACGGCCCGCTCTCAGACGAAGGCGTAGTACGCCTGCTCACCCACACGGGCGAGCGCGTCGAGCACCCCGAATACGACCACTACGCCGCAGAACTCACCCCCGACCGGCTCCGCCAGGCGTGGCGCGACATGACCATCGTGCGCGCTTTCGACACCGAGGCCACGTCCCTGCAGCGGCAGGGCGAGCTGGGCTTGTGGGTGCCGCTACTTGGCCAGGAAGCCGCGCAGATCGGCTCCGGCTACGCCCTCACGCCCCACGACTTCGTGTTCCCCTCCTACCGTGAGCACGGCGTCGCCTACCTGCGCGGCGTGAGCCTCGAGGTGATCCCGCTGATGTTCCGCGGCGTCGAGCACTCGTCCTGGGACCCGGCGAAGCACGGATTCCACGTCTACACGCTGGTCATCGGCTCGCACACGCTCCACGCGACCGGCTACGCGATGGCGATGGACCGTGACGGCGCGGCCGCGTCCGGCAACCCCGACACCGACGGCGCGGTGATCTGCTACTTCGGAGACGGCGCCACCGCGCAGGGCGACACCAACGAGGCCCTCACCTTCGCGGCTGTCAACAACGCCCCCATCGTCTTCTTCTGCCAGAACAACCAATTCGCCATCTCCGTGCCGACCACCACCCAGTCAAAGGTGCCGCTCGCGCGCAGGGCCGACGGCGTCGGCATCCCTGGGATTCGCGTTGACGGCAACGACGTGATTGCGTCCTACGCCGTCACGCGCGCCAACATGGAGCGCGCCCGCGCCGGCGGAGGCCCGTCCTTCATCGAGGCCTTCACCTACCGGATGGGCGCCCACACCACCTCCGATGACCCGACCCGCTACCGCACCCGCGCCGACGAGGAGTACTGGAAGGAGCGCGACCCGATCATGCGGCTCAACACCTACCTTGAGCGCCTTGGCGAGATCGACGACGCCTTCCGCGCGGACACGATCGCCGAGGGCAAGGACCTTGCCGCGGCCGTCCGCGCCCGCGTCAAGGGAGCAGGTAAGGCTCAGACGGTCAGCATGTTCGACGACGTCTACGCAGAGCCGCACGCCACCGTCGACGCAGAGCGCGCATGGTGGGAGCGATACGAGGCGTCCTTCCTGGATGCGGAGGCAAAGCAATGACCACCATGACACTCGGCGGCGCCATTAACGCGGGTCTGCGCAAGGCAATGGAGCGCGACCCCAAGGTGCTCATCATGGGCGAGGACGTGGGGCCGCTCGGCGGGGTCTTCCGCGTCACTGACGGCCTCTACAAGGACTTCGGTGCGGACCGCGTCATCGATACGCCGCTCGCCGAATCCGGCATCATCGGTACCGCCATCGGCATGTCGATGCGCGGCTACCGCCCGGTGTGCGAGATCCAGTTCGACGGCTTCATCTTCCCGGCGTACGACCAGATCACCACCCAGCTCGCGAAGATGCACTACCGAACCAAGGGCCTCGTCCAGGTGCCGGTGACCATCCGCGTGCCGTTCGCCGGCGGCATCGGCGCCGTGGAGCATCACTCCGAAAGCCCCGAGGTGCTGTTCGCCCACACCCCCGGCCTACGCGTCATGTCCCCCGCGACGCCGCAGGACGGCTACGACATGATCCAGCAGGCGATCGCGTCCCCCGACCCGGTGCTGTTCTTCGAGCCCAAGGCGCGCTACTGGGACAAGGCCGACGTCGACGACGTCACGCCGTTTGACGCCGCCCGCGGCACCGCGTCCATGAGCCACGCGAAGATCGCGCGCACCGGCGACGACGTCACCCTTGTCGCCTACGGCCCGACAGTGCGCGTTGCGCTGCAGGCGGCGGAGGTGCTGGCGAAGGAGGGCACGAGCGCCGAGGTCATCGACCTGCGCAGCATCAGCCCGCTCGACGTCAACACCATCGTCCGCTCCGTGCGCAAGACCGGCCGCTGCGTCGTCGTGCACGAGGCCGCCACGGTGTACGGTCCCGGCGCCGAGATCGCGGCGCGCGTACAGGAAGAGGCGTTCTTCAGCCTCGAGGCTCCCGTGCTGCGGGTGGGCGGCTTCCACATGCCGTACCCCGCTTCCAAGTTCGAACACGACTACCTGCCAAGCGTGGACCGGCTACTCGATGCCGTAGACCGCGTCGTGGTTCACTAGGAGACGCCATGCCGACCTTTGAGACTTTCCTGATGCCAGACGCCGGCGAGGGCCTGACCGAGGCCGACGTCGTCACGTGGCGCGTCGCCGTCGGCGACCGCGTCGAGGTCAACCAGCCGCTCGTCGAGGTGGAGACGGCCAAGTCGCTCGTCGAGCTTCCGTGCCCGTACGACGGCGTGGTCACCGAGTTGTTGGTGCACGAAGGGGACACGGTCGAGGTCGGCGCGCCGATCGTCGTGTTCGATACGGATCCCGACGGAGAGGCGCCGGTTGCTGGGTTGGGTGACGCTTCGCAAGATTCCGAAGCCGGGCTAAGGGCGTCGGCTGAAGCCTCCGATGCGCCCGTTTCGGAATCTTCCGAAGCGTCTGAATCCGGCGCACCTTCCGTTCCCGAGAGTACGTATGGGACGCCGCGCGCGTCCGCTCCTCAACCTACTGAGGCGGCTCAGAGCGATTCCGCGTCTGACAGTGAGTCGTCCGGGAGCGTGCTTGTTGGGTATGGCGTGACCAACTCGAGTGCGGCGAGGCGACCGCGGCGGGTCGAGGTGGTGACGCCTGCTGGCGAGCCCAGTGCTGCAGAGATTGAGCACCCGGTGTTTGCGAAGCCGCCCGTTCGGAGGCTCGCCAAGGAGCTCGGCGTCGAGCTCAGCACCGTGAGCCCGTCCGGGCCCGGCGGCATCATCACCCGTGAGGACGTGATCCAGCACTCCAAGGACCGCGAGCCGCGCACGCTCGCCACCTATGCTGGCGACGACCAGCCGTGGCTTGAGTCCGGCGTGGTGAGCGCTGACGGCCGCATGACCCGAGTGCCCGTGAAGTCGGTGCGCAAGCGCACCGCCGAGGCCATGGTGGCGAGCGCGTTCACCGCGCCGCACGTCACCGTGTTCCACACGCTAGACGTCACCGCGACCATGGATCTCGTCGCCAAGCTCAAGCAGGACCGCGAGTTCCAGGACGTCCGCGTGACCCCGCTACTGATCGCCATGAAGGCCCTGCTGTTCGCTGTGCGCCGCCACCCCGAGATCAACGCGTCGTGGGATGAGGAGCGCCAGGAGATCATCTACAAGCACTACGTGAACCTGGGTATCGCAGCGTCCACGCCGCGCGGCCTCATCGTCCCCAACATCAAGGACGCGCACCGCTACGACCTCCACACGCTCGCCACCGAGCTCGCGGAGCTGACGCAGGCGGCGCGCACGTCGAGCACTCCTCCCGGCGCCATGCGGGACGGCACCATCACCATCACCAACGTCGGCGTCTTCGGCATCGACACCGGCACCCCAATCCTCAACCCCGGCGAGGCCGCGATCCTGGCGTTCGGCGCCATCCGCGAACAGCCGTGGGTCCACGAGGGCGAGGTCAAGGTGCGGTGGGTGACGCAACTCGCGCTGTCCTTCGACCACCGGCTGGTGGACGGCGAGCTCGGCTCGCGGGTGCTGGCGGACGTGGCCGCCGTCATGGGTGACCCCACCAAGGCGCTCGTCTGGAGCTAGAAGCACAACGGCCGCCGTCCCACGCGATTGGCGGGGACGACGGCCGATGCGCTGTCGAGCTACTCTTTCGCTGAGGCCCGCCGGGCGGGAACCTTCGCGGGCTCCTTCTCCTTCTTGGGCTTCTGCTGAACGCCGTCGTCGTGCATGTTCTCGAGGCCCGACTTCTCGCTGAGCGGCAGCGATGGCAGGAACAGCACGATCACCAGCGCGATCACGATAAAGATCGCCGAGATCAGCAGCACGTTTCCGATCGCGTTGGCGAAGCCGATCTGGAACGGCGCCGCGAACTCGGGGTTGATTTGCTGGATGAACGAGGTGTCGTCGAGCGAGATGCCCGCGTTCTGGGCGCCCGCGATGTCGCCGCTCTGGATCACCTGCAGCACCGCCGCGTTCGCGGGGTCAGAGATGACGGCGGGGTCGCTCAGCGCAGCCTGGAACTCGGGCGTCTGGGCCCGTTCCTGG
The DNA here is from genome assembly GCA_963735005.1 of uncultured Actinomycetota bacterium. Taxonomy (GTDB): domain Bacteria; phylum Actinomycetota; class Actinomycetes; order Actinomycetales; family Demequinaceae; genus WTKG01. Next base: position 42,163 of record CAVTJA010000007.1, on the reverse strand, counting down.
AAGGCGTCGCCGATGAGCCCCGGCACCCACGCGAACATCAGTGACAGGAACACCGCGGTACCGATCGAGCCACCGATCTGGCGGAAGAACATGACCGATGCGGTGCCCGCGCCGTTGTCGCGCGCGGGAAGCGCGTTCTGGACCGCCAGCAGCATCGGCTGCATGATCGCTCCGAGGCCGCCACCGAAGATCACGGCAGCGACCACCACGTAGCTGAACGGGGAGTCGTACTGGACCCGCGACAGCAGCAGCGTGCCGACGAGCAGCAGCACGAACCCGCCCACTGGAATCCACTTGTAGTGGCCAGTGCGGCGAATGATGATCGTGGACGCGATCGCGACCGTGAGGATGCCAGCCGTGAACGGCAGCATCGACAGGCCCGCCTGGGTGGGCGTGAGGCCGCGCGAGATCTGCAGGTACAGCGGCAGCCCGGCGAGCCCGCCGAACATCGCGAAGCCCATGATGAAGTTGGCGAGGGTCGTGACCGCGACGGTCTTGTTGCGGAACATCCTGATGGGCAGGAGGGCGTGGTCCTGTGCCGCTCGCTCAACGAAGAAGAACGCGGTGAAACCGATCGCGGAGATGGCGAACAGTGCGAGGGACGTGACTGACGTCCAGCCCCAGTCGTTTCCGCGCTCGAGCACGAGCAGCAGCGGCACGATGGCGACGATCAGCATGCCCACGCCAAGCCAGTCAACGCGCTGGTGGCCACGGTCGTGGTGAGGCACGTGAAGGACGCGCAGGATCAGCACGAGCGCGGCGGCGCCTAGCGGCACGTTGAGCATGAAGATCCAGCGCCAGCCGTCGAGGCCCAGGATGGTGTCCGCGCCAGCGAAGAAGCCGCCGGCCACCGGGCCGAGCACGGACGCGAGGCCCCACACGGCAAAGAAGGACGCCTGGTACTTGGTGCGCTCGCGCGGCGACAGCAGGTCACCGAGGATCATGATGGCGAGGGCCATCAGTCCGCCGGCGCCCGCGCCCTGGATGCCGCGGTAGGCGGCGAGCTCGTACATCGAGCCGGCGATGGAGCACAGCAGCGAGCCGGTGACGAACAGGCTGAGCGCAATCACGTAAAGCGGCTTGCGCCCGTACATGTCGGAAAGCTTGCCGTACAGCGGCGTCGAGATGGTGGCGGCGATCATGTAAAGCGTGGTGACCCAGGCCTGCAGGGTGAGGCCGTTGAGGTCGTCGCCAATGGTGCGGATGGCGGTTGCGACGATCATCTGATCGAGCGCTGCGAGGAACATCCCGACCACGAGGCCGAGGACAATCAAGTTGATGGCGCGGCGCGTTGGCGCCACAAAGTTTGCAGAAGTTGTGGTCATGTTTCCTACCTGGGCCACAGCCCGGTCGCGATTCGCTGCCGCCTACTCGGCCCCCCAGGTGGCAGACTTTGATTGTACGCCGCATTTCATGGCGCGAGGAATCTTGACACGTCCACGCGGACGACGCTGGGAGTCTACCCATGGCACCAACCAAGAAGGACGACGCCGGTGGCACCGGCAAGAAGCCCGCAGGCAAGAAGGCACCCGCCAGCAAGAAGGCACCCGCCAGCAAGAAGGCACCCGCGGCAAAGAAGCGACCGAAGTCCGACTCCACGGCGGCCGCCCCGGCGTCGCCGACGGACTTCAAGCCACGCGGCACGTTCGTCCCGGCGGAGGAAGACCCGCTCGACACGCCAGCCCCCCAGGTGAGCGCAGCCGCGATGTCGCTAGCGCAGGCAGCGTACGAAGCCGAAGCCAGCCCGTCGGGCGCGAGCGAGAAAGGCACGCGGCCCCACCCCGAGAACGAGAGCGGTAGCGTCGCCGACGTCGACCGGCGCAGCAAGCTCCGCGCGGCTTTTGAGCTCGACACCGACGAGGCGAACGACTACGGCCGGGCGGCGTTGCTCGTTGCCGCCACTTCGGTCGTTGCCCTGGTCGCGGTGATCATGACGAACTTCGCCGTCGCGATCTTCGCGGGCATTGTCGCGGCGGCGCTGGCCGGCGGGCTGGTGGCGGTGTACTACGGGTACCGCGGGTATCGCTCTGCGGTCCGCGGCATCGCCTCGAACCCGCGCATTTCCCTGACCTCGGCGCTGGTTGGCGTCGTGGTCGTGGCCACCACGCTCGTGGTGCTGATCGGCCGCGCCATCTCGCAGTAGCGGACGCCGTACGCTGGAGCCATGCTTCCTGAGGTACTCGCCGCAGTCCTTGCGGGCCTTCGCGACGCGGCGATCGCCGGCACTGCCGGAGGCCTCGTCAGCGCCGCCGTGGTGTTCCCGGACGGCGCCGCCCGCGACCGCGTGCTGGGGCTCGCGCGGGTGTCCGCGGCGGTCTGGGCGCTCGCATCCGTGGGGTACATCTTCGCCGCCTACGCGGTGATCGACCCGGCCGCGGCTGGCCGCCTGACCTTCGGCAGCGAGGTGTGGTGGTTCGCGACCTCCGTGCCGCTTGGCCAGGCGCTGCTCCAGGTGGCGATTGCCGCCGTCCTGACGTCTATCGCCGTGATGGCCGTGCGTACGCGCACTCAGGCCGCGTGGACGCTGGCGCCAGTGGGGTGGGCGCTCGTGGCGCTCGGCGTCACGGGACACGCATCGGGTGCGGCCGACCATCACCTTGCGACGTCGGCCCTGTTCTTGCACCTCGTGGGGGCCTCGGTGTGGCTCGGCGGGATCGCCTCCCTTGCAATCGGCCGGCCACGCGGTGAGGAGGCAGCGAGCGCGGTCGCCAGGACGTCGCGGCTCGCGGGCTGGGCGGTCCTGCTCGTGGTGGCCTCCGGCATCGTCAATGGGCTGTTGCGGGTGGGAAGCGTGAGCGATCTTGTTGCCACCACGTACGGGCTGTTACTCACCGCCAAGGTGCTGCTCGTGGGCGTCGCGCTGGCGTTTGGCGCGTGGTACCGGGCGCGCGTTATCCCTACCCTCGCGACGGGCGTACGCGCGGCGTTCTGGCGGTTGCTCGGGGTTGAGATGGCGGTGCTACTCGTGGTGACTGCGCTTGCGGTGACGCTGGCACAGTCTCAGCCGCCCGTCCCGCTTGTCCCCATCGCGAACCCGAGCCCCGCGTGGTTCCTCACCGGCTACGACCTCCCTCCCGCCCCCACCGGCGCCACCTGGTTCACGCTGTGGCGATTCGAGATCGTCACGGCGCTCGCGATCGCCATCGCCGCGTGGGTGTACCTCCGGTGGGTGCGGCGGCTGCACGCCCGCGGCGACGCGTGGCCGTGGTTCAGGACCGCCGCATGGATGACCGGCCTGGCGGTGCTGACGTGGACCACGCAGGGGGGCCCCGCGATCTATGGGATCGTGAGCTTCTCCGGCCACATGGTGGAGCACATGATCTTCGTGAGCGCGATCCCCGTGGCGCTCGCGTTCGGCGCGCCCGTGACGCTCGCGTTCCGCGCCCTGCCGTCGCGCACGGACGGCTCTCGCGGCGCCCGCGAGTGGCTGCGCGCGTTCCTCGAGTCGCGGCTGCTGCGCGCCCTCGCAAACCCGATCGTGGCCGCAGTCAACTTCGCCGGATCGATGTTCGTTTTCTACTACACGCCCGTCTTCAACTGGGTGCTTCACAACCACATCGGACACGTCTGGATGGCCATCCACTTTGTGGCGGTGGGCTACTTCTTCGCCAACGCGCTCGTCGGGATCGACCCCGGCCCGCGCCGGCCCAGCTACCCCATGCGGATTGTGTTGCTGTTCGCGACGATGGCATTCCACGCGTTCTTCGGCGTGGCGTTGATGATGTCCGAGTCGCTTCTGGTGCCGCGGTGGTTTGGCCTTATGGGCCGCACGTGGGGCGCCGACGCGCTCGGCGACCAGCAGCTTGGGGGCCAGATCGCGTGGGGGATCGGCGAGATTCCGGTGTTTCTGCTCGCGATTGGCGTCGTGGCCGCGTGGCGTCGCGCCGACGCGAAGGTCGCCAAGCGCGAGGATCGCAAGGCGGATCGTGACGACGACGCCGAACTTCGCCGCTACAACGAGATGCTCGGCGAGCTCGCGCGCCAAGACGGCGCCTGATCCGGGCCGCTCCCGGCCCCGGTTCTATCCACAAATTCTGTACACATGGGTGTGCACAACTGCGTCGTTGAGCGCGTAAACGGTGGATAGAGCGGTGGACAAGACGGTGGACAAAAAAACCTTCAATTTGGGCTTGCGCAGCCTGGTTCGACAGGACTAAACCTTGGTTATCGGGATAGAGATTCACCGCATGGATCGGTCGGGAAACTGGCAGGTTCGGTGGAGGGAAGTCCCGGATCATCCGGACAACGGCGGCCCACGTCGAGGCGGAACCCTTCGGGGGGAAGCCGAGAACTGTGGGTGACGGCACAGGGGTCGACGGGCCCGGGTGGTGGACTTCAGGGTCACGTCGAAAGGCGTGAAGCCGCATCGTCAATCGCGGCAGTCTGGTGGCCGGCTTGCCGGTTGCTTCGAGAACTTGAGGTCGTGGCAAGGCCCCTCGGACGCTTACTCCGAGGGGCCTTCGCCGTTTCCGCGACCCTCCGCAGTGCGGCCGGCTCGCTTGGCCGGTAGCGTGAGGCTATCCGCGCGAACAAGGAGTAGCCATGACAACTCCCGAGCAGTCTCACCCGGCAAGGCGGGACAAAAACTGGATGGGGATTGTGGCGATCATCGCGGCCTTCGTGGTGCCGATCGCCGGCATCGTCCTAGGCCACATGGGCGTGAGCGCAGCGCGCCGAGGCGAGGCGGACAACGGCGACCTCGCTCGGGTCGGCTTGATTCTCAGCTATGTGGTCGAACTCTTCGCGCTCGCCATCCTGGGCGTGATCGTGTGGCTTATCTGGCGAGCGAACACGTAGAGCGCAGTAGGGGCCCCTCGGACGCTTACTCCGAGGGGCCCCTACTGTTCTCCGCACGCTTGCTGAGGAGACAACACCAAAATAGGCCCGAGTGTTCGCGGTCGGCCGGTGCGACACGCGAGGCGACACTCGTCGTAGCATCGGAACAGCGTTCGTCGGGAGGACCACATGACCGTACAGCCATCGCCCCCGCCGTCCGCTGGCGCGTCCGGTTTCGGGGAGGCGTCAACGCGCAAGAACTGGCTGGGGATTCTCTCCCTCGTATTGGGCTTGACTTGCTTCGGAATGGTCGGAGTCATCGTCGGACACGCTGCGCTACGCGCGGTGGCGCGCGGGGACGCGAGCAATCGCGGCATTGCGGTGGCCGGCCTGACGGCGTCATACGTAAACATCGCGGCGTTCATCGCGCTTGTGGCGTGGGGGTCCGCCCAGGACAGCGCTCCGTGGTCCGCGCCGGTGCCGGGCGGATCGGGCGAGTCAGGGCTACACCCCGTCGGCTCATACTCTGCAGCGCCGTCGCCGTCGCCTGACGACCTTCTTGCCGCCCTCGACACCAGCGTGGAGTCCTCGGATGCGTGGTTCGGGGTGAGCGTCGGCGATTGTGTCGCGGACTACCGCGACAGCCTTACGACGGATGGCGAGAGCCTGGTGTTTCACGGCATGGACGTGGTGCCGTGCGACCAGGCCCACTACGCCGAGGTGTACGTGATCGCCGAGCTCGCTACCGACCGGCCCCCCAGGGACGACGACGCGTGGACCTACCTTCGCGCGGCGTGCGAGGGCGAGGCGTTCGCGGACTACGTGGGTGTGGACTTCGCGTCGACTCAACTCACGTACGCGTGGCTGTACCCGGCGGACTCGTGGTGGCTCGAGGGCAACCACCAGCTGGTGTGCATGGTGACAAACACCGACGCCTCGGTCGTGGGATCCCTGCGCGGCGTCGCCCGTTAGCCGGCGGCTTTGGAGCGGGTGACGGGAATCGAACCCGCGCTATCAGCTTGGGAAGCTGAAGTTCTACCATTGAACTACACCCGCGCGTCGCCCCCGTGAATCGGATGCGGCGTGAGTCCCAGCATAATAGGACCGCCGAGAGAGGAAGTGATCGGAGTGTGGGGTTCCACGAGGTGGCCGCGACATGGCGACTGCGCAGTTCACGGACCCCTCAGTCCCGACGACGTCGTCTCCAAGCACTTTCGCCCGCAGCAGGTCCTCAAGGGCTATGACCCCGACGAGGTCGACGACTTCCTTGACCACGTCGCCCGGGCGATGGCGGGCTTCGCTCCGCCCATCTCGGCGATGGACGTGCGGGAGCACGAATTCACCGGCCAACGGTGGCGTGGAAGCTACAACGCTGAGGAAGTCGACGACTTCCTCGAGTGCATCGCGCGGACCTTCGAGGGCCGCGCAGGCTACCGAGCCTGAAGCGCGTCGAGCGCAACCGCCATCGCGGCGATGGCCCGCCAGTCGATGGTGCCGTCCCACACGGTCACTTTGTACTTGTCCCGCAGGCCCCACTTCTTCTCGACGCTGAACGCGAGGGTGCCCTCGGGCGTCTTGAAGTCGAAGTGGTACGGGATAAACGTGATGTCCGTGAAGCGGCGCAACAGGGCCACGAGCATGTCCCGCTCCTCGCCGCGGACTTCCGCGCGGCCGGCGGGCTCGAGGAACCAGGTCGAGCGGATCAGCGACGCCTTGAAGTCCTTGCGAAACGTGCCGATGGTGCGGCCGTGCTCGTCGTAGATGTCGGTGGTGCCGCTGACATCGAGCACGTTGCGAGCCTTGAAGCTGAAAACCGGTGTCGACTTGGTGTCGTCGGTGTAGAAGATGACCTCTTCCTTGAGCTTCATGCGCTTCTGCTGGGCGAACGCGAGCATGGTGCCCGTGGGGTTGCCCTCTGCGTCGGCATGGGAGAACTCGTAGCGGTTCACCATGGGGGTGATGCGCTGCTTGACGGCGTACACGGCTGCGGGAGCGGGATTTGTAGTCATGGTCCGAGCCTAGTGGCGCACCGGCGCAAGCGCTCTTGGTAGCGTGCGCGTATGAAAATCGCGCGCGTCGTCCCGTTGTTCGCGGCTACCTTCGCGCTCGCGCTGTCGGCGTGCACCGCCACGCCGAACGAGACGGCCGACGCTCCGACCACCAAGGAACCTGCTGTGCCCTCCGTGCCGCCCGCCCCGGTGTTCGACCAAGCGCTGGCCCCCGAAGCCTTCACGTGCTTCGAGACTAACGACGTGCCGCCATGCGAATACCCGGCCTATTCGCTCGTCACGGGCCTGGTGTATCTGGATCCGGTGCGGGTCGAGCTGTACTCGCTTGCCGTCACCATCGACGAGCAGCCGTTGTACTCGGGCGACAACTCGACCGCGTCGGTCGCGGCTCCGCCCGACCTCACATGGGAGCTGGACGGCTTTGGCGGCGACGTGATCGAGACCGGCACGCTCGACCCGCAGTGGACGAAGCCGGGGCAGGGACTCGACGAAATCGGCGGGTATTTCGACATCGTCCTGCCGGACGTCTCGGGCGCGACGAAGCTGACGATCTTCAATGGCGCCGACGTCGTGGCCGAGCGCTCGGCGGGGGACCTCCCGCCGGATTGCTCTCACGTGGTGGTAGCCGAGCACGGCCGCGACACCACGGTGACCTGGCTGGGCGGAGACGAGGACGGTGACCCGCTCACGTACACCGTGATCGTGCGCAAGCCCGGCCAGCCGCTGCAGATTGCCGCGCGCCGCGTGAAGGGCGAAGAGTACGTCCTCACCGACTGGATCGATGAGGGCGACCGCGACGTCGTGGTGCAGGTGGTCGCGTCGGACGGACTGAACGCGTCGTGGGCGCGAAGCGCGCCGTTTAGCGCGACGGACGACCCGCCCGTGCTGTGGTTCGAGTCCGGCGACGAGGTCATGGACCTGCGCGACTACTACGCGATCGACGTGCGCATCTACGGCTACGACCCCGAGGACGGCCAGGACATCGTGGCCACGACGACGTGGACGTCGAGCATCGACGGCGAGCTCTTTACCGGTACGGAGTTCTACTACTTCGACGGCAAGTTTTACCGGGACGAGGAGGAGATCAAGGCGCCCAAGCTGTCGAGCGGCGAACACATTATCGCCGCGACGCTCACCGATTCTGCTGGCCAGTCGACGTCCCTGCATTTCGTGCTCATCGTTCCCTGAGCGCGCGGGCCGCGACACCGGTACCCTTGTCGGATTCACGCAAGGAGAAGACCGTGGCAGACGGCATCAATTTCAGCAAGGAACCCAAGGGCCTAGGCCCGCGCGAGCCCAAGAAGCGGTCGCGCAAGCCGGCGGGGGAGGAGGCCGCGACGGCGGCGACGCCCGCCTCGACGGCGAAGGTTGCGCCGGCGGCCGAACAGACGCCAACGGCCAAAGCCGCAGCCACCCCGGCCGCGGCTCCGCCGGCTCCCGTGTCCGCCCAGCCCGCACCCGCCGCCGCGTCGGGTCAGCCGACGCCCGCGGCCGCCCAGCCGCCCCTCGAGCCCGCCCCCGGCGACCTTCCGTTCTTCGCCAAGTGGATGACGTCGCTGCCGTGGTTCATCGCCATCCCGACGCTGCCGATCGCGGCGATCATCTACGGCGTCCAACAGCTGCGCTCCACCGATCCGAGCAAGCCGGGGAACACGCGCAAGGGTGTGCTTTCCATCGCTGGCGGCGCTGCCGCGATTCTGGCCGTCGTGGGCACAATCGCGTACGTGGTGCTGCAGCCGGGCAGTGACCGCAACGTGGAGGACCTCGCCGTCGGCGATTGCATCCTGCCGAACGGCATCGGCGCGGACCAGCAAGAGGTCTCCTTGCTGCGCGTCATTGAATGCACGGAGCCGCACTACGGCCAGGTGTACGCGCGAGGCATGTTGCAGCAGTTCGGCACCTACCCGGGTGAGCAGAAGACGGTCGATGAGGTGGAACGGCTGTGCGACGAGGCGCTACACCGAGAACGTGAGCGTCATCGGCTCCTTCAAAGCTCCGTACTACAGCATGATCTATCCCACCAAGGAATCGTGGGGCGCCGGGGATCACACTTACAAGTGTTTGGCCACGTCCGAGACCACCGACGATCTCTTCACCGGCTCAGTGCTCAGCTCCAAGTAGCTCGAGCGGCCGGCCGCGGTAGACGAGCGCCGACGGCCCGCCCCCGCGAAGGGACGGGCCGCCGGTCGCAGCGCGGGGCGTTCGCCCCGCCGCGGATCACACGAGTGCCGGCTCGAGTTCCCCACGTTCATTGGCGGGCGCCGGGGCCACGGCCTCGAGGCTCGTCTTGGGCAGCCACTGGAGCCACGACGGCAGGTACCAGTTGGACGTCCCGAGCCAGGCCATGGCGGCGGGCACCAGCAGGATGCGGATCACCGTGGCGTCGATCAGCACGCCGGCCGCGAGGCCGAAGCCCCACTGCGCCATCTCTGGGATGCCGGCAGCCGCGAAGCCGCCGAACACGGCCACCATGATGACAGCGGCGCCCGTGATGAGCGGCCCGGTCCGCGAGAGCCCATCCACAATCGACTTCTCGTTGTCCCGGGTCGTGTCGTAACCCTCCTTGATCCGGCTGAGGAGGAACACGTGATAGTCCATCGACAGCCCGAACACGAGGGCGAAGATGAAGATGGGCATATAGGGCGAGATGGAGGAGACCTCGGGCAGGCCGAGGAACCGTCCCCACCCGAACTGGAACGCTGCGACGAGCGTTCCGAACGCCGCCCCGACGCCCAGCAGGTTGAGCGCGATCGCCTTGAGCGGGATGACGATCGACCGGAACACCACCAGCAGGATCAGGAAGCTGACGCCGAGGACGGCGAGCACGACCTTCCAACTGTGGGTGGCGAACAGGCCCACCTCATCGAACACCTTGACGTTGTCGCCCGCGACGTACGCGCGCGCGTCCTCGCCGAGGGCGGCCGGGATCAGCTCGCCGCGTAGTCGGTCGATGGACTCCTTCGACCTCGTGTCGTCCGAGGCGAAGGCGTCGTGGGTGTCGACGAACGCGACGTCGCCGCGCCAGTCCACGGTGGTGCCCTCGAAGCCGGGGTCGGCCTCGACAGCGGCGGCGAGCGCGTCAACGCCCGCACGGTTGGCAGACGCGTCCTCCACGACCACGAAGGTGCTCGCCTGGCCGTAGCCGAATTCGTTCACGAGCACCTGGTTCGACTCGCGCACGACGAAGTCCGCGGGCAGGCCGTCGGGACCGTTCGTCGCGAGCCGGATGGACAGCAGCGGGGTGGCGAGCACGAGCAGCACCAGGATGCCCGCGGTCGCAGAAAGCGCCGGTCGCGCCGTCACGCGCTTCGCGAGACGCACCCACCGCGGAGACACCGTGCCGGGGTGGGCCGTGGGCACGCGCCCCTTGTTCACGCGATGGCCAAGCAGCCGCAGCACAGCGGGTAGCAGCGTCAACGCCGAGCACACCGACACGATAGCGACGAAGCCCGCGCCGATGGAGATGGCGTACAGCGCGTTCGTGGGGATGAACATCAGCCCCGCGAGCGATACGACGACGGTCGCGCCGGACAGCAGGATGGCGCGGTTTGCGGTGCTGCCGGTGATGGTGACGGCGTCGAGTACGGTGTGCCCCTTCGCCAGCTCCTCGCGGAAACGCTGTATCGCCACGAGCGAGTAGTCGATACCGAGCGCGAGGCCCAGCATTCCTGCCAGCGTGACCGCTGCGTCGTACATCTCGAAGAGGCGCCCGAGTGCCGAGATGATGCCGAGCGTCGTGACGATTGACACGATGCCCACGCCGATCGGCAGCCCGGCGGCGGCGAGCGCCCCGAACACCACGATCAAGATGATGAGCGCCACGATGATGCCGAAGCCCTCGGACTTGCCAAGTTCATCCGCCGCAAGCTGGTTGAACGCGACGTTGAACGTGCCGGGGCCGGACGGCAGCACGCGGACCGACTCGGAGTCGAGCGCGGCTAGCGCGTCGAGCGCCGCCGAGCTCACGGCGTCGTCACGCTCGGTCACGTACGTCACGAGCGCGGCGTGGCCGGACTGGGACACAGTGGGTGAGCCGGCGGCCGGGGCCTGGATCTCGTAGACGCCGTCGAGCGCCGACAGCGCCGCGACAGTGTCGCCGACGGCGGCCGTGAACTCCGGGTCGCCGAACGCGAACTGGTCGGACGACACGACGGCGGCCTCGACGTATACGTCGCCGTTCGGATCGGGTCGGTACTGCTCGGCGAGCGAGAAGGCGGTGTCCGACTCCGTGGTGACGAGGTTCTTGGATTCGAGCGTGAGGTTGTCGTTGACGCTGCCGGCGAGCCACACGGCCGCCGCCAGGATCACGATCCACGCGCTCACGGTGCGCCACGGATGCTCCGCGGACGATCGGGCGATGCGCCCGGTGAGCCCAATCTTCATTGCTGTTCTCCTTGTTTTTGGGTGCGCTCGGCCACGGCGTGGTCGATCGCGTTGTGGGGGGGGTAGTTGCGGCGGCGCTAGGGCCGCGGGGGTGTGAGTGTCAGGGGGCGACCACCGCCCTCTTCGCCGCGGCCCTCGAGCTGAAGCCGATGTACAGCAGCGCGGCGATCATCCAGAACTCGCCTACGTCGGCCGCCGACGGCAGCAGTTCGGTGAGGGTGGTCGCGTCCGGCAGCAGGTACCCGGTGAAGGTTGCGGCGATGTATCCGGCGCCGCCCGCGATCAGGAACCAGCTGAGCGGCTTGGGCATCCAGCCCGAGCGACGCACGAGCAGGCCCATCGGGATGAGCCACAGCCCAAAGAACAGGTTGCCGACGCCCCAGGCGTTCCCGCTGAGGTCGTACATGAGTCCGACGGTCTCCGCCGAGCCGCCGTCGACGGCGGTCGATACGGAGGTGGCGAGGAACCCCGCGCTGGCCATGATGGCTGACGGAATTCATGAGTGCGAATGCGGCGAGCGCGCTGGCCTGGCAACGAGTCCACCGACGCGGAACATGCGGAAGAACCACAGGGCCGCGAGCGCCTGCGTAGCGACGATGCCGATCTCCATGGCGACGCCCAGGCGGGCGAGTGCTTCGTGATTGACGATGTTGGCGGCGGTGGCGACGGTGTCGCCCTCGACGAGCAGCTCTGGCCGAATGAGCAGGAATCCGATCATTCCGGTGATTCCGACTCCGAGGTACGACAGTCCGGCCCAGCGGGCCGTCTTCTTGAGCTCTTGCATGAGTCTTCTCCTTCGTGGTGGTGTTGGTGGTGCTGGTCATGACGTCTCCACACCGTTTTTGGGTGTCGTTCGTAGAGCCCGGGTGTCGGGCTTGTCTTGTGGTGTGACGTTGTGCGGGCTAGCGGAGGCGCCGAAGGGCGGTCGTGGTGATTAGTCGCCCCCTTCGTCCGGGTACTGGAAGACGTCGTCGAGGGGCACCCCGAACGCCTTCGCGATCTGGAAGGCCATCTCCAGTGACGGCGAGTACCGTCCCTGCTCGATCGCGATGATGGTCTGCCGAGTGACGCCGACGGCTTCGGCCAGGTCGGCCTGCGTCATCTCACCCTTGGCAAACCGCAGCGCGCGGATCGAGTTGGTGACCTTGGTGGACTTGGACATTGCTAGAAGCCCTCCCGGTACGCGCGCAGCTTGGCGAAGCCGCCGCGGATGCCGCCGAGCATCCCGGCGAGGAACATCGCGTTGGCGATCCAGAAGTGGTCGACGCGCAGCATCGCCAGGACGATCACGGCCACCGTGCCCAAGCTGGTGAAGCCCATGCCCTTGAGGTTGCCGATCTTCTCGATCTCCTTGTCGCGGACGTCGCCGTCTTCGAAGTCCGGGTCCTCCCCGTGCCGTGAAGCCCGGACGCCGTGGCCAATGGCCGAGGCGATGGTGCCGACGATGACGCCCACGATGACCGAGCCCATGGCCCAGATCATCGGGACGATCCAGCTGACGTCCTCGATGGGGCGGTCCGCTGCGCGCGTGAGGACCACGGCGAAGTACGCGACAAGGATGAGCGGCATCACGATGACCTGCGCCCACACTGCGCGCTGGCTGACGGTCACGAGGGGATCCCTTCGCGGTACGCGGCGGCTTTGGACGCCGAGCCGATGAACGACGCGAACCATGAGCCGAGGAACAGGTTGTGCGCGACCCAGAAGGTGTCGACGCCAAGCGCCAGCAGGATGATCGTCACGAACACCGTGAGGCTGAGGAGGCCGCCCCCGGTAGCGTCTCCGTAACGATCGATCTCCGCGTCGCGCGCGTCCTTGGCTTGGCCCTTTTGGCGAGTTCGCGCGATCCCGTAGCCAATCCCGTAGAGCCCACCGCCGACCGCGATGACCAGCAGCATCGGCCCTTGCCACGCGACCTTGGTGACAGACACGTCGTCGGTGAAGACCCGGGTCAGGACGATCGCAAGGTAGACGGCAATCGAGATGAGGGAGAGGCCGAGCCCCGTGTACTGGTGCTTCTCCTCGAAGCCGATCTCGTCGGCCGGGATGTCATTCTTGGCCATGGCTAGGCGCCCTTCCGGTAGATGATTGACCGCGCGACGACGCCGGTGATTGCGGCGAGCACGTACGCGCCGTAGATGGCGTTGGCGATCCAGAAGGTCTCTGCGTCCACGAGCGCCAGTGCGAACGGGCCCACGATCAGGGACGCGAAGATGATGTAGGTGATCTGGTCGGCGAACCGACCGACGTTGCGGTCGCGCTCGTCGGTCTTGTCGGCCTCCTTGGGGTTCGAGGCGCGGGCGAACATCCCGAAGACCATGTTCGCGACGATGCCGGCGCCGATCGCCCACAGCAGGGTGCGCACGTACGAGATGTCCGCGACGGCGTCCGCGTTCGCGACCTTGGTGAAGAGCCACGTGAAGTACGTGCCACCTACCAGCAGCGCGGCGAGGCCGTACGCCCACTGGTTCTTCTCTTCGAAACCCATGATGACTCCAATGTAAAGAAACTCTGACATTGATGAATGTAAGGCCTTGCTGACATCGTGTCAAGTTTTCTATACATCACGTCCGCGAGGGTTAGGGGCTCGCCCTGCGCGCGACGACAGCGACGGCGTCGATGTCTTCCCGCTCGACGATGCTCGCGGCGAGCCCAGCGCGCTCGCACGCCGCGACGGTTCGGCCCGCAAGCGCCTCGCTGGTCTCGAGGATCAGCGCGCCGCCGGGCTTGAGCAGTCTCGCGGCGGCCGCCGCGACGCCCGCCTGCACGGTGGTGCCGTCCGGGCCGCCGTCGAGCGAGACGCGCGGCTCGAAGTCCCGCGCTTCCCGTGGCATGAAGGTGATCTCGGCGGAGGGCACGTAAGGCGCGCAAGCGACCACCACGTCCACCGCACCCGCGAGGACCGTAGGCAAGGGCGCGTCGAGGTCGCCCACGTACACCGCAGCGCCGGTGCCGGCGAGGTTGCGGCGCGCGAAGGCGGCTGCGGTGTCGTCGATGTCGGCCGCGTGCATGGTCACGTCCGGCCGGCGCGCCGCGATGGCCGCGCTGATCGCCCCGGAGCCGCAACACAGTTCGACGGCGGTCGCGCCGCGGCGGGGCGAGGCGCACGGCCTCGTCCACGAGCAGCGCGCTGCGCGCGCGGGGCACGAACACGCCGGGCCCTACCGCGCATCGGACGCCCGCGAAGTCCGCCCACCCGACCACGTACTCCAGCGGCTCGCCGGCGAGGCGGCGCGAGAGGAGGTCCTCCAGCGCCGCCCCGCGCGCGGCCTCCGCGAGCAGGATCTCGGCCTCGTCCTCCGCGAACACGCTCCCCGCGGCGCGCAGCCGCGCGGCGATGCGCGCGACGGTGTCGCGAGGTGTTGCTGCGGCCATGATGCCCCCTAGGCGGTGAGGCGATAGCCCAGTCTAGGAGCGCCGCCGCGGCCGGCTAGGCCGAGCGTTCGCGCACCACCTTCGCGATGTCGACGTGCTTGATCGCTCGGGCCGCCGGCCACTGCGAGATTGCCGCGGCGGCGAGGACGCCAAGCGCAGTCGCGGGCAAGACCCACCACTGCCACACGAGGTCGATCGAGAACAGGTCGCTTGAGAAGCTCGCGAGGAACGCCTTGGCGGCGAGCACCCCCAGCCCAAGCCCGAACGGCAGCCCGAGCGCGGTCGCGACCAGGCTTTCGGTGGCGATCGTCCCCGCGACCTTGCGTAGCGGGACTCCGGCGGCGCGAAGCGTCGCGAGCTCGTTCGTGCGCTCGACGATGTTCACGGCCATCGTCACGTAGATGACGGCGAGGGCCAGGACTGCGCCGAGCGCGATCATGACGCCCGCGAAGGCCCAGAACAGTCCCAGGTACTGATCTACGGTCTGGGCTAGCGCCTTCGCGTCGACATACGCGACCACGCCGGACTCGCCGGTGATCGTGTTGCGCATGGCGTCGCGGTCTACGCCGTCGTCGAAGCCGACTACGAAGGTGGTGACGCCCGTGTCCGGGAGCAGGCTCGACGCGAACTCCTCCGACGAATAGACGGTGGTGCCGAGCGGCTCGTTGAGCAGGCCCACCAGGGTTACCGAGCGGCTGTCGGTGTCCGTCGCCAGGGTTATGGTGTCGCCTACGCTCACGTCGAGCGCGTCGGCGAGCGCCTGGCCGGCGAGGACGCCGTCCTTGGGGAGATCAATGTACGAGCCGTCAGTGCTGCGGAAGCCGTGCAGCGTCGTGCCAGGCTCGAAGCCGCGCAGCGACGTCGCGTAGGTCAGGTCACCCGACGATGCCACGATCGAGCCGAGCGACGTGGGCTCGACGATCGCGACGCCAGGCACGCCCGCGAGCACCTGCGGCGCTTGGCCGGCGACGGTCGAGTCAACGGAGACAGACGCGTCCTCCTTGTTGATTTCGTGGAACTGCACGTGGAGCGCGTCGAGCATGCTCGTCACGAGGCCGATGGTGGCGAGCACAAGCACCATGGCAAGCACGGAGCCGAGCATCGTCGCGAGGGTGCGGCGGCGGCTGCGGCCGACGTCGCGGAGCGCCATCCTGACGGTCGCGGGGAGGCGGTCGAGGCGCGCGACGAACCGCGCCCAGGGGCCCGGCTTGGGTGGCGGCGCCACCGACCTCATGGCCTCGGCGGGCGCGGTGCGGGACGCGGTGATCGCGGGCGCGAGCGCGCCGAGCACGCCCACCACCACGCCGAACAGCAGGCCGTTCAGCACCAGCGCGGGGTGAAAGTTCACGACCGTGTCGGGGATGCCGAGCGCGCCTGTGTACGCCTTGGTAACCGCGCTGTTCGCCAGCAGCCCCAGCGCGACTCCGACGACCGATCCGAGCAACCCGACGGCAAGGCCCTGGCCAAGGTAGTGACGCAGCACGCGGCCGCGGCGAGCGCCCGATGCCATGAGTGTGCCGATGATCGGGCGCTCCTGGAGGATGCGGCGCGCGAGGAGCACGTACGACGCGACGGCGGCGGCGGTCAGGAACAGCATCGGGAAGGCCACGGACATCTCGTTGAAGCCGTCGAGGTCCTCCTGCAGGGTGGCCTGCGAGGCCTGGTCCTGCCACGGGGTGACGTCGGCCGCACCCGCGCCGCGCATCTTCGCGGTGACCGCAGCTTCCGTGCCGGACGGTGCGTCGCTTGGCAGGGTTACAAGAGCCTGGTTGGGGCCAGTGCCCGCCCACTGTTCGGCGAGCGCTTCGGGGACGAACAGCACTGCGAACGACTTCGAGTCGCTCAGCACGTCCTGGCGGTTGCGCGCAGGCCAGATGTATTCGGCGGACACGGCGACGCCGGCCACCGTGACGTCGTTCCACTGGCCGCCCGCGAACACGCTCACGGAGTCGCCGACGGAGATGTTGAACGCCTCGGCCGCGTGCTTCTCGACGAGCGCCTGCCCCGACGCGGAGTCCAGGTACGCACCGTCGATCACGTCGATGTCGCCCACCGCGGGGCGCTCGCCCACGGGCATGCCGACGATTCGGCCGACAAGCGTGGTGCCGTCGATCTTCAGGGGCGGGTCGTTCTGGACCCGCGTGGTGGCGCGCTCGGCGCCAGCGCCAAGCGCGGCGTCGGCCACCTGCGACGCGTCCCCGCCGGTGGCGGTGAGGTCGGCGAAGTGGAGCCGGTCGTAGGTGCCTTGATAGGAGGCCTTCAGGTTGAGGAACGCCCCGGCGGTCGCGACGTACAGCAGTACGCCAAGCATGATCGTGATGGCCACCGCGATGACCTGTCCACGCTGGCGGCGCAGGTCGCGGATGCCCTTGAGTGTTGTGGCTCGCATCGTGATTACCACGTCACCTTCGCGGCCGGGAGCGGCTTGGCGTTCTTCTCGACGCTGCGAATCTTGCCGTCGACGACGGTGACGACGCGGTCCGCGATCTGCGCGACTGACGCGTTGTGGGTGACGATGATAATCGTCTTGCCCTCGCGGTGCAGGCGCTGCATGAGCTCGAGGATCTGGCGGCCCGTAGCGAGGTCGAGCGCGCCGGTGGGCTCGTCGGCCAACAGGATGTTGGGTTCAGTAGCGAGGGCCCTAGCAAGCGCGACCCGCTGCTGCTGGCCGCCGGACAGTTGGGCGGGGAAGTTGTTGGCGCGGTCGCCGAGGCCCACGTCCTCCAGCAGGGACTTGACCTTGGTCTTGTTGCCCCGGTCGGTGAGTTCGATGATGACGTCGACGTTCTCCTTGGCGGTGAGCGTCGGGATCAGGTTGAAGAACTGGAAGACGAAGCCCACGTTCTCGCGCCGGAAGTCGCTGAGGTCACCCGGGTTGCGCCCCGAGATCTCGTTGCCGGCGACGTTGACGCTGCCGCTGGTGGCGGAGTCGATGCCGCCGATGATGTTGCACAGGGTGGTCTTGCCGGAGCCAGACGGGCCCAGGATGACGACAAGCTCGCCGGCGTCGATGTGTAGGTCGACGCCCTTGAGGGCGTGCACGGCCGCGGCGCCCGTGCCGAACGTCTTGGTGACGTCCTTGAGCGTCACGCTACCGTCGGTAATCGTGGTGGTCATTCGGACTCCAATCGCAGGATGCCCCGGGCGTACGCGGTGACGACGTCGATCGTCCAGCGCTGGATACCTTCGGGGCTGAGGGGGTCAACGCCGAGTACCTCGGCGAGGTGTTCGTGAAGCAGGACCATGGCGAGGTCGTTGATCATCAGGAAGGCGGCGCGCACGTCGGGGTCGGCGCTTTCGCGCATGATTCCGGCGGCGACCATTTGGGCCGACATTTGCTTGCTCATCTCGAACCATTGCCTGAACAGCTTGTGGCCGACGGGGTCTCCGTTGAGGATGAGCCGGCGGACGTACGACGGCACGGGCGAGTCCGGCGGAAGGTGCATCAGCAGCAGTTCGGCGAAGCTGCTCGCCGCCTGGCCGGCGCCCTCCTGCATACCGGGGACCTCGCCAAACGTCGCGTCGAGCATGCCGTCGAAGATGCCTGCCACGTAGGCGTCGACCTCTTCCCGCAGGCCTTGCTTCGAGCCGAAGTGGTGGAGCACGAGCGCAGGCGAGATGCCGGCGCACGCCGCGATGTCGCGGACCGTCACGACGTCGGGCCCGCGCTCGGCGAAGAGCGTGAGCGCGCAGTCGCGAATCTTCGCTCGCGCTGTCTGATCTTGAGGGCTGACCATGCGTTCAGGTTACTGAACAAGCGACCAGTCTGCAAATCGAGGCCGTTTCGGGCACGATTGCGGCCCCGGGCTCGTTTGTCTCGTGTCCTGGTTGCGCGCATACCCCCCGCGCCGTGACACACTTGACACCCTCACTGACGTTTAGGAAATCACGTGCTGAAGACTCGCCTCGCCGCCATCGCGGCCGCCGCTGTACTTGCCCTTGCCGCCTGCTCCTCGGACCCTGCGCCCGTGGTTCCCGACGTGTCCCCCACTGCGGGTCTCGACGCGGCCTCGCTCGACGGCGTCACCTGGGGCACGGACGCCGACGGTCGCCCGACCCTGACGTGGGACGGATCGATCGCGGTGACGAGTGACGGCGCGCGGCTCGTGAAGGACGGCGACGGCGCGGCACTCGAGGAAGGCCAGAAGGTCGCGCTCGACTACGTCATCTACAGCGGCAGCGACGCTATGCGCCTTGGCTCGACGTACGAGCTCGGCACGCCCGAGACGGTTGACTTCGTCAAGGAGCAGGCGACGCCGACGCTGTTCTCGATTCTCCAGGGCACGCACGTAGGCGCGCAGGTGATCTTCGCGACGCTCGACTTCAGCTCGGACCCAGACGAGAACGGCGTCTACCCCACGATTCTGCTTGCTACGACGGTCTCCGACGCCTACACCGTCGCGGACCGCGCCCAGGGCACGCCGGTTCCGCCCGTCGAGGGCCTGCCGAAGGTGACGCTCGACGACACCGGCAAGCCGACCATCGACCTCACCGGGGTGGAGAAGCCGACGGAACTCGTGTCTCAGCTGCTCATCAAGGGCGACGGCAAGCCGGTCGCGGACGGCCAGACACTGACCGTGAACTACACGGGCATCCTGTGGGACGGCACCCAGTTCGACTCGTCCTGGGATCGCGGCAAGCCCGCCAGTTTCTCGTTCGGTCCGGGCAAGCTGATCGACGGCTGGACCCAGGGCCTCGCAGGCGTGCCGGTCGGCAGCCAGGTGCTCTTGGTGGTCCCGCCGGAGTTCGGCTATGGCGACCAGGACAAGGACGGCATCCCCCCGGGATCCACGCTCGTGTTCGTGGTGGACATCCTCGCGGCTTCTTAGCCGCGGGGGCGCCTACGCGAAGGCGAGAAACCCGAGCGTGGCGACGGCGACCGCGAGGACGGCGAGCACCACGTTCGGCGTGATCTGTTCGTGGCGTCGAGCATGCGCGCGCGCAGCGAGCGTCTGAAGGACCACTACTCCGAGAGCGGCGACAGGCGCGACGATGGGCGCGATCCCCGTGAGCGGAGGCACGAACAGTCCGATGGCGGCGGCGGCCTCAGCCGCGGCGATGCCATAAATCGCGCGCTGGGAGAAGTCCTCCGTCCACTTCTGCCCGGACTCGAAGAGCCTGGCCTTCGGGCGGGCGAATTTCAAAATGGCGGGCCCGAGGGTACCCACGGCGAGGAAGCCCGCGGCGATGTAATAGGCGGTAGTCATGCCCTCGCAACGCTGCGGCCGCGCCACAACTTCCCGCGAGTTATTGATGCGCGGATCGAACGAGGTGTGCTCGCGGACGCTTAGGCGTCGCGGGAACTGGTTTCCACACAACGCGCACCACTAGTGTGATGAGTGTTGGAGGCTCTCGCGGTTTCGCGATCATGCAGGAGGGGAATGGACGTCAAGTCGCGCTCGGTTCCGGAGCGTCAGCTCGCCCTCATCGGCAAAGTGGTGCGCCAGTCCGAACTCGTCCAGTTCATCGTGGACAGCTTTGTCGAGTTGTTTGAGTACGTGTCAAGGAATCCCCACTTGCGCCCGCTCGACACGACCCCGGAATGGCCCACCTACTGCATCTACCACGGCGAGGTCTCGGCCGAGAAGGGTTCCCTCGTCGAGGCGTGCATTGTGGTCGCGGGTGACGCGATCCCGGAAGGCGACATCCAGGTGCGGACGGATCCCGCCCACGACGAGGCCTACCTCGAGATCCCCAAGCGGATGCTCGAGTACCCAGAAGTCCTCGAGCCGTACCACGCCGTCGCCGGCTGGGTGCGCGATCACGGCGAGATCCGCGAGGACATGCCGTGCCGCGAGGTCTACGTCGACGACGTCCTGGTAGCGAATCCGGACGTGCACGTGTGCGACGTGACTTACCCGTACCACCCGCGCGGATAGGGTAACAACGTGACTCCTTCTCTGAACCGCGCCCAGGGCGAGCCCGTCGCCCCCGCCGCAGGACTGCCCACCATCGAGCTTGCCGCCAACGGCGCGCCCTCGATCGACTTCGCCAACTCCACCAAGCCCGACGGCCTGGTGGTGCAGCCGCTGATCGCTGGGGACGGCGCACCCGTCGCCGACGGCGACTCCATCACGGTGCACTATTCGGGGTGGCTGTGGGACGGCGCGCCGTTCGACTCGTCCTGGCGGCGCGCAGAGGCAATCACGTTCGTCATCGCGCGCGGCTCGCTCATCGACGGCTGGGTGGACGGCCTGGTGGGCCAGCCGGTGGGCTCTCAGGTGCTACTGGTGGTCCCCCCGGAGAAGGGCTACGGCGCCGCGGACATGGGTGTGATCCCGCCGCACTCGACGCTCGTGTTCGTCGTCGACATCCTGGCCGCGGCCTAGCCGCTGGCGGGCCTAGCCTTCGTCGCCGTCCGCCTCGTCGGCCTCGGCTTCGGCCACCGCGTGAGACGTGCCGCGCGGCCTGCCCGCTCGCACCCACGCCCAGTACAGCCCGCCGCCCAACAGCGCTGTGCATGCGAGCGACACAATCGCGTCGGGCCGCACCACGTTCATCGCCAGTGTGAAAGCGACTGCGACCGCGGCGAGGCAGTTAAGCGCCATCCACCACGGCTTGCGCTCGCGGCGCGCGAAGGTGGCCATCGCGGCGAGTCCCGCGAGGAAGCTCACGAACACGGCAACGGCGTAGAACAGCACAAGGTGTTGCTCCTCGCCCTCGGCGGCCGCGACCACCGCGCCGGACAGCCCAAGGAACACCAGCACGCCGATGAACGGCACGTGGTGCGCGTTGACCTGGCCGAGGAAGCTGGGGAGCACGCCGTGGTTGGCGGCGCCGGGGTTGGTGTGGCGGGCGAGCGCCTTGAGCAGGCCGGGCCCGGCCTGGAACGATGAGCTCGCGGCCGACAGCAGCAGCAGCGCGGTCGCGGCCTGGAATGCGGCAAACACGCCTGGGGATCCGTCCGCCCGCGCGAGCTCGGCTACCAGCGTTGACTCCTCGGGGGGTAGCCCGACGCCTAGCCGCACCGCAGCGGCCGCGATGGCCAGCGTGAGGGTACCCACGATCCCGAGCGTCAGCCACAGCGCCCACCGGCCGAACGTGCGCCGCCCCGCGTCGTTGAGCTGGCCAAGCTGGGCAATGGCCGACGACGGCGCCTCCACTCCCGTGGCGAGCGCCATGGCCACCGGGAACGCGAGCAGCACCGCGATCGGGGCGCCGTGCAGCGGCTGGACCGGCTCGACGGGCGTGGGCAGCACGTTGATGCCGAGCACCAGCACCATGAACGCGATCACGATGAACGCGATCGTGAGGAGCGCGAAGAACGCGCGCCCAAGGTGGCCGAACCACATCAGCCCGGCGACGATCACGAGCAGGCCGAGTGCCAGCCCGAGCCGCATCGGCGCGAGGCTCGGTGCGTAGGAGATGATTGCCGACGCACCCGCGGACACGGAGATCGCGATCGTCAGCACGAAGTCAACGATGAGCGCGCCCATGGGGATGAACGAGAAGCCTTCGCCGAACGCGCGCCCTGTGGCCGCCGCCGCACCGCCGCCCTCGGGGAAGCGCGCGACGAGCTGGTGGTAGCTCGCGACCACGAGACCAACCACGCCGATCACCAGCGCCATCGCGGGGAACAGTAGCGCGAGGTTGCCGTGTAGCGCGTGCAGCGCGGCCTCGATCGCGTACGCGACCGACGATACGGGGTCCGCCATGACGGAAAACGCGAAGGCGATGAGCAGCAGGACGCGGCTGTGGAGCCAAGCGGGGCCGCGAAGCTTCGGTGAACCGACTGTGTGCATCGTCGCCTTCCGCTGGCCGCGGTCGCAGGGTGCGGACGCGGGGCGCCCGGAGCCTGCCAGCCACCGTCATCCAGGCTACTCGCGCCCGCAGCGGGTCCGGTTCACCGCCGCCGCTAGGGCGTGACCACCAGCTTCCCGCGACGTGTCCGGCCTCGAGGTCGCGGCACGCGAGCGCGACCTCGTCGAGCGCATCGGACCCACTAAGTTGGAGTTGTGTCCGATAGCGAATTCCACCCGTTCCTTGACGGCGATCGCCCCTATGACGTCCCGATGACGGCGTCCTCTCCGCACGCCGCCGCTGGCCAGGTGTCGTTCTCTTCCGCCGCGTCGCCCGCGGGCCGCAAGAGCAAGCCTGGGGTGGTCCTCTATCAGCCCCGTCGGCGACAGGCGTTGTGGACATGGTTGATGCCGCTCCTGTTTGGCGCATTGTTCATCGCGATTCCCGCCGCGATGGTGAGGCAACAATTCGTGAAAGAGGGTTTGTGGCTCGGTCTGGGAGTGTCGTTGATTGGCCTTCCGTTCGTCATGGGCGGCGTGATGATCATCGTGGGCGGCTACCGCGCAAAGATTCGGGCTGCGCGTGGGCTCCTACCTGCGCTGAAAGCCAAGTTCCCTGATGCCGAGACCGTAACGGTGTGTTCGGGATTCCGGGGCTTCAAGGACGCGACGTTGAGCGTTGGCGACCGGGTGGAGGTGACGGAGATTCTGGGCCAGGGCAAAGGCAGCTCCGTCCGAGGGCGATTCAAGGTGATGCTCACGCCTGCGGCTGATCCCACGACGCATGTGCCGTTCCTGTACCAGGCCGAATTCGACGAGGCGGCATACGAGCGGCTGCGCGACGGACTGCGTGCTCACGGGCTCAAGGCGAGCAAGCTGTTTTCGGAGTTGCCGCCAGTCAGACTGGCCGAGGACACAGCGAGCGGCACGCGGCAGTAGCCTGAGGGGGTGAAGCTCGTAGCCACCGATATCGACGGCACGATCCTTCCCCACGGCGGCGCGATTTCCGAGCGAACCGTACGCACCTTCCGGGCCCTCGCCGAGTCCGGGGTGCCGTTTGTGCTGGTCACGGCGCGGCCGCCGCGTTGGATGGGCGTGGTTATCGACGTGATGGGCGACGACGGCCAGGCGATCATCGCGAACGGCGCTGCCGTGATGGATCTCGCGAGCAAGTCGGTGGGCGAGCAGATCACGGTGTCCGAGGCCGCGCTCCTCGAGGCCGCCGCGGTGCTCCGAGCGGCACTGCCGGGAGTAAAGCTGGCCGTCGAGGCGGCCGACGGCATGTCGGTTGAGCCCAACGCGCGCCGCCACTCGGCGGACCTCGAGCCCCGCCAGGTTGCGCCCTTCGAGGAGCTCGACGCCGTGCGTAGCGGCGCCGCCCTCAAGATACTTGCGCACGCCGACGGACACGGCGGCGCCGACGCCATGCTCGCGATCGTCACGCCGCTGCTCGAGGGCATCGTGGCGCCGTCCCACAGCGCGGTCGACGACTCGCTTCTCGAGTTCTCGCCGTGGGGGGTTTCGAAGGCTTCCCGGCTCGCGATCTATGCCGCCGCGATGGGGCTCGGCGCCGACGACGTCGTCGCGTTCGGCGACGCCCCGAACGACATCCCGATGCTTGCGTGGGCGGGCACGTCCTACGCGGTCGGCGACGGCCACCCTGCCACCAAAGCGGCCGCGACCCACGAGGCGCCCGCGGCATCGGCCGACGGCGTTGCCCAAGTGCTTGAGGAGCTTTTCGACTTGACGGTGTGAGCCCGAACTACCGGCCCCGGGAGGGCCAGACAAGGGGAATGGCATGAGCGATTACCAGATCACTGAGCTCGGCGAGCTCGACTCCTGGCGGGACCACTTTGGCGGCTTCACGCCGGAGAAGTCCCGCGACGGCCGGCGCGTCGTGGACCACGAGATCCCGATGCAGTTCATCGGCGTGACCGCGAACTCGCTCGTCCCGGGCGAGGAGGCCGGCTACTGGCACTCGCACGCGGTGATCGAGGAGCTCTACCTGTTCCTCGCGGGCGAGGGCGAGATGGGCCTGGGGGACGACGTCGTGCCGGTCAAGGCCGGCACGGCGATCCGCGTGAGCCAGGACGTGATGCGCACGTGGCGGTGCCTGCCCAGCTCGCCGGGCAATCTGACGTGGCTGTGCATCCGCGGCGGTGGCCAGGAGCTCGACAAGATCCCGACGGATTCGCGCCGCATCACCGACGTGCCCATGCCGTGGTCTGACTGAACGCGCACGCGGGGCGCTCGGCTCTCGCCGATCGCCCCGCGCGTCGTCCCTTGGGGTGCGGCTAGTGGCCGGCCGCCCCAGGGGTGCCGCCCTTGCCGGCGGGCAGCAGCGACCCGAAGAACACCGCGAGCACCAGGAACCCGGCGCCGGTCCAGATGGCCGGGATGGCCGCGCTTGTGTATGCGTCAGGCGTGAAGTCGCCGTCGGCGGCGATGAACACCGCTGTGAGAATGGCGACGCCAAGCGCGACGCCGATCTCGCGGGTGGTCGAGTTGGTACCTGACGCCTTGGCGTGGTCCTCGTCGCGCATGTTGGCGAGCACCGCGGTCGCGGACGGCGCGAACACGAGCCCCATGCCCACGCCGGCGAACACGAACGCGGGCACCATCACCGAGTACGCGGTGTCGGGCGCCATCACGATCGCCAGCCATCCAAGGCCGATCGCCTGAAAGCTGAGCCCCAGCACGATCAGCAGGCGGGTGCCGACGCGCGGCGCGATCAGCCCGCTGAGCGGCGCCACGATCAGCGGTGCCATGGTCCACGGCATCGTCAGCACGCCTGCGTGCAGCGGCGAGTAGCCCTGCACCACCTGCAGGAACTGGATCAGGATGAACACGGATCCGAACATGCCGAGGCTGAACGTGAAGCCCACCGCGTTCGCGGCGCTGAAGCTGCGGTCGCGGAACAGGCTGAGCGGCAGCAGCGGGTCCTTGACGCGGCTCTCCCACGCGAAGAACGCGGCGAGCAGCAACCCGCCGCCCACGAGGCCCGCGAGCACCTGCCCGCTGGTCCAGCCCGCGACGTTTCCGCGGACGATGCCGAACACGAGGCCGAACACGCCGGTCGCCGCGAGCACGAGGCCCACGATGTCCAGCCGGACGCGGTCGCCGTGCGCCTCGAGCAGCGCGCGGTAGATGAGCGGGACGGCGATGATGCCGACGGGCACGTTGAGCCAGAAGATCCAGTTCCACGACAGGCCCTCGACGACCGCTCCGCCGATCAGCGGGCCGGCCGCGACGCCAAGCCCGGCGACGCCGCCCCAGATGCCGATGGCCATGGTGCGGAACTTCTTGGGTACGGAGCCCGCGAGCATCGCCAGGGACAGCGGCATAAGTGCGGCTGCGCCAAGGCCCTGGAGTGTGCGCGCCGCGATGAGTTGCTCGGGGCTGGTGGCGAGGGCGCACAGCGCGGAGGCGGCGGTGAAGACGCCGACGCCGATCACGAAGATGCGGCGGCGCCCGAACCGGTCGCCGAGCGCGACGGCCATCAGGATGAGACTCGCGAACGCGAGCGTGTACGCGTTGATGAACCACTGGAGGTCCTCGATGCTCGCGTTGAGCTCGCGCTGGAGGACCGGCAGGGCGTTCGTGACAACGAGGTTGTCGAGCGTTGCCATGAACATCGGCAATGAGGCCGCGACGATCGCGAGCCAGACGGGCGCGCGCCGGCGGGCGGCCGCGTCGCGGTCGTCGACGTCAAGCGTCGCGACCTTGGTGGTGGTGGTCATGCGATTTACCCTCCCAGGTAGTTATCAACTGATTACTACGAAAGGTAGTTAATGATTGATAACATGTCAACATGAGCGCCGAAGAGTCTGGAAAGCCCGCCGTGCGCCTCGCACCAGAGGAGCGCCGCGAGCAGATCCTCGCCGCCGCCACCGAGGTATTCGGCGAGCGCGGCTACATCGGCGCGACCACGGACGCGATCGCGCAGGCTGCCGGCATCTCACAGGCGTACGTCGTGCGGCTATTCGGTTCCAAGGAGGCGCTGTTCGTCGAGTGCGGCGCGCGCGCCGTCGAGCGCGTGATCGCAGAGTTTCGCTCCATCACGGCCACCTTCACGCCCGACCTCGACGACCTCGAGCGCCGCCGTCTCGTCGGCTCCGCGTACTCGAACCTGGTCGCGGATCGCGGCACGCTGCTCACGCTGATGCACTTCACGACGCTCGGCCACGATCCGACCTTCGGCCCCCTCGCCCGCGCCGGGTACATGCGGATCTACCGCATCATCCGGGACGACGTTGGCCTGCCGCCCAAGGTCGCGACGGAGTTTCTTGCCCGCGGCATGCTGATCAACGTGCTCATGGCGCTACGGCTCCCTGAGTGCGTCGACGACGATCCTGACTCGATCGAGCTGCTGGGAACGACGTTCGATGGCAAGTACGACGAGGTCATCGCGCTGTCGCACCTCAGTGACCGGCTGCGCGCCGCGCACCCTGGCGCGCGCGCCAGCCAGTAGCGCCCGCGCGTGGACGTGTGGGACGTGGCGTTCCCGTACCAGCCGAGCAGCTAGCCGCGGGGCTTCCTAGGCTTCGGCGCTGGCAGCGACGCCGCCGTGGCGGCCACCATGTCGCGAAGGCGCGCGTCGTCGCACACGAAGCCCACGACCTTCTCTTCACAGTACAGCCCGTACTCGCCGAACATCGCGCGGGTGCGGACAGGCAGCGGCTCGAGCGACTCGGTGAGGAGCGCGATGGTTTCCTTTGATGTGGACATGGGGCCACGCTAGCGCCGGGGGCCGACGCCCGCATCGGCCGACCGGCGCGGGCGTACACTGGGGCTCCACCACTTCTTAGTGGGGACCTCTCGTCGACAACGGCCCCGCCGGATCGGCGCCGGCGCCTCCTCTGAGCAACGACTCGAGGCCGCGCCCCATGAATCAGTTCCCTGCCCCCGCCCCTGGGCGCCGCCCGCACGCACGGGTGCCCGCGTGATCGCGCCGCGGCTCGAGGTGGACCTTGGGGCGATCGAGCACAACGCTCGGGTGCTTGTCGCGCGCCTTGGCCGCCGCGGGATTGCGGTCACCGGCGTCACGAAGGCCACGCTCGGCTCGCCCGAGGTGGGCAGGGCGATGGTCCGCGGCGGCGTGACCCGGCTGGGTGACACGCGCATCGAGAATCTCGAGGCGCTCCGTGAGGCCGGCATCAAGGTGCCGCTGGTGCTGCTGCGCTCGCCCACGCCCGACCAGGCGGGACGCGCCGTCCTGGCCGCGTCTGCCAGCTTGGTGACCGAGTACTCGGTGGTCGAGGCGCTTTCCGCGGCCGCGGGGAAGACCGCGGCCAATCACGGCATCGTGCTGATGATCGAGATGGGCGACCTCAGCGAGGGCGTCCTGTCGAACGACGTCCTGGACATCGCGCGCAAGATCTCGCGCACGCCGCACGTCACGCTCATGGGCCTGGGCACGACGCTCGGGTCCCGTAGCGCGGTGGTGCCGGGGGACGCGCAGATGAGCCAGATCTCGGCGCTCGCCACGGTGCTGCGCGGCAAGCTTCACCAGCCGATCAGCTACGTCACGGGCGGAACCTCCGCGAGCCTGCGGTGGGCGCTTGGCAAGGACCCGGTGGGGGAGATCAGCGACGTGCGGCTGGGCGAGGCCATCCTGCTGGGCGTCGACCCGTTGACGCGCGCGCCTATCGAGGGGCTGCGGACCGACGCGTTCGCGCTCGTGGGCGCTGTCATCGAGTCGAGCGTGAAGCCGTCCGCGCCGTGGGGGCTCACGCGCCAGGCGGCGTTCGGCGCGACCGTGCGCACGCCCGACCGCGGCGAAATCGTCCAGACCATCGTGTCGCTCGGCCGTCAGGACACGGACCCTGATGGCCTCGAGCCGCCCGTGGGGGTGACGGTTCTCGCCACGAGTAGCGACCAGCTCATCCTCGAGACAGCCACCGTGCTGGCGCCGGGCACCGAGTTGCGATTTGGCGTGGACTATTCGGCGTTGATGCGCGCGATGACGTCGCCGTTCGTCGCCGAGCGGCTCATCGCTGGTCCCGCCGGGCGCCGGTGCGCCGACAGCGGGGCGCCTCGTAGCTTCGTGACTTGACAAGTTGGAAAGTCATGGCATAACTTTCCACTATGGAAAATCACGAGAACACTCACAACGACGCCCGGGCGGCCCTCAAAGCCGTTGATGCCGCCCGCGCCTCCGTCGCCGCCCGCATCGACGCTCCGCGTTGGCTGGACGCGACCATCGCGCTCAGCACCGGCGCCTACCTAGCCCTGTCCGCCTACCTCAGTGGACGCTGGCTCTCGCTGGCGATCGCCGTCTGGGTCGCCGGCTACATCACGCTGCTTGCGCGACGCCACCATCGTGCCGGGGTCGAAAGCCGCTCTGGCCGGACGGGACGCGCTGGCACCGACCTCGCGATCGTGTGGCTGGTCATCGTGGCGCTGTTCTTCGGATCGTTGGCGCTAAGCCGCGCCTGGGAGTGGGCGCCGATCGTGGGCGCTGTCGTGTGCTCGACAGTCGCGTATGCGGGCTTCCGCTGGGCCAATGGGCGAGCGGTCGCCGCCGCGAGGGGAGGGGCCACCAATGACTAGCGACGACGACAAAGACCTGAGCGCCGCCGACGCGCTCGCGAGCGCCGCTTCTGGGCGCGAGGCCATCGTCCGGCGGCTGTCGATCCCATGGCCCTGGGATGCGTCCACGGCTCTACTCCTGGGCGTCTACATGGCGTTAGTGGCGTACCTGTCAGCGCCGTGGACGGGGGTCGTGATCGCACTGTGGGTGGTGGTGCAGACGGCGGTCAATCGTGAGCGCGTGCGCCGTACAGGCGTCGTCTCGCCGGGCAAGGGGCGCCGCGGCTTCGACTGGATAGCGCTGCTCATGTACGTGGCGGCGGTCCCGCTGTTCGTACTAGGTATCGCGCTCAGGAGTCACTGGAACATCGCGCCTGCGGTGGCGGCGTTCGTCGCCGCTACGCTCGCGTTCCTGGGAGCCCGGCGTCTCCAGAGGCGCGCCATCGACCGCGCACTCAATCAATCATGACCGAGCCGAGGTTCGACCCCACCATCCACGCGGTCACCCGCCTGCAGCTGTGCGCGATGCTCGCCGAGGTGGACGCGATGGACTTTGCGGCCGCGCGCGACGACCTCGCCGTGAGCGACTCGGTGCTGAGCAAGCACGTCAAGGTGCTGGCAGACGAGGGCTATGTGCGAGTCTCCGCTTACAAGTCAGGCGGCCGGGCCCGCAAGCTGCTCGCCTTGACCCGCGCGGGGGCCGATGCGTACGCGGCCCACGTCGCGGAGCTCAAGCGGCTGATCGGCTAGAACGAGTCCGCGGCGGCTGGGATGACGCCGTCGAGCGCGTCGGGGAACGGCACGGTCTCGGCGGCGCGGCACGCGTCGTAAATGGACTCCTGGACGGCGCGCGCCGCGGCGGTGCCGATGATGTCCACCTGCAGGTGAATGTCCGTCAGGCCCTCCATGAAGTACGGGGCGTTGGCGTTGAGCGGGTTCTTGAGGAAGCCGTTGCTGAACACGAACACGGAGTCGCCGTCGCCTGAGGTGTGCACCGGGTCGATCGCGCGCACCTGGCCGTGGGACGCGCGGTGCGCGACGGCCGCGTAGTGCTCGGTCGCGCCAAGGTCGACGTTGATGCCCACCACCGTGATGGTGGTGTTCTGGAGCGGGCGCGTGACGGTGTGCACCACGTCCTCGTAGTACTTGTAGCCGCCGATGCCGTCGCGGTTGCCCGCGAGCACCTGGCCGTCGGGCAGCACGACGTTGCCGACCGCGTTCACCACCGACAGCGCCGTGACGATGATCCCGCCGCCCACGTCCACGCGTGCCGAGCCCACGCCGCCCTTCATCGCGCCCAGCTGCGCGCCTTGGTTGAGCCACAGGAACTTGCCGACGGACGCGCCCGTGCCCGCGCCAACGTTGCCGCCGGGGACAGGGTCGTACGACGCGGCGCGGTAGGCCTCGGCGCCGTACTCGCCTTGGAACGGGGCGACGCTCATGCCGAGGTCGTAGATCGCGGCGCCGGTCAGCGACGGGTTGACGACGGTCCCGTTCGGGCCCGACCGGAAGCCGCGGCCGTCGGCTCGCAGGCTCTCGGTGATCGCGGCCGCTGCGAGCATGCCGGTGCTCGAGCCGCCGGCGATGAAGATGCCGTCCTGCTGGTACTGGGTCTTGCCGCCGCGCAGGCCCTCGGTGTTGTAGCCGCCCGCGCCGCCGCCGTACGCGACGAAGCCCACGGACATGCGCTGGTCGAACATGATCGCGGTGCAGCCGGTGAGCTTGTCGAGGTGCGTGGAGTGGCCGACGCGCACTCCCGCGATTGCGGTGAGGGTGTCGTTGGCCATGGGGTCAGCGTACGCGTGCGCGCGGCGCCTTCCTTGATGGGGGCGCCGCTCGTCGTAGCCTGAGGGCGTGCCAGCCCAGAAGTATCGCCGCGCAAGCCCGGCCCAGCGCACCCGGTCAGCGAAGCGTCGCGCCGGTCGGGTTGCGCGCGCGGACAACGACCTCACCGCGGCCCAGTGGGACGCGATCGTCGCCGCGTGGGGCGAGGCATGCGCGTACTGCGGCGCCGCCGACGCCGCGCTGCAGAAGGACTGCGTCCAGCCGATCAGCCGCGGCGGCCGCTACACGCTCGACAACGTCGTGCCCGCGTGCCGCTCGTGCAACGCGTCCAAGTCAAACGACGAGGTCACCGGCTGGCTGCGCCGCAAGAAGCTCGACGAGCGCGCGTTCCTGCTGCGCTACCGCGACGTGTCGCTGGCGCTTGCGGTCTCAGCCGGGCCGGACGCGCAGACCGGCCCGAGCGTCGGCGCCGCGCGGTAGCGTCAAGCAATGGCGGATTGACGATGCCGAGGCGCGCATGGCCCAGGTAGTACTGATTCACTCGGCGCTGGGCCTCACGCAGCACGTGCTCGACTGGGCGGACGCGCTACGCGACGACGGCCACGACGTCGTCACTCCAGACCTGTTCGGCGGCGCGGTCTTTGACAACCTCGACGACGCCGTGGACTTCGTGGACGCGCAGGGCGGGCCGCCCGCGTTCGTGGAGGCCGCGTTGGCCGGCGCCGCCGCGCTGGACGGCCCGCGCGTCTACGCCGGGTTCTCGCTCGGCGCCGCCGTGGCCGAGATCCTCGCCCTCACGCGGCCCGATGCCGCCGCGCTGGTCGTGATGCACGGCGCGATGTCGCCGGCGTGGCTCGGCGCCACGGCCTGGCCGGCGGGGCTGCGCGCGCAGCTCCACTACGCCAAGGGTGACCCCTGGGCCGACGCCGAGGAGAACGCCGCGTTCATGGCGCTCGCGGGCGACGCGTGCGAGGAGTACACCTACCCCGGCGATGGCCACCTGTTCGCGTTCGAGGGCTGGCGCGAGTACGACGCCGACGCCGCCGAGACGATGTTCGAGCACGTCACGGACTTCCTCGCGGAGCTCGCCTAGCACGGACCCGCCGGCTGCCGGGCGAGCCTCAGCCGCCGCTAGGCGTCCAGCAGCGCGTCGAGGTAGGCCTGGTCCACGACCTCGCCGTCGGCGCCCACCACCCCAAAGTCCATCTGCTTGTAGCTCCACAGCGCGAAGCCGAAGCCCTCGCGGCGCAGGATGCTCAGCACGTCCCGCAGCCACCTGGCGCGGCTGGCGGGCTCGACCCAGTCGGCGACGCCGAACTCGCCGCAGTAGAGGAACCGCCCCGTGCGCTTGGCGAATGCCACCGCGGGCGGCGAAGACCTCCTCCATGTAGTCCTTGTCGAGGTGGCGGCCGGCGACGTCGGCGAACCCCGCCCCCAAGTCCGGGTGCTCCTTGATGAACTCCGCGACGCGGGGTAACTCGCCCGGGTACGACGCCCTTCTGGCCCCACGTGCGCGTCTTCGCGTCCCACGGAGCGCTCTGGTGGGTGAAGAGCAGCGGCTCGTAGGTGTGCACGGTGTAGACGATGTTGGGGTCGTCGGGGATCTCGACGAGCCCCTTGAGGCCGGGGATGCCGTTGTTGACGTTGCCGCCGATCATGATCGGGGTGGTGGGCGCGATCTCGCGGATGGCGGCGACGGTGCGCGCGGCGAGCTTGTTCCACTCGTCGTTCGTGGGCGTGGTGACCTCGTTGAGCAGCTCGAAGATGACGGGGACGGGGGCCTCGACGTACCGGCGCGCCACCTCGCGCCACAGCGCGACGAAGCGGTCCTGGACGGCGGCGTCCTCGAACAGCCGGTTGAGGTGTCCGGTCTCGGCCTCGAGGTCGTTGCGGAAGGTGAAACCGGGGGCCTCGTGG
Source organism: uncultured Actinomycetota bacterium (assembly GCA_963735005.1). Lineage (GTDB taxonomy): Bacteria > Actinomycetota > Actinomycetes > Actinomycetales > Demequinaceae > WTKG01. The sequence goes on along the minus strand of CAVTJA010000007.1, from coordinate 9,648 downwards.
ATGTCGAGCACGGCGGCGAGGCCGTGCTGCTTGCACCAGCCGAGCGCGGCGTCGATGTACTCGTAGCCGGCCTCGCGCACGGTCCCGGGGGAGTCGGGCTCCTCGATCACGGGGTAGTCGACGGGGATGCGCACGTGGTCAAGGCCCCACCCGGCGATGCGCGCGATGTCGGGCTCGGTGATGAACGTGCGGAAGTGCTCGTGGTCGTACTCCGCGTACTGGGATAGCCAGCCGCCCAGGTTGATCCCGCGCATGAAGTGCTCCATCGCACCGTCTCCTCACTGGCGCCGGCTCGCGTCGCCGTCGGTAGCGTATCGCGCGACGCGACCGTGCCGGCGTGACGTACGGCCGTGATGTCGGGGCGCACTGGCACAATCGAGGCGTGGCGTACGACGAGGCCCTCGCGGACGAGATCCGCGCCGCCCTGCCCGCGGGCGTCACCGCGCGGGAGACCCGCATGTTCGGCGGGCTCGCGTTTCTGGTGGGCGGCAACATGGCGGTCGCGGCGAGCGGCCAGGGCGGGCTGCTGGTGCGCGTGAACCCGGCGGACGAGCCCGGGCTGATCGCGCCCGGCGTCGAGACCATGGTGATGCGCGGCAAGCCCATGCGCGGCTGGATGCGCGTGGCCGACGCCGCGCTCGAGTCCGAGGCCTCGGTCCAGGAGTGGGTGGCGCGCGGGGTCGCGTTCGCCCAGACGCTGCCGGCCAAGTAGCTCGCGGGGCCCCGCGCTTGGGGACGCGTGTTGCGCGGCGCCCGGTTTCGGGGCGCGCGTAGCCGGGGTCGGTATGTGCTTGTCGCAACCTCCATACCACTTCGGGATTCACAGTGGTATGGAGAGTGGACGACATACGCCGCCCCGGCGGCGAACCCGTGCACGGCAGTTCCGCACGCACCATCGGCGAGCTTCTTGCCAGACGATCCTCGGTGGCGTATCCGTGCGAACTTTCGGGTGACAATGAGGCGGTGAGCAACGCCGACCCCGCGCCGACCGAAACCGCGCTGACGCCCGCGACCGCCGCGTCGTCCCGGGGCGTCCAGGTGATCGATTCGCGCGAGGTGCCGCTGGGCGGGCCGCGCGCGATGACGGTGCGGCGGACGCTTGCCGCAGCCGGGAGCGGTCGCTGATCGGGGCGTGGTGCTTCGTGGACCACTACGGGCCGGCGGCTGGGCGCATGGACGTGCCGCCGCATCCGCACTCGGGGCTGCAGACCGTGTCGTGGCTGTTCGCCGGCGAGGTGGAGCATCGCGACTCGATGGGCAACGTGCAGCTGATCCGGCCCGGGGAGATGAACCTGATGACGAGCGGGCGCGGCATTGCGCACTCGGAGGTGTCGGTGGACGGGTCCGCGCCGCTGCACGGGGTGCAGCTGTGGGTCGCGCTGCCGGGGGACGATGCGGCGGGGCCTCGCGCTTTCACGCACCTTGTCGCGGAGCCGGTGGAGTTACGGGACCTGGGCGGCGCTGAGGTTGCGGGCGGGGGGCAGGTGCGCGTGTTCCTCGGGGAGCTCGCGGGCGTGCGTGCTGACGTGCCCGCGTTCTCCCCGCTGCTTGGCGCGGAGATCGTGCTGGAGGCGGGGGCGTCGGTCGAGCTGCCGGTGGATGCGGGGTTCGAGCACGGCGTGCTGCTCGACAGCGCCGGCCCGAACAACGACGGCGCGGTGCGCGTGGACTCCGCCGAGCTCCAGCCGAGCCAGCTGGCCTACGTGCCGCCCGGCCGCGACCGCCTCCGCCTCGCTGCGCTCGGCGCCCACCCGGCCCGCCTGCTGCTCCTGGGCGGCGCCCCGTTCGACGACGCCCTGGTGATGTGGTGGAACTTCGTGGGCCGCACCCACGAGGACATCGTTCAGGCGCGCGCCGACTGGCAGTCGCAGGGCGACCGGTTCGGCCAGGTGCCTGGGTATGAGGGCGTGCGCGCCTGGCTGCCAGCCCCGGACCTGCCGCCGGTGCGGCTCAAGCCGCGCGGACGCTAGAAGAACCCCAGCCCGAAGACCTCGCCGGTCGCGGCGCACCGCGCGCCCGAGGTCCGCGCGGGACCGGAGCTGGCCGTGCGCCACGAGGCACCTCCCGTCAATGGCGTCTGCGCCATCAAGCGTGGGTTGTTTCGCGAACGCAGTAGTGCGCCCGTTCCTGGGCTGGGGGCGCAATGGGCGGGCGACAGCTCGCCTTGTGGAGAACAGATACCCGCCGCACCACCGGGCTACGGTCACCTGATGGCAATGCACGCGTTCACGGACGAATCGAAGGAGTCGGCGTTCTTCTTCGCGACGGTCGTCGTCCGCGCGGGGGACGTCGCGGCCGCTCGACGTGCCGTTCGAACGTGGCTCGGCAGAGGTCAGGAGAGATATCACGCCAAGAGCGAGCGTGAGCGAACCAATCGCAAGCGGCTTCGCGAGCTCGACTCGATGTCGCTGCCGCTACGCGTGGTCGTGGTGGCACACCCAAGAACGCGACCCCGCCGCCTTGCACGTGAGGCGGCGCTCCGGGAACTGGCACGCTGGGTTGCCCGGAATGCCGTGTCGCGCTGGGTGATTGAGCGAGATGCGCAGGCCGAAGCTGCGGACCGTAGGGTGATCCGCGCGGTCATGCATTCGCGCGATGCAGGGCTCGAGTACTTGCACGCCGCGGCGCGAAGTGAGCCGCTGCTGTGGGCCGCAGACCTGGTCGCGTGGTCCCTCAACCGGGGCGGCGAGTGCGGCGCCGCTGCGCGAAGGATCGCGACGGACTGGATCGACGCCGGCCGGGATTGAGCCCGGACAGCGCGAAGCCCGGCTGACCTACCGTCCGGAAGGCTGCCGGGCTCACTTCTCAGGGCTAGTGCCCTTCGCTCCTCCAGTATGCAATGACGAGTGGGTGCCGTCAACGGTGCGAGGACTCGGTGGACGACCGGGTAGCGGGGGTGAGCATTGCGCCGTCGTGACCCGCCTGGCGGAAGCCGTTCGACGAGCGTGCGCGCGCGGCTGCCGGCCCCGGAGCTGCCCCCGGTGCAGGCTCATGCCTCGGCGGCGGTGACCCACGAATATGCTTGATCGTGCTGGTGCTGGCAGGACCCGTCGAGGAGGCGTGCAACATGATCGTGATCCCTCCGGCGCTCGTGGAGCGGCCGCTCGTGCACTACGTGGCCAAGCCAAGCGCGACCACGATGGCGAACCTTGGCGCCGCGATTGACGACGGCATCGGCGTGGTCGAGGCCTGGCTCGCCGCACACGGCATCGCGCCCGACGGCCCGCCGCTGGTGAGGTATCGGGTGATCGACATGGCGCGCGAGCTCCAGGTTGAGGTCGGGTTTCCCGTTGCGGCGCCGGTGGAAGCGCAGGACGGACTCGTGTGCGACACCCTGCCGGCGGGCACGTACGGAGCTGCCACGTATCGCAACGTCAACGAGGGCATCGCGGGCAACGGGGCGCTCATCGATTGGGCGGCGCAGAACGGCATCGAGTGGGATCGCTGGGACGCCGACGCCGGGGACACCTTCGCGTGCCGCATCGAGGTGCTCCTGGGGGACCCGGCTGTCAACCCCGACCCCACCACGTGGGACACCGAGGTCGCGATCCTCGTCAAGCCCACCTGACGCCGTCGAGCTCGTCGTCGTGGAGGCGAGCCGCGACTGCCAGGGATCAGGGCGACCGGTTCGGCCAGGTGCGTGGGTATGAGGGCGTGCGCTCGTGGCCGCCAGCCCCGGAACTGTCTCCGGTGAAGCTCATGCCTCGGCGGCGCGGCCAGCGCCCCAGGTTGCGATTGCGCAACTAGCCCTTAGGCGAGCTCGTGCAATCACGTGAGCCTGAGACTTTCACATCGCGCAAATTGGTGAGATTGGGTAGCGTTCGAAGATGAGAAACGCCGCCCGAGAACTCGCTGAGCTCCTTGGCCGGTGGTCAGCCCCTGGCGCAGAAGCAAACTCCAATTTGAAGGACTTTCGCACGCGCATCGCAAAGGCGGCTGGCTTCGACTCACTTGAAGAGCATATTGAACACGCGATGTCGCTTCTCGCCGAGTGTCTAGCAGACCTCGACACGCTTCGCCTCGGTGGCGTAGCGACTGATCACTTGCTTGTGGGGCGGAAAGCGTGGGTCAACGCGATCTTGGTGACCGACGTCTCGTGGGGTGGAGCCTCTACCGCCAAGCACAAGATCATTTCTACGCCAGAGGTCGCTCTGCTCAAGTCTCTCGCGTCGTCAGTCGACCAGTATCGGCGTGCGACGGACGCAATCCAGCTCGACGTCGAGGTCGTCACTGCCTTCTGCGATGAGGTCGAAGCGCTCGTCAACAGTGCGGACGACGGTGTTCCCGGCGCGTACGGGGCAGTTCTGCTCCGGGCGGTGGCGTCGGTACGTGAGGTGCTCAACGGTGGCGACCCATTAATTGTGGCGAGACGGCTCGTCGATCTCGTCGGCATGATGAACGTGGTGGCGGCCAAGGAGCCCAAGGCGAAGTGGGCGCAGAATCTACGCACGCACGCTGACGCAATCGCGGCCGGCGTAGTGGCAAACACGATTTTTCAAATCGCGACGGACCAGTGGATTCCCCAGATTGCGGCTTCTCTGAACTAGCTGCTCTGGGCCGGTAGCGCCTGCCGCGCTGATCCCGAGCAGCGAACGGCACTTACGCCTCTTCTCGTCAACGACCTGTGCAGCGGATGCCAGTCGGCGGGGCGAAGGCGCAAACGCGCGGCGCGCGAATGCCCCCGACGCCAACAGGCTAGATCCCGCTTCCGTGGCTAGCATGGCATTACTCAATGTGGAGGTCGCTCGTGGATAACAACTGGCAGCGTGCGCGCATCATCCCGGTCGTCGGGACTGGCCACGGCAGCGAGCGCGAGCAGCGCGCGACGTCCGCGCTCTTGGCTGTGCTCAGCGTCGTCCGGCCACTCTCGATGGAACTGCTGAACCCACTCGGCGCCCCACGGGCAACTGGCGCGACGGCCGAGGCGTATATCGAACCTGCGTTCAAGGACGACTTGGGAAAGTCCGTGCGTCCCGACGGGCTGATCCGAGTGACCTACGGCTCACAGAATCCGTTCGTGGCCTTGGTCGAGGTCAAGACAGGCTCCAACGTCCTGGATGCGGACCAACTCAACGCGTACATCGAACTCGCAAGGCGCGAGAGGTTCGACTACGTCATCACGATTTCCAACGAAATTGCGCCATCCGAAGGCGTTCACCCGACAGCCGGCCTCAAGGTTCGGAAGGGCTCCGTCGTGAAGATCGCCCACTTCTCGTGGACGCGTATCGCGACTGTTGCCGCGCGCGTTCGGGATCGTTCCACGATGGACGACAAGGAGCAGGCGTGGATCCTTGATGAACTGCTGCGCTACCTCGAACACGAATCCTCCGGCGCCATGGAAATGGACGACATGGGGCCGCTCTGGGTTGACGTCAGGGAAGGTGCGCGCAACAGCACGCTCAAGCGCAGCGACGAATCCGTGGCCGACATCGCGAGGCGCTGGGACCAGCTGCTCAATTACTCAGCGATGAAGCTCAGCGCGCAAATCAAGGAAGACGTGCGCGAAGTGATTACTGGCGCAGAAAAGGGAGATGCGACCTTCCGCAGCAAGAGTTTCGTCAAGGAGCTATGTGAGGCCGGGACTCTCAGTGGTGCGCTCCGTGTGCCGCGGACTGTCGGCGATATGGGCGTCCATGTGGATCTCCGCGCGCGCACCTTGGCGGTGTCAACTGAGCTGAAGGCGCCGGAGGACAAGAAGTCAAGGGGAAGCATCACGTGGCTCACACGGCAGCTCGCCGACGCTCCGGGATCGCTGGTCATCGATTGTTACCCGAAGAATGCTCGCCACGGTGTTTCGGCGACGTTGGCGCAACTGCGCGAAGACTCGTCAACGGTCGCGAAACAATTGCCCGGGGACGTGGCGAAGTTCGTGCTCACGTTGCGCGGTGAACTGGGGCTCAATCGCAAGAGTGGGAAGTCGCCCGGGTTTATCGACTCCACTCACGGCGCCATCTCGAACTTCTACGCAACGGTGCTGCAGCACCTCGCGCCGTATCACGCCAAGGCACCGCAGGTCGAAGCAGGTGATACAGGTGATGTGTCGCCGGAGCTCGGCACCGTTTCTGAGTAATATTCGACCGGCCGACGGCGGTGATGGCACGCGAACGGAACGACCCCATCTTGTTGCGACCCCGACGCGCGGTTGCTCATTTTGCGGGATAGATTCGAGGCATGGTCAGCGTTGCAGACGACAAGGTGATGGCGACACGCGACGCCGCGACGACGGCGCACCCATTTGACCTAAACATCGAGCAGGTACTGGAGCATTGGCCGGTCGCGTTCGCAATTCGCGAGCTCATTGCCAACGCCCTCGATGAGCAAGCACTCTCAGGTACGGGCGATCCGGTAGTGTCCGTGGACGCGGAAGGCAACTGGCACATTCGCGATTTTGGCCGAGGCTTGTCGTACCTCCATCTCACACAGAACGAGAATCCAGAGAAGCGGAACCACCCCGACGTCGTCGGTCAGTTTGGCATTGGATTGAAGGATGCTCTCGCAGTTTGCGATCGCCACGACATCCGTGTCACGTTGCGATCCGCTCACGGTGACATCACGACCGAGACCAGGGCTAAGGCGGGTTTCGCGGACATCTCAACACTCCATGGCTTGGTGGCCACGCCGTCGGATCCCGGGTTGAACGGTACGGAGGTCACCCTCGCCGGGGTGTCCGCTGGCGACATCGCCCTTGCCAAGAGCTATTTCTTGCGGTTCTCGGGTGATGAGTTGCTCGACTCGACCGCCGGCGGCCAAGTACTTGCAAAGTCCTCGCCAACAAGCGCAGGTCGGATCTACGTGAAGGGCCTCCTCGTGGCCGAGGAACCGGACTTCCTGTTCAGCTACAACATTACGAAACTCAACGCGCCGCTCAAGCGCGCGCTGAACCGTGAGCGATCCAACGTCGGGAGGACCGCGTACAGCGATCGGATAAAGACAATTCTTATCGAGTCTCGTAGCCCGAAGGTCGTTGACCCCCTCGTGAAGGATCTCGAAGGATCGACGACGGGCGCGGCGCACGATGAAGTCGCGTGGAAGGACGTCGCGATTCATGCATGCCGCGTATTGCAGTCATTGCGAAAGGTTGTTTTCGTCTCACCTTGGCAAACGGGATCGGCCAGCGTCGCCTACGCCAGGGGCGACGGCCACGATGTAGTGGTTGTGCCGGACGACATCGCAGCTGCGCTTCATGACCGGACCGACATCGACGGCAAGCCCATGTTGAACCTGGAGCGCTACAGCGAGGACTGGAACGAGAACTTCACGTTCGATTTTGTCGATCCTTCTAGCCTGACCGTTGACGAGGCCGGCACCTACGCCCTCACGCAGCGGGTAATTGAGCTCGCAGGGGTGGACCTCGCTGGCGCCGGGATCACCGAAGTGTTGATTTCCGAGACAATGCGACTAGCCGATGGCGGAGCGCACCAGATTGTCGGACTTTGCGACCGTGATGCCGGGCGGATCGTGATTCGCCGTGATCAAATGGCGAACCGAGCGCAGTGGATTGGCGTGTTGTTGCACGAGCTTGCTCATGCCGTTTCTGGCTCGGCGGACGGAACTCTTGAATTCGAAGACGCGCTCACCACGCGCATGGGTATCGCGGTCGATGCAGCGATGGCGGAATTCGGCGCGCAGTCGACATGACCGTATGCGCGCGGAGCCATGCGCGTTCGGCGTTCACTATGACTCTTGAGTCGCGCGGCGCGTGTGCGTCGCTGCTGGCCGCCGAATTGCCCCGCGTGAGTCTCATTCCTCGGTACGAGGTTCGCTAGCCCTTTGCCGCCGTCGTTGTCGTCTGGAGCGCCTTCACTTTCGAATAGAGCTCTCTCAAAGCGGCGTCGGACATGTCAATTATTGGTTCGTACATGAACGAGTTGACGTGAATGTTCTCTGGCGTCATGAGGAGGACCGCGTCGAGCGTCTCGTACGTCGCCGCGTCACCCAATTCGCGACTCTTGTATTCGTTTAGCAGTTTCGGAGTCTGATTTGACGTGATGCCGTTTGAGAAATTGGGGTCTGCGAGTACGTCGACCATGTGTTGTTCAGCGAGCAGCCGGATCGCGATCGACATCACGATCTTGTTCGCGAAGTTCGCGCCGTCGGCTGCAGTTGACGCGACGTCGGCCTGGTGCAGGATGAGGTCGACTACCGGTTCGCCGGGTGTCGCCCACGCTTTCCCGCTGGCTCCAACAAAGGTTGACGAGAAGATCGCGTCAAGATCTGCCTCCGTGATGGACTTGGAATCGCTCTTCCAGTGGAGGAGTGAAGTCAGCGAGCCGTACGCGGGGTCCGAGGTGCCCTTTGTGTACTCGAGTATGTTGCGCACGAACGGAATGGCAGCCACCCGCTTGGCCCCGTCGTCGTGGAAATGCGCCTTGAAGTTGGACAAGGGATTATTGACTGCGTCTGCCAAGGGCAGGGTAATGATGCCACCATTCTTCTCGGCCATGAAGCAACGCTCAGAGCCCACCACTTGGCGACTCAGCGAGGTTCGAAGGAAGTCGAAGTTGTGGGTTAGGAGAATTAAGCGAAAGTTCGGCTGGTCCGCCATTTCCTTGAGGTACTGGATGATTGCGTACTTGTTTTTGTAGTCGAATGAGTCCGCAAGGTCGTCGATGACAAACAGCGCTTTCCGCTCGTCGTCCCTGCGGACTTCGACTTCAAACAAGATATTGAGGATGTAGAAGGCCTTCTTCTCGCCGGTACTGAGGACCGCCAACAGCGCGTCGCGCTCAACGTCAGCTGCGTCAGCGCCGTCGTCGAAGACGAAATCCAGATAGAGCTGCTTCTCTTGAGCAAGGATGACTTTCTCCTTGTTTCTCGCCTTGAGCCTAAACGGGACGTGAAAGCGCGCATTGAACTGATCGATCACGGTTTCCCACTTGGTATGTTCGGCTGCGGCTTGTAGTTCAATCTCCTTCCTGCGTGCCTCGGAGTTCTTGAAGTGTCTAGCGCGGCGCGGTACGTGGCTTCGTTGGCCTTCAGGTACGACTTCCACACCTCTTGCTCGAACAAATCCACGTTGCTGAAGTGTGGGAGCAATTCTTCGTGCTCAGAAATGTACTTGAAGAATTCGCGTGTGGTGACGTTCGCGTTCAGCGCCTTTTCCACCGCAGCCAATTTCTTCATGAGCGCGGCGTCTTCGGTGATGAGTTGCTTTTCTTCCGCGATTAGCGCTTCGAGCTCATCGCGATTTGAAACCTCTCGGGCGATGGCCTCGCCGTGGAACAAACCGTGTGTTTCGCGGCCAAAGAAGCCTTGGGCATCGAGGCTCTTGTTGACGTTCTCGGCGTTGTAGTAGCTGAAGGATTGGCGACTGAAAAAAGTTGAGGCGTCGAGCAATTCGTTGAGCCGAGTCACGTACTCCGCGAGTACTTCCTGAAGCGCGGCGGAGCGAACGAGCCTTGTAACGCTCGTTGAACACAATGTCGTGCGGAACGTCCGCGAAAGGTGCGTTCTTCCTGTTGTTCGACTTCATAGCCGATACGTGCCAGAGCGCCAAAAAAGTTGTCGGGTTGGTGCGTGAACACACGGGAGACGGTGCTCCCAATGTCCTCGCGAGTGCCAGACGTAACTTTCAATGCCGTCTCGAGGTCGGTTCGCACGGCAGAAAAGTTCCTTCTGAATTTCTTCGTACTCGTGTCGCAATACGGA